>NZ_QRGR01000011.1 GCF_003367245.1 Pontibacter diazotrophicus | reverse complement strand
CCTGGTCTTGCTGAGCTCTACAGCCATCACCTTGAATTCTTTGTCGAACTTTCTTCTCTCTTGTGACATAGTGTTAAGTTATAGGTTTTTCGCTTAACTATATGTCCACTCAAATGTAGCAGCTCCATAGTGTGTCATGAACCTCTTTCTTCAACAGCCATTCCTTAGCCGGAAGATTAGAAATAATTTGGGCACACGGCGCTTTTCTGGCCCACCGCGGCAGAAGGGGGTATCACATTGAAATATAGGACATGGGGGGCTTCTTTGCTGAGGTATGATCTAACCCACAGACCGATTTTATAGGTCTGATACGTGGCCTGGACAGTAAAAGGGCGTTAGAGCCATATGTAACCTCAGTAAATATATTAGGAATGACACAAAGCATTTCCTAAGCAGGAATATAGCATCTCATAAACCAGGTTACCTCAAGCAGGAGTTCTCATGTTCACTAAACATGTGTATCACTTTATGAACAACAAACTAAGGCAGGTAAGGCTTCTATTGCTATATTGCCTCCATGCGAATAACCAAGTAATACAAATTTTATATCGGTTATAGTGGGAATCAAATCGTTTAGCGTGCTTGCGTATCCTGGTATTGTGTAATCTTAGGTTGGAGTAGTAGACCATCCAGAAAAGCCATGTCCAGGCAATCTCCTACTGAAATCAGATGATGCGCTTGAAGTGCTTCGCTATTTAATTGCTTAAGCCATACTTGGCCAGACATTGAAAACCCTTAAGAAAAACGATTGCTGGGGCTTTCCATTTTTTCTCTTCTACATGAATCTTTAGCCCGTTAACGGAAGCGACATTTGATGGAATTTTAGCTGCCATAGATAAATATATAAAACATTCGAATCTATTTGTTTTATCTATATTTTTTTATAATTTAAAGTAAGTGTAGCTGTTATATTTATATTTATAAAAGCAAAACTTAAATAAGATAATTCTGATAGGGTATGAAGGCTGCTTCTCAGTCATAAGCTAAGGGCTGAGAAGAGGAGTAACTGAAGGCTTTAGAATTTATTGTTTCAAGATAAACTCCTTTATTGTAGAATTGTAAAGAAGGCCAATCTTCGCCTACACCAAAAAAATACTGTTGAGCAATAAGCCACTATAGTTAATTACTAGAAAATGTAGTCAACTATAGTTATGATAAAGTGATTAATCACTTTAAAGGTAAAAATATAATGGGAAATAAGTATTATACAGTTTATTTTTCTTTCTTCTATTCGCTATAATTGTGCTGAGTAAATTATGTCTTATTAAAACCATATCCCATGTCAATCAAATCACACTTAGACTTATGATGAGACTATACAAAAGAAACCGATTTTTTTACTTGCTGTTAGTCATTGCACTAATAGTCAGTAACGCAACTGGAATAGCTCTGGGCCAAAGTCCGCTGACTGTGTCCGGCAAAGTAACAGGCGGTGGGGGAGAGGGTTTACCTGGTGTCTCTGTTGCGGTAAAAGGAACTACTCAGGGAACGGTAACCAATTCCGATGGAAACTTCTCTTTACAGGTACCTGACGCCAACAGTACATTGGTCTTTTCATATATCGGTTATACATCCAGAGAAGTGGCTGTGAACGGTGCTGCAAACCTGAATGTAACGCTCTCTGAAGATGCAAAAGCATTGGAGGAAGTAGTAGTAATAGGGTATGGAGAGAAAGACCGCCGGATGCTTACCGAATCAATTGGTACTGTGACGTCGGAAGAGGTACAGCGTATTCCTGTTGCCAGCCCCGACCAGGCGCTACAAGGCCGTGTGTCTGGTGTACAGGTAACAAGCGTTGACGGTACTCCAGGCTCGCCAGTATCCGTGCGGATCCGCGGTGTAAGCACTGTAGGCAACAACCAGCCCCTATACGTGATAGACGGTATCCCGGTAGGTACCGGCGGTGGCGGGGTTACGAATCCGTTAGCCACCATAAACCCGGCTGATATAGAAAGCATGTCGGTATTGAAAGATGCCTCTGCCGCTGCCGTATATGGCGTTCGGGCAGCGAATGGCGTTGTGCTGATTACAACCAAGAGAGGCAAGACAGGCAAACCTACCGTGCGGTATGATGGCTATTATGGTGTGCAGAATTTCCCGAAGTTATATGACTGGAATAACAGTGAGCAGTACGTGCAATTAGCTACAGAGGCTATCAACAACCGCAATGCCCAGAATGGTGATGATGCTATTGTTCTGCACCCCGATCTCCAGCCAGGGAGCCCTTTGCTTAATGTGAACACTGATTGGCAGGACGCAGTGCTCAACAAGGATGCCCCCATCCAGAACCACAACCTCTCAGTTTCAGGCGGTTCGGAGGCTGCCAGCTTCCACGTGTCCGCAGGATATTTTAACCAGGAAGCTACTATTCGTAAATGGGACTTAGAGCGCTTTAACTTCCGGGTAAATGGGGATTTTAAAATTGGTAATCGATTTACCATTGGCCAAAACTTTGCCATTGCTTACCAGGAGATACAGAGAGGTATGAATGCCGGTGGTGATGGCTTCCTCTATGGTTCCACGGCCAATCAACCTCCCTTTTTTAGGATTTTTGAAGACCCGGCTAATCCTATACCAGGTAACCGTTATGGTTACACGGGTAACTATAACGTAGGCGGCCTAACAATTGCCAACCAAGTAGGAATCAACGAGATCTTAGAAGTTATTGACCGCCGGACTAACGTATTAGGGGGCATACATGGTACTTTAGAAGTTTTGCCAGATCTTAAATTCCGTACCGCAGCCTCCATCGACTTCAATACATCCCGTAATACGAATTGGCAGCCTGGTTATACAAACGAGGAATTAGGGTTGGCGCGTAACATCAACAATTACAACGATAGCCGCGGTGAAGGATACACACAGGTGTTTACCAATACACTAACGTATGATAAAGCTTTAGGTGACCATTCTATTAACGCCTTAGCTGGCATTGAATACCAAAAGCTGCGCAGTACCGGGCTTTCGTACAGGGGGGAAAACTATCTTAGTACAGCTCCTGCTTTTTACCAGAATATTAGCAACCAGGGTGGAGACGCCGATGGAAACTTTGCTAATGCAGGTTCCAGTAACTTCAATCAAGCCTTTGTAGGCTACATAGGCCGCCTGAGCTACGATTATAAGCAGAAATACCTCCTTACTGCTACTGTTCGCCGAGACGGTGTTGCTACCTTCCCACCTGAAAATCGCTGGGGTACTTTCCCATCTGTGTCAGCTGCATGGCGTATTAGCCAGGAGCCGTTTATGGCAAAATTAACTTTGATCAATGACCTGAAAATCAGAGGTAGCTGGGGGCAGTTAGGTAATTCAAATACTGCTCAATTTCCGCATGTTTTCCGGGTTTCTTTTACGCCTGATTATGCTTTAGGTGGTGTTACACAGCAGGCCCCTGTACAAGTTAACCTGCCAAACCAAGACGTTACCTGGGAAACTGTACAGACCACAGATTTCGGGTTTGATATGTATATGTTTAACAACCGGTTTAACCTCTTGGCCACCTATTATATTCGGGAAACCAAAGATTTCCTTTATAACCTGCCAATCCCTGCTGTGGGTGGATTTACCAGTATCCCAGTAAACTTGGGTACTGTAGAGAACCGCGGAATAGAGGTGGAAATGGGCTATAATGGCAAGATTGGGAATGCTGTAGAGTTTAATGTGTCCGGTAATATTACTACTATTCGTAACCGTCTGACTGCTTTGGCTCCTGGAATTCAGGAGTTTTCTTCTGGTGATTACCGTACGGCCGTAGGCTATCCGATTGGTTATTTCTACGGTTATAAAACAGGAGGAATTTATCAAACCCAGGCGGAAGCAGACGGAGCCCTGCCTGATAACCTGGCTAGAGATGTAAACAAGCCTCGCCCAGGAGATGTAATTTTCCTGGATGTGAACGGCCCAGCCCCAGAGGACGCTCCAAGAGGGGTTCAGTTCTCTGGCGAACCAGACGGAATCATCACGCCTGCTGACAGAACGTATTTGGGTAAAACCATTCCAGACTTTTTCTATGGAATGAACATGGGCTTTAATGCTTATGGTTTTGACTTAAATGTTTTATTCCAGGGTGTATCCGGTGTGCAGCTTTACAACAGCTACCGACGCAGTAACATAGGCCTTGGAGGCCCAGGTCGTAACCAATTAGTAGAGTCTCAGGAGCGTTGGACAGGCCCGAACACGAGTAACAGTATGCCGCGTGCAGTCGCCGGCGACCCTGCCCAGAACAATCGCTTCTCAGATCGCTTTGTAGAAGATGCCGGTTTTTTACGCCTGCGTAACATACAGTTAGGCTACACTGTGCCGGCTTCTTTTGTAGAGCGTACCCGGGCTTTCAGTACTGCCCGCGTGTACATCGCGGCTAACAACTTGTTCACAATCACTGATTACAGCGGGCTTGACCCCGAAGTGGTAACTTTCGGGCAAAATACTAGCGCAACAAGTGCTGGTACAGATAATGCCAACATCCCGCAGCCACGTATTTTCCAGGGCGGTATACAGTTGTCGTTCTGATAGGTCTGTCAGGAACCTGAGCTTTATGCTGAAGTCTGGTACAGAACTTTTATTCAAATTTTGTAAATTGTTTATATGAAAAGAATCAGCAAAATAAGTTTAGTAATGCTTTGCATGCTGGAGTTTACGGCATGTGAAAAGCAACTCGAACTGTCTCCGTTGGGGCAGCTCGACGATACTACTTTTTACCAGACAGAATCAGATTTTGAGGCTGCCTCGCTGTCTGCTTATTCCACCCTTATTAATTTTTACTTTGACCAATCCGGTTCAATTTGGGACGAGGTAATGCTTTATCCAAGCGACGAAGTAGCAAGGGGGCAGAATCCGAATGATCGGAATGACTTTAACTGGAATGCAAATGACGCGCAATTCTTCAATTTGTGGAGGGAGTCTTATAAAGGTATTCAGCGCGCCAACGTAATCATCGATGCGCTTCCTAAAGCAAGTAATTTCGAAGATGAAGAACGCAAAGTGCAGTTTGAAGCAGAAGCCAAATTTGTCAGGGCGTATTTACATTTCTTGTTAGCTACTAATTTTGGCAATGCGCCTGTTTCCATGGCATCAATCAGCACACTTGAAGGTGCGAACAAACCCATGTCAGATCCGGGAGAAATCTGGGATGTAGTGATTTCCGACTTAAAATTCGCGCAGGAAAACTTGCCTGCTACCTGGGAAAGCACTAATACAGGCCGTGTAACAAGTGGAGCTGCTACCGCAATGCTGGGTAAAGTTTACCTGTACCGTGCGCAGTGGGACAATAACACTGCACTGTATGCTGATGCTGTCAGAGAGTTGAGTGCTGTTGTAAATAGCGGACAGTACTCGCTAGTGCCAACTTTTTCTGATAACTTCGATATTTCAAAAGAGAATAATGTAGAGTCCCTGTTTGAGATTCAGTTCAGCCGCGGCGATTTTAATACATGGCTTCCAGTTGATTTTGGTGCTGCTGCTAACGAAAACATTGGGTTCGCGGGAACTAACCGGAGTGTGGTTTGGCGTCCTGCCTGTGGCCCTACAGGCCTATGTGCTCCGAAAGCCAATGGTCATGGTTATGGTAATATGCATGTTTTAGAGCCTCTCCGAAATGCCTTTGAACCTGGGGATCCTAGAATACAGGATACTTACTACAGGGCCGGAGATCCATATTTCGACGAACCTTATAATCCTCTTTGGTCGTTTTCTGGTGCCACACCCTCAAAGTATGTTAGGCTGAGTGATGTTACAGAAGAATCTTCCCCCCCGAATTTTGACCTTAACAATCAACGTGTTATTCGTTACGCTGATGTACTCTTAATGCTGGCGGAAGCCATACTCTTGGGAAACAACGATGTAGCCGGTGCCGCAGCGCTTATCAATCAGGTGAGAAGAAGGGCTGACCCAACCGGAACTATTCTGCCTGATCATCCGGCTGATGTTTCTCAAGACCAGATGTTTGATTGGCTCATGCATGAGCGTCGGGTTGAACTGGCTTTAGAAGGGTATCGTTACAGCGATCTGGTGCGATGGCATCGTGCCGATTTAATTGATATTAAAACAGATGTTGATTTTGGCTCAGAAGCTGCAAACCAGGCTTGGAATGAGCGACACCTGTTGAAGCCAATCCCCCAGCGCGATCTTGATTTAAATGAGGCACTTCGGCAGAATGATGGATATTAAGATCCAGATAATTAGTCTAAACAGCAAAAGCCCGACAACCGGGCTTTTGCTGTTTAATGTGATGGCTTAAATAAAGTAACTAAAAAGTCATAAATGAACATTCTTTTGTGATGATTTGTAATAAAGTCCGGTTGTTGTAAGACTTATAGTTGAGTTTATGTAATAGCAAATACATAAAATGTATTACACAAAGCACTTACTTCTAATCGATTTATAACATCCTATTTTTATAAAATTATGTTTTTATAAGGATTAATAGAAAGTCAAAAGTTCTATGTCTTAATGAGACATGTTTATGAAATATTCTAATTATACTCTTCTCGCTGTTCTCTTACTAATATTTACAAATTGTAAATATTTTTCACCCAAAGAACCTGTGCTTTTTGAGCTTTTAGCTGCTGAGGAAACGGGTATCAGCTTTAACAATAAGCTGCCAGAGAATGACACCCTCAACGCAATGCAGTTTGATTACTTATACAATGGTGGAGGCGTGGCAGTAGGCGACATTAACAACGATGGCCTGGAAGACATCTATTTTACAGGAAATAAAGTTTCTGGCAAACTATACCTGAACAAAGGCAATCTTAAGTTTGAGGACATTACGGATAAAGCGGGAGTTGCAACGGAGCGCTGGAGTACTGGGGTAGCTATGGTAGACATAAATCAGGATGGATTTCTGGATATTTATATCTGTATGGCAGGCCCGGTAGAGGAAGCCGACATGGCTAACCTGTTGTTCATTAACAACGGCAACAACACGTTTAATGAGGCTGCGAAGGCTTACGGCCTAGCTGACACCGGCTATAGTACCCATGCTGCCTTTCTGGATTATGACCGGGACGGCGACCTGGACATGTACCTGCTCACCAATGCCCGTGAGGAGCAAAACCGGAACCTGGTGCGCCCTAAAACAAATGATGGCCTGGCCAAAAGTACTGACCGGTTGTATCGGAATAACGGCAACAATACATTTACGAATGTCTCGCAAAAAGCTGGGATCAACATTGAAGGATATGGTTTAGGTGTAGGCATCAGTGATATAAACCAGGATGGCTGGCCCGATGTATATGTGGCGAACGATTTTATCACAAACGACCTGCTGTGGATTAACAATGGCGATGGCACTTTTTCAGATAAAATTAACCAATACCTGAGCCACCAGAGTTACAATGGTATGGGTACCGATATTGCTGATATCAACAATGACGGTTACCAGGAGATCATGGTGCTGGACATGCTGCCGGAGGAGAACAAGCACCAGAAAACCATGCTTATGCCCGCAAATTATGACCGGTTTATGATGAATCTGGAGCTTGGGTATGAGCCACAGTACGTACGCAACTCGCTTCAGCTAAATAACGGGAACGGAACCTTCAGTGAAATCGGGCAACTGGCCGGGGTGAGCAATACAGATTGGAGTTGGGGACCATTATTTGCAGATTTTGACAACGATGGTTACCGGGACATACTCGTTACCAACGGCTATCGGAAAGATGTAACCAACCTAGACTTTGCTACCTACACGGTTGGTCTGAACAAATTCGGAACAGAAGAAGCGAATAAAAAAGAGTTTACAAAAGAGTTGAAGAAACTGGAAGGCACTAAAACCCACAACTACATTTACCGGAACAACAAAGATCTGACTTTCACAGATATGTCGGAGGCATGGGGGCTGTCTGACCCAAGTTACTCCAACGGTGGCGCTTATGCCGACCTGGACAACGACGGTGACCTGGATATGGTGGTGAACAACATAGATGAGGAAGCCTTTGTCTATCAAAACCGAGCCGAAAGCTTTTTAAAAAACAACTTCCTTAAAGTTAAATTTAAAGGAACTGCTCAAAACAGATTTGGAATAGGTGCGAAATTGAAGCTGGCCTACGGAAATAAACAGCAGGTGTACGAGCATTACACGCACAAGGGATATAAGTCTACTGTATACAACATAGCGCATTTCGGCCTGGGCAAAGACAGCCTGGTGCAGACCCTCGAAGTTATTTGGCCTGACGGCAAAAGCCAGGTGCTGCAGCAGGTGAAACCGAATCAACTGCTTACATTAGATTACAACAACGCTACAGCTAAACCCATAGCACCTAAACCGTTGGCAAACATTTTATTCAAAGAAGTGAGCGATGACCTGGGAATTAAGTATGATCAGAAAGAAGCCAGCTACGATGATTTTAAACAAGAATTCCTGCTTCCGCATAAATTGTCTCAGAATGGACCTGGAATAGCAGTGGGTGATGCAGATGGTAACGGCTTGGAAGATTTCTATGTGGGAGGCGCTACACAGCATACAGGCATGCTGTTTCTGCAGGATGAGAATGGCAACTTCGCCAGCAGGCCTTTTGCTAAAGAAGGCACGCAGGAAGAGGATATGGGTGTTTTGTTTTTTGATGCCGATAACGACGGTGACCTGGATCTGTATGTAGTGAGTGGCGGCGTAGAAAACCCTGCAGGTTCCAGCGATTACCAGGACAGGTTGTATAAGAATGATGGCAATGGCAAATTTGCCTTAGATGCCAAGGCCTTACCGGCTACATTGGCCAGTGGCTCCTGCGTAACGGCTGCCGATTATGACCGCGATGGCGATTTAGACTTATTTGTGGGAGGGCGCGTGGTTCCGGGTAAGTATCCTTTACCGGCTCAAAGTTATCTTTTGCAGAACAACGGCGGCAAATTTAAAGATGTAACACGTACAGCTGCCAAAAGCCTCACTAATCTGGGCCTGGTGACTTCTGCTATCTGGACAGACTTTAACCAGGATAAGCAGGTTGATTTGATCGTGGTGGGTGAGTGGATGCCTGTCACTTTCTTTCAGAATAAGAACGGTGTATTTACAGATGTGACAGCCGAAACCGGGCTGCAGCACACCTCCGGCTGGTGGAACAATATTACAGGCGCGGATTTTGACGGAGACGGCGATATAGACTATGTAGCCGGTAACCTGGGCCTGAATAGCAAGTATAAAGGATCTGCAAAGGAGCCTGTTTGTATCTATGCAAAGGATTTTGATTCGAACGGAAGTATAGATCCTATTCTGTTCTATTATATACAAGGTAAAAATCACCCGACACACCCGCGCGACGGCCTCACCAGCCAGATTGTGGGTATGCGGAAACGTTTCCCGACTTACGCCAAGTATGGAGAGGCTACGCTGGAGGATATGTTTCTGGAGGAAGAACTGGAAGATGCGTATGTAGTGCGCGGCGAATATTTCAAAACCAGTTATATGGAGAATCTGGGCAATGGCAAATTCAAAATAAAGGCCTTGCCTATGCAGGCACAATTCGGCCCTGTTTTCGGTATCAGCACTAAAGACTTTGATGGTGATAATAAACTGGACCTCCTGCTTATCGGAAACTCTTATGCTACTGAAGTACTCACAGGCTGGTACGATGGCTTGATCGGGCTATATTTGAAAGGTGATGGGAAAGGCGGTTTTACACCTGTCAGCGTTAACCAGAGCGGCTTTATGGTGAAAGAAGACGGTAAAGCCCTGACTGAGATCACATCAGCGAAAGGTGAAACGCTGGTGCTGGCGGCAGTAAACCAGGGGCCGCTTCGGGTGTTCAAGACTAACAATGCAATTGCAAACAAGCCGGTAAAGCTGGAGCCACAGGATGCCTATGGTATTGTGACCACAAAAGACGGAAAGAAACAGCGCTATGAGTTTTATTACGGCGGCAGCTATCTGTCCCAAGGGTCCCGCACCTGGCAATTACCTGCAAACGCCACTGCGGCAACCATTTATAATTACAAAGGCAAAGGCAGAAGTATAGCGCCCACAGCAACAATCGTCTCCAGATAATCTTCGGAAAATGCCCCTACTGCTAAAGGGGCATTTTTATTTTAAGCCGATAACGCAGGATAGGACAGAATAGCTAAGAATGCGAACCACACTATGTTTAAATCCATTTTTTGCATGAACATGAACAAAGCCATATTTTTAACCGCCCTCCTTACCTGGGCAGCTTTATCTGCTGCCGATGCACAACAAATCGGGCAGGGGCAGAGTGTTTCCCCATTGCCTGTTACCATTGAGCTTAATCCCCAAAAGAAGTATCAGACAATGGAATCCATTGGGGGCAACTTTGCACAGGCCAACTATACAAAGGATGCCCGGGATACAGCCCTCACCATCATTTCCCAGCAGCCTCCTCCTGCCACACCGATTATGGCTGAGGCAATCTTGCACCCCTTATATCTTTTTGCTTTGGGCCGGTGTATAAGAGAGGACAGGTAGGGGAAAAACGAGGCGGGATTAAAAGAAGAAGGAATGATGGCCAGAAAAGAACAAGGAAAAGCAAGAAGATTATGCTTTTTTGCTTTTGTTACGTGTTTTTTATTTTCAGCTACAGGGTATGTTGTTGGTCAGGATCTTTACAGCCTGACAGATACCCTGAGAGAAGGTGAGGGCTACATTGTACAACGGAGCTTCCAGTACCAGCTTTCCCGTAAGGACACCCTGCGGCAAGGGAAATATGAGCTTTTTCTGAGGCCCCATGTCAAAGATACCTTGCATGCCCGAAAGTATGCGTATGAACATCTTCGGCTAACTTTCAGAAAGGATGAAAAGCAAGGACCTTACTTACTCCGCTCCTTTTCTTTTTTTCCGGCCCTTCCGCAATTGAGCCCGGAAGCCGGGAGTATACGCATTCCTTACAGTGGCAGTCAGGCGGAGATCCTGGGGCAATATGAGGAAGACAGGCCGGTAGGACAGTGGTTTCTTCGTGAGTACCGGCAGGAGGAGGGGGAGCCTGCCGATACCGTACGGCTGCTGAATGCCTCCTTTAATCAGGAAGGTATACTGAATAAGCAGTTCTACATCATGGAAGAGGAACCGGGCCAGGTACTCAGCGGGGGCTTTAATACAGAAGGTAGTCTTGCTGACACGCTGGAGGTGCGTGTCAGCAGAGAAGGGGAGGAGGTAAGGATAGCCTATTATTTTGATGACGGCCTGCTTGCAGGAGTTACTGGGAGCGAAGGAGGTTTTGTGCAGCCCGTCTACATGGCCGGAAATCTGGCTGACGTGCGTTTGCAGGAGCATGCGCTGGACTCGCTGTTTCCGGACGTGCTGTCTTATTACCTGCCGGATATGCCGGCAGCGGAAAAAATCCGGCTGTTGCAGCCCCTCCAAACCCTTGTTCAGTCTTTTGCTAAGCTGCAGGCCAATCACAGCAGTTTGGTAAGTGAGCTGCCTGTTTCGCTGAACGTGCAGCCTCCAACCGTCAGACTCCCCATGTATAAGCCGGATAAGCGTGAACTAGCCTTTATCCAGGAAACCTACAGCAGGCTCTCCAGCCTACAGCACCAGGCAGACAGCCTCATGGCTTTATCTGCCTTTAACCTGAACAGGTACCGCGACAGGGAGCTTGCCTCCCTGTATGCCCGCGGCGACCTGCTGCTGGATAGGATAAGCCGGCAGCGAAACATATTTGAGGTGTTATCCGGACCGCTGCAGCAGCACATTAATCCGGAGTGGTTTATGCGCCGAAGGCTTGCTGAAATCAGCCTGCAGGATACGGTGACTTATACCTACAATGATGAGCTGCTGAAGGAAACGGTTGACTTTGATTTTGGAAAAGAGAGCCTCTCTCCATTTGAGCAGTACCAAGCCTATGTTCAGCAATTGGAAGAAGAGTTCGGGCAGATTAGCAGCCAGGTAGACGAAAAGTTGACGGAACAGCAAATAGATGTACCCCTGAAAGAAAGGGAGGAGCAGATAACCGCCTTAGCTGCAGAAATAGAGCGGCTGGCCGACAGCCTGCAGCTGAACCTGTACAATCCTGAGGTAAGCAGCATCTACAAGCATTCATTTGTGGAGTTTAAAGACAGGTTGTTGCAGCAGTACGGTCAACTGTCTTCTGCCGAGCGGCTGGAGCAGGCCGATCAGCTCATCAGCTGCCTGAAAAGACTGGCAGCCAGGCTGGAAGAGGCTCCACAGCTTGCTCAAAGCGAACAGGTGGTGGATCAGGCCTACATGGAAAGCCGGTTGAACCCCTATACCTATACCGAAATGAGGGTGCGCCTGTATGAAAGGCTGTTCAGAGCTTATCGCCAAACCCTGGTGCCTTACCTGGTAGATAGGATGCTTCCGGCCGAAAGCTGCGAGGACTTTTTGCGGAAAGCAGATAACCTGGAGGTGCTGCAGCGTTATATGCTGGATGCTTTAAATAAAAATCCTAAAAGGCTCGAACGGAGGGTACGCTCTCAGGATGGACCGGAGACGCTTATCCGAAAATTAGGCATTCCTGTTTTCTTAAAGTAGTCGTTGTATGCAATATAAGATTTACCTTTTATTTCTTGCCTTTTTTGCCTTAAGTAGCAGCTGCTTCGGACAGGCGGAGGAAGCACGCCTTGGCGAAGCCAGGACCGGCTTGTGGCTTGGCCTGTATACCAAGCTGCGGCTGGGCGAAAAGATTTATTATTATGCCGAAACCCACTACCGCCGGCAGAACAGCCAGGAGAACCGCTTGGACTTTGCCGGCAGCATGGGGAAAATATACAACCGCCACGGGATTAATTTTTTAGTGAACAAAAACTTTGAGGTAACGGCAGGACCAGTGCTGGTGTTGAATTTTCCCCAGGATCCGACCAACCCGCAGTATGAGCGCATGGTGCCCGAATACAGGATATGGCACCAGTACCTGCTCATTCAGCCTCAGATGGGCAGGGTGAAATTTTACCACCAGTTCAGGTTTGAGCACCGTTTCAGGCGCAGTTTGGAGGTAGCATTGCCCGAATATAATTATACCACCAGGTACCGGTATAAGATTTATGCTTATATCCCCATAAACAAGCCGTACCTGGCAGAGAAAACCTTCTACTTTTCGCCAAGTGTTGAAATATTCATGCATAGCGGCGAAACCGTGGTGGCGAATCCCATGGAAGATTTCAGGATATACCCCGTGCTGGGCTACATCATTAATAAAAATTTTATGTGTTCCGCCGGCTATACCTGGACGCTGGGACAGGCAAGAACAGGCTATGAATACAACCAGGCCCACCTTATCAGGCTAAACCTGTACGTTAACTTCGACCTGCGAAGCCCGCAAAAGGCGGTTCCAAAAATACATATGCGGGATTAAAGGCGCTATTCCGGGCGTTTTTTTCCTGACAGAAGGAAGCTGGAAACTTCTGGCGGTTACTGTTTTGTTTTAGTCTTGAAAAAAGGAAAGTAATTATATGAGTAATAAAATATGGATGGTGATCTGCGGTTTACTTCTGCTGCTGGCCGTATTCTTTTTAATAAGGTCAAACACGTTAAAGCAAGAAAAGGAGGTTGTCCTGGAACAAAACCAAGCGGTTGCCGACTCCGTGGATTACTACAGATATAAAAGTATAGGAGACTCCCTGCTGGCGGTAGAAGACATTGAAGGAGCCCTGAAATATTTCCAGAGGGCTGATAGTGTGTTTGGCCAAAAGAACCTGATGAATGAAAAGCTAAAGGTGATAGATGCTATACAGGCTAAACAGGCAAGAGTGAGCAGCCTTAGGGAGCGGGTAGAGCAGATCCAGGGCGAGCGACTGACGGCGGAAAGGAGTCTGGGAGAGGAAATTCAGCTGAGGGACTCCCTGATGCGGCTTTCTGATACAGAAGTTGAAATCCTTGTCATGGAAACCGAGCAGCTGCGCGACAGCCTGATGCAAGCCTTCGCGGAAATGCAGAAAATAGCCGAATCGGTAGGTGAACTGGAGTTCGAAACCGCCGAGGGAACACAAATTTATTATGCCGGGGACCTGGCTGGGGGTAAAGCCAATGGTTATGGTTACGGCCTGTTCGGCACCGGAGGGATTTATGCCGGTGAATGGAAGAATAATAAAAGGCATGGAAAGGGGAAATATACCTGGCCCGACGGCAATGTTTATGTGGGCGAATATCGTCAGGGGAAACGGGAAGGAACAGGTACCTATTATTTTACTTCCGGAGAAAAGTATGTAGGCGAGTGGAAAAATAATATGCGCAGCGGACAGGGCGCCATGTACGACGAGGATGGGGAACTTATCCTGAGCGGCATCTGGAAAGAGGACAAGGTACAGGAGGTGGTAAAGAAAGGCTGATACAGGCATTGTTTCTTCTTCCCATTACCGCAATGTGCTGCACCCCACTGTTCACCAGTTTTTTATAATGGCCTTGCCTATGCCGTCGCTGCCACCTGTTTAAATACTTTCTTGTCTTTCAGATCTATAGCTTATTTATAATGTATAGTTAAATAGATTTAAAGCATGTTTAAATAAAGCCATGACGCCTTAAGACCAGCTCACGCCTCGCCAGCAAAAGATACGGCAGAATGCCTTCTGGGAAGTGTTCTATTGTATTAGCCTGTGTGTCGCTGTGGTCGTTGTGGCGCGTCTCTCAGCTGCAGGAGGAGGCGAACGCCCACGCTAGAAAGATAGAGGAGGCCATCATAGGATATCAGACGCTAGCTGAGGAGAAGGACTGGGTGGGCACCTTGTTCCTGGGCAACTACATGCGCGTTCACCTCATGCCGGAGCAGTACAGACTGTGGCGCGAAATGGAGGAGTAGTGCAAAATACGGGATCCTCCTTAACCTGCGTCCGGCTATGGCCAATTTTATTCTGGATGGTGAGGCAATCGATACCAGTACTTCACTGGATGCTTATGAGTATGTTGGTTCGGCAGAAAGAGATCAGTGAGAGGAAATCACCTCTTATTCCTTCTAAATATGGAATTTCTCAGAAACCGGCTCTCTTGAACATAACATTAGTTATAAGCGGAACCCCCTTTCCAGCCAACTGGAGGGGTGCCACTTTTGGTACTTTCACGGAGTACAGAAAAACACCTCCTGAAAAAACTTAATATTTTCATAAGTTTTAATGACTTGCAAGGGTGTAACAGGTGTAAGTCATTAAAACTTTTTCTTTTGTGTTCGTTGCTGTTCTACTGTGGTAAAGCCTTGCTTGAAGAGAAAGTTAAAAGCCCCTCCGTTTCTGGAGAGGCTAACATTCTATAATGCTCTTTCGGAAAGCCTCCTTTCTTTTAAAAGAATTCATTTTTTGCTCATGTGCTTATTTTTTAAATTCAATCGTTCTAACATACTTTGCTGCTTGCCTCCATCCGCCTGCTTTAGTATACGTATGGTCTGTTTCCTCTACCCGCCAAACCATCTTTTGTTCTGTGACGGAGACAAGTTCGTAGGTCTCAGCTCTACCACTCTGATTAGTTAGGTTAATAAGCCTCTTGCCATCCTCTTTGCTTATTGTATAGGTATAATTTGCTACCTGATTGGCAGCTGCTTTATATAAGGTAGTTATGTTCCCTTCAGTTATCGTATAGTTTATTACCCCTACCTCTTTATCGCTATATTCTACAGCACCCGATGAATTGTAGTACACATTTGTGACTAAATTCCTTACCCATTCCCCCTTCACAAGTTCAGCCGTTGGGTCGGGTTCTTCCGCTTCTTCTTTATCGCACCCAACGAAGAGGAATAAAGTTAATAGAACAGGCAACAGAAATAGTTTTTTTTTCATATATGATCTACTTAGGTTTTACTATCAGGTATGCATGAGAGGAAACTAGGGTATGCTTTTTCAATAAATTACGTTATATATAAAAATGATTATACTTAATCATGGGTATGTAAGTTGCAACTATTAAAGGAAGTAATATTTGTTTCTTTATTCCTCATTTGAACATTTTCTTCTAGCTGCAAGCTGAGCCTAAATTAGCTGCTCCTATTTATCATAAAAGGGCTTATGAGTCCTGCTTCCGCCTCACCTTGCTGCGCAGACTCTTATCGAGCAAATCCTATAATCCATTCAGGCGCCACTTACGGTAATAGTAGTAAACTGTCTGCCAAGGCGGAAGCTCCAAAGGCATCATGCGCCAGTAAATGCCTCCTTTGCTCACGTAGAAGATGGCGTCAAGGATGCTGCGCAGCGGCCAGATGCGCTTCCTGCAAAGCATTTCATCTTCCAGTATCCTTTCTATACATTGCCATTGGGTGTCGGTTAAATCACTTGGGTAAGGCATAAGTCTGCAAACTTTTCTTACCCAACAGCCAACACCTGCTTTTTTGCCCAGCTAAATCTAAACAGCCTCTTAGGCAATTTGCTATTTTAAGTTGGAAGAGTAAGTTTAATTAATCTTTCAACTTAGATATTGGAGTTAATAAAACTTTTCTAAATTCAACTTCGGCGCCTTCGGCCTGTAATGCAATCTGGCCCTGTTGCACGGTAGCATCAAAACCATGATTTACCAACTCGTTGTTTACCCAAACTTTTACCTCCTTACCCACGCATTCAATCGTCATGGCATTCCATTCTCCCAGCGGTTTTTCCGAACCATCAGTTAAATTCGGAATGCGGCGCAATTTATCGCCGTTTACTCCCCACTTTTCTTTTGGCCCGCGCCTTTTTTCCATATCCGGTACGACAATGTCTTCTTGTATGCACCAAAAATCACCTGCATTCTCGTGCATCATTTGTACTTCTATCGATTGGGGGAACATCTCGTACAGCGCCCGCGGGGTAGAAACATGCACCAGCGCTCCACAGTTGCCGGGCTTGTCGGCAAACCGGTACTCTATTTCCAAGCGGTAGTTTTTATAGCTGTCATTGGTTATCAGGTGGCCACCGGGCGTACCTAAACTAACCAGCAAACCGTTCCTGGTAATAAATGGATTACGCGCAGTAGGGTCATTATCCATTTTAGGCACATCCACATGCCAGCCGGTTAAATCTTTCCCGTTGAAAAGACTTTTAGACTTTGCCTTTTCAGCCAGATTTTCAGGAGATAGAGTAGGGTTCTGGAAAGAAATTGTAAAGGGCAATGAACCCAGCAAGAATATAAATAGCAGAAGAATCTTGTTCATAGGAATTTCAGAATTTTAATTTAAAATCTTATTTAGAAAAGAGATGAAAGCCTTAATTTACTGATTTTTAAGTTACTAATATAGCAGGAGTTACGCATAATTGTAGATGAATTCTCTTTGAACTTATAGGAGAAGTTTTCTCTGCAGCGCATAGGCATTCGCAATGATGTTGTCCTGACTCATACACGTGAGCCTTTATTAGCTGTACCGCCTGTCTGCCCATTTATGCTTCCTGCCTTATTAGCAGACTGAATGTTTCATTATAAAAACAATCCACCAGAGCAGCAGTGGTAGCATACAGGATTGCTGCCACGGCAAACACCGGGATTAAGTGCAGGCATGCCAGGCTTACACAAACCTGATGCGCATGTTAGACACACCTATTTGCCCAACTCTACCTCTTCCGTGTTATTATTCATTTCCCAGTCAATCAACAGGTGGCGGGGGTCTATACCGGCTCTGGCAGGCTTTTGAGGCACTGTTACCGTAATTGACTGACGGTTGGAACTGATGCGGTGCTTCTGCAGGTAGAGTAGCTGGCCCAACTCCTCGCCCTTTGCAGCAGGGGCGTAGACGCCAATCTCTATCCAGTCATCCAGTGTAAGTGACTGGTCTCCACACCTGCAGCTGTATGGCTATTCACAAGCAGGTAAGTTCCACGCATGGCTACCTTCTGCTGCCGGGGATACATCTCAACATGCAGGCTGGTTTTGATGGCTGTGCCGTGTTAGTAGAAACCATGCTTTTGCATCTATACTTTTACTTCTTGAAAAAGATACGGAAGGTGGTGCCTTCATTTAAGATACTCTCTACCTCAATACGTCCCCCGGCATTCTCCACCATCTTCTTCACCATGTAAAGTCCGATGCCGGTACCTTCCACATGGTCGTGGAAGCGCTTGAACATGGTAAACAGCTCATCCGTGCGCCCAGCTTCAAGACCCAGCCCGTTATCAGTGACAGTAAGCACATGATGGGAAGGCGTGCTCCCGCAATGTATCTGAATGCGCGGTTCCCTATCAGGGGAGCGGTACTTGACAGCATTGGAGAGCAGGTTGTAGAGCACACTTCTCAGGTTCTTTTCTGAGAAACGAATAGCGGGACACTCCTCCACGTTTACCTCCAGTTGAGTACCCGATGCTGCTATGAGTGACTTCAGGTCCAGTCTCACCTCCTGTATCATGGCCGGCAGTTAAATCAGAACAGTTTCCTCCTCGTTTTCCTGCTGAAGCCTCACTACGTCTGTAAGGCTTTCAATCGTCTTCTTGAAGCGCTCCACCGATTGCTGCATCAGGTCTATTATTTGCCTCGACTCGTCCTCCTGTACGCCTCCTGTGCTAAATTCATCAGAAAGGAGTGACAGGAGCCCTTCGATATTGAAGATAGGGGCCTTCAGGTCATGGGAAGCTGTATAAATAAAATTGTCCAGGTCGTTATTGATGCGTGTCAGCTGATTATTCTTCAGCTCCAATGCTGCTTCATTCCTCTTGCGCTCTGTTATATCCCGTGCCAATGCGAAAAGATGGGGCTCACCGTCGAGCTTCAGCCCAACTACGGTCACCTCTACCGGGTAAATCTGCCCGTTTTTCTTTTTGTGCAGGGTCTCAAACTGCGGGATCGTTTCCTGTTGTGCCCTTGCAAACAGTTGTGAAAACAACTCTTCCTGGTAGACAGGGTCCACATCAGGTACGCGGATATTTTCCGCTTCTTCTTTCTTATAATCCCACGCCTCCAGTGCCTTCGGGTTAAGGTAGGCAAAAGAGCCATCTTCCCGCATGAGGATAAAGGCATCCCGCGCCTGGTCGGCCATAAACTTAAAGCGCTTCAGTGCTTCCTGGCTTTCCTCTGCCTTTTTCCGGACAAGAACCTGCTCCGTTACATCTATGGCAGTATGTATCACACCGGTCACTATCCCTTCTTCTATAAGCGGGGTATAAGAGACGTTGAAATAGTGCTGTTCCACACTTCCCCCTTCCCGCAGACTTACCGGTACCTCAGACCCTTTGAAGGGTTCACCGGTCTTTAGGACATCAAGAACTAACTGCAGTATCGGCTGGTCCCTTACCTCCGGCAATGCCTCTACCAATTTCTTCCCGATTACCTCTTCTTCCGTCTCTTTGTACATGATGCGGAGCATCGGTCCATTGACGTTTTCGATGACCATATCCTGGCCGCGGGTAAGGGCTATTGCCACAGGTGCCTGCTTTAGTAAATTCCGGAAGCGGGATTCACTTTCCAGAAGCTTTTTCTGAGAGCTTACCTGGGGAGTTACATCCTGTATGATGCCAATAATACTATGCGGTTTACCTTCTGCAAACATAGTTTTACCAATAGAACGCAGGTGCCTAACACCCTGGTCACCAGAACTTTCCAGGCGGTAGGTAATATCATGCCTGCCCCTTTCTTCTGATTGGAGTGAGTCCGCAATAACTTTCGTTACTCTTTCAGCATCTTCGGGGTGTAACTTGCTGAAGATATCAGCCATGGGTTTACGGAGGCTGTCAAAGTCGAACCATTCCCTTGCTGCCTCAGAGTAAGTTCCAGTGTCATTAGCTATATCCACTTTGAAAGTGCCCAGGTCTGCAATATCAACGGCACTTTGCAGATATCCTTTCTGGTCTTCCAGCTGTTTTTGCGCCGTTACCTGCTGGGTAATATCAATCGCGGTGTGCAGAATGTAGGCAACATTGCCTGCTGCATCTAAAACAGGCCTACTGTCGGCCGACCAGTACCGTGCTTCAAAAGCACTTTCTGTGTTGGGCACGTCATATCGAACGAGCGGCACCTGATCTATCTTTTTTTCCTGAAGGGTTTTCTGTAGGTAATCTCTCATCCTGGATGGCCCGGAAGATGTACTATCATCAGGGTTCTCGGGGTATGCTTCAAAGACACTCTTGCCTACTACGTTGTGCCTCTCCTGGTTCGTGATTTGCAGCAGACTGTCACTGATAGCCAGAATAGTAAAAAGAGGTGGGTTTGGTTGCAGCACCAGGAAGTTACCTGGTAGGGTATTGAAAATAGCTTGATAATCCAGCGTAGAGTCCTGATGCATTATTGACGAAATAGGGAGCATAACATAACGAGTGTCCGAAGATAAGCAAATGCCGGTAGAAAGAATTCTCAAAACAGGAATTCACGACTTTCTTTGTTTCCCATTGTACAGGAACTTGCATAAAAAGAGTAGAGAGGGGGATAAAGGTTTTGACCTGTATGTGTTTTGAGAACCAGTTGAACATGAAAATCGCCTTCCTTAGGTAGCATCATGGGCATCGCCAGGCACTATAAGAAAAGCGATAAGGTAGAGGTCACGCTCCTGACGCCGGTGGGGGAGGAGAGGGTCCAGATAAGGGTAGACTTCCTTCCATAGCTTTTAAAGAGGGTAGATATAAGGCAGAATAGCGGCTCATAGCGAAGGTTATGTTCACCAGGACCGACTGTAGAGCAGAAGCTGTCGGCAAACATACAGTCTTTGTCAGAAGCTGCCTGCATATGTTTGAAAAGGATAATTGCTGTTTTTGTGTTTTCTGACAGCCTGTTATGATGGGTGTTAAAATGATATTTTTTCCTTTCTCAACTCAAGTAGTTGCCACCTCACTATTTCCTGTAATCAATGGGCCGTTAATTGAACATACCATCCGGAAAGAACAACGGTAAAGGCAACGGTGCCGGGCTATTCCGCCCTTAGCCAGGCAATGGCGGCGGCTCTGCTGGTAAAGTTCTGAAACGCAAGCGAAGGCTTGGCACTTTGGCTCACCTGCTTCACGTATTTCTCCACCCCGCTCTCCCTGGCGGCATCGCTGGTGGCAACCCGGACAACCTTTTGCAGGGAGGTTTTCATCAGGTCGCGGGTAAACTGGTTCATCACGACCTTGTAGTCTTCGTGGCTGATGTCAACAATCGTCTCACTGGAGTCTATCAGGAGCCTTTTTATATTGTACTTACCTATGGCTCCCACAATAATATTGGATGCTTCATAAACCCGCAGCAGGGCATACTCCTGAACATCGGGGCCATCTACATAGAGCAAATCAGTGGAGGCGTCGTATTCTAGCCTGATAAAGCCGTTTTCGTATAGAATCACTTCTTTTAATATTAGAAGACACTAATATATGTAAAGTTATATACTGAAACAATACTTCAGGAGGTGCTGAAAAGTGAATTTTTTTATTTTATAGGCCTGTTCGCTTTTACGCGGTATAGTTATGAGGTAAAAAAGCAAAATATTTTCTTTTACCTGCTGCCAGAAAGCGGGTGCCAAAATGTTACTTCATATAGCAGTTAGTATATATTATATAATATGTATATATAATAAATAATATGAATACGCCTCTGGTATCAGCTTAAAGTTTTATCCAGACAAAAATCAATGCAAAACTACTTCTCTGGCAGCTGTTGCTGTTGGCCCAGGATTTGTGTTACTCCACGCATATTTGTTTCCTGTTGCTGTACAGAATAGTTATGTAACATTGAATATGTGAAACCTGAAACTGATAGCCACATGAGTATTGCAGCTACTTCTTATCGCCCAAACGTTATAGACAACAAGGTTCTGAAAAACCTTGGAAGAATCTTTACCATGGTCTCTTCTTCCCCGAAGGCGGACACTGGCTTTGAGGACGACATGCTAAGCTTTTCTACCATAGACGGTAGTATGGTGGCTTATAAGTCAGGAGCAAATGCCGTAAACGCCGGGGCCGGAATATTTGTTGGCGGCTACTTTGTTGGTGGTGCAGATGACAATGCACTCTCTGACGAAAGCATGCCCTTCATTAAATACTGATTGCTGTTCGATGCAGTGCCCGGCAGGGGGTAAGCCACCTGCATTGGGCAGGGCAGTCTCTCTATACCACGGCGGCACTTGCACCTTTTCCCCATGAGGTCATGCCACAAGCACACGTGCCGATAGTGGACATGCTCACGCCTGTGGAGGCGCACGGCAGGATCGGCGAGCTGAAGAGACACTGGAAAAACTATTATGCTGCCAAGAAGGGAAAGGAGGTGCCCATGCAGTAAGGTAGAGGCCAAGAACGCTTGTCGTTGCCTGAACCCCTTACCTATGGTGACAGTATAAGGTGCAAAGGGCTGGCAGGATTAAGAAACAGCTGTCAACCTGGTATAGGATTAACAATGTAAACTGTCAACTTTTCAGGACGAGTCAAAGCAAGCTAACCTCCACCTTCCATCTCAAAAATTCCAAGTTTGCAGGAACACTTCCTGCGCAGGGTTCTTTATCCTGCCAATAGCTAAGAGCAGGTCTCTTTAGTGGCTTCTTATGGGCAAGAGCTAGAAGATTAGGCTTTCAACAAGAGCCTCATTTTCAGAATGAACGTATATGCTTTTTGTCAACTTTCTAACCGCTACTAATAGTAGATGCACTTATAGTGTGCAACCACTAAAGAAACGGGGCTTGCACATAAAAGCAAAGGACAATGAAACCAGTTATACATGAACAGGCGCAAAGAATCTGGAAATTCATCTCAGAGCGGAATGAGGATGGAAAAGCTCTTACTGCAGAGGACTCTAGGTTTGAGCTTGAGCTGCATAAAAGGCTTCTTTCCTTCTTTCAGGTAGGGGAGTACTATTATTTTATTCTCAACGTGAGAGCCTTTGCCTTCGATCTGATAAGCGCAGAGGTGAGTTCAGTGCTAGGATATGAGCCTGATGAAGTAGACGTTGCTTTTATACTGAGTAGCATACATCCCGAAGATCAGCTTTGGTTTCTGTCTTGTGAGAAAAAAGTGGGAGAGTTCTTCTCCGGGTTGACTTTAGAACAAATCCCGAACTACAAAGTCCGCTATGACTACCGCATCAGGAAGAAGAACGGCGACTATATCCGGATTCTGCAGCAGGTGGTGACCATACAGTTTGATGAGCAGGGGCATGTTTTGCGCACCCTTGGCATCCACACGGACATTTCTCATCTCAAGCAGGAAGGTGCTCCCGTGCTCTCATTCATTGGGCTTAATGGGGAGCCTTCCTACATCGACGTCACAGTTGAGAAAGTCCAGTTTCCCGCTCACTCTTTACTTTCCGCAAGGGAAAGAGATGTACTACTTTTACTCGTCCAGGGCTACAACAGCGAGGAAATAGGCGATAAGCTCTTTATAAGCAAAAATACGGTGCAGACGCACCGCAAGAACATGCTGCACAAAACCGGTTGCAGAAGCACTCCGGCACTGATTTCCTTTGCTGTTAAATCAGGAGTGGTATAGCGTTCTAGTCGTTTTTTTAAAATCTCGAAATTCCCACGTATTTTAATACAAGTTTGAGCAGCAAGCTAGCTATAACCTGCTTCCCCTCCGCTGCCTGTTCCTGCGGCCTGCAGTCACCCTCCTTCAGGCAAGCCCCCTCTGCGAAGCGAAATACATGCAGTCTCGTAGACTTAAGAGGTACATACATTCAGCGTATCATCATTTCACCACCTTTACAGACGGCCATCCCAGAGGAGGAGAAATGCTGTGGCCATCGTGCCTGACGTATGCTACAGGTATAAAAGGAGCGCCCATACTTGGTATGGGCGCTCCTTTTATCTTAAATTAATTGGTCCGTGCAAGTTTTACTTCATCTCTACCAGCTCTCCACAGGCTACCGGAAGCGTTGGCTGGTACTCTGCCCACTTAGCTTCTCTACTATCGGCAGGTACAACTTTATCGTAATATACATAAGCACCATGAATTACGATAACACGCTTGTCAAGCTCCAGGTCCTTCTCTGTCTGCGTACCATTGTGCATCGCGTCGAAGGCAGAAACAAGCGAGCTCGTCATTACCTTCCCTCCATAGCTGATGGTACCGGCAGAGGTGGCAATAGGGAAGTTGTCAGCGGTCAGTGGCACCAGTTTGTCATCCAGCGGTATGAGCACAGGGCCGTAAAAAGGCAGGCCGTCCTCCAGCGTGAGCAGCCCGTCGGCGCCCGCTGCACTTGGTGGCGGGCACATAGCATCTTTATCCGCCATGTTCTCCATCACAAAACCGTGAATGTGCTGCGGGTGCACCATGCTAGGTGCCAGCCCCATCACATCCGTAATCACCTCGAACTCTCCGTCTTCATTCATCATCACCGTCGCAGTGCCTGTCACACCCGAGTTGTTGAGCGGGTTAAGCTGCACCTTGTACATCTTCATCTGGCTGTTGCCGCCGCCGCCAGAGCCGCCTCCGGGTATCACGCCATCCAGGTCACCGAGTTGGTCGCAACTGGTTAGGAAGAAAGTGCCCAGCAGCGCAGCAGCAAAGCCCTTGGTCAGAGTAGCCGCTTTATTCAGTATCATATTCGTCTTCATAAGTTTTTGTTTTAAATATTAAAAGTTGATAATCCTTCATGTTCGTTACGACACGATAAAGGGCGTAACAATGTCTACAACCATCTGCATAGATAACGGCTCATCCCATGCCTCCCTCACTGCCATCACCGGCACCGTTGTCACGTCAGTCACTTCCACACCCACATGCATCGTGTTTTTCTCACCGGCGTACACGGCGCTGCTGGCCATCATGAAGGTCGAGCCAAAGCCATCAATGCCGTCATAGTCCTCTTCTGTTATCCAGCCTTTTCTTCCGCGGATGCGCCTTACCTGTGAGGCATGGCGAGCTTCAACTGCGTGAATCTGCAGCGCCACTTTCAGCAAGTCGTCATTCTCCATCAGATTCGGGGCCTGTCCTTTGTAGGCTCTCACGCCTGTGTCCTCAAACGCCTGCGACAGGGCCAGGAAAAGCTGGTAATTGCCGAAAGGACTTGGGAACACGCCGTCTGCGGTATAATCGAACATGCTCGGCACACCGTCCAGGCTTCCGCCCAACGACTGGATAGTCGCCTCCAGCAGCTCCACATGGATACGCTCGTGCTCCCGGATGGCCATGAATACGTTCTGGTGCTGGCTGCTGATGATCCCTGAGTTTACACCCTCTATATAGAACTGATACTCCAGCCGCTCCAGGGTCAGTGCGAACTTCAGCACGGCTATCACATCATGCGCCCGGGCAAAAGCCATTTTAGGCATAACGGTGAAGGCCGCCACCGGCAAAGAGGCAAGTGCCACTTTTTTAGTCAGGCCTCCCAGTTTCTTGAAAGCCTCTTTCCTGGACATGTAGGTGTCCACTTCTTCTTCCGACCTATTATCAGTGTTGAAAGAATTGAATAGTTTTATAAACTCCATAATAGTGTCCTCCGGTTAAGCTGTTGGTAAATTACTCGCGTCAATCTCCGTCACAATGAAAGGGGCGGCCATCTGCAGCACCTGCATAGGGAGGAAAGCCCGCTCCAGGCCATCATCAATGAAGTCCACAAACGCCGCACTAGGATCGATAAGGTCGTATATGGCAGTTGCATGCCGCGCCTCCACCGACACGATTTTACCTGCCACTACCAGGAAATCGGGGTTCTCAAGGAGAGGGCCAGCACCGTTATAAGCCGCCACGCCCAGGTCCTCGAAGGTCTTGGCAGTCTGCAGCACACTGTTTCTGTCTCTGAAGTCAACCATGCTGAAGTCGAACTCCAGCTTACCAATGGCGTTCTTGCCCAACGCCGCCTCATAGAACTCCCGGTGTGCCACCTCGTGCTGTCGCAAATCCTCCAGCACCCTTATTTCCTCAGGACTCGCACCGATGTAAAAGCCTAATAGCGCTACCTTGGTATAGAAGGCTGCCTCCAGCTGCTCCAGGGCATAGGCATAGTTGAGGATGCCGATGTCCCCGCTGCCCAGGTTCACTTTCTTGGGAGAGTTGGGGTTCTTCGGTGGAATATATTCCTCCAGCACCTCGCAGCCGGAGAGTAAAATAGCGGATGTGGCCAGTGCGGCCCCGCTGTACTGCAGGAAAGACCTGCGGGACTTACCAAGCCTTTCATCGGGCTTGTAATCCTTTCCTTTAAAACTGGTAAACTTTATCATACTAACACATATAAAATTAAAAAAATACTACTTTAAAATCTTTCTCTCTCCTCTGCTGCCTTTTCTGTTATATATCCTGATTTTCTTTGCCACTCTGCTAAAGTTGATTAACATGCTTTACAATCATCTATACATCAAATATTTACGATACTTGCCGTGCATATTCAAGACGAGCAGCAGTCCCTGTTGAAACACAGTTAATTGGTGCATATTTATTCTTTTTGTAATATTAAAAGTACGTACGCAGAACTACGTACGCTTGTGCATCTGAATATTTGAGAGTAGCATCATAATACAGGGTGTATGCACCCAATCAATGAGTGAGTACTCATTAATAGTTAGAGAAAAAGAAATCCGGCGCCGTAGTGAGAAGGTAAAATAGCAGCCAGGCTCGTTTCTCTTTGGCTAAATAGGCCGGCGGGAAATCCATTATTTTCCTTTTCCCGTTAGTAGTGCATCACTTCAAGACAGAAGACTATGGAAAACACCAACATTCTTGCTTTTATAGGGGGCCTGGGAGGCACAGAGGTCATCCTCATCCTGTTTGTCATCCTGCTGCTCTTCGGGGCCAAGCGCATTCCGGAGCTGGCAAAAGGCCTGGGCCGCGGCATCCGTGAGTTTAAGGACGCCACCAATGAAATCAAGAGCGAGATAGAGAAACCGGGTAAAGACGAAAAGGCGGCAGCGCAGAGACCGGTTGCCAGGGATGAAGCTCAAAAAGAAGCCATAGTGTAAAGCCCCCACTTGCCAGCACGCCATGAACTTTAGAGATGAAAAAGAACCAGAGCCTGCGCATAGCCCAGGTTGCCGCTGATTACTATAGGCAGGCAGGGCCAGACCCGGAGCTAAGTCATTTTGAAGAATGGCTGAACACACTCAATGAGCCGATGCGAAACTACTTCAGGAAAGAGGGTTTTGAAGGGGCCAAGGGTGTGGTGGATTTCCGTCGCTTCGTGGCAGAGCAAAACGGGCAGGGACTGAAAGAATACATGCGGCGGCACCTTTCCGGGAGTGATTACGAGGCATGGCTGCAGCAGAATCCATGAGGTTTTGGTGAACATAAGAGCCGTTATACGGCCAAAAGATTAACATCTCAGCAAAGATGTATGCTGTAAGACTGGCTTCCTTTTCCTTTCTTACGTATAGTGTGTCATGAACCTCTCCCTCTTCAACAGCCATTCCTTAGCCGGAAGGTTAGAAATAATTTGGGCACACGGCGCTTTTCTAGCCCACCGCGGCAGAAGGGGGTATTATATTGAAATATATGACATGGGGGGCTTCTTTGCTGAGGTATGGTCTAACCCACAGACCGATTTTATAAGTCTGATACGTGGCCTGGATAGTAAAAGGGCTCTTGAACCCTATGTAACCTCTGTCAATATATTAGAAATGACATAAAGCATTTCCTAAGTAGGAATATAGCTTCTCATAAACCAGGTTACGTCAAGCAGGAGCTCACATGTTCAATGGCTCTGCAACTCGGTGCTTTGCAATCTTTTGCTTATATTGAAGAATACACCAAAGCAATCACGAACGATGAAATGCCCTAACTGCAACGAAACGCTTCCGATGCGAGAAAAACGGAGTTGAGACTGATTACTGCCCCAATTTCCGTGGCATCTGGCTGGACCGTGGCGAACTTGAAAAGATCATGGAGCGCTCCGCCGACCATTACTCCAGAAAAGAAAATTACGAGGCTGACTCTAAACGCTACGGCTATGGCGATCATGGCCACGACTCACATAAAAAGCATCCGCACAAGAAAAAGGAATCGTTCCTGAGCGATTTCTTTGACTTTTAATTCCTAACGGAGGCTTAAAAAATGCCATACTCAGAGTTGAATTCATTAGAAGTGGCATATAAGAATATTATAATGTTATCATTTGTTTGAAGGTTTGCTTTATTCGAGCTTTAAGGGTAATTTTTTAAATGATAAAAAAAGGGTATATCCATTCTCTAGGTTATAAGGAATCTATGATAGAATAAAATATCATATCTGCCATGCATTCTTTAGATTTATCTACTTTTTCTCTCTGACAGACAGTGCGCACCAAACAATAACAATAAAGTTATTTCATAGAAATTCTAAATAAAGCTCCCTCCGCACCTCTACCAACACTTTATTCAGCCGCTCCATATCTGGCTCCTCTGGCAAATCAGACGCGGCATACAGCGCATCCATCTTCGCAATGCGTTCCTCGGCGATAGCCAGTAATTCCGCATATTCAAAAGCACCGGCTTTTATCTGGAGCAGGAATTCCCGGTTCGGGCGGCGCACGATGATCTGGCCCTGGCTGGCGATTTCTTCGGCCATGTCGAGGAGGCGGAAGGTGTGCATCAGGTTCTTGGCATCGTAGTTTTTGCCGTGCGAGAGCGTGTTTTCGTAGCGGGCATTGTTACGCTTCTCTACCCAGTCCCAATACTCCTTGTATTCTTTGCAGTAGGTGGAGTAGGCGTTTTTGTTGAAGCTCATTACCGCCAGCGGCTGCAACCCTTTGGGGATGGAGCTCAGCGAAACATCATTGGATTCCTCGCTCTGCACAATGCCCCTGAGGTTTGTGCCGGGGTCATGAAACACCGCGTAGAGGTCTGGCATGTGCGGGATGCGGGCCAGGCCGCAATCCTCCTGTTGCAGGTCCTGCTGCTCCAGGAACTCCTGCACCGGCACCGAGCCCTGTCCCTGTGCCACATAGCAGAAATCCAGCACAGACTTGCGCTCCGGCTCCACCGGGTTCACTATCTTCTTGTTCAGCCCCTTCGCCTTCTTCACCTGCGTGAGGGCGTATCCAGCAAAGGTGTTTTTGCACAGCTTCGAGAGGAAGTCCTGCGGCTTAAACCTGTTGTAGAGCGGGTGCTGGTATAGTATGCAGTCTTCGGGCATGTTCAGCAGCTCCAGCATGTTGGGGTTGTTTTTAGCCAGCAGCTCTACGAAACGGCGCAGCTCATAGTATACAATGTCGTTGCTCTCGTTGCTGAGTTGCTCCACGTAGTTCAGGCCAAAATAGTCCTCCTCGGGCAGCACGAATACGCCCCGGATATCGGTGTCGGAAGTAGGGGTGCTCAGGCCATAAGCCCTGCTTCCGCTAATGCACTCGAACAGCAGCAGGTTTTTTGTCTTAAGCTCGTCTATGGTTAGTGCCATGGTTGTTCTATCGTTTTCCGGATGAGTTGGTTTAGCGGCTCTGTTTCGCCCTTCTGTGCATCAATTTCATTTGCCTTTGCTCGCAGTAGTAAAGCGTGCTTTTGAGATAGACCTCCAGCTCCACCTCTTTCGGGTGCAGGTATTTCTCGTTAACGCTTGCCTTTAGCTCGAGCATGCTGTCAATCGTGCTGCTGATGTTCTGACCCTTCACCAGTGGCAGCAGCTCCCGGAACAGCAGCGGCGGATTTCTGTATTTCATAAAATCAATTCCCGCTGCACCTGAAATGCTAAGACTTTATCCTATATTCTATTAACAGCGAAACCTGCAAAAAGCACTGTTATTGCATACCAAATTCAAGTTTCAGCCCTTTTCTGAATACAGATGCAACCCTTGCTCCTGGATGAGGGTCATCCAAGTGAGAAGAAATTTTTACCAGCACCAAAAATAAGCTATATCGCCATGAAAATACCTAAAGCGTTACTCGGAGCCATACTGGTTGGCATTACGGTACAAACCACGGGCTGTACACAAGAAGAGTTGCCCGGGCCCAGGACGGAGCAGGGCGGTGAGAAAGGGAAAGAGGTTGTGAAAGTGCCGGACAACTGCCCGGCTTGTGGCATGGGCTAAGCCTTGAACGGGAAAGAACTACATCCTGTGGGGAAGGAGCCGGAAATCTTATCAACGATTGCCTGTAATTTAGATGCGGATATTCTATCTGCCGCTTTTCCTTTGCTGGAAGAGGGCAGGGTAGAGGCCATTGAGTGGTCTTTCGATACGCTCTATTGGGCAGCGCAGGTGCCTTACTGGTTCACTGATTTGTTACTTGCTTATAGCCAACAAAGCAGGCTGATTGGTCACGGCGTGTTCTTTTCCCTGCTCTCTGGCAAGTGGACAAAGGAGCAGCAGCACTGGCTGGAACAACTGAAACAACTAAGTTCACAATATTCTTTTGATCATATTACCGAACATTTCGGTTTTTTTACCGGACAGAATTTCCATTCCGGTGCTCCTCTCTATGTGCCGTACACCAGCACCACTTTGCGCATCGGGCAGGACAGGTTAAGCCGCATCTACGACGCCTGCCAATGCCCGGTCGGGCTCGAGAACCTGGCTTTTTCCTACTCGCTGGACGAAGTGAAACAACATGGCGAATTCCTGGAAAAGCTGGTAGCGCCTGTGAATGGCTTTCTTATACTGGACCTGCACAACCTCTACTGCCAGCTCCATAATTTCTCCATTACATACGAAGACCTGATCACGCTGTACCCGCTGAATCGTGTGCGGGAAATCCATATTTCAGGAGGCAGCTGGGAGGCTTCTGTGCTTGAACCAGAGAAGAAGGTAAGAAGGGACACCCACGATGACGCCGTGCCGGAGGAGGTTTTCCATCTGCTGGAACTGACGGTGCCAAAGTGCTCCAACCTGAAATATGTTGTGCTGGAGCAATTGGGAAATGGGTTGAAGACCGAAAGCAGCAGAAACCGCTTCCGTCAGGATTTTCTGAAGATGGAGGCGTTGGTACAGAAGAGCAGAAGCAGCTTGTCCAGGCAGGATGATAATCTCTTTTTGCCGGTACAGCCTCTACAGACGGGCCCTGTTGTGGAGGATGATATGCTTCACGACCAACAGCTGCAGCTCTCGCACATCCTGGAAACAGCACCTTCCTACGAAGAGGCCCGGCGACTGCTCTTTACGTCTTCCCTGGCTGGTTCTGATTGGAAAATTGAAAACTGGGCGCCGCACATGCTGGAGACTGCCGTCAGCATTGCACAGAAGTGGAAGCGGTAACCTTAGAGATGGTAAGTGTACAGGCCTATTTTAAAAAGCGGCCTGTACATCTGGCTTACTATTACTGAAGCGCATTGCATGCACAGGCTCCAGGTTTGGCCACATCGGCCCGTCCTGACGCAAAGCTCATGTTAGCTGTATGTGATATTTCGTCCGGCATCAACCTCTTCTGTGCCGGCAACGCTTTCCCACACCATCGCCACCTTTCCTCTGGTGCGCATAGCTTCAATATAGCTTATGGCTTCAGGAATTTCTTTATAAGAATAAGTCTTCTCTAAGTGAACTCTGATTTTTCGGTCCCGAATTAAAAATGCCAAAGTCTCTAGATCTGCTGTGTTGGCTTCAGCGGTAAATTGGGCTAATGGAAATTTACTTATTCTTCCTTGTAAAAGAAGCGAAGTCATATGCCCCATCGTGGTGAAACCGACGATGACGCCTCGCTGTCCCATGCGTTTGTAGTCTTTATAAGAAAGGTTGCCGTGTGTATTAATAATGAGGTTGTAATGCCCATCGTGATGATGAATGCTTTCTTTATCGTATGCAACCACTTGATCAGCACCTAATGCCTTTACAAAGTTGATGTTTTTACTGGAACAAACAGCCGTGACTTTAGCGCCATAGGCCTTTGCAATTTGCACGGCAAAATGGCCGACACCTCCTGAAGAACCGTTAATCAAAACAGATTCTCCTTCTTTAAGTTGACCATGGGTGAGGAGTGCTTGCAAAGCCGTTAGCAACAATGCCCTTCCGTGTAACCCGACAAATGTTCCCAGACAACAAAGAAACGTTTGACAATCCTACCAATAAGCTTCTCCACGGCAAACACCCACTGAGATAAAAGTAAGTGCCGCAGTCTCATTTGGGTGTAAAATATTTTGTACTTGACTGTATCAAATCGATACAGTCAAGTGTCCGAAATCGAACAGGTTTTAATAAACAGTTGGTACCAAAATACAACTAATTAATTATAAATTATTGATAATTAATTAGTTGTATTTTGGTACCAACTTTGCCAATCGAATTGAAAGGGATCCCCCCTCAGTATTTGGCCTCTTTTTCAATAAAAAGCAATACTTTAAGTCATGATAAAGGACAATCTAAAAATCGCTATACGGATACTCTGGAAAAACAAGCTTTTTTCATTAGTCAATATACTGAGCTTGTCACTGAGTATGGCGGTTGGTGTTATACTTTTTACAGGCCTAAAAGCCACTCACGATACAGACCATTTTCATCCAAAATTAAATCAAATAGTACGGATACTCACGCAGGAAACAAAGGAGGGGGAACAAACCAAATGGGCAACAGCTCCATTACCATTAGCGCCTCAAATGGAAAGTGTCTCCTTTGTTGAAAAAACGGTAAAAGTACGCTTGGCAGGAAAACATAACTTGCAAACCGACGGTGGCGATATACCTATTGACATAAAATTTTCGGAGCCTTCTTTTTTTGATGTTTTTGGCTTTAAATTGTTGTCAGGTAATGCACAAAGCCTTACAAATAATCCCACCACCCTTTTTTTAACTGAAAAAACAGCAGAAAAGATATTTGGCAACGCCAATGCTTTAGGGCAAACGGTTCGATTTGAAAACTTAGGTTCTTATACCGTTGAGGGAATTATCCAGGACCCGCCTTTAGAAACACATCTACCCATTGAGGCAATGCTTTCTATTAATGCTGCCGAAATGCTTGAAAAAAAAGGAGCACTGAGTAATAGTTCACAAAGTTGGGGAGACTTCAAGAGTTCAGCAATTTACGCACGTTTAAAATCAGAAGATGATTTAAAGCAGCTCAATACAACGCTCCAAAACTATAATCGGAAAATGGATAAGAGCAATATTCATTTTTTGGCACAACCCATAGAAGACATCACCCCTCGAAACAATGACATTAAAAATGACCTCGATGCGGGCACCGATTGGACGGGCATAAAAACACAGCTATTTTTGATTCTAGCCTTAACCCTTTTATCTGCTTTCAACTATATCAGTTTGACATTGGCGCGTGCCTTCTCTCGAGCGAAAGAAGTAGGTATTCGCAAAACGATAGGCGCAACAAGAGGACAGATTATTGGTCAATTTTTAATGGAATCGACCCTGATTTCCCTATTTGCTTTGTTGTTTACAATGCCATGTGTTGAAATTTTAATGCACTATATACCCGATATGGATGTGGCGTTTTCTTATGATACAACCTTGATTTTAGGTTTGTTGACCTACGCAGTTATCACAGGCTTAGTCGCAGGGGCACTTCCGTCTTGGCTGTTGTCAGCGTTTCAGCCCATACAGGTTTTGCGTAAAATGAAGAATATTAAGCTGTTCCAGAGTATTGCTATTTACAAAGCTTTAATTGTCGTACAGTTTTCAGTGACCATCATGCTGATGATATTGGTTGTCATATTAGCAGATTATGAAATAAAAAATCATGCAATCATTAGCTCAACCGTGTCACCCAATGTCCTGACACTTGATTTAAAAGGTGAAAAATATGAAAACCTGCAAAACGAAATAAGCCAGTTAAGCCAGGTAGAAACAACTTTGGCGACTAACTGGTATTATAAACCGATTAAAATGGGCAAATCTTCTGTAATATTAAATGATAAAATTCTGGAAATGAATTACGTAAGTATTGACCCGAAAACAATTGAAACAGAAGGTATCAGCTTAAAATCGGGACAAATTTTCCCTAAAGATATGCCCCAGAATATTGAGCAATATGTGTTGGTGAATGAAACTGCCGCAAAATTGATGGAGTCTGAATCGGAGACTTTAGTGGGGCAAACTCTATTACTGGATTCTGCCTATGTACAAGTCATTGGCATCATGCCCAATGAAATTATTGGCGAAACAATTCCTTTAATGTATCGGTATTTGCCAAATGAAATAGCCACCTTGACCATAAAAATAACGCCAAATACAGAATTGGAAGCAACCAAAGCCATTCAAACCTTATGGAAAAACCATTTTCCTGAAAAAACAGCAAACCTTCAAAATTTAAGAGATGGTTATTCAAGCAGTAGAGAAAGAATAGGTTTTTTTGGATTCTTTGCCCTTATAGTTATGATAATCGCTGGTTTGGGCATTTTAGGCATAGCAAGTTACTCCGTAGAAACACGTGTTAAAGAACTGGGTATAAGAAAAGTATTGGGAGCAAGCAACAAAGAATTGGTGTGGGCAGTTACCAGAAATTTTGGCATTCTTATCCTGATTGCCGGACTTATTGGTGTTCCGGCTGGCTTGTTTGGCGGTGATTTAATTAGACAAGATTTAGGCAGCAGTCTTGTTGATTTAAGTTTTATAAATGTAAGCATAGGCTTTGGTTTGGTTGCCATAGTCGGGCTTCTGACTGTCCTGTCCCAAACCATTCGAGCGTCGCAAATTGAACCTGTAAAAGTTTTGAAAGCTGAGTAAAAAGGTAAAACATTCATCCGCAGGTTATGACGATGGCGAGATAATTAATTCTATTCCGCGACACCATGACGACAATGTAACGACCGACTACAAGTTGCGAGAAGAATGGCACATGTTGCTAACAAAATGTTTCTGCAATGGTACGGTGAGGTGTAAGCTATAAGTTTTTTATCTTCACCAGCAGACTCGGAAAAGAGGTTCATCAGGGAAAACGTACCTGTTCTTTTTTGATAAGAAGAATGATGTGGAGTTTTTGCATGAAACTTCATGGATAGAATAAAGAATCTTTTGGTACAACGTTTAGTATAGGCTACGAACGAGGCGTAGCCTGTACTAACCTGTAATAGTCAAGATATAGTGTAATTGCCACTACTTGACCTGACACTACTGCTAATTTTTGTAGCAGAAGGCTAACAGGTTCATTTTTCTTTCTCAACCCCTCCATGGTTTAGTGAGAGGGGATTATGAAAGAAAAATGTTAAGTGGAGAATGTCAGGTAAACTATTGTTTGATGCCTGAGAATGTCGGCTTACATCCTGACTGTCATAAATAAACTGAGTGAGTTTAACATAAACTCGCTTACCGGCTTCTCATAAGCTCAGTTATGCTAAGCAAAAGAAAGTTTACGGCTTCGGCTTCAGTTTGAGGATCTCTATACTTATACAGCGAAGACCGCGAATACCACACAGTAGCTGTTTTCTCCAGATGTGTTCTGCTGCCTTGTTTCAGCTACCCTTGCTAGACAAGGAACCCCGTGTCTTCAACCTACTGCATTTATTTTGCTGCCACCTTCACCATTCAAGATTTAATTTAAAACTCTGGCTCTAGGGTTTTATTTAAAACTTTGGCTGTTGAAATTGGCACAGTAATTACGAAGTAGTTGGCGCGTTCAGCTTGTTGAGGGTGTATGTTAAAGCTAAAGGAGACGTTCTTTTTAAGAGCGGCTTCTAGCTCGGCTAACTTCTCTGGACTTAGCCTGGTATCCTTCTTCAACAAGAAGCTTATTTCCCTCACCCTACCGTAAGGATTTACATAGAACATTGCCAGGATGATTTTCTCAGGAAGCAATTCTTTTAGATCTTCTTCATTGAAAGTACTCCAAAAGCTATTCAACAGGCTCGCAGGCTGTGTAAAATGCGTTCCTCCTAACACATCTGAACTAACTATCATCCTTGTTCCAGCTAAGGAATTTTTAGCGTTCGTTACTCCGATCATTGGGAAACGCCCTTCAAAAACTTCCACCTTATAAGTTGTTTCCCCTGTTTGTACCTCAGGTTTATCGTACAGACGCTGCGCGTAGCAGTAAGAGGCACTGAAAGGGAGCAGGAGAATAATGCACAGGAAGTATTTCATAGCTGTGGTAGGTTGTATGTAAACATAGAGAGGTTAAACAACACCTGCTAATTAACATATTGTTAAACAGCCTTGTGCCTACTTGTTCTGCTATACTGTATATCTACTTAGACACAATGGTCTGATCGTAAAGCTTTAACTGCTGCTTTGGCATCTTGCGCAAATTCTGCTATAGTGGTACCCGTATAATTTCCGGTAGAGGTTCCTACACCCCATTCATCATAGCGCATTACGGCAAAGTCCCCACGGGTACGTTCATCGGCTAATACGCGAAAGGTTTTATGATAAGTATACTAAGGTGCCTCAGTTATCATAATTATATAACAGTACCCGTACTATCTATTTATTATAGGGCGGGACAACTCAAAAACAAAAAGCCCTTCCATTTGGAAGGGCTTTTTGTTTAGTAGAGCGTGTTTACTATTCCTTCACAAAGACATAGGTTACAACTTCACCTGGCCCTCCGGCAGGCAAAGTTCTTTCCAGTACCATTTGAGTTGGGCTAAGGCCTTGCACGATGTAGTCATGTGTTAAGGTCAATACATTTCCTTCTGCTTGCCATTTAGGGTCATTATAATATGTTTCACCTAGCAAAGCCCCACTGAAGGTGCCATCACTCCTGATGTCAAAGTAAGAGTTGTCCAGTTGATACACCTGGTCATAGGCAGCAGTAAAGTCTGCACCATCTAATTGCACCTGCTGTAACTGCCATACAAGGCCCGTTGAGAGGCTATCGGTTACCAGCATCTCTAAAGGAGAGGGTGCTTCAGGTTCTGGCTCAGGCTCTTCAGTACCTGGAACTGGAAGCATGTCCTCAATTAGTTCGCAGCTTGCAAAGCTAAACATCATTAGTGTGAGAAATAGTAGTGTAATTGGTTTAAGTGTTCTCATGTGTTTTGTAGGATTAAATGAGTAATGAATTTGGACTCTATACTGTATTTTATAATAAGGGTTATATTTTATTAAAAAATATGGCTATACTGTTGCGTTTGGGCACTATAAAATGCAAAATGCTACTTTAATATGTTTTAGGGTGTTTGATGTTATCTTTTCAGGAGAACAAAAAGAATAGCTAAAAACCACCAAAGCCACTTTACTGTCTTGCAGGCGATTCAGAACAGGCAGCAGCAATCCCCTATCAAAATTGGCCTTAGAAATAAGTATAAGGGATAGGGAGCGGTGTCAGTTATTCCTGTATGAATAAACCTGTATCTAAATCCTGTTATTTCTTTGGGTGAGGTTTCGCATAAAAAAAGTTAAAGAACCAGTGTCATTGACAACATCGGTTTAAGATTTCCTAAACCCATCGTAACATAATAGTACCAGTCCTTCTTTTGCTGTTTTGAAAATTATCCTTACATGACCTGCCTCGATATACTGCCTGGATTACTCAGATCCACAGTAAACTGGTAGACAGGTTGAACACATTTTCTATCAGTTGGAATGTAATCTCTGCTAAGTGCAGTTTGGGTACAATATACTGAGCCGGAGAGAGTGATTCTTTCCGAATGTTTTCACTTCTTTTAGTCACCTTTAAGGCAAATTGAACGTAAAAATAAATACGGAGCCCTTCGCTTTTCACCCTAAAAAAAGTCCAATTATGATAATAAACGACTACCAAAATAAGCCCACGGACAGGAAAGAGAAGAAGCGTGGGGGCATCCTTAAGTGGACGTTAATTGGAATACTGATGCTGGGCGTTTGCGTCGCCATAGCTGCTGTGGCTTATGAGATGCATACCTCCAGGTTTCAGTCGGAGGAGTTCTCGCAGTATGCAGCTTCGCTTACTTACAGCGTGAAGCCGGGGCCAAGCGACACTATTACTTATCCGAAGAACGGGCCGTTTGACATGCGCCTTGGTTATGCCCAATTGCCACGGCTGCTGGAACGCGCGCAGCTACAGGGCTTGGAGATAGAGTACCAGGCCCGATTCTCGCCAGCTTTAATGGAATATACGTCTAAAGGGTTCTTCACACCTTATCAGGAGAAATCCCAGACAGGCCTGAATATCGTTGACTGCGGGGGGCAATCTGTTTATCACTCTCCTTACCCGAAGCGCGTCTATGCCTCCTTTGCGTCTGTTCCGCTTCTAACCGTGCAATCACTGGTGTTTATTGAAAACAGGGAGCTTTTAGATACAGACAGACCGTTCATGAACCCGGCCATTGACTGGGGGCGTTTCACCAAGGCTATTATGCAAGAGGCCGCCAAATCCATTGGCCTGGAGTACGAAACAATAGGAGGCAGCACCCTCCCCACCCAAATAGAGAAATACCGCCATTCTCCTGCAGGGCTTACAGCCGGACCCCGTGATAAACTTATGCAAATGGTCTCTGCGAGTGTGCGGGCTTACCAGGGAGGTCCTGAAACACTTCCTGCGCGCCAGGCAGCGCTCCTTTCCTATGTTAACACGGTGCCCCTCTCAGGTGCTCCGGGATATGGTGAAGTGCATGGCTTAGGTGACGGACTCTGGGTTTGGTTTGGCGCTGATTTCGACGAGGTAAATCACCTTTTGAACCTCCCCAGTGCTCAGGGAGACACCCTCGCTGCACAGGGCCAGGCGCTGCGCCAGGTAATTTCCCTAATGATTGCCCAACGCCGTCCGTCTTATTACCTGGGGACACAGGGCCATGCTGAACTGAGCAAACTCACGAGAAGCTACCTGCGCCTGATGGGGGAAAATGGCTACATCAGTCCCGCTCTGCGTGAAGCGGGGCTTGCGCAGGAAGTCACCTTCCGTGACTTCAGCAAAGCGCCGGCAGTAACCCCTGTAGATACAGACAAGGGTGTTTTGATGGTTCGCACCCATCTCTCCGAACTGCTGGGCACCTCGCTGTACGACCTGGACCGCCTCGACCTTGCCGCCACAACCACTTTACAACATGATTTGCAGGAACAGATCAGTTCTTATCTTGATCGCCTGAGCGATCCTGAGTTCGCCAGCACTGTTGGCCTGTTTGGGGAACGCTTGTTAACCCCTAGCAGTACAGAACAGGTGCGTTATAGCTTTACCTTATTTGAACATACCCCGCAAGGCAACCTGGTACGGGTACAGACAGATAACACGAACCAGCCATTTGATATCAACGAAGGTAGTAAACTGGAGTTGGGCTCGACTGCCAAACTGCGGGTATTGGTTACATACCTGGAAATAATGGCGGAAATACATGAACGTTATGCTGATAAGCCTCTGGAAACGCTGCGAAATGCTTTACAGGAACCGAATGATAACCTGACCAGTTGGGTGCTGGTGTATCTGCTTAGGGAAAAAGACAGAAGCCTGCCGGCAATGCTACAGGCGGCACTGGAGCGCCGCTATTCAGCCAATCCGCGGGAAGTGTTTTTTACAGGAGGGGGCCTGCATAAATTCCATAACTTCCGGAACGAAGAAAACTGGAGCAATCCTACTGTGCGGGAGGCATTGCTGAAATCTATTAACCTGCCCTTCGTACGGTTGATGCGGGACCTGGTACGCTACACTACCTACCAGAGCACTGGCAGCAGAGCCCAGCTAATGGGAGACGACCGCGACCCGCGCCGTCGCGAGTACCTGACTCAGTTCGCTGATCGGGAAGGCAAGACGTTCCTGCTGCGCTTCTGGCGCAAGTACAAGGGCAACACGCCTGAGGAGCGTCTGGATAAATTCTTGGACGGACTTCGCCAGAACCCTGTACGTTTAGCCGCCGTGCACCGCTATCTGTACCCTGAAACCGACTCCGTCAGCTTCGCGGCATTTCTGCGCGAGCGCCTGCCCAACGAGAAGATTACGGATGACAGGGTTTTAGAATTGTACCAGCGGTATGGCCCTAATGCCTATAACCTTCCGGATCAGGGCTATATTGCCCGTGTTCATCCGCTGGAACTGTGGGTGCTGGGCTACCTGTTGCAGCACCCCGGTGCGGAGTGGGCTGAGGTAGTGGAAGCAAGTAAGGAACAACGCCAGGAAGTTTACGCCTGGCTGTTCCGCACACGCTATAAGAACGCACGTGATTCCCGCATCAGCACCATGCTGGAAGTGGAGGCTTTTGCCGATATCCAGCAGCGCTGGGAACGGCTCGGTTATCCTTTTGACCACCTGGTGCCGTCTTTCGCCACAGCACTGGGTTCCTCCGGCGACCGCCCGGCGGCGCTGGCAGAACTGATGGGCATCATTCTGAACAACGGTGTGCGCCAACGAACGCTTCGCATCGAAAAGCTTCACTTCGCGGCCAACACACCTTATGAAACTTCTCTCAGGCGCCCGCCCCTGGAGGGGGAGCAGGTGATGGTACCCGAGGTAGCCGTCACCCTGCGGGAGGCATTGTCAGAGGTGGTGGGTTTGGGAACTGCCCGCCGCCTGCAGGGTGGTTTTACCAGAGCCGACGGTCATCCTCTGGCGATGGGCGGCAAAACCGGCACGGGAGATAATCGGCTTGTTACGGTTAACTCCGGGGGGCACCGCATGACCTCCCGTGCTGTTAACCGAACCGCTACCTTTGTCTTTTTCCTCGGCGACAACCACTTCGGCACACTAACTGCCTTTGTGCCCGGCCGTGAAGCGGCAGGGTACAGCTTTACCTCGTCGCTGCCGATACAGGTGCTGCGTGGCATGGCTCCGATACTGGAGCCTTACCTGGAGCCGGGGAGCAGTACCTTATGCGTTGGTGCACCTGAGGTTCCTCCGGTGGCTAAACCTTTGATTACGGTAGGTGGGGATGTCTCTGCTTCAACTGTTGCGCTGCCTGCCCCAGTTCACACAGAGCAATAATGATAATATCATGCTTAACCTGAATTCAACGCCAGGCTGGGCAGTTAAAAGCAGGTCTTTAGAAAAATGCAGCTGGTTTTGAGTTAATCAGAGGGGATATAAAGTAAAAGGGAATAGCCTTCAAGCAGCTATTCCCTTTTACTTTATATCCCCTCTCTTTCATAGCGCGAGCGTCTTCGCTCGTGCTGCCTATTCAGCGGCCTCTGGCCGCATGCAAAAGCTACAGGGGCGGATACACTTCAGAGGCTGCTCTATGCTTCACGGGCCAGAGGCCCTGCGATACCAGACACGAGGGTGGACCCTCGCGCCATAGGTTACATTTTAATGTAACAGCCTGCCTTTAAAGGGGCTTCATGAAGTCTGACAAATGCCTGTTAATAATCAAGTTTATACGCGGCTACCCTGTTTTTGAGGAAAGTAGGAACCAGCACCAGTTGCTCTTCTTCTATGTAATCAATATCCGCTGTGTTGGATTCTTCTCCCTTTGTATCCAGCAGTAACTGCTCATTCCCGTTACGGATCAGGTAAACTTCTCCCTGCCAGCGGCTCGCGATGTAGGTGCTGTCGTCAATAATAACCAGGCCATCGCCGCCGGTAACTGTTTCATTTACAGGTTCAGCGGTTTTATCCTGCATGTTGTACTTTCGGAGTCCTTTTCCGTCCAGCACAAACATTTCACCTGCATCATTAAAGGCAAGTCCGTTAATGCCTTCCATCCCTTCGGCAACAGTATTCACGCTGCCGTTTTCCAGCACATGCACTTTGCCTGTCTCTGAGTCAGTAAAATAAACTTTCTCTCCATCGGTAGCTGCATCGTTCAGGAAGGCAGCGCCCTGCACAGGATAACGGTTCGTGACAGTGCTGTCGGCTATGTTAATTTCAACCAGTTCATCAATATCCGTCACATAAAGTTTGCCGTCCATGATGGCCATACCCTTTGGCGCATTCAGTCCTGTTACCCAATTCATCTGGCTGACAGACCCATCAGGCCGCAGGATGGAAATAAATCCCTCCCCGTCTTTTTCTGAGTGGTTCCCCTGTATGTTGCTGACATAGATAATGTTATTTTCTTCGTCATACAAGGTAGACTCAGCGGTGGTCATAACCGTGTCTGTTTCCCAAACCTTTGTGAGGCTGGGTTCTGTTGCTGTTTCAGTTGCATTCGTTTCTGCGGTTTGCTGGGTTTCTGTTTCACCTGAACAGGAAAACAAAACAGCAGCGAGTAACAGAAGGGAAAAGGTGCTCTTCATAGTCAGAAAGTTTTAGTGTGTGAAAAGATTTTGATATCTAAATTAAGGAATATTATATATAATACGAAAGACAGAATAGTCTGTACATCATCTGTCTGTAAAAGAGTCCATATTTGTCCCGACAGATACTCAAGAAGTGGTTTAAAAGCCAGTGCGCCACTATCCCTGGAAGTAATTATAATATACTTAATTCTTTAATTCTATGGCTGATTTCGATCAGGAGACCTTAGCATACATCAGGAACAACAACCTTATTGGTATCAAAGCCGGAAGTGAAAGAGAAAAATTCCTTCCTATCTGGAAGGTGCTTGTAGATGACAGAGTATTTGCGCGTTCCTGGGGATTTGGTAAACGTAGCTGGTTCAATACCTTCTTAAACAATGCCAATGGGCAAATCCAGTGCGGTGATAAAATTACTGCTATCAGGGCCAGTATTCCCGAAGAAAGTGAAAATCTACAGGAGCGAATCAGCCAGGCCTATTTAGATAAATACGACAAAGGGGAAAATTCCTTCTATGCCAGAGGAATCATCAAACCGGAACATGTCGCTAAAACCATGGAGTTTAAGCCAGTTGATTAAAAGGAATCATTTTACCTCCTCTTACAGCCGTTAAAAGGCAGGAGAATAATAGGGCAGTAGTTGTATTTGTGTGCAGCTGTACATCCCGCTTAATAGCGCTTTTAAAACTGATTTAATGCCTGCTTCGGGATTTGTGCCGTATGCTATCTCAATAAGATTACAATACAGAAGAAATTGACTGAATGAAGCAAATAGAGAGAGTTTTAGTTATAGATGATGATGAAACCAGTATTTTCCTCACGAAGCGTTTGCTTCACAGTGTTGGCGTTGGGAGCCAGATACAGACTGCGCTTAATGGATTAGAGGGACTGAATAGTATAAAGAAAGCAGTTGCTGAGGAGCTGCTTCCGCAGCTTATTCTGCTGGATATTAAAATGCCCGTAATGGACGGCTTCGCTTTTTTAGAAGAACTGGAAAGGCTCCCGAATATGGACTTCAACGACACGAAGATAGCTTTGCTCAGCAGCTCACATAACCCATGGGAGATGGAAAAGGCAAAGAAGTACCCGGTATCCGCGTTCCTGCATAAGCCTTTAACAAAAGAAAAGCTGCAGCGGGTTTTAGAGCATGCTTAAATTAGAGTTTACACCGCAAGGGTAGGAGCTACTCTAACGGTATTTCAATGTAGAAAGTGGTGCCTGTGCCTTCCTTGCTCTCAAAGGAAATCTTTCCGTTATGCAACTCCACAATGGTCTTGATAATAGACATGCCAAGCCCGGTGCTTTTCTCGCCGCGCACGCCCGCTCTTCGCGCTCTCGTAAACCTGTCAAACAGGTATGGTTGCATCTTCTTTGGAATACCGATGCCGTTATCAGCTACCTTCACTAGCACATGGTCCTCTTTGTCTTCCACCGAAACAGTAATATTTCCGTTGTCCTGGGTGAACTTGATGGCGTTGGAAACGAGGTTGTTCATCACCTGCATAAACTTCATCATATCGATGTACATGAAGATGGGTTTTTCAGGTGAAATAAGTTTGAAGTTTTTGGATATCAGCTTTTCCTGCTCTATGTAATTGTCCATCATGATGGCGATTCTACTTGCAATATCCACCCGTTCTTTATGCAGCATTACCTGGGAGGACTCCAGGAACTCGTTATCCACGAAGTCCCGGATCATGTCGGAGCCTCTCATAGCATCCTGCTTTATAAACCCAATTAGTTGCTGTATATCCATATCGCCCTGGTTTACCTGCTCTTCAAGGATATTGATAGTGCCTTGTATATTGGCGAAGGGAGCCGCCAGGTCATGAGAGAGTATCTCCAGCGTAGAGTTCTTTTTGCTGTTGTACTTCATGATGTTCTGGGTAAACACTTTCTGCTCTGTAATATCCATTGCATGCCCGCCTATCAGGTGCCGCGCCTCGTGTTCATCTTGTATGAAACAGGCGGAAACACAAATCCACTTTGTTTCCTGGTCAGTCTGCCTGACTCTGAACTCCACCTGCGTTTGCTCGCGGGTAACCAACAGTTTCCGGTATTGGTGACCTAAGAATTCTAAGTCGTCTTCATGCACGTGAGACAAAAAGGCTTCAGGGTTGGAAAAAATGTTTTCTGGTGTAGTGCCGCAGAGCTGTTCGATGGCAGGGGAAATATAGTTGAATTTACCCCCGATAGTGTCGTAGCTGAAGAATACTTGCCCCAACTGCTGTGCAATCTGTTCTAAGAAGGAGTTATCAGGTAAATTACTGTTTTCCATGGGAGGTGCTAATCTTTAGAGGGTATTAGGTATAGGGTGGTTGCCTATACATCAAACTTCTATACTGCTCCTCATGCTATATTGTTGGTGACTATACCTGCGTTTCAGCAAGACAAGTATGTCAAAGTAGCATCAAATATATTTAATGCTACTTTACCCAAAGTTCAGGCTACGCTGCTTTGTCAGAAAGTAAATTAATTTTTTTAATTAATCTCTGGTAGCCGTATGCAGCAGGCGATGCTGCTAGCTACTCACAGACAGCCTCTCTTCAAGTTCTTCCATCACGATAGCAGCCAGGCCTTCCAGCAACGCTTCTTCATCTTTAGAGAAGGTGCGAGGCTTCTTGTCCACTATAGCCAGTACCCCAATGTTGAAGCCACCGGGTGTTTTTAGCGGGGCTCCGGCATAAAACTGTAAACCAAAGTTGCCATAAACCATAAGGTTCGTTAAAAGGCACGGTTCTTCTCTGGCATTCTCAAAAACAGTAACTTCATTTTTAAGAATTGCCATGGAGCACAGGCTGATGTCCCTGCTAAACTCCCCCGCACCCTCCATTTCTATATTTGCCTGTGCCACCACGTTCATTTCATCAACAAAACTCACAAGGGCTATCGGCACATTAAAAATACGAGCTGCCATACTGACTATATGCTGAAAGGTGCCCGTTTTGTCGTGATTTTCTATGATGTTGTAGCTGTACAGGTTGGCTAGCCGCTCCTTTTCGTTCTCCGGAATCCGTGTTTGTTCAAGTATAGTATCCATGTTCTGAATGGTTTGTATTCTAACTAAAAGCTTTAAAGAACAAGGCTTTTACTCTGTGACCTCTGAAATGAAAAAATGAGTTCAATGTCTTCGCTTTTAATGGGCTTATGAATAAGACCGGACACGAAAGGGTAATTCTGCAGTCTATCAGTGTCTGACGTGTCGAGAGAAGAGGTTAGGATATAGATGCTGCACTTTTCACGAAGTCTGTATTCTAGCGGCGACAGGGCGTCCAGTAAACCCCAGCCATCCATGATGGGCATATTCAAATCCACAAACATGACCTCAGGAATATTGTCCTCATCACTTGCAAATAATACTTCTAAAGCCTCTGCGCCGGAAAGGAACGTTTTAATATCGAGTGTTGCATCTTCAATAGCCAGCATGTTTCTTGAAAGGAATATGCTTAAATGATCATCGTCGATGATAAATATTTTCATCTTAAATTTTTGGTAAATAAATCAGGAACCTTGTGCCGAATCCAATCTTACTGGTTACTTCTACGTGTCCGCCCATTGCTTCTAAATGCGATTTAACTAAATACAGGCCAATGCCCCGTCCTTTTTTGTCGACATGAAACCGCTTGTATAGCTTGAAAATGTTGTTGTTCGCCTTTTTCATGTCGAAGCCGGAACCATTGTCGGAAAAGGAGATAAGTGTGCCTTTGGATGTGTTGCCAAAGCTTTTGACGCGCACCACAAGGGCGCGTTCTTCGGACCTGTACTTGATGGCGTTTGACAGAAAGTTGTAGAAAATGCTGTACACGTATGCTTTGTTTGCCTTCACGCTGATACCTTCTTCAAGACGATTGACAAATTCGCCACCGCATTTCTGAAACGGCTCCTGTAACGACGACAGTACCTGTTCTAAAACAGCGTTGATACTGACCTGCTCCTGGTCCATGTTCCCATTGCTATCCCGAATAGTGAGGATGGTGTTGATGTCTTTTAAGACAGTGTCTAGCTGTAGTATGCTCTGATTCAACACTGACAGCGATTTGTCATACAGCTCAGAGTTCTTATCAAGTTTAGTCAGGAGGTTCGCTAAACCCATTGCATTGGCAACAGGTGCCCGCAGGTTATGAGACACCAGGTACGTAAACTGCTGCTGATCACTATTTTTAGCGTAAAGGTCCTGGGTCATCTTCAGCAGGCTTGTCTCTGCCTCTTTCCTGAAGGTAATGTCTTTAAGAATAGCAATAAATTGCCGCACAGTTCCTACAGTATCATAAACAGGCGTAATATCCATAGAGACCCAGAACTTTTCTCCTGATTTCTTGTAGTTGATGAGCATGGCGTTAAAGTGGACACCCAACTTCAACTTTTCACGCATCATGCTCACTGTTGCTTCTTCAGTTTCCTCACCCTGTAACAACTCTCCTGGCTTTCTTCCCGCTATCTCGGAGAGCGTGTAACCTGTCGTTTTTGTGAAGCCTTCGTTTACCCACTCCGTCAGTCCGCAGGCATCGGTGATGATAACGCCATTGTCCGTACTGCTTGCCACCAGCGACAGCTTTTCGAGCTCCTGTTGCGAATTCACCCTGTCTGTGATGTCAGTCTGTACAGTAACGAACCCTAAAATCCCGCCATTCCCGTCATAGGTTGGGTTTACCTGAACTGAGAGCCACAGTTCTTCACCGTTTTTCCGGTAGTTCAGTATTTCAAAAGACACAGGCTCACCACCTTCCATTTTGTCTTTTACTACTTCAAAAGCCTTTTTATCGGTCTTTTGGCCGTGCAGGAAATCAGAAGGAATCTGCCCTCTAACCTCTTCTAATCTGTATCCCGTCAGTCTGGTAAAGCCCTCGTTTACCCACTCAATTCTACGCGCTCTGTTGGTGATGATGACACCATTGGTCGTTTTGCTGGCAACAAGCGACAGCTTCTCAAGCTCCTGCCGTGCCTTTACTTTTTCCGTAATGTCATCGAAATAAACAGATATGCCTTCTTCTGAAGGGAAAGCCCTCACATCCAGCCACACATCAGTGCCGCTGTAATAGGCTTCAAACTGCACCGCCTTGCCTGTTGCCACCGCGTGGTGGTAGTGCCTGTAAAAGACACCATTTTCTTCGATTGGAAACTTCTGCCAGGCATTTTCCCCTATATAAAAGGCCCGTTCTATTGCCAGAAGCCTTTCCGCTTCGCAGTTAATGTAGGAGAATTTCCATTCTTTGTCCAGTGTAAAAAATGCATTCGTGATGCTTTCAAAGATGTTGCTTAACCGTTTAGCCTGCCGCTTAATGGTGTTATAGGAGTGCACCAGCGACGTAATTTCCTTTGCAATAGTCTGCACACAAACAACCTCATCCTTTACAATGACAGGGTATTTGATGGTGTCGTATATCCTGGTTTCTCCGTTTATCTCAAACTCGAATTCAAACCGCAGAGAGTTTCCCATTAGTGCCTGCTGAAGGTATCTTTCGTTCACAGCAGCCATATCAGGAGGCAGAAAGGACGAGGCAGGACAGTTAATTAACTGCGCTTCGCTAACCCGCAAACTCTTAACGAGTTGCTGGTTAGCTTCTGTTACAAGCCCTTCCTTGTTCTCAATAAATACAACGTCCGGGTTATTATCAAACAAGACCCTGTAACGTTGCTCGCTTTCCTCTAAACGTGACTGGCTTTTTCTTTGCTTTGTCATGTCACGCCCTACACAATAAAGTGTGTTGTCTTCTGACCAGACGCCATACCAGCGTATAGGTACTATATGGCCTTCTTTATGTATATAACGGTTTTCAAAGGAAGTTTTTTCAGGCGTATCATAGAATGTTCGTACAGTTTGTTCGGTATCAAGAAGGTCATCAGGGTGCAGGAAATCAGAATAGTGATGATCTATCATTTCGCTGCTCTGATATCCCAGAATATCTTCGCTTATATCACTCACATACCGGATGTAACCATTCAAATCAATGCTCCCTATGATATCGAGAGAATGTATGACCATTTTTTCAAAATCAAAAAGAGCCTGATCCGGTTTCATCTAATATTCTTAAAAGTATGGCGTATTGCTGTTTGTTGGTTTATTTATAAAAGCGGAAATAGTCGTTATAGAATTTGCTTCTTAAATAAATCAGAAAGCAAATTAAATGAATAATTAGTTCTTACAATATACTTATATTCAAATATTTTTCATATCGAATTAATTCAATAAATTGGGTTGGTTATATTCTTTTAAAAATAAAAACAGTTAAATTCTGGAGTTGTCTTTCTTGTGTTAAAATGAAGCGTCCGCTTTTTCAGAGTGATATAGCTTTTTCGAATCCTGTAAACCAGCAGGCATGCAGCATAAAAAACCCGTATCTGACTTGCGCCATGATACGGGTTTTTTATGCTGCATGCCTGGTCTCTTAATAAGCTTAGCCTGTTATAAAGAATCAATCCATTTCTTCAGATCGCCTTTTGCCTTGCCGGTCTTTTGCTGAAGTTTACCCAGCCACTCGTCCTGCTGTCCCTCATTGTAGGTCAGGTCATCATCAGTGAGGTCGCCGTACTGCTGCTTTAACTTACCCTTCAGTTCATTCCAGTTTCCCTTTGTTCTATATTCTGCCTCGTTCATAATTAGCTATTTGATTGGTTAAAATATATACTTGATTGTACGGGAATGGTGTCTGCTTGTTTCTTTAGTGCCTTTGCTTTACAAGTGCCTGTTCCTAGTTTGTTTAACTTCAAGGATTGAACATTTAGCGGAGTTATCAAATATAAAAGCAGGCACTCCCTCGCAAAATTTTATACGGGTTATGCAGAAAACCGCAAATACTTTTACTTTTACACTTCAATGTATGGTTGCTTCTGATGAGTACCGCAACCCGTTGTCTTTCTAATAACCAAAACACTACATTCTAACATGCCTACCGAAAACGACAAGCAACAGCTTTTCAAGCAAATAGAGCAACAACTAACCGAGCAGGGCTTCTCTATCGACAAGCAGGACCAGACCAGGCCCTGGGGTGGTTTTTTTGTGATTGATGAAAACCAGGCGCAGCAATTCGCCGACACTTACTTTGAAGGCATGTCGGTTGACAAGCTGAAAATATCCGGTAAGCTGAGCCCGAAGATCCTGGTGGTGGCACCGGAGAAACGTTTGTCGTGGCAGTACCATCACCGCCGCGCTGAAATATGGAAAGCAGTGGAAGGCAAAGTAGGTGTGGTAACTTCCGACTCAGATGAAGAAGGCGAACTGAAGACACTGGAGCCGGGCGACTATATCACCCTAAAACAAGGCGAACGCCATCGCCTGGTGGGGCTGAAAGAATGGGGCGTGCTGGCCGAGATATGGCAGCACACTGATGCAGAGAGCCCTTCGAATGAGGATGATATTGTACGCGTGCAGGATGATTTCGGACGTTAATCGTCATAGGAAGCATCTTCTGACATAACTAAAAGAGCCACTCTGGGTCCCAGGATGGCTCTTTTAATTTTGCTGCATATGGAACACGCAGCGCGAGCGTTTTGTATAAATCAGCGTAGACACCATTTTGCCCTATTATGAACTTCTTTTCACATAACCCCCTGAACCGTTTCTCTGAACTACGCCCGGATGAGACACACATGCAGCAGCTCTGGCAACAGCAGGACGCGCGCATTCTTGTAATGCACGATTCCCTGAGCTTAATCAGGGAAACGGAGACAGGCAAGTTGGCTGCCGTACTGCGGCAACAGGAGGCAGAAGAGCTGGCAAAGCTGGCGCAGGTGCAGGTGTATCTCGGTTCAGAGGACGGGGTGCCATATTTTGTGTTAGGTTTTGAGGGGATGCAGGAGCAGTTACACGCCATTTTAGGAGAAAGCTATAGCCTGGCCGACCTCCGGACCTCTGCAATGGAATTGCCGCAGCCGGATAGTGCTTTGCTGGCCTACGCCCGGGGCATGGTGCACTGGAACCTGCGTCACCGGTTTTGCCCCAACTGCGGCAGCCTGACCTATAGCACACACGCAGGGCATGTGCGGCAGTGCACAAACCAAAACTGTAACAGGCATCACTTTCCCCGCACAGATACAGCCATTATCGTTGTTATTTCAGAGGGAGATGCGTGTTTGCTGGGGCGGCAGGCGGTGTGGCCAAAAGGGATGTACGCCACCATTGCTGGTTTTCTGGAGCCCGGCGAAACGCTGGAGCAGGCGGTGGCGCGCGAGGCGCAGGAAGAGACTGGTGTGGAACTGCAAACAGTTACCTATCACTCCTCCCAGCCCTGGCCTTTCCCGAGCTCTGTTATGGTGGGCTTCAGCGCGGTGGCACGTAACCGGAACCTGAAACTGGATAGCGATGAACTGGAGGATGCCCGCTGGTTTACCCGAAGTGAGATCGCAGCTGGCCTGCAGGATGGTTCATTGCGCCTGCCGCCACTCATTTCCATCGCGTACCGCCTTATCCGGGACTGGTTTAATGCTGACCCTGCTTATAAGTTGGAGGAACTAACAGGCTATTAATACAGCCCGGAATACCCGTCAATGCTGGTGCGGCGGGCAGGACTCCAGCAGTTGGTCTACTTCCTGCAAAGTATAGCGCTCGTTGTTGTTGCCGAAGTTGGTCTGGATGTAGTTGAGCAGGTTCGTGATTTTATCGGTGCGCATGGTCTCCAGGCCGGACATTGGCCGGTCATATTCCTGGCCGTTAACCAATATAGGACCTTCTAGGCCGTGGCGGATGAGGCAGGGCAACTCCTCCCTATGCTTTTGTAAATAATCAGCACTTGCAATGGGTGGTATAAGATTACGGAGGCCGCTGCCGTCTTCCATGTGGCAGCTCTGGCAGTTCGCCTCATACAGGCGCTGCCCTTCGTTTTGTTTTTCGGTAAAGCACTGTGTAAGGGTGGTGAGGGCTAAGATACCCGTCACCACCGCTATGCCTTTAGTTTTGCGCATGCTGTTGTTCGTTCAGCAGTACCGGAATATCCTGTAGCAGCTGGTCTACAGAAGCTTCTTCCGTACCATCGTACACGCCCCGTATACGGCGCTGTTCATCCACCAGTATGAAATGGCCACCATGGGTAAAACCACCACCGGCGGCGTCACCATCTTCCTGCACTGCCACAAGGTATTTAGAGGCGATGTCATATATGCTGTCTTTCTCACCCGTCAGGAAATGCCATGTATTGGATTGCACGCCCAGGCGGTCAGCATAATCCTTCAGTACGGCTACGGTGTCGTGCTGCGGATCGATGGAGTGGGAGAGTAGCAGCACATCCGGGTTACCTTTAAATTCCTCGTAAACGCGTAGCATCTGGCTCTTCATTTTAGGACAGATGGAAGGGCAGGAGGTAAAGAAGAAGTCAGTAACATATATTTTGCCCGATACCGTTTCCTGCGTAACCCGCTGGCTGTCCTGATTAACGAAAGCAAAATCGGGAACCTGGTGGTAAAGCGTGTCCACCTCTAACTGGCCGTTTACTTCCCGCTCCACAGCCTCCCGCTCACCCAGGATGGGCAGCGATTGGTTACGGGCTCCACTCTCGCTGCAACTGTAAAAAAAGCCAGCTGAAAGGGCTATAGCGGCAGTGATTATACTTTTTTTAAAATGGAATTTATTTCTGTTGCTCATATTGCTGGTGTGTTTGCCGGGCAGCCTCTATGGTGCTGTCCATTATTGTTTGTACACGTTCAATTTTCTGCAATTCCTGCTGCAGGTAATTCATCGCCTGCTCGTGCTGCAGGGTGTCCGGGGCACTGTAATTCCGCATCCAGACCATCATCACTTCATCCGCCTGGTTCAGCTCGTCTATCTGCTGCTGAAGTGCCTGCAGGGTGGCCGTGTCAGCCTGTTGTGCTGCCAAGGTATCGCGGAGGCTTCGGAAATTACGACGCAGTTTATAAATGTCACCCATTTTAGCCATAGCATCATCGTGTATGACCATCACGTTTGCCTCCAGTTCCTCCTGCTGTGTTGCCTCAGCAGGACCTGTATTGCAACCCATAAGCAGCAGGAACGGCATTACGATGAGTATAAGGTGTTTCATCATCATTCGCTTCAGGTATAAAAGGATTTAGAAGGCAAAAAGGTTTAGTTTTCGTGTAATAAGAGCGGCTTGTTTTCGCCTGCTTTTGAATGTTGTCATTTACCCACCTGTTGCGGGCAAGGAGACGGTGCAAACTGTTCTTTTTTAAAGTGCAAAGGTATGGTTGCATGCTGGCAAGAACAAGCTTAGTTTGCTGTGTTTATAAAGGATAATGAAAGAGAGGAATACTGCCGTATATTTTTGAAGTGCTTTCGACAGCACTATTTGCTATAATTTCAGGTCATAAACCTTTTGCTCTTTGTTTTCTTCAAACCCGAACTTCTGATAAAACTGGTGTGTTTCGAGCCTGGTTGTATTTGTTCTTACCCTGATTTTACTGACAGGCTGTTGTGCGCTCCAAACCATCACCTGCTGAACCAGTTTTCTGCCAACTCCGGTTCCTCTGGCATTTACGTCTACCACCAGGCCACCAATCTCCACAAAAGGTTCTGATTCCAGGCGGATGGCGCAAAAGGCTTGAACCCAGCCAATCACCTCTCCTGAAGCCTCGGCAACAAAGGCACAATGCGTCTTGTCCGCAGTAATGGCGTGTATCCTTTCTGCTGTCGCTTCAACAGTAGGCGTATAGCCCAACTGCCAGGCGAGGTTGTTTATAGCGGTGGCATCTTCTGATGCTGCTTTCCTGATGGTAACATGCATGCGCTGCTCTTCATAAAGTTTACAGCCTGTCCTCCACTTTTAAGTGAAGGATTTTAGCTAAGGCTTGTGCGTCCTGCAAGGCCTCCTTTTTGTTCTCCGTTTTAATTACGTAATCAGGAGTGGCAGCATAAGAGAAGAGGGCAATGGTATAAACTGTGCTTGTGTGCCGCATCGTCGGGGAGATGCCATTGGGAGTGTTTCGGGAGCTGACATTGTTAGAGGTGAAACGGAGCCTTTTCAGGTCTGGTAATTTTTCCCAGTCTCCTGTTCTATAGCCCAACAGGGAGGTGTACTCTCTTATTCTTCCTCTTTCCGGGTCTACCTGGGTGCCGTAAAAGGTGAACCGAAGACACAAGCCTAGCAGTAAAGCAGCAGCACCTATCAGCAGTGTTTTAATGGAGGAGTTTTCCTGCTTTATAAACAAGGGGCTGAGCCAGATGATGAGCGCAATCGCTACAAACAAAAACCAGAAGCTGCTTGCCCCACCAAAGACATAGCCGGTCTTTCTATCGTACCCGTTTTCCATTCTTTGTGCCGGATGCTGCTTTTAGACGACTGCAGCAAACTGTAGTAATTTTACTTAAATAAGTTGAGTACTACAACTATGAAAGGATGTTAAATGCTGCTAACGCCAATCTATCTGACCCCAATAGTTTTAAATTGAACCAGAATACTGCTGCACAATAAAAAAGGTCTGGCGCTAGCCAGACCTCTAAGGTGTCTCTTGGTTTGTTTTGCTGTGTTTAGGCTGGTACGGTAATTTCTGAGTGCAGCGCCTGTGCTACCTGCTCGTACTGGCCTTCTGAAATGTGGTCGCGCAGGAAAGCCATTACATCATGATAGGCATAGTAGGCGTGGTCCAGTGTTGGGAAATCTGCCTCTTCTGCGCCAGCATCTTTGCTGCGGATAAATTCAAGCCACTCGTCTTCGTGGCGTATACGCACGGGCTCGTGTAAGGTGAAGCCGTGGAAGTAAATCCCCTTCCAGATAATAGGCAGCTGTGCTGCTAAATGGATGGCCTCACCAGTCGGAATGCGGTCGCGGATAGCGTGCAGCACCGAGCGGAAGATTCTTCCTGCTTTCACTTCATCGTCTATACCCAGGTAAGAGCATAGCTCATGGAGCCACGTCTTCGAGTCCTTTACATAATCATCAAAATTCATTGCCATAGTTTTACCTCCTTTTTTTATGTTAAACATGTGTCAGCGCCTGTTTAACCTTTATTTATTAGGCTACAAAGGAGTGCTTTTAAAAGCTGCTTTCTGCTGTTTTTTGCTTTTAATCAGGGGGATATACCTGAAATTTCGCCTCTTCAGAATACAGCACTATCCCTTTTCGCCATCAAAATAAAAAATAAACATGCTCTTAAAATTAACGTGAGCAACATAAGAGGGTTTTAATGCTATGGCAAATTGAAGAGGAAAAGCATTTCCTGACCAAGAGATATGCGGTTACCTACCGGGTGTATCTTCTTTGGCAACTTAACAAAGTACTTGATAAGCCACGTCTTACCACTTCTTAAACACAAAGAACACGGCAGCTAAAATGAGGAGGAAACCCACCAGGTAGTTCCACTTCAGGTCCTCGCGCAGGTACAGTACTGAGAAGCCGATGAACACTACCAGGGTGATAACTTCCTGTATGGTTTTGAGTTGAAAGGCGGTGAACTGGCCATGCCCGATACGGTTGGCGGGCACCTGAAAGCAGTATTCAAAAAAGGCAATCAGCCAGCTGATGAGAATCACCTTCCAAAGCGACACCTCTTTGAAGCGAAGGTGCCCATACCAGGCAAAGGTCATGAAGATGTTGGAAATGAGCAGCAGGATAATCGTTCGCATCGCACTAGGTTAAAGCTGCAAATCTGATGAATTTATTCAATGGTAGTATGTGTGCGGCGGTCATTTTTTCTTTTGTTCCGCTTTTCCCAGGTGAAGGCTGCTGCCGTGATATATTGGCATAATTCTCGATATTTAAAAAGTATATATACAAACCCTATATGACTATGAAAAACGTATGTGTGTGGGTGCTGGCGATGCTAGCTGGCTTTGGCACCCTAAGCAGTTGCCAGGTGCATGATGAGGCACAGGAGGATTACCTTGAAGTAATCGGGGAGCATGAACGAAGCATGCCCGATGCAGGTTACCGCCTCAACCTGTCCTACAACGGCCCGATGGGCATGCGCGACAAGTTTATGGAATGGGCCGACTCCCTGCAAAAGCAAGTGCCGAACATGGTGCTCACGAGCGAAAACATTTACATCCATCATATGCCAGAGCAGATGGGGCAGGAGAAAATCAGGCCTGAGATGTACCAGACCAGCGTTTCCTATAACATAACCGTAGCAGACAGTGCCATGTACGGGCGCATTATGCAGGATGTGCTGCGCCATAACTTTCCGTTCAGCGTGAACGTGTCAGGCACAGTTTTAGACCCGGACAAGCGCCAGCAGGTGCAGCAGGAGTTGATGCAGCAAGCGCTCGACAACGCGAAAGCAAAGCTTAACTTCCTGAGCAATGGAGAAGATAGCTACAGGATAGTAGGAGTGGAAGAGTTGGATAACACGGTGCCTTATGGTCCGGAATATAACGACTTTAACCGCCGTATGGTAGCACGGCTAAAGGTAAAGGCCCGGTTGCAATAGTAACTTCCTGCCTGTAGCAGTATCCTGTATAAGATTTTCCTGTTTCTATAGCAACTAAAGGTGACCTGCAGGATCAGGTTGCCTTTTGTGTTTTTCAGGGATGTGTGCATGCCGTGGAGGCACTATTCAGAGGCTTTTCTTGTTCATATAGAAGCGTTTATACCTGTTAGATCAGGGGAGGGTGAGTGGAAGGGTTTTTAAGCTGCCTGTAAGCTCTCTAAAAGTATAGTATAAACGAAATAAAAGTAGTAATTTTACCTAATCAATTTTTCTGATAACACACCATGAGTGACGTAAAAGAAATAGCAAAAGCTAACAACTATTCAGCCAATAGCATTCAGGTACTGGAGGGACTCGAGGCGGTGCGGAAGCGTCCGGCCATGTACATCGGCGATATCGGTATAAAAGGCCTTCACCACCTGGTATGGGAGGTAGTAGACAACTCTATTGACGAAGCTCTTGCCGGCCATTGCGACGAAATATCTGTCACTATAAACGAAGACAACTCCATCACGGTGTCCGACAACGGGCGCGGTATTCCAACAGACTTCCACACCAAAGAAGGCCGCTCGGCCCTGGAAGTGGTGATGACGGTACTGCACGCTGGTGGTAAGTTCGACAAAGACACTTACAAAGTATCCGGTGGTTTGCACGGGGTGGGGGTATCCTGCGTTAACGCACTTTCAACTGACCTGCATGTAACGGTGCACCGCGACGGCAAAATCTACGAGCAGCACTACAACATTGGTGTGCCTGCTTTCCCGGTGCGTGAAATAGGCGAAACTGAGAAGACCGGGACAACCGTTCGCTTTCAGCCAGACGCCTCTATTTTCACTACCACCGAATATAAATACGACACCATCGCAGGTCGTTTGCGCGAGCTGTCTTTCCTGAACAAGGGCATTCGCATTAACCTGACAGACCTGCGGGAGATGAACGATCAGGGAGAGCCTTTGTTCGTATCCTTCCTCTCAGAAGGCGGTTTGAAGGAATTTGTGGCTTATCTTGATGAGACGCGCGAAAACCTGATCCCGGAGCCGATTCACGTAGAAAGCGAGAAGAACGGTGTGCCAGTGGAAATTGCCCTGCAGTATAATACCTCGTACGCCGAGAATATTTTCTCCTATGTGAACAACATCAACACCATAGAGGGCGGTACGCACGTGGCTGGTTTCCGCCGTGCCCTTACCCGCACCCTGAAATCTTATGCCGACAAGTCCGGTATGCTGGACAAGGTGAAGATTGAAATTGCAGGTGATGACTTCCGCGAAGGGCTTACTGCCGTTATCTCGGTAAAGGTGCAGGAGCCCCAGTTTGAAGGTCAGACAAAAACAAAACTTGGTAACTCTGAGGTTTCCGGCGCCGTGGATACGGCTGTAGGCGAAATGCTGACCCAGTACCTGGAGGAGAATCCGAGGGAAGCCCGCATTATTGTACAGAAGGTGATACTGGCGGCGCAGGCCCGTTTTGCAGCCCGTAAGGCGCGTGAGATGGTGCAGCGCAAGAGCGTACTCTCCAGCACCAGCCTGCCAGGTAAACTAGCAGACTGCTCTGATAGCAACCCTGAAAACTGTGAGATATACCTGGTGGAGGGTGACTCAGCGGGTGGTTCTGCTAAGCAGGGTCGTAACCGTAAGTTCCAGGCTATACTGCCGCTGCGGGGTAAAATCCTGAACGTGGAGAAAGCGCAGGAGCACCGTATCTATGAAAACGAGGAAATAAAGAACATGATCACGGCCCTTGGTGTGAGCTTCGGAACAAAAGAAGACGACAAGGCCCTGAACATGGAGAAACTACGCTACCACCGCGTTATCATCATGACGGATGCGGACGTGGACGGTTCTCACATCCGTACACTCATCCTGACCTTCTTCTTCCGTTATATGAAGGAACTCATTGAGAACGGTTACATTTACATAGCACTACCGCCGCTTTACCTTGTGAAGAAAGGCAAGGAGGAGCGTTACTGCTGGAGTGAGCAGGACCGTGTAAACGCCATACAGGAACTGGGCAAAGGCCGTGAAGAAAGTGTGGGTGTGCAGCGTTACAAAGGTTTGGGTGAGATGAACCCGGAGCAGCTCTGGAACACCACCATGGACCCTGACCACCGTAGCTTAAAGCAGGTGTCCATTGATTCTGCCGCTGAGGCCGACCACCTGTTCTCGATGCTGATGGGTGATGAAGTTGGGCCACGCCGCGACTTTATCGAGCGCAATGCCAAGTATGCCCGTGTAGACGTGTAGTTCAGTTTTCAAATAACCATATCCGGCAGCGGCTATATCTTCAAAAGGTATAGCCGCTGCTGCTTTATAGCGTCTCATCAACACCTGTTCCTGTATCTACCAGTAAGATTCTCTCCAGTTAAAGATGCAGCTCATATTTCATCTTGCTAACACACAGGTATTTTTACTTCTGTTTTCATGCGTCAGTTATCATAACCTTTTGCAGGGGCTTAAGTTGAATAAAGAAGGATAGAATATGAACCTTAATTAAAAGCCTATGAAAGCAATCGTTCTAAACAACCCAGGAGGAGTAGAGAACCTGCAACTGCAGGAAGTAGAGAAGCCCAGACCGTTCAAAAACGAGGTACTGGTGAAGGTACACGCCGTTAGCGTAAACCCTGTTGATACGAAGACACGTGAGGGAAAGTCGCTTTATGACAAGCTGAAAGAAGATTCTCCGGTAATTTTAGGCTGGGATATTTCAGGAGTAGTGGAAGCTGTTGGCGACGATGTAACCTATTTTAAAGAAGGTGATGAGGTATTCGGGATGGTAAATTTCCCGGGCCATGGAAAAGCCTATGCAGAGTATGTGGCGGCACCCGAAACACACCTTGCGCACAAACCCGCCAATATTCCGCACCATGAGGCTGCCACCGCCACGTTGGCAGCGCTTACTGCCTGGCAGGTGCTGGTGCATGAAGCTGGTATAAAAGCAGGCCAGCGTGTGCTTATACATGCAGCAGCTGGCGGAGTAGGTCATTTTGCGGTGCAGATAGCGAAATACTTTAGAGCCACAGTCATTGGCACAGCCTCAGCTGAAAACCACGATTTTATCAGAAACATGGGTGCCGACGAGCAGGTTGACTATCACAAGTTTAATGTAGAAGACGTCGTGATGGATGCAGATATTGTACTCGATTCGCTGGGAGAGGAAAATACCCGCCGTTCGCTTGCAACCCTCAAAGAGGGTGGTAAGATTATTTCTATACTAGGTGGGGCAAAGGAAACTGTGCAGGCAGACGCAAAAAAGCGAAATATAGAGGCAAAGAATTACCTGGTGCACTCCAGCGGAGAGGATCAGGAGCAGATAGCCGAACTGATGCGGCAAGGCCATCTGAGGCCACACGTGTCGCATGTGTATGAGCTAAAGGACATGGCCGAGGCGCACAAGCAGGTGGAAACACGTAAAACGAATGGTAAAGTAGTGGTGAATGTAGTATAGAAGCAAGTGCCCCTAAACATCCCAAAGCAAGCATGTGTGTGTCATCGCACATGCTTGCTTTCGTTTTAAGCGTTCTTGTTCACTCTTTTGCCAGAAATGGCGCAGGGTAAAAGCTCGGGTACGTTCTGGTGATCCTGCACATAGATTGTATACTTCCTGCTTTTCCGGACAAGATGCTGGCACAATTAACTATATTTAGTAGCAGGATGATTTTTTGTCATCCCTCTGCCGCTACTGTTGAACCATTAGAAAAAGGATGAGATTTGAAGATAACCCAATGAGCATCAAGTATTATGTAAAAAAATACTTACATAAAAACGCTGCTTTCTATAAAGGAAAAACCGTGATTGATTTCCCTGCGGGAAACGGAATAACATCGAGAATTCTGAGAGAAATTGGAGCTAACCCCATACCAATGGATTTGTTTCCTGAATACTTTAAGATTGAAGGGATCGAATGTTCAAGAGCCAATATACGTGACGGGCTCCCGGTGGAGAATAAAACCGCTGATGCATTAATTTGCCAGGAAGGAATCGAGCATTTCAGTGACCAGTTTAGTGCATTAAAGGAGTTCAACAGGGTCCTGAAAATGAATGGGGTTCTGCTGATTACTACACCTAACTACTCCAATCTGCGGTCGAAGTTAAGTTACCTGCTATCAGAGAGTGAGCGGTTTATCTCTACCATGCCCCCCAATGAACTTGACAGCATTTGGGTCTCAAAGCAGGAGATAACAGATGATATATATTTTGGACATATATTCCTGATTGGCGTTCAAAAGCTAAGAGTCTTAGCGAAACTGTCGGGGTTTCGTATCAAGAAATTCCATTTTACCCGTGTAAAGACCACCTCCTTACTGTTGTTTCCGCTTTTCTACCCATTTATTTTATTGTCGAACTGGATCACTTATAAAAAGAGCCTGAGGAAAAACAAGGAGTTTGACACAGCGACAAAGAAGAAAGTGTATGGAGAGATTTTCAGACTGTCGATAGACCCTAAAATTCTGATAGGAGGCACCTTGATGGTTGAATTCATAAAAGACCAGGACTACGATCAGGTAAGTCAGCAACTGAGAAGCAGGCATCAGGAGTTCGGAATAACATGAGTTGATTTTTGCACACACTGCCTGTAGGCAAGGGGAGGAAAGCCCTGGCTTTTTCAAAGTCAGCACCAAATTGTTCCTGCTGTAGCCCAGCATCAAACCAGCAATGATGGCCTGAATCCGTGTTGCTGTTGCTTTTCCTGTCTCATTTTATTAGAACCTGGTGTCCTGATACGCTTGTCGCTTTACATGATTTAGATAATTACGCAGGAACTGGAGTAGTTTTGTCTGAACTCTTTCGGGGTACTTCCTTTTTCCCGTTTAAATACCCTGTTAAAGTAGGAGAGGTTGTTGAAGCCGCACTTATAAGAGATTTCTGAAATGGTTTCAGTCGTGTCTATCAGCATGCGGGAGGCGTGGCCAAGGCGTATTTCGTTCAAGCTTTCCACAAAGGTTTTACCGGTACGTTTCTTTATGAAACGGCTGAAAGATACCTCCGGCATGTTCACAACTTTAGATATATCCGCCAGCGTAATGTCTTTATCATAATAAGTCTGCATATACTCAAAAGCTTTCTCTATTCTCCTGCTGTAGTAACTGAACTGCTCTGAAGTAAAAGTGCTGTTCGACAGCGTACGCATGTTGCGGGAGTTAGACAAGTCGTGCAGAATAGAGATTAGCTCCAGCACAGAATCGAAGCCGCTCTTTTTTGCCAGTTGCTCCAATCGGGGTTTGAAAGCCTCTTTTGTTTCCTGCGAAAAAGATATTCCCTTAGACGAGCGTTCCAGTAACGTACGGATAAAACTTAACTGATTGCGCCTCAGGAATTTTTCATCAAACAAGTCACGGTGAAACTGAATCGTAATTTCGTTGATGTTTTCACTCTGGCATTGATGGGTAAACCAACCATGGGGCAGATTGCTGCCTACCAAGACCAACTCAAGGTCGTCGATTACTTCAATACTGTCTCCAACAACTCGCTGGGCTCCGGCGGCATTCGAGATCAGGTTCAACTCATATTCCTCGTGGTAGTGTAAGGGGAATTTGAACTCCTTTTTCTTTCTGGAGAATACAGTAAAGCAGTCGTTTTGGGTAAGTGGGGTAATTTCCCTGTAAGCAGCGGTTGTCATGGTTTTTGAAAGTTTTTATTATACAGCTTAAAGTGATTATGTTATACTGCTTATGTTGATAAAACAAGGCAAAAAAGTATTAGTACGTTTTCCTTGTTTATTCCGGCTTTCAGGTACCCAGAACCAAACATAAAGCGGTACTCCAGATCATTCTGTTGATGCCGTTTAAAAGCTTATTACTTTAAAAATATATCTTATTCAATCGTTTTGAACCTGTTTTAATTAAAGTTGGCTTAAGCAATCAAAGAGTTTATACAGCTTTTATGCTTGTGCTAAAGAACATTCTAGCCAGATATAGAAGCACAGAAATTACTTCAGGAAGTAATTTAGGCAAAGATTTGATAAAATTGTATTACAAAGCTGAGAAAAATATATTTAACTTTGTGAGCCTGGTGTCAAGTTACTGAGTGCTTACTTATTTCCAATAAATCTCGCCAAGTTTTATTTACAGAAAGTGTGTGGCTAGATGAGCTTTGGTATGGAATTTTGAAGAGTACTGATACATTATTTAGCAACAGGAAGTTCGCCAGAGGAATTAGGAGACCAACGTTTTAAGTAGACCCGGAGGATTATTTAGAAGTTGGAATAACAAATTTTATTAATCGATTATATATGTCCCGTATCGTTGTCGTTTGTTTGCTTGCGTCACTCTTCCTGCAAGTATCATGTACTCAGAGGCTGCAGGTAGCAGGTTCCCAGATTCGACCTGTAGATCCGGAGGCAACGCAGGAAACAAAAAATCTTTATGCCAATATGAAAAGACTCTCACAAGAGGGGACCATGTTTGGGCACCAGGATGATTTGGCCTATGGCATCGGGTGGGAGTATGAGGACGGGCGCTCTGATGTAAAGGAAACGGTGGGGGAGTATCCGGCTGTAGTAGGCTGGGACATTGGCCACCTGGAATTGGGCAATGTAGTAAACCTCGATAGCGTGCCTTTTGACAGGATGCGATCGTATGCGCAGCAGGTGTATGCGCAAGGCGGACTGAACACCTTTAGCTGGCACCTGAACAACCCTTTAGATCCTTCTAAAACCAGCTGGGATAGAATGGACTCTACCATTCAGCGCATGTTTAACGACCCGGTGGCACTGCGGCGCTATGACTCTTGGTTAGACAGGGTGGCCGATTTCATGGTAAGCCTGAAAGGACCGCAGGGAGAATTAATCCCGGTGGTTTTCCGCCCCCTGCACGAGCACACCGGCAGTTGGTTCTGGTGGGGACGCGAGCATGTTTCCCCTGAGGACTATAAGAAGATGTGGCGCTACACAATAGATTACCTGCGCAACAAAGGAGCCAATAACCTGCTGATAGCCTATTCCACTGATAGGTTTACATCTCGCGAAGATTACCTGGAGCGTTACCCCGGCGATGACTATGTAGATGTGTTGGGCTTCGACCTTTACCACCGCCCTCAAATTGACACGACGGTTGTTTCGCCGGATCCGGACACTGCTTACATCAGAGAAGCCCGCCGCATGGTGGAAACAGTGCGCCAGTTAGGGCAGGAGAAGGAGAAAGTATGGACGTTTAGTGAAACAGGCCTTGGCAACCTTCCGCTGGCGAACTGGTGGACGGGTGTTCTGCTCCCTGTAGTACAGGATGCAGGCCTTTCCTATGTGCTGGTGTGGCGCAACTTCGACCTGAATCATTTCTTTGCACCGTACCCAGGGCAGAAGAGTGCCGAAGACTTCAAAGCCTTCTATAACCACCCGGAAACTTTCTTTTTGCAGAAAGTGGCGTCAGAAAACATTTACAGTGATCCTCCCTCAAATTAAGAAATTCATGTTCCCGGCTATGAGAAGGCAGGACGTATGGGCACAGCCTTAGATTATTAGCCTTAGAAACACCTTATATAGTAGCATTAGATAACTCAGTTTAATATTATCAAATGAAATTAACCGCAATAGACGTCGGTATAGTTGCCCTATACCTGGTAGCCGTGGCAGTGATAGGCCTGGTGATGCAGCGCAGGGCGAGGGAAAACAAAAACGCCTACCTCTTAGGTGGTAACACGCTGCCATGGTATGCACTCGGGCTTTCCAACGCCTCCGGCATGTTTGACATCTCCGGTACCATGTGGATGGTGATGCTGGCCTTTGTCTATGGCCTGAAAAGTATATGGATTCCGTGGCTCTGGCCTTCATTTAACCAGGTTTTCCTGATGATGTTCCTGGCTGCCTGGTTGCGCCGGTCTAACGTAACCACCGGTGCCGAATGGATGCTGACCCGCTTCGGAAGAGGCAACTACGCCAATCAGTCCCATGGTATTGTCGTGGTTTTTGCCCTTATCAGTTGCCTCGGCTTCCTGGCCTACGGCTTTATCGGACTTGGTAAATTCGTGGAGATTTTCGTGCCATGGTCTTTCGTGCAGCCTTTCCTGCCGTTTGATCTGCCTCCTGAGTTTGTGCCGCACTTTTATGGTTTGATATTTACTTCCTTCGCAGTTTTTTACTCTATTCTGGGTGGTATGTCCAGTATTGTATGGGCCGACGTACTGCAGTTTGTGATCATGACAGTGGCTGCCGTCGTGATTGGCGTTATGGCGATGAATAACCTGGAAACAGCCACACTGAATGTGCCGGAAGCCTGGAAAACACCGTTTTTTGGCGCCACGCTTGACGACCTCAACTGGACGGGTATCATAGATGAGGTAAATGAGAAGATTCAGGCGGATGGGTATACGATGTTTGGTATATTTTTCTCCATGATGGTATTCAAGGGTATACTGGCCAGTATAGCCGGGCCAACACCGAACTACGACATGCAGAAGATTCTTTCTTCCCGCTCACCACAGGACGCCGCTAAAATGAGCGGTTTTGTGTCGCTGGTGCTGATTCCGACGCGCTACCTCATGATTATTGGCTTTTCGGTGCTGGCCTTGCTGAACTACGATCAGCTCAACCTGGATTCAGCCAGCGGTATTGACTTTGAAAGGATACTGCCGTCTGCCATTCAGAATTTTGCCCCTACCGGTGTCATGGGCCTGATACTGGCTGGCCTTCTTGCCGCTTTTATCGGCACGTTTGCCGGAACACTCAACGCAGCCCAGGCATACCTTGTAAATGACATCTATCTTAAGTATGTGAACCCGACGGCATCCAACGTGACGGTAACCCGCATGAATTATACCACCGGTGTGGTAGTAGTGCTGGTGAGTGTGGTGATTGGCTTCTTTGCGGAAGACGTAAACAGCTTGTTGCAGTGGATTGTGGCCGGCCTGTATGGCGGCTATATTTCAGCCAATGTGCTGAAGTGGTACTGGTGGCGCTTTAACAGCAGTGGCTTCTTCTGGGGTATGCTGGCAGGTATTGTGCCTGCGCTGATCTTCCCTTATATCTTCGACGGCCTTGATTTATACTATTTCCCGCTTCTGCTGGTGATATCCCTGGCAGGTAGCCTCATCGGTACTTTTACAGCACCTCCTACAGATGAAGAAACCCTGAAGATCTTCTACAGGAATGTACGTCCCTGGGGATTTTGGGGGCCGATAGCAGCGAAGGTGAAAGCGGAAAACCCGGAAGCCACCGAAAACAGGAACTTCAAGCTCGACGCCTTTAATGTGGTAATCGGGGTGCTGGGCCAGATGTGTTTAACAGTAATTCCGATATACCTTGTCATTGGCATGGAAACGGAAATGTACATAGCCCTTGGAATTCTGCTGGTAGTGTGTGTCATCCTGAAGAAAACATGGTGGGATAAACTGGATACGCACAATGCCGCCATTCCGAAATCTAAAAAGGAACCGCTTGTCACACATTAGTTCGCACTACAGAAAGCCACTTCTTTCTTGCTGTATCTAACAATCAGCAAGTCTATAGTGATAGCCCTGCAGCGGAGTTTCAGGCTAAGGAGCTTGAAATGCTGATACTTGTGTAAACCAGATTATTAAAATAAAGGGGATAGCCCCGGTAGATAGATTAAACAATAGCATAAATTTCCGATGAACACTGCATTTAAAGAAAGACTCAAACAATTAGAAAAAGCACATAAAAACCTGATTACGCGGCAGAACGAAAAGGAGTCGTTAGGCAATGGGGTTTATGAGCGCTATACGTTCCCCATCCTGACCGGGCAGCATGCCCCCCTTTTCTGGCGCTATGACCTGAACCCGGACACAAACCCTTACCTGATGGAGCGCATCGGAGTGAATGCCGCTTTCAATGCAGGTGCCATCAAGCTGAATGGTAAGTATCTGCTGGTGGTGCGTGTAGAAGGTGTGGATCGGAAGTCTTTCTTTGCTGTGGCGGAAAGTCCGAACGGCGTAGACAACTTCAAATTCTGGGACCGCCCCATATCCTTGCCGGAGACAGACGAGCCGGATGTAAACGTGTACGATATGCGCCTGACGCAGCACGAGGACGGCTGGATCTACGGCCTGTTCTGCACCGAGCGCAAAGATCCTAACGCACCGCAGGGAGATGAATCTGCTGCCAACGCACAATGCGGTATTGCCCGCACAAAAGATTTGGTGAAATGGGAGCGCCTGCCAGACCTGAAGACCAACTCGCCGCAACAACGCAACGTGGTGCTGCACCCGGAGTTCGTGGATAGAAAATACGCTTTATACACCCGCCCGCAGGATAGCTTTATCGAAGCAGGTACACGTGGTGGCATCGGCTGGGGACTGGTAGATTCAATGGAAAATGCCGTGGTGCCAGAGGAAATCATCATCGACGAAAAGCGTTATCATACGGTTTATGAAGTAAAGAACGGCCAGGGCCCTGCTCCGCTTAAAACAGAGAAAGGCTGGTTACACATGGCCCACGGTGTGCGCAATACAGCTGCTGGCCTTCGCTATGTGCTGTATGTGTTCGTGACAGACCTGCATGATGTGACGAAGGTAATACACAAACCTGCCGGTTACTTTATTGCACCGGAAGGAGAAGAGCGTGTAGGAGATGTGTCTAACGTTGTGTTTGCCAACGGTTGGATACTGGATGAGGATGGCACGGTGTTCATCTACTATGCCTCTTCTGATACCAGAATGCACGTGGCCACTTCCACTATTGACAGGTTGCTGGATTATGCCATCAACACACCGGAAGACCAGTTCCGCTCAGCTGCCTCTGTCAACCAAATAAATGAGCTTATCGACAAGAACCTGGCTTACCTGAAAGAGCAGGGGAAGGTATCGGAGGTGAATGTTTAAAGAATTGTTTGATGCATAAACACGAAGAAACGGAAGTCGAAAGAAAGCTGAAGTCTTACCGGCAAGAGGCAGAAGCTGAACTTGAAAATATACTGGCTTTCTGGATGCAGTATGCGCTGGATGAGGAGCAGGGCGGCTTTGTGGGGAAGATGGATAACAAAGGAAATAATGTGCAGGACGCTCCGAAGGGTGGCGTCCTGAATGCCCGTATCCTGTGGTCTTTCTCTGCAGCATACCACCATACAAAAAAGGAGGAATACCTGAAGATGGCGGATCGGGCATATGACTACCTGATGCAGCACTTCTGGGACGAAACCTATGGCGGCACCTACTGGTCTGTGGATGCAAAAGGAAAGCCTCTGAGTACGCGGAAGCAAATCTATGCCCTCGCTTTCGTGATATATGGCCTGAGTGAATATCACATGGCCACACAAAATCAGAAGGCTTTAGAAAGTGCCAGGGCACTGTTTTATTGGATTGAGAAGCATTCTTTCGATCCGGAGCAGGGTGGTTACTTCGAGGCTTTTAGCCGTGAAGGAGACTTGCTGGAAGATTTGCGCCTGAGTGAGAAAGATCGCAATGATCCGAAGACCATGAACACCCACCTGCACATATTAGAGGCTTACGCCAACCTGTACCGGGTGTGGCCGGACCAGCACCTGGGACTGCAGTTAGAGGCGCTGCTAGAGGTTTTCCTGCAGCACATTGTGGAAAAAGACGGCCATATGAAACTGTTCCTGACCAAAGACTGGAAACCTACCGCAGACCTTGTTTCCTTCGGGCATGACATTGAAGCCTCGTGGCTGCTGCAGGAAGCAGCCGAAGTATTAGGTAAAAAGGAACTGACGGATAAAGTGAAGGCTGTGGCTGTAGCAATGGCAAAGGCTACAGCCACAGCGCTGCAATCGGATGGCAGCCTCTACCATGAGCTGAACCGCGACGGGAATCACTACGACAAACACCGTGAGTGGTGGGTGAGTGCCGAGGCGATGGTGGGCTTCCTGAATGCGTATGAGGTGACAAACGATACTGTTTACCTGGGGCACTCCTGGAATGCCTGGCAATTCTCCAAAGCCCATCTTCTGGACAAGGCGCAGGGCGAGTGGTTCTGGGGCGTAAACGATGACTACAGCCTGATGGAAGCAGAAGATAAAATCGGTTTCTGGAAATGCCCCTATCACAACACCCGTGCCTGCCTGGAGGTGGTGCATCGCTGCGATAAATTAGCAGGCAATATGTATTAAGAGATAGCAGGCGATTTGCTGGAAATTAATGTGCAATTTTAATTGGCTTAGAAGAGCGGCTCAGGAATCAAATCCTGAGCCGCTCTTTTTTTATGCAAAGTGTTCAGCTGCAAGCCACTGAGTAAGTGACAACTTGACTTTATAACAAACTAATTGCTGTTTAGTAGAGTGTTTTGTAGAAGTTAGTTAATAATACGTAAAGTAAAGGTTAAAAAAGTATTAGTTTATTATGCGGGTAAATGCTTAAATTTGATTTCTATCAGCAGGTTGAGAAGATAAAATGTTTAGACATTATTAGTAAATATGCGGTTAAATGGCTGTTATATTATAAATAATGCAATAAATTAACTATAGGTACAGATCTTTGTTATATGATAGCTATGTTTTTTTAAAACCTCAAAAAAGCAAATTCATTGATGCGATTTTTTTTTGTGAAATGTGTGGTAAATTAGTGCTATATAATTAAAAAAATAATATCCTTAATTTATAATATGCTTACTAGCGCATAATTACTTGCTTTTTAAAAGAAAGAGTCTGGTACAGTAGTGGAAATGGAAGCACTGCTTGGGAAAGAATTCAATTAAATTAACTAATATAAATCCAGTTTATGTCTAAGAATGAAAGACTCACAGACGGAGATTTCTGCGAAAAGAAATCTTTGACTAAAAAAAGAGTCGCTACAAGATTGGCAGCTTTACTACTGGCCGCAGGTGCTTGCCAGGCAAATGCTGCAGTAGTGCCAATGGAAGGAGGTAAAGCATATAGCACACCTGGCATTAGTGTTAAGCTGAGCAGCGGATATGTGAAAGGTTTCCAAACACAGCAGGTAACAGGTACTGTAACAGATGCTGCAACCGGGGATCCGCTTCCAGGCGTAACAGTGCTCGTCGAAAACACAACCACTGGTACTGCAACAGGTATAAACGGAGAGTTTCAGATTGCCGTGCCAAATCCGGATGCAACACTGGTGTTCTCCTTTATCGGTTACGAATCGCAAAGCGTGCCGCTTAATGGCAGATCGACTGTGAATGTGCAGCTAGGAACTGATGCACAGGCATTAGATGAAGTAGTAGTAGTGGGGTACGGTACAGTCAGGAAAAGCGACTTAACAGGTGCTGTGTCTACAGTAGAAACAGAGGAAATCCAGCAGGTGGCCACAGTGGACGTGAACCAGGCCATACAAGGTAAGGTGGCCGGTGTGCAGGTGACGCCAAGTTCCGGTGCCCCGGGTACGGGTGCAAAAGTAAGGATTAGGGGTATCGGCTCTTTTGGTGCCAGCGATCCATTGTATGTTGTAGACGGTTATCCTACTAACAGCATAGAATACCTTTCGCCGAATGATATCGCGTCGATGGAAGTGCTGAAAGATGCTTCTGCTACTGCTGTTTATGGTAACAGGGGAGCAAACGGTGTGATCATCGTTACGACAAAGCAAGGTAAATCCGGAGCTCCTACCTTTAATTTTAACATGTATGCCGGCGTTCAGAACCCCTGGAACACTTTAGACCTGACGAATGCAGCAGATTATTCCAGACTGTTCTTAGAGGCCTATACAAATGATGGAGTTGATGTTACTGACCCTGAACAATTCAATGCGGCTAATTATGCTGTCATGAGAGATGCGATCAGCAGTAACTCAGAAGGAACCGATTGGCAGGACGCAGTTATCAACCGCAATGCACCTATTCAGAATTATAACTTCTCAGTAAGTGGCGGAGGCGAGAATTCCAGGTACAATGTGTCAGCTACCTATTTCAACCAGGAGGGTACGGTTATTAATACCGGTATGAAAAAGTTCCTGATCAGAGCGAACAACGACTATACTTTTAACTCCAGATTCAAGGGAGGCTGGAGTCTGAACTATGTGAATGCGAGGTTCAACAACTATCAGATAGATCAGTATGCAGGTGTTTTACCTACTGCCGCAGTAACATCCCCGCTTACGCCAGCATGGGACCCTGCAACAAACAATTACGGAGAAGCTACCCGTTTTAGTACCGGTAACAACCCGCTTCGGATAGCCAATGAAACAGAAAACCTGACCACGCAGCAAAACAGAGTGGTGGGTACGGTGTATGGAGAAGCGGAAATCAATGACGGTTTAACGTTCCGGTCTACCTTTGGCGGAGATATGAGCTTTAACAGTATCAGGGAATACTTACCTGAATTCCAGATAAGCGCGAATGAGAGAAGAACACAAAGCAGCCTGTATGACGAAAGACAGAATGGCTGGCAGTGGACCTGGTCAAACGTCTTTAACTACAACAAAGTTTTTGGTGACCACAGCATTAACGCTATGCTGGGGCAGGAAGCTCAAACGCAGCGTGCAGACAATGTAGATGTTACAGGTTATGATATACTGAATGATCCGACGCAATTCTATATTGGTGCTGCTCAGCAAACAGCTTTTCAGGCAGGTAGCTTTGCAGAAGAAAGCAGTTTGTTTTCGGTATTTGGCCGCCTGAACTATAGCTTCCGGGATAAATACCTGTTAACAGCTACCCTGCGTCGAGATGCTTCTTCCAGATTCATTCCTGAAAACAGGGTAGGGTACTTTCCTTCATTCTCCCTGGGCTGGAACGTAATGGAGGAAGCTTTCCTTCAGGATGTAACATGGCTTTCCAATTTAAAACTTAGAGCCGGATACGGAGTGGTAGGTAACCAGGGTATTGTTACGCCTACATCTACCAGTTATGTTGTGCAGCCACAACAGCGCTATGTGTTTGGTGGTGAGCCTGTAGAAGGCAGGGCAAACACGACTCTGCGTAACAAAGACCTGGTTTGGGAAGAATCTACAATGATTAACTTCGGTGTTGATGCGGGCTTACTGAACAACAGGCTTAGCCTGTCGCTGGAGTACTTCGACAAGAGAACACGTGACCTGATTGTGACGATACCAATTCCATCTTATGTTGGTGCGCTTGCTCCTGCTGCAAATGCTGGTGATATGTTAAACAGGGGCTTTGAAGCTGCTGTTAACTATAGACAAAGCGAAGGAGACTTCAGATATGACCTTGGCGTAAATGCCTCTTTCATTCGAAACAAAGTGTTAAGCCTTGGTGGAGGAGAGCCTTTTGGCGCTGCTGATGTGAACCGTTTAGGTAACGTGACCAGGTTAGAAGAAGGTGAAGAGTTTGCTTATTTCTATGGCAGAAAAACAGACGGCATCTTCAACAGCCAGGAAGAATTAAACGATTATACCTACACTGACCCTGAGACAGGCGAGGTAAGCCCTATTCAGCCAAATGCGCAGCCGGGTGATGTAAAGTTTGTAGACCTTAACAACGATGGTGTCATCAATGATGAGGACAGAACAAAACTTGGAAGTGCATTGCCTGATTTCACTTACGGTTTCACCGCATTTATGGAGTATAAAAACTTCGACCTTAGAATTTTCTTCCAGGGCGTGCAGGGCAACGAAACAGTGAACGCCATGTCCGTTTTCACTCAAAACCCACAAGGTATCTGGAATTCTCATGTCTCCCGTCTTGACAGATGGACGCCGGAGAATCAGAATACAAATGAGCCAAGAATGACTGCTGCTGACCCGAATGTGAATATCACGTTCTCAGACAGATATGTAGAAGACGGGAGCTACCTGCGCCTGAGAAACATACAGTTAGGTTACAATCTGCCTGAAAGCTTAACAGGCACAATTGGAGTGAAAGGCTTGAGGGTGTATGTTTCTGCAGATAACCTGCTCACCTTCACAAACTATAAAGGCTATGAGCCTGAAGTAGGTGATTTGTGGAACAATCCTTTCTTTTATGGTGTCGACCTTGCGACGTATCCGCAGGCCAGAACTTTTATCGGTGGCTTAAACGTCACTTTCTAATTAACGATTTTGCATGATGAATTTTAAAATGAGATTTATAAAAAATATCCTGCCCATTTTAGCTTTAGCTTTTGCAAGCCAGGCGTGTGAGGATTTTCTGGATAAGGAGCCACTTGGGGTAGAAACAGACAGAACCTTCTACGAAAACGCCGGCAATGCCGAGTTAGCGGTTAACGGAATCTATGATGCCGTTAGCTGGGACGCAGGTGGTGTTATTGGGTCTGGTAATACCTTCGAGTGGATGTACGGTGACATACTATCAGATGACGCCAGAAAAGGAAGTACCTCTGGTGATTACATTGAGATTAAGCAGATGGAAAGATGGGAGACATTAACAAATGCACCCATTCAATCCAGTACCTGGAACAACATGTTCACCGCCATCCACAGGGCGAATCAGGTGCTGTCTTATCTTCCAACATCTTCTATAGATGAAGAGCTGAAAGCAAGATTATTAGGAGAAGCGCATTTCCTGAGAGGGTACAGCTACTTTAACCTGGTTATAAAGTTTGGAGGCTTACCTTTAATGGAAGAGCCTACTGCTCCTGCTGAGTGGGGCCAGCTTCAAAGGGCTTCTATCGCTGAAACCTATGCCTTTATTGAAAATGATTTACAGCAGGCCATAGAAATGCTGCCGCAAAGAAGCGAGTATGCCGCTGCCGACTTAGGACGTGCCACACAGGGTGCAGCAAGAGCCTTTTTGGCCAGAGCTTACATGTATCAGATTGGTACGGATAACTCAAATGGCGTAACATGGCAGGATGTTTATAACCAGACAGAGGCGATCATCAACTCAGGTGAATACTCTTTGTTCTCTAACTATGCAGGGCTGTTTGAAATCGAGAATGAAAACAATGTAGAGTCTATCTTCGAGATTCAGTTTTCAGAAGCTGCCACTGGCTGGGGCCCTCCTAAAACAGGATCGGCTAACAGCGTAATTCAAAACAACCGTTCTACCTGGGGCTGGGGCTTTAATAACCCAACGCTGGACTTTGTAGGTGAGTTTGAAGAAAGAGACCCACGCTTGCCAGTAAGTGTTTATTCCGATGGCGATATTGTAGCAGGTGAGTTGCAGGAGATTGATTATCCCGGGCAGAATGAGACAGGTTACCTGAACAGAAAAGCTTTTGTAGAGCCAGGATTCAGACCAAGCGACGCGCAGAACAGCCCAAAGAACATTATCAAGTTCCGTTATGCTGATGTGCTCCTGATGCATGCGGAAGCGGCTTACCACTTAGGGAATGAATCTGAAGCCAGAGAACTGGTAAACCAGGTGCGCCAGCGTGCCAGAAACAGTACCAGACCAAAAGGCTCAACCGAAGTTGGTGCTACAGGCTACGTGCCGTACCAAAATCTATCTGGTGTGCTTCCTGATGTAACAGCATCAGGTCAGGAGTTATTACAGGCTATCTGGCATGAAAGAAGAGTAGAATTAGGTATGGAGGCATTACGGTACTATGATCTGGTAAGAACAGGAAGGTATCTTAATGCCCTGGAGCAAAAGTATTCTGCTCAGGCACGTTCAAATGCTGAACGTCATCTTGTGCAAGGCACAGATAATCCTTTCCCGGTTTTACCTATTCCAATCAACGAAGCGCAAGCTTGGGGAATACAACAAAATCCAGGTTACTAATAAACATATTCTTTTAAGTGAAAAAGCTGGTTCTATGACCAGCTTTTTTCTTTTCTTTACACAGGAAAGGTCTCAATCCTGCGGCTAGTGTATAGTCCACATTATCTACCAATATCATCGAAAACGTACAGGCATAGATGAAAAAGAGCCAAATCATCCTTCAGGTATTTTTAGCTTTAAGTTTAAGTATAGTGAATGCAGCATGGGCCGTAACCGTTCCGGCTATTTTCAATGACCATATGGTACTGCAGCAAAACGCAGAAGTCACCATCTGGGGATCGGGCAAGTCCGGGGAAGAAGTGACCGTTACAGGAAGCTGGGACAACAAGCCTGTGAAGACGAAGGCCAGTAACCTGGCGAAGTGGTCGGTGAAGCTGAAGACACCTGCTGCAGGTGGTCCTTATACAGTCACTATCAAAGGGTATAATACCATTGTGATAAATGATGTGCTGACGGGCGAGGTATGGCTTGCTTCCGGCCAGTCGAATATGGAATGGTCAGCAGCAGCGGGTATCGACAAAGCCGAGCAGGAAATACCGAAGGCGAATTACCCTGAGATTCGTTTCTTCAGTGTGGCCCACCAGACGGCAGACGGACCGCAACTCGACCTGAAGGGGGAGTGGGTGGTGAGCACACCTGAAACCATGAAGCACTTTAGTGCCATCGGTTACTTTTTCGGAAGAGAATTACATCATGAACTGAACGTGCCGGTAGGGGTGATTAACAGCAGTTGGGGCGGTACTCCGGGAGAAGTGTGGGTAAACCCTGAAGTTATTGCAGGTGACCCGGTGCTAACGAAGGCTGCAGCACAGCAGAAAGAAGTGGAGTATGGCCCTATACAACCAGGTAAAGCTTATCATGCCATGATTGCCCCCTTAATCCCGTACCGCATCGCCGGAGCGCTCTGGTACCAGGGCGAATCGAACACAAGTGCTCCTGAGGCCTACGCTACCTTGCTACCGGCGCTCATCAATAACTGGCGCAGCGAGTGGGGCTATGACTTCCCGTTCTACTTTGTGCAAATTGCGCCCTATAAAGACTATGGTCCCTATGCCGGCGCTTTGTTGAGAGACTCGCAGCGGAAGAGCTTAAACACACCCGGCACAGGTATGGTGGTAGTGAGCGACATCGGCAATAACGACGACATCCACCCACGAAATAAACTGGATGTGGGCAAACGGCTGGCTAACCTGGCGTTGAATAAAACCTACGGTAAAACAGAGCGACCTGCCTCCGGACCTTTATTCCGCGACATGAAAGTAGAAGGCAGAAAAGTGAGGCTCTTCTTCGACTATGCAGAAAATGGGCTGGTGAGCAAAGGCAAGGCATTAACAAATTTCGAAATTGCCGGAGAAGACCAGAATTTTGTAAAAGCAGATGCCAGAATAGAAGGAAACACTGTAGTGGTGCAGGCGAAGTCAGTGAAGAACCCAGTGGCAGTACGGTATGAGTGGAGCAATGCAGTAAATCCAAACTTATACAATAAAGCAGGCCTTCCTGCTTCTTCCTTTAGAACAGACAACTGGCCAGTGAAGCAGCAGCTTTAAATATTGCTAAAGAGTGCAGTAAAACAGAGTCAAATAGAAATAAGCCATCAAGCAGAAGAGCCATTCACTTTCATGAATGGCTCTTCTGCTTGATATCAGTAATGATGCTTATTAAGCTGTTTTCGTTTTTCTACTCATCATCTTCCTCATTCACCCACTTCTGAGCCAGAAGCCCTCCAAGCACAACACCACCCAGAGCCAAAGCACCTTTCAGAATTGAATCCCGGTGAAGGCTTAGCCACACCTGTGGACTGGAATAAGTGGCCTGGTCGTCGAAACTTCCGTGTGCGCCATGGTCTCCCGGAATTGGATCCCAAAGGTTGTGGTCCCGGTTTGGATCCTCTGGTTCCTCTGTTTGCTGCCCCTCAATGGCATTGTTCGCCAGCACAAAGTCAGCATACCAGGGAGCTATTTTGTTGCCAATTATTGCCTCTAAAGTAGAATATCCTACCCTGTACTCACGGCGTTCATGCTCAGCGGCGTAAGCGATTACTTCTGCAGCCACCTCTGGCTGGTAGATAGTGCCCATAGGCCTTGGCTTGTTTGGTAAGCGGGTTTTCACGAAGCCAAATTGGGTCGTGTTCATGGCTGGCAGCTGCACCATCGTTATCTTTACATTGCTTTTGTCATGCATCAGTTCGGTGCGCAGCGAGTCGTAAAAGCCTTGAATAGCATGTTTGGAGGCGCAGTAGGCAGACTGTAGCGGAATGCCCCGGTAGGCAAGCGCCGAACCAACAAACACAATGGAACCACGGTCGCGGGGAAGCATGCGCTTGAGTGCTGAAAGTGCGCCATACACCTGGCCAAGGTATGTCACCTCCGTTACACGCTTGTATTCATTCGCCTTCATTTTCTTTACGGGGCTAAACACACTGTTCATGGCGTTATTTACCCACACGTCAATCTCTCCAAGCTCTTCTTCTATTTTAGCGGCTGCCTCTTCCACGGCATCTGCATCGGCTACATCCACCTGTACATAGACTGATTTACGCCCTAAGGCAGCTACTTCTTTCTTGGCTCCCTCCAGTCCGTCTAAACCACGTGCAAGCAGGCCCACGTCGTAGCCTTGTTTGGCGAACTCACGGACGATGGCCCGCCCCAGGCCAGCGGATGCACCGGTTACTACCGCGACACCCTTGTAGTTACTGTCGTTGTTTTCATTCATAGTTATGGCAGGTTAAGTATAATTCTCTCCTCCTGATGGTACGCCTCCTTCCGAGACTTAGTTTTACGCAGAGCAGGTCTTGCCCATTTCAAAAGCCTGTCTAATGATATGATTTGCAGTAGATTGTTTTAGGAACCCACCCAGTGCTGGCGCGTAAATGAGAGACAAAAGAAAAGCTATGAAAAAAGAAAAAACAATTATTGATAAAATCAGAAAAGACGCTTCAGAGGCAGCAGCTTACCGCCGTCGGATTGCAGCGCTATCCGCTTTAGGCCTGATTGACTTCAGCCTGATATCTCTTTTCCAACTGGGCTTCATAAAGGATATGCCTGATTTGCCCGGTAAAGTGTTCGATACAGAAAAAGTAAACAGCTCGAAGGATGCGGTGCTGCTGGGCATGCCGGACGGTGTTATCAGCTTGAGCAGCTATGCTGCTACCATACTGTTGGCAACCGCAGCCACACGTTTCAAAAAGCAGTCACGCATATTAGATGTGGCAATGGGCGGCATTATCCTGGGGCAGGCTGCAGGTGCTGCGCAGTACCTCTACAAAATGGCTTTTGTCCAGAAGAAAGTCTGCATCTATTGTGTGGCCGGTGCTGCTATAAACTTTGCCACTCTGAGCCCACTGCGCAAGCTGTTTAAGCGCCGCGATTAAGCCATTCTACCCGTTCAAGTGGAGTGTATTTGCAAAAACTTCAGACTCAAAGACTTTTCAAGAAGAGGATGATATCTTAACTCAAGTTGCGATTCTCACATTTCCCTGTTTCGCTACGGTTGAATACCCACCCCTAACCCCTCCGAGGAGGGGAATTTTGGCCTAAAAGGAAGATTCCCCTCCTCGGAGGGGTTAGGGGTGGGTTCATATCAGATACAAAGAAATAATCGAAACTTGAGTATCTTGATTTCCTTGTTGCCTCACGCATTACAGCTTGTTATATCAATAGGTAAGTAATTCTGTGTTATCATATGTCACTTGGCAAAGCTACAGTCCCTTATAACTTAATCGTTTTTACAATTAGAAAAGGATGGCTTACTAAAAGAGTTTAACATCTGTCTGTGTGAGGAGTAGAACTTTAATAAGTGGTTTATACTAAATATGAATTATGACTCAGGCACCTAAGTTTATTTTGTTTAACACTTTTAATTTACTCGCCTATGTCAACAGCAAGTATAATAGCTGTCATTCTCATTGCCTTAATTATTGCGGCAATCTTTTATTACGGTTTAAATAGCAGAGGCCCATGGGGTAGCTTCTGGACGTTTGTTCTAGTGGTAGGTTTTGGTGTGCTCATTGCAGCTGTATGGGCCCGCCCGGTAGGCCCGGTCTGGTATGGCATTGCCTGGTTTCCTTTGCTGTTTATAGGGCTCCTTTTCGCCCTGCTCCTTGCAGCTGCCACTCCAACCACCCGCAGAACGGATTACCCTACACGAAGAACGGGTTACGTAGAAGAAGATCCCAGAATGAATGAACCTATAACGGAAGAAGGAAACGCGGCAGAAGATGCTGTAGCCGTGGGTATACTCTTCTGGACAATGCTCACACTATTCCTTCTCATTGTGGTATTAGGGATTATCTTTTAGAAAGCAGGGAGAGCAGTACCTTCGCAAGGCTTAGGATTCTATAGGGAAATTTGACAAAGAAGAAAGACTGAGACTACCTGTAGTTTTTCCTGGCATATTGTGAAGTATCGGACAGGTAAGCCAATCCCATCAGAATTCCCGTTATATGGTTGCCAATGCTCTTTATCAAAATAAAAGCGGACGCTTAATCTAAAACGTCCACTTTTATTTTGATAAAGAGCAGTTCTTACGATAGTAAGTCTGGCATTTTATAGTACGGTATACACAGAATTGCAGGCATTTTGTAAGAGTTGCTGCTATTGATGGGCAATCCTATGAGTTGCAACAAACACTAGGCGTTTATAAACGGTACCTAGTCTGGCTGCTCTAGTTCATCCAAATGCACAAGGTAACGTGTTAGCCTGCCCCACTGCAAAGCCTGCACCCCGGCCCAACCACCTTCGGCCACCAATGTGTTTAGCAAAGCCCGGTCACCGGCTTCATCCCCCCGGTTGTTAATGCCTTCGTTCCTGCCGATTTCGTATGCGTGCAGTGTTTTGCCTTCACGCATTACACGGAAGGTGCTGCTGGCCTCCTTGATAAAAAAATGCTCTATCACTTTTTCCTCCTGGCCACGCTCCTGTGGCTTCTCACTGGGGTGTACCACAAACTCCGCCAGGTTTGCCTCTTCCCGAATCGCTGTTACTTTCACCCAGTTGTCTATAGTTGAGGCAGGGAGTATGATTTCAATATAATATCCAATTTCAGGCTTTTCTGCCGTGGTGCGGCGACCACGCTCGTCGTAAAGACGAAATTCAGAGTTAGAGCCAGCAATCTTAGACCATGTGTTCACGGCAAAGAGCTTTTTCTTCGACCGTTCAAACTCCTTAATGGCTGTGGCCTCATCAGCAAACTCATTGTGGTTGCTGTATTCTTTGTCTTTGGTCTCCTCGCCCTGCACCACTTTCACTTCCTTCTTCAGGTCCTCAAACATATCCTTTAATCCCATATCGCTACGCTTCCTCCTTTAAACTTTAAATTCTAAATTATGCTATTAATCTCAGATGGAATACGGCGTTGAAGAAGAGATGTTTGTGCCTGAACCTGCTTGATCAGCTTAACATGCGAAAATGATGAAGTTCCTCTGAGAATAAATTATATGGCGGAGTCTCAGTCTGCTTGATGTTATCAGCACATGCTGCTTCAGTATCCGTCAGGTAATGATATATGGAAAAGCAAAGCATGTAAACACTTGTCATACCATCCGGTCTTTTTACACATTAGTATCGCGCTAATATATTGGTAATTAACCTAAACCAGAACGTGTTCGTTAGAAAATAAACAAATGCGTGTATAACAGATAAAGCTTAAATACTATGGAAGAGACACTTTTGGGATTTGGTATTTTCGGACTTATACTAGGGCTGGTGGTGCTGGTTCTGTATTTCTGGAGTATTATATGGTCGTATAAAGATGCGGAACGAAGAGGTAAACCAGGCTGGCTTGTAGCCATTGTCGTAGCGTTTCTGGCCTGGCCCGTCGGGCTACTCTTGTGGCTGCTCATACGGCCAAGCGATACAACACCGTACCAACGTTAGGCAATAATCATGATGACACAAAGTAGCGCCTTCCTGTGCTGTAAAAGCCCGGGCAGGTGCTACTTTTTATTTATAAGATAGGCTTCTAAGATTAAGCTATCTCACCTATCAGCCGTGTAAATGTAACAGGACTTTACTCCAAACCCATCTGTCCGGGATGATCGCAGAGAAGTGCAATTAACAATTGACCGACCACTATCAGCGCAAACGTGTTAGCCCCACTTATTAGAGGGGCAGAGAAAATGACATTGATGATGAAAAAGCACCCAACAGCCCGCCGGCATACTTATAAAGCTCCACTTCAGACAAAGTTTAGGTGATGCCGATGGCAAAGGAGTTAAGAGTAGCCACAAGAAACGGGCGAATTACAAAATTGTGTGCCATCAGAATCAGCATGCAAGTTTTATTCAGAAAATGAACAAGGACTAAATATTGCTGGTAAAGCTTAAATAATCCGCAACGGAGAATCCTTTTTCGCCAAGGCTAAATTAAGAAAGGTTTTACTTGTTATTTATAACTTTTTTTATTTGAGCATTTTGGGGTTGTGGGCAGGCAATATCATTGTGCCTTGATTTTTTTTGATAAACAATTTCTAAATTTTTATCATGGGTTGTTATATATCTATAATTCAAAGAGTTATATGTGTATTTTGATGGACTATAGGAGGCGGAGCAGGTGCTTATGATGTAGGCTAGCTTTTTATATGAAAATGGATTTTGTACTTTTGTGGTTCAGTAAATAAATTTTTGTGTAAGTGCTCTGAAAGCAGAGCCGTTAAACTCTAGGAAAAAAACAGAAGAATGAATAATAGCAACGTAGCTATCCTCGGAGCAGGAAACCTCGGAATCGCAATTGCAGAAGGCCTTGTAAGCAATGGTCAGTTTAAGCCGGAAAACGTTTTTGTAACCAGAAGAAACACCAAATCCATACAGTTTCTGAAAGACAAAGGCCTTCAGGTAACAAATAGCAACAGCGAGGCCGTGAAGCAATGCCGGTGGATCATGCTGTGTGTGCAACCAGCGCAACTCGATAATGTACTCAATGACATAAAACCACACCTGAACCTGGAGCAGCATGTGTTGCTAAGTGTGATAACCGGGGTGACTATTGATAAAATTGTGCAGTCTGTAGGCGACTTCCCAATCGTGCGCAGCATGCCAAACACAGCCATCGCTGTGCAGCAATCCATGACTTGCCTGGCCTTCAACGACAGGGCATCGCAGGTGGAGCAAGAAATAGTAGATATTTTTAATTGCTTAGGCGAAACTCTGATCATTGAAGAAGAGCTAATGGCTGGAGCCACCGCACTTTGCTCCAGTGGCATCGCCTTCAACATGCGTTTTATACGTGCGGCTACACAGGGCGGCATTCAGTTAGGTCTTGATGCCGAGGATGCCCAGAAGATTGCTGTGCAGGTAAGCAAAGGCGCCTCTACCTTGCTTGCAGTAAATGAGTCACACCCGGAGCAGGAGATAGACAAAGTAACAACCCCTGAAGGCTGCACCATTGCCGGCCTGAACGAGATGGAACACCAGGGGCTGAGCTCTGCGGTTATCAAAGGTTTGGTCACTTCCTTCCAAAGAATTCAGATCCTGAAAGAACAACGGGAAAAAGAATCCGCATAATTCCTTTTATATGTTGCTGCTCGCAGGCTATAGCAAGAAATCTATAGCCTGCGAGCAGCAACATTTTTATTTCAGGCGTTTTGCCTATAAGGCAGTCCCACGTCATCTACAAGAACCTTTCATTTTTTGCTACTCAGCCATTTTAAACGATCGTTGAAGTATGGTCGTGCGAATTTGCCTGACATTGCACGAAGGGAAGGGATGAGTACGTGGCCTGCCTAAAGAATTTATTTTTAACAAGAAACAAAACAATAATAAATGGATCATCAAGCGCAGCTTGTTGTCGTAAAAGTAGGCTCTAATGTTCTGACAAAAGCCGACGGCTCACCAGACAGGGAACGCATGGCGTCTCTCGTGAAGCAACTGGTGTTTCTAAAGGAGCAGGGGTTGCAGGTGGTATTGGTTTCTTCAGGAGCAGTAGCCTTCGCGAGAAAACACATCACCTTCGAAGAGAAAACAGAATCAGTAGTAAGAAAGCAAATTCTTGCCTCAGTAGGCCAGATAGACATTATACATGCCTATAAGGATCTTTTTCAGAAAGAGGGGCACCAGATAGCCCAGATTGTAGTAACACCTCAGGATTTCCGTTCGCGGAGGCATTACCTGAACATTAAAGACTGTCTCCTGGGCCTGCTCAACCATGGCATCATCCCGGTTATCAATGAGAATGATGCGGTAGCGGTTACGGAACTCATGTTCACAGATAATGATGAACTTGCCAGCATGACCGCCGCCATGATAGATGCCCATACCCTTATCCTGTTAACCAACGTGGATGGTATCTACAGGGGGCATCCCGATGACCCTGCTTCACAACTTATTGAGCTTGTAAGCCGCAAAACATCCGGAGTAAGCCGTTACATTTCCACCTCAAAATCTTCCTTTGGCAGAGGCGGAATGCACAGTAAAATGAAGATGGCCAAGAAAGCTGCTTTTCTGGGTATACACGTTTATATTGCCAACGGTAACCGTGAGGACGTGCTGCACGACTTCTATAATAAGAAACTGAAGGCAACTTACTTTGAGCCGGACTCCTCCAAGCCAAATCTGCGGAAATGGGTAGCCCACAGCGACAACTACACCAAAGGTGAAGTACACATCAATGAAGGTGCTAAAGAAGCTTTATACTCTGATGAAGTGACCAGTTTGCTACCCGTAGGCATTGGGTCTGTAATCGGTGACTTTGCCAAAGGAGACATTGTCCGCATCAGGGATGAGCACGGGGAGAAGATAGGGCTTGGTAAAGCAGAATATAGCTCCAAAAAAGCCATTGAGCGAATAGGCCTGAACAATCAGAAACCGCTCATTCATTACAATTACTTATATTTATTTAAATATCATAACGTCTAAAAATATGGCATTGCAACAGGTTTTCGAAAGTGTAAAGCAAGCGAGCAGGAAACTAAACCTGCTTTCTGAAGATAAGGTAGAAAAGGTGCTGCAAGACCTTGCCAAAAAGGCCGTTGAAGCCACTGATAATATTCTGGCAGAAAACCAGAAAGACCTGCAGCGCATGGACGCCGGCGACCCGAAATTCGACCGGCTGCAGCTGACAAGGGAGCGGGTGGAGAGTATAGCCGCCGACATCCGGAATGTGGCCAGCCTGCCTTCTCCACTGGGGAAGGTGTTGGCCGAGCGGAAGCTGGAGAATGGGCTGGAGCTTAAAAAAGTATCGGTTCCCCTGGGCGTTATCGGTGTTATTTATGAAGCCCGGCCAAACGTAACCTTCGATGTTTTCAGCCTGTGTCTCCGCTCAGGAAATGCGCTGCTGCTAAAAGGTGGCAGCGATGCAAAAGACTCAAACACGGCCATCGTAAAGCTGATACATGAGGTGCTGGAAAGTAACGGCGTTGACAGAAACATAGTGCAGCTCCTGCCACCAGACCGCGAAGCCACACACGAGATGCTGCATGCCGTGGGCTATGTGGACATTATCATTCCACGCGGCAGCCAGGGATTGATCAACTATGTGCGCGAAAATTCGAAGGTGCCGGTTATTGAAACAGGAGCAGGAATCGTGCACACCTATTTCGATGAGTTTGCGGACCTGGAGAAGGGAAAGGAAATTATTGTGAACGCCAAAACAAGAAGAGTAAGCGTATGCAATGCCCTGGACTGCCTGGTAATCAACAAGAACCGTGTTCAGGATTTGACAGAGATAGGAAAAGGCTTAGCACAGAAAGAAGTGGACATATATGCCGATGCACCTGCTTATGAAGTGCTGAAGGGTAGCTACCCGGAGGAAAAACTGCATCAGGCAACGGATAAGCATTTCGGAACAGAATTCCTTTCGCTGAAGATGTCTGTAAAAACAGTGGCTGACTTAGATGAGGCTATTGAGCATATCAATAAATACAGCTCACAGCACAGCGAGGCCATCATTTCTGAAAACGAGGCAAACGTAGACCTTTTTCTGAAAGCAGTGGATGCCGCCGCTGTATATGCCAACGCCTCTACCGCCTTTACCGACGGTGCCCAGTTTGGCCTTGGTGCTGAGATAGGCATCAGTACCCAAAAGCTGCATGCCCGCGGCCCCATGGCATTAGACGAGCTTACCAGCTATAAGTGGATTGTGAAAGGGAACGGGCAGGTAAGGGCCTAAGTATAGCCGGAGATTCAATAAATTTCAGAAAACCGACTGTTGTACTATAGCAGCAGTCGGTCCTTTGGTTTTCAAAAGGCTGTCAGGCTGTAGCCGGGTATTTTGTCTACAGATGCTTGAAAGCTGAATCCAGGGCCAGCTTCCAAGCCTTTGGGAGAAAGCGTTTTAGATTGAGTACAAAAATTTTTGTTGCCTTTTTGTACACTTCAGCATCAAATTATAGTTATATTTTGTGGTAAGGCAGGATATAGCAGCGCATAGCGCTTCTTTATCCTTTAAAATTGATGCAAGCATGCTTATAAACAAAGTTTCTGACCAAATAAAAAGGAGTAAGTACATTAGCCGCGACCTGAGCTGGTTGCGTTTCAACTACCGGGTGCTGGACCAGGCGCGCGATACCAACAAAAGCTTCTTCGACAGGCTGAAGTTTATGGCTATCACATCCTCCAACCTGGATGAGTTCTTCATGATCAGGGTGGGAAGTTTGTACAATTACCTCGACTACGGTAAGGAGCGCACTGACTATTCCGGCCTGCGGGAGCTGCCGTTCCGTAAAAAGCTGCTGGATTATGCCCATCGCTTCGTCAACGACCAATACCTGACCTTTAACAACGAGCTGAAACCAATCTTTGAAAAGCACGGCTGCGATATTCTGAAGGTGAGCGAACTGACAGAAATCGAACAGAAGAAAGTTGATTCCTTTTTCAAAAATACCATTTACCCGCTGCTCACGCCCATGGTGTTCGACAACTACCATGGCTTCCCGCTGCTGATGAACCAGTTGCTTACCTTTGGTGTGGTAACCCGCACCACAGAAGAGCTAAAGGCGCAGGATAGGGTAACTTTTGTGCAGATACCCCAGAACCTGGCTCGTTTCTACGAGATAAACCGCAAGGACAGGATTGTTTTTGTACCGATAGAAGATATTATCCGCTGGAAGATTAAAAAGCTTTTCCGGAATGTGGAGATTGTGGCGGTTAACCTGTTCCGGATTACCCGCAACGGCGACTTTACCCTCGAGGAGTCGGATGACCTGGAGGCAGACTTTATACAGGAGATTAAGTCGAAGCTGCGCACACGTAAAAAAGGCCGGGTAGTGCGACTTGAAGTGGAAAGAAATCCATCGCAGTTCATGATGAAAATCCTGAAAGATCGCTGGACAATCGATAATGCCAATGTGTTCACCATCAACTCCCTCATAGATCTGCGGGGGCTGTGGCAGATTATCAACCACCGGCATTTTAAGGACAAAGGCTTTAAGCAACCATCGGCGGTGCAGCCACTTAGCCTGCCCAGCGATGGCGTGGATATGTTCGAGTACCTGAAGGAGCATGATGTGTTGCTGCACCACCCTTACAACAGCATGGAACCGGTTGTGAGCTTATTGGAGCGTGCCGCCGAGGACCCGTCGGTGCTGGGAATCAAGCAAACCATCTACCGGCTGGCAGACCAGTCGCGGGTAACGGCAGCGCTGCTGAAGGCCGCCGAAAACGGCAAGCACGTATCGGTGCTGTTTGAGGTGAAGGCGCGCTTTGATGAAGAGCGTAACTTAAGAGAAGGGGAGCGGCTGGAGAAGGCGGGCTGCTTCGTGATCTACGGCATCAGCAAGTATAAAACACACACCAAAATGCTCATGATCATCCGGAAGGAAGGGGAGAAGGTGACGCGTTACATACACATCGGAAGCGGAAACTACAATGAACAAACCGCGCGCCTCTATACTGATGTGAGCCTGCTGACAACAAATGAAGTGTATGCGCACGACGTGTCAGAGTTCTTCAACGTTATCACAGGCCACTCCAGGCCAAACGAGTACAAGTGCCTGATGACGTCGCCGAAAGGCATGCGGCATCAATTAATTGAGTTAATCCGCAACGAAGCGCGCAATGCTAAGAAAGGCCTAAAGAGCGGCATCGTGATCAAGATTAATTCGCTGGAGGATAAAGAGGTGATTGATGAATTTTACAAGGCATCTAAAGCCGGCGTGCCTATCAAGTTGATTGTGCGCGGAATCTGCTGCCTTCGTCCTGGCCGCGAGGAACTGAGCGAGAACATTACGGTGAAATCTATTGTGGGAGAGTATTTAGAGCACTCACGACTGTATTACTTCCACAACAACGGCGACCCTAAGGTATACAGCGGCAGCGCCGATATTATGGTGCGCAGCTTCGACAGGCGAATAGAAGCCCTTTTCCTTATCACGAATGAAGAGTTGAAAAAGGAAGTCATCAACATCCTCTATTATAACGTGCAGGACAACCAGAACTCTTATATTATGCGGGAAGATGGCACTTACGTGAAAAGGCGGGTAGGAGCAAACGAAGAAGTCATAGACATTCATAAGTTGTTTTTTTACAAAGCCTGTGAGGTGCAGGAGATAGAACTGGTGTAGACATATACCAGGTATCCTTTAACATTTATCAACACAAGTGAAAGCAAGCGCGGCTGCAGTTATCTTCCTGAGAAGAGACTGCAGCCGCGCTTTTTTTAATGGCCAAGAATAAATCAGCTATACGCTACGAATGAAATTTGCTGGCTGAAAAGGTTAAAAGATACTTAGAAAGTGACGTTACGCAAGAGCCCAAGCGGGACGGCTGTTAATAGAAAAGGAGTCTCACTATTTTTTAGCTCCAGCGGAGCGACCTGTTGGGGATATATTGACAGGCCGCTCCGCTGGAGCTAAGGGTGGCGTCTGGCCATCTGGCTATCAACAGGTCGTCCCGCCGGGACTTAAAACAAATCATAAACTGGTGTAGCGAAACGTCAGTAAGTAAATAAAATCTTAATTGATTTTCTCAATAACGAAGGGCTCCGGGTGGTAACGCTCGTAGAGGGCGTGCAACATACCGTCTTTCAGGCCAACGGCAGGTACGAGCATTGTTTCCAGCTTAGCCCATTTCATCGCAGAAAGGTAAATCTCTGAAGCCGGCACGATTACGTCAGCACGGTCTGGGTTTAGAAGCAGGTTTGTAATACGATCCTGCATGGGCATGCAATTAATGCGTGCCGCAACTTCTTCAATTTGCTTCCGGAAAATAGCCTTACCGGGCGTTTTACCTGCAATCTCAAAAATCTTATTGATGTTGCCGCCAGTTCCGATAGCACGAGACAAATGGTACTTCCTGGAATTTGTCTCAATCCAATCGCGCATCTTGTTCCACAGTTCCATGGATTCGTCGCCTTGCATGTGGCGGATAGAGCCCTGCTCAAATGACTGACTTGCTTTTTTCTGCCGGTTCACATAGATGTTAAACTCTGTGCTGCCGCCACCAACGTCAATGTGCAGGTAATTGCGTTCATCCAGAAAATTAAAGATGACTTTATTAATCAGGTCAGCTTCTCTTTCTCCGTCTATCACCTGTATTTCCATTCCTAACTCTTCGTCTACCCGCTTCAGTATTTCGGGCGCATTCACTGCGGAGCGCATGGCGGAGGTGGCGCAAATCATGTAGTGGTCCACGTCGTGCACGTCCAGTAGCAGTTGGAAGGCTTTCAGAAGCTTTACAAATTTTTCGATTTTATTTTGAGGGATATAACCGGAGTTGAACACATCCTCGCCAAAACGGATAGCATAGCGTATGTACTCCACCTTTTTAAAAAATACATGACCGTTCTGGTTCAGCACACTGGAGATCTGGCATCTCACCGCATTTGAACCGATGTCTATGGCTGCTAACTTCAAGGGCTTGTCTGTTTATGTTGTCTATAGGGTAAATATAAGCAGAAAATATTTTTGGGCAGGCACCGAGGTAAACAGCCTGGCCTCTGAGGTAAAAATAGCCGCTCCTAAAGAAGCGGCTATGGAAAAATAAGTTGAAAAGGCTGACAGGCTTAGCGCGCGCTCATGTTGCCTTCGGGATTTATCCACCCAAGAAGGCCGGCATCATTCCGAACCAGCCGATAGCCATTGTAGTTGCCCAGCACGGCCACGTTGCTTCCGGGTTTTAAGCTGTCTTTTGCCGCTGCAAGCGGGTGTGCCTCATCCAGCAGGTCGGTTTCAGCGGCTATCTTCTCGTACCTGACAGGCTTGGTGGTGGCTTCCACTAAACTGCCTGCAACATAAGCTTCGGTACCATTGGGTAAAGCAATACGGTACCATGTATCAACGCCGCCTGTTACCTGCAGGGGGGTGTGCTGTGGCAGTGTGGTATAAACCGTCGATTTGGTGGTTGGCTGCAGCCTGATGTTTGCTGACTTTGCCGATATCCGGACCCAATTGCCCACCAGCGAGGCATCAATCTTTACGTCAGGCACTTTTTGGATTGACTCGTACAGGTACGGGAATGGGTTTGTGGCACCACGGCCAAATCGGTAAATGCCAAAGTGCAGGTGTGGGTTTGTGGTGATGGCGTTACCTGTATTGCCAACAAAACCCAGTGTGTCGCCCATCTGCACACGCTGGCCGGCTGCTACTGCCTGGCTGTCCAGGTGGGCATAGTAAAGGCTCTGTCTGCGGTTTACGTCTGTCAGCCATACAACCTTTCCGCCCCGAGGCGTTACGCTTACTTTTGATACTACGCCTTCAGCGGAGGCGATAGCCGGCGTTCCCCGCTTTGCAAATATATCAACACCTTCGTGCAGCCGGACACCGCCGTCGCGCGGGTCGCCCCAGATGCTGGCAATGTTACGGCTGGTTTTGCCTTGCACCGGAAAAGCCAGGGTTGGTTCTGCCTGAATCGTTACCGTGTACTGGCCACTGCGCAGCAGCTCTGGCTGCACACGCAGGATATGCTGCTGGTCTTCGTCTACTTCATAGCTTAGCGAGGTTGAGGCGGTGTCGGCAGAAGCTACCCGACGGGGTTCCTCCGTAGGTATGGCGGGCGCCTCAAACAGATCCATAAACACCTGTGCCTGCTCTCTTGCTCTCATTTCGAGATTCACCACAAGGCGCTCTCCCCGCTTTGCAGTTACCCGGTACCCGAGGGCTTTGGGCTTGTCCGCAGAGAAGTAGCCTGTTTCTTTGAATGGGAGCGTCACGGTAATCGAATCCCTTAAGGCCTGTTGTCCCGCCTGCAGCCACTCCTGCCCTAAAGCTGTCTCGTCTAGTTTGGCATCTTTCAGTTTGGCTGCATACTTCTCATAAGGGGTCTGTTCTTTGCTGAACACGCCCCGCAAGGTTTGCTTGCCGCTACATCCGGCGAGCAGTAGTGCCACGAAAATGTACGATATGTAACTATGATAAATTTTATCTCTTGATTTCATTGCTCTCTTCAGAAAAAGGTATTGCTGTTATAACAGCTTCAGAGTCAAAAATGATGCCTTTTACCGTTAAATATTGATAGATTTAAGATTGGTGCTAACAGAGAGTGCTGGTGAGAACTAACCGTAGAGGCTGCAATACGTACAAAGAAGGTGAACCAAAGAACTGATGGAGATGAAATTATATTCCTGGAGATATACCCGACGTAAACTGGCCCGAGGATTGTTGCCGCTGTTTGCACCCCTGGTGCTAGTACCGTTTGCAACTCCTGTGAACAAGGGTTCTGCTATGTCCAAGCCAGATCAAAAGAAGATCAGGGACCGGGTTACCAATTATAAACTGATGCGGTTTAACCAGGTTTCATACAATCTGTATAGCTACATGGACCTTCAGGAAACAGGGCTGAAGTTTGAGGTGTTCGACAAGGCACTGACAGGTTATTATAACATGAAGCGTAACCAGAAAGTCTCTGAAAAACCCATCATCACCATCATTGACTTTACAAAATCCTCGAACGAGAAAAGACTTTGGGTCGTGGACGTGGAGAAGAAGGAATTACTCATCAATACGTATGTATCCCATGGCCGCAACTCCGGGGATGAGTTTGCCGAGTATTTCTCTAATGAAAACGAATCCTTCATGAGCAGTATCGGCTTTTATGTGACCGATGAAACATACCAGGGCAAGCACGGCCTTTCGTTGAAACTGGAGGGGCTGGATGAGGGCTTCAACACCAATGCAAGAGACCGTTGTATTGTAATGCACGGTGCTGAGTATGCTACAGAAGATTTTATAAAGCAGGCAGGCCGCCTCGGGCGCAGTTTAGGTTGCCCTGCCGTGCCGATGGAGCAGCACGATGAGATAATCAAAACGGTGATGGGCGGTACAGCGCTGTATGCACATGCCGCGCATGATGCCTACACCTCACAGTACCTCGACCACATGACAGCCATGGCGGAGTTGGTGAATGAAAGTAAAAAGGAGATTCCGGTTCCGGCTAAGTCTTAAGAATCCCGCCATTTAATACTGCAGCCTACGCTGGGTACCTGCTCCTGCGGCACTGGCTCTTTAGCCAGCAAAGCATCGAGTGCTGTGCGCAGATCGCGGCCCGTTACCGGCTTTCCGTTGTTGGGGCGGGAGTCGTCGAACTGCCCGTGGTAGGCGAGGCCCATTTTACCGTCATACACAAAGAATTCAGGCGTACATTCTGCCTCATAGGTGCGGGCTACCTGTTGTGTCTGATCATAGAGGTACGGAAAAGAAAAGTCATAGTCCAATGCCAGTGCTTTCATCTGCTGTGGTCCGTCCTGCGGGTAGGTCATGGCATCGTTCGAGCTAATAGCCACAAAATTGACGCCTTTGGTCTTGTACTCAGCCGCTACTTCCACTAGTTCATCTAAAATGTGCTGCACATAGGGGCAGTGGTTGCTGATGAACATGATTACAGTAGCCTTGGCAGAGGCGACATCCGTGAGGGAAACCAGTGCGTCAGAAGCAGTGTCTAAAAGCGCAAAGTTATGTGCTTTGGTGCCCAATTCGATTTGGGTGTTGGAGTATGCTGCCATAGTTTTATTTTGTTTTGGGGATAAGCCCGGAGCAGAAGGCTCCAGGCTATAATTTCTAAAATAGGTATTTTTACGGCAGATAGCAAACGCACTCACAGGCTAATGCTATTCCTCCTTGTCCACAAATCTGCCGTAGAGCTTTGTTAACTCTAATAATTCTTTCGCATTTTTTTTTGTAAACTGGTCTTTCTTGAGTCGCCATGCCCAATTTCCCCGCGAAGTGGAGGGCTTGTTCATAGTGGCTTCCTTCCCAAGTCCCAGCACATCCTGCACCGGTAGCACAGCCAGCTGTGCTACAGAAGCCAGTGCCAATCGGCCCATCACCTCATGTACATTTTCTTCCGAGAGCTCGTGAAAAGTGTAGTCGCTGAGGGCTTTCCTGTCACCTTTCTTTGCGTCGTGGTACCAGCCTACTACCGTGCTGTTGTCGTGGGTGCCGGTATACACAATGCTGTTACGGGTATGGTTGTGCGGCATAAAGGATCCTTCAAACGCTTTCTCATCCGAGACAAAGGCAAAGAGCAGCACCAGCATGCCCGGCAGATCGTACTCCTGCATCAGGTCACGCACCGGCTGGTCTATCTCGCCCAGGTCTTCGGCGATAATCGGCATTTTAGGGTATTTCTTCTGCACAAGGCTCAGAATTTCGGCACCCGGTGACTCCTTCCACTTTCCGTTCATGGCAGTATCTTCCCCGGCAGGCACTTCCCAGTAGGCAGAGAAGGCGCGGAAATGGTCGAGGCGCAAGAGCCCAAACAGGCGCAGGTTGTGGTCGATGCGGCGGATCCACCAGTCGTAATTGTGTTTGGCCAGCTCTTTCCAATCAAAAACCGGCGTGCCCCACAGTTGCCCGGTCTCGCTGAAGAAGTCCGGTGGCACCCCGGAAAGCCCGGTGGCGTTACCTTCCTTATCCAGCTTAAAATACTCCGGGTTCTGCCATACATCGGCGCTGTCGTGGCTCACGTAAAACGGCATGTCCCCGAAAAAGGCAATGTCTTTCTGGTGGCAGTACTGCTTTAACTCTTCCCATTGCCTGTAAAACAGGAACTGCATGAACTGCTCAAACCGCACCTCATCCTCCATCTCTTTTTCAAGGGCCTTTACGGCATGCTCCTCGTGCTGCTTTATTTCTTTGGGCCACTCCACCCAGCTTCTGCCTTCGAAGCGTTTCTTGAAGGCAGCAAACCGTGCAAAGTCCGGTAACCATGCTTTTTGTTCGCGCATGAAGGCTTTGTATTCCTGCTGCAAATCAGAGTCGGCAGTCTCATTAAATTTATCAAAAGCCTTCTGCCATAGCCTCAGCTTCAGTTTAACTACCTTCGGGTACTCTACCCGGTCCTCTCTAAATTCCTCATCTGTTTCAAGGTCGCTTTTTTGTAGCAAACCATCCTGCACGAGCAGCTCAGGGCTGATGAGCAGCGGGTTTCCCGCAAAGGCAGAGTGGCTGCTGTAGGGGGAGTGGCCGTAGCCGCCTTCGGTTGGGTTGAGCGGGAGTATCTGCCAGTAACGCTGGCCTGCTTCTTCTAACAGGTCAGCAAAATGATAGGCTTCCGGCCCTAAATCCCCGATGCCGAAGCGGGAGGGGAGAGAGGTAATATGCAGTAAAAGGCCTGCACTTCGTTTTGATATGATCATAAAGTATTTGTTGCGGTTAAAAATGCTACCGGGAATGTTTTTAGTACACCGGCTAAGGGCAGTATATTCTCTTCTGCCTGCAGCGTGCCTTTTCCAAGTACGTGCTGCCAGGCTACCGGTGCTCCTTCAGGCAGCGCGATAGCGGTGTCTTCCCAAACTTCTTCCCCTATTGGTAATTCGTGTTCGCCAATGAGGTTTACGAGTAGAAGCGGTACCACCACCACGCCCCACTGCCCCTCATGGTGGCGGGCAAATGCCAGGATACGGTGCTTGTGTGTTCCCTGCACATGGAGCGGTACATAATCCCCGAAGTTGAACAGCGGCTGCAAATCGCGGCGCTTGTTCAGCACCTTGTACAGCAGGTATAGTTTCACTTTTCCGTCGTCGGGATTCTGAAGCAGTTGCTGGTGCAGGCCTTCCGGGTCTTTCTGCTCCTGTTCTTTTAACTCCGTCAGGTACTGCTGGCGTAGTTCGTAGTCTACAGGTCGTCGGTTGTCGGGGTCTACGAGGCTCAGGTCCCACAGTTCACAGCTCTGGTAAATATCGGGCACACCGGGGCAGGTTACTTTCAGCAAGGCCTGGCAGAGTGCGTAAACCCAGCCGTAGTGTGATACCTTCTGGAAGAAAGGCCGGAAAGTATCCATGAAATCTTTATCGTCGAGCAACAGCTGCTGCACCAGGTCCATCATGGCCTGCTCATACCCTTCGTTCGGCTCCGACCAACCAGTTTTGACTTTTGCCTCCCGCAGTGCCTTTTGCAGGTATTCCTGCACCCGCTCCACAATCGACTCATCAGCCTGGCCATTCAGCGGCAGTACGCCAATGAGCGTCTGGAAAAAGAAATAGAGGTCGTTGATGCTCGGTTTAGTGGTATACTTTTTACTTCTCTCAATCCAATCCTGCACATTTCTTTCCCACTCGTCCGGGAGTTCGCTTAGCACGTTCAGGCGGATACGGGCACCCTCACCACGCTTAGTGTCGTGGGTAGCCGTGGCGTTGATGGAGTGCGGGTACACCCGCTGGCGGTACAGCATGCGCTCATGAAACTCATCGTCGTTGAGGTGGAAAATATCCGGGCTGTTGCCAACTTCGTTGAGGGAGATCAGGCGGTTATAGTTATAGAAGGTGGTATCCTCCACGCCTTTGGCGGCAAGCGGCCCCGTATATTGCTGGCTCCGCATCACAAAGTACAGCTTGTCATGCGTCGTCTGCTCTGTATCGCCGGGCTCTAATGTAAAGAGTTTGTGCAGCTCCTGAAAATACTCCTGCAGTTCCGGGGCCTGCGTATGGGCCTCCTCAAAGGCCTTATCCACCACCTGCATTTCGTCCTTAGACAGCGGCAGGCGGTTGCCATAGATACAGTAAACCGGCCAGGCACACAGCAATATTGCCAGCGCCTTTCGCCATTCCTCCTCCGGGTCAAGCGGTATCAGGTGGCGCTCCTGCAACAGGCGCATCAGGTTCTGCAACTCGCCCTGCATCTGGTCTTTCAGAATGAACATCTTCTTTTCAAACACCAGCTCCTCATAGACTTTGGCGGCACTTGGCACCAGCTTACTATAAGTTTGTGTCAGCTTTCGACGGCCGGAACCAGAGGTATAGAGGTTGCTCACCCACGCCAGAAAGTCGTAGCCGCTGTTGCCCTCAATTGGCCAGCGTTCCGGTAACTGCTCCTCGCCCTCCAATATTTTTTCTACCACGAGATAAGCATCGGGGCCAGCCAGCTTCCGCAGGCGCTTCAGGTAAGTGGTTGGGTCGAAGAGGCCATCCACGTGGTCTACCCGCAGGCCCTGCAGCAGCCCCTGGTCTACCAGTTGTTTTATAAACTGGTGATACTGCTCAAACACCTCCGGGTGCTCCATGCGCAGGCAGATCAGGTCGTTCACGGTAAAGAAGCGGCGGAAATTGATGCGCTTCTCTGTTTCCTGCCAGTGACATAGGATATAGTGCTGCTGCTGGAGTAGCTGCTGCAGTTTTCCATTGTCGTTGTTCATGCTTTGCACCATCCCCTCCAGTTCCTGCCTGAGCTGCGCATTGCTGTGAAGCTTCTTTTTAAAGTTATTCCAGGCGGCAGGGGAGATGCTTTCTTCTGATTCGAACAAAGCCAGGTCGTTGAGGAACTGCTGTACCAGGTTACTTATATCCGGTTCTCCCGCAACCGGCTGTATCTCCTTCAAAAGCGTTCTGTAGCTGGATATACTTAAGGGATAGGCGCTGTCGTAGTAGTTGACAGTGAGGCCTTTGTCTGTAAGCTTGAGCTGCAATTGGTTTTGCCTGAGTACCTCTTCTAAGGAATCCCCCAAAAAAGGAACCATCACCTGGCCTGCAAAGTCCGGGTGGTGAAAATCGATGTCGAAGAAGGTGTAGAAATGAGACTGCGGGCCTTTTTCCAGCACATCCATCAGCCACACATTTCCGGGATGGTAAGCCATGTGGTTGGGCACAATGTCCTGCAGCCAACCCATGTTCCTTTCTTTCAGTTCCGAGGCAATTTGCTTTAGCTCCTGCTTGGTGCCAACATCAGGGTTGATGTCGTAAGGGGCGGTTACGTCGTAGCCGTGCTCGCTGCCGGGGCGGGAGCAGAAAAAAGGAGCCGAGTAAACCGTGCTGATGCCCAACTCGTGCAGGTAGGGGATAATCTCCCGCACTTGTTTAAACGTAAATTTAGGCGATATTTGTAGCCTGTAAGTGGCTGCTGGAATGTATACCATGTTGTGTTGTTTTCAGATTTAGGTTTGAACAAAGCACATCGAACTTCTCAATCCATGCTGCGGCCTCTTTATCGCCACGTTCGCTGTGCTCCAGGTACTTCTTATATATAGTTTGTTGCATCCGGAAAGCAATGTTCTGTGCCTGCCAGTAATCGCCCTCTAATTTTGAGCTTTCCAGTACGTCGAGTAAATCAATCAAAAGCTGCATTTTACGCAGATCGCTAGGGTGCTCCTGTACATACTTTATTAGCTGACTTGCCCGGTGCGACAAGGCAAACTCGAGGGAGGTATAGCTTAGTTTTACCTTCATGCGCTTCGCTTCCTCCAGGAGCCGTTTTATCTCCGTTGTATTAGGGAATTCTGAATCAAACTCATGTAGCAGTTTAGTGTTTACAATATACTCTACAGTTGTTTGCAGTGGTTCCGGCAGTTTCATTCCCAAGGTTTTGATGGCGGATATCAGGGGGTAGTTGTTGTCGAAAAGCTGCTGAAAATTACTCTCCACGTTTTGCATGGCATTTTCCAGCACTTGATCCAGTATTTTCTTCTGGTCATCTTTAAATAAGTGCCAGAAGGAATAGCTATGGGATTCAAAGTGTTTGTCTAACAGCATAATTACCTCGCTCACGTTTCCGCGCTCAAAGGCTATACGTAACTCCCTTGTCAGGTTAGCATAATTTTCAGAAGTCATAGACTCACGCACGCCGCCAAACAGCTGGTGGTCGCCGAGGTGCAGCACGCCGAAAGTAATAACCTCTTCCTCCCAGGTAACCATAGAGCGGATATTGGCACGGCCAACTGCCAGCTTCTGCCGTCCGGCTGACATCTGTTCGTACTCCAGCGATGTTGCCCTGTAACTGTATAGCTCCACCTCTTTTGTATGTTCTGCAAAGAGCGATGATACAGCGTAATGCGCACCCACCCGCAGCAGGTTGATGATGGTTGGCTTTACTGAGTTGAGGTAGGCTTGTGCTGCATCTCCCATGTCTTTGTGATTGCTCTTTGCCTGCCCCAGCAGCTTGACGAATGGTCGCTCATAGTCCTGCCCGCTAACACTGTGTGCCAGCTGAATGGCTCTGGCTGCATAATAAATATCCTGCACCGTTTCTATGCCTGTCACCTCGTCGAAGAACCAACCGCAACTGGTATACATCAGCAGGGTATGGTACTGCATCTCCAGCAGCTTCAGAAAACGCACCTTCTCCTGCTGGCTCAGTTCGCGTGTGGTATGGCTTTGAATAAACGCAGCCACATTCTGCTCTGAGCGATCCATGATAACTTGTATGTAATCATTTCGGGTGGTCCATGGCGCTGCTCCCAGCTTTTTCATCTCCTGTTCAAAGAGCGGCGTAAGCTGGTCGCGGAGCCAGTCAAAGGCTTTCCGGAGAGGACCGCGCCACTGCTGATCCCAGCCATTATTGGCGCCTGTATTACAGCCGCAGTTACTCTGCCAGCGTTCTACGCCGTGGGCACAGCTCCAGGAGGTTTGCTCTAGGATTTCTGCCTCATACTGCGGCGGAAACTTTTCCAGGAATTCCCCATATACTGTGATCTTTGCATACTCTTTTGCCTCAATGTGTTCAAGCGCGTAGGAGAGGGCCATCTCTCCAAAGCGGTGGTGGTGGCCATAGGTTTCGCCATCCGTGGCAATGTGCATCAGCTGTGGTTCGTTTCTTCTCACATCGAGCGCGCCTACCAGGCGGTTTGCCAGATCTTCTCCACGGTTTAGCAGCCGCTCAAAGGCAATACCCTGTGAAACCGGGGCATCGTAAAAAAACAGCACGATTTCTTTGCCCGAGGGTAACTTGCAAAGGTAGGGCCGCCGCGGATCAATATTGGCTCCTATGGCATTGTGCCATTCCTTTTCCCCAACACGGCGGTAACGCTTTGCCTGGTACGGCGACAGGATGGTGAACTTAATGCCATTTGCTGCCAGCACCTCGAGGGTAGGGGTGTCAGCAGCTGTTTCTGCCAGCCACATGCCTTCAGGTTTACGGCCAAAGCGTTTTTCAAAATCATAGATGCCCCAGATAACCTGTGTCTGCTTATCGCGGTCATTGGCCAGCGGCATAATGATGTGATTGTATACCTGCGCCATAGCCGAGCCATGCCCCGAGAAGCGTTCCCTGCTTTCTATGTCGGCCTCCAGTATGGCCTGGTACGTCCCGGGCTCTTTCTTCTGCATCCACTCCAGCAATGTTGGCCCGAAGTTAAAGCTGATGTAGGCGTAGTTGTTGATAATATCCTCAATCTTTCCTTTCCCGTCGAGGATGCGGGAAGCGGAGTTGCGGGCATAGCACTCGTCCGTTATCCGCTCGTTCCAGTCATGGTACGGGGAAGCGGATTCCTGCAGTTCTACCTCGTTCAGCCAGGGGTTTTCGCGTGGGGGCTGGTAAAAGTGCCCGTGTATGCAGATGTAGCGGTTCATTTATCTTTGTTGTTCAAGGATGAGCACAGACGCTGGCGGAAGGCTCAAAGAGGCTTCTGCTTTCAATACTTCCCCGTTGCCTGTGCCGCCGCCGCCCCAGGCCGTATCGGCTGAGTTCAGAATCGGCTTCCAGTTTCCTCCTGCTGTTGTTGTATTCACTAGTGCTGTTTCCTGTGGTTGATTACTTATGTTAAATATACAGTATAGATTAGGTGCCGCCCCTTTATGGATGAGGTGCAGCACAAGTTTCTCTTCCTCCAGGTTTACCTCCATGTTCGGCTTGTCCGGCTTGGCCAGGGCAGGGGCGGTCTTGCGCAGCTGTATCAGCTGTTTATAAAACTCCCGCAGTTGCTTTTGCTTCTCATTAGACGTATAACTCCGCTGCAGTTTAGACCTGTTAAAGGTTTCCTCGCTTTGCGGGTCAGGCGCTTCCCCTTTCGAGGCAAAGTAGGCAAATTCCGCTTTCCTTCCTTTCCGCACAGCCTCCACCAGGTCCTTGTCTGTGTGGCTTACAAAGTACAGGAAAGGATTCTCCTCCCCATACTCTTCTCCCATAAACAGCATCGGCACATAAGGCGAGAGCAGTACCAAACCAGCCACCGCTTTCAGCATCTCAAAAGATACCAGCTGGGTGAGGCGCTCACCCAGCATGCGGTTACCGACCTGGTCGTGGTTTTGAGAACAAACCACGAATTGCTGCGCCGGGTTAGCGGTGGCATCGGTGCCAAGGGTTTTCTTGCGGTGCTCTGAATAAAGGCCATTGTAGACAAAGGTATGCTCCAGCGCTTTTTTCAGTTGTTCGGGCTTGCCGTAGTCTTCGTAGTAACCTTCCTGCTCACCCGTTACGAGTGTGTGGATGACGTGATGGTAGTCATCAAACCACTGCGCATCCAGGCCATAACCTCCTTTTTCAATCGGGTTAATCAGGCGCACATCGCTCAGGTCGGTCTCTGCCGTGAGTATATAGTTGCGGCCTTCCTGCTCTTCCAGCTGGTTTACATGTTCGCGTAGCTCCTGCAGAAAATGCTTGGCGCCGGTGTCGTAAATTGCATGTACGGCATCAAGCCGCAGGGCATCTATATGGAAATCACGGAGCCACATCAGCGCGTTTTGGAAGAAGAAATTGCGGACGTGGTCAGAGTGGGCATCGTCAAAATTAAGCGCATTTCCCCAGGGCGTGTGGTACTTGTCTGTAAAGTACGGGCCGTAGTCGTTGAGGTAATTTCCCTCCGGGCCCATGTGGTTGTACACCACATCCAGCACCACAGAAATCTCCTGCTCATGGCAGGCGTTCACGAGTTTTTTCAAACCCTCCGGACCTCCGTAAGACTCCTGCGTGGCGAAGGGGTAAACACCGTCGTAGCCCCAGTTACGGTTGCCAGGGAACTGGGCCACCGGCATTATCTCGATGGCCGTGATACCCAAGTCTTTCAGCTCCGGAATTTTTTGGATGATGGCTTCAAAAGTACCTTCCTCTGTAAAAGTGCCTACGTGCAGCTCATAAATAATCAGCTGCTCCAGGGGTAGCCCCTTCCAGTTTTTATCTGTCCAGTTAAAGTGGCTGTGGTCTATCACGGCAGAAGCTTTATGCACGTCATCAGGCTGAAAGAGAGAGGCGGGATCCGGCCTCTCTTTCTCCCCGTTCAAAGTAAACATATAGCGTGTACCAGGGCCGGCGTCCTCTGCCAGAGCCGTCCAGTAACCGAAAGCCTCACGTTGTAGTTTTAGCCTTTTTTTATTTGGAGTATGAAGCGATACCTCTACCTGCTCCACCTCCGGTGCCCACACGGTAAAGGTAGTTCCTCTGCCTGGGGTGTAATCTGCTCCAATTTTTCTTAATATTGACATAAAAGTAATGGATTTTCACAGCTCGTATTAACTTGCTTCACGGGCTTAAGGTTATACCTTTTGGTGAAAAGATAGGTGCCTGAAGATAAGCTTTTTGCTACATTGGCTATAGGTATGGGTGCAGTTACGGGTGATATTTGCTAATATAGAATATTGTCCGTAACCTATTTATCTGAGCACAGTAACTAGTAAGTGACAAAATAGAACTACTACACAGACTACTACATGGAACATCTTGCAGGAACCAAACGCATTATAATTGAAAAAATAAAACCAGAAATAAACTGCGGAAAATTCCCCGCCAAACGGGTAGTGGGAGAGGAGATGACAGTGACAGCCGACATCTTTGGTGATGGGCATGATGAAGTAAAAGCGCAACTGATATACCGCAACACCAGCAACACAGACTCAGAAGAATGGACAGCCGTTCCAATGGAATTCCTGGGGAACGACCACTGGCAGGCCACTTTTACCCCCGATACCATGGGGCGCTATGAGTATACCATAGAAGGGTGGGTAGATCATTTTTATACCTGGCAGAAAGGCCTTAAGAAAAAGTTTGAGGCGGGCCAGGATATAACAGTGGAGTTGCAGATTGGGGCGCAGATGATAGAAGAAACCGCTGCCCCCGCAGAGGCTAGTCAGCAGGAGCCACTGTACAGTGTAGCACACCAGCTGCGCCACAACCCCAACCATGCCGATGCCGTGGCGCTTGCTACAGGCAAAGAGATCTCAGACCTGATGAGCACTACCGGCGAGCGGGAGAATGTGACGACGTATGACAAGCGGTTGCAACTGGACGTAGAGCGGAAGAAAGCCCTATTTAGTGCCTGGTACGAATTCTTCCCGAGGTCCGCTTCGCCACTGGCCGGGCAGCATGGTACTTTTAAAGACTGTGAACGACTGCTTCCCCGCATTGCCGAAATGGGCTTCGATACCATTTACCTGCCACCTATCCACCCGATAGGGCATGCTTTCAGAAAAGGTAAAAACAATAATCCTTCCGCTCAGCCAGGTGAACCCGGATCTCCGTGGGCAATTGGTGCTGCTGAGGGAGGCCACGATGCAATTTTGCCGGAACTGGGTACGCTTGATGATTTCAGGCATTTTGTGCAGCAGGCAAAGGAGCATGGTATAGAGATCGCGCTTGATTTTGCCATTCAATGTTCCCAGGACCATCCTTATGTAAAAGAGCACCCGCAGTGGTTTAAGTGGCGCCCGGACGGAACCGTGCAATATGCCGAGAACCCACCTAAAAAGTACCAGGACGTACTGCCTGTCAACTTCGAGACAGAAGACTGGCAGAACCTGTGGCAGGAACTGCGCCGGGTGCTGCAGCACTGGATTGACCAGGGTGTTGTCATATTCAGGGTAGATAACCCACATACAAAGGCTTTCGCTTTCTGGGACTGGGTAATTGAAGATATACATAAAGATCATCCGGAAGTCATCTTCCTGGCAGAGGCCTTCACCCGCCCACGCGTGATGGAGCGCTTAGCAAAAGGTGGGTTCACGCAATCGTATACCTACTATACATGGCGCAACTCTGCCGAGGAACTGAAAGAGTACATGCAGGAGCTCACAAAGACGGAGATGCGCGAGTACTTCAGACCGAACTTCTGGCCGAATACCCCGGATATCAATCCACCTGCGCTGCAGGAAGGGGGCGAGGCGGCACACATCACACGTGTCGTAATGGCGGCCACCATGTCCTCTAACTACGGTTTGTACGGCCCGGTGTACGAGTTTAATATAGCCACGCCTGTACCCGGAAAGGAAGAGTACCTTAACTCTGAGAAATATGAAGTCAAGCACTGGGACTGGGGTAAACTGACCAAAACCCGGGAGGTGATTACTATGATTAACAGGGCACGCAAAGTAAACACGGCACTGCAGACAACCTGGAACATTGCCTTCGGAGGAACCGATAACCCGGCATTCCTGTGCTATGCCAAGTGGAGCAGCGACTTCAGCAACAAAATCATTGTTGTGGTTAACCTTGACCCGTATAACACACAGGCAGGCTGGGTGCAGGTGCCGCTCGCTGACCTGAAAATGGGCAATGGGCAATACGTGGTGCACGATCTCTTAACTGAACGAAAATACACCTGGACAGACGAGTGGAATTATGTTGAACTGCGCCCGCATGAAATGCCGGTGCACGTTCTGCGCATCGAAGAAACCAGCGCAGGCCACAACTTATAAAAATAACCGGTTACCTTAAACCAACTAAAAAAAGAACCCTTTTCACCACAAAATATGGCAGACGAAAAAGAACTGTTAGACGACAACATCCATTGGTACAAAGACGCCATCATTTATGAGCTGCACATTAAAGCTTTTAAAGATGGAAACGGCGACGGTATCGGCGACTTTAAAGGCCTGATGCAGAAGCTGGATTACTTAGAAGACTTAGGCGTAACAGCTATCTGGCTGCTGCCCTTTTATCCTTCACCTCTCCGCGACGATGGTTATGATATTGCTGATTATTTAGGCATCAACCCATCTTACGGCAACATGCAGGACTTCAAGCTTTTCGTGAAAGAAGCGCATCGCCGGGGTCTGAAGGTGATTACAGAGCTGGTTATTAACCACACTTCTGATCAACACCCGTGGTTCCAACGCGCCCGAAAAGCAAAGAAAGGATCGAAACACAGAGACTTCTACGTCTGGACCGATGATAACACGCAATGGAAAGATGTCCGCATCATTTTCACTGATACGGAACAAAGCAACTGGACCTGGGACCCGGTAGCACAGCAGTATTACTGGCACCGTTTCTTCTCGCATCAGCCGGATTTGAATTACGATAACCCGGAGGTGCAGAAAGAGGTGTTTAAAGTGTTGGACTACTGGTTTGATTTAGGAGTGGACGGCTTCCGCCTGGATGCGGTTCCTTACCTGTTCGAGCGCGAGGGCACCAATGGTGAGAACCTGCCGGAAACACACGATTTCCTGAAAAAGCTGCGCGCGCACGTGGATAGTAAGCACGAAGGAAAGCTGCTGCTCGCAGAGGCGAACATGTGGCCGGAAGATTCTGCCGCTTACTTCGGCGATGGCGATGAGTGCCATATGAATTACCACTTCCCTATTATGCCGCGCCTGTTTATGTCGGTGAAGATGGAGGACCGCTACCCGATTATAGATATCTATAACCAGACACCGGCTATACCGGAAAGTTGCCAGTGGGCCATGTTCCTGCGAAACCACGATGAGCTGACGCTGGAAATGGTAACCGACGAGGAGCGTGACTATATGTATAAGGTCTACACCAAAGACCCGATGGCACGCATCAACTTAGGTATCCGTCACCGCCTGGCCCCGCTGCTGGGCAACGACCGCAACAAGATTGAGCTCATGAACGTGCTGCTCTTCTCGATGCGCGGTACACCGGTGGTATACTATGGTGATGAGATTGGCATGGGTGATAACTATTATCTCGGTGACCGCGATGGCGTACGCACGCCGATGCAGTGGAACGAAGACCGCAACGCAGGATTCTCTTCTGCAAACCCACAGCGCCTGTACCTGCCTGTTATCATTGACCCGGAATATAAGTATGAGTCAATAAACGTTGACACGCAGACCCACAATGCCAACTCGTTACTTTGGTGGATGCGCCGCATCATCAACATGCGCAAGCGCTACAAAGCCTTTGGCCGCGGTACCATCAAATTTCTGTCGCCTAACAATTCAAAAGTGCTGGCATTTGTCAGGGAGTATGAGAACGAGACCATCCTTGTGATAGCAAATCTTTCACGCTTCCCGGAGGCGGTAGAACTGGACTTGCACGATTATAAGGGCCGCACCCCGGTAGAGGTATTCAGCAAAAACAAATTTCCTAATATCAAAGAAGAAGAGTACCTGTTCACCATTAGTGGTCACGGTTACTACTGGATGGAGTTACAGCCGCAGGAAGTGGCTGAAGATTCGGATGGGCAGCAGAAGGCAACACGCATAGGTTCTTTAAAAGCGGCACTGGATGCTAAGACACTGAAAACACTGGATGCTGAAATATTGCCGCCTTACGTGTTAAAGCGCCGCTGGTTTGGAGGCAAAGCCCGTACGGTGCAGCGCATGCAGGTTATTAACAACATGCCGATGCCACTCGGCAAGACAGGCGCCTCGATGCTCTTTATTGAAGTGAACTACAACGAGGGACTGCCGGAGTTGTACCAGCTGCCTATAGCCTTTGCCACTGGCGAGGAGGAGGAAGAGCTGCGCAGCGATTCACCGACAAGTGTGATTGCCCGTGTCGCTATTGATGGCAAAGAAGGTATTCTGTACGACGCCCTCTTCAGTGATGAGTTCCGCCAAAGTCTCTTGCAGATGATGGTGAAGAAGAAGCGAGTTAAGCAGGATGACGCGGAGCTTGTTGGTTACAGCAACAAGAGTGTGGCATCAGACCTTCGTAAAGCCGAAGAACCCCTCACCTCTAAAATACTGGCAGCAGAGCAAAGCAATACTTCAATTATCTTCGATAATTCGCTCTTCCTGAAAGTATACCGCAAGCTGGACAGAACCATGAACCCGGATGTGGAGGTAGTGCAGATGCTGACAGAGAAAGTTGGTTTCGCAAACACACCGCGCTTCCTGGGGGCAATTGAGCAGCATGAATCTGGTAAGCAGCCGATGGTGCTGGTAATGCTGCAGGAGCTGGTGCCGAATCAGGGAGATGCCTGGAGCTACATCGGAGATTCACTCAAGCGCCTTTATGAGCGCATCCTGACGCAGAACGAGCGCCTTAAAGCAAAACAGCCTGCCGGTTCCCTTTCCCGTCCGCAGGCCTTCTCCGAGATTCCGGAAGAAGTGCAGATGCAGATAGGAGGTGCCCATGTAGAGCGGGTAGAGTTATTAGGCCTGCGTACCGCTGAAATGCACCTGGCCCTTGGCAGTGTTGACGATGAAAAGGATTTTGTGCCGGAGGGGTTTTCGCTGCACTACCAGCGTTCCCTGTATTCATCCCTGACCTCGTTGGTGCGCAGTAACTTCGATAGTTTGCAGAAACACCTGCCAAACCTGCCGGAGAACGTGCGCGGAGAGGCCGAGGAAGTGCTGAACATGCGCGAAGAAGTGCTGGAGCGCCTGAAGATGATTTTCGCCAGAAAAATTGATACCCTGAAAATCAGAACCCATGGCGATTACCACTTAGGGCAGGTGCTCTTTACTGGTAAAGACTTCTACATCATCGACTTTGAGGGAGAGCCGGCACGTTCCTTTAGTGAGCGCCGCTTAAAGCGCTCTGCCCTGCGCGATGTGGCTGGAATGATTCGCTCGTTCCATTATGCCGCTTACAGTGCCATGTTCCAACAAGAGGGGCTGCGTCGTGAAGACGTGGAGTACCTGGAGACATGGGCGGAGCAGTGGTACCAATACGCCAGTGGCTTCTTTATGCATAATTACTTGGGTAAGACCCGAGGTTCTGGCATTGTGCCGGCTAAAGAAGAAGACTTCGAGACGCTGATCCATACCTTCCTGTTAGAGAAGGCGATCTACGAACTTGGATATGAATTGAATAATCGTCCGGATTGGGTGCTCATCCCCATCAGAGGCATCAAGTACATCATGAAAAAGTATAAGAATGGCTAAGAAAAAAGAAAGCACAACCACCGAGACCACGAATAGAACGCAAGCAACCGGCCAGGATACTGGTCAGGATATAAACAAGACAACCTCTAAAAGGGGCCGTAAGCCAGCAGCATCCGCTGCTGGTGAGAGCCAGGAGGGGACTACTGCAATGCGGGGCAGAAAGAAGAAAACGGATGCCCCTGCGGCTGAAATGGGATCTCCTGTAACCGGTGCTACATCGGGTGAGGAGGGAGCAAAGCCTGCGAAGCGTGGCCGACCAAAGAAATCAGAAACAGGAGCTGCGCCTCAAACTGCCTCAAGGGGTAGTAAGACTAATAAACCTGAGGTTTCGGTAGAAGACTCAGAGGTAGTAGTGCCTGTTGCAGGTAACGATACGGTGCAGGAAAACATTGTAGTGAAAACAAAAGGCACCGATAGAACTGCAACGGCAACGGAAACTTCTGCTACATCGGCAGCCCAGGAACAAATAAGTGCAGGGAATGGAAACCAATCCACTGCAGCACAAACAAGAGAGGAGGAAACCATCACAGAAGAAACATCATCACCGGCAGTGCAATACGCCAGCTTGTTATCAGAGTTCGATATTTATCTCTTTAAAGAAGGCAGGCACTATAATTTGTATGATAAGCTGGGCTCGCACTCTATGGAGCATGGCGGAAAACAGGGTACCTACTTCGCTGTTTGGGCTCCCAATGCAGAGCAGGTATCTGTGATGGGGGACTTTAACGGGTGGAGCCGCGACAGCCATAAACTAAACCTGCGCGGGGATGAATCCGGTATATGGGAAGGCTTTGTGGCTGACGTGTCGGCTGGAGTGATGTATAAATACCACATCAAGTCGCGCTACAACCTGTATCATGTAGAGAAAAGCGATCCTTTTGCTTTCAGCCGTGAGCGGCCACCTCAAACAGCCTCTGTTGTTTCAGACCTGAATTATGACTGGCAGGATCAGCAGTGGCTGGATCGCCGCAAAAGTATAGCTGATCAGGCACAGCCATACAGCGTGTATGAACTGCATTTAGGCTCCTGGCGCCGTAAACCGGAAGAAGATAACCGTTCGCTCACATACCGTGAACTTGCTGAGGAACTGCCTGCCTATGTGAAGGATATGGGCTTTACGCACATAGAGCTGATGCCGATTATGTTCCACCCTTTCAATGGGTCATGGGGATATCAGGTAACAGGATATTTTGCACCGGCCAGCACATTTGGTTCGCCACAAGACCTGATGTACCTGATCGATGTACTACACCAGCACGATATTGGTGTTATTCTGGACTGGGTGCCTTCGCACTTCCCGTCTGATGAGCACGGCTTGGCTTACTTTGATGGTACGCACCTGTTCGAGCATGCCGATCCGCGAAAGGGCTATCACCCTGACTGGAACAGTTACATCTTTAACTATGGCCGTAACGAGGTACGCTCTTTCCTGATAAGTAATGCGCTTTTCTGGTTAGACAAGTACCATGCAGATGGGTTGCGTGTGGATGCCGTGGCCTCTATGCTGTACTTAGACTACAGCCGCAAAGAAGGAGAGTGGATACCGAACGAATATGGCGGCCGTGAGAACCTCGAAGCCATCTCTTTGCTGAAGGATTTCAACCACGCTGTGCGGGAACGCTTTCCTGATGTTAAAACCATTGCAGAAGAATCTACTGCATGGCCAGGTGTAACAGCACCGGTAGAGCATGGGGGCCTTGGCTTTGACATGAAGTGGATGATGGGTTGGATGCACGATACCCTCGACTACTTCTCCAAAGATCCTGTCTATCGCAGATACCACCAGGGCGAGATTACTTTCAGTATGATGTATGCTTTCTCGGAGAAGTTTATGCTGCCGCTTTCACACGATGAAATTGTGCACGGTAAGGGTTCACTTCTGCAGAAAATGCCTGGAGATGAGTGGCAGCGATTTGCTAACCTACGCACACTCTACGCTTACATGTACGCGCACCCGGGAGGTAAACTATTGTTTATGGGGGCGGAAATAGGCCAGAGCAGCGAATGGAACCATGACAGCAGTGTGGAATGGCACCTGCTTCAGTACGGATACCACCATGGCATACAGGAGGTGCTGCGCGAGCTGAACGCTATCTATAAGCAGGAACCTGCACTTTATGCGCACAGCTTTAGCCCGGAAGGCTTTGAGTGGATTGATTATAACGATGCCCACAATAGTGTAATGAGCTTCCTGCGCAAGAGCGATAACCCGGATGATACGTTGCTGGTGGCTTGTAACTTTACACCGGCCATGCACGATCATTATCGTTTAGGTGTGCCGCAGGCAGGTGAGTGGGTACAGGTATTTAACTCCGACGATAACCGGTACGGAGGCAGCGATCAGCATAATAGCGGGCCTATCAGCACGGTTGATGAACCGCTCCATGGGCGCGATTACTCGCTAACGCTGAAGTTGCCACCACTTTCTGTGGTGTTCTTTAAGATACAGCGATAGGTATAAGTATCTTCAGAAACTTTACAAAACAAAAAGAGGCAGCGTAATTACACGCTGCCTCTTTTTGTTTTGCTCTTTTCGTCGTACTACCTGTGACGTCGTATCAGTGTCTTACTATTTTCCTTTGCGCAGTGGAAAAAGTTTTCGAAAGCTCTTGTTTTCATCTTCTATAGTATTAGGTGACGTTTCGGTTTCAGAAACAGAGCGGACGTCTTCTATAGAATAAAAGGCCTGCGGGTTATAATTTCGGATAATGTCAATAACGTCATTCAGCTTTTTGCGCTTCACGATCATGAATAGCAGGTTTACTTTGCCCCGCGTGCCGCGTGCATCCACGCTGGTAAGCCGATAACCGTGTCCCTTTAGCTGCTCAATCAGTTTATCTGCGGGCTCTACCGTAATCACACGCACCACTGCTTGTCCTAGTGCCAGCTTCTGCTCAACCCGCAGGCCTAAAAAGTTGCCTGTGGCAAACCCGCCGGCCCAAGCCAGGTAAGAGGCCACGTTGCTCAGGTTCTCCATCACCTGCGTAATAGCAATCAGCCAGATAAGTACTTCTAAAAAACCAAGCAAGGGTGCAATCACTTTATCTCCTTTAGAGATAAAAACAATCCGCAACGTGCCTAAAGTTACATCGCAGATGCGCGCCAGAAAAATAAGAGCGGGTATGATGACCCACTCGACTATTCCCGGATCGATTCCTTCAAAATAATTCATTTCTTCATCAGGAGGCGGAGGTAGCACCTCATTCTTTATTTATAGTTTTTAATAAACTCAACTGTCGCAGGTAATACATCCCCGACAAACTCAGTACGTGCTTTAGACAAAACGACGGTGTAGTGCTGTTGTACAAACAGAAGCTTTTCGCCTACCCGACAGCGCAGGGCCCTACTTATCCCAGAGCTACCGGTGCTCATCAGTGCACGGAACTTAGGTATCCGTTTTTACAACTCTAACCTGCAGCCCTGCCAGCAGGTTAGGGACAGGCCTCTGTGCGGTAAAGTCAATTACCATACTGGCCTACACCGGCAGTTGCCAAAGAGTCGGCATCTGGTTTCCGGACAGCTTCAAAGCTCAGCAAAATAAATGAAGCCGCCATAAAAGTGTCAATAGAAAAGGGCAGTTTCTTTGTTAACATAGGCTGTGCTGATATGGCACGTTATTCTATAAATTTTCAAGAACCGGACAAACCGGATTAAGAGCTAGCGGAGGTTTATATGATAGCGCGATACTACTGCAGATTAGACTATGAAGGTATGTTTTATCAAATAAAAGCTGTAAATACTTTGAAAGAGACTTGATTATAGCTATTTTTATATATTACCTCAACACAAATGATATTTTATGCGTATGGATAAATAGGTAATTGTATCCGACCGAAACTAAATTAACGCGAAAAATAGGCTTGTAAGATAGCATTGATATTCCCCAACCGCTTTCTTAAACTGCCTGCATAAACATACCTGAAAAATGGCAAAACTGATCATCGTATCTAACAGGCTTCCTGTAAAACTGCAAGAGAAGGAGGGTGAGTTACTCTACAAAACAAGTGAAGGCGGGCTTGCTACGGGCCTTGGTTCCATCTATAAACAAGGGGATAACCTTTGGATAGGATGGCCTGGTATGGTGGTGGACGATCCGAAGAAGCAACAGCGCATCGCCGATGATATCCGGAAGGAGAGCATGAGCCCTGTTTTTCTAACTGAAACTGAGATAAAGGAATTCTACGAAGGCTTCAGCAACGAAACGCTTTGGCCTACATTCCACTATTTTAGTCAGTATGCCATCTATGAGCAACAGCTTTGGGAAACCTATGTGGAGGTGAATCAGAAATATTGCGATGCGGTAGTGGCACAGGCCGGACCGGAAGATACCATTTGGGTACATGATTACCAGCTCCTGCTCTTGCCGTCTATGTTGCGCGAAAGACTTCCTAACAGTACCATCGGTTTCTTTCAGCACATCCCGTTCCCGTCTTACGAGATATTCCGTTTACTGCCATGGCGAAAAGAACTGCTGGAAGGTATGCTCGGCTCTGACCTCGTGGGCTTCCACACCTACGATGACATGCGCCACTTCCTAAGCTCAGTGAACCGCATCGTAGGATACGGTAGCATGCACGGGTGGATCAATACCAACTCCCGCTCTCTGCTTGTAGACTCGTTTCCGATGGGAATAGACTACGAAAAGTATAGTAGTACAGCCGCCACCGAGGAGGTACAGAAGCGGGAGCAGATTTACCGGGGCAACCTGAATGCAGAGAAGGTGATACTTTCCATCGACAGGCTGGATTATTCCAAAGGTATAGCACAGCGCCTGAAAGCCTTTGAACTGTTCCTGGAGAAATACCCGGAGTTCCATGAAAGGGTGACGCTGCTCATGCTGGTGGTGCCAAGTCGTGATGCCGTAGAGAAGTACAAAGAGCTGAAAGAGGAGATAGATGAACTGGTAGGCCGTATTAATGGCAGGTACAGCCGTATCAGCTGGAACCCAATCCAGTACTTCTACCGCTCTTATCCGCTCGAAACGCTTTCCGCTTTCTATCGCATGGCCGATGTAGCGCTGGTAACGCCTATGCGCGATGGGATGAATTTGGTATGTAAGGAATACATCGCCAGTAAATCAGACCAGAAAGGAGTGCTGATACTCAGTGAGATGGCAGGAGCCTCTAAAGAGCTTTCTGATGCCCTGCTTATCAACCCGAATGATATAAACCAGATGGTAGAGGCGCTGAATACCGCCCTCACAATGCCAGAGGAGCAGCAAATTGCCCACATGAAAAATATGCAGGAGTCGCTGCAGCGCTATAACATTCATCATTGGGTGAGCATGTTCATGGACCGCCTGTCATACGTCAAAATCAAGCAGTTGTCGCTGGCAACTTCTTACCTCGACGATGCGACGATCCAGGAAATGAACGATGCCTACGATTCTGCCAGCTCACGCCTGTTTTTCCTGGAGTACGATGGTGCTTTAGTTGATTACCGTAATCGCCCGCTGATGGCCCGTCCGGATGATGACCTGATGGAATTACTGGAACGCCTCAGCAGCAATAAGAAAAACAGGGTAGTAGTAGTCAGCAGCCGCGAAAAAGCAACTATGCAGGATTGGCTCGGGCACCTGAACATCGATATTATAGCAGAACACGGCGTCTGGATAAAGCAGCGAGGCACTGGCTGGCAAACCATGCTAAGCCTGCTGGATGACTGGAAGAAAGATATCCGGATGATTCTGGATTTGTATGTAGACCGTACGCCAGCCTCCTTTATAGAAGAGAAGGAGTATTCGCTGGTGTGGCACTACCGCCGCGTAGAAACCGGGCTTGGCGAGCTGCGTGCCCGTGAGTTAGTAAACCACCTGAATTTTATTGCCTCCAACAGTAACCTTCAGGTGCTGGATGGGCAGATGGCAGTAGAGATAAAAGCGCAGGAAATAAACAAAGGAAAAGCATCCAGCTATTGGTTGAGCAAATTCCCGCACAAATTCGTGTTAGCCATTGGCGATGATTGGGGTGATGAGGATATTTTTAAAGCAATGCCGCGCGAAGCCTATACTGTGAAAGTAGGTAACTCCTATTCAGTAGCCAAGTACCATGTGGATACCTGTGAGGAAGCCCGCCAGACACTGGACAGATTGGTGCAGACAAGAAGGCAGGAACAGTCTCCTGGTGCCCTGATGACTGGTTGATTAATCAATCAATAGAACTTGCATTGACAAAGAACGCCCTCTGTTACAACTCTGTAGCAGAGGGCGTTTTGTTGTAAGGTATGTTGGGAATTGGAAAGCCTCCATTGATTTTAAGTTGACCTATGCGCATCGGTTTACTTGTCAAAAGGCAAGATTTTCTATCGAGCGGCAGGTTCAGATTACATCACATAGCCTGATGCATGGCTTCATTCGCAACATTCCTTTGGTGTAGGTACAATGGCAGTGGAGCTCTATAATTTATAACGCATGCTATTCTCTCTAATAAAAGAATTTAAGTCCCAGCGGGACGGCCTGTAGATAGAAACCAAGCATTCAACCATTTGAGCTCCAGCGGAGCGGCCTGTATGGGAGACTTAACAGGCCACTCCGCTGGAGCTTGAACTTAGCATTAAAAAGAAACTATCAACAGGTCGTCCCGCTGGGACTATTTATATGATGGATACAAGTAAAAAGCACAAAAGGCTGCCTTCCTACAGAAAGCAGCCTTTTGCGATAGCTTGGTTTAATCAAAGTTTAAAATAATGAGCCGTTTCCATTGGCAGTTCCTGCTCTTCCTTCCTGCGCTTTATCCAGGGCAGGGGCCTCACAATTTTCCTCGTTAAAAACCTGGTCGATGGCCTTCTCAGCGCTACGTAGTTTCTCTTTGCAGAGCTTGATTAACTGCGACGAACGCTGTACTTTCTGGGTCAGCTCATCTACATCCACGGAATCATTTTCAATAGCCCGTAAAATTTCTTCCAACTCCTGCGTCGCCTCGCGATACGTTAAATTCTTTAGATCTTTATTTGTCATCTTCGTCAATGTTTACAACCATACTGTGGAGTGTGCCGTCCTGCATTTTCGTCTCAATCACGTCTCCGTTGTTAATGTCTTTAATACTTTTAGTGATTTTACCATTCACCAGCGTTAAGGTATAACCACGCAAGAGCAAACGCTCCGGGTTATTCGCCTCTATACCCATTTCCAATATCCGCATGCGGTGGTTTTCGTTCTGCAACTTCTTTTGAGCGCAGTAAGCAACTTTGTCGCTGTTCTTCGTGAAGCGAAGCTGCGCCTGTTTCAGCCCGTCTTTGGCTTCTGTTTCAATACAATGGACCAGCGTTTTCAGGTCTTGCTCCTTCATGTGCAGGTAGCGCTGGCTCTTACCCTCTACACAAACAGACAGCTCCTGCAGATAGGTTTTAAGCTCGTGCAGTAAATCCTTTGTATTGGCGCTGATATCCTTGTCCAGGTTACAGACACGGTGCTTTTGCACCTCTAAATAGTTCTTTGGCTTTAGCAGCAGCCCCCGCGAAAGTAGCTCTAATGTGTCTCTTTTCTTTTGCAGCAGTTCCTTTGTCTGGTTGGAGATGCGCAGGCTTACACGCTCCAGCAAACCATCTGTCACTTTCAGTTGCTGTGCCGAGAACATCCGGATACTGTCGAGCAGGCTTTCGTTGTACTCTTCCGCTGACCTAAAGCGGTCGATTAGAAAATTAGCAACGGCTGTCGGTGTTTTTAAGCGCGTATGCGCTATCAGGTCAGAGATACTCTCGTCCCGCTCATGCCCAATGCCTGTCAGCACGGGGAGAGGGGAATGGCCTATAGCAGCGGCAATGGCGTAGTCATCGAAGCAGCTAAGGTCGGTCTGTGAGCCTCCGCCCCTGATAATGATAATTGCATCAAACCTGTCTTTATGTTTTCCTGCCAGGGCCATTGCGCGCTTTACAGAGGCCGGTGCCTCATTGCCCTGCACGCTGGCCGGGAAAAGTGTTGTATGGAAGGAGTAGCCAAAGCTGTTGTTTTGCAGCTGATGAATAAAATCCTGGTAGCCCGCTGCTGTGGCCGACGAGATGACCGCCAACCGCTGTGGCACCAGGTCTAGCTCCAGGGCTTTGTTGGCCTCTATCAACCCTTCTGCCTCCAGCCGTTTCAACGTTTCCTGCCGTTGCCGTGCCAGGTCTCCGATGGTATAATTCGGGTCGATGTTGACAATGTCGAGGCTCAGGCCGTACAACTCATGGAAGCGCACTGTTGCCTGGAAAAGAACTTTAAGGCCCGCCTTGAGCGGTTGCCCCGTCTTCTCCTCAAAGTAGCGGCCCAGCATCTGGTACCGGGAACTCCAGATAGTAGCGCGGGCCTGCGCGAGCATCTGCCGTGCATCATCGCCTTTGTCTACCAAGGTAAGGTAGCAGTGGCCTTTGCGACGGTCAGCAGATACCTGTGCCACCTCTGCCACCACCCAATAGCTATCCGGAAATGCCATTTCCAGCTCTTCCCGAATCTGCTGGTGCAGCTGGTGGAGCGAAAGAGGCGTATGCAGCTCTTCTTTTACGGTCTGCCGGATGGAAAATTGAGCCATGTAAGGGATAGTGGATTTCTGGTTGTGTCAGTATATCAGGCCAATATAAACCTGCTTCTGAGGCACAATATAAGCTTTTGTCGTCGGAGCACAAAGAGCAATTAGCCGCCTTTTTTTAATTTAAAATATAGATGTGATTGTATGTAAATTGATTGTCAACAGCTTCTATTAGTGAAACCGCTCATACACCTGCTGTTTTATGTGGCTGGCAACCTGCACTAGTTCAGCTGCATCGGCTATAGGTTCTGCCGACATAAGGTACAATGGCACTGGCTGCCCTCCTCTCTGATAAGGTGGCTGGTGGTAATCGAAGGTGTTATGGAGGGTAAAGCCATGCAGATCCTGATAGAAGCGGATTCGTCTTTGACTGGTTTCATCTACCGGACGCTCCACTTCCAGCACAAGCTTTGTGCTGCTCCGGGTCAGTAGCCATTGTGTCACGTGCTTTCCCAGCCCATGCCCCTGGTGAGCAGGATCAATAGCTAAATGCTCCAGGAAATAGAAACCCTCTAACTGCCAGTAAATGCACAGTCCGGCTACCTCTTTGGCAGAGGCGATCATATACAAAAACATGTCTGGCTGATGGAGGAGCGTGAGCAATTGAGAGAACTCCCGCCGCTCCTCAGCAGGGAATGCTGCTTCATAGATGTTTTGGAGAGCAGAGACAGCCGGGTGATGTTTGTCCTGGATGTGCAGGAGATCAATAGACTTGTTCACTGCTGGCATGTTTTTTCTTTTACGCTGCTGTTGTATATGCTCCTAAACGCCCTGTGCCGTTACCGGTGAAAACACCAATAACGGCACAGGGCTTTAGTTCTAAGTATGAAGCTGGCAGGTAAACTGCCCCCTTACACGTGAGACTGCTTTTTCAGAGCAGCGATTTGCTGATTCAAATCTTCTATTCTGTTCATCTCCGTCTGAAGCTCTCTTTTCAGCTTAAGTTCTTTTTCGCGGGCGCCTTTTTTATACTCATCGTACTCCTGGTTTACTTCATCATAGGCTCTACGCTTTTCTACAGCTACGTTTTTGCTGCTTTTGTACTGCAACAGGAAAATACCCAGCAGGATAAGCAGCGTGATGATGACCACAAAACTCAGGATAACATACGTTTGCTTCTCCATATCTATCCCTAAAACAGAGAGATTGGCAACATCATGGGCATTTTGCTGTACCTCCTGTTCTTTGGCCGCATACTGCTGTTTTAGTGCCTGTAGTTGCTCCTGCTGTGCTGCAATGCTGTCCTTCGCCTGCGCCAGGTCTTGCTCTGTTTGCACGCCCGCTTGTTTCAGGTTTTGCTCTCTTGCCGCAATCGTCTCCTGCACACTTTTCCAGAAGGAATCGAGCGAGGCAACATTCACGACCTTATACGTTCTGTTGTTCTCCGTGTAGGAGTTAGAATTAGCCTTCAGGTTATTGAATTGCCTGGCTAAGTTATCTGTTGCAGGAGTTCCTTCTTTGGCTGTTCCCTGTGCACTTGCTACCAAGCCCGATAGCACAAAGAAAAATGATAAAAAGACTGCCTTCATAATATAATAAATAAAGATCCAGGAGCTAGCCTGGGTTTAACATAAATAAAAAAGCCTGTTTGTTCTGTCAGGAGATAGTATTTGCTCTAAATGGTTGAATAAAGCTTACAAAGACTAACAATCGAATTTCGTTTTTATTGTTAAAGCTGGCAAAACATCTCCATTTAGTTAAGTGTAAAGTTCAGTGACTGGTGCAAATACAGCCAATTCTGTTCTTCCAACGCATACTCTACCCCCCTTTTTAAGGAGCCAGAAATATTCTTTATGATGCTATAGCAGAGCAAGAATACAAAATGCATCGATAACTAGCAAAGCTAAAGTGATATCCTTTGTCTTGCCTGTGGCCAGTTTTATGGCTGTCCAGGAGAGGAACCCCCAAATAATGCCCTGTGTAATGGAGTATGAAAATGGAATCAAAACCATGGCCAGAAATGCCGGAATAGCCTCATCCAACTGCCCCCAGTTTATCTTCACAACAGGCCGCACCATAAAGACACCCACCAGCACAAGGGCCGGAGCAGTGGCGATGGCCGGTACTACAGACAGGAGAGGAGCAAGAAAAAGGAAAGGGAGGAACAGCAAAGCACCTACTACTGCAGTGAGTCCTGTGCGTCCACCTGCCTCTATACCCACTGCCGACTCAATATAAGCTGTTCCGGGGCTCGACCCCACCAAACCAGCCAGCGTTGTGGCAACGGCATCCGTCATAAGGGAGCGCTTTACATTTCTTGGCTCACCCTGCTCGTCCAGGAGGTTGGCGGCTTCTGCCAGGCCCACAAACGTAGAGACACTGTCGAACATATCCGTGAATACAAATGCGAAGATGATGGGTACCACCGCCCACTGCAGCGAGTTCACGTAATCTAGCTGGAGCAGCAGGCTGAAATCCGGAGCCGCGAAAAGTCCCTGAAAGTTCACTAAAGGTGCTACGCCCTCACCGCCATACCAGCGGCCTATCGGGTATGCGGCCAGCGTTGTGAACAGAATGCCAATCAGTATGGCCCCTCTTACATTTTTTGTTAGCAGCACTGCAGTGAGCAGCAAACCTGCGAGAAAGGTGAGTAGGGCAGGAGTAAGCTCCCCGATGCCAAGGATGGTGGCTGGGTTTGAAACGATAAATTTCGCATTTGCAAAACCTATCAACGTGATAAACAGGCCAATACCTGCCGCGATGGCAAAGCGCAAAGGACGCGGAATAGCCCGTACAATGAGCGTACGTACATTGAAGGCAGACAAAATCAGGAAAACTACGCCCGACCAGAATACTGCTCCCAACGCCACCTGCCAGGTAATCCCTAGTCCTAACACAGCCGAGTACGTGAAGAAGGCATTTAATCCCATACCGGGGGCCACCAGGATCGGGTTGCGGGCGTAGAGGCCCATCATCAGACTGCTAAAGAAACTCACGAGCACGGTTGCGGTGAGCACTCCGGCAAAAGGCATTCCCGCCTGGCTAAGGACGCTGGGGTTTACTACAATGATATAAGAAGTTGCCAGAAAGGAAGAAACACCGGCAATAACCTCAGTTTGTACGCTTGTGCCGTTTTTCTTCAGCTCAAAGTATGACTCCATTTTAAGTCGGTTAATCTTTGTTATAAATAGGTGCTGGACAAATAAAGCCTCAAAGGTACTAAAATCTGATGTGTTCGTAGCTGCCAAAAAGGCAGGTGTGGTTTTGTCTCTCTTTGGTGCTAGGGCCTTTGTGTCTGTTACCTGTTGACTATGGTTCTGGAGATAGGCCTCGGAAGAATAAGGGACCCAATTTGGTAATAGCACGTATTAATGCTAATTTTCAGATATAGAAAATAGCTATTTACAGACTATTCAAAATCAAATAATCATCAAAAGATAAAACTATGTTTGTACACCACGTATTTTTCTGGCTAAAGAATGCCGACTCGGAAGAAGATAAAAGTAAGTTGCTGGAAGGGCTGAATAAGATGAAGTCCATAGAAGGAATTCGCACCGTTCACATTGGTGTGCCGGCCACAACGAACAGGGATGTAATTGAAAAGGGGTATGCTCTTTCGTGGTTGTTAATATTCGACAGCCTGGAGGACCAGGAAACGTATCAGGTGCATCCGGTGCATAAGAACTTTGTGGAAGAGTGTTCCTCTCTTTGGTCGAAGGTAGTGGTGTATGATGCTGTAGACGCCGGATAACGAGGCCTACTTCCTATATGAGGAGGAGTTTTGTCTAATAGAGCGAAGCTATATCATCTGATGGTGTGGCTTCGCTTTTTTATGCAGGATAATGTGAAGCTATATGAATGAGACTAATTTACCTGAAGCTTTCCATCGAATAGGCTTTTTGAAGTTTTGTCTAAGCTGCCGTAGCAACGGCTTATTCAGCGAATCATAAACAGCCCTTTTCATTTTGTCTTCCTGTGCTCTCAAGGCCGAGTGGCCTCGTCGTGGGGGTAGGGGCCCTCTTAAGGGCATCGCGCTGTGTATATTTCCTGTCAGGAGGGGCCCTTTTAAAAACGGTTGCCACTGGCGTGGCACCGGAAATTTACTAATAGAGGGCCCCTATCCCCAGGCGCTCAACCCAAAGACTGGAAACAGATTCACTTCGTGCTGACGGTTTTTGGTAGTAAACATTGACGATGGAAAAAGCCTAGAGCGACCTGAAGCAGCAGGCTCCCATCCTTGGACAAGGAGGGGTAGGGGTGGTTTGACCCGGTACATCAGAAAAAGCGATGGAAATAAGGTGTAGACTTGAATAGATTCGATATCAATACAAGGCTAGAAATCAGAAACTTAGTTCAATACTGCCACACCTGCAGCAGTAAGGCAAGTACAAAGCCTGGCTCTAACTATAGAAACGTATGGATGCAACAGCGACAATTGAGTTTTTCGGCAGCCTGAATGATTTCCCTGCTCTTTCAGGAAAAGAGAGTAAGCTACAGTACAGGTTTGCAGGTACTCCAGCCGTAAAAGATGCGATTGAAGCTATTGGCGTTCCCCACCCGGAGGTAGATGTGATTCTCTTGAATGACATGCCTGTTGACTTTACCCATCCTTTGCAAGCCGGTGACAAGGTAGCCGTATACCCGGCTGAGGCAAACAGAGGATGGCCGGAAAGCTTTTCGCTGCAGGCAAACTACCCCGCTCCAGACCGATTTGTTTTAGATGTGCACCTCGGCAAGCTGGCAAGGGCGTTGAGGATGCTGGGGTTTGACACCTGTTATGAAAACGACTACTCAGATAAAGCCATCGCACACATAGCCGCAACAGAAGAGCGCATCGTGCTGACGCGGGATGTTGGCCTGCTAAAGCATAAAAGCATCCGTTGGGGCTATTGGCTGCGCTCCCAGCACCTGGAGGAGCAATTGACAGAAGTTGTCAATTATTATAACCTGAGGCACAAGCTGACTCCTTTTACCCGCTGCTTAGCCTGTAATGGAAGCATTGCACAGGTGCCTAAAGACAGCGTAATAGAGCAGCTGCCGCCTAAAACGAAGCTGTACTTCGACGCGTTTTATCAATGCGACTCCTGTAACCGCGTCTACTGGAAAGGATCACACTATGAGCGGATGCAGCGATTTATTCAACAGCAGACGCAGTCTCCGAAAAGCCTGGAGTAGCTTTCAGAAGGGTACAAGTCTAATCATTAAAGTGATACAGGAAGGTAATGATGCCGGTGAAAGCAGGTTTTTTGCTGCCTTCAATCTCCATAGTAACTTCCAGCCTTGCCTTTGCAATACCCCGCAGGTCCTTTACCGACAGCAGCTTTGCCCGCAGGCGTACCTGGCTGTCCACAGTGACGGCCTGGTTAAAGCGGAGGCTTTCAATTTCATAGTTCACCTGCATCTTCAGGTTTTCGATAGAGGTAATCTGCTGCCACAGGTAAGGCAGCAGCGACACAGTTAAGTAACCGTGTGCAATGGTGGCTTTAAAGGGGGTTTCTGTTTTGGCTCTTTCCGCATCAAGGTGAATCCACTGATGGTCCAGCGTGGCATCTGCAAACTTATTAATTTGCTCCTGCGTGATGGTGTGGTAATCTGATACGCCCATCTCAGTTCCTTCGTATTGCTCTAGCTCCTGTAAGCTCCTGATTGTTACCTTGCTCATGTATAGCGTTCTTTCTTTAGATTGATTTGCGTCGTGTTGATTGGCCTCTTTTCTGGCTTACTGCTACAACTTGCGTAGCATTTGCATTGGCTAATATAGCGTAATTTTAGCAATCGTGTTGCATGATGATAGTCTTCTGCAGCTCGATTTGATCCTGCAAGGGAACCGGTTGAAGCTAAATCTCCTTGTATACGTTATATAAGCCACGACAGAAATTAGTAACTTGCTATCTTATCACACTGCTCGTTTTTAAGATAGAATGAAATAGTCTGAGATGAAGGAAGTGCAGGACATAGTGCGGGCTTTTGAAGAAGCCCAGAAGGAAGGCAGACAAACGGCGCTGGCAACGGTAGTGCATGTGCAGGGCTCTTCTTACAGACGGCCCGGCGCCCGTATGCTCGTAAACGAAGACGGCAAACTGACAGGTGCCATCAGCGGCGGTTGCCTAGAGGGGGACGCGCTCAGAAAAGCAAGGCTGGCGATGGTACAGCAAAAGGCGATGCTGGTGACGTATGATACCACCGATGAAGATGATGCCAAACTGGGCGTAGGCCTGGGTTGTAACGGTATCATACAGATTCTGATTGAACCCATCGACCCGGAGGATCCGGAAAATCCTGTCGCGCTGCTTCAATCCTTTTTAAGTAATCGCCTGCATGCGGTAATGGTCACGCTGTTTTCCCTGGACTACCAGGCAACCGTGCAGCCGGGAACCTGTTTATTTACTTCTGAAGGGGGTGCCATAACAGGCAGTTTTCAGGACAAATCCCTGGAGAAGGCGCTTATTGCTGATGCGCAGCAAGTGTTAAAGGATCGTGCTTCTATGACGAAGACATATGCGACACCTCAGACGGTTCTTACCGGTTTCATAGAATTACTGAAGCCTGCCGTTTCTCTCATCATAGCAGGTGCAGGAAACGATGCCATTCCGCTTACAGAGATGGCATCCATACTCGGATGGCAGACAACTGTAGTAGACGGACGCGCAAATTACGCTACGGCAGAAAGATTCCCTGTTGCACAGCAGGTACTTGTAGTAAAGCCAGAGCAGGTTTTGCCGAAAATAAAGCTGGACGAACAAACCGTTTTCGTGCTGATGACGCACAACTATAACTACGATACTGCTATGCTGCGCCAACTGCTACCGCTGCGTATGCCTTACGTGGGTGTGCTCGGCCCTAAAAAGAAATTGGAGCGGATGCTGGAAGAACTACAGGAGGAGGGTATGCAGCTAAGCGAAGAAGACTTGAAAAGCATCTATGGTCCTGTTGGATTGGATATAGGGTCAGAAACGTCTGAGGAAATTGCGCTTGCTGTTGTTTCCGAGATAAAGGCAGTGCTCTCCAAAAGAGCAGGCACGCCTCTTCGTGATAAACAGGATGTTATTCATTCGCGTGAGCAGGAAAAAATCAGGCAGGTGACGCTGGAGTAGTACAAAGGATGACAAAGAAAAGTAGATAAATGACAGGACTTGTTTTATTAGCAGCAGGAGCATCAAAACGCCTGGGTAAGCCGAAGCAGGAGCTACATTACCAGGGGAAAACGCTGTTGCAACACGCTATAGATGTTGCTGTTGCATCTGCTTGTAAGCCAATTGTAATGATAACAGGAGCTAATGCAGAGAAGCTTTCTACCGGAAATATGGATGAGGCTATCATTACAGTACATAATCCGGAGTGGCAGGAGGGAATGGCTTCCTCTATTCGTTTAGGACTTGATAAACTAATGGCTGTTGAACCTGAAGTCTCAGATGTCATCCTGATGGTGTGTGACCAGCCATTTGTAGATGCCGCACTGTTAGATAAACTTATTCAGACGAAACAGGAGAGTGGCAAAGGCATAGTGGCCTGTGCTTATGGAAACACCTTGGGTACGCCTGCCTTGTTTGATAAAGCTTACTTTACGGAGCTGATGGCGCTGAGCGGGAAAGGGGGAGCCAAAGAGTTTTTATTCAGGTACAATACCGATACTGCCGCTGTTCCTTTTCCTCAGGGCGCTGTTGATATCGATACTGCTGCTGACTATGATTTCTTATTGTCGTCATAGTCAGTGTCTTAGGCAGATATATTTTAGCTGTTTTTTGAATTTCCTACTGCATACTGGCAATATTTAATTAATTTAGAATTTAATCTCATACATAGATTCATATGGCCACTTATAAGCTGCAAATCAACGGTCGAAGCTACGAGGCCGACGTTGAGGCAGACACTCCTTTATTGTGGGTGCTGCGCGACAACCTGGGGTTAGTCGGAACCAAGTACGGGTGCGGCATTGCGCAATGCGGCGCGTGTACGGTTCACGTGAACGGGGATGCCGTTCGCTCCTGCGTTTACCCGGTTTCTGCCGTAGGCACCTCCAAAGTCACGACCATAGAAGGACTTTCTGAAAACGGTGACCATCCGGTGCAGTTAGCCTGGAACGAAGTAGACGTGGCGCAATGTGGCTACTGCCAGGCGGGCCAGATAATGGCAGCAACCGCCTTGCTCAACAAGAACCCGAACCCGACGCAGGAAGAAATCGATAACACGATGAACGGAAATATCTGCCGTTGCGGCACCTATCACCGTATTCGTGAAGCCGTTGCTTTAGCCGCCAATAAATCTAAATAGCCATGTCAAGTTTATCTAAACCAAGCAGACGCAATTTTATGAAGCTGGCCGCTACGGCAAGTGGCGGTCTCTTCCTGGGTTTCAGCTGGACCAGCTCTGTCGCTTCGGCGCTGGAGGTAGTAAGCGATACAGCCATTGCCGCAGGTGAAATTGAATTCAACAGCTTCTTAGCGCTTTCGCCAGACGGTATTGTGACCATCTTTTCCCCTAACCCGGAGCTGGGCCAGAACATCAAAACCTCTTTCCCGATGATTGTGGCCGAGGAACTCGACGCAGACTGGACAAAGGTGAAGGTGGTGCAGGCTCCATTAGATACAAATAAGTTTGAGCGCCAGGTAACTGGTGGTAGCGGTGCCGTTCCGCATTCCTGGGATCGCCTGCGCACAGCCGGTGCCACCGCACGCCATATGTTAATGGAAGCAGCTGCCAAGCGCTGGAAGGTGTCGGCCAGCACTCTCACCACTGATAATGGGATGGTGGTGCACCAGGCAACTGGCCGCAAACTGAGCTATGGCGATCTGGCGACCGAGGCTTCAAAAGTACCGGTTCCAAAGGACGTAAAGCTGAAGGACCCGAAAAACTTTAAGCTGATTGGTACAGCGGTACGCAACGTGGATAATCATGAGATGATCACGGGCAAGCCCCTTTATGGCATGGATGTCTATAAAGAAGGTATGTTGTTTGCCATGATTCAGCGCCCGAAGGCCTTCGGTATGAAATTGAAGTCAGTGGATGCCGCCGCAGCAAAGGCCATGCCTGGTATTGTGGACGTGGTGACCTTCAAAAGCAATGTAGCCGTGGTGGGTAAATCTACCTGGCAGGTAAATAAAGCCCGTAAAGCCCTTAAATTAGAATACGAGGAGGATGCTCCGCTTGAAAGCAGTACTGATCATGATCGTATTTTCAAAGAACTGCTGGACAGCCCGGATGCAACTGTTCACAGGAAAGATGGTGATGTAGCGGCAGCCTTCCAGAAGGCGGCGAAGGTTATCAAGAGCGAGTACCAGTGCCCGTTCCTGCCCCACAGCCCGATGGAGCCCATGAACTTTTTCGCGCATGTGCGCCTGGATGGGGTAGAACTGGCAGGACCTACCCAAACTCCTGAAAGAGCACGCAGCGAGGTAGCAAAGTTGCTTAACATTGCTCCAGAGAAAGTAACGGTGGAGTTAACCCGACTCGGTGGTGGGTTTGGCAGAAGGCTGAGTGCCGACTACGTGGTGGAGGCAGCTGAACTTTCCAGCATCATCAAAGCACCGGTAAAAGTTATATGGACCCGCGAAGATGACATGACAGGCGGTACGTATCGCCCGGCGGTGCGTTACCGCTTTGAGGCCGCCCTCGATGCCAAAGGCAATATGATTGGCTACAAACTGCGTGGTGTGGGAATGAGCTCCGGTAATCCGACCCGTGAAGACAATTTCCCATCTGGTAGCGTAGACAACCTGCTGATTGATTCGGTAGAGCACAAATCGCCGATTACCACAGGCCCATGGCGCGCACCAATTACCAATTTCCTGGCATTTGCAGAGCAATCGTTTTTGGACGAGGTGGCTCAGGCAGCCGGCAAAGACCCCGTGCAGTTCCGCCTGGAGTTGCTGGCTAAAGCAAAGAAAGCACCTGTAGGTGAAATCAAGTATGACATCGACCGTATGAAAGGTGTCATTGATTTAGCTGTGGAAAAATCCGGCTGGGGCAGGAAGAAAGGAGTAGCGCAGGGATTCAGCGTTTATTTCTCACACAGGTCTTATGTGGCCCAGGTAGGAGAGGTAGCGGTGAAGAATAATGTTCCAGTCGTAACAAAGGTATACGCTGCCTGCGATTGTGGTATGGTGGTTAACCTGAGTGGCGCTTATCAGCAGGTAAAGGGTGGAATCGTGGATGGCCTCGGTCATGCAATGTACAGCAACCTCACGTTCAAAAATGGGGCACCGGACCAGAAAAACTTTAACAATTACCGGCTGATTCGCCTGAAGGAAGTGCCTGAGGTGGATGTTTATTTTGTTAACAACGGCATAAACCCAACCGGTTTAGGTGAACCGGCGCTTCCGCCAACTGGTGGGGCTGTTGCAAATGCCATTTACAAAGCAACAGGCAAGCGACTGCGAAACCAGCCATTTATAGAGCAGGCAGAGTTAAAAACCGTTTAAAAGAACTTTATATAGAATAAGATGGGACATGTCGCCAAGTGTAAAGCTCAACCTGACACTGGCGACATGTTTCTTTTTTCAGGGATGGTGATATAGTTTTGATGTATAAAAGAATACCCACCCCTGCCCCTCCGAGGAGGGGAATTTCTACAAGTATAATTTATTCCCCTCCGTGGAGGGGCAGGGATGGGTCCTTTTTGTACTTCGCGTAACCAGAAAGAATCAAACTAAGGTATCGGAAAAGTGGTTACAGAAACAGGCATGCTGCGGAGAGATTTCTGCAATACCCTTCACCAGAATTTCAGAGGAACAAAAGATGTTGATAGACAAACACGGAAGAAAGATAAACTACTTAAGGCTGGCGGTAACAGACAGGTGCAACCTGCGCTGCTTTTACTGTATGCCGGAGGAGGGGCTTGACTGGCTGGGCAGAAAGGAATTGATGACCTATGAAGAGATGCTCCACATTTGTTCTGTGATGGTGAAAATGGGGATAGAGAAAATACGCATCACGGGAGGGGAGCCTTTCGTGCGGAAAGAATTTATGTCCTTTTTAACTAAACTGTCTAAGCTGCAGGGCCTGCAGGAACTTACCATTACCACAAACGGCGTACTAACTGCTCCCTTTGTCCCTGAGCTTAAGAAACTAGGCGTAAAATCCGTTAACCTCAGCCTTGATACCCTCGACAGAAACCGGTTTTTCGCTATCACGCGCCGGGATGAACTGCCAAAGGTATTGGAAACCATGGAAGCCTTGCTGCACCACGACATAGAGGTAAAACTGAATGCAGTGGTCATGGAGGGTAAGAACACAGATGATATTCTGCCCCTTGTAGAACTTACCAAAGACTTACCAGTCAGTGTCCGTTTCATTGAGGAGATGCCCTTTAACGGGGAAGGCAACCACTACACCAGCCTTACCTGGGACCATGTACAGATACTAAATACCATCAAAGATAAGTATCCTGATATCCAGAAAGTCCCTGACGCACCTTTTTCAACCTCTTATAACTACCAGGTTCCCGGCCACAAAGGCAATGTAGGAGTAATTGCAGCTTATACGCGTTCGTTCTGCGGCACCTGCAACCGTATCAGGCTTACCCCACTTGGCGTACTGAAAACGTGCCTGTATGGTGATGGTGTGATGAATGTAAAAGACCTCATGCGTGCAGGTGCCGGCGAAACTGCATTACAGGCAGCTTTGATGGATGCTATTGGTAAGAAAGAGATAAACGGCTGGGAAGCGGAGAGAAACAGTTTAGAACGTTCTTCTCTAAATGCTTCCATGGCCACTATCGGAGGATAGTTTTTACCACCACCCATAATCCTGTTCCTTTATTCTTAGGAATACAACTGATGCACTTCACTCATCAGTGAGAAAATCATTTACACAGACTCAAATCCCATTTTCAGATATGGTTCAAGTTGAGGAAGCAGAAGCAATCATTAAGGCAGAAGTTAAAGATTTCGGTACGGAAAGCGTGCCGTTTGAAGAGGCTTTAGGCAGAGTGTTAGCCGAAGATTTAAAAGCAGACAGAGACATGCCACCTTATAACCGTGTGGCCATGGATGGCATTGCATTTCGGTATGAGGCGATTGAACAAGGTATTCAAACTTTCAACATCACCGCGACACAGGCAGCAGGAGACAAGCCTGTAGAAATCCAGTCTGCAGAAGAATGCGTTGAAATTATGACGGGGGCCGCTTTACCCGCCTCCACAGATACAGTGGTAAGGTATGAGGACCTGGTGATACAGGACGGGATGGCAACCCTCCAAACAAACGGAATCAACAAAGGCCAAAATATACATGCGCAGGGGAAAGATAAAAAGCAGCAGGAGCCTGTTGCGTTGGCGAGTCAGGTAGTTACTCCTGCGCTTATAGGCGTAGCTGCAGCAGTGGGAGCGAAGGAACTGCAGGTAAAAACGCTTCCGAAGGTGGTGGTGATTTCTACCGGAGATGAACTGGTGAAAGTAGAGGAAACACCCTTGCCTTACCAGATAAGGCGCTCTAACAGTTATACCATAAAAGCTGCTCTACAGCAATATGGCTTGCAGGCTGACTTGCTGCATATTCCTGATGACGTAGCCACTCTGAAGCGGCAGCTGAACAATTGCCTGCAACAGTATGATGTGCTCATCCTGAGTGGAGGCATCTCTATGGGGAAATTTGATTATGTGCCGCAGGTGCTGGAAGAGTTGGCGGTAACGAAGCTTTTCCATAAAGTGAAGCAAAGGCCGGGGAAGCCGTTTTGGTTCGGGAAGCATGACAATGGCGTGCATGTGTTTGCTTTACCGGGTAATCCGGTCTCCACCTTCATGTGCTTTCACCGGTATTTTCTGCCCTGGCTCCAGGCGTGCCTGGGTATTGGGGCAAAATCAAGTCTATATGCTGCGTTAAGCAAGGACATCACTTTTAACCCTTCCTTACAGTATTTCCTGCAGGTGAACATAAGCCTGAACGAGCAGGGGCAAATGCTGGCCACACCGCTGGAGGGCAACGGCTCCGGCGACTTTGCCAACCTGGTAGAGGCAGATGCTTTTTTGGAGCTTCCCGCTGAAGGGTGTAACTTTAAGCAGGGAGAGGTATACCGGGTGTGGCCTTTCAGGCGGAAGGTTTAAACTATAATACCCGAAGCTTTCCTTAGAGCATGTTTAAATTTCGTTTTCGCTTGCAAAGTATGAATTTTAAACATACTCTAAGTACTCAGATTCTTAAGACTATAGCATGAGTGAATTTTCACACTTAGACAAAGAGGGAAAAGCCACGATGGTGGATGTAAGCGGGAAGCAGGTGACTCACCGCACTGCCACAGCAAGAAGCATCGTGGTGCTGCCATCCGAAGTACTGGAGAAATTTACCGCAGACGATATACAGACGAAGAAAGGCTCCGTATTCCAAACAGCTATTATTGCAGGTGTGATGGCGGCGAAGAAGACCGGCGACCTGATTCCGCTCTGCCACCCGATTGGTATGGATAACTGCAACATCAGCATTCAGATAAACGAGCAGCAGGAAGTGGTGATTGACTGCACGGCCAGCATCACGGCGAAAACGGGTATCGAAATGGAGGCTTTGGTCGGGGCATCTGTGGCAGCGCTCACCGTATATGATATGTGTAAGGCCCTGAGCCATGATATTGTCATCAAAGAAACGAAGCTGATTGAAAAAACAGGAGGAAAGCGTGACTTCAAAAGAGCATAAAAAACACAGTGTAATTTCGAGGCCTGCGTATGGCAACTTCGCACGCAACGAGTGGGCAATAGTGGGCACACCTTGTGGAGCTATCAAAACGCTGGCGGATGCGGTTATTAAGGCTCTGTCTGCTGATTATAAATGCGCGTATGTAGATGCTTCGCATGCCCATTCAGATGGGGGTGAGACTCTGCCCGGCCGCATGGCAGCAGGTGCTGTAGCAGAATATACCGACCAAATCAGTTACCATCAGTTTGACTTAAACACTGAGTTGGATCCTTTCCAATTCAGACAGTTCTTTTCTGATATGGATGCGGTGCTGGTAAATGGAAACCACCAGCAGGCGAAAGCGCAGGTGGTGGTGATAGATGAAAGTAAAAAAGCATCCCTACAAAAGCGCCTGGAACAGCTCACGAATGTGCAGCTTATCTTGTTGGCTGATAATGCAAAGGAGGTGTTTGACTTTGTGCAGGAGGTGATTCCGGATTGGCAGAAACTGCCCCTGTATCGGCTGAGTGAAACAGATAAGATTATCACCTTCTTTCAGAAGCAATTGCAGCAGGCAAAGCCAGTGCTGAACGGATTGGTATTAGCGGGAGGAAAAAGTGTGCGCATGGGGCAAGATAAAGGAACCATGCAGTGGCACGGGAAAGAGCAGCGGTATTATGTAGCGGACCTGCTAAAGCAATTCTGTCCGGAGGTGTTTATTTCCTGTCGCCCCGAGCAACAGGAAGAATTTGACAGCAACTACAAAACAGTGGTAGATACCTTTACAGGTTTAGGCCCTTATGGCGCTATCCTTTCTGCGTTTCGGGAGCAGCCGGATGCGGCCTGGCTGGTAGTAGCCTGCGACCTGCCTTTGCTGGACCAGCATACCTTGCAGCGCCTGACTGATAACAGAAGTATTTCTTCTGTTGCTACGACTTTTGAGAGCCCGCATGATGGTTTCCCGGAGCCGCTCATTACCATTTGGGAGCCGAAAAGCTACCCGCTGTTGCTCGCTTTCCTGGCCCAGGGGTACACGTGCCCGCGCAAGGTCTTACGTAACAGCGACATCAACATGTTGAAGCCTATAAACCCTGATGCACTCCTGAATGTCAACACGCCGGAAGAATCTGAGAAAGTGAAACAGATGATGCAGGAGTAATTCATCAGACATCAGTATTTTAATTTCCCAGACTTAAATCATCTTATTTCAGAACCAAAAGAATACCCTCATGCAACCCGACTTACTGCGATACAGCTGCCAGATGTCTTTACCAGGCTTCAGCGAGACTTCACAAAAACAACTGCAAAATGCACGTGTGCTTATTGTAGGAACAGGAGGTTTAGGCTGTCCTGCGGCACAGTATTTAACGTCGGCAGGAGTGGGTACTATTGGTATAGCGGATTTTGATACGGTGTCGGTCAGCAATCTGCACCGGCAGATTTTGTTTACGCCGGAGGAGGTAGGCCAGAAAAAAGCCTTAGTAGCATGTGAGAAGCTACAAAAGCAAAACCCCGGCGTAAAGCTGGTGCCGCATGATGTAAAAGTCACTTCTAATAATGTAATGGACCTCCTGCAGGACTATGACCTGGTGCTGGATGGAACAGATAATTTTGACACCACCTACCTGTTAAATGATGCCTGTGTGCTGGCTGATAAACCCTTGGTGTACGGTGCTATTTATCAATTTGAAGGGCAGGTAGCGGTGTGGAATGCACCCAATGAGGACGGAACAAGAACCCCGAACTACAGGGACATTTTTCCGGATGTAGACGCTTCTCAGGTGCCTAATTGTGCGGAAGGGGGTGTGATACCCACGCTGGCAGGTATGATAGGCTGCATGCAAGCGAATGAGGTGATCAAGTACATCACAAAAACAGGGGAGGTGCTGACTGGGAAAATGCTGCTGGTGGATGCACAAACTATGCAAAGCCGCATCATCAAAATCGGTACCGTAACCAATACAAGCATCACGACTTTACCGGAAACAGATTTTGTGCCCACTATCACTGCCCCTGAGTTAAAAGCAGGTATAGAACAGGGAGTTTATGAACTGGTGGATGTACGGAATACAGCTGAACGCTTGCTGTACAGTATAGGAGGGAAGCATGTGCCGCTCGATAAAGTAGAGCAGGACACTTCTTTTCTGGAAACAGGAAAGCCAGTGGTTTTCTATTGTGCCTCCGGAAAGCGAAGCGCCGAAGCAGCAAAGCTTATTCGGAATAAGTATCCCAATGTGGAGGCGCTTTCACTGGAGGGTGGTGTAAAAGCCTGGATGGAGCAGGGTTAAAAGAAGAAACCTGTCCTGGTTAGCAGTCTAGGCATCAACTTTATGGTCGGCTACTACCTTTTTCATGCACACGCTGTTCTCTACATTTTCATACTGGCCGTAGTTAGGCATGATTTGATAGTCGCTTTTGGTATATAACCGTATGGCTTCCGGTTGGGCCTTTCCTGTTTCTAAAATAAGGGTATGAAAGCCTATCTCGGCCGCCCATTTTTCTAGCTCGCTCAATATCTTTCCTGCAATTCCTTTCCCGCGAAACGCAGGCCGCACGTACATGCGCTTCACTTCACCGGTGCCTTCTGCATAAGCCTTTACAGCCCCGCAGCCCACTGCCTGCTCCTGTTGATAAGCCACTACGGCATGCTTTATCATGTCTATCTTATTAAACTGCGCATAAAAGCTGTGGTCTTCTCCATCTCTGATACTTAGATCCGCATCGAGAAGGCGTACAAGCTCTACAAAGTCTTTATTGCTGGAGTCTGTCCGGGTTACAGTTACCATGGCTTTTTAAGGTTTAATTTGACAAGATAAATGTAGCACTTTAATTCAATCCTATTTCTATAAAACTGTTTGGTATTCGTCGCAGGAAAGTTGAAGATACACCATGTAACCAGTAGTATACTTACCTTTCAATCTTTACATTACCTCCAGCACTACTTCTCCTCCAAAGGGGTAGCCTACACAAGTCAGCGTTAAACCTCTGGCGAGATCCTTTTCGGTTAGCACTTCGTTATAGGACATCCACACCTGGCCTTTTGTGCAACGGGCGGCGCAGCTGCCGCACTTACCGGCTTCGCAACTATAAGGGAGTGGCATACCAGCCTTGTTAGCTGCCTGTAAAATGGTTGTCGGGTGCTGTACCTGCACGTTGTACTCCCGGCCTTTGAAATGCAGTGTCACCTGGTGCGAATCAGTATCGGGTGGCAGGAGCGGTACCTTCACCTTTGTCGTGCTGAAATTCTCCCGCCTGATGTTATCGTTCGGGACCTCAACCTGTCGCAGGGCATAGAAGCACATGCGCATATAGGTGGTTGGTCCGCAGAGGTAAAACAGCGTCTGGTGGTATGGAGCCACGGCGTATTGCCGCAACAGGTCCTGCAGCAGGTCTTTGTAAAGCCTGGCCCGTGACAGATCCGGAGAAACACTATACAGGAACTCAATGTGGAGCTGCTCCGGGAAGGCTTGCGCCAGTTGCTCCAGCTCCTTCCGGAAAATAGCTTTTTTAGGGTTGTTGTTGCTGTAAATGAGCACCACTTTTAGCGCAGGGTAAGCATATAGTAAAGTCTTGAGCATGGAAAATACAGGGGTGATGCCGCTACCAGCCGCCAGCAGGAAGAACTGCTTATACTGGCGCATATCGTCAGGTAAGGTGAAGAGGCCTGAGGCACCGATGGTGTAGAGTTTGTCGCCTACCCGGGCTTTGTCAATTAACTCCCTTGAAAAAAAGCCGTTCTCTACGCGTTTTACGCCTATGGTCAGCGGTTCCTGCAGCGCTGGAGTGGAGGTAATGGAGTAGGAGCGGCGTACTTCCCCGCTGTGGCCCTGGTGGGCAAAAGTCAGGTACTGCCCCGGCTGATACTGAATATCTTTTGCATCGTCGCCTCCAAACACAAAGGTTTTTACCCCGGGGGCCTCCTCCCGAATGTCAGTGATGGTTATGGCTATGTAATCCGGATTTGTCGCTAATTCATTTTCTTCCATACTGTAGGTTCTTACGGAAGTTCAAATTAAAAAGGTCCTGCTGGAGGAGAAGGCGTTAGATTTCGTACAACTCCAGTGGCAGATCATCGGGGTCAGAAAAGAAAGTAAAGCGCTTGCCGGTATACTCATCTACACGAACTGGTTCGGGAGTTATACCCTGCCGTTGCAGTTCCTGCACAGCGGCCTTGATGTCTGCTACCTCAAAAGCAAGGTGGCGCAACCCACTTGCCTCTGGTCGGGAAGGCCGCTGAGGAGGAGCAGGGAAGGAGAACAGCTCGATTATATATTCCCCGTTCAACGCCAGGTCAAGCTTGTAAGACTGTCGCTCTGCCCGGTACACCTCCCGGATAACCTCCAGGCCAAGTATGGTGGTGTAGAAGTGTTTTGAAATTTCATAGTCAGAGCAGATAATGGCAATGTGGTGAATTTTGTGTAGTTGAAGCATATGCTGCAAGGGGTTGAACGCCTGAAATGGAAAAGCTAGTTTACAGCAACCGGCACTTTAAACCTAGCAGGTCCGGGTAAATTCTGCGGCTATACCTGCTTTCGGCTACCGGTACAGTAAATTCCGCTTTAAAAGCTTTATCTTTAGTATCCGCTTCCCAGCCCGTGTTAAGCAGGGGTGGTTGCAAAAGGTTGAACAACTGTAAGAGCTGGCGGTTACACCCAAAGATACATCGTGGCACAGCAGGCTGATTATTTTGCTGTACAATACTATACACAAACGGGAATTAGCATCAAAAAGAAAAGAATTATAAGTGAGCGATAACCCTGAAAAGAGCACCAGCAAAGGGCGCAAAATCGTCATCATCGGGAATGGCATAGCAGGCGTTACCTGTGCGCGCCATATCCGCAAAAGAGACAGTGCAGCACAGATCTTCCTCATATCTGGCGAAACAGAGCATTTCTTCTCCCGCACGGCGCTGATGTACCTCTACATGGGGCACATGAAGTATAAAAACATAAAGCCCTACGAAGATTATTTCTGGGGCAAAAACCGGCTGCAACTAGTGTATGACTGGGTAACAGGGATTGATTTTGAGGAGAAAACCCTGCAGCTACAACAGCATGACTCTATTTCCTACGACACCTTGATACTGGCCACAGGCTCTGTTGCAAATAAATACGGATGGCCGGGGCAGGACCTGCAGGGCGTGCAGGGCTTGTATAGCTACCAGGACCTGGAACAGATGGAGGCGAATACTATCTCGTGTAAGCGGGCAGTAGTAGTAGGGGGTGGACTTATCGGTATTGAGATGGCAGAGATGCTGCGCAGCCGCGACATTCCCGTTACCTTTCTGGTGCGCGAGGAAAACTTCTGGGGAAACGTGCTCCCGAAGGAGGAGGCGCAGCTGGTGAACCGGCATGTGCTGGAGCATCACATTGATCTGAAACTGGTATATGAGCTAAAGGAGATTCTGGATGATGGTACCGGTAAAGTAGGTGGCGTTGTCACCTCCGCAGGAGAGCGAATCGATTGCCAGTTTGTGGGATTGGCGGTAGGGGTGAGCCCTAATATTTCATTGTTCAAAGATACACCACTGGAGACTAACCGGGGGATACTGGTAGACGAGTACTTTGCCACCAACATACCGGACATTTATGCCATCGGCGACTGTGCCGAGTTTCGAACACCGGTCGTGCACCGCAGAAGCGTAGAACAGACGTGGTATACAGGCCGCATGCATGGCGAAACGCTGGCCTACAGCCTCACCCAAAAGCCAGTGCCTTACCACCCCGGTGCCTGGTTTAACTCCGCTAAATTTCTTGATATTGAATATCAGACCTATGGCGTCGTGCCCGCCAGGTGGGGCGATGAGTTGCAGTCGCTGTACTGGGAACATAACGAGGGCAAAATCTGTTTTAGAGCGATGTTCGAAGCCGATACCAAAGTGCTGACTGGCGTTAACGCTTTCGGGCTGCGCCTGCGGCACGATTTCTTTGACAAGGCCCTCCGAAACGGCAGCACCATAGAAGAAGTGCTTGCCAGGCTGGACAAGGCAGATTTCAACGGCGAGTTTTTCGATAAAGGCTATCAGCAGGATATTGTACGGGCGTACAACGAGCAGTTTGATGCATCGCTGCCGGTTCATAAGAAAAAGGGCCTGTTTTCGTTTTTAAGGAGTTAATCCACACCATGAAGTATATAAAACCTATCGGACTGACGCTGTTTTTAGCATCGCTGGTCTTTTTTACCTCGCTGTTGTTTCTGGGGCAGTTCCGGCTCACGGATGCTGTTTTACAGGAAGCGGTGAGTGAGGAGCATTACCCTATTCTGAAGGAGGAATTGGCGCCTATGATAGGCGAAACATACGACTACAACTTTACCTTTGCCAGTGACTTTAACGCTTACTTCGGAGCCTACAACGACAGGCTAAGGATAGAGGGGCAGTATGAAAAGGTGATTTGGGATGATTACGCTTTCTCAGTCACCAAAGCCGCCAGCATAGGCTTTGTCGCCGATAATAAGCTGCTCCTGCTGCTGCTAACAATAGTGGCGGGTTCCCTGGGAGTGCTACTATACGTGTTGCCAACGCCGCAGCATAAAACCGGCGGGCTAAAACAGGAGGGCGTGTACCACTCATCTCTCAAATCAAGAGGCTGGGTGGGTATTGTGGTGGGTACTTACCTGATTGCCTTCTATGTGTTGCTTTATTGGTTTGCCGAGTATATTACTAATTGGGTGTTGCTGGCCGACCCTGTCAGTATTGCCCTCTCCGGCAACCAGGCCAGCAAGTGGTTTATGTATGGCCTTATTTATACACTGGCGATTCTGGTAATGGGCGTGCGCATGTTCCGGAAGTATCGTGGCAACAAATACCAGACACTGCGCACGGCCTCGGTTATGTTTTTTCAGCTGGCGTTCGCTTTCCTGATTCCGGAAATACTGGTGCTGTTCAATAAACCCTGGAACGACTTCAAGCACATCTGGCCCCTGGATTATACTTTCTTTTTTGAGTACCGGGTAGAGAACATGCTGAGCAGCGGCGCCATCGGTATGTTTATGCTGATATGGGGAATCCTGCTCGTCATCATTGGTGTGCCCCTCATGAGCTACTTCTATGGCAAGCGCTGGTATTGCAGTTGGGTATGTGGCTGTGGTGGGTTGGCCGAAACAGCAGGTGACCCGTTCCGTCACCTGTCCACCAAATCTTTAAAAGCCTGGAAAATTGAGCGGTGGATGGTGCACGGTGTGCTGGTGTTTGCAGTCGTAATGACGGCGATGACCATTGCCAATTACTTTGCCGAATTCACCTTGCTCGGCGATGCAACCGGTGTGGTGCACCAATGGTACGGCTTCCTGATTAGTGCCGCCTTTGCCGGTGTGATAGGTGTTGGATTTTACCCGTTCATGGGTAACCGTGTGTGGTGCCGCTATGGATGCCCACTGGCGGCTTATATCGGTATTGTGCAGCGCTTCAAATCCAGGTTCCGGATTACGACAAACGGCGGGCAATGTATTTCCTGCGGCAACTGTTCTACCTATTGCGAAATGGGCATAGACGTGCGCTGGTATGCGCAGCGCGGGCAGAATGTGGTGCGGGCTTCCTGTGTGGGCTGCGGCATTTGTGCTTCTGTGTGTCCGCGGGGTGTGCTGAAGCTGGAGAATGGCCCCGAGCAAGGCCGCATCACCGATATTCCTATCTTAACCGGGAACGACTCCATCACAATCCATCAGACCGTTCGCAGCTAAGGCGAAGGACTAATGAAGTAAGAGTGGAGGAGCAGGCAGTTGCACATCAGTAAGAGAAAAAACTTTTGATAATTTCTCTCTTAAACTGGCTGTTTCTTCAGAACCTCTTGTAACACGTCGTTTATGGCAGCAGCAACTTCCCCTGGGTGATCTTCTGGTGTGAAGTGGCGCCCGCCCGGTATGCGGGTGAAGGTGGCTCCAAGTTCCGTGGCAAGCCTTTTACCGGAGGCCATGCTCAACGCATCGGCCTCGCCCCAAACAACGCGGGCAGGTGCATTTATCTGATATAATTTGCCTGCTACAGCCATGGTGTCTCTTGCGCGCAGGTGCCGTAACTGGTTTGCAAAAGCTTTTGGGCCAATGGCACGTGCATACGGCTTCCAGTGTAGTGCTATCGACTCCAGGAGGCGCCCGGCGTTGTCATGCCCAAGGTTCAGTAGCCCGGCCAGGAAGAAAGGTTTTACCAGTTGCGGCGGTAGCTTTTCTATGTTCTCTTCCATAGCGCGAGCCATGTGAACGGCCGTAACGGGCCAGTTAGCATAAGCTACGGAGTCAGCCAGTACCAGTCCCTGGCATAATTCCGGGTGACGCGTCAGCAACTCCTGGAGCACGCCTCCTCCAAGGTCGTGGCCTACGAAAACAGCTCTTGTAATGCCCTGGTGGTTTAGCCAGGCATAAAGGTATTCGGCCTGGCGTGCAACTGAAATGTCTCGTCCTATGCCTTCAGACATTGACCAGCCAAAGCCCACCAACTCCCAAGCGAAGCATTGTACCCCAGCCCGTTCTACTTTTGGAATCACATAACGCCAGAGTCTCGGATGAGTCGGTATGCCGTGAACCATAACGATTGGGATACTGCCTTCGCTACTGTCGCCATGCGCTTCCCATCGCATTTCTATGCCGTCCACAGTAGCATGATAATCATTTTCCGGGGCAGACACGTCATCCTGATTGGCAGGAGCAGGTTTGAATTGTGTTTTCCACAGTCCCTGTCCTAGTTCTATGGCGGCTACCGTAACAAAAGTAAGTTTCCATTTACTCCGGCGGGGAAGCGCAAGTGCCAGTCCAACTGCCGCTGCGCCCATGATAAGATGAATATTTTGCTTGATGTTTATATTTGTCTTCATTCCAGAAATGTTTGTATGGGAGCCTGTTGCACAGGCCACGCAGGATGATATTCCATCTTATACGGTTGCACTTTGAAATGTTTGGGATGCTTTTTTGAATGAGCAACAGGTTTATCTGAAGTTTGAGAAGTTATTCTTGGTTTTATGTCCTGGGTTTTAAAACTTGTCATACCTAAAGCTGTTAAAAACACATGAACCAAAGGCTGCAGTTTGTATACAACGCGAAGACGGGGCTCTTCAACAAGCTGACCGATTTTGCACATAAAGCCATTTCGCCAGCCACTTATAACTGCAATTTGTGCGCCTTAACTTACGGCACTTTTGCTATGAAGCAGGAGTGGGCGGAGTATATTAAAAGCCTGCCGCTGGAAGTCGTGTTTATTTACCGCGACGAGTGGAAGTTTAGAGCTGCTCACCGTGATTATCCACTGGTGGTGCTGCAAACAGGGGCGCAGGAGCCGGAGGTGCTGCTAGATGCCGAGCGGCTGAATGAGCTGAAAAGCCTAAAGGAGCTGAAGCAGGCCATACAGGCTGCCTTGCAGGACGCACGCAGCAAACATATAAGTGCTCCTCCAATTTAGTTGCTAGAGAGAATTCTCCCCTCAAGGGGACAGTTTCGCAGTTATTACATGTAATATATATAATAATTTAATTAGAGGAGCACTAGTAACTGACATCACAAAAATGTCCCAGCGGGACGACATGTAGATAGAACAACCACCTGACAAATCTTTAAGCTCCAGCGGAGCGGCCTGTCACATATCCCAAATAGGTCGCTCCGCTGGAGCTAAGTATGTCGACTAACTATTAAACTACCAACAGGTCGTCCTGCTGAGACTATAAGCTGAGAAACGTTGTTTTGTGTAACATCCATAATCAATATCCCATTATAACATGACACTACTTACATACCTCCTGCTACTCTTTTCAATAGCCGCCTGTAGTCCTTTAGGAGCGAACAACGCGAATCAGAGCGACCGAAAAGTTGATTTTGATGCTTTCGGAGATTACTGGTATCAGGGTAAGGCGGAACTGAATTCTTATGACCTCGAGCAGTACCGCTACGGCGAAAAACGTACAGGTGAAGCTGTACTCATATTCGTGACGGAAGACTTCTCTAAGGCGAAGCAGGTAAAGCTGGATAACCCACAGGAAAATGAGCAGGATGCGCAGAAAGTGCTGAAGCTGAACATGACAAAGAATTTCATCACTGGCATATACCCGTATTCGATGATGCTCTCGTCCTTCACGCCAGTATATGATAAGGTGCCGGCTGTTAAAGTTGCAGCCAGCGTGCAGGAGTGGTGCGGGCAGACGTACACGCAGATGAACCGGCAGGCAGGCGGGTATAATGTGGAGTTACGTTCCTACTTTGAGCGGGAGGGAGACCAGCAATTAACCGTTGATGCCCGTGCAGAAGATGAAATATGGAACCTCATCCGTTTGAATCCCAAAGAAGTACCAACAGGAAAACTGAAACTCATACCGGGCCTGCTTGACCAGCGCCTGACGCATATTCCGCTGGAGGCCCAGGACGCGACTATCACCATTCAGCCGGCCCAAGCCGGGGTTGCAGATTTTGAAGCAGGAAAGCTTAGCGTGTGCACCGTTACGTATGAAAGCTATCCCCGCGTGCTGCGCATTTATTTTAGTTCTGCTTTTCCTTATGAAATTGCCGGATGGGAAGAAGTGCGCAAACTAGATGACGGGCAGGAAGAAGTGAGCAGCGCTACCCGTAAAGCGGTCATGCTGCAAGACTACTGGACCAAGAATGGAAATGAGTTTCAGCCACTGCGCAGGGATCTGAACCTTACTAATCCGTAGCCTGCCTTGGGCGTGTGTCCACAAGCATGAATGATGGTTGTTTCGTTTCAGCTGAATAGGTTCTGAAGGACGCAACAGTTCCAGCGGAGCGGCCTGTTTGAAATGTATGAACAGGCCGCTCCGCTGGGACTAAATGTGCTTAAGGACCATCAGGCTGGAAACAGGTTGTCCCGCTGGGACTTCTATCTTCTTGTGCATTTACTATCAGAAAGGGAGAAGTCCCATACCTGTCAAAGCCCCTCAACTTTAAAACCGCTCATGATAAAGAATTGACATGGAGCACATTTCCAGCACACATTCCTGCAAGAGGAGCTGGTCCGTGGACTTATCTGCTACTAGTTGAAAGGCGATGTGGGCCACCTGCGGGATGCCCAGCGCCAGACCCAGTTGCTCCGCCACCGCAATCGCTCCCATGGAATTATAGTTGGAGAGGTATACCTGGTGGAGGTCCTGCCAGGGGCCTCTGGCCCCGCCTGTGAGTGCAATCATATCACCCAAAGCCTCCCGGGCTTTTCCGGCCATCGTGCCCAAGGCGGTGCGTATATCAGAGGGTGTGCGGTCTATGGCAGAAAACAGCTCTCCCCGGATCACCTCCTCATGTGTTTCTGCCCGCATCGCTATTTCTGCGAGGTACTGCTTGATGTGGGGCTCGTCTATTTTCTCCACCGTGTCCTGAACCAGCTTCCGGTAAGATGCCTGTGTGAGCAGCACGTTGTTGAACCAGGTGGCAGCTCTGTCGAGTTGCTTGCTCCGGGTTTCGTTGTCTAACTCAATGAGGATGGGCTGCATTTGTGTTGTATTATCCATTATTCGCTTCCTTTTTAGTTATTTTCCATAGAACACCTGTGTGCGCAAAGGCCAGCATATTGCCTGATGTTACCTGCACTCCGCCAAAATCCAGCACATAAAGGCTCTTACCATCAGGGCTGAACTTGCAGGAAACAGGGCGCTCTATACCGCCGCCGCCTACTTTAGAGGCCGGACCCATCTCTTTGTTATGTACAAAAGGTTCTGCTGTGCCGTTTTTCACGTTTACCCGAATCACTCTGAAGCCATGGGTGAGGTCTTCCGGGTGTGGTGAGTTTAAGGGTGCCATACTTCCCCACTCCGCCACAAAAAGGTCGCCTCGGAAGCCGAATGCATCTGACCGTGAAAAGTCCATGCGGCACATACAGGAATGCGGCTGCTCTAAAAAGGCAGCAGGGCCAGCTAACGGAGGATGATTTTCCATCAGCATTTCAGCCGGTGTGCCTCTGCCTGGCAGGTGGGATGGGTGGTTTACCGGTAGTCCATCATGGCAGAAGTCGGGGAAGCCGTACCAATCAGGTGTTGTAATGGAGCCAAAAGGCTGGGAGGCATTTTTAATGTGCCAGATACAATCGGGGTCCATGGAGATGGCACGTTCTCCTTTCTCCTCGAAATCATTATCCGTTACGTAAAGTTCATCCTCCTCATTCAGGGCCATGCCAAACGGATTCCGGATGCCCCAGGCCAGTAGTTCCATATCAGTGCCATCCGGGCGGGAACGCCAGACGGCAGAGTTGCAGTTGATATCGCCTTTTACTACTTCTCCTTTTTCTGCTGCTATCCCGAAAGGTTTAAATGGTCCTGTCTCTACCATATAAGGGTAGGGCATACGCGGGTCTCGACTTCTGACGTTGTTCCCGCTCAGTGTCACATCCTGCCCCGGCACGTCATGCGCCAACGGGTGCTTTGCCATATCCACAGTAAACCCTGCCGGCAATACCACGCCTTGCTGTGATACAGAGCCGTTTCCGAAATACATCAGTCCGTCCTTCCCGAAAATAGGTCCTCCGGGCTCGTGCCAACCCCCGCTGGGCAGCGAGTCAATCAGCACTTTCAGTTCACCAGATTGGAGGTTGTACTTGACTATCTGCATATGATAGCCGCCTTTCAGGGCCATGTACAGTTCGCCGTCCCGCCAGGTAATGCCTCGAGGCCCAGCCTGCACGTTCATGTCTATGGTTTCGGTCTCTCCGTTAGCATGAAGTGCAATAACACGGGCAGGCATATAGGGGCGGGTGGGCCACGAACTGCCTCCTTCGCTCACGTACACGGTTCCTTTATCGTCGAATGTTACATCAGTAGGGAAGGAGAGGCCTACCATCACGGGCTCCACAGTATATCCTTCCGGAACCACCACATCACGGGCATCTACTGTGGGTCTTGCGGGAGTTGGTAAGTTATGAAGGTCCTGTGGGCTGGCAGTGCCTGCCTGGAATTTGGATTTTGAGATTTTGAACCCGGTGTTCTTGCGCCTTTCTGCGTTACTTGTTTCCATAGGTTGAGTTTAGAGGTATAGCTGTTTCAGCTCTGCCAAAACAGGAGAGCATAGTACTAAAATTGGAGATGCAGGCAAGGGTGTCGTGCCAAATCAACTGGCTGGGTACACTCTCCATCAAAGCTGCTTTTCTATTCAACAGATAGAGAGAAAGCAGCAGTTGGGTCGGTAAATCGTGTCAGGGTAATGTGGGTAATTTATACAGTTGCAGATAAGCAAAGGTTATCCTAAAAACTTTCTGACAGAGGAGGTGCGTAATCGATATTGGAGAGGGGGGTAAGGGATGATGTAAGGCAGCACTGCTTTCCGGGTGAATTGCGCTGAGGAGCAAACATCCTATTTGCAGGCTAATCTCCTTCCTGAGAACTAAACAGCAGCTCATTACGGTTTTTGCCGACGACTGTGACTGCTCCCATCTTACGCAGGCAATAGGTTATCTGGCGGCAACGATGAAGCGGTAACTGTAAAGAAGCAGCCAGATCTTTGTTGGAAAAAGGTTGGAGAAGTGTTTTGGGTATAAAGGCGATAAAATCTTTTGTATTACTGAACTGATGAGATGCAACAACTGCTATGAGCCGCCTGTCCACCACGCTCACCCGTTTACGGTGCTTGCTGCCTTTCCCGTCGCGGCACCTGACTTCTTCTTCATTGATGAAAAGCACCTCTAACGAGAAATTGTCATGTGTCATTAGTTCGGGTATCCGCACCAGTTCTTCAAACAGATCAGTCAGTTTCCCTTTGTAAGGCGACTTGCGGCGGGAAGTTGTCTTTTGCCCGGTGGCATCCACCTGCACCACCCATTTCTCAGCTGTAACAGGATGCAGCAGGTGCACCTTGTGTTGCGCTATAAGTGAGGTTAATTTGTTTCGTATGGCTGAAAAGTTGCGGGTCTGAATTTCAATGAGCTGATCCCCCCGCACCATGTCAATCACGTAACCGTCTAAAGGCACTTCAAACTTATCCTCAGGCAACGCAGCCCATTGTTTCAGGGCTGCATGCAGCGAGCGTTCATTTCGTAACCCTATTCCATTGCTAACTACTTTTTCTGTCTCTTTTGCTGCTCCGGGCATAAATTAAGAATGCTGCTTTGGCTTTTTGATAAGTGAGGCTGGCAAAGATAACAAAGCATCCGGAAAGGGCCTTGCCTTCATAAGCATAAACAACTGGATGGTAAAAACAGGGCTTGTAGGAGGGAGATTTTAAAACGGAATATATAACTATATAAATTTAATGTTTAAACATTTTGCGTATTTGTACTTAGTGTTTATACGTGTTTATGGCGTATTTTAAAAAGATTAAAGTGCGTATGTACAGGGATGTTTACACGTTCCTGTTGTAGCTGTTCCTGCTGCTGCAGCTTTTACTATTAATTACATATGCTTAAAACAAACTTGATACCCCCGGTTTCGGAAAGATCCGGTGAAAATTGGACTGCCACTACTACCAAGGCCCCTACTGATAAAAGAAAATCAAAGAGTAATACAACAGAAATCGATAACTTCTTACAAAGCCTGCCGGATGTTGTTTGTCTTTCTCACCTTCGCTGGGATTTTGTTTACCAGCGCCCTCAGCACCTGCTTTCTAGGTTTGCTAAGTATGGGCGGGTGTTCTTTGTAGAAGAACCCATCTTCGGGCAAACTCAGGCCCCAAGACTGGATGTCTCCTCCCGCGAAGAAAATCTGTATGTGGCGGTTCCTCATTTGCCACACGGCTTAACGTCAGAACAAGCTGAAGAAGCACAGCGCACGCTCCTGAACAGCCTGCTGAAAGAGCAGTTGCTGGAGCGTTTCGTGCTTTGGTATTATACCCCAATGGCCCTGAGCTTCTCAAACCACCTCACACCAGCTTTAACCGTTTATGACTGCATGGACGAGCTGTCGGCGTTTAAGTTTTCGCCGCCACGCTTAAAGGAATTGGAGCAGGAACTGTTCAAAAGAGCTGATTTGGTTTTTACCGGAGGCCAAAGCCTCTATGCCTCTAAGAAGAAGCAACACATGCAGACGCACCTGTTCCCGAGCAGTATTGACAGGGCACATTTTGCCAAAGCAAAAGAACCGCTGGACCAACCCACAGACCAGGCTGCTGTACCGGAGCCACGTATCGGTTTCTTTGGCGTGATTGACGAACGGATGGACCTACAATTATTAGAAGCCGTAGCCGATACACGACCGGAGTGGCAGCTTGTGATGGTAGGACCGGTGGTGAAGATTGACCCGGCGGATTTGCCAAAGCGGCAGAACATTCACTACCTCGGAGGCAAGACGTACCAGGAACTGCCAGCCTATATAAGCGGGTGGGAAGTGGCGCTCCTGCCATTCGCCATCAATGAATCAACAGAATTTATCAGCCCCACCAAAACACCTGAGTACTTAGCGGCCGGAAAGCCGGTGGTGTCCACGCCTGTGCGGGATGTGGTGCAGCCTTATGGGGAGGCAAAACTGGTGCACATTGCCCGGTCACCGGAGGAGTTTGTAGTTGCAGTAGAAACAGCCATGGGCCAGGCAAACGACCTGAAGTGGCGCAGCGAAGTAGAAGCTTTTCTGGCAGACAGATCCTGGGACAACACATGGCGCGGCATGGTGGCGCTCATGAGCCAGGCACTGCAACAACACAAGACAGCCTAGCCTTTAGCCAGGGTTTTCATTCATTTAAAGCAGAAAGGGAGAAGTATGTTCGATTATCTGATAGTGGGGGCTGGCTTTGCCGGTAGTGTGGTGGCTGAAAGGCTTGCATCCCAGTTAAATAAAAAAGTACTCATCATAGACAAGCGGCCGCATATAGCGGGCAACGCTTTCGATCATTATAATGAGGAGGGAATTCTGGTGCATAAGTATGGGCCGCACATCTTCCATACCAATTCAAAGGATGTGTTTGACTACCTCTCCAACTTCACGGAGTGGCGGCCTTATGAGCACCGCGTACTAGCTAGTGTGGACGGGCAACTGGTGCCCATGCCTATTAACTTAGACACTATCAACAAACTGTACGGCCTGCACCTGACCACCTTTGAGGTGGATGATTTCTTTAAGTCTGTGGCAGAAGAAGTGCCGGAAATCCGTACCTCCGAAGATGTGGTGGTGAGCAAGGTAGGGCGGGAGCTGTATGAGAAATTCTTCCGCAACTATACGCGGAAACAATGGGGTATGGACCCCTCTGAACTGGACAAGTCGGTGACTTCGCGGGTGCCGGTGCGTAACAACCGGGATGACCGCTACTTCACCGACACTTTCCAGGCCATGCCCAAACACGGGTATACGGCTATGTTTGAGCGGCTGCTCGCCCACCCGAACATCAAAATCATGCTGAACACGGATTACCATGAAATACTCGATGTAATACCGTTCAGGCAGATGATTTACACCGGGCCTGTGGATGAGTATTTTGATTTCAGGTATGGAAAGCTGCCCTACCGATCGCTGGAGTTTAAGCACCAGACCCTGGAAACTGCTTTGCATTTGCCTGCTGCGGTGGTTAACTACCCAAACGAGCACGCTTACACCCGCGTAACGGAGTTCAAGTACCTGACAGGGCAACAGCATCTTAAAACCAGTATTGTGTATGAATACCCGAAGGCAGAAGGTGACCCGTATTACCCGGTGCCGAAGGCTGAGAATGCGGCCATATACAAGCAGTATAAGAAGTTGGCCGACCAGACCAAAGATGTATATTTTGCCGGGAGGCTGGCCACCTACAAATATTATAACATGGACCAGGTAGTGGCCCAGGCGCTGACACTCTTTAAAAAACTGAAGGAAGCGCAGGAAGAAAAGCCTCTTGTATTGGATGGTGTTGCCGTTCTAAACGGGAATGGAAACGGCAAGGGAACTTTAGTAGCAGCTACTTTAAAAAATGGCATAAATGGAGCGGACGAAGGAGCTCATACTCAATTCAAAGAAAACTGATTTAAAGGAGAAACAGGAAAGCGGCGCTGCAGCGCAGGGGCAACAGGCGTTTCAGGGTGGAGCAACAGATTTTCCCTGGATACAGGTAGCCCCTGACGCACCCTATTTTATCACGGAAGAGGGAGAGAACTGGACGCCCATCGGGCAAAACGATGCCATTACCTGGCCCGACTTTGCCAACGCTTTCAGGCGAAAGGACCTGAAGCAGGTGGAGGATCACCTGGCGTGGCTTTCTGAACACGGTGTAACCTGCCTGCGCTTTATGCTGGAGTATGCGCAAACAGAAAACCGTTATTTTGAGCGTCCAGCCGGTACATTCTCGCCCAACATGGTGCGCCTCTGGGACGACCTGTTTGAACTTTGCGGCAAATATAAGCTCCGCATCCTGCTCACGCCCGTGGATACTTTCTGGATGTGGATCAGGTGGAAGCACCACCCGTACAACAAAAAGAACGGCGGGCCGTGCAGCGACAGGCCGCAGTGGCTGTTGTGTACTGATACGCGAAAGTTTATCAAAGACAGGATCACGTTTGTGGCGGAACGCTGGGGCGGAAGTGGCGTTCTGTTTGCCTGGGACCTGTGGAACGAGATACACCCGGCCCATGCCAACAACAGAACCGATGTTTTCCATAGTTTCATTAAAGATATAAGCGAGCACCTGCGGGAAATAGAAATGCGTTTGTACGGCCGTAGCCATCCGCAGACTGTATCGCTTTACGGGCCGGTGCTGGACGAGAACCCGGAGGTAGCGGATGCTATTTTCCGTCACCCTAACCTCGATTTCGCCACTACCCATTTTTATGATGCGGCCACCATCAACAATCCCAAAGATACCTTATGGTCCGCCATCGTGACGGGGCGGCTGGTGCGGGAGGCGCTGGAGCATGTGAATAAGGCGAGACCATTTTTTGACAGCGAACATGGCCCGATCCACGCCTTCAAAGATCGCAAAAAAACGCTGCCGGAGCCTTTTGACGATGAGTACTTCCGCCACATGCAGTGGGCGCACTTTGCCTCTGGTGGTGCCGGAGGAGGTATGCGCTGGCCAAACCGCCATCCGCACGTCCTGACACACGGCATGCGCCGCGCCCAGAAAAGTATGGCCGCTTTCGCCAGCCTCATCGACTGGAAGCACTTCAGGCGTAAGAACCTGAACTATGAAGTGCAGACAAATACTGCTGCAGTAACTGTGTTCGCCTGTGCTGATGAGGAGCAGGCAGTCGTGTGGGTGCTGCGCACAGACACTGTACGCAAGCGCGAAGGAACGTTCAAGCAAACAGTGCCGCCCATTGAGGTAGGCTTGAAGGTACCCGGCATGTCGGAAGGAAAGTACCGCTTCACGATGTGGAGTACCGCTGAAGGCAGGCCGATACTTCAGGAAGAGGCGCTGAATACGATCCAGGGAAGCCTGAGCATAGTAATTCCTGCTGTTGTGACAGATATCGCCCTGGCTATCCGGAAAATTGGCTGAGGTGGTATGGTTGAGGGCAGCGCAGCTTCATGCTACACTTGCAGTTCATCCCATACATCACTTCTTTATAGAAGTTTCCTGCTTTTGCGGGATTTTCCCGAGGCGGGCTGCCAGCCATTGCACGGCAATAATGGTTTTGGCGTCCCGTAAGGGGTGGCTTAAGGGGTGGCTTAGCAATTCTTCTTCAGTTAGGGTAATTATCTCAATGTTTTCGTGCTCATCATCTAAACCGCCACCTTTTTCAGTTTTGGCACTTACCTCCGCATAATAAAGGTGCACCACCTCGGTACAGGCGCCGGGAGAGGTGAAAAAGTCCCATATATGCTCTATGTGGTCAGCTTTATACCCTGTTTCTTCTTCTATTTCTTTTAATATTGTTTTCTCAGGATCGTTGTCTTCTACAACACCGGCCACTACCTCTACTAAATCGGTTTCGGCACTGTAGCGGAACTGCTTCACAAAAATGTACTTATCCTGTGTGGTGTCGTATAGCAGTGCCGCCGCAGCACCACCGCTGTCGAACTGTTCACGCTCAATCTCTTCGCCCTTATCTTCTAATATTACTTTCCTGAAAGTATAGAAACCATTGTATATCGTCTCTGTCCGTTTTATTTTCATATGCTGATTTTATTCTGTAGTTGTGCCTGTTTACGCTTTCTGGCTTACTATAGCTGTTTATAAGCAGCGTATAAGAAGGAGAGGGTAAAGAGGTTTCACCAGTAGAACAGCCTGCATGCAGCATGTTGTCAGTATAAAGTATATATTCTGGATATAATAAATATGAATTTCCTTATCTAACAACCAAACAGGCAATAGAGGCTGCTACCGCTGCACAAAGGTGAAATATGCGTAGGGAGGTGGTAAAATACGGAGCGGTAAATACTTAATTGTGATCTTTAAAGTATGATTCATCCGGTATCATCAATAGCTTGTTCTTAATACGCGTAACTTTATAGGGGGTATAAAGATGCAGGCTGAGGAAAAGTAACTGAACATTGCTTTTGTCTAAATGTGTAGTGTGGTAGTGGTCGCTGGCTAGCCTGCTTCTATTTATCTGCTTTAACGGAAATTTAAAATGAGTAAATCAGGAGCTGGTAATAGAACTGAAACTGCCAGAGAATCGGCTGAAAGGGTGAGGCGGAACCGTGTGGCAGAGGCAAATGGGCGTGAGAATAAGCAGCTACAGAATGTTGCAGAAAAAAAACTGCTGTGTAGCGAGATGCTACTCCGCGAAACGCAGTCTATTGCCAGCATCGGAAGCTTCAGCTATGATATAGAAGCCGATGAAATGGAGTGGACGGATGAGATGTACTACATCCACGGCTACCAGCCCGGAGATGCAGCCCTGAACTTCAGCGGTATTGTCAGCCACACGCACCCAACGGATCGGGAAAGGGTGGAGCGTATCATACACCATGCGTTGCAAAACAGGGAAAACTATGCTTTTACGATGCATTATGTGCTGCCTTGCGGGGAATCACGCTATATCCATAACATCGGGCGTTTTGTGACGGAGGCCGGTAAGAGCGCCCGCCTGATAGGTACTGCACAGGATATTACCTCTCTGAGGCAGGCGGAAGCGGAGGTAAAGCAGAAAAACCTGGCGTTGCATGGAAGCCACCAGCGGCTGCTGAGGGAGGTAGAGGAACGAAAACTGGCAGAAACGGCGCTGAAAGAAAGCGAGGAGAAATGGCGGTCGCTTGTAGAAAACACCCCCGATGCGATCTCCCGCTTCGACCATGAACTGCGCTTTATTTTTGCGAATAGCAGTGCGCAAAAGAAACTCGGGCTTAGCCCCGGTCAATTGCTGGGCAAGACATACGCTGAATTGGGGTTGCCTGAGGAATTTGCCAGATTCGCTATGGCGAGCTTTAGACATGTGTTTGAGACTGGACAACAAAAAACAAGATATGTCTCCCTGAATTCGCCAGCAGGAAGAAAGCACTATTACTCCATTTCGGTTCCCGAGTTAGACGCGTCCGGGCGTGTAAAAACAGTGCTGAACATAAGCCGGGAAATAACGGATGTTAAAGAGAAGGAGAATCTGTTAAACGCTGTCCTGAATAGTTCAACCAGCGGTATCGGGGCTATAAGGGCTATCAGAGACCAGGAAAAAAGGATAGTTGATTTCAGTTTTCTGCATGTGAACAGGCAGGCACAGGCGATGCTGCAGCAAACAGCAGAGCAACTACAGAGCATGACATTACTCGAGGTACTACCTAGTTTTAAAGAGTCAGGATTGCTGGACAAGTGCATCAGGACAGTAGATACCGGTGAGGTCTTGTATGAAACACTGTACTATGGCTATGATCACCGACCGGCCTGGTACCAATTGGTGGCTGTGAAGCTGGAGGATGGTTTAGTCATGACTTTTGCCGATATAAATGAGCAGAAGCTGACGGCCCTGGCCCTTGAGCAGGCAAACATTGTCCTGCGGCAGGAAATAGCAGAAAGAAAAGAAGCTGAACGGGTGGCACGGCTGGAGAAAGAATTTAAAGATAGCATTATTGAGCACGCAACAGACGGCATCAGTGCTTTTGATAAAGATGGTGCCTACACCGCATGGAACAGAACGGTCGAGCTATTTACAGGAATCAAACGTGAGGAAGTTATCGGGAGAAAGTTCAGGGAGGTGTTTCCTGCATTAGCGCATTCGGAACTGGCAGAGAAGATTGACAGAGCCCTGAACGGAGAACATACCCAACTGCGTAACATTCCTTTCATGAACCGCGAGGGCTACTATGATGCTAAAGTTGTCCCTAATTTTGATCAGAAGGGGGAGCTTATAGGCGGCATTATTGTGGTGCACGACATAACGGAAAGCCTGAAGAACAAAGATAAAGCTATTGCCCAGAACCTGTTGCAGCAAAAGATGGTCGTGAATGCCATACTCGAGGCGCAGGAGGATGAACGTAAACGCATAGCAGAAGCGATGCACAACGGCCTGGGCCAGCTGCTGTATGGCATCAGGCTGTATGTAAATCAGCTGGAAATAGAGGATATAGTACAGGATAAAAATTATAGAATAAGGCAGCATATAGATCAGCTTTTAGCGGAAGCCATAGACAGTACCCGCAACCTCTCTTACGAACTAACTCCTGCCATATTAAAAGATTTCGGGCTGAAAATAGCGCTGGGGGAGCTTTGTGAGAAGCTCTCGAAGGCGGGGCTTACAATTTCGCTTGCCACGTACGAGGTGAGCACGCAACTGGAGGAAAATGTGGAGCTGGTTACCTACCGTATTACACAGGAACTGATAAATAACGTGCTGAAGCACGCCAACGCCACCGAAGCAGAGATTGAGATAGAGCAGAAGAATGACAAACTAGTGATCTGCGTCAGCGATAACGGAAACGGATTTAAACAGGAAGACAGATTAAGGCAGGGCATTGGGCTCTACAGCATTACAAACTGGGTTAAATTGCTGAACGGGCAACTGGATATTATGAGCAAAGAAAACACGGGTTCAAAAATAAAGGTGGTGCTGTCTCTTGAGCCCTGATGCCGCTCTTTACTTTACCAGCTTATTTTGTTTGAAACCGCAGCCGCCTCAGGGTAAGGCAGTGGGCCTGATGGCTAAAAAACCTACGGGATTAGTGCGTACTGGAGTAGTAGGTATATATTACCATAAATCATTTAAATGTTTGCATAAAAAGTGTACGGGAACTACGGAGCATACGTATAGAGTTTGTAAGGGCACGGTTCAGAAGAAGCATCAAACTATAAATAGGAATCAGAATGTTTTACGCCTGAACTATTTTTAGTAAAAGTATAAAAGAGTTTTATAGAGCTTCAACAGGAGAATTTAAAATGGGAGAGAACAATTTGATAAGAGTAGTACTGACAGATGACCATAATATTATCAGAGAGGGGCTAAGGTCTTTATTAGAAGACGATGAAGAAACAGTTGTGGTAGGAGAGGCTTCAAATGGTAAGGAATTATTGGATTTGCTGGAGCACACACCTGCGGATGTAGTGCTAATGGACATTAACATGCCTGTAATGGATGGCTACGAAGCGACAAAGCAGGTAGCCGAGCGCTTCCCCGATACAAAAGTGTTGGCGCTCTCGATGCTGAACAGCGAGCCATTTGTTCAAAAAATGATGGAGAATGGTGCGGCAGGGTATATTCTGAAGAACACAGGTAAAGCCGAACTCCGATCAGCCATTAAGTTAGTTGCGAACGGCAGCCAGTTTATGTGTGCAGATTTAGCCATTAAGTTCCTTCACAAATCGTCGACTCCCGAAGAGGATTCAGATAAGCCAAGCCGCGGCGGCAACGTGCTGTCCAAGCGCGAATTAGAGGTATTGGGCTTGATTGCTGAGGGATTCACCAATGCAGAGATAGCTGATAAACTGTTTACAAGTAAGCGCACCATCGAAACGCACCGGCAAAACATACTTGAAAAAACCAATGCCAAAAACACGGCTAACCTCGTTAAGTACGCCATCCAGAACGGCTATATCAGTATCGACTCCTAAGAGCAAATTTTTACTCCCCTTTGAACTAGTGAAGGAGGCAAACCTGAAAAGGCTCATTTTAAGTTTCGCCGTGCAGGCTGCGAAACTTAAAATGAGCCTTTTCACATCTTACTTTTGTTGAGCCAAACATCACCCTGGCATGCGTTAAAAAGGGAGTCTTATCGTACAGAAAGCACAAAAAAGAGGGCCTTCACTCCCAACTTAAGTTGAAGAATAAAGGCCCTTCTATAATAGCTATATGATGTAGACTGCCTCAAGCACCCATTTATCAGCATCCACATCATTCTTAGCTTTTTTAGGTCTGTTCCAGGTACAGGACTTCTTCCTATACTGGCAGTGACTTATCAGATAGCTTAACCAACCAAAAGTATCTGTGCACTTAATAACAGCCGTTTCCAGTCTATACGGCCTTCTTTCTGTTATGGCTTCCTTAAGCGATACTATTGGTTACTAATACAATTAAACTACCACTTTATACGGTATGCCTACGTATCTCTTTGCACCTTTTCTTTACCATACCAATTGGCTGCTGCGCAAAGTAAACATCGGCTAATGATAGCCCCAGCGCAACAATGTGTTCATTGCCTGATGTGAGAGAGTTCTTTCGCGCCTACGGATCTGGCGTGTTTGTGGGATATAGTTCTGAAGCAGGCGGTTCTGATGGAGGTGTTGCGCCAGTACCTCATTTACCCTTTCCAATTGCTGTATACAGTTTGGCTACTCTTCCAGCCTGCGTTGGAGGGAAGCAGAGGCCATATTGGGGTGCTGGCTCCATTTTAAGGTTTTGCTAAAAATAGAATGGTATAAATAGCAGGAATTAAAAACAGCTACGCAGGAAGGCTGCGTTATTACGGTATTTTGAAAGCGGAAATACTTAATAACGCCTGGTGTGCTTGACCCGAAGGCAGATAAGCCGTAAATTTAGACAAATAAAGCAATTAAAAGCAGCGCCATTAATCTGACGCATTAGTTTTTAAAATGCTATGTTTTTACAAGACTAAGGAGCGGCCAAACTTAAACGGGTGCTGAGGATGGCCCTCCTTACGTCTTGCTAAACATATCGTTCTCTTCAGAACCACCCTTCCTGTAACGTGTTGCAGCACGAAACAGCATCTGGCAGCATCGATGCACCCGCTCAACAAAAGAGGAAACTTTATGAGCACATCAAAGATAAACCTAACAAGCATTATTTACAGTAGCGCAGAAAAGCATGCAGTAAATGGAAATAAGAACCTGATGGCGCATGACGGGAATCAGATGTGCCCACCCTTAAAGAGAACAGGTTTCATCAAGGTTGATGAAAGCATGCATAAGTCTGGCGGTGGTTACGCTCCCAAGTCTCATGGAGTGGCCATGGATGAAAACAAGTCTGACAAGAAAACTGGCGCTTCTTCATATAGTGATTTTATTCTCTATAACTATGGGAAAGCAAACGAGCACTCTCAGGCACCAGACGCGGGCAACGAGCCTTAGCCTTACCTAATTATATAAAAATATTGAATAGACCAGGAGCTCAACAGATCTCATAGTAAATAGTTTTTCATAGTATATAGTTTTAGTTCAATTAAGTTTAGTTTTAACACGTTCTGCAAGTATTAGATGTTCTTGTGTTCAAATGAAAGAAGCCTGCATATTGCAGGCTTCTTTCATTTTATTGGCTGTGTAATATGCTTTGAGCTGAGAGTAAGAGTTGCCATACTAAGGAAGGATATAGAGCTAAATTCAGTATTTAACCGTGTGCTTGATAGGTGTAAGTACTGATATTGTACACAATATTTAACTCTTGAAACCGGCCAACGTAAATCCACACACCTTATTCCTTGGTAACGAAAATACGGTTGTAAGACTTATTTGTGCAATTTTTTGGCTGAGAGAAGCAGTTATTGCTATACCAGGACTTACGATAACGTTTGCGGGGTAAGAACAAAGACAGATTAAGGCAAATGGAGCAAAAGCAACAGCAGACCAGCATGAACAGGCCGATATCGCAGTCGCTGAAAGAGTATGCGCGCGGTATAGCCGGTGGTTTGCTGTTCAGCTTTCCGTTGCTGTACACAATGGAGGTGTGGTGGTCCGGCTTTATCGTCACCTCCCTGGACCTTATCGTGCTGATAGTGGTAACATACCTGCTGCTACTGGGCTACAACCGTTTTGCCGGCATGCGCCCCGATGTGTCGTGGCGCAGCGTCTTCGTGGATTCTGTGGAGGAGATGGGAATAGGTTTTTCCCTGTCCTTTTTGATGCTGCTGATGCTGGGCCGGATTGATTTCGACGGCATGTCTGTCCAGGAAATAATGGGCAAGGTTGTGATAGAGGCGATGGCTGTGTCGATTGGAGTGTCTGTGGGTACGGCGCAATTGGGCATAGGCAGGCAAGGGGACCCGCAAAGGCCCGACAAAGGCTATGACAGCCCTGAGAAAGATGAAAAAGGGGCGACAGGCACTATGGCAGCCGTTGTGTTGTCTATTTGTGGCGCTATACTGGTTGGAGGTAACGTGGCCCCTACAGAGGAAGTGCTCCTGATTGCGGTGGAGGCAAAGCCGATTCAGATTCTGTTTATGGCCATCCTGTCGTTGGCGCTAAGTGTTATCGTTATCTATTTTAGTGACTTTAAAGGCACCCCTGTCAGGTTATCCGGAGTTTTGGTGTTTGATGTAGCCTTCGATGCCTGCCTCTCTTACCTAGTGGCCCTTACCGCCTCAGCCTTTGCCCTGTGGTTTTTTGGGCGCTTTGATAATATGAGCTTTTGGATTGCCTTTTCCCAGTGTATTACGCTGGGTGTAATTGCAACACTGGGCGCCTCAGCTGGGCGGCTGCTCATAAAATAAATTTAGATGGATGACAACGGTAATCATAAGAAGCAACAGGAGGTAAAAGACCAGAAAAACCTGCTGGAGTGGGCGGTGTTCTGGCTAAGCCTGTTGCTGGTGACTACTGTTATAGGTTACCTGGGGTACCAGGCCTATACCTATACGCCTTCCTCGCCGGAGATACGGGTGGAGGTACAGCCGGAACCTACTCCGCAGCAGCCGAACCGGTACCATGTGCTGGTGCATAATGATGGGGCCATAACCGCAGAGGCCGTGAAGGTAGAATTGGTGCTGCAGGAGGCCGGAGAGGAGGTGGAAAAAGTAGAGATGGAGATGATGTGGGTGCCGCAGCAATCCAGGCGGGAGGGTTGGGCAAACTTCACCCGAAAACCAACGAATAAAAATAGTGTCTCAGCCCACGTAGTAAGCTATCAAAAACCTTGATGATTAATTTAATAAGATGACAACCTACTTAATATACTGAGACTGTGGCAAAGAAGAAAGTATCAGACCGACATAAGGATAAACAAGAGGCTCCGGTGCCAAAAGGACGCCTGCTCGCTATTGGCGGGCACGAGGACAAGGGCAAAAAGGAGCTGACGGAGGAGCAGTCACGGAATGTGAACTTTGAGAAAAAGGAAATCCTGCAATTCCTGGTAAGTGAGCTAAAAGGAGAGAATCCCATGATAGCCATCGTGCCTACAGCCTCTACTGTGCCCGCGGAGATTGCCCAGGATTATAGGGAAGTGTTTCAGGAGCTGGGTGTAAAGAACATAGAGGTGATTGATATAAGGAAACGCCCTGATGCAAGAAACAAAGAATTCTGTGATATAGTAGAGCGGGCAGCGGGCATTATGTTCCCAGGGGGCGATCAGCTGCGGTTAACCTCTATTCTGGGTGGCACATCTGTGCTGGAACTCATGAAAGAGCGGTTTACCTACGATGAGGATATCATCATTGCAGGCACAAGTGCCGGTGCAACGGCCATGTCTACTCCTATGATTTATGAAGGGGAAACGAAGGAAGGGTACATCAAAGGAGATGTCCGGATTACAACAGGCCTGGAGTTCCTCAAGAACATTGCTATTGATACGCACTTTATCGAGCGGGGCCGTATCGTGCGCATGTCGCAATGCATCGCTACAAACCCGGGTTGTATTGGCATAGGCCTGGAGTCGGACACTGCTATTTATGTAACAGAGGGGAAGCATATACGGGTAATAGGGAGCGGACTCATAACGGTGGTAGACGGAATGGGGATTACAGACACCAATATTCACGAGATTGGTACAGGGGAGGCCTTTACTGTCCGGGACATGAGGGTACACCTGTTATCTAAGGACGAGTGCTACACCATCCCTACCTTCGACCAGTTACACGCTTAAAATAGAAGCTTAAAGCCCCACAAACATCATTCATGAGACCTGACCTGAGTTTAGTTGCTATTATACAGGGAGCCTATTGGTTTTTAACCGGTGTGTGGCCTTTCGTGCATTTGCGCAGCTTCCTTTGGGTAACAGGTCCGAAAGAGGATATCTGGCTGCTGTACACAGTGAGCGTGCTCATTACAGTGATAGGTGGTGTGCTGTTAGCGGCTGGTTTACGGAAACAGGTAACGCAGGAGATAAAATGGCTGGGTATTGCCAGTGCGGCGGGCCTGACAGGCATCGATGTTTATTATGCCTTATCCGATGTTATCTGGGATGTGTACCTGCTGGATGCGGTGGGGGAGGTGATACTTATTGTGTTGTGGTTTTGGGCCGGAAGAAAAGGTCTTGTGGCAGGAGAAAGTAGTTTTAAGTGAAGGGAGGAATAATATGCAGCATTTAGAAGAGCAGGTGAAAACGAGGCATTATCCTAAAATAGCGAGGTTGGCAGAAAGTGCCACGCCGGATCTGAATCAGAACGAGTTTCGCCGGCATTGTGTAGCAATAAGCGTTCTGCAGGAGTATATGACGCTGCCTTCAGACCCTTGCCTGATACCCAGCGCAGATGGTGCGCTGGATGCGCTTGTGCTAAACATGCCGGCATTTGCGCTGCAGGGGCAGGACAACCCGCTGTGGAAGGCAAACCAGGATCTGCTCCTGAAGCTGCCCGCTGATACAAAGCTTTACATCATGATACAGGCTTCTGTGGAAGGTATTTTACAGGAATGGCTGGAAGAACATAATCTGCTGGCACGTGCCACTATCTATACTGTTCCGGCGCAATACGAAAAAGCCGCATGGTCGGAAGATGAGTATACAATGGTGGTGGATGCAAAAGATGAAAAAGTATACATGGTGCAGCCCCACACGAACCGGAAAGCTGCTGATGAATACGTTTGCTACCATGCCAGCAGGCACTTTGGGTGGGAGCGTATTAAAGTGCCACTCTATTTTGAAAGCGGAAACATTCTTGTCGGGGATAATTTCTTCCTATTGGGTGCTGACCATGCCGTAGATACCTTCCTGGATTTAAACGAACTGGTGCCGCAAACCAAAACACTTTCTGCCGGCAAGGCGCTTATAGAGCCATTCCAGCGGTACCTCGACCAGGAAAGGGCTTTGTTCTTTGTTGGCAGTGCCTTGCAAATACCGTCAGAGAGGAAAAGGGAATTCTATAGAGACGGAGAAAAATGGACAGAAATAATTTACCAGCGGAACAAGGAAGGAACCTCCCAGCCCACGTCTTACCTGAACTTATTTCTGACGCTGGCAGGCCGGAACGGAGACGGCAGGTACCGGGTGTTGGTCGGCGACCCGCAGGTGGCTTCGGAGTTGTTGGGTAACGCCACCACAGAACTGGCCACGCCGGAGGTATTTGATAATATTGCGGAAGTTTTGGAGCGGCTTGGCTTTGAGGTTATCCGCAATCCTCTCCCGCTGATTTACGTGGACGACGAGAAAGAACGGCTGCGGCAATGGTATTTTGCGTCCTATAACAACGCGCTCGTGGAGATAAGGGGAGAGCAGGATAAAACAGTATGGATGCCCACGTATGGCCATGGGAGCTGGCAGGAGCTGGAGGTAACGGACAGAGAGAATGAGGCAATTTGGCAGCGCTTAGGTTTTAAGGTCATCAGGTTAGGAGACCATCACCCCTTTGCTGCTCACTCAGGAGTTTTGCAGCTGATAAAAGGGTATGTTCGAAAACGGTAAATCCTTAACCTTCCTGACGCATTATCTGAGCCGGCAACAGTTGTGCTCTTATTATAATTTTACGTTCGGGCTGGTAGCAACCTGTCCGTACGAGGACATGTGACTTACATAATTCAATCAACAAAAAACATCTTCTACATCTAACAAGTGAAGCTGGTAGCGGGGCGGGGCAATAGCATTGAAGGTTGTTATTGCTTCATTCAGCCGGCCTCTGTCTATGAGGTTCTCGATGTTTTTGTCTGCATCGTATACCACTGCGAGGGCGTGTTTCGCGATTACCTCTTCATGCGCATTGTAGGGGCTCTGGTGAAGCAGGTTATATAAGCACCTTAAGAGGCGAATATTTATTTGCAAATCACCTTTCCCATACGTTCTGATAGGGCTCAGGTAACGGTGCAGTAACTCATCCAGCGTAATTTTTTTCTCAATTACCCGCAGGTTGTTTTCCGCATCGAGCAGGCAGTTCCGTTCTTCGCTCTGTACCCGGTAAATGAACAGGAGTGTCAGGAAGTCAATCGCTTTCAGGGCGGTGCCCGGGTCGTTGATGCCCGGACTTAGCGCCTTAACAGCCACCTCTGAGATCTGCTTGACTCCCTGCTCATAGTCCTCCATTATTACCTCTTCTTCGCTCAGGTCAAAGCAGTCCTGCAACTGCTGTGTAAGTTCTGCATGCTCCTTTGGGTCAGATGAAAGGCGCATCAGGGGCGTACCTTCCACTGTAAACGCCCCTACTTCCACTAGTATTTCCAGCTGCAGATCGTGCTCCTTAGCAAGTTGCTTCAGTTCTGTTAGTTGTATGCGCTTTAAGTAGCCATTTCCGTCGTTTTTCAAGGTATAGGTAAGCGCCCTGACTTGTTCTACTTCTGAACTTTTGGTTCTGTTAGCCAACTCATTTTCACGGGACAACGCATTTTTTGCTTTCCTGAAGACACTGTTTATGATGTTATCAACCTGTATTGCCTTTGAAATAGAATGGATAAAGTACACGAACAGCACGAGACAGACAACCGCGAATGTCATTGCCAGTAAAATTGCAATGGCTGGTACATCGTCCTCTCCTCCTCCGTTCTCCGTTTTGAAGTTGAGCAGCAGGAGCAAGGTATAGATGATGGTGCCAATATAAAAGCCAAGCACCACCTGGTGATATTTTACCGTTGTTAAACCTGGAATTACCCGGGGAGACTGGTTACTTGAAGCCTGGCTCAGCACAATCATTACCATCGAGAAGCTGAACACGGTTAAGGAGATAATGCCGCTAGCAATGGTGCTCAGTATGAGCCGGGCATTATCTTCTTGTGGTACCAGCAGGGAGGGCAGTCTCCGCTCTATAGCCAACGCAAGGGGCAGCGACTCGAAATATAAGCTGCCCACCGCCAGAAGAAGAAAGGCTGTAGAGATAACAGCCGGGAGAAAAGCGATGCTGCTGGTAAACGTAGCTTCTCTTTTATAGGTGGATGTGGTCAGTTTACTCATGTTTGCACCATGTTCTCTTTCCTGAGGGTGTAACTGCTTTTTAGTCAGTGTCGTCTTTCCAGACAGCCACGACAGACTCCCCACCTTGTATACGATAGGCGCGTTTCATCTGGTTCGTGTTAAAGGCGATGGCAACTTCTCCGGTGGGGGATACCGCAATGATGCCTTTATCGCCCTGCAGCTTATCGTCATCTACTTTGATTGCCTCCTCACAGGCATGCTGCAATGAGTTCCCGGCGTATTTAACCTGCGCATATACCTCATGCGCCAGCACACCCTTCATGATAGGCTCGCCTTCCCCCGTGCAGCTAACGGCGCAGTAGGAGTTGTGCGCATATGTGCCGCCACCAATTATCGGGCTGTCGCCCACCCGCCCTTTGTGCTGAAACGAGAGTCCTCCTGTAGAGGTGGCTGCCGCCACATTGCCGGCCTTGTCTACGGCTACAGCGCCTACAGTGTCATGCTGGCCAGTCAGCTGTTCCTCCAGTTTGTCTTTCCACTTTTTTGTTCTCTCCTCAGTAACAAAGTATTCCGGCGCCTCCATCTCGAGCCCCTGGCTCAAGGCAAAGGCTTCGGCTCCTTCTCCCGACAACAGCACATGCTTGCTTTCCTGCATGATGGCACGGGCCAGGGTAATAGGGTATTTAACATAGTGTATGCTGCAGACAGCACCGGCTTTCAGGTTTTTTCCATCCATGATGGCCGCATCGAAGGCAGTTTCTCCCTGTTCGTTCAGGTTGGCACCCCGGCCAGCATTAAAGAGCGGGAAATCTTCCATGCTTCTTACGGCTGCCTCCACGGCATCAAGGGCGCTGCCGCCTCCTTCCAGAACGTCATACCCTGCCTGCAGCGCTTGTTGCAGGCCCTCTCTGAATTGTTTTTCCTTCTCAGGGCTTATCGTCTCTGGCTTTACAGTTTCTGCGCCTGCGTGTATGGCAATGGCATATTTACTCATAGTCGCTGTTCTTTGGATGTTTAAGAAGATGTTCAGCATCTAGTGCATTCACTACTGCAAAGGATGCAGCGCCTCCGTCTGGTCTATAAAAATAAAGGCATTATACCGCTCAGGCAGCACAGACGGAACATAGTTTCCTGTTTCATCACCCGGGTTGTAGGTTACCCCGATGGCCCGGTGGCCAATCCGCTGCATAAATAGCTGTTGCCGGCGGAGCTCATCCAGGAGTATGATTTTGTCTGACGGTCCGTGCCTGTGCAGCATCCATTCCCAACTGCCGGACTGTGCCTCTGGCACGTTCATCACCTGTGTGGCGCTTCCCCAGCTTTGGGCCGCCATCACTGTTCCGCTATACGTGCCAAACCCAACAATGTACACTTCTTCTTCTCCGTACTCTTCCCGCGTTAGCTGGCCTACGTTTACCATGCCGTTATCTGCCATAGTGGTAGCCCGCGCGTCGCCTACGTGCGTGTTATGTTCCCAGACTATAATTTTAGCATCGGGGCCATGCTGTTCCAGCAGCCGGTCAATGGTGCCCATCATGTGCTCGTCGCGGATGTTCCAGGACTGGGCACTACTCACGGCGGCAGCGCGGTAGTAGCGTTCTGCATTTACGGCTACCATGGCGTTCTGTAAAGCATTGAAAGCGGCTTCATCCCGGGGAGACGCAGCTGCCACCCTGTTCTGCACAGCTTCCAGCAGCGCGGCCAGTTCATCGGCACAGTTTTCAGACGAGGCGCGGGTAGCACTGCTATAGGCGTTTTCGTTTTGGTTATAGGGGGCAAAACAACTTATTGCTTCACGTGCAGTCTGAGCCGCGGCGGGGTCTGTGTTCTCCAGGTATTCTGTTACCTCGTCTAAAGACTCCCACATGCCATATACATCCAATCCATAAAACCCAACCTGTGCCTCCGCGGCTCTTCCGGCATTATACGCTTGTAGCCATTCTGCCAGGTCCGCTATTTCTTCATTCGCCCACATCCAGGTGGGCCAGCGGTCAAAGCCTTGCAGGAGTGCTTCTTCTGCTGTAGCGGCATTGCTGTTGCTGCTGATGTGGTTATTCAGCGTATAGGCATCTGTCCAGTCGCCTTCCACAGCGATTATAGAAAAGCCTTTTTCTTCTATGAGCCTCCTGCTTATTGCGGCGCGCCAGGTATAAAATTCTGAAGTGCCGTGCGTGGCTTCTCCCAACAATACCACCCGGTCATCGCCTATTTCGTTCAGGAGTACATCTATATCTGCTTCCGTTTGCAAGGCATGAACAGCTGCAGCGGGCAGTTCCTGAGTGTTTCCTGTAGTGGTTTCCTGCTCCTCTTTCTCACAGGAGAAAAAGAACATGGTTAGTAAAATGATAACTTGTTGTATGCTTTTCATCCTGATTTTCCCTTCTTTAAATTCAATATCTTCCCAAAAATATCAGTACAAACCAAGTGCAGCCCAGTTTCATAGGACTCCTAATTTGCTTTATGCCTGATGGGTTTACCACAGGGGTATAAGTATTATTTTACTTTTTCCAGAAGATGTGGTTGACCAGGTATACCCGCTGAACTAATTTTTAGTGTTTTATGCTCTATTTATACAGGTTTATACGGAGGGCCTTTATTTGTATAATTTAGTAAGAGTTGAACAAAACCTTGTTTTGGTAAAACTGATACCGTGCTGCTATGATTTCCGCTTGGCTTATGAGCGTGTTAAGGCAGTATTTTTGCATTGGCTATGCGTGGGCAGTTAAGAGCAGGCGGTAAAATATGCAATTTTGATTTAGAATTGTGTAACCAATCACGCAGAGAAGAGGAGTATCTTTGTTTATAGATAGAAAGCAGATTCATAATCCCTTGTTTTCTCTGCAGCATGATGTAAACAGGCCTTGGTAGCGGAAGCGGAAAGGAATACGTACAATTAACAGAGGGTGACAAGCGGGAAGAAGATATACTTATGAAGAACAATAAAGCAGATATAGAAACAGAATTCAAACCATTAGAGATAACCTCGCCCAGAACAGCCGAGGCGCCGGGGCCGGACATGGACAGCTGTTGCTCCGGTGGGGCGTGTGCCGCCTCCTCCGGCCAGGTGAAAGAGGCACAGGAAGAGGCGAAGGAATCATACCTGCCCACTATCGTGAGTTTTGTGCTCCTGGTAACGGGTATTGCCTTGGATTATTTCGATGTTGCCTGGTTCACGGGCCTAATCAGGTTCCTGACATTTGGGGTGGCTTATGTACTGGTGGGCTGGCGCGTGGTGTGGCATGCCATCAGGAGCGCACGAAGCAGCTTCTTCAATGAGTTCCTGCTGATGACGGTGGCCACGCTCGGCGCTTTTTACTTAGGTGAATATGCAGAGGGTGTGGCGGTGATGCTGTTCTACGTGGTAGGAGAGCACTTTCAGGAAGCAGCCGTTATCCGCTCCAGAAGGTCCATCCGGGACCTTATTGACAACCGACCGGACATGGTAAACCTGCAGACAGCAAGCGGAGTGACCAGTGTGCCTGCCAAAGAGGTTAGAGTAGGAGAAACAATGTTAGTGCGGCCAGGGGAGAAAGTAGCCCTGGACGGACAACTGCAGTCAGACGCAGCTGCCTTTAACACAGCAGCACTCACCGGAGAAGCGAAGCCCGATACAAAGCGGCAGGGCGATAAAGTGCTGGCAGGTATGATTAACCTGAACACAGCGGCTACCCTGCAGGTGACGGCTGCTTACGAGGATAGCGCCCTGTCTAAAATACTGCAGCTGATTGAGCAGGCAAGTGGGCGCAAGGCAAAAACTCAGAAATTTATTACCCGCTTTGCCAAGGTTTATACACCTATTGTGTTTTTCCTGGCGCTGGGCATTACGTTGCTTCCTTACTTTTTTGTAGACACCTACGTGTTCGGCGACTGGTTTTACAGAGCCCTTGTGTTCCTGGTCATCTCCTGCCCCTGTGCTCTGGTGGTGTCTATTCCGCTGGGTTACTTTGGAGGTATTGGAGCTGCTTCGCGTAATGGTATTCTGTTTAAGGGAGCTAACTTCCTCGACCAGGTAACGCAACTGGACACCGTGGTGATGGACAAAACCGGAACCCTGACAGAAGGTGTTTTTGAGGTGCAGAAAGTAAGTACGCTGTGCCCAGATGAGCAGGAGTTTCTAAGCTATGTAACAGCCGTGGAAAGCCTTTCTACGCACCCGGTGGCGCAGGCTGTAACTGCGTATGCAGGCAAGCCAGAAGTACAGGCAACGCAGGTGCAGGAAGTGCCTGGCCATGGCGTGAAGGGGCTGGTAAATGGCCGCGAGGTGCTGGCCGGAAACGGAAAGCTGCTGCGCCAGTTTGGGGTGACTTATGATACATCCATCGATGCCATACCAGATACAACAGTGCTTGTAGCCATAGATGGCAGCTACGCCGGCCACCTTGTAATTGCTGATAAAATAAAGGCAGATGCAACTGCTGCTGTTAAGGCGCTACGTAGTTTGGGCATCAAACGCCTGGTGATGCTTTCCGGCGACAAAGACAGTATTGTGCAGAAAGTGGCGAAAGAGCTCCAGTTAGACGAAGCTTATGGTGGCCTGTTACCTCAGGATAAAGTAGCTAAGGTAGAAGAGTTGAAAGCACAGCAAAAGAAAGTGGCCTTTGTGGGAGACGGTATTAACGATGCCCCCGTCATTACGCTTTCGGATGTGGGTATAGCGATGGGGGGCTTAGGTTCCGACGCTGCCATTGAAACAGCTGATGTGGTGATACAAACAGACCAGCCTTCTAAAATTGCGACGGCCATCTCTGTGGGCAAAAAGACGAAGCAGGTTGTGTGGCAGAACATCGGAATGGCTTTCGGTGTGAAGGCAGCCGTACTGCTCCTGGGCGCTGTAGGCGTTGCCTCTATGTGGGAGGCCGTATTTGCCGATGTAGGCGTAGCCTTGCTCGCTATTCTAAACGCCGTCAGGATTCAGCGGATGAAGTTTTAAAGCAAAAAGCCTGTACCTCGATTAGGAGGTACAGGCTTTTTGCTTTAAATGCAGTATCAGTTACTTAATACACTTCTGCTGCAGCATCGAGTTTAAAGTCTGATGTAAAGTGGAATTTCAGAGCAGGGTAAGACTCCTGCACCGACCGCAGTACCCAGGCGGTATCGGCGAAAAATACCGGGTTTTCGTCTTTGTCGTAGGCGATGCTGCTGCCTTTGAACGATATAAAGCGAGCCAGCGCCTCCTTGTCTTCTGAAGTTATCCAGCAGGCTTTGTAGTAGTTGAGGTTGTGCAAATCGGCGGTAGCGCCATACTCCTGCAGCAAGCGGAATTTGATTACGTCGAACTGCAGTTCGCCCACTGTGCCAATGATTTTGCGGCTACCCGGCTGCTGCACAAAAAGCTGTGCCACCCCCTCGTCCGTCAGTTGCCGGATGCCTTTCTCCAACTGCTTTGTCTTAAACGGATCTCTGTTGATCACTTCTTTGAAAATCTCAGGGGAAAAGCTCGGCAGGCCTTTGTAATGCAGCAGCTCACCTTCTGTAAGCGTGTCGCCGATTTTAAAGGAACCGGTATCATACAAGCCTACTACATCGCCGGGCCATGCTTCCTCCAGCAGGGTTTTCTCGTTGGCCATAAAGCTGGTAGGGCTGGAGAAGCGAAGCTTCTTGTCGAGGCGTGTGTGGTAGTAAAACTTATTCCGCTCAAACTTGCCCGAACATACCCTGCAGAAAGCAATGCGGTCGCGGTGGTTGGGGTCCAGGTTGGCGTGTATCTTAAAGATAAAGCCGCTGAAAGCATCCTCATCCGGCATCACTTCGCGCTGCGATGCCTCGCGGGGCTGCGGGTAAGGGGCAACTTTCACAAAGGTATCGAGCAGTTCACCCACACCAAAGTTGTTGATGGCGCTTCCGAAAAAGACCGGTGCCAGGTAAGCCTCCCTGTAAAGGTCCAGGTCGAAGTTCTCATAGTACCCCTCCAGAAACTCCACATCCTCCCGCAACTGCGCGGCGAATTTGGGCCCCACAAGCTGGTCTACCTGTGCATCATCTATATTTTCTATTTCGACAACATCCTTTGCCATTTTGGTTTTGTTCACCGAAAAGAGGCGGAGTTCTTTTTCATAGATATTGTATACTCCCTTAAACTGGGCTCCCATACCAATGGGCCAGCTTAGCGGCCGCACATGTATGTTCAGTTCCTGCTCCAGTTCGTCCAGCAACTCGTAAGGGTCGCGGCCCTCCCGGTCCATTTTGTTGATGAAGATGATAACCGGTGTATTGCGCATGCGGCACACCTGCATTAGTTTGCGGGTTTGCTCCTCTACGCCCTTTACGCTGTCTACCACCAGTATCACACTATCAACGGCAGAGAGGGTGCGGTAGGTGTCTTCGGCAAAGTCGCGGTGGCCGGGGGTGTCGAGGATGTTTACCTTATAGCCGGCATACTCAAAACCCATTACGGAGGTGGCAACCGATATACCCCGTTGTTTCTCTATCTCCAGGAAGTCGGAGGTGGCTGTTTTGTTTATCTTATTGCTTTTTACAGCTCCCGCTGTATTGATAGCGCCTCCGAAGAGGAGCAGCTTTTCTGTAAGGGTTGTCTTGCCCGCATCGGGGTGACTAATAATCGCAAATGTCCTTCTTTTAAGGATTTCTTCAGTTACCATCAGGTGTATGTGTTCTCTGGTCTGCGGGAAACCAGGTAAAAAGTAGATTTAGTAAATACCTTTCCTGCTAGCCCTGCTTGTACAGGAAAAGGATGAGCATGTCAGGGTTGTGTAGAAATGCTGTTGTATGCGTAACAAAACATAAGGATATAAAATTACAAAAACAGAGGATGCAAACAAAGCAGGAGGGAAAAGGCACTATAGGAAGTTGCTGTTTGGCATGTGCTGCCGACAGGAGCAGGAGCTATGGTAAAAGGTTGGTGCAGGCGAAATAACAGTGTATGTAAAAAGGCAACCGTAAGATTGCCTTTTATGAAATGTCTGGTTGTTTTCAGTTAGTCTAACTTGTTTACTTCAAAAGAAATCTTAGCATTCACGCCATAGGACACAATCTGGTTGTTTGTCACATTTGCGTTCATTTCTTTAATATAAATAGATTTTATATTTTGAACAGACTTAGCTGCCTCTGCGAGTGCGTTTCGGGTTGCGTCATCAAAGCTCTTCTCTGAACTTGCGATTACTTCTATAATTTTTATTATTGCCATGTTGATAGGATTATACGTGAAACAATTTTATTACAATATTTTTTACGCGACAATCTGTATAGGGTTAACTAAAGTGTTGCTAATCAGTATTTATCAGGCTCTTGTGTCCTCTGGCTTTCGCAGTAACATTCCTGCTTAAAGTATTTGTTTATCTCTTATACAGATAAAGCTGTTTTATTGTCAGCTTGGTTTCATAGAAAAAACCCGCTCTACTCTTGCAAGGTTAAATTTTTGAATGATACGCTGGGTAACAGGAGTCAGGATAATTTCCCGGATTTTATCAATGATAAAGCCTGCAAAGAAAACCAGCACTGTAATAAGAAGCAGGCTGAAGAAGTGTAGCCAAACAGAGCGATGCTGGCTCAGGTTGAACAGGTTCTCGATAAGATATTTTCGGGTGAGCGGGTGATCATGAAACAGGTATACGCCCAGCACATACGGTGATATGCTGTTGACGAAGCTACTTCTGAACCGGAGGTTTTTGAAGAAAAAGAAAAAGGAAACTGCCGCAATCAGCACCAGCGGGTTGTTATAGGCATATATCTTTCCAATACCTGTCTGGCTCATTTGGGTGATACTAAAAATAGCAAGCAGGAACACCGTCAGCGAAGAGACTACATACACTGCAGGGGAGTATTTTGTCAGCTTATCCAGGTTGACGTATTTGCTGATGTACTGGGCAATCAGGTAGATATGTACAAAGCTTATCAGTGAAAAACCACTGTTGGTGCCTACTATGGGGCCTGCCCCAAACATGAACCCGGAAACACTGTTAATGAGGGTGACACTGATAAGGATGAACAAAAACTGGTGCTTATTAAAGGTGTCGATGGCATTGTTCAGAAGCGGGCTTAGCAGGTATAAACCCAGGTAAGCAGTTAAAAACCACCAGATGCCTGAAAAAGCAGCGAACATGGCTTTAATGTACATTTTATAACTAATGTACTCTAAAGACAGTAAGTCAACAGCCAGATTGATGGCAACAGAGTAAAAGACAGCCTGAAAAAATAAGCTGAGAAGGGTCTTGATTTTAAACTTGATCCTGTAAAAGCCGGAAATGAAAACAAAGCAGTTCACGGCAATAATCAGAAAACTCTTCAAAAAGACATAAGCCACCGACGAGCTGTCTGTTATAACATGATCCCCTATAGGGCCTCCCATTTGCGCGCCATGCACAATCAGGTGAAAGCCTATAATCATCAGCATTAAGACAATCCGCAGCAGCTCGATGTTTGAATCCCGGGATGTCTTGTTGTTATTATTGAGAGTCATGTTTCATAGCTTATCGTGCCGGAAGCGCCATATTTTGTCTTCTGGCAGTAGATGGAGGCAGTGGAAGTAAATGGGGAAGTGACTGGAATCTAATTTTCCGGCGAAAGGTTAGCTGCCCTTTACTGTCTCTTTCAGATGCCAGGAACTATGGTTATGCTGCCAGTAAACTTCATAGTAAACCCACTGCGTTTCCTGATCTGAAAACGGCAGTGTTGGCTTTTCCTCGGGTTGGGAATACTTCTCCAGAAAGTCGACGAATTCTTCTTTGTTTACTTCACGCCTTATAAAGCGCGGCTTTTCAACGGCAGCAAACGTATGGTCGGCACTGACAAAAACATAACCGGCTTTTGGTGCATGCTTTATAAATTCTTCCATAATAGCAGGTCTGTTCTCACCTAAAAACTTTAGCTGTTGCAACGCAACACCTCTATCCTCGTCCATGAGTCTTCATTTAAAAATAAATGCAGGGAATAATTCTCCGGTTCGACAAATCTAATTGTCGAGCTAAGCGGTTTTTTTAAGACAAATCGGGAAATACGGCAGCAGACGCGGCCGCAAAACTATTGTGTCAAACGCTGGGGAAAGGTATGCAGCAAAAGAACCTGCCAACAAATGCGGCTGCAGTTATTGCTATAAAAGGCACAAGCAGGAAGGAGCATACCGGGAGGTGAGCTTACTTCAGGGTGGAGTGGGGGTAGAGTGTAAGAAGGTAAGAAACATAGCTGTTTAGAGTCATTTCCAATCACATTAAACTGCACTTAGCAAAATAGGTTACGAGTAAGCTGTATTAATTACAGGTAAGTAACAGGAAATGAACGCAGTGCCGGATACTAATTTGGAGGGTTTGAAAGGTAATAACGTAAAATGTTCTATTTTATGATTGGCTTCTTAGAAAAAATACTTTTACCTTTGCAGCAGTAATGACAACAGCAGTAATGACAACAGCAGTTATACATACAAGCAATACGCCAGACTGATTTAGCCTGGTACAAGCAGCAGGCAATCCCACGCCATAGGCTGCTTCCCTCTATCTGATCTTCTTGAACTCAGATTTGTGCTGCCTTTTCCAGGCCGCATAATATTATCCCCTTATTACCTATTCCGTTCGCTGCCAAAAATGATGTAGCGAAACAGCAGAGAACTTAGTGGTTCTCTCTTAAATCTCTTATCAAGCAGAGCATTACACAGGTGTTTTTCACATGTGCTATGCCTCCAAAAAAATCAGTTTTTATCTCTTCTCAAAATCATGAAACAACATCTGAAAATTTTCAGCTTCAGTCCGACGGTTGAATACAAAATCGAAATCTTAGCTGGTTTAACCGTTGCACTGGCACTCATACCCGAAGCAGTGGCTTTCTCCCTGATTGCCGGTTTGCCCCCTTTGGTAGGCCTCTATGCCGCCTTTGTATTGGGCCTGGTGACCGCCTTATTTGGCGGAAGGCCTGGGATGATCTCCGGAGCCACTGGAGCCATTGCCGTTGTGATTGTGGCGCTGGCACAAACCCACGGGATTGAGTATGTGTTTGCCACCGTTATCCTGGCTGGTATTATACAGGTTATTGTTGGTTTGCTGAAACTAGGGAAGCTGATCCGCCTGGTGCCGCACCCGGTGATGTTTGGCTTTGTGAACGGCCTGGCCATTATCATCTTCATGTCTCAGCTTGACCTGTTCAGGACTATGTGAATGGAGAGCCGGCATGGGTGACAGGCACACCATTGTATATCCTGCTTGGGCTGGTGGGGCTGACCATTGCTATTATGGTGCTCCTGCCCCGGCTTACCAAAGCAGTGCCTTCGTCGCTGGTGGCAATTCTTGTTGTATTCGCCATTGTGGTCGGCTTTAACATCGACACCAAAACGGTAGGGGATATAGCCTCTATTAGTGGTGGCTTTCCTCCTTTTCATATTCCAGCCGTTCCATTTACCCTGGAGACGCTGAACATCATCTTTCCTTATGCCGCTATTATGGCGGGGGTAGGTTTGATTGAAAGCCTGCTGACGCTGAACCTGGTTGACCAGATCACAGAAACCCGCGGAAACGGTAACAGGGAGTGCTTAGCGCAGGGTGGTGGCAATATCCTAAGCGGTCTGTTCTTTGGAATGGGCGGGTGTGCGATGTTGGGGCAAAGCCTTATTAACGTATCATCTGGTGCCAGGGCCAGGCTGGCAGGTATCGTAGCTGCGGTCACGCTGTTGATTTTTATCATGTTCGCCGGCCCCTTGATTGAAAGGATTCCTATGGCGGCCTTAGCAGGCCTGATGATTATGGTGGCGGTAGGTACCTTTGAGTGGGTGAGCTTTAAGATGATTGGGAAAATGCCTACCACCGATGTGCTGATTGGTATATTGGTGGCAGCCGTAACAGTGCTGCTGCACAACCTTGCCCTGGCCGTGCTGATAGGTGTAGTGCTCTCCGCTTTGGTGTTTGCCTGGGAAAGCGCCAGACGCATCAGGGCAAGAAAGTACGTGGATGAGCATGGCGTGAAGCACTATGAGTTATTCGGGCCGCTGTTCTTCGGTTCTGTAACAGCTTTTGAAGAGAAATTTGACGTGCTCAACGACCCGGAGGAGGTTATCATCGATTTCAAGGAAAGCAGAATAGCTGACATGTCGGCCATAGAGGCGGTGAACGTGCTGACGGAGCGCTACCACAAGCAGGGTAAGAAGCTGCACTTAAGAAACCTGAGTGACAGTAGCCAGCGCAAACTCATCAAAGCAGACTCCGTTATCGAGGTTAGCATACTGGAGCCTACTTTTGCAAGAGCTACGGACAAATATTAAACGATGAGCTTTGCTTGATTCACTATCAGCATATCATTTGCAAAAAGGAGGTTATGCCTCCTTTTTGTTTTTAGGTCTATTCTTTACTTTTTCAGTTGTAAACTGTGCAGTGGCTATACTTCCAGCAGGAAAAAAGGCGTCTCATAGCCGGCGTGCTGTAGTACGGGCTTGGAAACATTATATACTTTCACGCCCGTAGAAGTTTCTCCCTCCAGTGTGTCGATGTGCGCGTGCTAAAGAAGTCTGTCCATTTACCTTGGTCATGCGCATGCACGTGAATGTCGCCCACGGCGGCTATTTTCATTTTGCCTGCTGGTGTTTGCTGTTTCTCCATGTTAGTAAAACCTATTCCCCTCTGTTTAGGTTACCTCCGGCTTTCTGCCTGCTAAAAGCTGTTTATTACCTAAACCGGGACCTGTTGCCTCTTAAGCAGCCTGATTCGGAAGCTGTTGATTGTTACCAACCCCAGCGCTGCCGCACAACCAAAGCCAATCTGGCTGACAGTGGTGCCCTGATCAAGCAGGAAACCAATTACCACCGGGGCCAGAGCCGTGCTGAGAACCATGATCATAGAGAACAGGCTTCGTACCTGCCCCACGCGATCGGTACCATAAAGCTCGGCTATCACCGCCGAGGTGACGATGCTGCTCGTGCCGGCTGATACACCAGTAAATAGCAGGAAGACCAAAGCCGCTATTTTACCCGGGATAATGGCGAGGGCAAGCAGCCCGAGCACGAAGGGCATCAGGTAATAAGGGAAGAGTTTACTGGCAGAGAGTTTATCTGTTAATATACCCCCGTATAGCAGGAACAGGAGGCGCACAACAGCATAGCCCGAGAAGCACATCGCATACCACTCCAGGGGCCAACCTTTTTCATTGGCCAGCACATACTGGAAAAAGAATATTCCTGTTACTACAAAACTATAGGCGAATACCGGCGGAATCAGTACCCAGAATGGCTTTTCAGTTACAAGCTGCTTAAAGTAGGCCCATTTTGCCTTGCCGGATACCTCCTCCTTTTCCTCATGCACATCCAGGGCCTCCAGGTTAAGCTTCCGAATGGGGATGAAAATAAGAAGCAGGAAAGAGGCCGTGATTATCAGGGCCACATGCCAGTTCCAGTAGGAGAGGAGCAGGCCAGCAACAAGCGGAAATACCATTTCTGCTGCAGGATAGCCCATTGCAGAGATACTCAGTGCCTTTCCGCGGTCAGCAGAAAAATAGCGGGACATCACACTCAGGCTGATGTGGCTCATAAACCCCTGCCCGCCCAACCGCAGGCCAACCAGTGCGATGAATACCATCGCCGGGTGTATGGCCAGGCCCAGCATAATGGAAGAGGCGAGCAACAACAATATCGTCTGTATAGTGAGGGGCCGGAGGGGGCGGCTATCTACCCGGTGGCCGAACTGTAACAGGAAAAAGGAGGCAATAATGGTGGCAACAGCATAGTACCCGCCAAATACCGACTTTGAAAAGTGAAACTGGTCCAGGATAAACGGGACAAACAGTGAGATAAAGAACGTCTGCCCGAAGCTTGAGAAAAAAGTGAGAAGCCAGCCAAAAAATACCGGGCCTGCGTTTTCTTTAAGGAATAGGTAATAGGTTCGCATGCTAAAATTTAATCTTGAAAGCTGATTCAGACTTACCAGAGTATTGTCTCTCCGGGGCTTCATCAGCAGGTATTCTAAGCCCCGCCAGAAAGTGGGGCGCTACTGGCGCTGAGAACGCAGCGCCAAAAATAAAATCATAAATTGTAAAATACTTCGGAGCAATCCTGCAGCCGGAATGACTTTGTTTCGTTCTGCTTAACAGAACGCAGGAAAAACAGTACAGCGTTTGAGCCCCTGGACCTAGCGATACTTTCTCTCAAACTGTTCCACCACCCTCAGCAGGTCTGCATCCAAACGCGCCTTCGCCTCAGCAACAATACTGTCCGGAACAGATTGATAAAAAGCCTGCGCAATGCCTCCTGCAATGCAGGCAATAGTATCGCTGTCGCCGCCAAGCGAGACGGCATTTCTAATAGCATCCTCATAGTCTGTGCTCTCCAGGAAAGAAATGATGGCCTCCGGCACAGAGCCCTGGCAACTCACGTCAAAGGTATACATGGGCCTTATCTCGTCCAGTTTCCGATCAAGGTCATAGCCGAAGGTGCGGGAGAGGTAGGTTTTAATTTCCTGTTTGCTGTTGCCTTCTCTGGCCAGAAAGATAGCGGATGCCGTTGCCTGTGCCCCTTTTATACCTTCGGGGTGGTTGTGCGTTACTTCTGCACTGCGCTTTGCCTGCGCCAGTACTTCGTCCAGGCTGTTATAGGCAAAGCCAATCGGACTCACCCGCATGGCCGAGCCGTTGCCCCAACTGTTGTAGGGCTGCGGGTCGGGGCGAAAGATCCAAGAGATAAAGGTACCGCCGTACCCTGCATTCGGGTACTTTCTGCCATACTCCTGCAAAGTGCCGGCATAAGCTTTATTGTTCAGGACACAATCTGCAACGGCCACCGTCAGCACCGTGTCATCTGTAAAAACAGCGTCAGGTGAAAACAGTAAGAAGTCTTTGCTTTTAATGTTGTCAGCTTCATACACCGAGCCGATAATGTCTCCTGCTATGGCTCCAATCATATACATTCAAATCTAGAGGGAATGGCTTCTTCAAGCGTGCACCTGTTGCAGGGAAAGCTACTGGTTTTTTCTATTCTTTAATTTTGTAATTACAGGCTCCTTCTGCCATACGGTATTCGATTTTCTCATCGGCCAGCAGTGCCTCTATCACCTTGTCAGTATGTTCTTTGCTGAAGCCTATTTTCTCGCCTAAGGCTATTTCATCCATTTCTCCCTTGTTTTCTTTTAAAGCTTTCAGGTACTTCTCTTTATCTTTTTCCATGATGCTTATAATGTTTGGTTTTTAAGATGCTATACGCAGGCACCTAAAAAAACAGCTGATTTACTTGCTGTTACTATAACGCAGAATGCTTAGCTGTGTTAAACAATGCTTCTTCTAGGGCTCTTTTTTCTTTCTTTAGCATGATATCAGACTTGCGCTGTAGTATCACGACGCTTTTACTGTCCATAAACCGCTGCTCAAAACCGAATTTGCTGCATATTTTGTCAAACGTGCGGCTGTGGTAAAAGACAACATGTGTCGGATCTTTGGCATAGTACCAGTGCTTAAAATCCTCTTCCTCTTTCCATCGCTCCGTCATCACAATCAGCAACCCTTTGTTCTGCAACAGGTTGCTGAGGCGCTGTAAATCCCTGGCCGGGAAAAAGAAATGCTCAAAGCATTCCGTGGCGAAAATAAAGTCATACTTTCTGACCTCTTCAAGTTCCGGGAAAAAACAGGGATCATAGTCATCTACTTCATAACCGGCCTCTTTCAGCAGCAGCGAAAGCGTGGGAACAGGGCCGCAGCCATAGTCAAGGCCTCTCATGCCAGGCTTCAGAAACGGAAGGGCCGGCTGAATGGCTTTATTAAGAAAATCCACATAACCTTTGTGCTGTATGCCGTTCTCGTGCTTCTGGTAATGTTCCGCCTCCTGTGCCCTGGTCGGGTGATGCGCCACGTCAGCAAATATGAGAAGGCAACTCCCGCAGCGGTGGTAAACGCGGGTATCTGGCCCTTGTATCCGCGTGAAGCCGGAGGTATCATTACATAACGGACAATTCATAATTCATTCATCAGGTTTTGGATGAGGCATATTTCGTGCACTTCGTGCTTTCAGGCATAGCAGAAGCCGGCCCTTTGAAATTGGCAAGCTCCAGTGCTCGTACTTATCAGTTCACTGGCCACAGCGTTACCACGCTGCTTCTCTATTTCCAGGGAACAGAAAATAGAGACCTTTGTTATTTGTTATTTTTTACGGCTCCCTTCGTGTTCATAGCACTCCGAACAGGAGTAATTTACTTGAAGGGACTGTCTTGCCTGCGTCTAAGTAGCCGATGGTGGCAAACATGCGTTTGCACAGCATTATTCCAAGACCAGATGCTGATTAATAACAAGCCTGAAGATACTGCCATACTGAAAGACAGCAGGCTCATTTTGCAGTATCAGCCAGCTGTGGGATAGCACGATACTTATTGCGTCTGATAGCTGGTAGAGCACTCCTGTATTGAGCTGATTTTCTGTGAAGAACACGTTTTCTCCAAAAGGATACACATACACCTCATTCCAGAGATGAGCAGCTACATTGCCCCGCCGGCCACTTTCCTTTCTCAGATCATAGCTCACCTGTAGGAAATATCTTGTCCTGGGGGTGAAAGAATAGCCTTGCTGCAGCTTCTCGTTTTCAACAGGCCGACCAAACAACTGCTCAACCCGTAGACGTTGTGCAAAATTAAACCTGTTTCGCTCCAGTCCCAGTACTACTTGCTGGTGTGAGCGCCACTCTGGCTGCCACATGTCTGCTTCGGTATCAACCACACCATTAAAGCCAATTCCTAAGCCGATATTCAGCATTTTACTCACAGGACGCGCCAGCGTGGTACGGGCCAGTATCTCTCGTTGCCTGTCCGGCGAGAAGGACCTGGTGTTTTCATACTCCGTCATTAGCAGCCATTCATCACCAGCATTTAGCTCATTATAGTATCTTAACAAATAAAGTTTAAGATACTCATTATCTGCCTGGGCACTTACACTAAAGGAAAATGTATTTAACAGAAACAACATCAAAACCGCAAAATGGCGCATATGCTAAAACAAAATGTATTGGGCATATCTCTTCTCAAAGTGATATGTTCATGAATTCTTAAAGTGGGGGCTGGGCATTATAGGACTTCCTTGTTTGTATTCGAAAAAAGGGAGTGAGATGTTTAGTTTCTAAGAGGATGAAGCAGTTATGTTAAAATGAAAACGGAGCTGGTTATGCGCATTTAAAGAATATTTCTATCTTTGCAGCCACAATGACTATCACAGCCCCACATATAAGTAATACTCCAGACTGATTTAGTCTGATACAGGCAGCTGGCATTTCCTTGCTTCAGGCTGTCCTTTTCCTCTCTGATCTTCTTGATCTTTGATGCCTATCGCCTATACCAGGCGGAGCATACACCATGCTTCAGAACTAAGTCAAGGAAGAGGTGAAGGACTAGTATATAGATTAGCACTCGATACAATCAATAAGCAATCATTTACAAATAAACACTAAAAATCATTTTATGGATCAAAATAATGCATCTTCGCCCGGAGAGGTAAAAAGCGGGATGTTCTCGCATGTTAAGACAGATATTCCTGCGGGTTTAGTAGTATTTCTGATTGCGCTCCCTTTGTGCCTTGGTATCTCACTGGCCTCTGGCGCTCCCCTTTTCTCAGGAATTATTGCTGGTATAGTAGGCGGTATTGTGGTAGGCTTAGCCAGTGGTTCCAAGATTAACGTAAGTGGGCCGGCAGCAAGTGTGGCGCTTATTGTGTTCACAGCAATACAATCTTTAGGCTCATTTGAGATTGTACTGAGTGCTACCATTATTGCCGGAATATTTCAGATCATACTGGGGTATATCCGTGCCGGTACCATTGCATACTTTTTCCCTTCTTCCATGATCAAGGGAATTCTGGCTTCCATCGGACTCATCCTGATTATCAACCAGATTCCGCACGCTTTTGGATATAGAGGAGAGGGCTTGTTCGGAAGTATGGAAGATGGCTTTGTGAACGGCATCTTTACTGTTATCAATAACATTGTGGATTATATCAGTCTTGGGCCTACCATCATCACGCTGGTTTCCCTGGCTATTATTTTTATATGGGACCAGCCTGCTCTGAAGCGGCATGCCTTTTTCAAATTTGTGCCATCTGCGCTGGTAGCGGTACTTGTCAGTATTGGTCTTTACCTGCTGTTTAACTCCTATTTTCCAGGTCTGGCGCTGGCAGAAAACCACCTGGTGCAGCTTCCGGTAGCCGATGGCATCGTTGATTTCTTTTCCTTCTTTACGTTTCCTGATTTTTCTCAAATCGCGAATGTTGAGCTGTACACCGTAGCACTTAGTATTGCCTTCATCGCCAGCCTTGAGTCTTTGCTGAGCACAGAGGCAGGCGATAAGCTGGACCCATACAAGCGTAAAACCTCCACCAACCGTGAGCTGAAAGCACAGGGAATTGGTAACATCGTGTCAGGTTTCATAGGTGGATTACCTGTTACGGCTGTTATTGTGCGTACTTCTGCCAACGTTACGTCAGGAGGTAGAACACCACTTTCTACCATCACGCATGGTACTATTATGTTGATCTGCGTGATGGCCATTCCCCGAATCCTGAACATGATTCCGTTAGCGTCCTTGTCAGCGGTACTGTTTGTGGTGGGGTATCGGTTAACCTCTGTCACCCTTTACAGAAACATGTACAGGCTGGGTAAAAGGCAGTTTGTGCCATTTTTTGTAACGGTGCTGGCCGTGATGTTCACCGACCTGATAACTGGTATATTAATTGGTGGCGCTGTATCTGTGTTTGTTATTCTGCGCGATAATTACAAAACACCTTTCTTCGTTGATAAGGAGAGCCATCACGAAGGGGAAAAAGTGGAGTTGGTGCTTGCACAGGACGTTACTTTCCTGAACAAAGCCAGCATGATGCTGACGCTCGATCACGTGGCCAGAAACTCGGAAGTAGTGATTGACGCGACACGCTCTGTGAACATAGATGATGATGTGCTGGAGATTATTGAAGAGTTTAAGAACACCGCCGCATACAGAAACATCCGCCTTACATTGATTGGGATGGATAAATTTGGTGTAACTGCTTAATATCAGCGGCAGCTTTTAATTGACGTCTTTTGAGCTGAATAAGAATATTTCAAATATTGAGCCTTTTAAGTGGCTATAGGTAGAAAAGCGGTGTAGGAGTTTCCTGCACCGCTTTTCTTTTTTTGAAGTACTACCTGAACCTGCGTGTGCAAAAAACTAGATCATACGCAGGTATGGCAGGCATTTCCTTTTGTGCTTGTGTACTTACATTTTGTTTATGATATTGACTTGTCATCAGGAGCCTGAACAAGATAGACAGGAAGAGGGAGCTTCACGATAAGTAATTTTGACACCTTTAACATGGAAAACAATATTCAGCCGGCACCTCTCAAAAAGCTCTACCTGACCATAGACGACTTCCCTACAGCAGCCTCAGAGGATATGCTTCATTTTCTGTTGGAAAAGGACATTCGGCCTATTATTTTTTGTATTGGTCATACGCTGGAAAAACAGAAAAAATTAGCTGTAAAAGCACTTTCTGAGGGTTTTATACTTGGCAACCATTCCTACGCACACCAGCATTTTTCAAGGCTTTCGTTGAAAGATGCCCTCGAAGATATCTTCAAAGCCGACAGGATTCTAGAGGAAATTCATGCAACGGCTGGGGTCGCCTGGGAAAAGAAATATTTCAGGTTTCCTTACGGTGACAATGGGGATGGCAGGTTGGGGAGGATATTTACAAGAAGCTTCAATCCCTGGAAGAAGTTAAAGAAAAAAGCGATTCAGGAAAAGCTGGCGGAACTGGGTTATGTGACTCCAGCCATTCCGGGCATCTTATATTCATACTATAACCAGACACTGCTGCAGGAAAAGGATATGCACTGGACCCTGGACGTAATGGAGTGGTGTCTGAAAAAGGAGGAAGGAATGTTTGGCATTCAGAAAGAAAGAGATGTGCTGCAAAGGCTGTTTTCAGCAAAACCGTTTGATTGCAGAGGCAGTGTTCCGGAAAAACAGTACGGCTTGCCTTGCTCAGATTCAAATGAAATTGTACTGATGCACGATTGTGAGAATACCTTCGACACCTTCAAAAATATAGTAAATGAAATCCTGTCCAGGGGGTACACCTTCTCCAGTTTTTGAGTAGGAGCCTGTTTAAGTCTTAACTTTCCAGCGACTGGTAAATTTTTACATACTCGGTGGCTACTTTTTCATTAGAAAAATGTGCTCTGGCCGTCTGCGCTATTCTTTCTCCAGGAAACTCGTTCCGCAGCGTTTGAAAGTCCATGCCCTCCACGGGTGTTTTTTTAACATCCCGGTCACCCAGGCCAATATCTATCACCATACCTGTATGATGTTCCTGCACGTAACTGGCAGCACTCAGCACGTTGCTGTTAACAAGAACAGGCAGGCCCACAGCGTTGTATTCCACTACCTTGGTGCCGAGTGCTATTTTTTCTTTCCCTAAATACAGCAGCCCAAAGTCAGCTGCCGATAGCAGTTTAGGAACCTCAGCATAAGCAGGAGAGAGTATCAGGTATTCGTTGTCGCTGATACCATTGTCCAGAAACACTTTCTCGGTGTATGACCGGGAGCCATGGGGTATCAGGAAGAGGAACAGGTGTTTATTAGCAATAGCCCGAAAATGAAGTATGAGCTGCGCGTATAGCAGCGGGTCATGCCATGTGCCGGCACCTAAGGTGCCCAGGTAGCAGAACACCACCTTACCTTCTAGTTCATACCTTTCTCTGAAGTGCTTCCTGTAAGTTGCATCGAATTTAAAATCAGAGCAGCACACATTGTTAGGTATCACTTTGTGCTTAAACCCAGGGCTGGCTTTCTGATAATGCCGGTAATACTGTTCGGAGATGCATACCGTAACAGAAGATTTTTCTAAAAGCTCCCGCTCCTGCCTTTTCCAGAAGCGGAAAGGAGTACTGCCTTTTTTCCAGGAGTTCTGGATGAGGTTTTCCTCCGGGTAATCGGAACGCGGGTCGAAAACCAGTTTCACACGACTATGTAGATTCTTTAACGCCAGCACTGCGGCCGCGGCCCGGTAACTGCGGCAATGGAAAATAGAAATCTTGTCCAGGTGAAGGTACTTTAAAAGAACGGGCAGCACCAGCAGCTTTAGGACCCAGAGAAAAGTGCCTGTGTGCGCTTCATGCGGCCTGAAGCCTACGCCTTTTTTGTAGGTGGGGAAAAAGTAAGGCAGTGGAAACGGGAAAGGAACCGGTAGAAAATTCAATTCAATGGGGTGTGCACTGAACTCCTTTGCGAAAGTTTTGAAATGGCTCTTTTTGGTAAACTGCCAGAACCAGGGATAGATGTATAAGAGTCGAATGCTTAAACGATTGTCAAGACCAGCAGCTGTCTGCAAAAGTTCCAGCACCTGCCGTTTAAGCAAAGGGCTCCAGATTTCTTCACCATAAATAACATAACAAACTTTCAGGTGGCTCATGTAAACCGGGAACAGGATGGTTTCATTTTTAAAGTTAATTTCGAAAGGTCATTAAAGCGAGCCAAACTTGGTTTTGAGGTAAGAGGAGTTTCTCTATTAGCGGGAGTCGGCGGCTGTCTTCAATCTTCACTTCTGACTGCGGCTCATGCGTTGAAGCTGTTCCTGATTCTTTCATAACCAGATGCTGCATACGCTTTACTTCCTTTAGCACTCACTGCTGGCAAGCCTGTCGTTGTGAACAAATCTTTTTCCATCTTCAAACACATCCTGAGATATAATCACACTAAACTGATGTAAGGCTATTTTCTCATCTTTAAACTGTAGAATCCGGAGGGGCACTTCTCCATAAAAGGAGGCCCACATGGAAAAAGTACTGGGAGCACCCATAATATAGTCTGTTAGTGCTAAAGCATATAACTCCTCTACATCAACAGAGCTAGAGACTTGAAATGTGTTCAGTCCTTCAAAATGTGCAGGATCTACTTTTTCATCAGAGCACAGTAAGAACACAACGCTCTTGCCCATGGTGTTCAGTTCTTTCTCCAGCGCAGCCATGTACTTATAATATGTGGCGTCTTGGAAATAGTAGGCGCCACCTTTAAATGAGCGATAGTCGTTGCGGCGGATATGTACACCAACGATTACCTCATGCTTTGCGCGTTGCGCATCTATTTGCTGGTCTATATTATGCGCTAATGTCTGTTTGGGCTTAAACAAAAGCCGGACCTGCTCATGGTATTCAGGTAAAAGAAGGTTCTTCTGAATGTGATCAACGCCGCTTTGAAAAAATATGCGGGTTTTCTGACCGGAGAGAACCGCATTCCAACGCTCGTTCTCCCAAAAGTCTTTATCAGCGTAAACATTAGAAAAGCGCAGCACACCTTGCGGTAGCTTCTGCGTAAAATGGTACAATAGTTTTTTTCCTAAGCCACGCTTTTTAAAAGGATGGTGCTTCTGCACCTGGATGCCCGGTATTGCCTGTAGATTCTCAAACAAATCGTAGTATTCTTCAAAGTGAAGTATCAGCAGTTCCTTCTCTGCTTTAAGGCAGAAAGAGATAAAGGGTACGTAAGACCACAGTCGGTTGCACAACCTCCCGGGATGATCCTGAAGAATTATCATCTAGCCAAAGGTTGAATTGTGATGTGGAGAAAATTTAACATAATAGAGACAGCTTTAAATATAAACATAGCTAAATACTATTATATTTAACATACTTTAACTTTAAAGTTTTATAAAGGTTCTATTTAGTTGCTCTTTCTGCTCCACGCAGGGTTTTCAGATGACTAACAGTTCATTGCCAGGTGTAGGCAGGAGACAAGCAGACACTGCTTTCATATTGTATAACTCGCGGGCGGACTTTATTTTGTGCGTCTGGTAAGAGGTGGCGAGGTGCAGCTTGTTAAGCTAGTGCTGAGGAGGTACTGAAAAAGTACATTCTCATGTAAACAGAAAAGCTACCTGCTGGGAGGTAGCTTTTCTGCTGTGTTTGCTTTAATACGCCTTTCGCAGCATGTCCGCGTACTTGTCGGGCAGCGGGCTTTCTTCTACGGCTTTGGCAGCCTGCTCCACATCGTATTTAAACCGCACAAATTCCACTTCTATACTTTCTCTTGTGGCGGCACTTCCGTTTTCATCTATTGTGATAATGGCATAGCAGCCCCTGGTGTCCCCGTCTTTTGGTTTTCCCACTGAGCCGATGTTTATCGCATGGCGGTAGCGGGTGGCGCCTTCCTGCTCCTGGGGCAATACACGGTGAAAAGGCTTATGGGTATGGCCGAAGCACATGATGTCGGCATCTGCGTCCTGCATAATGCGGAGCAGGCTTTTCTCCTCCCGGTCTTCAAACAGGTACTCATTTATTTTGCGCGGACTGCCGTGCACCAGTAGCAGGTTCAGTTGCTCATCATTCAACTGGTATTCTACCCTGATGTGGGCGGGCAGGGTGCGCAGGTACTGGCGCTCTGTCTGCTGCACTACCTCATTCGTATAGGAGATAGAGACTTTCCCCATGGCCTTGTCTTCATCTGTTTTATAGGCACAGCCGCACTCATCACTGGTTCTGCCAATACCAAAGTCGTAGTTGCCGGCGATAGTGGGGATGTTGCGCCTGCGGACTTCATTGATGACCTCGTTTGGCCAGATGTTATAACCCACCAGGTCGCCGAGGCAATAGGTGGCGTCTATCGTGCGGGTTTCCATATCGGCAAACATGGCTAGCAGGGCCGGCAGGTTGGCGTGTATATCCGAAAAGAGAGCGATTTTCATTTTATGAACTGCTTTAGATAATGAACTTCAGAAATCAAAATTGGGAATGAACTATAAACGAATAGTTAAGGAAACGCTAACTTTCTACAGGAGCCAGTTGTACTGGCTTAGGGGCATAATATTTTCTCCTGAACCAGAAAGCCACGTTTACCAGCGCAATAAGGGCCGGTACCTCCACCAGCGGACCTACCACTCCGGCAAAGGCCTGGCCTGAATCAAGTCCGAAAACTGCAATGGCCACTGCAATGGCAAGTTCGAAATTGTTCCCGGCAGCGGTAAAGGCTACAGAGGCGTTTTCAGCATAGTTGGCTCCGGCAGCCTTGCCCATAAAAAAGCTGATAAGGAACATGCTGGCGAAGTATAGCACCAGCGGCACCGTAATCCGGAAAACATCGAAAGGGATAGACACCATGAGCTCACCCTTCAGGCTGAACATCACCAGAATGGTAAATAACAAAGCGATGAGTGTGATAGGGGAGATGGCAGGTATAAACTTGTTCTGGTACCATTCCTGCCCTTTAAGAGGCACCAGTATGACCCGACTCAGCACGCCTGCCAGAAAAGGAATACCCAAATAGATGGCCACACTCTCTGCAATAACACCAATAGATATTTCTACTATCGCACCTTCAAACCCAAACAGCGGAGGAAGTTTTGTGATGAAAAGCCAGGCATAGAAGGAATACAAAAACACCTGGAAAATACTGTTGAGCGCCACCAGTCCGGCAGCATATTCCCGGCTGCCATCCGCCAGGTCGTTCCAGACCAGCACCATGGCAATGCAGCGGGCCAGGCCAATGAGTATCAGGCCCGTCATGTACTCGGGGTAGTCGCGCAGGAAAGTGATAGCGAGCCCAAACATCAGCAGTGGACCAATAACCCAATTCAACAAAAGCGAAAGTCCGATGACTTTCACATTACCAAACACCTTCGGCAGCAGGCGGTAATTTACCTTCGCCAGTGGCGGGTACATCATCAGGATGAGGCCAATGGCAATCGGAATATTGGTTGTGCCACTGGAGAGCGAGTTTACATAGCCGGAGCTCTCGGGGATAAAGTAACCGATGGCAACTCCAACCAGCATTGCCAGAAAAATCCAGAGGGTAAGGTAACGGTCCAGAAAACCGAGGCGCTTCCGGTTATGAGCAGGGGCGCAGTGTTCCATATTTATTAGCATTCAAGGCCCCTTGCACATAGATATGTGTGCGAGGCGTAAGATTAAGTAAGGTGTGTAAATCAGCTGATACACCTGAACTAGCATGAGAGCCCGAGGTTGTTTACCCACCTCTGCCCCTCCGAGGAAGGGAATATACTAGGGAGGAAAATTCCCCTCCTTGGAGGGGCAGGGGTGGGTTCATTTAATTGAGTAGCAATTTAGCAACAACCTGCGCCGGGGGCACAGCAGGCAGAACTGGCAGGCTTATCGCCGTAAACGGTAATGCTGTAGATACCTGTGTTGCTTTCGCGGAAGGCGCGGAGGCCAGCCTCATCGAGGTAGTCTCTCAGGATTTCGTCCGGTACCTGGATGGCTTTTTCTTTTTGCACCACCACATTCTCAAAACCAGTTTCCCGGATGATCTGAAGGTATTCTTCCTTCTGAATGGCACCAGACACACAGCCGGCATATAGCTCACTCGCTTTCACAAGGCCTGCAGGCAATTCGCCTACCAACACTACATCAGATATGCTGAAATGTCCGCCCGGCTTCAGAACACGGTATGTTTCGGCAAAAGCCTTACGCTTGTCAGGCACCAGGTTCAGGACACAATTGCTAATCACCACATCAGCACGGTTTGCAGCGATTGGCAGGTCCTCGATTTCACCCTGGCGGAACTCTACGTTATGGAAACCAAGCTTCTCCGCGTTATCGCGGGCTTTGGAGATCATGGCCTCCGTCATGTCCACCCCAAGTACTTTCCCTGTTTCGCCTACTATGGCACGGGCCACAAAGCAGTCGTTGCCGGCACCGGAACCAAGGTCAATCACTACATCACCGGGTTTTAGCTGCGCAAACTCTGTCGGCACACCACAGCCCAGGCCTAAGTCGGCATCAGGATTGTAGCCTTCTAACTGGGTATAATTATCAGCGAAAATAGCATAGTCTACAGTGCAGCAGCCGGTGGCGCCACAGCAGGATGCCTCATTTTGCTCCTTGCTTTGCAGGGCTATTTCACCGTACTTCTCTTTTACAATCTTCTTCAACTCTTCTGCGTTGTTCATAGTCTTTAAGTTTTATCGGTTTATTACGATTAATTATATCAAATTTTTTTAACAGCAGTTCGTGCCACAAGGAGTATAGTTCGAAAACAATACCTGCAGCATTTGCTGTGCCTGCTTCCAGGCTTGTTCATCTATACAATAGCATACTTTTTTCCCGTCTATATCGCCTTTGATCAGACCTGCTTCTTTCAACTCTTTCAGGTGCTGCGACACCGTTGACTGCGAGAGCGGAAGTTCCTCCACAATATCGCCACAGATACACGACTGGCGCTCCAGCAAAATGCGTAGGATAGCTACCCGTGCCGGATGCGCCAGCGCCTTTGCATATTTTGCCAATAGCAGGTCGGTTGCTGTAAATGCTTCTGTCTTAGTTGTTCCCATTGCGCTGGTTTATCATCGTAAAGTTACGATAATAACTGGTTTAGCCAAAAAAGGTTTTACAAAGTTTAGGTGTTCTGATTAATTTTTTCTTTTGAAGAGTGTAGCTCACGAAGGTGCTGGCAAAGTTCCAGTTTCGTGCAGTATGCTGCCCTGCTGATATTTTACTATGAAGCCTATGCGCACCTGCCAAAGCTCTCTGGTAGATACAACCCTATCTGCTCACTATAAGTAAAACGGATGCGTGCCTTACAAATCAGAAAGAGCTTTGGTAACCTAAAAACCAGGAGTGTTCTGTTACAGTGTTAGCTAGTTAGAATTAAAAGTCTCAGTGGTTTGCTGAAGGAGTTAAAAAAGCGGAGATGCAGCCCAATTAGAGGATTTTTATAGCGTCAGCCGTTTCTTGTGCCTGGCTCTTTTTTAGTAATTTAAATTAAAGACATACCATGAGCGATATTATTTTAGGCCTGCACCATATCACTGCTATTGCAGGAGACGCCAGGCGCAACCTGAACTTCTATACCAGTGTGTTGGGGCTGCGGCTTTTGAAGAAGACTGTCAACTTTGATGATCCCAAAACCTATCACTTTTATTACGGAGATGAGGTTGGTTCCCCGGGTACCATCCTTACGTTTTTCCCATGGGGAGAAGAGATAGTGCCAGGCAGGAGAGGCCCAAGCATGGCAACAGAGATAGGCTTTTCCGTGCCACAGGGCAGCTTTGACTTCTGGTTAAAACGCTTTGAGCAGCACAACGTGACCTACAACAAACCAGCAGATAAATTTGGGGAGCGTTACCTGACATTCCTTGATCCGGATGGGCTAAAACTGGAACTAATTGAGTCTGCAAGCCCGGACAATAGGCAGCCCTGGGAAATAGCGGAGGTTACTGAGGAGGTAGCCATCAGAGGGTTTCATAATGTGACGTTGACATTGAATGATGTAAAAGCTACGGCAGAAGTTCTGACAGATATTCTCGGTTATAAGCAGATAAATAAGCACGTGAACCGCTACAGGTTCAGTACAGATGCGGTTGAGAACGCTGCCATCATTGATATGGTGGAAGTGCCCCATGAGATGCGCGGCCATCAGGCAGGGGGCACAGTACATCATGTGGCTTTTAGGGTAGAAAATGAGCAAATCCTGCTGCAGTTCCGGGACAAAATTGCGGCCAGTGGGCTGGAGGTGACCGAGCAGATAGACCGTAACTACTTTTACTCTATCTATTTCCGGGAGCCGGGCGGCGTACTGTTCGAAATTGCCACCGATAATCCTGGTTTTACTGTGGACGAACCCCTGGAAGAATTAGGTGCTCACCTGAAACTACCGGAGCGCTATGAACACAGAAGAGAAGAGTTGGAGCAAGTACTTCCGAAGCTGGACTAAGTTATAACAGTCGATTAGGTTTCTTATTTGGAAGAAAGCCCCCCTTTACCAAATAAATCATTTTTCGGATGGGGATAGAGCAGTGTTAGTCAGAAATGAAAAATGATTCTGTGAGCAGATGAAATTTTTTTGATGATTCTATTGTATATACATTAAATGTACATACATTTGTTAAATCTTACTTCAATAGAAAATTAATATCAACATCAACAAAAAACTATAAGAAAATGGCGAATGTAAAATGGGCAGTAGACCCGACGCACAGTGAAGTACAGTTCAAAGTAAAGCACCTGATGATTACTACAGTGACAGGTTATTTCCAAAACTTTTCAGTAGAGGCTGAAACCGAAAATGAGCAATTCTCAAACCCTACCAATGTAGTGTTCACAGCCGATATTGATTCTATCAGCACAAACAATGAGCAGCGTGATACACACCTGAAATCTGCTGATTTCTTTGATGCAGCGCAGCATAATGAACTTCGTTTTGTAGGCACTAAATATGAGAACGTGGGTGGCGATGACTACAAACTGCACGGTGACCTGACTATCAGGGGCAACACGAAACCTGCAACTTTTAATGTAGAATTTGGTGGTATTGTGGTAGACCCGTACGGACAGACTAAAGCCGGATTCACAGTATCAGGAAAAATAAGCCGCAAGGAGTTTGGCTTAACCTGGGATGCTGTAACTGAGGCAGGTAGTGTAGTAGTGAGTGATGATGTAAAGCTGCAGGCTGAGATTCAGCTGGTAAAGCAAGCTTAATCTCAGCTAAGGGACGTAAGACAAAGTACAAAAGATGATCCTGTCAATTCTGAGTCTTTTGTCTTACGTTCTTAAACCTTTTAAGATCGTTTTCTACAACGTGAACCTGGTTCACAATCTAGATAAAATGGAGCTATGAAACACAAGATATTCAAATCCGGTGAGCGTGGGCTGAAAGACATTGGCTGGCTGAAAAGCAATTTCACCTTCAGCTTTTCCAGCCACTATGATCCGATACGGGCAGGCTTTGGTTTGCTTCGCGTTTTTAATGATGACTTTGTAGCACCCGAAAATGGCTTTGGCCTGCATGCCCACAGCAACTTAGAAATTATCTCCGTGATGCTGGCAGGCTCTATGAACCATTTGGATTCATTAGGCTACAAAGAGGTAGTGCACAAAGATTGGGTGCAGATTATGAGTGCCGGTACAGGTTTGCGCCATGAAGAGCACAATGTAGGAGACGAGGAAGTGAATTTTCTACAAATCTGGATAGAGCCGAAGCTGCAAAACATAAGCCCCCGTTACCAGCGCCGGTATTTTCCCGAAGAGGACCGCCAGAATAAGCTGGTGACCATTGTGAGCAATGAGGAGGGGCAGGGGCATTGCTGGATAAACCAGAACGCAAAGCTCTCTCTGGGGAATTTTGAAAGAGACAAAGAGGTAAGATATCTGTTGAACCCGCTTAATAAGGCAGTCTACATCTTTAATATCAGCGGAAGTTTGCTCATCAATAATGAAGAACCACTGGAGCAGCGGGATGCCATAGGAGTCTGGGAAACCGACCACTTGCAGATCACCTGTTTAACTGACAGTAAGTTTCTTGTAATAGAAGTACCCATCAACCATTGAGGATTAAATTATGGAAGACAGAATACTAGGGCTGCATCACATCACGGCGATTGCTGATTCAGCTAAAAGCAACTTAGACTTTTATACAAAGGTGCTGGGGCTGCGCCTGCTTAAAAAAACCGTCAATTTTGATGACCCGGGCACCTATCATTTATACTATGGGGATGAGGTGGGTAGTCCGGGCACTATCCTTACCTTCTTTCCTTATGAAGGTTCCCGCCGTGGCAGGGTAGGTACGGGGATGGCTTCGCATATTGGTTACGCTGTGCCGGAAGGCAGCTTCGACTTCTGGATCAAGCGCTTTGAGGACCACAACGTGTCCTTTAGCAAGCCGGCAGAAAAATTCGGGGAGCAGTACATCGCGTTACAGGACCCGGATGGCCTGCAACTGGAACTGGTGATTCCGAAAAACGGTGATACACGGCAGCCCTGGGAGACGGAAGATGTGAAGGCAAATGTAGCCACACGCGGCTTCCACAGTGTTACCCTCACCCTGCGAAGTGTAAAGCAAACGGCACAGGTATTAACAGAGCTTCTCGGTTACAAACTGCTGGAGCAGAAAGATAAGCACCACCGCTACATCACCGATGCCGTAGATCATGCTGCTATCATAGATTTAATAGAGGAACCCAATGCAAACCGTGGGGATGGCGGTGCCGGTACAAACCATCACATTGCTTTCCGGGTGAAGGATGAGGAAGTCCTGATGCGGTTCAGGGAAAAGATAGCCAGCAGTGGCCTGAACATCACAGATAAAATAGACCGCAACTACTTCTATTCGCTCTACTTCAGGGAGCCGGGAGGCGTGCTTTTTGAAATAGCCACTGATAATCCTGGTTTTGCAATTGATGAGCCGGTTGATAAGCTCGGTAGCAGCCTGTTGCTGCCACCGCAGTACGAGGGGCACAGAGCCAGGATAGAGGCAGCGCTGCCGAAGCTGGATTAGTGTATGCTGCATTGCAGTCTGTTTTTGTTACACTACTAGATGCGTAGAAAGGAAACTCTTTTCAGCATCTGAAAATATCTCTTATGTATACACACGAACAAACCATCATAACCCATGGCAAGCCGCTGGAGCAAACAGGCAAAGCACTTGTCATGATACACGGACGAGGCGCGACAGCTGAAAGTATTCTGTCGCTGAGTGAGCACCTGGATGCAGCTGATTTCTCTCTTTTTGCTCCACAGGCGACAAACCTCAGCTGGTACCCTTACAGCTTTATGGCACCTGTTTCGCAAAACCAGCCAGCGCTCGATTCTGCGCTGGAGTTAATCCATACAACCGTGAAACAGGTACAGGACCAGGGGATAGATAGCAGCAATATTTACCTGCTTGGCTTTTCTCAGGGAGCTTGCCTGGCATCAGAATATGCTACCCGGGATGCACAGCGCTTTGGTGGTCTGCTCCTCTTTACCGGTGGGCTTATCGGGCAGCAAATAGACACAAACAACTACAAAGGCAGCTTTAACGGTACTCCCGTCCTTATAACCACCGGAGACCCGGACCCGCACGTGCCGGTAAGCAGGGTAGACGAGACGGTAAAAATAATGGAGGAAAAAGGAGCGGAAGTGACGAAGAAGATCTATAAGGGACGGCCGCATACCATCCTGCAGGAGGAACTAGATCTGGCAAAAAAGATCCTTGCTAAGCGTAGCTGATTTTAAGCAGGTAAGTTTTTCCTGCTATTCATCTGCCGCACATGTTATTTTTTGAACTTGTTTAAGGCCCAGCGTTTCGTTTTGTCGAAAATGTTGTCATCGTCGTCATCGCCGGTGCCCTCTGTGCCGAACAGGTACCCCAGTGGATTGAGAGCCGGAATATTATCAAAAACGACCTTGGCAATTCCCAGTGCCGGAATGGCGATGAGCATGCCAATTACCCCCCACATGGAGCCCCCTAATACTACTACTACAATCGTGAAGGTAGGGTCAAGGTTCACCTTGTCGCCTACAATATAAGGCTCCAAAATATAGCTTTCTACAAATTGGGTAAGGGCAAAAGTAGCCGTTACGCCAAGAGCTCCGGTTAAGCCGCTTCCAGAAATAAAAGCCATTGCCAACGCCAGTGTATAGCCGATGATGTTCCCGATGTAGGGGATGAGGGTAAGCACGGCGGCCAGGATAGAAATGAAAACAGCCTGCCTGACACCAGAGAACGATAGACCGATAGAGTAAATGACAGCTAGAATAACGATGAGTACCAACCTGCCAAAAAGGTAGCCATGGGCCACCTGAACTGAACCAGAGATAATCTTCTTTGTATCTTCTTTCCTCCCTTCCGGTGCCATTTTAATGAAGGACTTTCTGAACTTGCTTCTGTAAAGCAGAAAGAAGAAGATGTAAACAAAAGTGAGCAGGAATGTTCCAAGAAAACCAATCAGCCGCATCATATAGCTTCCTGCCGAGGACATAATAGAACCATTGGGTTGCTGGAATTCTGAACCTGATGCTTCCTGGTCTTGCCCTTCCCCTTGTTCTTGCTGCTTTGCCCCGGTTTCTTCCGTCTGGCCGTTTGCTTCAGCCGCTCCACCTAGAATTGGCAGGTTTTGGTTCTGCTGCTGAATAGATATTCCTGTCTTATCTGCTATAACCTCTTGCAGATCGTTTATTTTCGGCTCTACTCTTTCTTTTATCTCGGGCCAGTCCTGCGAAAAGTTATTCACCTGATAAGACACTACGCCTGCAAGTACAACGAAGAAGAGTAGGATGAGCAAGTCAGAAGATAAAGCGGCCCACGCACGGCTCAGGCCTTTGCTTTCAAACCATCGGGCAACAGGTACAACTACCATCGTAAGCAGTGCAGCCACGGCAAGGGGGGCCAAAAATGACTTTGCCTTTACAAGGCCATAGAAAAAGAAGAACAAGCCAACAGCAAGCAGCACAAAATAGGTAAGGATAGGTCTCGCTCTGTTTTCCATAGATGTTATTCAAACATAGACGTAAACGGGAGGGCGAATGATTTTCACCTGCATGTTATATCACTGCTTCAGAAGTTGTTTTGATGATTTTATAACAGGAGCAGCTTCTTTACTTCAGGATATTTCCTTCTCCTTCCGTTTTAAGTGTATGGCTTTTGCCGTTTCATAAAGGATGCCTACGCTTTGTACGACCTGAAGCAATACCTGTTGTACTTTTTACAAGTACAGGAGGGGAAGGAAAATTACTATACTTTTATTTCGCTTGGCAGAAAACCAAAGTGCTTTTTGAAAGCAGATGTAAAATGTGCTGAATTTTTATAGCCGACCTGGTACGCGATGTCCCCAATGCTTTGTTGTGACTGCTGTAACAACTGCCGGGCCTTTTCCATCCGGAGCCATACCACGTAACCGTGTATGGTGTGGTTGCAGCATGTTTTGAATCCCTGTTTCAATTTGGTTTCGTTCAGGTAAACCAGGCGCGCCAGTTCCTGTATAGTAGGTGGGTTTTGATAATTTTCTTCCAGTATGGCCCTTGCTTCAGCAATACGTTGTGCATCGTCGCCTCTGAGAATGCTGTTCCTGATTTGCTGTTCTTGCGGCTTCTGGTATTGCTCCAGTTGCAGCATCAGCAACTCCATTATTTTTGCTTCGAGGAAGAGCCTTTTAAGGGGGCCTGTGCGCTGGCAGTTTCGGATATCATTTAGTACCCATTTCATTTCCGGTGTTATCTCCAACGGATTATCGCTGAGGTAGGTGTGGCGACCCTGCAGTACTTTATCCGCAAACTCCTGGTGCAACTCACTGTGCTGGTGCAGTAGCCGGAAATAGAATTCTTTGGAGAGGATTACGAGAAAGTAACGATGCAACTTGTTCGGGGGCATCCGAAATTCAGCTTTAAAAGACGGGGTGTAGCAGATGTAATGGACATTGGGCGGGTGAACAGAGTGCTGTAACAGTCCCGTGATTTCTGCTGAGGCATCTCCCTCCAGGTAAAAGCCGAGTATGATGCTTTCACCGGTAACCTGAAAGTTATCGCAGACGGGCTGGTTAAAAACCATCTGCGTTTCTATGATAAAGAGTCCTTTAGCGCTGATTTGCGTGCTGCGGAGCAATGAGATGGCAGGATCCTCCAGCACCACTTCCTTTTCCTGTGGTACGCAGCAATTATCATAGACAGTAGCCAGTGTTTCATTACATATCCAGGCGTCAACAGCGTCTAATTTAGAATCAATCTGCATAATAATTCCTTTAGCGGTATTCTTTATTCTTTTTTCGATAACAGCCTCCTGCTGCGGTGCGTTACTTTTGCCAAAGTTAGTTATTTAAAATAAGTCTAAATAAAGATAATGGATAAAAGATTTACGCTTCTCATGCTCTGCCTCTTTTTCACACAGCTTGTGTGGGCACAGCATCGCAGTGCCGCCATCAGAGGTCGTGTGCTGCAGGAAAACGGCGAGGCTGTAGCCGCTGCCAGTGTAGTAATAGAGAACACACGCTATGGAACCGTTACCAACGACGATGGCTACTTCGATATGCAGAAGCTGCCGGAAGGCAAGTATCAGGTGCGCGCTTTTTCTATCGGGTTCGACAGTAACACCATTGAAGTGCAGTTGGAGAGAGGCGAAACAGAAGAGTTAACATTCAACTTACCAGACAAGACCAATGCGGTAACAGAAATTGAGGTGTTTGGTGAGCGGGACAAGCAGCCTGAGAAACTGGATGCCATCACACGACTGCCGCTGAAGCCAAGCGAGCAGATCCAGAGCATTTCCGTTATTTCGGAGCGGCTGATTGAGCAGCAGGGGGCCTTAACAGTTATTGAAGGCGTGCGCAATGTGCCAGGGGTATATACCTATGCTACTTTTGGCGGTGTGCGGGAAAGTATTTCTTCCAGGGGTTTCCGTGGTATACCTACTCTCAAAAACGGCGTGCGTGTAATGACGGATTTCCGTGGGGGCGGTTTCTCTACAGACATGCAGGGAGTGGAAAGCATTCAGGTGTTGAAAGGGGCCAGTTCTGTTACCATGGGTGCGGCAACGGACCTTGGCGGACCGGGCGGTATCGTGAACATCGTCACCAAAACTCCTAAGTTTGAGAACTCGGGTGCTGTTTCGCTGCGTGCCGGAAGCTGGGGCCTTATTCGCCCTACCTTTGATGTGCAGCGCGTAGTAAACGAATCGAATACCCTTGCAGTACGTGTAAACGGAGCCTATGAAAACGGAGGCAAGTTCCGCGACCACATGAGCAACGAGTCGTTCTACATTAACCCCTCTGTGGAGTGGCGCCCGAATGCCAGAAGCACATTAACCCTTGAAATGGATCATTTTGATGAGGAGCAGAGCATAGACGTAGGAACAGTAAACCTTTCTGTGGGTAACGCAGAGAATGAGATTTACGACCTGCCTTCCGACAGATTCCTGGGTTTTGAATCAGATGTTACGGATATCAAGCACACCACTTTCGCTGCCCGCTTCAAGCATAACCTCAGCAATAACTTATACATTCGTGCGGCTGCCTTCCACTCTGATTATAATGCGGATGCTATCAAGAGTAACCTTTCGGCAGTAAAGCAGGATGTAGAGAACGACATTAATGTAAGCCAGGTAAACTGGTACAACCGCTCTATTGCACACAACTCTACCCGCGATGATAAGAGCACTGTGCTGCAGTTTGATTTCATTGGCCAGAAGGTAAAAACCGGAAGCATCCTGCATACTTTCCAGGCAGGCGTAGATTACCGCTACATCGACCTGTACCAGCCAACCTTCAACTCCATCGCCATAGATAGAATAAATGTATTTGACCCGGCTACGGTATCAAACACACTTCCGGAGGGCATTCCTGCTTTTGAGCTGACAAGAGAAAACCAGTCTTACGATTACCGCTTTGGCGCTACTTTCCAGGATGTGATACAGCTGACAAACTGGGCAAGGGTATACGGTGGTGTGCGTTACAGCACAAACAAAACAAGAGCTAACGGAGAGTCCAGCGAGACTTCTGATTTCTGGAATCCACTGGCTGGCGTGATGTTCACAGTGAAAGATAACATCAACATTTTCGGTTCTTATACCAACAGCTCCAATCCCCGATCTGCTGCAGTGGTGGATGTAAACGGAGACCCGCTTGGGGCAGAGCGCATCGACCAGATTGAAGCAGGTCTGAAGACAGAGTGGTTGAACAACCGCCTGCGCTTTAACCTGACACTCTTCCAAATCAACAACAAAGACATGAACCTGGAGGTGTTCCGTGTAGATGATACCGGTGCAGTGGTAGGTGCAGGTTACTATATGAAAGGCGGCAACGATGAGCGCAAGGGAGTGGAAGTGGAACTGACAGGACGCGTGCTGGAAAACCTGGAGATTGTAGCTGGCTACTCCTACATCGATGCGCAGTTCAAAGAGCACACCACCTTTATTCCGGGATCAGCGCCCAACAACACGCCGAACCATACTTTTAATGCGTGGGCTAATTACAGCATCTCAGAAGGCATTGCGCGCGGTCTGAACATTGGCCTGGGGGCCTATTACTTAGGCGAGCGCCCTTACAACGACTGGACACAGAAGGGGGTACAGTACCACGCGATAGAGCCAGGTTCTGCCCCGTGGTACAACAAAGCCTATACTATAGTGAATGCACAGGTAGGGTATGAGTTTCAGAAGCATTGGGGTGTGAGGGTGTTGTTTAACAATATCCTGGATGAGGTAGGATACGATGCGTACCGCTCTAACTTTATCGATAGAATTCAGCCAAGGAATTTCTCTGGCGTCGTGACTTACAGATTTTAGAATATTTATTTAGAATTATTCTAAATTTGCATACATGCTGCTGACAGCCAATGTCAACAGCATGTATGTTAGAAAATGAATCAGTACAACTTCATAAACAAATCATGAAATACACCTTCCGCAAGCTTTTCAACGACATTCACCTGTGGCTCGGCATAGCCAGTGGTCTCGTGCTGTTTATTGTTTGCCTGAGCGGTACCATCTATACGTTTCATTCTGAAATTGAAGCGCTGGTAGAGCCTGCTAAGTATCATGTGGAGGCCGATGCACAGGCAAGGCCCATTCCGGTTGATGCGCTGAAGGAGCAGCTGGGGAAGGAGCTGAAAGGCAGCATAGTTGCCATTGAAATTCCGCAGGACAGGGAAAGCACTTACCGGGTAAGTGTAGCCCCTGAAAGTGAAGGTGAAGAAAGAGGTCATGGCCGCGGAGCCGATAAGCAGCAGGCATCAGAAGGCAAAGCAGCCGCGGGCGCTCCCGGAAACAAAGCAGGTGCGCAAGCTGGCCATGGCGGCGGACCAGGTGGCGGTGGCCGCCCCACTACCTACTTTGTAAACCCTTATAATGCTGAAGTGTTAGGCACAACGGACGGCCCTGCCACAGAGTTCTTCCGGACGATGATGCAACTGCACCGCTGGTTGTTGATTGATGGCGGCGTGGGTAAAATGATTGTGGGCATATCCACCATTATCTTTGTATTCCTGGTGCTTACAGGGCTGGTGCTCTGGTTTCCTGTAAAACTGAAGAACTGGAAACAGGGCCTCAAGATTAAAACAGATGCCAACTGGAAGCGCGTAAACCATGACCTGCACAACACGCTCGGGTTCTATTCCTCTATATTGTTGCTGATTATGAGCATAACAGGCCTTTGCTGGTCTTTTGAGTGGTACCGGGATGGACTAAGTAGTTTGATGGGAGCGGAGGTATTTAAGGGTAGGGGAGAGAAGCCGCTTTCAACTCCTCCTTCAACTGCTGATGCTGCTACACTAAGTATTGCTGATTACATCGCACGGGCAAATGCCATTATGCCGGAAGAAGGGAACATCAGAATAGCATTGCCGCAGGACGATACCACCGCTGTCGTTGTGACTAAAACAGCCGCTGGTTTCTTTGCTTTTTCTGCCCCGGACAAGGTGCAGCTAAACCAGTATACCGGGCAGCCCCTGAAGGTGGAGATGTTTGCCGATAAGCCGCTGAATGTACAGCTGGTATCGCTGATAAAGCCTCTGCACCTCGGCGAGGTATACGGTACTTTCTCTAAAATACTATACTTTATTGCCTGCCTTTTTGCCACCAGCTTACCTGTTACCGGTACTCTTATCTGGATAAATAAGCTAAGGAAAAAGAAGCCAAAGAGGCGTGTGGCTACTGCAGCATAAGTTTTATGGTGCTGCGAATGTGCAGTATACAAAGACAGAAAAGCGGCTGAGGAGATAATTCTTCAGCCGCTTTTTTTATGCAAAACAAAAGTACACTGCTCCTATCCAAGTGAATCCAAAAAGAGCTTTTAGTTCTGGCGCGGGAATCTATCCCGTGCCGCACAGTGTGCGCGAGTCTCCAGACTCGCTTGTACAAGCAAGGGCTGTTGTTGTACAGAAAGAAGTATCTCCTCTATGAGTGTGACTGTGGGTCTGATTATGTTTTACGTCCTCCCAGATTCAATCTCTTCGTCGAGATACCTGACAGGAGTATCGGAATACGTATTTCACTTTCTTTGTCGAGATACCTGATACGTGTGTCGTGATACCTTCACCTCTTTCTCGGCTTAGCCCGCTCATACTGCACCGGCCACGGCACATCAGCACCAAGTTCAAGGGCGGCATGTAGCGGAAAATAAGGGTCGCGCAGCATCTCACGCGCTAGCAGTACAATATCAGCTTTGCCTTCTGATATAAGATTCTCAGCCTCTTGTGCTGTGGTTATCATCCCAACGGCACCGGTCATGATGCCTGTTTCCTTCTTCAAACTTGCCGCAAACTGGGCCTGGTACAAAGGTCCAACCGGAATATCGGCTTTGGGTACGTTTCCGCCGGTAGAACAGTCTATCAGGTCTACCCCTTTTTCTTTCAGAACTCTTGCCAACGCTATGGAATCCTCCCCGGTCCAGCCGCCTTCGGTCCAGTCAGTAGCGGAGATGCGCACCAGCAGCGGGTATTTTGCCGGCCATACTTCCTGAACCGCTTCTGTTACTTCGAGGAGCAGACGGATGCGGTTATCGAAAGAACCTCCGTAGCTATCGGTGCGTTGGTTGCTGAGTGGTGAGTAGAACTCGTGCAGCAGGTAACCATGGGCCGCATGTATCTCCACCACTTTAAAGCCGGCTCTTACAGCCCGCTCAGTCGCGGCACGATAGTCATCTATTACCTTTCGGATACCGGCATCGTCCAGGGCTGTTGGCACAGGTTCCTCTGGTGTAAAGGGCAAGGCGCTGGGTGCTACTGTTTGCCAGCCTCTTTCTTCGGAAGGGGCAATGGCAGTGCCGCCGTTCCAGGGGCTTCTGTGGCTGGCTTTTCTGCCGGCATGCGCCAGCTGTACGCCGGGCACGGCACCCTGGCTCTCTAAAAATGTATTGATGCGCTGCAGACCTGCAATATGCTCCTCCTTCCAAAGGCCCACATCATCCGGCGTAATACGCCCTTCCGGCGAAACAGCTGTGGCCTCTACAATTACAAGGCCGGCACCGCCCACAGCCCTGCTACCCAGGTGTACCAGGTGCCAATCGGTGATAAAGCCATCTTCGCTGGAGTACTGGCACATAGGTGAAACGGCTATTCTGTTTCTTAAGGTAATCTCTTTTATAGTCAGAGGACTGAATAATTCGGCCATGCTTTGTTCTGCTTGTTAGTTTCAAGTACTGATACTATCATACATTTTCCATGTCAATTTGTTTTGATTTCGTGCTTTTCAAATCGCCTGCTTTACCTGCGCCTTATTTATCAGCATCCTGCTAATTGTTACTTTCTGCTGTGCCTCTGACTATTCTCTTTTTGGAACTTTCCATCCTTTTTGCTTTACTGCAAGCTTATGTGTAGAGACAATCCTAAGTTATAACCGATTTGGTTTACAGATAAATGGGGGCATGGTTAATAGTACTGATAATACAACCCGGTATCTGTCAACTCAGTACAAATTAAATATTAATATAATTGATTGTTCAATTATCAAAACATAAGACTATGAGTAACAGACTATCAGTAGGTTTTATAGGCGGTGCACTGGGTGCCATCATACTCGTCATTGTGATGTACATCATGCAGGCCGCCGGAATGGGAGCGCCAGCCTTCGTAAATATGTACCATGCGATGTTTGATACCAATCCGCCCCTGGATCATATCATTGCTGCCATCATCTTTATTATCAGCGGGGGCATTTGGGGCATTCTCTTTACTTTACTAGTGAAGCACCCTACCATACTTAAGGGTATGCTCTTTGGCTTGCTCCCTTCGTTATGGCTTTGGGTTGTCGTGAACCCGGTTATCGGGGAGCCCCTGTTCAACAATTTTACAGTAAAAGGTTTGTTGATGCCGTTGCTGTTTAATGTCGTTATCTGGGGTACGTTTATGGGGTGGTATGCATCCAGGAAGTATGGCCACGAAACGGCCGGAACAACTTATTAAGCTGCTGCCTGTGCATCAAAAAAGGGGCTCCAAAATCTGGAGCCCCTTTTTTGATGCACAGGCTATGTTAGTAACTGGTTAATACTTTAATCATGGTTCCCCGCTCTACACGATCGCTTAACTGCAGGCCGTTGAGAACAGCCAGTTCTTCCATTCTGGCTTGCGGCACCTGGTATTGCTGGAATAACTGTTGTAGCGTTGCCGCCTGCTGTGCTGTTTGAATCTTGATGCGCGTTGGCTGCCTGTTCAGTTTATCCGGTTCGGTAAGTTCGCTGAAGTTCTGCATGGTGGCTGTGAAAGTTTGGGCATAGCTGTTAAAGTCACCGGGGCTGCTTACGCCAATCATACTATAAATATTACCACCATACTGAATGAGGTAAATAAGCGCCCGAAGTGGCTGTTGCTGTTGCTGTTGTCCTTGTTGTGCCTGCTGGTCAGCCACAATGGCAAGTGCGGGTAAACCGTTCACGGTTACGCTTCTGGACTCTGAAGGCTGCAATCCGTAGTTCTGGAGCAACTGCTGCGCGGCAGCCTCTAGTGTTTCGCCCGGAGCCAATGTCAGCATCATCATTGCTTTTCCATCTGGTGCTACCATCTGGAACTGCTGCGGAGAATTCATATGCTCCCAACCTCTTGGAATTGGAAAACTGAATCTCAACTCCGGATGATAGAACGTGTTGTTTTCTACGAATCCCTGCTTCGGATCCTCCCCATAAATGATTCCATCAATCAGCTTCAGGTAATTGTTCCGGTTTACCTGCGCATTTGTTAAGTTCAGCTGCTGCTTCCATTCAGCTGCCAGTTCATGTACTGTTTCATAACGGTCGGCCGGGTTGGGGTGCGTTGATAAGAAAGACGGCACGGCCTGGTCTCCGTCTTCCTGCTTGCGTTGCAGCGTCAGGAAAAAATCGGCCATCTCTGATGCGTCGTATCCTATTTTAGAAGAATACTCAACGCCCAGCCTGTCTGACTCGCGCTCATCGTCACGGCCAAACTTAAGGAACAAAAGACCTAAGCCCTGTGATGCAGCATCTCCTAACTGCGCCAGTTGTGGTGCCAGCACCATACCGGCAATAAGCCCCACCTGCGCCAGAATAGACTTGCTTTGCTGCTGTGCTGAGTGGCGTGCCGCAATATGGCCAATCTCATGGCCCAACACCCCGGCAAACTGGGCTTCATTGTTAAAGTGGGCCATAATACCCCGGGTAAAGTACACGTAGCCGCCAGGCACAGCAAAAGCATTTATAACAGGTGAGTCCACCACCTTAAACTCATAGTTTAAGTTACTGCGGTGGGAGACGGCTGCCATTGCCTGCCCTTTTTCCGAGATGAAGCGCTGTAGTGCTGGGTCTTCATACAAGCCAAACTGCGCTATGATGGCCGGATCAGCTTGCTGCCCCATGGCAATTTCCTGCTGTTCCGACATGAGACTCACCTCCCGCCTGCCTGTCACAGGGTTTGTAGCGCAGGAGTTGAAGAGAAAGAATACAGCTGCCGTGAAACAGGTTATAGCATGTTTTTTCATTTTATAGTTGTTTAGTGCTTCCTTCTTGTTGCTTCTGAAAAAAATCATATATAGGAAGCGGTTAATTTCTTATATGGAACGGCAATGCAAAATGATAAGTTACAAGATGCTGCTGCTGCCAACGTGAAAGGTCTAATGCAGCTGTTAAAGTGGGTTTATATCCTGTGGCGCTAGTATACTTTGCTAAGTGCAATATCACACGAAACCTGCTGTGGAACTTTAACAGCAGAATCATTAACTTAGCTGCATGTATAAAAGAGAAGAAGCGTCACAGCTCCGGCAGGCTTTCTGGACCACATTGGGGCAATACATCGCGCCACTTCCGTCTGCGGATGGTGTGAAAGTGAACTGGCTAAACTATAAAACAGGACTGAAGCATGTTTATTTCAGAATGCAGGCAGATAAGAAATTTGCTTCTATCGGCATCGAAATCACAATTCCTGACCCGGAAATACAGCAGCTGTTTTTTGAGCAGTTTACAGAACTCAAGTTTGTATTGCATGATTCTCTGGGGGAAGAGTGGGAGTGGCAGCTACACACTACAGACGAGAACGGGAAAACCATCAGCAGAATTTATAAGGAAATAGCCCCGGTTAACGTGTTCAACCGCGACGACTGGCCGCAACTGATCTCCTTTTTCAAGCCCCGCATTATCTCTCTGGATGAGTTCTGGAGTAATGCGAAGTATAGTTTTGACAGTTTGATGTAAATGTCTTGCCTGATGCGGCATCACGCAACTTCCTTCAGCTGGATAGCATCTGCATTGATACAATACCTGACTTGGGTGGGGGTTAAGGTATGTTCGAAGAGATGGCCCAGGTGCAGACCGCATTGGTTGCAATCGAGTTGTATTCTCGACCTGCCATACGTGTCCAGCTTGTTTTGCCTGACATTCTCCCCAATATGCGCCCAAAAGCTCGGGAAGCCACACCCCGAATTAAATTTCTTTTCAGGCGCAAACAGTGCTGTTCCACATACGGAGCAGGCATAAATGCCTTTCTCATTCCTGTCAGTCTGTTGCAGGTCGAATTTGTAGCCGATGTTCATTTTCAATTGTTTGTTTGAAAACAACAGGTGAGGGGCTATGATTCCGTTAGGTGAATTTGTCTTTCTACTGCCAAAGGAATTTTGGTGTGAAGTAGCAAGGTTGAACGTTAGCCTTTGTCTGTAGCAATACGGATATAGAATGTAGTGCCTGTGCCTGGGGTGCTCTCTACGTCAATGGTTCCGCCTAATGACTCTACCTGTGCTTTCACCATGTATAAGCCGATGCCTCGCCCTTCCGTCCTCTTTTCAAGTTTACCGTAGAGTCTGAACAGGCGTCCTCCAAATTTTTCCAGATCGATGCCTATACCGTTGTCCTGAATTTTAATGAGGTGTTGCCCGTCTTCCGTCATGTAGTTGATAGAAATAAAGGGTGCTCTATCTTTGTCCCGGTATTTTAGTGAGTTAGAGATCAGGTTGTGAAATATGCTGTAAACATACGCCCTGTTAGCTTTCAGGCAGACCTCCTCCGGAATCGTTACCTGCACAATGCCTCCCAGCGCTTCTATTCTGTCCTGCAGGCTTTGGGTTACCTCATCACAAACAGATTTTAAACATACCTCTTCCTGGTTACCTATTTTGTCAAGGTCACGGAGTGACAAAATCTCATCCAGGTCCTTGATAACGGTGTCAAGACCGAGAGAAGTTTGCCTTAGCTTGTTTAGTACCTTCAGAAAACTTTCATTTTTTTCATCCAGGTTTTCTAATAGTGATACCAGGCCAACAATGTTTGCGACTGGTGCACGTAGATTGTGGGAAACAATATAATTAAACTGCTGTAACTCCCGGTTGTGCCTGATCAGGTCCTCTGAAAGCAGCCGCATTTTATCCTCCGCTTCTATGCGTTCTGTGATGTCATACTGAATGGCGAAGTACTGGGACACTTTGCTTTCGTCATTAAAAATAGGGGTAATGTCCATATGAAACCAGAATTTCTCCCCATTCTTACGGTAGTTAAGTACCTCCACAGACAAAGGCTCATTGTTCTGAAACAGCCTGTGCATTTCCTCGATGGCCTCAGGGGCTGTCTCTGGTCCCTGAAGCAACTCTCCGGGTTTCTTTCCCAGAGACTCCAGCATGCTGTAACCTGTTACTCTTGTAAATTCACTGTTTACCCATTCAATTTTACCTGCAGCGTCCGTAATCAGCACACAACTGACCGCTTTGCTGGCAATCAGGGAAAGTTTCTCCAGCTCCTTCTGTGCAGCTTTTTCAGCGGTAATGTCTTTCGCAACGCCTAAAGTGGCGGTTTGCTGCTGGTCTGAGCAGATGGGGATAATGGTAAAACTAAGCGTCTTTACCTTCCCTTGCTTGTTCACCACTTTCCCCTCTAAAGAGCTGGACTCGCAGTTCCCGGCCTTGTTCAAGGCCTTTATAGCCTCAAAAGAAAATGAAGGGGCAATAAATTTAGAGAAATGCTCACCTACAATCTCCTGTTTGCTATAAGAAAGAATGCGGCAGACATTTGAATTTACCTGCTCAAAAATGCCTCCGGGGGTTAAGGTGAAGACGGCATGTGGGTGATTCTGAAGGAAGGAATTATAAAAACTGTGGCCTCTCGCAAGGTTTTCTTGTGCTTCCTTTTTTAGTGTTATGTCCCGTGCATCAATCACATAGCCTTTCACATGCTCATCATCCATTCCGTTTGTAAAAATGGCCTCTAACCACTTCCAGTTGCCGTTCTTGGTTCTGTACCTGAAGGGTGGAGCCTCCACCTCTTTCTTTGTGTTCAGCAGCAAAAAGGCTGTTTTGATAACATGCAAATCGTCGTTATGAATGTACTCTAAAGCTGTTTTGCCTAATAGCTCCTCCGGCTGATATCCTACAAGTTGTAAAGCCGACTTGCTGACATACTTATATAAACCTGTTTTATCTACCACTGAAATAAGAGCAGCACTTTGCGTTACAAGTGCATGGTAGAACTCCGGCGTTAGTGCCTCATCATTCATTTGCGGTTCGTTTAATGGCTATTTTATCCGGATTGCTTTTATATATGGATCAAAAAAAATTACAGTTGCTCAAAAAAATCAAACTGATTTAATAAAAATAAAGGAATAAAAAATTATACTATGGAAATGAAGTTAGGGTTTGAAAAATATAGTTATATGCATAATATTTAGTCTGATAGTCAGGTAAACTGATAGGTCTGATAGTAATGCTTTGCTCGTTAGGAGCTACTTCGAAATCAAAAAAACGGGAAGAGAATATATCGTATTTTAGCTATAATTGATTGGTTATCTTTTGATTGCAAATCGTTTTTTTTCTAAAGAAGGGCCGTACTATTTACGTCAGGACGTACAAAATTTCAGCAGGAAGCTATTCTTTTCATAGCGCCTGAAAAACTGGAAAAAAATAACGCCGCAAGCAGCTCCTGAACCTAAGGAGCTTTACCTTTTAAAAATAACTTGAATTTTGTAGCACCTGTTATCACGGGAGGGCAGCTGTTGGGAAGCACTTCAGTTAGTATGGTAAAGCGCCACCTCTCTTGAGCTTATACTGCCACGTTAATCAATCAAGTTGTTGAAGCTACTACTGCTTACCAGATTAGAGAACTGAAACACACAGGTTGGTGTTCGTATCAAAGGCGGCAAAATTGTTTCTGCACCAGGTTTCATGGCCTCGACTGCGCAGCATAATGGAAAAAGCCACCTGTTTAAACTGATAGCCCATACTATGAGAGATGATTTTTCAAGTGGTCGGTACACCTTCAATGCTACTATTCGCTTCCTGAAGAAGGGGGGGCTGTGGACATTCGCAGTTTTACTGGTGGCTCTGTTATGGTCAGCAGGCAAACCCACGGACGATATAGCACCCATTGCTTTCGTTGCGGAGCCTTTGCCCTTCAAACCCAAAGAGTTTTATATTGCCAACGTAATAGATGAGCGAAAGGACCGCAAGGCAGTTGCTTATCTGTTTCCGCTACCGCTTAGTGCCGCCGAACAACCCGGTAAGGCGCTTCCTGTTGATTTACAGGGAGGAGGACTTAGCGCTATCCGGCAATTCATGCGGAACAATGCCCCTGCAAATTCCAAACTCCGCCCTGTGGTTATTCGGCTGAAAGAGTACCAGCTACAGGAAACTGCTGGCTCCAGTCCAGGCCGAGTGGATGGTAAAATATCAGTTGCCATGTCGTTTGAGTATGAGCGCGAGGGGGTAAATGTGCCTTTGATAGAATACAGAGGAGGAGCCCGCTACGACCGGCCAGCCAGACAACATGGTGTGGTAGAACCTACCTTGCGGCGCTCGCTGGCAGATGCTTTGCAGTACCTGAACACCTGGATGGACCGGGAAGCAAACAGCAACGAGAAACTGGCCAAAGCATTGAAAGTTACCTTTACGGATCATGTTCTTAATGTGGAAGATGATACTGTTTTTTATGCCAACGACAGGCAACTTACCTGGAACGACTTTCAGGGCAGATCTACAAAACCCAGCAGTTTTGCAGCTTCCGTTTTTCCGAGTTTCGCTTACGAGGGGCAAAGTGAGGTAATTGACGGGGTGATCCACCTTAACCTAGTCATGAAAGTATATGTGTTGAAAGAGTTTTCCTGGGTTAAACCAAATGCCAAAAACGCCTACGGGTTAAACCACGAACAAAAGCATTTTGATATTGTGAAGCTGGTGGCAGAGCGCTTCAAGCAGAAGCTGAACCCCGGCCGCCTGACCATGGAAGACTATAACAGCATCCTTCAGTATGAGTACATTGAGTCGTTCAGGGAAATGAACCGCCTGCAGGAGCAGTACGACGGCGAAACCCGCCACGGCCTCGATCAGGCAGCGCAGGCAAGCTGGAATCAGCGCATTGAGAAGGAGCTGCTGGAGTTGGGGGTTACACAATAATCAAGTCTTCCTGAGCGCAGCTTTTTAAAGCGGTTACGCTTCTCTGAGATTAACATACAAGTCATCCTACCGGTATAAGAAATTGTACTGGTAGCCTGACTTTTTTTATTGTACTCAAATAAAAATGGACTTTTTGCCCCGTTAGCAGCCCCTCTGCTCCAATCTGCGTAAATCTATTTGTACTAAACATTCTAAGAAATTAAGAAACAGTTACTATGGGAAAACAAATGAAAGCAGCAACATATAAAGAATTTGGAGGAAAGGAAACGATTAAAGTAACCACCGTTGATGTACCTGAACTAAAGGAAGGAGAGGTACTGGTGCGCATAAAGGCTGCTGGCGTGAATCCGGTTGATACAGCAGTAAGAGAAGGTTATCTGAAGGACTTTCTGCCTTACGAGTTCCCGGTTATTCCCGGTTGGGATGTGGCGGGCGTAGTAGAAGACAGAGGCTTTAGCGCCAGAAGGTTCAATGTAGGCGATGAAGTATACGCCTATGCCCGCCGGCCAAAAGTGCAGTATGGCACCTTTGCCGAATACATTGTTATTCCGGAAACATACTTTGCCAGAAAACCGGAGAACCTTTCCTTTGAAGAAGCTGCCGGCATACCGCTGGTGGGGCTCACCGCCTATCAGTCTCTTTATGATGCAGGAAATTTACAGGAGAACCAGACAGTGCTCATACTTGGTGCCTCCGGCGGAGTGGGTAGCTTAGCAATTCAGTTGGCTAAGGTAAAAGGAGCTACGGTGATTGGTGTTGCCAGTGAGAAGAACCACGGTTTTATGAAAGAACTGGGAGCCGACCATACAGTAGACTACAAAGACAACCACGTAGGTAATGCTGTGAAAGAGATTTTCCCGGATGGGGTAGATCTGATTTTTGATTGTGCCAGTGGTGAAACGCTGGAGCAAAGCCTGGCGGCGCTGAAGAAAAATGGCACGCTTGTCTCTATTCTTAACCATGGTGAAAACATTGATAAGAGCATAAACTTCCATTATGTGTTTGTGGAGCCAAACGCCAGGCAACTGGAACACCTGCGGGAACTGGCGGAGTCAGGTAAGCTGAAAGTACATGTAAGCAACACCTACTCCCTGGATGAGACTGCGGAGGCAATGCAGCAGATACAAACACTACACACAACGGGTAAAATTGTGATTGTGCCGTAGGGAGTAGACACAAGCTACTAGACAAAAAACGAGCACGAACCTATCCGTTCGTGCTCGTTTTTTGCGAATAATACAATATCAAATCTTCTTGTATGCCTTGCAGTTGGCACCCTACTAGTCGAAGTCTAATGTATAGCGTCTAAGGTCTACTTATTACCTTCATCCGGGCGAAGAACACGGTAAACGGCAGACAAGTCCTCTTCTCCGAATCCTTGTTGCTTGGCCAGGGCGTAGAGTTCTTTAGTGGTTTGCAGAGAGGGGAGGGCCACATTTTGTTCGTAGGCCGTAATGCTGGCCAGGTGCAAATCCTTGTGCATCCATTCCAGCGGAAACTCAGGTGAAAATTCCCGGTTCAGGAGTTTTTGTTGTTTCAGTTTCAGGAAAGGGGCGGCGGCAGGTGTGTTCAGGAGCGTCTGGCAAACCATTTCCTCGGAAATGCCCAGGGCAGTTCCCAAACGCAGCGACTCCGTGAAAGCAGCCATGGCCTGTGCCAGCAGCATATTGATCACCATTTTCATGCTCGCTCCCTGGCTGTTTGCACCTACATGCACTGTTGATTTGCCCATGACATCCAGCAATTCCTGAACCTGCTCCAGGTCTGAGGCTTCTCCGCCCACCAAAAAAATCAACTCGCCTTTTTCGGCGGGAACAAGTGAGCCCGAAACAGGTGCATCTAAAAAGCGCTGGCCCATTTTCCTGGCGTGTTTCGCCATCTTCTCTGTAAAGGAGGGGTTTACAGTGCTGCAGTCTACCCAAAGGGAATTACCCGGCAAAGCGCGCAGAAAACCTTCCGGGCCCAGTGCTACCTCTTCCACGGCTTCCGGGGTAGAAAGCATCGTCATCACCAGGCGGCACTGGTTAGCCACCGCTTCCGGCGATTCGGCCCGTGTAGCGCCTTTCTCTACCAGTGCATCGGCCTTTTCCTGTGTGCGGTTGTAAACCACCAACTCATGGCCGGCGTTCTGCAGGTTAGCTGCCATACGACTGCCCATTATTCCTAATCCTATAAATCCTACTTTCATGCGTTCTATCTTAATATTTACTGTAAAGCATCAATAGTAAGACTTACGCAAAGAAAGGGAGGTTGGGCACAGGTGCGTCTAACACCTCTAAGAAATACGCACAACAAGCTTAATTATTCCTCCTGCGCCCTCTTCTGTCTTCCCGGCGCTTTTTCAATTGCTCTTTCCATTCTTCATAAGTTTTCACAGCCTTATCAGCTACGTTGTCCAGAACGCGGTCGAAGAAGTTCTGGGGAGGTGGCTCTGCCCGGAAAGACTCACAGGACAAGCGCTTTTGAAGCCTCTCAGGAAGCGGATCAAACTGGCTTTTCATATACCCCGGATAAGCAGGGTCAAGCGCAATTTGCTTCATAAAGTCACCCCAGATCGGAAGCGCTGTGCTGGAGCCCTGGCCCAGGGCCAGCGTTCTAAACCGCACCTTTGGGCTTTCAGCGCCTACCCAGACACCGGTTACCAGCTTCGGTGTGATACCGATAAACCAGCCATCAGCGTGTTTCTGCGATGTGCCGGTTTTGCCGGCAATGTCCATTTTCAATCCGAATTCTGAGCGCAGCCGGCGGGCACTGCCTTCCTCCACCACACCCTGCATCAGGTGCAACATAGTAGCTGCATTGTTTTCAGACAATACCCGTCTTGTGTCTTCATTGCCCCGGTGTTCCCGGAGCACCTTGCCATTGCGGTCGGTAATTTTTGTGATGTATACAGGATTAACTTTGTATCCATTGTTTGCAAACGAGGCATAGGCGCTCACCATCTCAAACAACGATATATCAGCTGTGCCAAGCGCAATGGAAGGCACCTGCGGTAAGTCGCTCTGTATACCGAGCCGGTGCGCCAGTGCCACCGTTCGGTCTACGCCTGTCTGCATAATAAGCTGAGCTGAGATGGTGTTGACGGAATGGGCCAGTGCACCACGCATCGTGTACTCCCCGCCATACTGCCCTGTCGCATTCTGTGGCGACCAGTCATCATACTCAGTGTATGTCTGGCGCTCGTTAGGGAAATAAGTACAAGGTGCTATTCCTTTTTCCAGCGCAGCGGCATACACGATAGGCTTAAAAGTAGAACCTACCTGCCGGTGCGCACGCACGTGGTCATACTTGAACACTTCATGGTTAATGCCGCCCACCCAGGCCCTAACGAAGCCTGTGCGTGGTTCCATCGAAAACAATCCGGTGTTCAGGAAGCGTTCGTAGTAAGCAAGGGAATCCATAGGGCTCATTTCCTGCTTTTTGCTCCCGTTCCAGCTGTACACGGTCATAGACACAGGTTGCCGGAACCTCTCTTTAATTTCTTCCTCTGATAAACCGGCACTCTTTAGCTTTTTGAATCGGTCGGAGCGCAACATAGCATTTTGTACCACTGTGGCATCTTTGCCCCAGGGAGCCCGGCCTTTCCAATGCGCATCAAACTGTTTCTGCAGCCGTGCCATCCTGCGGGCCACCGCACGTTCCGCATGCTTCTGCATTCCCGCGTCAATGGTGGTATAAATTTTCAGGCCGTCGGTATAGAGGTTATAAGGGTCGCCGTTGCGCTTTCGCTGCGAGGAAGCCCACTTGTCCAGCTCCTGGCGCAGCTGCTCCCGGAAGTAGGGGGCCAGGCCATCATTATGGGTGGTGTAACGGTAGTTTAATTTAAGTGGTAGCTGCTTGAGTGAGTCTGCCTGGGCAGGCGTTAGGTAGTTATACTTGGCCATCTGGTTCAGCACCACGTTGCGCCGTTGCTTCGACCGCTCAGGGTACAGACGGGGGCTATACGTAGTGTTGGCCTTCAGCATGCCAATGAGTACAGCTGCTTCCTCTGTTTTAAGAGAATCGGCAGAGGTATTAAAGAAGCGCCTCGCAGCCCGCTCAATACCAAAAAGGTTGCCACCCATCGGCACGGTGTTCAGGTATAGCTCCAGCAGTTCCTGTTTCGTGTAGATGCCTTCCAGCTTACGGGCGATGATGATTTCGCGTAACTTGTTCACCGGCATATCCCAGAGCAAGTAATCCTTGCGGGGATACATATTTTTAGCCAGCTGCTGACTCAGGGTACTGCCGCCGCCACTTTCGCCCTGCAGCAGCAAAGACTTAATTAGTACCCGAAAGGAGCTCCTGATATCGACTCCGCTATGCTCATAGAAACGAACATCCTCGGTGGCAATAAGCGCATCAATTGCCGCTGGTGAAATATCCTCAAACTCTACGTTTGTGCGGTCCTGTATGTAATAGCGACCCAGCAAAACACTGTCGGCGGAGTATACTTCTGAAGCTGTGTTATTTTGCTTGGACCTTAGTTCCCGTTTGGAAGGTACATGGCCATAAGCCCCGACAAAAACAGTGAGGTAAAAGATGCAGGCGAATAAGAGTAGAAAAAGCCCTGCTTTATAAGCTGCCCTGAAAACAAACCCAAAATCTGAGAACCGCGCTCCTTTCCAGTCGAACTCCCGCGCCCTGGTCCATTTTCTTGACCAGTAAGTGCGGGTAAACTTCGGTTTCTGGCTCAGGTAGAACTGGTGAAGTTGCCCCTTCAGGAACAGGGTAACCGGTAAGATTAATCCGTATACTATTAGCTTGATTAACTTTTTCAGCAAACGCCTCATGTTTTGTCTCAGATACCTCTTATAGCAGTTTTCAGTGCTAATATTAAAAAAACTCCTTTACCCTCTCTTAGCAAATTGGTTGCAAAAATATGTTTTTCAGCTGAGTGCACACCAAAAGGATTCAATGCTTTTGCACGACAACAGACAAGAATTGCGCCAGATCAGTGCTGGAATTTTCGTCTGATACACAAGTAATTGGCTTTCAGTAACATGGTAAACACAAATGACTTACGACACTTGTTACAGGCCAAGGGCATTGCCACAATAATCGCCAGCCACAAAATGTTGGCAGCGCCTGTTAGTTAAACCTTTCAGTCTACAAAGGAAGGCTTTAAAAGCTTAATCTGCTGTTTTTCTGTACATAGTCTGGACTGTGCGGCTTTGTAGGAGTGCCACAGGAATACTTATCTTCTCTTTTTCATCATCAAAATTAAAATATAAGCAGGCTCTTTATTTCGATTTTAATATATTGAAGGGTATTTTGATATAGTGGGTTTGCTTGAGAGCAAGGCCAAAGCATATCACACAAGGCAAATCATGTCATTTTATAGATGTTGTAATGAATAAGAAAGTTTTTTTGTGGTCGATTGTCGTAGCACTGGGTGGTTTCCTGTTTGGCTTCGATACGGCTGTTATCTCCGGGGCTGAGCGGGCCATACAGGACTACTGGAGCCTGAACGTTTTTGAACACGGGTTTACCGTTTCTATTGCGCTATTCGGAACGGTGATAGGAGCGCTGCTCGGAGGTATTCCATCTGATAAACTAGGCCGTAAGAAAACACTTATCTGGATTGCAGTTTTCTATTTTATTTCCGCTGTGGGGTCAGCACTGGCAACGGGGTGGTACGCTTTCCTGTTCTTCCGCTTTCTGGGCGGCTTAGGGGTAGGCGCATCCTCGGTAGCGGCTCCGATGTATATCTCTGAAATAGCACCTGCAAAATCCCGTGGCAGGCTGGTGGCTTTGTTCCAATTCAATATTGTGTTTGGTATTCTCATCGCGTTCTTGTCTAATTACCTCATTGGCGGGGCCGGCCCGGATGACTGGCGCTGGATGCTAGGCGTGGAAGCGCTTCCGGCCATTGGGTTTCTGGCAGGGATGTTCGTGGTGCCGGAGAGTCCACGCTGGCTTATCCTGCGCAGAGGCAGAGTAGAGGAGGCAAAAGCCACGCTGCAGGCTGCCAATCCAGAAGCAGATGCAGAACAAACTGTACGGGAAATACTTTCCTCGGCAGAGGTGAATACAGGTAAACCAGCCGATGCCTTCTTCTCAAAACGTTATAGCAAACCGATTACCCTGGCAGTGCTCATGGCCTTTTTCAACCAGTTGTCAGGCATCAACGCCATCATATACTATGCGCCACGCATTTTTGAAATGACTGGTTTAGGCACAGAGTCTGCTCTTTTGTCCTCGGCAGGGGTAGGACTGGTGAACTTCCTGTTCACGCTGCTGGCCCTCAACTTTATCGATCGGTTTGGGCGCCGGACGCTCATGCTCATAGGCTCCTTTGGTTTGATTGTTACCTTAGGCCTGGTTTCCCTCGCTTTCTTTAATCAGAGTTTTGAAGGGTATACAGTGCCAATCTACCTTTTTGTTTACATTGCTTTCTTTGCCTTCTCGCAGGGAGCTGTTATCTGGGTTTTTATCTCGGAGATTTTCCCGAACCAGGTGCGGGCATACGGGCAGGCGCTGGGCAGCTTCACGCACTGGATACTGGCTGCCGTAATAGCCTTTATCTTTCCGTATATAGCCGAAACGCTGGGGGGAGGGATTACCTTCCTTATTTTCTGTTTTATGATGGTGCTGCAGCTGCTTTTCGTTTGGCGCATGATGCCCGAAACAAAGGAAACATCACTCGAGGAAATCGAAAAAGAAGTGGTACACTAAGAGGCTGTTTTGATTTCATTTAGATAATTTCTTAAGCATGATATGTATCATGGTAATCTGAATCATTGTCTCGGCTGATTTGGTGCTGCGTTCATAGTCCTTGGAGAGCCTCCGGTAGAGGTTA
>NZ_QRGR01000010.1 GCF_003367245.1 Pontibacter diazotrophicus | reverse complement strand
GGTCCACGCGCAGGCAGGCCTCCAGCCCCTTTTCCCTGTAGCACCGGAACCACTGCCCGACCGCGTGCCGCTCGTAGCCCACTTCTCTGGCTATCTGCCCGTACTCCACTGCCTGCCCGCTCCTGTAGAGGTAGAAGGCCCGCAGCCTTGCCTGCGCCAGCGGGTGAGACTCTTTTCTGCCACGCCTCAGCAAATCCCCTGCGCTTTCTCTGATGTCTGTCTTAACTGCTCTTCCCATACAAAAAAAACAGAAAACAGCTATGGAAGGTTCTTTAGACTATTTGGTATAAGAGGAAAAGTCCCAGGTGCTGGTGGAGTCGGTTGGATTGAGGCGGTCGTAAACATCAGGCATGGTGTAAGGAAACCAGCTGATCATGATGCCAATGCCGCTTTTGCATACGCAGGAATACGCCGCATCAAAATGCCGGGCTGTAAGTGTGGCGTAGCTCAGGAAATTATTCGTGTGAGTGCTGTCAGGCGAGTCGTTGCCAGAGTAATCGTCTACCGCGTAGCCGGCTGAAATGGAGTTGCCGTAAAACTCGATCTTCCTTATTTTGGGAGGAGACGCCGGTAAAAGTTGTGTTCCATTCTCTAACTGAAGACCATAGAACGAAGTTTTCCCCCTGTCGTACTCGGTGCGCTTAAATAGCTCTACTGTGTGCTTTCCGTCCGGCAAACCGGAGGCTAAGGTATAGTAAGTCGCGGAGGTATCTAAACGCAGGAGGTTGATGCTGTCTCCGTTTATAATGATGTTGTAATAGTTCTCGCCTCGCTCGTCTTTCAGGAGTGCTTTAATGCCCGTGCCCTCAAAGTTGACCTTTACAGAAGTGCCGGACCAATAAAGTTCGGCTGCCTCGGGTTTTGTCATCTCAACCCGGCCCATGTACTCGAGCCTCTCATCTTTAAAGCCTACAAAATTATCTGTTGTGGCAGTGTTTTGGGTGCTGGTGGCCCTGCATCCGAGCAGAAGCAGCAGGGGAAGGAGGAGGGTGTTGAGAGGGAGGATTCTCATCTTTACGTTGTAGGAAATAATAAAAGGGAGCGAAAGCGGCTTCCTTTTAATCTAAGCAAGGATTTTAGATATTACTGATGTTGACTATTGCTTGCTAGAATGGCTATAATTTTTGTCTATGGTCTAAACCGTGTAGTATTATTGTTTATATGTTTGGATTTGAGTCTTTAGTAACTATCGTTTTAACGTTTTCTTCAAGTTCTTTCTCAAAGATTGCTTTCCACCGCATGAAGTCTTCCACGCTGTCGAAGTGCATGGCGCTGTCAGGATCTATGTTGTCATTAAGCTCAACTCTGGCACCTTTATTAAGTCTTTCGAGCTTAAGAACAAGGGCCAATTGTTTCTCATTACATTTTCCAGCAAGAAAATAGTCTAACTCACTTTTAACACGCTCCGTTTCCACTGAATCTTCAATAGAAAAATACAACTCAGATAGGATGGTGTCTTTTCCTCTTATTTGTTGTCTTTCCGACTCATCAAGGTTTAATTTTTTGCTGATCACCTTTATTTTATGTTCAGCGTCAGACAGCTTTTCTTGGGCTTGCGTTAAGTTAGGATAAAGAAGTACAAACAGCGTAAAGACAGTTAGAATTAGAGATTTAGATTTCATCGTTATTTGGATAGGTTTGTTTTCAGATTGTTTGTAGTTTCTCTTTATAAGGAGACGGTTCTTTTGCTAATCATATTGTTTGGAAGCAGTGCGATTAGCTTGAAATCTGAAGTAAGATAGTAAAAAAATGATAGTTTTGATATACCGCGAGCTATCAAGGCAGTAAGAGGAGTAGCAGACAGCACCTTGTTCATTGTAGGCTATGATGTGCTCAAAAAGAAACAGCCACAGCATTTATGCTGTGGCTGTTTCATATCAATAGCTTATTTAGCTGCTTACTGCTTCTTTTTTTGTTCTTCGTCCTGCTCCTGATCAGTACGGGCCTGTGGAGTTGGGTTCTGAGAGCCAAATTCTCCTACAGCGTCTTTCTCAAGGTCATTTGAAATATCTTTTTTCTTATTTGTCTGTTCAGGTTGGTTTTTCTTATTTTCTTTATCTGTGCTCATAGTTTTCAATTTTAGAATTTAACGTTATCATCTTAGCTTTCGCTTTAGTCTTTCTTGCCGGCATCTTCAGAACCGGCGCTATCGCTCTGCCAGCCTTCGCCTTGTGACGGCCTGTTTGGGTTTTCAGTGCGGGAACTTGTTTCACCCATGCCACCGGCGCCGTTGTGCGACCCCTGGCTTGTTACCTTGGGTGCTGGTTTGGCGCCGCCTTTTTCTCCCGCTTCAAAAGATTTTTCAGGGTTGCTGCTGAAGCCCTGCTGCTCATGTTTTTTATCTTTATTTTCTTCCATTTGCTTTCATAGGTTTAATTGTGAATCACATGTAGGGGCTTTATAACCTCTGCTTTATACTACGGATGCCTGCTATGCTTGTTTAGGCGCGCCCGTGTAAGTTCACGCTTATCCCTTTATGTTGCCGCTTTTCCAGTGGCTCTGACTAGCTGCTTTTACATGGCCCTCAAAGTCACCGTGCCAGCCACGGCCCTGTAAGAAGTAACTGTCTTTAGTTTACAAGTCTGGGAAGCGCTTGTAGCTAGGGAAGTTGATTTTATGCTTTCTGGCAGATAAGTACGACAGGCTTCTGGTGCATGTCTGTTGTGAAGAAGAGGTAGGTGTGGCCGCCTTCCTTCAGGCCTGTCTTCCGGCGTATGTCGGCTACTGACTCCGGAAAATTCCGCACTGTGATGTTGGCCTGCTTACCCGGCAACTGGCGCAGGAGCTCTTTTTTATTGTAGCGGCTCACAGCAATGCACCTGAAACTACGCCCCGGGAAATCAGGGATAAGGGTAGGAGAGGTATACAAATGGCTGTTGGGGTGCAGCTTTTTTAAGTGGAGGTGCTGGCTGAGGTAGCGGTAAGCACCGGCTTTAAGTATGGCGGCATTCGGCTCGTACACAAAATCTTCGGGATCTGAATAAGAGACTTGAGCAGCCTCTTCATTTGCTTTCGTAAACGTCAGCTGTTGCGCCTCACCGGCTGTTAGCAGGTTCACAGCGGTTCTTTCAACCTGGTCCGGCTGGGGGGCTTCCTGTTCCAGCAAATAGAGCACCTCTTTTACCTCGTTCTGCACGGCCACTACCCACACTTTCGTAACGTGCTGTAGTTGCTCTATCGCCAGGTCTATGTCCAGCATGGGAGAAGCCTTTAGCAGTACAGCTTTTGCTTTAGCGAGAAGGACAGGGAGCAGGTGCAGCACGTCCGGAGCGCAGTCTTGCAGCAGGTGCAGCTTTTCGTTTGTGCCGCCACGGCGGGCAGGGTCCAGGTAAATGACATCAGCCTTTCCCCCGAAATCTTCCAGAAAATTTTCTGCCGTGGTGTTGATGCTTTGGATGTTTGGCGCCTGCAGTAGATTAAAGTTATGCTGCGCAATCTCCTGAAGTTCTGTGTTTTGTTCCACGTGAACCACTTTGGTAAAGCGCCTGGCAAAGTAAAAGCTATCCACGCCAAACCCGCCCGTCAGATCCACCAAAAGCGCTCCTGTTACCAGTGATGCTTTAAACTGAGCAGCTGTCTGAGAGGAACTTTGCTCCAGCGACACCGTCACCGGAAATACCACCTCCACATGATCCACCCACACAGGAAGCTTCTGGGCTGCCTTTTGGCGGGCCTGTATCTGCTGTACCAACTCCTGCACCGGCAAGTGCGGGTAGCGGCTTGCCTGCAGCATAATACTAACAGGCTCCTCGTGCTGGTGCTCCTGAATAAACTGTTTTTCCTGCTGCGTGAAGGTGCGCATTTCGCTGCTTGTCTCTGGAACAATATGTTTTGTGCCTTATTGCAAAGGTAAGGCTTTTAGGGGAGAGGGGGGCGTACGTGTCGTTTTGTTTAATGTTTTTTTAATTTTATTAAACAAAATTAGAGCCTGCAGGTTGTAGTTGTATTCTTAAATCATTTTACAAACAAAAGATACTGTTATGAAAAAGTGGATGAAATTATTACTTCTGACTGTGCTACCTGCTGTAGCCTTAGTAAGTTGCGAAGATGATGACAATGATGTTGTACTGAACGATGCAAACGTAATGGTGGTGCATGCGTCGCCTGATGCCCCGGGCGTGGATCTACTCATCAACGATACCAAAGTAAATACTGCCGCGCTTACTTACCCGAACAACACAGATTATTTAAATGTACCATCAGGCACACAGAACATAAAAGTGAATGCGGCAGGTACCTCTACCTCTGTGATAGAAGCTAATCTGGACCTGGATCCGAATGCTGCCTACACTATTTTCGCTATCAACACACTCGATAACATAGAGGCTTTGGTATTAGAAGACGACCTGACGGCGCCTGCAGCTAACATGGCCCATGTTCGTTTTGTGCACTTGTCGCCTGATGCGCCTGCAGTGGATGTAGCTGTGCAGGGCGGGCCAGTGCTGTTCAGCAACAGAAGCTTCGAGTCTGCCACCGCCTTCACACCTGTAGCAGTCGGAACATATACTTTAGAAGTACGCCCGGCCGGTACGATGGATGTGGTGCTTACTGTTCCGGATGTAGAATTGAGTAATAGTGGTATCTATACCATTTTCGCGAAGGGATTCCTGGCACCGCCTGCAGGTAATACAAATGAATTAGGGGCTGAGATTATAGTGAATGACTAATTAACAACTTGTTTATAATCAATGGCAATTGCAGGGCCTGCTTATATAGCAGGTCCTGTTCTGTTAGAGGCTACCCTGCCAGACAGGCTGTATACTAACAAAAGTTGATGATGCGCAACTAATTACGTATTTTTGTGTTTTAATACTGAAAATAACAGATAACAATGATAGATACACAGCTTAAGTACAAAGTAAAGGATATATCGCTGGCTGATTGGGGCCGCAAGGAGATAAGACTGGCGGAGGCCGAGATGCCAGGCCTGATGGCTATTCGCGAAGAATATGGCCCAAGCAAGCCTTTGGCAGGGGCACGCATAGCAGGTTGCCTGCACATGACAATTCAGACGGCTGTGCTGATAGAGACGCTGGTAGAATTGGGTGCCGAGGTAACCTGGTCTTCCTGCAACATCTTTTCTACACAAGACCATGCCGCTGCCGCGATTGCCGCTGCCGGTATTTCTGTGTATGCCTGGAAAGGCATGACAGCGGAGGAGTTTGACTGGTGCATTGAGCAAACCCTTTTCTTCGGCGATGACCGTAAGCCGCTGAACATGATTCTGGACGATGGTGGTGACCTGACCAACATGGTGCTGGATAACTACCCTGAGTTGTCTGCCGGTATCAAAGGCCTTTCTGAAGAAACGACAACAGGTGTACACCGCCTGTACGAGCGTATGAAGAATGGCACTCTGACAATGCCTGCCATTAACGTGAATGACTCTGTAACCAAGTCTAAGTTCGACAATAAGTACGGTTGTAAAGAGTCTTTGGTAGATGCGATTCGTCGTGCCACAGACGTGATGATGGCTGGTAAAGTAGCCGTAGTGGCTGGTTACGGTGACGTTGGAAAAGGTTCTGCTGCCTCGCTGAGAGGTGCCGGTGCCCGCGTAATCGTTACCGAAATTGACCCAATCTGCGCCCTGCAGGCCGCTATGGATGGCTTCGCCGTAAAGAAAATGGAGAATGCTATCAAAGAGGCGGACATTGTGGTAACCGCTACAGGTAACAAAGACATTATCAGAGAGCAGGAGTTCCGCGCTTTAAAGGATAAGGCTATTGTATGTAACATTGGCCACTTCGATAATGAGATTGACATGGCCTGGTTGAACAAAACCTATGGTAACACCAAAGACGTTATTAAGCCGCAAGTTGACCTTTATAACATCGACGGCAAAGATGTGATTGTGCTGGCAGAAGGCCGCCTAGTGAATCTTGGCTGTGCTACCGGTCACCCGTCTTTTGTGATGTCTAACTCATTCTCTAACCAGACACTGGCGCAACTTGAGCTTTGGACAAACACAGACGCTTATAAAAACGAAGTATACACTTTGCCGAAGCACCTGGATGAGAAAGTTGCCCGTCTGCACCTGGGTAAAATCGGTGCCGAGTTGGATGAACTTCGTCCGGAGCAGGCGCGTTATATCGGTGTAGAGGTAGAAGGCCCATTCAAGCCGGAGTACTACAGATACTAAGACTGATTAAAAGTAGATAGACGAAGAAAGGCCGGTGCAGCAATGTACCGGCCTTTCGTTTTTCAGGTATGATGAGAGTGATTGGAAAGGCAGCTTGCTTTAGCCTTAGTCCCGGCGGGACGACCTGTCAATAGCTAGATTGGCTAATAGCTCCCTTAGCTCCAGAGGAGCGGCCTGTTCGAAAACATTTACAGGCCGCTCCTCTGGAGCTATAGTCGTAAAAAGATTTCTTTCTATCAACAGATCGCCCCGCCGGGGCTTTGCAGGCCTTTCGTTTCAGCAGTTCTTGGAGGACGGAACTGCTGCTTGTGTCCCTGTTGCATGTGTTATATGCTTGGAAATTTTAGTGTAGGTGTCTTGTCATATAATGTTAAACCGTGACATGAGCGTTTTTTTGTAAGACTTTCCGATGGGAACATCGCCTTTGGCAAAAACCACCGAATTTTCCTCAAGGGCCTCAATTTTGTCGAGGTTGGCGATGTAAGAACGGTGGACACGCACAAAGTTCTGTGATGGCAGTTTCTGCTCCATATCCTTTAGGGTAGAACTCACGAGGTACTTCTGGTCTGCCGTTACAATAAAAGAGTAGTTATCATAGGCTTCTACCCATAGAATATCGCTGTAGTGCACCTTAATGATGCGGTGCTTCACTTTTACAAAGATATAATCGGTGGCTATTTCCTGCTCTTTATGGTTTAGCTGTGCACCGTTCGTTTCCTTGTGGCTGTTGTCATGCTTATACAGCGCTATTTCTATAGCTGAGCGCAGGCTTTTCTCATCAAAAGGCTTTACCAGAAATCCATCCGGCTCTGTTTTCTTCGCTCTGTCTACCGTGGCATGGTCAGCATAAGCAGTGAGGTATATAAAAGGAATGTTAAACTCTTCTTTGATGCGTGAGCCTATATCTACGCCGTCGGCACCTCCGCGCAGATTAATATCCAACAGCACGAGGTCCGGTTGGGTCTCGCGAATCATATCAATTGTGTCTTCGCCTGAGTCTATTGCACACGTCTCGTAACCTAACTCCTCCAGGCTCGCTGCAATGTCCTCTGCAATAATGACCTCATCTTCTGAAATGAGTATTCTGGGTTTTGTCATAACAATAGGTTTCTACGTGAAAAAAGCAAATTACGGCGCCAAAACAAAATATAATATAGACTGAGTGCCATTTTTATTTTCAAATTTAATATTTCCCTCCAGTTTTCTGCTAAGCGATGTAACCAGCTTCAGGCCGAATGACGGGCTCATCAGTGGATCGAAGTCTTCTGGCAGGCCCCGTCCGTTGTCGCTTACCGTTAAGGTGTACTGTATCTCGTCATGTTTTGTGAGTTCGATTCGCAGCCATCCATGCCGACCATCCGGGAAGGCATATTTTAACGTATTGGAGACAAGTTCGTTTACGATTAACCCCAACGTAATAGCCGAGTCAATGTTTACCTTTATCTGCGGCATGTCTATAGAGAGGGGAATGCGCTTTGTGCTCACTCCGTAAGCGGCATAGAGGCTTTCGCAGATTTCCTCGAAATACTCCTCCAGGTCTATACGGTCTAAGTCAGAATGCTGGTAAAGGCGCTCATGCAGAATAGACATCGAGCGCACACGGCTCCGGATAGCCTGCATCACATCCACTGCCTGCGGGTCCCGCACATGGCGTGCCTGCAGGTTGAGCATACTGATTACTATCTGTAGGTTGTTTTTTACCCGATGGTGGATTTCCTGCAGCAGCATCTCTTTTTCCCGGTTTTTGCGCTCCAGCAGGCGGGTGCGGTGGTGCACGCGCATTTCCAGCAGCGAGTTCATCTGCACCAGGCTCCGCTCGCGCAGGCGCACAACACTCAGTACGGTAACCGCAAACACTAACAGCAACACCGCAATAAACCACTCGCGCCGCCAGATGGGAGGCACGATAGAGAAGGTGTAGATGGCAGGATCCGACGCCCAGACGCCGTCGTTGTTGCGGGCCAGCAACTCAAACGTGTAGGTGCCCGGCGATAGATTGGCATAGGTGGTAAAAGACTTATCCACAGGCGGCGACCACTGCTCATCAAAACCAACCAACCGGTACTTATACCTTACCTGCTCAGGCCCTGACAGGCAGATGGCATGAAAGTCGAAAGATAGGTAGTTCTGTGTGTGCGGAAGCCGCAGGTCTTGTGGTAGCCCGGTGGCGCTGTCGGTGCTATAGCCCAGGGCCTGCCAGTCGGTGGGCTTAGAATAAAGCATAACATCTGTCACCATGGCCTTCGGGTATTCTGTATTGCGGTGGTCTAAGGCAGGCAGGTATTGTGTCAAGCCTTTGGTAGTACCAAACCAAATAGTGCCGTCTGGTGACTGCGCCATTGCGTTCTCGCATACTTCCAGACCTCTGAATCCATTCTGGCTGGCGTAGCTTCTGTAGGTCAGCTTGCTGTTTTGCCGCAGCTGCTTCAGGCTTATTTTTAAGATGTCGCGGCTTGTGCCCACCCATAAGTTATCCTTCTTATCGATAAATAAGCTTTTGATCGCCTCGTTGGGTAAGCCGTCCGTGCTTGTAAACAACTTCGTGCCCTTATCATGCAGCATCAGGATGCCCTGGTTAAAACCTGCAAAATATAAGTTGCCCTTTCTGTCTTCAGCAATCGATCCTACCTCTGTCAGTTGTGTTTCCTTCAGTTCCGGAGGCGACACCAGTTTCCCGTCTTTCAAATTATAGATGCCGTCCTGTGTGCCTGCCCATATTCTGTTTTTGCTGTCGCGGAAAATATAATTTGCTTTTGTCTCAGTGCCACCCGGGTTCGGAATAGCGGTAAAGGTGCCGTTGCGGAAATGCGCCAGCCCGGTGGCTGTCGCAAAGAACATGCTGCCAGCAGTGTCGGAGATGCCCTGGAAAATCTCTGAGGAGGGCAGACCCTGAGCAGTGGTGTAGTGCAGGGTGGTATCAGGCCTGATAAGCCAGACGCCATTACTGCTGCATACCCAGGTCTCTTTGCTGCTTTTAGGGTAAATACTGTAGATGGTTGTGCCTTTCGGCCAGGGTAGCTCGGAACGCCAGTTAGGGTTTAGCTTGTGCATGCTGCCCATTTCGCCCTCATCGGTGCCCAGCCACATGCGTCCACTGCTGTCGCGGGCGATGGCTGTAATCCGGGGTTCCGACATATTCTCAAAGTCAAAGAAGTGCACAAACCAAGGCGACTTGTACTGCTGCAAGCCATATCCGTTCGTGCCAATCCAGATGGTGCCTTCTGTGTCACTTGCGAGGGCCGTGATACGGGGAGTGCGGAGGCCATTGCGGCGCGTAATATGTATGAATTTTTTGTCCTTGTACTGAAGCAATCCGCTGCGGAGTAAGCCTATCCACAGGTTTCCATGGTTGTCGTGGGCGAAGCTGGTAACGGCGGCGGTAGCAACATTGCCTGGTAAGGAGGGGCTGGTGAAAGTACGGTTTGCTACTCTGACAGGCCCTTTATCAGTCCCAACCCACATGACGCCGTTTTTAACTGTGGAAAGTGCTGTAACAGCATTGCCCGGAAGTTTGCTGTTTTCGGAGGTATAGTGGGTTAATTTCTTGTTTTTAACCTCATAAAGCCCGCTATCTTTGGAGCCTGCCCATAGCGTGCCGTCCTTTGCGTGGCTGAGGGTGGTATAAGCGTTCTCCGGCAGCAGGTCGTACTTTTGGAACCGATCCCCGGTACGGTAGTAGACACCTGTGTTTGTGGCCAGCCAGAGGCGGCCCAGGGTATCTTCGGATATATCATTTATCTGGCTTGCCTGTAGCCCCTGCGCTGCGCCCACCCGCTTAAAACGGGTGCCATTATACAGCACCAGCCCGGCATCTGAAGTCCCCACCCAGAGTTGCTGCTGGCTGTCATGGAAAAGCTTTGTGATGTTGTGGCTGCTCAGGCCATCTTCTTTGGTGTAGGTACGGAAGTTAATGCCATCGAAGCGGCTGAGCCCCCCGCGTGTCGCCACCCACAAATATCCCTGGTGATCCTGCTGAAGAGCCGTTATCTGCGACTGTGGCAAGCCCTGCTCCAGCGTCCAGCTACGGAAATTATATTGTTGGGCCAACATGGTATGGGTAACCAGGAGCAGGCAAAAGAACAGCGTAATAAAAATGCGGATGAAATACATCAGGGACACATGTCATTTACCCCCTGTTGCGGCTACAGCAGGTGAATGCGCCATTTCAGAGGTTTAGGGTATAATTTTGCTTACGGATGTTCGGGCAAAAGGTGAACGCCCAAAATAGTTTTAAAGTTTTAGTGAAGTGATAAAACTTCTTTGTAAACAGCCAGTGTCTTCAGGGCAGTCTGCTCTTTTGTGAACATTAGCACACGTTGAGCAGCCTGCTGCACAAGGCGATCCCGTAAACCGGGGTCGTTAAAGATACATAAAACTTTCTCCGCCATCAGGTCATGGCGTTTAACAGGTGTTAAAAAACCGGTTTTGCCGCTCTCCACAATTTCCGGTATGCCGCCTGTGCTGGTGGCTACCACCGGCACCCGGCAGGCAAAGGCATCCAGAATGGTTGTTCCCAAGCCTTCCTTGAGTGACGTAAAGAGGAGCAGGTCCAGTTCAGGAAGCACCTCGGGTATGTTGTTTATGAAGCCGGTGAAAATAACGTCCTGCTCCAGTCCGAGTGTTCTGGTATAGGCTTTTATCTCGTCCTCGAGCGGCCCTTTGCCTATGGCAATATATTTTGCTTTAACGTTAGCTTCTTTTAACGCCTTGGCTGTATCCAGAAAAGTATAGTAGTCTTTGTCTTTGTCGATGGCGGAGATGTTGCCGATAAGGGCATCGTCCGGAGAGATGCTGTAGTGGCGCCTCAGGAAGCCAGCATTCTCTTTTGGTTGCGTCGCAAACCTGTCCAGGCTGATGCCATCGTATACCACCGTACACTTACCGGCATCTTTAATACTGGCAGCCATGACCTGGCATACCCTGGCCGATACACACAGAATGCGCTTAATGCCGCTGTAGTTATACTTAAACTGCGAAAAGGCATTCCTGCCAATTTCGAATTCGACGCGCCTGCTGAGGATAAGCGTAGCCCGGGCACCGAGCAGATGCGCCAGTACACCCATGGTATGGGCATTGCTGGTGTGCATGTGTATAATGTCGATGCGGTGCTTATTTGTGTACTCCTTTATACCGTAGGCTGTAGCGAGCGGCAAAACTTTTGAAAAGGATAAGGCAATGTGCGGGATCTGGTGCTGCAGGCAGTACTGCTCAAAGCTGGAGCCTTTCCTGCAGGCAACATGGCACGCTACCGACAGCTTTTGCAGCTCTTCTATCAGGTAGGCCGTTTGCTGCTCACCGCCGCGCCAGGTTTTCTCAGATGCCAGATGCAGTACCCGCATAGCTTAGTCTATGGTAAAATTCTCTTCCTGCATCCGCCAGATCTTGAGATACCGCATGTATACACTGGTGGCGGCCAGGCTGCAAATAGTAAAACCCACTTTCCCGTCCAGGATGCCAAGCTTCAGAATATACTGGATGAAAAACCAGATAAACGGCTTTACGGCCAGATGGTACATCGTTATCTTTTTTGTGCGCTTTAACCTGTCTTTGGCTGCAAACCAGCTGTAGCTGTTCCATTTATCTATGTAATGCGGCAGACTTTTATAGGTGTAGTGCAGCATTTTGTGCTTTAGTTTGCCCACTTCGCCGGGCACTACCAGTTCTTCGTGCACCTGCTTGTCGGAGTAGCGGCATTGGCTTTTGTCGAACAGGCGCACCACCCCGTCGTTCTGCCAGCCACTGAAGCGCACCCGCTTTCCCATAAAATAGTTTTTGCGGAAAATCTTGTAGGCGGGTTGATCCGGATTGCTGCTCAAAAGCTGCTGCATCTCCTGCTGCAGGTCTTCCGGTATTCTTTCATCGGCATCCAGCATCAGCACCCACGGCTGGCTGGCTTGGTCTGTGGCCCAGTTGCGCTGGGCCGAATAATTATCGAATGGCCGCTGCAGGATTTTCACAGGATACCGCCGGGCTATGTCCAGGGTGTTGTCAGTGCTGTAAGAGTCAACTATCAGTACCTCATCGGCCCAAAGAAGCGATTCTATAGCGCCTGCTATCTGCTGCTCCTCGTTTTTACAAATGATAATCGCGCTTACTCCCGGCATAAAACGAAACTTACTTCATTTAAAGCTGTAAAAATAATACAAAGAATGTCATAATTCAGAATTTGCTTTAAATGAGAGGTTCCCAGGCGTTCAGTGAGCTTTTTTTGAGATTGTTCCTGTGCTGACAGCAAAGCGAATTCAATGTGCCTCGAACTGCTGTCTGCACATCGAATAATAATTTAATTATCCGGGGCGGGACAAAGTCTTTCTGAGGATGTGATGCTGTATGAATGTTTCCTGATAAATGCAGCGTTCTAGATATGTCCTATAGCTAAAAAACACGTATAGCTATAGCCCGGCCTTGCAACCCTGAGGCGATAACAGGGGTATGTAATTAAAATTTCTATATTTGCGTATAAATACGCGAGAGGGGATTATATTTAAGTACAAAATCCAAGTAGATGAGCGAGAGAACAGGTAAACAACTAAGTAAAGAGGAGAAGGACGCACGGTTCGAAGCAGAACTGTTGCCCGTGCTCGACCCTCTGTACAACTTTGCCTACAGGCTCACCTTAGACGAAGACGACGCTAATGACCTGGTACAGGAGACCTATTTAAAGGCATATCGCTTTTTTGACTACTTCGAACAAGGAACTAATGCAAAAGCGTGGCTGTTCCGAATCCTGAAGAACTCGTTCATTAATGAGTTCCGGAAAAAGAGCAAACAGCCTGCCAAAGTAGACTACAGCGAGGTAGAAGGCTATTACAACTCTGAAGACGTGGAAGGTGAGAGTGGCGTGGCAACCACTACCGATATGCGCACCGAAAGTGTGCAGGATCTGATCGGTGACGAGGTGGCAAGTGCCCTGAATGCCTTGCCTGTCGATTTCAGAACAGTAATTATTCTTTGCGACCTGGAAGGGTTTACCTACGAGGAGATGGCCAAGATACTGGATATACCAATTGGTACTGTCCGCTCACGATTGCATCGCGCCCGGAACTCTTTGAAAGAGAAGTTGGAGAAATATGCCAAATCAATGGGTTATAATAATAACGAAATTTAAAGAGCTTGAGTGAAGATGGAATCGAAAATTACAGAAGTTTATCAGAATGCACCGGTAGAGGGCAAAGAGACCGAGTGTGAGAAAGTATCAAAGTTGTTGGACCTCGTTATAGACGGAGAAGCCACTTCAGAAGATCAGCACTATTTCAATCACCACATCGAAGACTGCGTTACCTGCTTCGAAAGCCATCAGAAACAAAAACTCCTTAAAGGACTCGTTAGCGGTCACCTCAAGCGCGTGATTGTGCCGGAAAGCCTGGCACTCTCCATCAAAGCGAAGATTCAAAAAACGTTATAACCCCTAATGCAAGGTAAGATCATCATCTTTTCGGCACCCTCCGGTGCCGGCAAAACCACTATTGTAAAGCACCTGCTCAATATTAACCCGCAATTGAGCTTTTCCATCTCGGCTTGCACCCGCGATAAGCGTGGCCGCTCTGAGGAAAACGGGAAAGACTACTACTTCATTACGCCGGAAGATTTCAAGAAGAAAATAGGCAATGATGAGTTTGTGGAGTGGGAGGAAGTATACGAAGGTGCTTTTTACGGCACGCTGAAATCAGAGATTGAGCGCATCTGGAAGAGTGGCAAGCATGTGATACTGGACGTGGATGTGAAAGGTGGCTTAAGCATAAAGAACTTTTACAAAGAGCGCGCACTTGCCGTTTTTGTAAAGCCCCCTTCTATAGAGGAACTTGCAAACCGGCTGACCGCCCGGAATACGGACTCAGACTCCAGCATCAGCAGCCGGATTTTCAAAGCGAAGTTTGAGATGGGCTTTGAGGATCAGTTTGACAGGGTAATATTGAATGATAACCTGGAAAAGGCCTGCGCCGAAGCGGAGAAGCTGGTAAATCAATTCCTGAGCGCTGAACCTGCTATTGTATGAAGGTAGGGCTTCTGTTTGGCTCCTTTAACCCCATACACATCGGCCACCTTATACTTGCCAACTTCATGGCCACCAACACCGACTTGGATACGGTGTGGCTGGTAGTGTCGCCACAGAACCCGTTTAAACCAAGCAATACGCTGCTGCACGAGTTTGACCGGCTGCAAATGGTGACCCTGGCGATAGAGGATAACCCAAACCTGGGGGTGTCAAACATCGAGTTCAGTATGCCTAAGCCGAGCTATACCATCGACACGCTCACATACCTGCAGGAAAAGTATCCAAGTTATGAGTTCGTGCTGATAATGGGGGAGGACAACCTGCCGCTTTTCCCGAAGTGGAAGAACGCAGACCGCATTATGGAATATCACCAGGTATACGTGTACCCGCGGTCAGGTTCTGTGACCACTGAGCTACCCGAGATGCCAAACGTGCGCTTCGTAAAAGCGCCTATTCTTGATATTTCGGCTACGTTTATTCGCAAAAGCATCAAAGAAGAAAAGAGCATCCGGTACCTGGTGCCCGAAGCGGTTGCGGAATACATACAGGTGCACAAACTGTATCAGTAGTTTTGCAAGATTAAAAGACATGGTACAAAAGACTATAAAAGCCCTGTATTGAGCGTCTCAATACAGGGCTTTTGCTTTGCTTATCAGGGGCTTGCTATTGGTAAGCGGGCAGAGCAGCAGGCCTGCCAGGGGAAATGCTTGAAATGTTAAAAAGATAACTCTCGGCCCTGATCTCATCAAACTGATACTTTTATACGTACATCTACTTAATGAAAAGATATAAAGTACTACAGGTGAGTTCGGCAGAAGCATTTGAAACAAGCCTGAACGAATTAGCACATGCCGGCTGGAAATTGATTACAGCTAATATGGCGCCCCTCCCGGATGCAGCAGATGATGACTTTGCGTATTTTGCTCTGCTGGAAAACGTGCCCATCGAAACAGAGCTACAACAACTGATGGAGGAAAACTCAGATGAGCTGAATGCGCTTGATGCACTGGATAGTCAGAACAGCCCCGACAGCGTTGATTTAAGCCCCTCCGATAACTGAAGAAACAGACGAGGTAAAGTTTAATACTGAAGAAGTCCTCCTGCATTTTTAGAAAGGTACTTTAGCTTTAGACGCTGATTGGCTGTCGCCTTTAATGTTTCCCTGTTACGCACCATCATAATTTTCCTGCTTAGAGCGATGGTAGGGTTGTTTTGCTACCACACTTGTGCTTAATTGCCATTGATTCAGATAATTGAAGCTGAGTTAACCAAAAGTAACATCCTTATGAAAATTCTACAGGTTTATGTTAAAGCAAGTGTGCTTGCCTTACTGATGTTGTTCCAGATGTGTCAGCCTGCCGGGCAGGAAAACCCGCCGATGGAGGGATTCAACATGGCTGCCTCTGATCCGGAGGCGATACTGATAGCTGATTCGGTTATGGCAGCGCAGGGCGGGCGCGAAAGCTGGGACGACACGCGGTATATTTCCTGGAACTTCTTTGGGAACCGCAAGCTCCTTTGGGATAAGCATACAGGCAACGTACGGGTAGAGCATGTGAAGGACGATACCAAAATTCTGGTAAACATCGATACAGGGGAAGGTAGAGTATATAAAGACGGTGCAGAAGTTACCCAGCCAGACTCCCTGGCAAAATACCTGCAAAAGGGGAAAGAGGCCTGGATAAACGATTCTTACTGGCTGGTGATGCCCTTTAAACTGAAGGATTCCGGGGTTACCCTGAAATACCTGGGAGAAGACACGACACAGGTGGGACAACAGGCCGATGTGCTGCAACTGACATATGAAAATGTTGGCGTTACACCCGAAAATAAATACAAAGTATATGTAGACAAAAACACGAACCTGGTAGCGCAGTGGGCTTATTTCCGAAACGCAGACGATTCGGTGCCAGCGTTTGTGATGCCGTGGCAGGACTACCAGTCGTACGGCCAGCTAAAACTGTCCGGAGACCGGGGCCAGGCTAAGATAACGGACATTAAGGTGCTGGATGAAGTGCCTGAAAACGCTTTTACCTCCTTTGAGCCGGTAGATTTATAAGAGCAGTAGCAAATTGAGCAGGCAGGTCTGCGAGTTCCTTTCCGCAGGTGCCGGGAAGACTTGTACTGGTGGTTAAGAAATGAAAAGCCTCTCTGGTTTCCCGGAGAGGCTTTTCATTTCTATGTCTGGCAGCTAACGCGTGAGACTAGATTGTCATGATTTCTGCTTCTTTCTTCGAAAGCAACTCGTCAATCTGGACGATATGCGCATCTGTCAGCTTTTGAACTTTCGCTTCGGCGTCGCGCACGGCATCTTCAGAAGTGCCTTCTTTCTGTAGCTTTCTCAGTGAGTCGTTTACATCTTTGCGGATGTTGCGGATGCTGATCTTGCCATTCTCCGTCTCGTTCTTCACTTGCTTTACCAGGTCGCGGCGACGCTCCTCTGTCAGGGCCGGGATATTCAGACGGATTGCGTCAGCCTCCTGCATGGGGTTGAGGTTCAGGTCGCTGTTTTTGATGGCTTTGTTAATTTCGCCCAGCATGTTCTTTTCCCAGGGCTTAATCAGCAGGGTGCGTGCATCAGGGGCAGTTACATTGGCTACCTGAGAGACAGGAGTGGGAGCACCATAATAATCTACACGCAGGTCTTCCACCATAGCAGGAGACGCCTTGCCAGCACGTATTTTAGTTAACTCAGAGTTTGTATGCTGGACAGCCTTGTCCATAGACTCCTCTGCTTCGCTGAGGTAAAACTGAATTTCTTCCGTCATATCTAATTAACTTAATATAGTTCTGAAATATTTTGGGCAAAAATAAGAATTTTTATTTTTTGTCAGGATGCTGCTTCGAATCATTCTTCTGTAGCTGCTCTGCCGTCTCTCTCAGTGATTCTGCAATGTCATCCATCGTTACCAGCGTGCCTATTTCCTCCCCGTCTACCAGGCGCCTCAGGTTGCCACCTGTGTTCATGTCGAATACGATAATAGGCAGGTTATTCTCTTTGCAGAGCGTAAAGGCTGTCATGTCCATTACGTTCAGGCCCTTTTCAAAAACATCCTTGAAAGAAATATTCTTGTAGAAGATAGCATCTGGGTTCTTTTCAGGATCGGCAGAGTAAATACCGTTTACACGCGTGCCTTTCAGTACCACATCCGCCTCAATTTCGATGGCCCGCAAGGCAGCGGCTGAGTCTGTCGTGAAGTAAGGGTTGCCGGTACCGGCCCCAAAAATAACGACACGCCCCTTTTCTAAGTGGCGCACTGCGCGGCGGCGAATGTATGGCTCACATACCTGCTGAATGTTGATACCAGAAAGCAACCGGGTATAAACGCCAAGTTTTTCCAGGGCACTCTGCAGCGCCATGCTGTTGATAACAGTGGCCAGCATACCCATATAATCGCCCTGCACTCTGTCTAAGCCTACCTGCTCGGCCTGCACACCTCTGAAAATATTGCCACCGCCTATCACTACGGCCACTTCCACGCCAAGCCTGGATACTTCTTTTATCTCCTGGGCATACTGCAGTAGTCTGTTAGAGTCAATGCCGTACTGTTGTTCGCCCATGAGCGCCTCGCCACTGAGCTTTAGCAAAATTCGTTTATACTTCACGGTATTTATCTGTATTAGTTTTAGAATCTGGTTTTGAGCCTGTTCCAATTTATCCTTTGCGCAGTAGCAGTAAAGGAGCGCGCGCAAAAAAAAAGTTCAAACAGGCTTTTACATGACAAAGCGACTACCGTGGCAGCCGCTCTTCCTGTTGTGTTAATCTTTAGAAAAGGATCAGCACCTGGTTCTTCTCCACGTTCTGCTTTTCCTCTACCTTCACTTCCTTCACTACGCCATCTCCCGGAGACTTCAAAATGTTTTCCATCTTCATGGCCTCCAGAATCATAATCGGGTCTCCTTTTTTCACCTCTTGCCCGGGCTTCACCTTTATCTCGAGAATAAGACCTGGCATAGGCGCTTTCACGTCATTCACCTTTTTGGCATTAGCGTCGCTCATCCCCAGCTTGTCCAGCAGCAGGTCGAAGCGGTCTTTTACACTAACGGTCTGTGTGATGCCGTTAATTTTAAAAGTAAAAGTTTTCTCCTCATAGTTCGCCGAAACCAGTTCTGCCGTATACGAACGGGCGTCTTTTATGATGTGGTAGGTATGGGGGCCGATAGGGGAGATGTCCCAGTTAAAAGGGGCACCATTCAGAATTACGGTGTCGTTCTTAATATCAACCTGCCATATTTTGTCGTTAGCGGTTTTTACCTGGAGCATCTTCGTTCGTATGGTTTTGACTTTAAAGTTAGTTGATTTCTCAGAGTATTTTTAGAACTTGGCTTCAAAATTAAAACATTCTATCATGAATCATAGGTTTTTAAGCATTGTGGGCCTGGCTGCCGCTATGGCTTTTACAGGCGGCTGCAGTGCCAACAAAGCTGTTACAGATACAACTACAGGAAACGGAGCCACCGCTGAGGCAGTGGCTGTGCCTACTGATACCGTTCCTGCCAATACCGAGCCCGTGTGGGCACCTCAGAAGCATGCTTTCAACCCGTCGCGCACAAGAAAGCACGACCTGTTGCACACAAAGTTGCGCGTAAGCTTCGATTGGGAAAAGCAGTACCTCAACGGCACCGCCGAACTCAGGCTGAAGCCCTACTTTTACCCGCAGGACACGCTGGTGCTGGATGCCAAAGGTATGGACATACACAGCGTGAGCCTGATGAAGGGCGACGATGGCAGCCCCCTCAAGTACAGCTATGACGGACGGAAGCTAGCCATCAACCTGAATAAGGCATACACCCGCACAGAGGAGTATGTGGTGGAGATAAATTACACAGCCAAGCCAAACGAGCTGGAGGCTGGCGGCAGCGATGCCATCACATCAGACAAAGGACTGTATTTCATTAACCCACTCGGGGCCGAGCTCAACAAGCCGATGCAAATCTGGACGCAGGGCGAAACGGAAGCGAACTCCGCCTGGTTCCCTACAATTGATTCCCCGAACGAGCGCTCCACGCAGGAAATTTATATGACAGTGGACCCGAAGTACATGACGCTCTCCAACGGGGAGTTTGTGTACTCCCGGCAGAACGCCGACGGCACCCGGACAGATTACTGGAAACAGGACCTGCCACACGCCCCCTATTTAGCCATGATGGCAGTAGGCAAATTTGCCGTGGTAAAAGACAAGTGGCGTAATAAAGAAGTGAATTACTATGTAGAGCCGGAGTATGAGGGCACTGCCAAACAGATATTCGGGAACACGCCCGAGATGATGGAGTTCTTCTCTACAAAGCTGGGGGTGGAGTACCCTTGGGCAAAGTACTCGCAGATAGTGGTGCGGGACTATGTATCAGGGGCGATGGAGAACACCTCGGCTTCTATCTTTATGGAGGCGCTGCAACTGAATGAGCGGGAGCTGCTGGACAAGAACTGGGACGGCATTATTGCACACGAGCTGTTTCACCAGTGGTTTGGCGATTATGTAACAACGGAGTCATGGGCTAACCTGCCGCTGAACGAAGCTTTCGCCAATTACTCAGAGTACCTGTGGGCCGAGCACAAATATGGCCAGGACGAAGCCGCTTACCTGCAGATGGATGAGCTGAGCCAATACCTGAATGAGGCGGAGACAAAGCGGGAGCCTATTATCCGCTATCATTATGAAGACCGGGAAGATATGTTCGACAGCCACTCCTATGCCAAAGGAGGCCGGGTGCTGCACATGCTGCGCAACCTGGTGGGAGACGAGGCCTGGTGGGCATCGCTGAACCGCTACCTCACGCAGAACAAATTCTCTGATGTAGAGATAGCAGAACTGCGCCTGGCTTTTGAGGATGTGACGGGCAGGGACCTGATGTGGTTCTTTGACCAATGGTTTATGCAGGCAGGTCATCCGGAACTGAAGGTGGAGGATAGTTACCAGAACGGGCAGCTGCGCCTGCAGGTAACGCAAACCCAGGACACGGCTTATGCGCCGGTATACAGATTGCCACTACAGGTGGCCGTCTGGGCCGGAGGCAAAAAAACAGTTTATCCTATTGTGGTAGACAAGGCCGAGCAAACCTTTACTTTTAATGTGCCAACGGAGCCGGAACTGGTGCTTTTTGATGCAGAGCAGCAGCTATTGGGAGTAGTAGAGCATGAGAAGTCACAAGAGGAACTGGTGTACCAGTTTGAGCATACCCAGCAACTGGGGCCAAAGCTGGAGGCGATGATGACTTTGGAAGACAGCTTGCAGCAGCCGCAAGTGCTGCAAATGTACCAGACAGCCCTCAATGATGATTACTGGCGCGTAAGAAGTGCTGCTATCAACAGCCTGAGCAACCTGAAAGAAGGACAGGCAAGCACCGTGGAGAACACCATCCGGCAGATGGCGTTACAGGACAAGGAAGGGGCCGTACGGGCAGAAGCTATACTGGCACTTGCCGGCTGGAACGGCGGAAAGCATACCCCTGTATTTGAGCAGGCGATGCAGGATAGCTCTTATCTGGCAGCTGCCGCAGGTATACTGGCCTATGCGGGCACCGGTGCAGCGGACACAAAGCAGCGGCTGGCAGCATTTGAGGAGGAACAGAACGAAGATATTGTACTGGCACTTGCCTCTTACTATGCAGTGCAGGGTGGGCCGGAGAAATACGACTGGTTTATGCGCCAGGTACAGGACGCAAGCGGATCGCAACTGTATTATATGTTACAGAGCTTCGGTGCTTACTTAGCGGGCAACAGCCAGACCAATACACCGGAGGTCATAACCTTACTGGCAAATCTTGCACAGAACAGTGAACAATATTATGTGCGTGCCGCTGCCTATCAGGCACTTATGGTAATGTCTGAAAGGGCGGAGGTGCAGGAACTGCTCCAGCAGATACGCCAGAATGAGAAGGATGAGCGCCTGCTGCAGATGTACGGCCGCTAACGAGGGAAAAATAATTCACATTTATTTTCGATATTATTTGACTTGAAAGAAAAAGCGCTTAATTTTGCATCTCCTTAGAACAAGCAAGGCCTCTTAAAGAGGAAAGTCTAAGGGAAAGTTTTGCTGATTTATTGTTAATTAGTGAAGTCGGGGAGATTCCAGAGCGGCCAAATGGGACGGACTGTAACTCCGTTGTAGTGATACTTCGCAGGTTCGAATCCTGCTCTCCCCACTTTTTTATTTTGAATGATTAAATAACAGAATGGCTGAATTCAGTTCTTGTTTTTTATTCAGTCATTCACACATTCAGTTATTCAAAATTGGAAAAAAGCGGGAGTAGCTCAGTTGGTAGAGCGATAGCCTTCCAAGCTATAGGCCGCGAGTTCGACCCTCGTCTCCCGCTCATTTAAGTTAAAGAGATTACGACTTATTAATTTACGGATTAACTGGAGAAGGAAATTCATGCAGATGAGCTTCCTTTTTACTGTAAATAGGGTTGTACTATCAAAGTGAACTTAGAAGCCGACGTAGCTCAGGGGTAGAGTGCTTCCTTGGTAAGGAAGAGGTCGTGGGTTCAATTCCCATCGTTGGCTCAAAGTCCGTTACGTGTAATTAAAAAGCGCGACATAAACTTAAACGTTTTAACCTTAATTTAATATCATACAATGGCTAAAGAAACATTTGACCGTTCCAAACCGCACGTAAATATCGGTACTATTGGTCACGTTGACCACGGCAAAACTACTTTGACTGCTGCTATCACTACAGTGTTGGCTAACAAAGGTCTTGCTAAACTTCGTGACTTCTCTTCAATTGACAACGCTCCTGAAGAAAAAGAAAGAGGTATTACTATCAATACATCACACGTAGAATACGCAACTGTAAACCGTCACTATGCACACGTTGACTGCCCAGGTCACGCTGACTACGTGAAGAACATGGTTACTGGTGCTGCCCAGATGGACGGTGCTATCCTTGTGGTTGCTGCTACTGATGGCCCGATGCCACAAACACGTGAGCACATCCTTCTTGCCCGTCAGGTAGGTGTTCCTCAGCTGGTAGTATTCATGAACAAAGTGGACATGGTGGATGACCCAGAGCTTCTTGAGCTTGTGGAGATGGAAATCCGTGAACTGCTTTCTTTCTATGATTTTGATGGCGATAACATTCCTGTAATTCAAGGTTCTGCTCTTGGTGGCTTGAACGGCGATGCGAAGTGGGTTGCTACTATCGAAGAATTAATGGAGGCTGTTGACTCTTGGATTCCAATTCCAGCTCGTCTGACTGACCTTCCATTCCTGATGCCAGTAGAAGACGTGTTCTCTATCACGGGTCGTGGTACTGTTGCGACAGGCCGTATCGAGCGTGGTGTAGTTAACTCTGGTGAGCAGGTTGATATCCTGGGTATGGGTGCTGAAAACATGAAGTCAGTAGTGACTGGTGTTGAGATGTTCCGTAAAATCCTTGACAGAGGTGAAGCTGGTGACAACGTAGGTCTGTTGCTTCGCGGTATTGAAAAGTCTGATATCCGTCGTGGTATGGTTATCTGCAAGCCAGGTTCTGTTAAGCCGCACCAGGAGTTCAAAGCTGAGGTTTACGTTCTTTCAAAAGAAGAAGGTGGCCGTCACACGCCATTCTTCAACAGATACCGTCCACAGTTCTACCTGAGAACAACAGACGTTACTGGTGAGATTAAGCTTCCTGAAGGAGTAGAAATGGTTATGCCAGGTGACAACATCACAATCACTGTGTCGTTGATCAACAAGGTAGCCATGGAGAAAGGTCTGCGTTTCGCTATCCGTGAGGGTGGTAGAACAGTAGGTGCCGGTCAGGTAACTGAAATCCTTGACTAATAATATGTTTCAAACCCGTTCTTAGAAACTTTCTTAAGAACGGGTTTGAATTCATAAATAAATTACATAAATTTGCACTCCATTTGACAAAAAGTGGTGTGCATTTTTTTACGGGTGTAGCTCAATTGGTAGAGTAGTGGTCTCCAAAACCATTGGCTGGGAGTTCGAGTCTCTCCACCCGTGCAATTTTTAATTTCAGTTTAGCGAAGCGATGAGCAAAGTAACAACCTACATAAACGAGACAGTTGAGGAAATGAGAGACAAAGTCTCTTGGCCAACTTATTCAGAATTGCAAAGGAGTTCTGTATTGGTGTTGATAGGTTCTTTAATTTTTGCTCTTGTAGTGGGCGCGATGGACTTTGTTTTTGATTCAGGCCTGACGTGGTTCTACAACCAGTTTTAAATTAGGAATATGGCTGATTTAAAGTGGTATGTAGTGCGCGCAGTAAGTGGCCAGGAGAAAAAAGCGAAAGCTTACCTGGAGCATGAGATAATGAGACAGGGCCTCGAAGAATACGTTCCCCAGGTGTTAATACCGGCGGAGAAGGTATACGAGATGCGAAACGGTAAGAAAAGAATCAGGGAGCGTAGCTTCTTTCCGGGTTATGTGCTGATTCACGCTGACCTTTCTCATGGTGAAGCAGAGCACATTATCATCAGCACCCCGGGCGTTATTGGCTTTTTAGGTGCGAATGATGGCTCGGCAACAAAAAAAGCTGTTCCGCTGCGACAGTCTGAAGTTAACAGAATACTGGGAACAGTAGACGAAGCAGAAGAGCAGACAGAAGTACTGGACACACCATTTATAGTTGGGGAAATTGTGAAAGTGATGGATGGTCCTTTCAGTGGCTTCTCCGGTACAGTGGAAGAAGTGTTTGAAGAACGTAAGAAGCTGAACGTGATGGTGAAAATCTTCGGAAGAAACACCCCGGTAGAGCTGAATTACATGCAGGTAGAAAAAGAATCGTAGTAAAATTATATAATGGCAAAAGAAATTAAAGGTTACCTGAAACTTCAGGTAAAGGGAGGTGCAGCGAATCCTTCGCCACCGATTGGACCTGCGCTTGGTTCTAAAGGTCTTAACATCATGGAGTTCTGCAAGCAGTTTAACGCTAGAACTCAGGATAAGCCTGGACAAGTGTTACCAGTACTGATTACAATCTATGCAGATAAGTCTTTTGACTTCGTTATTAAGACGCCTCCTGCTCCTGTATTGTTGTTAGATGCTGCTAAGCTTAAGGGCGGTTCAAAAGAGCCGAACAGAAACAAAGTAGGCTCTGTAACATGGGATCAGATCAGAGAAATTGCAGAAACAAAAATGCCTGATTTGAATGCTTTCAAAGTAGAGTCCGCTATGAAACAAGTAGCTGGTACTGCACGAAGCATGGGTATCACAGTTTCTGGTAATGCTCCGTGGAGCGAATAATAAGTTAAAGGAAAATGGCAAAGATTTCAAAAAAGAGGAAGGCTGCTTTAGAAAAAGCTGACCTGACAAAAGAGTATTCTTTAGCAGATGCCGCTTCAGTTGTAAAGGACATTACCTTCACTAAGTTCGACGCTTCTGTTGATATAGATGTACGCCTGGGAGTTGACCCTCGTAAGGCAGACCAGATGGTACGTGGTATCGTTACGTTGCCTCATGGTACAGGTAAAGATGTAAAAGTGCTTGCCCTTGTTACTCCTGACAAAGAGCAGGAAGCAAGAGACGCCGGTGCAGACTTCGTAGGTCTGGATGATTTCATCCAGAAAATCGAAAAAGGCTGGACGGATGTAGACGTTATCATCACCATGCCTGCCGTTATGGCGAAAGTAGGTCGTTTAGGTAGAATCCTGGGACCTCGTAACCTGATGCCAAACCCGAAATCAGGAACTGTAACGCAGGATGTTGCGAAAGCAGTAAAAGAAGTGAAAGCCGGTAAAATCGACTTCAAAGTAGACAAGTTCGGAATTATCCACACCAGCGTAGGGAAGTCTTCTTTCTCTGCAGAGCAGCTTGCTGCAAACGCACATGAGGTGCTTCAGACACTTAACCGATTGAAGCCAGCCTCTGCAAAGGGTACATACATCAGGAGCATTACCATGTCCAGCACGATGAGCCCGGCTGTAACCGTTGACAAGAACTCAGCAATCTAAGAAAAATGACCAGGGAAGAAAAAGAGATAATCGTAAATGAACTGACCGAGAAGTTCGCCAACACGAACTACTTCTATATTACAGATGCTTCTACCATGAGCGTAGCCAGCATCAACCAGTTCAGGAGAATGTGCTTTGACCGCGGTCTGGAGTACAAAGTATACAAGAATACACTAATCCAGAAGGCTCTAGATACTTTAGAGGCTGATACAACTGCACTTGAAGGTGTTTTGAAAGGCGCTTCCGGTATCCTGTTCTCTACGGAGTCAGGCAATGCCCCTGCAAAACTCATCAAGGACTTCAGAAAGAAAGGCAACCCGCTTCCACTTCTGAAAGGTGCTTACATCGACGCAGGACTTTACATTGGCGACGAGCAACTGGATGCACTGACAAAGATCAAGTCTAAGGATGAACTCATCGGTGATGTTATCGGTTTACTACAGTCTCCTGCGAAGAACGTTATTTCAGCGCTTCAGAGCAGTGGTGGTAAATTGGCCGGTATCCTGAAAACTTTATCGGAAAAAGAATAATTTTAAAAACGTAATCAATAAGTAACTTTTAATTTCAATAAAAATGGCAGATTTGAAAGCATTCGCTGAGCAGTTAGTAAACTTAACTGTTAAGGAAGTTAGTGAACTAGCTACTATTCTGAAGGATGAGTACGGCATCGAGCCAGCTGCTGCAGCCCCAACTATGGTAGCAGGTGGTGGTGGCGCTGAAGCAGGAGCCGCAGCAGAAGAAAAAACTTCTTTTGACGTAATCCTGAAGGCAGCAGGTGCCTCTAAATTAGCAGTTGTAAAACTGGTAAAAGAGTTAACTGGTCTTGGTCTGAAAGAGGCTAAAGAATTAGTTGATGGCGCTCCTAAAGCACTTAAAGAAGGTGTTGCAAAAGACGAAGCGGAATCACTGAAGAAATCTTTGGAAGAAGCTGGTGCTGAAGTGGAGGTTAAATAATCCCACTATATCAACATACCGATAACAGGTAGACCTGACAAATGCGTCAGGTCTTTTCCTGTTTGTACATGGGTTCAAGTTTTTGGAACCCTTTTTTTGCCCACAGTTGTTTTGGACTCTGTGTGTTTGTTACTTTTTATTAACTAAATTCCAAAAGCTTTGGCTAACAATAGAACGACAGAGCGAATAAATTTCGCCTCTATTAATCCGGTCATTGACTATCCTGACTTCTTAGATGTTCAGCTTCAGTCATTTCAGGACTTCTTTCAGTTGGAGACACCAGCGGAGAATAGGGCTCAGGAAGGGCTGTTCAAGGTTTTTGCCGAGAACTTTCCCATATCAGATTCAAGAGAAAACTTCGTACTGGAGTTTATCGACTATCATATAGATCCTCCTAAATACTCTGTTGATGAAAGCATCGACAGAGGGCTAACGTATTCTGTTCCACTTAAAGCAAAGCTTCGCCTGATCTGTAACGATGAGGATAACGAAGACTTCGAGACAATCGAGCAGGAAGTGTTCCTGGGTAACATCCCATACATGACCGAGAAAGGTTCTTTCGTGATTAATGGTGCAGAGCGTGTTATCGTATCGCAGCTTCACAGATCACCAGGTGTGTTCTTTGCACAAAGTAAGCATACAAACGGTACAAAACTCTATTCTGCCAGAATTATTCCTTTTAAAGGATCCTGGGTGGAGTTTGCTACTGACGTGAACAACGTGATGTATGCCTACATCGACCGTAAGAAGAAATTCCCGGTTACAACGTTGCTGCGTGCCATCGGTTACGGTACTGACAAAGATATACTGGATCTGTTCGGCCTTTCTGAGGAAATCCCGGCAGATAAGAATTCCCTGAAGAACTCTATCGGAAGAAGACTTGCTGCACGTGTTTTAAGAACATGGACAGAAGACTTCGTAGATGAAGACACCGGTGAGGTAGTATCCATCGACCGTAACGAAGTGATTCTGGAGCGTGACTCTGAACTCACTCAGGAGGATATCGATATCATTGTAGACTCAGGTGTAAAATCAATTATTCTGCACCGTGAGAATGTAAACATCGCTGATTACGCGATTATATATAATACGCTTCAGAAGGACAACTCTAACTCTGAGCAGGAAGCAGTAGAGCAAATCTACCGCCAGCTGCGTAACACAGAGGCTCCGGACGTTGAAACGGCACGTGACATCATTCAGAAGCTGTTTTTCTCAGATAAGCGTTATGACTTAGGCGAGGTTGGTCGTTACAGAATCAACAAGAAGCTTGGTCTTGACACGAACTGGGAAGCGAAAGTACTGACGAATGAAGACATCGTGCTTATCGTGAAGTACCTGATCGGTCTGATCAACTCAAAAGCGGTGGTGGATGATATTGACCACCTGAGCAACCGCCGTGTCAGAACGGTTGGAGAGCAGCTTTACGCACAGTTCGGTGTTGGTCTGGCCCGTATGGCCCGTACCATCAAAGAGCGTATGAACGTGCGCGACAACGAAGACTTCAAGCCTGTTGACCTTATCAACGCGCGTACGCTGTCTTCAGTGATCAACTCGTTCTTCGGAACAAACCAGCTGTCTCAGTTCATGGACCAGACGAACCCGCTGGCTGAAGTGACGCACAAGCGTCGTGTATCAGCACTGGGGCCAGGCGGTCTGTCAAGAGAGCGTGCCGGTTTCGAGGTACGTGACGTTCACTACACGCACTACGGCCGACTGTGTACCATTGAAACTCCGGAAGGTCCGAACATTGGTCTGATTTCTTCGCTGTGTGTGCACGCCCGCGTGAACCACATGGGCTTTATCGAGACACCTTACAGAAAGGTAATCGAAGGTAAAGTAGTAGTAGATGGAACTGTTGAGTACTTAACTGCCGAGGAAGAAGACACCCACCACATCGCACAGGCGAATGCCGTGATTGATGAGGGCGGTAACTTTGTGAATCCGACTGTAAAAGGACGTTTCGAAGGTGACTTCCCTGTGGAGGCGCCGGAAACATATACTTATATGGACGTTGCGCCGAACCAGATTGTATCGGTAGCGGCTTCTATGATTCCGTTCCTGGAGCATGATGATGCTAACCGTGCCCTGATGGGTTCGAACATGCAGCGCCAGGCTGTGCCACTGCTGAAGGCAGAGGCTCCGATTGTAGGTACTGGTCTGGAAAGAAGAGCAGCTATCGACTCAAGAGCTTTGGTGATTGCAGAAGGCGACGGTGTAATTGACTTTGTTGACTCTACTAAGATTGTAGTGAAGTACGACCTGAGCGAAGAAGAGAAACTTGTTTCCTTCGACGCAGAGTACGTAACCTACAAAATGGTGAAGTTCAGAAGAACAAACCAGGATACGTGTATCAACCTCTCTCCGATAGTGAGAAAAGGTGACCGCGTAACCAAAGGGGAGCCACTTTGCGAAGGCTACGCCACCAACAACGGCGAGCTGGCCATCGGGCGTAACATGCAGGTGGCGTTCATGCCATGGCAGGGTTATAACTTTGAGGATGCCATCGTAATCTCTGAAAAGGTAGTGCGTGATGATATATTCACGTCTATCCACATTGAGGAGTTTGAGCTGGAAGTTCGTGAGACGAAGCGTGGAGAGGAAGAATTAACTTCTGAAATCCCGAACGTAAGTGAAGAAGCAGTAAGAAACCTGGATGAGAACGGTATCATCCGCATCGGTGCGGAAGTAACGGAAGGAGATATCCTTATCGGTAAAATCACGCCGAAGGGAGAGACAGACCCTACGCCAGAGGAAAAGCTGCTTCGTGCCATCTTCGGTGATAAAGCCGGTGATGTGAAAGATGCGTCGCTTAAGGCACCGCCATCACTGAATGGTGTGGTGATTGAGACAAAGCTGTTCTCCCGTCCGAAGAAAGACAAGAACCTGCGTGCCAAGTCTAAGAAAGAGGTTGAAGAACTGAAGGTAAAATACAGCAAAGACCTGATCAGCATCAAGAATGTGATGGCTGACAAGCTTGTTGCTTTACTGGAAGGCAAAACGTCGCAGGGCATCAGACATAAGTTCGGTGATGAAATCCTTACAAAAGGGGTGAAGTTCACCAGAAAGAACATCACTGAAGCGTTGTTCCCTGAGAAAAACCCTTACAAGGACGAAAGCAACTACGCTGTTCCGGAAGAAGTGAACATGTTCAAGGACCTGATCCTGGAGAACTGGACTGCTGATGAGAAAGTGAACACAATGCTGGTGGAGCTTGTTAAGAACTACAACAAGCGCAGAAACATCACTTCTGCACACTTCAAGCGTGAGCGTTTCACACTGGAGGTAGGAGATGAGTTGCCGGCAGGTATCGTGCAGCTTGCCAAAGTATACATCGCTAAGAAGCGTAAGCTGAAAGTGGGTGACAAGATGGCGGGACGTCACGGTAACAAAGGTGTGGTAGCAAGAATCGTTCGTGAGGAGGATATGCCGTTCTTAGAAGACGGAACTCCAATGGACATCGTGCTGAACCCGCTGGGTGTACCTTCAAGGATGAACATCGGTCAGATTTACGAGACGGTGCTTGGATGGGCAGGTCTGAAATTGGGTAGAAAATATGCTACACCAATCTTCGACGGTGCCACAGAAGAGCAGGTTTCTGCTGAGCTGGCTGAGGCAGGGCTTCCGCATTTCGGACGTTCTTACCTGTTTGATGGTCTTTCAGGAGATCGTTTCGACCAGCCGGTAACAGTAGGTGTGATTTACATGCTGAAACTGGGTCACCTGGTAGATGATAAGATGCACGCTCGTTCTATCGGACCATACTCACTTATTACACAGCAGCCATTGGGTGGTAAAGCCCAGTTTGGTGGTCAGCGTTTCGGTGAGATGGAGGTGTGGGCGTTGGAGGCATTCGGTGCTTCAAACGTGCTGCAGGAAATACTTACAGTGAAATCAGATGACGTGATCGGCCGTGCGAAAGCTTATGAAGCAATCGTAAAGGGCGATGTGTTGCCAAAACCAAATATCCCTGAGTCATTCAACGTACTGATTCACGAGCTAAGAGGTCTGGCACTGGAGATTACGTTAGAATAATAAACCATACACTAAGCGCTAAGGCTACGGCCGAAGCGCTTAGCTTGTGTTTGGACCGATTTTAGCTGTAAAGCCAATTCATTGTATCGACATTATTATAATATAATATGGCATTTGCGAAAAATAAAAAACTTTCTCAGGATTTCTCTAAAGTAACGATCAGCTTGGCTTCACCAGAGTCAATCCTGGAGCGTTCCAACGGGGAAGTAACAAAGCCTGAGACCATAAACTATAGAACCTATAAGCCTGAAATGGGTGGTTTATTCTGCGAAAGAATATTCGGACCTGTAAAGGATTGGGAATGCCACTGCGGAAAGTATAAGAGAATCAGATATAAAGGCATCATCTGCGACCGTTGCGGTGTAGAGGTGACGGAGAAAAAAGTGCGCCGCGAGCGCATGGGCCACATCGAACTGGTTGTTCCGGTGGCGCATATCTGGTACTTCAAATCACTTCCGAATAAAATAGGATATCTGTTAGGCTTACCAACAAAGAAGCTTGACCAGATTATCTATTACGAAAGATATGCAGTGATCCAGCCAGGTATTCTGGCAGAAGACGGTGTAAACACACTGGACTTCCTGACTGAGGATGAGTACCTGGATATGATTGACAAACTTCCGCGTGAGAACCAGGCGTTGGATAACAACGACCCGAACAAGTTCATCGCAAGGATGGGTGCCGAGGCGCTGCAAATGCTACTGGAGCGTACCAACCTGGACGACATGTCTTATGAGTTGCGTCACTCTGCTGCACACGAGACTTCTCAGCAGCGTAAAGCAGACGCGTTGAAGCGACTGCGCGTTGTAGAGGCTTTCCGTGATGCTGCTACCCGCATCGAGAACAGACCAGAGTGGATGATCATCCGCATGGTGCCTGTTATTCCGCCGGAGCTTCGCCCGCTTGTTCCGTTGGATGGTGGCCGTTTCGCTACCTCTGACCTGAACGACCTTTACAGACGTGTGATTATTCGTAACAACCGTCTGAAGCGCCTGATAGAGATCAAAGCCCCTGAAGTAATCCTTCGTAACGAGAAGCGAATGCTGCAGGAAGCAGTTGACTCCCTGTTCGACAACTCACGTAAAGTGAACGCTGTTCGTGCAGAAGGTAACCGTGCGCTGAAGTCACTTTCCGACATGCTAAAAGGTAAGCAGGGTCGTTTCCGTCAGAACTTGCTTGGTAAGCGTGTGGACTACTCCGGTCGTTCGGTAATTGTGGTAGGTCCTGAACTGAAGCTGCATGAGTGCGGTCTGCCTAAGAACATGGCAGCTGAGCTCTTCAAGCCGTTCATCATCCGCAAGCTGATCGAAAGAGGCATCGTGAAAACGGTGAAGTCTGCAAAGAAAATAGTAGACCGTAAGGACCCAGTAGTATGGGATATCCTGGAGAATGTGCTGAAAGGCCACCCGGTACTCCTTAACCGTGCTCCTACGCTCCACAGATTAGGTATTCAGGCTTTCCAGCCAAAACTGATCGAAGGAAAAGCGATTCAGCTGCACCCACTGGTGTGTACAGCATTTAACGCTGACTTTGACGGTGACCAGATGGCGGTGCACGTTCCACTAGGACCTGCTGCTGTACTGGAAGCCTCTATGCTGATGCTGGCGTCGCACAACATCCTGAACCCTGCAAACGGTGCTCCGATTGCAGTACCTTCTCAGGACATGGTACTTGGTTTATACTATGTATCTAAAGGAAAGCGCACGACTGAAAACGAGAAGATCAAAGGTGAGGGTATGAGCTTCTACTCTGCGGAGGAAGTGATCATTGCCATCAACGAAGGTCTCCTTTCGAAGCAGGCATACATTAAAGTAAGAACAAAAATCAGAAACGAGCAAGGCGAACTGGTAACCAAGTCAATTGAAACCGTAGCCGGCCGTGTCATCTTCAACCAGTTTGTACCTGAGGAAGTAGGATACATAGATGAACTGCTGACAAAGAAGAAACTGCAGCAGATTATCTCCCGTGTGTTCAAAGAAACGGGTATGGCGCGTACCGCTCAGTTCCTGGACGATATTAAAACTCTTGGATTCCAGTCTGCCTATAAAGGCGGTCTTTCTATGGGTCTGGGTGATATTCAGATACCAAAGGAAAAAGACATTCTGGTAGCGCAGGCTAAGAAGGATGTGGCTGCTGTATGGCAAAACTACTCCATGGGTCTGATCACAGACAATGAGCGTTACAACCAGGTAATTGATATCTGGACACGTATCAACAACCAGATTACGGAAACGTTGATGGTTCGTCTGGAGAACGATGACCAGGGCTTTAACTCCATCTTTATGATGATGCACTCCGGAGCCCGTGGTTCAAGAGAGCAGATTCGTCAGTTAGGTGGTATGAGAGGTCTGATGGCCAAGCCTCAGAAGTCGCTACAGGGTTCTGTGGGTGAGATTATCGAAAACCCAATCCTTTCTAACTTCAAGGAAGGCCTGGATGTAATCGAGTACTTTATCTCTACACACGGTGCCCGTAAAGGTCTTGCGGATACGGCCCTTAAAACAGCCGATGCCGGTTACCTGACACGACGTCTGGTAGACGTGTCGCAGGACGTGATCGTGAACGAAGAAGACTGCGGTACACTGAGAGGTTTGGAAGTAAGTGCACTGAAAGACAATGAAGATATCGTGGAGACACTTTCAGAGCGTATCCTGGGTCGTGTAATGGTGCATGATGTATATGACCCGATTACGAATGACCTGATAGCGGAATCCGGATCGGAAATTACAGAAGAAATTGCCCGTGCTATCGAGGCAACTGCGATTGAGGCTGTGGAAATCCGTTCCGTGCTTACCTGTGAATCCAAGCGCGGTATCTGCGCCAAGTGCTACGGCCGTAACCTGGCAACAGGCTTTATGGTGCAGAAAGGTGAGGCTGTAGGCGTTATCGCTGCACAGTCCATCGGTGAGCCGGGTACACAGCTGACACTCCGTACTTTCCACGTAGGTGGTACTGCGTCTAACATTGCGGTAGATGCAACTATCCTGGCGAAGTTCGGCGGTAAGGTTGAGTATGAAGATGTTCGCTCGCTGGATACAGTCAACAACGAAGGGGAACCGGTGAAAGTAGTAATGGGTCGTTCAGGCGAGGTAAAAGTCGTTGATCCAAATACTGGCAAACTGTTGATCAGCAACCACGTGCCTTACGGTTCATTCCTGCACGTGAACGATGGTCAAATCATAGAGAAAGGTGCTCAGATCTGTAACTGGGATCCATACAACGCGGTGATTCTTTCCGAGTTCGACGGTGAAATTGCTTACGAATCCGTGATTGAGGGTATCACATACCGCGAGGAGTCGGATGAGCAGACTGGTTACCGTGAGAAAGTAATTATTGATACAAAAGATAAGACGCAGAACCCTGCCATTATCGTGAATCCGAAGAACGGCGAGCCAAAAGGCTACAACATTCCGGTAGGAGCTCACTTAACGGTAGAGAACGGCGAGAAAATCAAAGCCGGACAAATTCTGGTGAAGATTCCTCGTGCTATAGGTAAAACGCGTGACATTACAGGTGGTCTGCCACGAGTGACGGAATTATTCGAGGCGCGTAACCCATCTAACCCGGCCGTTGTGTCTGAAATTGATGGTGTGGTAACCTATGGTACCGTGAAGCGTGGTAACCGTGAAATCTACATCGAGTCGAAAGACGGAGTGAAGAAGAAATACATGGTGCCGCTTTCCAAGCACATCCTCGTGCAGGACAATGACTTCGTACGTGCGGGTATGCCACTGTCAGATGGCGCTATCACGCCGTCAGACATCTTGAATATTCAGGGACCGGGTGCTGTACAAGAGTACCTTGTAAATGAGATTCAGGAAGTATACCGTCTGCAGGGTGTGAAGATCAACGACAAGCACATTGAGGTGGTTGTACGCCAGATGATGCAGAAAGTGATAGTGGTTGATGCGGGTGATACAAGCTTCCTGGAAAACCAGGTGGTGGATAAGATTACCTTCATGGAAGAAAACGACCGCATCATCGACATGAAAGTGGTAGAGGAGTCTGGTGATTCACCTAACCTGAAGCCAGGACAGATTGTTACGGCCAGAAGGCTTCGTGACGAGAACTCCAGCCTGAAGCGCAGGGATATGAAACTGGTAACGGTGCGTGATGCATCTCCATCCGTGTCAAGACCAACGCTGCAAGGTATCACACAGGCTTCACTTGGTACGCAAAGCTTTATCTCAGCTGCATCCTTCCAGGAAACGACGAAGGTGCTCAGCGAGGCTGCTATCAAAGGTAAAGCAGATGAGTTACTGGGTCTGAAAGAAAACGTTATCGTGGGTCACCTGATTCCGGCAGGTACAGGTCTGAGGGAGTATCAGAAGCTGATTGTAGGAAGCCAGGATGAGTACGAAGCGTTGGTAGAGTCTAAAAAGGCCACTACCAAGAGACAGCAAGAATTACAGAAAAGATAATTGAGACATGGCGGAAGATCTGCAAAAGCAAAATCAGATAAACATTGAACTGTCAGAGGAGGTAGCTGAAGGCGAATATGCCAATTTAGCGATGATAGCCCACTCGAGCAGCGAATTTGTAATTGATTTTATAAGATTGATGCCAGGTCTGCCAAAAGCAAAAGTCAAAGCAAGAGTTGTTATTACGCCGGAGCACGCCAAGAGATTATTGGCTGCTCTGGCTGATAACGTCAAAAAGTTCGAGGACAGCTTCGGCGAGATAAAGCATGCACAGGAAGCTCCCTCTTTCCCGATGAACTTCGGTGGAACGGTTGGGGAGGCCTAAGGTGCTAATAATTAATGAATTAAAATTTTGAAATTGCAAGGGGATTTATATACCTTTGCAGTCCGAAATTTTGAGTAGAAGAAATCTAAAATTAACAGATTGTAAATGCCTACTATACAGCAACTAGTAAGAAAGGGAAGAGAGAAACTAACATCTAAATCTAAATCTCCTGCCCTAGATTCATGCCCACAGCGTCGTGGCGTATGTACAAGAGTATATACCACAACGCCTAAGAAGCCAAACTCTGCCATGCGAAAAGTGGCAAGGGTAAGATTAACAAACGGTAAAGAAGTCAACGCCTATATCCCGGGTGAAGGCCACAACCTTCAGGAGCACTCGATTGTGCTTATCAGAGGAGGTAGAGTGAAAGACCTTCCGGGTGTACGTTACCACATAGTACGTGGTGCGTTGGATACTGCTGGTGTAAGCGGCCGTCTTCAGTCCCGTTCTAAGTACGGTGCAAAACGACCTAAGCCAGGACAGCCAGCTGCTGCCGCAGGTAAAGGTGGAAAGAAAAAATAATTTATAGAGTACAAATACAATGAGAAAAGCAAAGCCGAAAAGTAGAATTCTCCTTCCCGATCCTAAGTACAAAGAGACCCTGGTAACACGTTTCGTTAACTACATGATGGTTGACGGTAAGAAAAGTGTTGCATACGGAATCTTCTACGATGCTGTAGAAATAGTAGAGCAAAGAACAAAAGAAAACGGTCTTGAAACTTGGAAGAAGGCATTGAACAACATCATGCCGAGTGTCGAAGTGAAGAGCCGCAGGGTAGGGGGTGCTACGTTCCAAGTGCCGACTGAGGTCCGACCGGATCGCAGAGTATCTCTGGGTATTAAGTGGATGATTTCCCTTTCTCGCAAGAGAGGTGAGAAAACGATGAAAGACAGATTAGCAGGAGAGATTATTGCTGCTGCTAAGGGCGAAGGTGCTGCCGTTAAGAAAAAAGACGACATGCACAGAATGGCAGAAGCAAACAAAGCGTTCTCACACTTTAGATTCTAAGCATGGCAACAAGAGACTTATTATACACACGGAATATTGGTATTGCCGCGCACATTGACGCCGGTAAGACCACTACGACCGAACGAATTCTATATTACGCCGGTGTAAGCCATAAAATTGGTGAAGTGCATGATGGCGCTGCAACAATGGACTGGATGGAGCAGGAGCAGGAGCGTGGTATTACCATTACATCTGCCGCTACAACAGTAAAGTGGCCATACAGAGGTACAGAATATCATATCAACATCATTGACACGCCAGGTCACGTGGACTTTACCGTAGAGGTAAACCGCTCTCTTCGCGTACTGGATGGTCTGGTATTCCTTTTCAGTGCCGTGGACGGTGTAGAGCCTCAGTCTGAGACAAACTGGCGCCTTGCTGATAACTACAAAGTTGCCCGTATCGGTTTCGTGAACAAAATGGACCGCTCAGGTGCTGACTTCCTTGCTGTTTGCAAGCAGGTGAAGGAAATGCTTGGTTCTAACGCTGTAGCGCTTCAGTTACCAATAGGTGGTGAAGATAACTTTAAAGGTGTTGTGGACCTGGTAAACAACCGTGGAATTATCTGGAACGAAGAAGATAAAGGAATGACCTTTACTGAAGTTCCGATTCCGGATGACATGGTGGAAGAAGCAGCTGAATACAGAGAGAAACTTCTGGAAGCAGTAGCGGACTATGATGAGCGTTTGATGGAGAAATACTTCGAAGATCCGGAGTCCATCACGGAAGATGAAATCATTGCTGCGCTTCGTGCTGCTACTATTGACATGGCGATTGTTCCAATGCTTTGCGGTTCTTCTTTCAAGAACAAAGGCGTACAGACAATGCTGGACTATGTGATGGCACTTTGCCCGTCACCAATGGACAAAGAAAGTATCACAGGTATCAATCCTGATACAGGCGAGGAAGTAAAGCGTAAGCCAAGTGAGACAGAGCCTTTCGCAGGCCTGGCATTCAAAATTGCTACCGATCCTTATGTAGGTCGTCTGTGCTTCGTACGTGCGTATTCGGGTGTGCTGGAGTCAGGTTCTTATATCTTTAACACGCGCTCTGGCAACAAAGAACGTATTTCACGTATCTTCCAGATGCACGCTAACAAGCAGAACCAGATCGACAGACTGGCTGCTGGTGATATTGCTGCCGTTGTAGGTTTCAAGGACATCAAGACAGGCGACACACTTTGCGAGCAAAACTCAAAGATCGTTCTCGAGTCTATGGACTTCCCTGAGCCAGTAATCGGTTACGCTATTGAGCCTAAAACACAGGCTGACTCTGATAAAATGGGTATGGCGATTGCCAAACTTGTGGAGGAAGACCCAACACTGCAGGTGAATACGGACGAAGAAACTGGTCAGACAATCCTGAGAGGTATGGGTGAGCTTCACCTCGAGATCATCATCGACCGTATGAAGCGTGAATTCAAGGTTGAGTTGAACCAGGGTGCTCCTCAGGTAGCTTACAAAGAAACCATCACCAAAACAATTGAGCACCGTGAGGTATTCAAGAAGCAGTCTGGTGGTCGTGGTAAGTTCGCCGACATCGTGTTCAACATGGGGCCACGTGAGGACGACAAGCCAGGTCTTGAGTTCGAAAATGCAATTGTAGGTGGAGTTATTCCACGTGAATTTATCCCGGCTATTCAGAAAGGTTTCGAAGAGGCCATGAAGAATGGTATCCTGGCTGGCTTCCCGATAGACTCTATGAAGGTGCGTCTGTTCCACGGTTCATTCCACGATGTTGACTCTGATGCCTTGTCATTTGAACTAGCTGCGCGTCAGGGCTTCAAAGAGGCAGGTAAGCAGTGTGCTCCGAAGCTTCTTGAGCCAATCATGGCAGTTGACGTAGTGACACCAGATGAATACACTGGACCTGTTACAGGCGACTTGAACAGAAGAAGAGGTTTGATGAAAGGTATGGATACAAAAGGCACATCTTCAGTAGTAAAGGCAAGCGTACCACTTTCAGAACTGTTCGGTTATGTAACAGATCTTAGAACCATTACTTCTGGTAGAGCTACTGCATCACTTACCTTCTCACATTACGAGCAGGTACCGCAGGGATTAGCAGATGCCATCATTGCCAAATTAAAAGGAACTGCAGCTAAATAGTAGTAAAATAATGAATCAGAAAATAAGAATAAAACTGAAGTCTTACGACCACAACCTGGTAGACAAATCTTCGGAGAAGATTGTGAAGGCTGTAAAAGCTACTGGTGCCATCGTAAGCGGACCAATTCCTCTTCCAACTGAGAAGGATAAATTCACTGTACTACGTTCACCACACGTGAACAAGAAGTCTCGTGAGCAGTTCCAGCTTTGCACTTACAAGCGTCTGGTAGATATCTATTCTACAAGCTCTAAAACAGTAGATGCTTTGATGAAACTTGAGCTGCCAAGCGGAGTTGATGTAGAAATCAAAGTTTGATAAATACAGGAACCATTAAAAAAAGAGAACTGAGAAATCAGTTCTCTTTTTTTATAACTGCATGATTCATAAATATTTTAGGTGAAAGTTATTGTAAGAAAAAATATTTTCTTAACTTTGCACTCCCTTAGAAAACTGAGGGGAAACAATATTCTATATCCATCTTTTAAAAAATTAGTTGAATGCCTGGAATTATCGGTAAAAAAATCGGAATGACAAGCCTCTTCACAGCAGATGGTAAATACACACCCGTTACGCTTATTCAAGCAGGCCCATGTGTAGTTACTCAGGTGAAGACAGTCGAGACGGATGGCTACGAAGCTGTACAGCTTGCCTACGGCGAAAAGAAGCTTAAGAGAGTAACGAAGGCAGAAGCCGGACACTACAAGAAAGCGAATACAACTCCAAAGAAAAGAGTAGCAGAATTCACCATCGAAGAAGGTACTTCTTATACATTAGGAGAAACCGTTGATGTGAACCTGTTCATCGAGAATGAATTCATCGATGTTGTAGGAACATCCAAAGGTAAAGGTTTCCAGGGTGTGGTAAAGCGCCACGGTTTTGCTGGTGTTGGTGGCCAAACGCACGGTCAGCACAACAGGGCAAGGCACCCAGGTTCGATTGGTGCTGCTTCATGGCCTTCAAGAGTATTCAAAGGTATGCGAATGGCTGGTAGAACAGGCGGAAACAGAGTTAAGATTGAAAACTTAGTTGTGTTGCGCGTTATTGCAGACAAAAACCTTTTGGTTGTTAGTGGCTCTGTACCAGGTGCCAAAAATTCTTACGTGTTAATTGAGAAATAAATAATGGAGCTTTCTGTATTAAATATAAAAGGTGAAGATACAGGCAGAAAGGTAACACTTTCTGAGGCTGTGTTTGGTTTAGAGCCAAACGAGCATGCAATGTATCTTGACGTAAAGCAGTACTTGGCAAATCAGAGACAAGGTACGCACAAGTCAAAAGAGCGCGCCGAAGTAGCAGGTTCTACTAAAAAGATAAAGAAGCAAAAAGGTACAGGTGGTGCCCGTGCAGGTAGCATCAAATCACCTCTTTTTGTAGGTGGTGGCCGTGTGTTTGGTCCTAAGCCAAGAGATTATTCCTTCAAGCTGAACAAAAAGCTGAAGCGTACAGCTCGTCTTTCTGCCCTTTCGCTTCTGGCCCGCAACAACCAGGTAGCTTTAGTGGAGGCTTTCTCTTTAGATGCTCCTAAGACAAGCGAATTCAAAGGAATCCTGAACAACCTTCAGTCAACTGGTAAAACTTTACTGGTGTTACCTGCTGTTGATAAGAACATTGTACTTTCCGGTAGAAACCTGCCAAAAGTGAAAATTTCTACAGCGAGCGATATCAATACTTACGACCTGTTGAACACACAGAAGTTGTTATTGGTGGAAGATTCTTTAAATGTATTAGATAACCTCTTTAGCACGAAATAATTATGAACGTTCTGAAAAGACCCATCATTACTGAAAAATTTGCTGCCTTGAATGAGGTAGGCAAATATGCTTTTGAGGTACATAGAAACGCCAATAAAGTAGAAATCAGAAAAACGATTGAGAAGATGTACGGAGTTACTGTAGTGAAAGTAGCTACCATGCGCACCCTTGGTAAAACGAAAACAAAGTATACCAAATCCGGAGCAGTAAGTGGTCGTACTTCTTTGATCAAGAAAGCAATAGTAACCCTGAAAGAGGGTGAAGTAATAGACTTTTACAGCGGCATATAATTAAGTTAAAATGGCTTTAAAAAAGTTAAGACCAACAACACCAGGTCAAAGATTTAGAGTAGCCCCTTCTTTCGAGGAGGTAACAACATCTACTCCGGAAAAATCTTTGTTGGCACCTATCAAAAAATCTGGTGGACGCAATAACTCAGGTAAAATGACAATGCGCTATACGGGCGGTGGTCATAAGAAGAAATACCGGGTAATCGATTTCAAGCGTACAAAACATGGCGTTCCTGCAACTGTTAAAACGATTGAGTACGATCCAAACAGAACAGCACGTATCGCCCTGCTTCATTACGTTGACGGAGAGAAAGCTTATATCATTGCTCCTGCCGGGCTACAGGTTGGTACTGTAGTTACTTCAGGCCCTGGTATAGCTCCGGAAGTAGGCAACTGCCTGCCTTTATCTGATATTCCTCTAGGTACAATCATTCACAACATCGAATTGCAGCCTGGTGCAGGTGCGGTACTTGCAAGAAGTGCTGGATCTTATGCCCAGTTGGTGGCGCGTGAAGCACGCTATGCAACGATAAAGCTTCCTTCAGGTGAGCTTAGAATGGTGTTAGTAAATTGTGTAGCAACTGTAGGTACTGTTTCTAACTCTGACCACATGAACGTGAACCTTGGTAAAGCAGGGCGTAATAGATGGTTAGGTAAGAGACCTCGTGTACGTGGTGTTGCCATGAACCCTGTCGATCACCCAATGGGTGGTGGTGAAGGTAAGTCTTCAGGCGGTCACCCACGCTCACGTAAGGGCTTGTATGCAAAAGGTATGAAGACCCGCAACAAGAACAAGTATTCAGAACAGCTTATAGTTAATAGAGGAAAGAAGAAATAAATGGCTAGATCATTAAAAAAAGGGCCTTACATTGACTATAGGCTCGAAAGAAAAGTAAATGTAATGAACGAAGGCAATAAGAAGACGGTTATTAAAACCTGGTCTCGCCGCTCTATGATTTCTCCGGATTTCGTAGGTCATACCTTCGCAGTACATAATGGTAATAAATTTATTCCGGTATATGTGACGGAAAACATGGTAGGTCATAAACTCGGTGAGTTTGCCCCAACCAGAAACTTCAGAGGTCATATAGCTAAAAAAGATAAAGGCAAGCGATAATCATGGAAGCAGTAGCAAAATTGAATAATGTGCCTACTTCTCCTCGCAAAATGAGATTAGTAGCTGGCTTGATACGCGGCAAAAGCGTAGCAAGAGCCCTGAATTTGTTGAAGTTTGAGGCAAACTCTGGTGCAGAGAGACTTGAGAAGCTTCTTTTATCTGCTTTATCTAACTGGCAGCAGAAAAACGAAGATGCTCGCATTGAAGATGCAAATCTTTACATCCGAGAGATCTTTGTGGACGAAGGAAGAATGCTGAAGCGCCTGCGCCCAGCGCCGCAAGGCCGTGGACACCGCATCAGAAAGCGATCTAACCATGTAACGGTTATCATCGACAGCATGACGGAAGAGCAATTGGAACAACAGCAATCAAAGAAATCTAAAAAAGCCAACAAGTAAGAAATGGGACAGAAAGTAAATCCAATCGGTTTTCGACTCGGCATTATCAAAGGTTGGGATTCTAACTGGTATGGCGGCAAAGACTTCGCTGAAAAGCTGATTGAAGACGAGAAAATCAGAAAATATATACTAGCACGTATTCCTAAAGGCGGTATTTCTAAAATCATTATTGAAAGAACGCTGAAGCGCATCACTATTACTGTTAACACTGCCAGACCAGGTGTTGTTATTGGTAAAGGCGGAGCAGAAGTAGATAAGATCAAAGAGGAGCTTAAGAAGATTACCAACAAGGATATCCAAATCAATATCTTTGAAATTAAGCGCCCTGAGTTGGATGCTAAACTGGTAGGCGAGTCTATCGCGCAGCAGCTGCAGGCTCGTATCTCTTTCCGCCGTGCCATGAAGCAGGCAATTGCCTCTGCACTACGTGTAGGAGCTGAAGGTATCAAGGTGCAGGTATCAGGCCGTTTAGGCGGTGCTGAAATGGCAAGAACGGAGCACTACAAAGAAGGAAGAACTCCTCTTCACACGCTTCGTGCAGATATCGACTATGCTTTGTCTGAAGCGCAGACAGTGTACGGTAAACTGGGTATCAAAGTATGGATCTTCAAAGGCGAAGTTTACGGCAAGAGAGATCTTACTCCTAATGCAGGCTTAGAAAGCGGCAAAGGTGGACCTGGTGGAAATGCCGGTGGTGGTGATAGACGTGGTGGCAACCGTAAGAAAACGGATGGTGCCGGTGGGCCAAAGCGCAACACCAAGCGTCGTCAATAATTGATTGTTAACATTAAGACGTTTTAGAAAATGTTACAGCCTAAAAGGACTAAATATAGAAAAATGCAAAAAGGCCGCGTGAAAGGTCTGGCTCATAGAGGCAGTACTATTTCATTTGGTTCTTTCGCAATAAAATCGCTGGAAGCTACATGGATCACCAGCCGCCAGATTGAGGCCGCTCGTATCGCGATGACAAGAGCAATGAAGCGTGAAGGCCAGGTATGGATTCGTATCTTCCCTGACAAGCCTATTACCAAGAAGCCTGCAGAGGTGCGTATGGGTAAGGGTAAAGGTTCCCCGGAATATTGGGTAGCTGTAGTGAAGCCGGGTACCATCATGTTCGAATCTGATGGTGTTTCTTTAGAAGTAGCTCAGGAGTCGTTAAGACTGGCTGCTCAGAAACTGCCGGTAAGAACAAAATTTGTAGTACGTAGAGATTACGTTGGATAATAGAAAATGAAAAATTCAGAGATCAAAGCTTTGTCTTCAGAAGAGCTGAACGAAAGGCTAAACACTGAGCGCGCCAATATGCAGAACCTTCGTTTTGCACATGCCATATCTCCTCTAGAGAACCCCATGAAAATTCGTGAGGCGAAGCGTAACATCGCTCGCCTGAACACGGAAAAACGCAGTCGTGAATTAGCTAACTCTTAAGACTTATTAAATCATGGAAGAGAGAAATCTAAGAAAAGAAAGAAGTGGTACGGTTGTTAGCAACAAGATGAACAAGTCTATCACGGTAAAGGTGGAAAGCAGAATGAAACACCCGATTTACGGTAAGTTTCTAAAGAAGTCCACTAAATTCATGGCGCACGACGAGAACAACGATTGCAACATTGGTGACACTGTACGCATCCAGGAGACACGTCCGCTTAGCAAGAATAAGAACTGGCGTTTAGTAGAAATAATAGAAAGAGCGAAATAAGATGATACAGCAGGAATCAAGACTATCAGTAGCTGATAACAGCGGTGCCAAAGAAGTTCTTTGCATTCGCGTTTTAGGCGGTACCGGTAAGAAATACGCTTCAATTGGTGATAAAATTGTAGTAACTGTAAAATCAGCTCTTTCTTCTGGAAACATAAAAAAGGGAACTGTTTCTAAAGCAGTTATTGTAAGAACTAAAAAAGAGATTAGAAGAAAAGACGGGTCTTATATCCGTTTTGACGACAACGCTGCCGTTCTTCTAAACGCAAACAATGAGCCACGCGGTACGCGTATCTTTGGCCCGGTTGCACGTGAACTTCGTGAAAAGCAATTCATGAAAATTGTTTCGTTAGCGCCTGAAGTTCTATAACCATTAATTCAGATTAAAATGAATAAGAAAAAACTTCATGTAAAGACTGGCGATACAGTTAAAGTAATTGCCGGTGATGAACGCGGCAAGACTGGCCGCATAACTGCTGTTAACCTAGAGAAGCAGCGAGTAACTATTGAAGGCTTAAACTTAGTAACGAAACACGCTAAGCCAAGTGCACAGAACCCACAGGGTGGCATAAGCAAAGTAGAAGCTCCTATGCATGCTAGCAACGTAGCCCTTGTTGACCCTAAGTCAGGTGAAACAACAAAAGCGGCTACGAGAAAAAACAGCGAAGGTAAAACAGAGCGTTACTCTAAAAAGACAGGAGAAGTAATCTAAGATGGCTACTACAAGATTTAAAGAAAAATACGAGAATGAGGTAGTGCCTGCCTTAAGAGAGAAGTTCCAGTACAAGAACATCATGCAGGTGCCAAAACTCACTAAAATTTCAATCAACAAAGGTATCGGTGCTGCCGTGTCTGACAAAAAGCTGGTTGATATTGGTGTGGATGAGCTTACTACCATCACTGGACAAAGAGCTGTTGCAACAATCGCAAAGAAGTCGGTTTCGAACTTTAAATTGCGTGAGGGAATGCCTATCGGTGCCCGCGTAACACTAAGAGGTGAGAAAATGTATGAGTTCCTGGACCGTTTGCTGACGATTGCACTTCCACGTGTACGTGACTTCAGAGGTGTGAACGATAAAGGCTTTGATGGCCGTGGTAACTATACATTAGGTGTAAAAGAGCAGATCATCTTCCCTGAGATCAGCATCGACAAAGTAAAAGCCATCACTGGTATGGATATTACTTTTGTTACGACAGCTAGCACAGACGAAGAAAGCTACGAACTGTTAAAAGCATTCGGCATGCCTTTCATCAACGTTAAGAAATAAGAAAATGGCAAAAGAATCAGTAAAAGCAAGAGAGCTTAAAAGACAGAAGGCTGTAGCGAAATATGCTACAAAAAGAGCTGAACTTAAAGCAAACGGAGATTACGAAGCTTTAGACAAGCTGCCTCGTAACGCATCCCCTGTGAGACTTCATAACCGTTGCAAATTGTCTGGACGACCAAGAGGATACATGAGAAAATTCGGTATCTCCCGTGTGGTTTTCAGAGAGCTGGCAGTTATGGGTAAAATTCCTGGTGTAACAAAGTCGAGCTGGTAAATTTTTCTTAACATATTAAGAATCATCAAAAGATATTAGTATCTTTGCCCCTCGCTTGGATAAAGCATACGTTATTTTATTAAATCAGAATGAACACAGATCCAATAGCAGATTATTTAACTAGAGTGCGTAACGCTATCAAAGCGAACCATAGAATAGTTGAAATACCATCTAGCAATATAAAGAAAGAGATTACGAAGGTATTGTACGACAAAGGGTACATCCAGAGCTACAAGTTTGAAGACTCTGCAGTACAAGGTACAATCAAGATAGCTCTGAAGTACAACCCTAACACCAAGCAATCTGCTATTGTGAAAATTGATAGGGTAAGTAAGCCAGGGCTGCGAAAATACGCCGGAAGCGAAAACCTGCCACGTGTACTGAATGGTTTAGGCATTGCAATATTGTCTACTTCCAAAGGCGTAATGACAGAGAAAGAAGCCAGCACACTGAAAATCGGTGGCGAGGTGTTATGTTACGTTTATTAATTAGGAGGATAGACAATGTCACGTATAGGAAAATTGCCAATCACCCTGCCAGGAAATATTGAAATATCCGTTGCTGATAACAATGTTGTTACGGTAAAGGGACCAAAGGGTTCTTTATCTACTCCGGTGGATAAAGATATTATCGTGAAGCAGCAGGACAACGAGCTTGTTGTAGAGCGCCCAACTGAGCAGAAGCGCCACAAGGCGATGCACGGCTTGTACAGGTCACTTATCAATAACATGGTGATAGGAGTAACCGAAGGTTATCAAGAAAAGCTTGAACTGGTAGGTGTAGGTTATAAAGCATCCATGGTAGGTACAATTCTTGAACTATCCCTGGGATATTCACACAACATCTACTTAAGCTTACCAGAAGGAGTTTCGGCAACAGCTGTAACTGAAAAAGGTAAGTCTCCGGTTATCACGCTTGACAGTAACGACAAGCAATTACTGGGACAGGTTGCTGCTAAAATCAGATCACTGCGTAAAGTTGAGCCATACAAAGGTAAGGGTATCCGCTTCGTAGGTGAAGTAATCAGAAGAAAAGCTGGTAAGACAGCGTCTAAATAATCATCATCATGTCTACTAATAAGATTACAAGAAGACTAAGAATCAAAAGAGGTATCAGAAACAAAATTTCTGGTACTTCTGCAAGGCCAAGATTGTCTGTGTTTCGCAGTAACAAAGGAATTTACGCACAGCTAATCGACGATACTACTGGTGTGACACTAGCAGCTGCCTCTTCAGTGAAACTTGATGATGCAAAAGCAAATGTGGAGACTGCCGGTAGAGTAGGTAAAGAGATCGCAGCGAAAGCAATAGAGAAAGGTATCTCTGAAGTAGTTTTCGACCGTTCTGGCTACCTGTATCACGGTAAAGTTAAATCATTGGCAGAAGGCGCTCGTGAAGCTGGCCTTAAATTCTAATAATTATGTTGAAGAATAATATACGAAGCGTAAAGGCGAGCGAAATCGAACTCAAAGAGAAAGTAGTAGCCATTAATCGTGTTGCCAAGGTTGTTAAGGGTGGTAGAAGATTCAGTTTTGCTGCCATCGTTGTAGTAGGTGACGGAAACGGCGTAGTAGGATACGGACTTGGTAAAGCCAATGAAGTAACAGATGCTATCGCAAAAGGAATCGATGATGCGAAGAAGAACTTAGTTAAAGTTCCTATTTACCATAGCACAGTGCCACACCCAATGGAGGGTAAATACTCTGGCGGTTTTGTACTAATCAAACCAGCTGCGGCCGGTACCGGTGTTATTGCTGGTGGTGCGATGCGTGCTGTATTGGAGAGTGCTGGTATAAAAGACGTACTTTGCAAGTCTAAAGGATCCTCTAACCCACACAACGTGGTGAAGGCAACTTTCGACGCTCTTTCTAAAATGCGTGATCCTTTGGCTGTTGCCCAGCAACGTGGTGTTAATTTACAGAAAGTATTCAACGGATAATTGAAATGGCTAAAGTAACAATCACTCAGGTCAAAAGTATCATTGGCCGCCCTCAGGATCAGAAAGCGACTATGAAAGCGCTTGGTCTTGGTAAAATAAGCAGATCAGTGTCTGTTGAGAATACGCCTCAGATTGCTGGTATGATAAAAAAAGTTCACAGTTTAGTAGAAGTTAAAGACTTTCAATAATGTACTTAAATTCTTTAAAACCTGCAGAAGGTGCTGTAAAGACCAGAAAAAGAATAGGTAGAGGTACTGGATCCGGTAGAGGTGGAACTTCTACGCGTGGTCATAAAGGTGCCAAGTCCCGTTCTGGTTATTCACAGAAATCCGGATTCGAAGGTGGTCAGATGCCACTTCAGAGACGCGTACCTAAGTTCGGCTTCAAAAACATCAACCGTGTTGAGTATAAAGCCATCAACTTAGATGTATTACAGTCTTTGGCCGAGTCAGGCAATGAAACAGTTTTCAACTTTGATTTCTTCAAAGCACACGGACTGATTCAGAAAAACGATAAAGTAAAAATATTAGGCAGAGGAGAGTTGAACAAAGCTGTAGAAGTACATGCCCATGCATTCTCTGGAACTGCAACATCATCCATAGAAAAAGCAGGCGGCAAAACAGTAGCGCTCTAATCGATCGGTATGAAGAAGTTTATAACAACTATTAAGAACATTTTTGCGATTGAAGACCTTCGGGTAAGGATCTTTAATACCCTTTTCTTCATTGCAATATTTAGACTTGGTTCTTTTGTTGTTTTACCTGGCGTTGATCCTAATCAACTTCAGGCCAACACTGGTGGCCTGTTTGGTTTGTTAGATACATTCCTGGGTGGAGCATTTAGCAATGCATCTATCTTTGCGTTAGGTATCATGCCTTACATATCAGCTTCGATTGTATTGCAGTTATTAACCATTGCTGTTCCGTATTTTCAGAAAATGCAAAAGGAGGGGGAAACTGGTCGAAAGAAAATCAACCAGATTACCCGCGTCCTTACCATTATCATTACTTTAGCCCAGGCGGTAGGCTTTGTTGCCACGCTGAATGCTGAAGCGATAGTGATCAACCAAACGCTCTTCACCATCACGTCCATGATTGTGCTTACTTCAGGTACGATCTTCTGTATGTGGTTAGGAGAGAAGATTACAGACAAAGGTATCGGAAACGGTATCTCTATGCTGATTATGATCGGTATTATCTCCCGGTTTCCGGGCGCTATTTTCGCTGAAGCATTGTCAAAACAGCTGAATGGAGCCTTATTGTTCTTATTTGAAATGTTTGTTCTGTTCTTCGTGGTTATGTCGGTTGTAATGCTGACACAGGCTATCCGAAGAATTCCGGTTCAGTACGCAAAGCAGGTAGGAGGTAGTTCTTTATATAGTGGACAGCGACAGTTTATTCCACTTAAAGTAAATGCAGCAGGTGTAATGCCTATCATTTTTGCACAGTCCCTGATGTTTTTACCTTCTATGGTAGCGTCTATCTGGGCTGATTCTAATGAAACTGCAAACTACATTGGAGCTACATTCTCAGATTTTACCTCCTGGCAGTATAATGTTGTGTTCGGTCTGTTGATTCTGGTGTTTACTTACTTTTACACTGCTATCAGCGTTAACCCGAACCAGATTGCCGATGACCTGAAGAGAAGCGGGGGATTTGTTCCGGGTGTTAAACCTGGCCGAGCAACCTCTGAATACATTGACACTATCTTAACAAGAATCACGCTTCCGGGTGCTATTTATCTTGCATTGGTTGCCATATTCCCCTCTATAGCTATGCTATTGGGTGTAACAAGAGAGTTTTCTCAGTTCTTTGGGGGTACTTCACTCATCATCATGGTTGGTGTTGTGCTGGATACATTGCAGCAAGTAGAAAGCTATCTGCTTATGCGTCACTATGATGGTATGATGAAATCAGGAAAGCTTCGCGGTAGAACTGAGACCATACCTACCATGGCATCTTAGTAAATGATTAATTATAAAACAGAAGAAGAAATAGAGCTTATTCGCCAGAGTGCTTTGATATTGAGCAAAGCACATGGCGAAATTGCTCGTCTTATAAAAGAAGGTGTTTCTACGCTTACGTTAGATAAACGGGCAGAGGAATTCATCAAAGACAATGGCGGCCAGCCATCTTTTAAAAATTACAACGGTTTCCCTTATAGCCTGTGTATATCAGTAAATGCTACTGTTGTACATGGCTTTCCTAGTGCGTACACTTTGAACGATGGAGATATAATTTCTGTTGATGCTGGTGTTTACTACAAAGGGTTCCACAGCGACTGTGCTTATACGCATGCTGTGGGCAACGTTTCGGAAGAGGTGAAAGACCTCTTGAAAGTGACAAAAGAGTCGCTTTATAAAGGTATTGAAAAAGCAACAGTTGGTTCCCGATTAGGCGACGTTAGCTACACGATACAGGAGCATGCCGAAGCGCATGGTTACAGTGTCGTTAGAGAACTTGTGGGGCATGGCATCGGTCAGAATTTGCATGAATCTCCTGAGGTTCCAAACTATGGCCGTCGCGGGCAAGGTATCAAGCTTCAGAATGGTTTGGTTATTGCTATTGAGCCCATGATCAATCTCGGAACCCGGCACATTGTGCAGGAGGACGACGGTTGGACGATTCGAACGAAAGATAAAAAACCTTCTGCCCATTTCGAGCATTCCGTAGTGGTGCGTAAGGATAAGGCTGAGATTTTAACAACATTTGATTATATAGAAGAAGCAAATAAATCATAAATGGCAAAACAGTCGTCCATAGAACAAGACGGAACTATAATTGAAGCTTTGTCTAACGCCATGTTTAGAGTGGAGCTTGAAAACGGTCATCAGGTAGTTGCTCATATTTCCGGTAAAATGAGAATGCATTATATCAAAATTTTGCCCGGTGATAGAGTAAAGTTAGAAATGTCGCCTTACGACCTCACAAAAGGCAGAATTGTTTACCGATATAAATAAATAAAATGAAAGTTAAAGCATCAGTAAAAAAGAGAAGTGCTGATTGTAAAGTTATTCGCCGCAAGGGGAAGCTTTATGTAATCAACAAAAAGAATCCAAGATATAAACAAAGACAAGGATAATTAAATAATAGTATGGCTAGAATTGCAGGAGTAGATATTCCGGATAACAAAAGAGGCGAAATCGCTTTGACCTATATCTTTGGTATTGGTCGTAACCTTTCGCAGAGAATCCTTACTAAAGCCGGGGTGGATCTTGACAAAAAGGTAAAAGACTGGACAGAAGATGAAGCCGGTGAGATCAGATCAATTATTGCAGCTGATCACAAAACTGAAGGTGTTCTGCGTTCTGAGGTGCAATTGCACATCAAGCGTCTGATGGACATCGGAAGCTACCGTGGGTTAAGACACCGTAAGGGTTTGCCAGTACGCGGACAGCGTACCAAAAACAACTCACGTACCCGAAAAGGTAAGCGTAAGACAGTTGCAAACAAGAAGAAAGCTTCTAAATAATAATTGATAATGGCTCAGAAAAGAAAAGATAAAGCTAAAAAGCGTGTAGTTATTGTAGAACCAGTGGGTCAGGTACACATCAAGGCTTCTTTCAATAACATCATTATATCAGTAACCAATAACGTTGGCCAGGTAATATCTTGGGCTTCTGCTGGTAAAATGGGCTTTAAGGGTTCTAAAAAGAACACTCCGTATGCGGCTCAGATGGCAGCTGGCGATTGCGCCAAAGTTGCTTATGACCTTGGAATGCGCAAGGCTGAGGTGTTTGTGAAAGGTCCGGGTTCAGGTAGAGAGTCTGCCATCCGCACGGTACAAAACACTGGTATAGAAGTAACCTCTATCAAAGACGTTACCCCTCTGCCGCACAACGGATGTCGTCCACCAAAACGCAGAAGAGTTTAATTTCAAATTAATTTAAGAAATGGCAAGATATACTGGTCCAAAAAGTAAAATCTCAAGAAAATTCAACGAAGAGATTTTCGGCCCAAGCAAAGCGCTTAAGAAAAAAGCTTACCCTCCGGGGATGCACGGCCGTGGCCGTCGCAAAAAGCAGTCTGAATATGCTATTCAGCTGAATGAAAAGCAGAAAGCAAAATACATATACGGTATTCTGGAAAAACAATTCGCTAACATCTTTGAAAAAGCTCACAGAAAAGGTGGTGTTACCGGTGAGAACCTGTTAGTGTTACTGGAGTCTAGATTAGATAATACTGTTTACCGTTTAGGTATAGCTCCAACCAGAAGAGCTGCTCGTCAGCTTGTGCTGCATAAGCACATCCTGGTTAACGGTGAAATCGTTAACATTCCTTCATACAGCCTGAAGGTAGGTGAAGTGGTAGCGGTAAGAGAGAAATCCAAGTCTCTTGAGGCTATTACTACATCACTTGCTGTGCATAATGCGCGCGCCTATAGCTGGTTAGAGTGGAATGCAAGCGAAATGTCAGGTCAGTACGTAGCTACGCCAGACAGAGAGCAAATCCCTGAGAAAATTCAGGAGCAGCTCATCGTCGAGCTTTACTCTAAGTAAGCAGCATAATCAATTTATAACCTTTAACACTGCAAGTATGTCAATATTAGCATTTCAGATGCCAGAGAAAGTTGTGATGGAAAAAGCCGACGACTTTCATGGTTCATTTGAATTCAAGCCGCTTGAAAAAGGTTACGGTGTAACCATCGGTAATGCTCTGCGAAGAATTCTTCTTTCATCTTTAGAAGGATATGCCATCACGAGCATCCGTATAGGTGGTGTATTGCATGAGTTTTCGTCTGTTGAAGGGGTAGTTGAGGATGTCTCTGACATTATCCTTAACTTGAAGATGGTTCGCATGAAGAAAATCAGCGAAATGCAAGACGAAAAGATCACTGTTAGTCTAAGTGGTCAGGATACTTTTACTGCTGGTGATATAAACAAATTCACTTCCAGCTTCGAAGTGCTGAATCCGGAACTGGTGATTTGCCACCTGGATCCTAGCATCAACTTCGAGGTTGAGCTGACAGTTCAGAAAGGCCGTGGCTATGTGCCCGCTGATGAAAATAAGCCGGCTGAACAAGTATTCGGTCAAATCTCTATAGATGCCATCTATACACCTATAAAAAACGTGAAGTTTAGTGTGGAGAACACGCGTGTAGAGCAGAAAACTGACTACGAGAAGCTCGTTCTTGACATCCAGACAGACGGTTCGATTCATCCCGAGGAAGCATTGAAAGGTGCTGCCAACATCCTGATTCAGCATTTCATGCTGTTCTCTGACAATACCATGACATTCGAAACAGCCAAGCCTGAAGAGGAAGAAGCTGTAGACGAAGAATTATTGCATATGCGTAAAGTTTTGAAGACTTCTCTTCAGGACATGGATTTATCTGTGCGCGCATACAACTGCCTGAAGGCTGCCGATATCAAAACACTCGGCGACCTGGTGCAGTTGGACATCTCAGACATGATGAAGTTCAGAAACTTCGGTAAGAAGTCATTAACAGAATTAGAGAACCTGGTTCAGGAAAAAGGACTGGTTTTTGGTATGGACCTTTCTAAGTACAAATTAGAAGAAGATTAAATAATCTACGGCATAATTCCCTATCCCTGAAAAGGTTGATCGACGGTATGCACGTGCACAAATTACAATAATGAGACACGGTAAAAAAATCAATCACTTAGGAAGAACGGCGTCACACCGTAAGGCAATGCTGTCAAACATGGCAGCTTCCCTTATCCTGCACAAGCGCGTATCTACTACAGTAGCCAAGGCGAAAGCACTGCGTAAGTATGTGGAGCCTTTGTTAACTAAATCTAAAAACGATACTACTCACTCCAGAAGAACTTGTTTTGCTTACCTGCAGAACAAAGAGTCTGTAAAGGAGCTTTTTGATGAAGTATCTGTAAAAGTAGCAAACAGACCAGGCGGTTATACCCGCATCCTGAAGACTGGCTACAGACTGGGTGACAACGCAGAGATGTGTGTTATCGAGCTGGTAGACTACAACGAGGATATGCTGGCTTCAGCTTCTACTGCTACTGGTGGTGCGAAGAGAACGCGTCGCCGCGGTGGTAAGAAGAGCAGCGATGCCGCTAACACGGAGAACACAGAGGCTACAACAGCCACTGCACCTGTTACTGATGCTGGAACAGCAGCTCCGGCTGTTGAAGCAGCTGCTCAGGCTGAGACTGAAGCTCCTGCAGCATCTACTGACGCTACTAGTGCTCCTGAAGAATCTACTGATTCTAACGAAGAGACAAAAGATGCTAAGTAAGCTTTTTTTGTAAATATTTTAAAGGGACATGACGTAAGTCGTGTCCCTTTTTTATTTTTGTAACAAATCATTATTATGAAGAAGCAAATTTCAACAGAAGCGATACTTCTTTTAGAAGATGGTACCGTTTATAAGGGTAAAAGCCTCGGTCGAATTGGTACATCCGGCGGCGAGCTATGTTTCAACACCGGGATGACAGGTTATCAGGAAATCTTTACCGACCCATCCTATTATGGCCAAATGGTTGTGACCACTGTGTCTCATGTGGGTAACTATGGTGTACAACATCAGGAAGTAGAGTCAAACAAAATTCAGATCAGTGGCCTGGTTTGCAAAGATTTTTCCAGTCACTTCTCCCGGAAAACGGCTGAAGGCTCTTTGCAGGACTACTTTGAAAATGCAGGAGTGGTGGGCATTTGTGAGATAGACACCAGAGCGCTGGTACGCCATATCCGCGATAAGGGAGCTATGAACGCAATTGTCTCCTCAGAAACAACAGACATCGAGGAGTTGCGTAAAAAGTTGGCAGAGGTGCCGTCGATGGCTGGCCTGGAGCTATCCTCGAAGGTGAGTACTCCTGAAATCTATCATTTTACGCCGGAGGAGGTAAAGTATAGAGTAGCAGTGCTTGATCTTGGCGTCAAGCAAAACAGTCTCAAGAATCTGGTGGCGCGTGGCTGTGAAGTGAAGGTATACCCCTACAACACGCCCTTTGAAGAAATGGAACAGTGGAACCCGGATGGCTACTTTATATCTAACGGCCCCGGTGACCCTGCTGCTACGACAGTTGCGGTTAACAGCGTGAAGCAGATGCTGGAGAAACAGAAGCCGCTGTTTGGAATCTGTATGGGACACCAGATGCTGGCACAGGCCAACGGGATAGCCACTTATAAAATGCACAACGGACACCGCGGCTTAAACCACCCTGTAAAGAACCTGCGCACGGGTCGCTCTGAAATTACGAGCCAGAACCATGGCTTCGTAGTAGATGCCGAACAATTGCGAAATCATCCGGAAGTAGAGGTTACACATATCAACCTGAACGATAATACCATTGAAGGCATTCGTATGAAATCGAAGCCTGCCTTTTCTGTGCAATATCACCCCGAATCATCTCCAGGACCACACGACTCAGAATACCTTTTTGATGACTTCATCGAACTGTTAGAACAAAGTAAAATCAAGTAAAACTATTTTAGAAACAAAACATGAGCTTAATCACAGACATCAAAGCGAGACAAATCTTCGATTCAAGAGGAAATCCTACTGTTGAAGTAGATGTAACGACAGAATATGGTGCTTTTGGCCGTGCCGCAGTGCCTTCTGGTGCGTCTACGGGCGTGCACGAAGCAGTAGAACTGCGCGACAACGATAAGAGCAAATACATGGGCAAAGGCGTACTGCAGGCTGTGCAGAACGTGAATGAGAAAATTGCCGAAGAACTTATTGGTTTCCAGGTGTATGAGCAGAACCTGCTTGACAAGATAATGATCGAGCTGGATGGCTCTGGTAACAAAGGTAACTTAGGTGCTAACGCTATTTTAGGTGTGTCATTGGCTATTGCCCGTGCAGCCGCACAGGAGCTGAACATGCCGCTTTACCGCTATGTGGGTGGTGTGAACGCCAATACCTTGCCCGTGCCGATGATGAACATCCTTAACGGCGGTAGCCACGCAGACAATGCCATCGACTTCCAGGAGTTCATGATTATGCCTATAGGTGCTGAGTCTTTCTCTGAGGCACTGCGTATGGGTTCTGAGGTGTTCCATCACCTGAAGAACGTACTGAAGAAAAAAGGCCTTTCTACAAATGTAGGGGATGAAGGTGGCTTTGCTCCAAACATTGCTTCTAACGTAGAGGCAATAGAAGTAGTACTTCAGGCAATTGAAGCCGCTGGTTACAAGCCAGGCGACGACATGATGATTGCCATGGATGCTGCCTCCTCTGAGTTCTACGATGCATCTTCTGGCACTTATCACTTCAAGAAGTCTACCGGCGAAAAGCTTTCTTCTTCTGAGATGGTAAGCTACTGGAGTGAGTGGGTGAATAAGTACCCTATCATTTCACTGGAAGACAGTATGGCCGAGGATGACTGGAAAGGCTGGAAAGAACTGACTGATAAAATCGGTGACAAAGTGCAGCTGGTAGGTGATGACCTGTTTGTAACGAACGTAGACCGTCTGCAGCAAGGCATAGACCAGGGCGTTGCCAACTCTATCCTGATCAAAGTAAACCAGATTGGTACGCTAACGGAGACCATCGACGCCATTAACCTTGGCCGTCGCCATGGCTATAAGAGCGTGATGAGCCACCGTTCCGGCGAGACAGAGGACAACACCATTGCTGACCTTGCTGTTGCCCTGAACACGGGTCAGATCAAGACTGGTTCAGCTTCCCGCTCAGACCGTATGGCAAAATACAACCAACTGCTTCGCATTGAGGAGGAGCTTGGTGAAGTAGCTTACTTCCCTGGAAGAAAGTTCTAGTAACACAGAACATAAAATAAATATGCTAAGGCTGTGGGTTATCTGACTCACAGCCTTATTTTTGTATAAGAGCTTTTTTACCCTTACCGCTATGTACAGACGCATTCCCAGAATCTTCCGCAATTTCTATTTCATCACCTCTTTCCTGTTTCTAGTCTGGATGCTCTTTTTTGACTCCAATGACTTTATTACACAATACCAGATGAACAAAACCCTCAGTAATTTAGAGGAGGAAAAGGAGCATTACCTGGAGAAAATGGAGGAAGTGCAGCAGGACCGTAAGGAGCTTATGAGTAATTCTGAACTGCTGGAGAAGTTTGCCCGGGAGAAGTACCTGATGAAGCGCCCGAACGAAGACGTATTCATCATTGTGGAAAAAGAGGATTAGGAGTCTTGAACTTTAGGTCATGCACTACCTATAGAGGTTGCGAAAGGGGAACAGCACCCAAGGCCAACTAACAATCACTGGCTACCTGTAGCCCATTTAGAAGCTGCATCTAAACCGCTTACCCCACAAACAAATCCCTCCCCAAATTATTTGTAACTTTGTGCCCATGTGTCACCGCTAAACAGTAGTGACCTCACGTAATAACAGATACTATGGCAAAAGTTGCAATAAACCTTTCTACTGGTGCGCTTCAGCAGGCAGAAGTAATAGTAGGTATAGATTTAGGAACGACCAACAGCTTGGTGGCCTACATCCATCCTGAAGATAAGACACCCATCGCAATCAACGACCAGGGCCGAGGCACCATTGTGCCCTCGGTGGTGCACTTCACACAGAATGGCGAAACACTGGTGGGTACAGAGGCGAAAGAGTACCTCATCACTGATCCTGCGAATACCATTTACTCGGTGAAGCGCCTGCTTGGCAAATCCTACAGGGACCTTGGCGAGCATAAAGACTACTTCGGATATAAAATTATAGATGATGATAGCGAAGGACTGGTAAAAGTCCGGGTGAAGGATAAGTTTTATTCTCCTATAGAGCTATCAGCAGAAATACTAAAGGAACTGCGCGAACGGGCGGAGCATTCGCTTAAAACGCCGGTAAACCGTGCCGTTATCACCGTACCCGCTTACTTCAACGATTCGCAGCGGCAGGCTACCCGCGATGCCGGTAAACTGGCAGGGTTGGAGGTGCTCCGCATTGTGAACGAGCCAACTGCGGCCGCACTGGCCTACGGTATCGGCATTGACCCGAATGAGGAGAAGACAGTGGCGGTATATGACTTAGGCGGCGGTACGTTTGATATCTCTATCCTGAGCATACACCAAGGCATCTTTGAGGTACTTTCCACCAACGGTGATACTTATTTGGGCGGCGATGACTTTGACCGCGCCATCATCAACCACTGGATAAGCGAGAACCAGCTTGTTGCGGATACCATCAACCAGGATAAGAACCTGTCGCAGGAACTGCGCCTGAAAGCGGAGGAGGCAAAGAAAGCGCTGAGTTCTCAGGAAGTATATACCAGCAACATCAACGGTGAAATAGAATGTCACCTGGAGCGGCACACCTTCGAAGAGCTGATAGCGCCTATCGTAGCGAGAACAATGGATAGCTGCCGCCAGGCAATGGGCGATGCCAAGCTGAAGCCGGAGCAGATTGACGCCGTGATTATGGTGGGAGGCTCCACCCGTGTGCCGATGGTATACGATGCCGTGTCAGCGTTCTTCGGGAAGCCAGCGAATAACTCGCATAACCCGGACGAGGTAGTAGCACTGGGCGCCGCCATCCAGGCCGATATTCTGGCCGGTAACCGCAAGGATATCCTGCTACTGGACGTAACGCCGCTCACGCTGGGTATTGAAACGATGGGTGGCCTGATGGACCCCATCATCCCGAGAAACTCAAAGATTCCGACGAAGGCAGGGCGGCAGTATACTACTTCTGTGGACGGACAGGTGAACATGAAGATATCCGTTTTTCAGGGCGAGCGCGATATTGTGAAGGAGAACCGCAAGCTAGCCGAGTTTGATCTGAAAGGCATACCGGCCATGCCGGCAGGCTTCCCGAAAGTAGATGTGAACTTTATCCTGAATGCTGACGGTATCCTGAAGGTAGAGGCGGTAGAGGAGCGTTCCGGCACACGACAGGAGGTGGAAGTGAAGCCACAGTACGGCCTGACGGATGAGCAGGTAGAGCAGATGCTGATGGATTCCATCACGCACGCCAAAGACGACGTGTCGGCGCGTATGCAAATTGAGGCGCGCAGCACAGCCGAGCAGATGCTGTACCAGGTAGAGCGTTTCGTGGAGAAGAACGCAGAGCACCTGACGGAGGAGGAGATAGCGCTTACCCGTAAAAACGTGCAGAACCTGAAAGATGTACTGGCCTCCGGTGGCGACAAAGACGCTATTTATGGTGCCGTGGATGTGCTGGAAGCACAGACAAGCCCATTTGCAGAACGCGTCATGCAGATTTCCATCAAGAAGGCTATGTCTGGTAAAAAGATTGATTAATAAACACATATAGCTATAAAAATGAAAGCGCTGGCAGGTTTCTGTCAGCGCTTTTTGCTTTATTAAGTGTATCTATTGTAATTACTTCTAGGGCAACATCTCATACATAATACTCAAACAAAAAGCCTTGTGTCTTGATACTTGTGTCTTTTTTCAGTTTAACACCCCCAACACAAACTCCAACAAGTTATAATTGAAGTATAACAGTGTTACCGCCACAATCACCCCCACCATCACATTGGCATACGGCGCATCCTGTTCCCGCACTTCCCGCACCCCCCAATAAGTATAAGCCAGTAAGGCTATTAGTGCGTAAAGCAGCAGCAGGATAGGGATGGCCAGCAAAACCTCTACAGATGCAAACCGCCAGAAGTAGTTCAGCCCAAGCCACAGCACGTTCAGAGCCCAAGCGATCACCATCATCAGGATACTTCTGCTTCCGGAGCCTACGCCAATGCCTTTAAAGAACCTTGCTGTAGAGGTTTCTGCCATATCTTTCATAATTTAATGCCGAAGCGCTTACCCAGTTCCTCCAGGTCACGCGCAACAGGTGGCAGCAGCGGAATTCCTTTCTTCAGGCGCTTCTCCGTCATCTCGCGCTCCGGGTCTCCCGGAATCAGCACTGCCTTCTGGCCTTTCTTTACTTTTGCTTTACGGAAAGTTTCAATCCAGTTATCCATATGCGCTTTAAACTCGTCGGCCGGACGGAAAGCATCTACACGCATGGCACCCAGGAAATGACCGATGCCCTCTCCAACCAGGTTCTCAGCTACTGGCAGAAAGCTCACAAACGGAGGTACCCAAGGGCCATAATTAGCACCTGAAAGCACGGCAGAAAAGATATCCACAATAGAAGCAAGAGCATAGCCTTTATGGCTTCCGTGTACTTTGTCGCTGCCCAATGGCAGCAAGGCACCACCGTCCTTCAGTTCATTGGCATTGGTAGAGCGATCTCCCTCTTTTGTCTGAATCCAGCCTACGGGTGCCTTTTTCTCTTTCCGCTGTAATATCTCCAGCTTGCCATTGGCAGCGGAGGCAGTGGCAAAGTCTGCGACAAACGGGGGCTGGTTTTTAGTCGGAATGGCTACCGCAATCGGGTTCGTACCCAGCATACGGTCAGTAGAGAAAGTCGGGGCCACCAGTGGCGAAGCATTCGTCATGGCAATACCGATCATGTCGGATGATAATGCTTCCATGGCATGATAGCCTGCAATACCAAAGTGGTTCGAATTTTTCACTGATACCCAGCCTGTGCCTACCTTGGCTGCTTTGTCGATAGCGATGTCCATGGCCTTTGGGGCAATCACCAGGCCTAAGCCGCCGTCACCGTCCACAGTAGCGGTGCTGGGTGTTTCGTGCACAATGCGCATGTTTGGCTTTGGATTGATGCGGCCAGCTTCCCACAGGCGCACATAGCCGCTTAAACGGGCCACGCCATGAGAATCCACACCACGTAAATCAGCTTCTAAAAGTACCTCGGCAGCTAACTTGGCGTCATTGGGCGGACAGCCTATGTGCAGAAAAACATCTTGTGTAAAATCGAAAAGTTGTCTGTATGAATGCATAAAGGGTTGTTCTCTGATAGAGGCGGCAAATTAACAAATTATAGAACGAATGCCTTACTTCTACCTCCTGGATGGTAACTGTAACGGAGAAAGTCTATACTTCATGCACCAGTCTATACTCGCTCGTCCTCCAGAACCTTTTGCAGTACCCCTTCCTTCAGCGCATAAGCAGAAACCCGGATTTCCTGCAGGTTATAAGCCTCCAATACAAAGTCAACAGCGATGCTAGCCAGCACAATCATGTCCACGCGCATCTCCAGCATACCCGGTATAGCCAGACGCTCTTCATGGTTCTTGCGCAGCAGGTCGTGGTGTATCTGGTAAAAGTCGTCTATAGGCAGCACAGAGGCGGCTGGTTGGTTTTGCTGTCGGCTGGAGTCGCCTTTGCTTTGCGCATCAATGTCACACAGCGTATCGAAGGTACCGGAAGAACCTACTAAAACCTTCGGCTTGTATTGCGCCACAGCTTCAGTAAGTGGCTGTAGCTTTTCTCTTAGATACACTTTCTCTGCTTCGGCATTTTCCGGTGCAATGGGGTCTTGCTTGAAGAACTGGTCCATCAGGCGCTGCGCCCCGATTTCAAAGCTGCGTTTCCAGAAAATCTCCTGCTTATTGCAGATAATGAACTCCACACTGCCACCGCCAATGTCCATCACCAGCGACGTTTGCTCATCCAATACACCGGCTGATCGCACTCCATAGTAAATGAACTCGGCCTCCTTGTCTCCGTCAATTACCTCCACCTGTATGTCGGTCCACTTAAAAATATCCTTGATGAAGTCATCGCCATTCGAGGCATTCCGCACCATGCTCGTTGCCATTGCCCTTACTGTCTCCACCTCATGCTCATCAACCTGCCTTCTGAAATCCTTTAGCGTCCGGATAGCGCGCTCATAGGCTTCCGGCGCAATAGCTCCGTTGCTGATGCCGCCCTGCCCTAAACGTACCGGCACCTTCGTTTTCACGAAGTCATGCTGTTGGCCACCTTCATCTACCTCTGTAATTAGCAGGTGAAAAGTGTTGGTGCCCATGTCTATAAGTGCGAAGCATTTTTTCATAAAGACGGGGAGTAATGGTTTCAAAGTAGCGTTAGGTTTATATACTCTCTTGGTATCAATTGGCAAACAAAATTGATGTACGGAAGCAAGTAGATGATACTTTAATTCAAGTGAGGCGCGTAAATGCCCTATCTCAGGAAAGGATAAATTACCTGTATTGACTTCCGTACGAAGTCTCCGCTAATGAGTTATTTAGCGGAATCCCAAAGGTATACAATCAACGTGATGAAGTTAAAGTGCTACGGGCACAAAAAAGAGGTAGCACGTGCTGCTATTGCTATCAGGTAAACCTTTCCATTAGCTCCACTCCAACGGCAAAGGCCCCCTTTCACTTGATAGTACGCTACCTATGATGTCAATAGTTAAATGGGTAGTCTGCTTTTATCATCGCTGCTTTTCAATAAAACGATGCTGGCAAACCCATAAAAGAAGCCTGGGTAGTGGCCCCAGGCTTCTTTGTTTCTCATTTTGTTCTTTAACAAAATAGAGGCTCTTCGTATTCCTGAACCTGTATGCCTTCTCAACAAGGAGGGGAACGGACAGTAACAGGTTATTCTGGTAATGCTTTATCCAGCATTCTCAGCATACCATCAGTAACCATTCCTACTGCAAGGTGGCCAGCCAAGCCCCTGGCGTGCGCCTGCCATGGGTAAGCCATAGGCCCTGAGGACAGACCTGTCACCGGTGCTACTAACTCATCCATCACTACAAAAAGGCCAAACCCGTATAGAGACCCTCCTCCTGCGTCCAGTCCCTTTACCTTGTGCCGTAATGCGGCGTAAAGCATCCCCGGTGCCATCCCCAGAAAATAGTGCACGCCCCTTCCTGCCATCCAACGCTGCCTGTCAGTAAGATCTGCTCCGGTTGCCTCAAGTGCTTTGTCAACTGCCACGTCTGCCACATACTTTCCGTGCACTTGTGCTTTTTTCTCTTTCAAATATGCTTTGGGGTCTTCATTCTTGTACATGTACCAGGTAATCCTATCCATTACCCACACGGAAGCTGCTCCTGCGATGGCACCTTTTATCAATTCTGCTGCTATACTTCTTGAACCTTTTGACATATCAATTCTTTAAAATAAAAAACATCTACTAATTTGCTGTTAAGTGACTTATATTACGGGCTCAGCAGGTGGTGGTTCTTATTAAAAGCCGTAAAGGCTGAATTGTGGAAGAAGCTAAAAACGCAGAGTCGGGAAGAGGAAGGCGACGGCTGCGCAGCCTTGTTCAAGCTTAACCCTGCATGGCTTTTTTAGCAAGAGAAATGTGGTATAGGCATTTATCGGAATGGTGTAAGCTATTAAGAAAAGAAACAAGACAAATCAGGTAATGGTGATTACAGGAGCCACCAGCGGTACTGGCAAAGCCACTGTGCTGAAGTGCCGGAAGGGGAGGAAGTGTTGTATTGGCTGCGCAAAGCAGGAAAGTACTAGAAGAGATAGCCACAGAATATATTACCTCCCCACCGAACTAAACCTAAAAAACGTCCCTAACGGCAATCTCCTGTTGCCGTTATCGTGCAGGTATAGCTCCCCCAGTTCTTCGTTCTGCACCTGCTCTCCGAATGTCTCCCGCATCAGGTTATCCAGAATCATGGCGGAGAAGCCGATGGAGTAGAGGTTAATGAGCAGGAAAAAATCCGTTTTGTCCAGCAGTTCGCGGCACAGCTTCACCATCTCGTTCAGCTCGTTTTCCAGCTGCCATTTTTCGCCGTTCGGGCCGCGGCCATAGGAGGGAGGGTCCAGGATGATGCCGTTGTAGGTGTTGCCGCGCTTTACCTCCCGGCGGGCATACTTCATGGCGTCTTCCACAATCCAGCGCACGTTGTCGAGGTTGCTGGCTTCCATGTTGTCGCGGGCCCAGAAGTTTACCTGCTTCACCGAATCGAGGTGCGTTACGTCGGCTCCGGCAGCTTTGGCGGCGAGTGTGGCGGCACCTGTATAGGCAAACATGTTCAGCACCTTTGGCTGCGGCGTCTGCAATCTTCGGGTAGTATCATAAATAAATTTCCAGTTGCTGTCCTGCTCCGGAAACAGGCCCACATGTTTAAAAGAGGATAATCCTAAACGAAAGCGCAGTTTCAGGTCGTTGTAGTTATAGTTGATGTACCACTGCTCGGGCATTCCTTTCTTCAGCTGCCACTGGCCCTTTTCGGTGCTGTTTTTGTCGCGGGTAAATACAGCATTGGCCATTCGCTGCCACTCCTGCTCTGGAAGGTGCTTGTCCCAAATGGCCTGAGGCTCAGGGCGCGCCACATAATATTGGCCAAAGCGTTCCAGTTTCTCGAAATTTCCGGAATCTACCAATTCATAATCATCCCAGTTTTCTGTTGTAAGAAAGGAATACATATCTTTGTCGTTAATTTCTGGCTGTGTGCCGGTTAGAGGTAGAGGCAAAAGTACTTAAGAGCCTGTTTAAATTTCGTTTTTGTAAGCGAAAATTGCTCAGAAAGGGTTCTGGCGAAACGGTTTTAGAGCTTCATAGCAGCGCTATGGAGTGAGAAAACTGTGATGACAGGTTCCTTTATGGGCAATTTGCAGCGCAAAGGATGACGTTTAAGCAGGCTCTCGTATCCACCGAACCTTAAAAGGTGCACGCAGTCGCCTATTTTTTTGTTACACTGATATGGCAATAACCTTTTATAAGTACCAGGGCACGGGGAACGACTTCGTGATGGTCGATAATCGTAAACATTCTTTTCCTACAGACGATGAAACGTTTGTAAAGCAAATTTGTGACAGACGCACCGGCGTTGGGGCAGATGGATTAATTCTGCTGCAGGACCATCCGGACTACGACTTTGAGATGGTGTACTACAACGCCGACGGCCGCTTAGGCTCCATGTGCGGGAATGGCGCGCGCTGCACGGTGCGTTTTGCAAGGCAATTGGGCGTGATAGAAGACGTGGCTTGTTTCCTGGCCGCCGATGGAGAGCATCAGGCCAGCGTGGAGCGTGACCTCATCCAGCTAAAGATGAATGACGTGCAGCAGATAGAGCAGATTGGAGCAGATTTTTACCTGAACACCGGTTCTCCGCACTATGTACGCTTTGTCGATAACGTGCAGGATCTGGACGTGTATGCAGAAGGCCGTGCCGTCCGCTACAACGAGCGCTTTGCAGCAGAGGGCACAAACGTGAACTTTGTACAGCGGATTTCAGAGGATGAAATATTTGTGCGCACCTATGAGCGCGGTGTGGAAGATGAAACACTTTCGTGCGGAACGGGCGTTACCGCCTGTGCTTTGGTGGCAGGCTTGAAAGGGCTAAAGAGCCCCGTGCAGGTAAAAACCTTAGGCGGTGAGTTGGAGGTAACCTTCAAACAAGATGGAGATACCATCAAACACATCAACCTGGTAGGGCCGGCGAAGCAAGTCTTCACAGGTTCTGTGCCGCTGCAGCAGGCGCAGCCACAACAGCAACTGTAAACCCTAAATCCCAATCAGCGTGTTTCTACGTTCAGAAAAAACATATCTCAGAGCTTTAGAACCCACTGATCTGGATTTTTTATACACCCTCGAAAACGATACGTCTGTCTGGCATGTAGGCAATAGCCTCACCCCCTACTCGAGATTTGTGCTGCAAGCGTATCTCGAAAATGCCACCCTCGACATTTACACTGTAAAACAGCTACGGCTGGTTATCTGCAATCAGGAGGACCAGGCCACCGGGGCTATTGACCTCTTCGATTTTGACCCCTTGCACAGGCGGGCAGGTTTGGGCATTGTGGTGGCTGCTCCGCATAGGGGCAAAGGGCATGCGCCGGAGGCACTTCAACTGTTGCTAGACTATTGCCAGAGCACCTTGCTGCTACACCAGGTATACTGCACCGTTACGGCCACAAACCTGGCCAGCATCAATCTTTTTCAGAAAGCCGGTTTCGAAAGAGTTGGTATCCGCAAAGACTGGCTGCAAACACCCACTGGCTGGCAGGACGTGGTAGAGTTTCAGAAGGTGCTTTCGTAAGAAAAGTTTCAAATAATCTTTGTGCTGATATGTCAGGAATAGTTTTTCGCCGCGCAACAGTAGGAGATATTGAAGGCATGTTTAGAGTGCGGATGGCGGTACTGGAAAACCAGTTGTCAGACCCTTCGCGGGTTACGCCTGCTATGTGTAGTAAGATGTTGCAGGAAAAAGGAGCTGGTTGGGTATGTGAGGCAGAGGGTGAAGTGGTCGGCTTCGCGATTGTAGACCTATCACGGTCAAACATCTGGGCATTGTTTGTTGACCCGCTGTTTGAGAAGAAAGGGACTGGCAGGGAATTGCACGACCTGATGGTGACCTGGAGTTTTGATGCCGGGCAGTCTAAGCTGTGGCTTTCTACAGACCCCGGTACCCGGGCAGAAGCATTCTACAGAAAGGCCGGCTGGGTAGGAACGGGTATAGAACAGAATGGAGAAATCAGGTTTGAGTTAAACAACCCTGATTCCACGATATACTAATTATCGTTCAAGTCGCGCAACGTCTCCGTCAGAAAGAACCAACAGTAGGAAAATTGTAGCGATCAAAATCGAACTTCTGCCACATTGCCACACGTTACCTAGTATGGCATAGCTTATTATGCTGCTGGTTTAAGTATAGCAAAAGCTATATGCTTTAGCGGAAAATTTGGCAGAAAAGCTATACAACTGTTATTCTGGTACTGTTTTAGTACAAGACACAAAGAATGTCGGAAAAACAGCTTATTTTTGACGATAATACGAACAGAGGATTTAATTAAAGAAGATACATACACATGCTTGATTTTTTCGGTAAAACCGTTGCGAAACTATTCGGAACCAAATCCGACAGGGATATTAAAGAGGTTGTACCTTACGTATCTAAAATAAACGAAGAATACCTTAAGCTTGCGGATATCACCGATGACCAGCTTCGCCAGAGAACGGAGGAGATCAAGGGCATTATTGATGAGCGGCTTAAGCCCACAGACGATAAAATTGCTGCGCTTCACAAGCGTATAGCCGACGAGCCGGAACTGAACATTGTCCAGAAAGAGAATATCTTCGCTGAGATTGATGAGTTGGAAAAGGCGCGTAACAAAGAGCTGGAGGTTGTGCTGTTGGAAGTGCTGCCTGCTGGTTTTGCTGTTGTGAAGGAAACAGCCCGCCGCTGGAAAGAAAATGGACAGCTAGTCGTTTCGGCTACTGATAAGGACCGTGCACTGGCTGCCCGCAAGCCAAACGTACAGATTGATGGCGACAAAGCTATCTGGGCGAACAGATGGCTGGCCGCAGGCAGTGAGGTGACCTGGGACATGCTGCACTATGATGTACAGCTAATAGGTGGTGTTGTGCTGCACCAGGGCAAGATTGCAGAGATGGCGACGGGTGAAGGTAAAACCTTAGTGGCTACCTTGCCTGCCTACCTGAATGCACTGGCGAAACGCGGCGTGCACGTGGTAACGGTAAACGACTACCTGGCCAAGCGTGACTCTGAGTGGATGGCGCCTTTATTTGAGTTTCATGGCATGTCCATCGACTGTATCGACAAGCACCAGCCAAACTCTGAGGCCCGCCGCAATGCCTATAAAGCTGATATTACTTACGGTACCAACAACGAGTTCGGCTTCGACTACCTGCGCGACAACATGTCCAGAGAGCCGCAGGACTTGGTACAGCGCAAGCACCATTACGCCATGATTGATGAGGTGGACTCCGTATTGATTGACGATGCGCGTACGCCATTGATCATCTCTGGTCCGGTGCCACGTGGCGATGAACATGAGTTTTACCAACTGAAGCCACGCATTGCCATGCTGGTGGAGGCGCAGCGTAAAATCGTGAATAACTACCTGACAGAGGCAAAGCGCTTAATCAAAGAAGGAAACACACAGGATGGTGGACTTTCCCTGTTCCGTGCGTACCGTGGCCTGCCAAAGAGCAAGCCCTTGATTAAGTATCTGAGTGAAATGGGTAACCGTGCCGTGCTGCAGAAGACAGAGAACCACTTCCTGCAGGACAACTCGCGCATGATGCCGGAGGCGGATGAACCGCTGTACTTTACCATCGACGAAAAGCACAACCAAATCGAACTGACGGAGAAAGGTATTGACCTGATCACCGGACAGGGAGAAGACCCGGAGCTTTTCATCCTGCCGGATATTGGTACAGAAATAGCCAACATCGAAAACAACAAGTCACTTTCTGAGGAAGAGCAGCTGCACGCGAAAGAAAAACTGATAGCAGACTATCAGGAGAAAACAAAGCGCGTGCATACCATCAACCAGCTGCTGAAGGCTTATACCCTTTTCGAGAAAGACACAGAGTACATTGTAACAGCAGACCACAAGGTGAAAATTGTGGATGAGCAGACAGGCCGCGTAATGGAAGGCCGTCGCTATTCTGACGGATTACACCAGGCGATTGAGGCGAAAGAAAATGTGAAGGTAGAAGATGCCACACAGACTTACGCAACTGTTACGCTGCAGAACTACTTCCGTATGTACCACAAGCTATGTGGTATGACGGGTACAGCCGAAACAGAAGCAGGCGAGTTCTGGGATATCTATAAGCTGGATGTGGTGGTAATTCCGACTAACCGTCCGATTCAAAGACAAGATGAGCACGACAAGGTATTTAAAACTACCCGTGAGAAATACAATGCCGTAGCCGACGAGATCGTGGAGCTGACAGAGAAGGGCCGTCCGGTACTGGTAGGTACTACTTCGGTAGAAATATCAGAGCTCCTGAGCCGCATGCTGACCATGCGCAAGATCAGGCACCAGGTACTGAACGCAAAGATGCACCAGAAAGAAGCGGAGATTGTAGCCGAGGCTGGTAAGCCAGGAACGGTAACAATCGCTACAAACATGGCAGGTCGTGGTACCGACATTAAGCTGGCACCGGAATCAAAAGCTGCCGGTGGTCTGGCCATTGTGGGTACAGAGCGCCATGAGTCCCGCCGTGTAGACCGCCAGCTGCGTGGTCGTGCCGGTCGCCAGGGAGACCCGGGTTCTTCGCAGTTCTTCGTGAGTCTGGAAGATAACCTGATGCGCCTGTTCGGCTCTGACCGTATTGCCCGCCTGATGGACCGTATGGGTCTGGAAGAAGGCGAGGTGATTCAGCACTCTATGATCACGAACTCTATTGAGCGTGCGCAGAAGAAGGTGGAGGAAAACAACTTCGGACAGCGTAAGCGCCTGCTGGAGTACGATGACGTGATGAACGCACAACGTGAGGTGGTGTACAAGCGCCGTCGCAATGCCCTGTACGGTGAGCGTCTGGAGCTGGATATCTGGAACATGATCTACGATATCAGCGAAGACGTGGTGGTGAGTTACAAGAACATCAACGACTATGCTAACTTCGAGCTGCATATTATCCGTGTGTTCGGTATCAACACCCAGATTACAGAGGATGAGTTTAAATCTGTGCCGGCCAACCAGTTGGCAGAGCGCCTGTACAACGAGGCACTGAACCATTACCTGGAGAAGAACAAGAAAACAGGTGAGCAGGCTTACCCAATTATCTCCGACATCCATCAGAACCGTGGACCGATGATTGAAAACGTTGCAGTGCCGTTTACAGACGGCAAGCGCCAGCTGGCCGCTGTGGCGAACCTGACCAAAACGTATGAGTCACATGGTATGGAGCTGATCCGTGCTATGGAGAAGATTATCACGCTGGGCACCATCGACCAGGCCTGGACAGAGCACCTGCGCCAGATGGATGACCTGAAGCAAAGTGTGCAGAATGCGGTGTACGAACAGAAAGACCCGCTGTTGATTTACAAGTTCGAGTCGTTTGAGCTGTTCAAGCGCATGATTGGCAAAGTAAATGAGCAAACGATCCAGTTCCTGTTCCATGCCTATATTCCGGTGCAGGCACCACAGCAGGTGCAGCAGCCTATAAGGCCACCAATGGCACCAAAGCCACCGGTGTTGCAGGAGCAGAAGCAGGAAGTGCATTCATCGCTGGAGAATCAGGCTGGCCAAACGACAACGCCAGCTCCGGAGCCGGAGAAAATTATGCCGGCGCACTCTCAGAAGGTAGCAGGCCGTAACGACCGCGTAAGCGTGCAGTACAGCGATGGCCGCGTGCTGAAAGACGTGAAGTTCAAGAATGTGGAGGAAGACCTGCTGAACAACCGCTGCATGCTGATTGACGAAAAATAGGGCAAATCATTGTCTTGAATCAAGATAGAGAAGCGCCTCATACAAGTACATACACAAAGGAAAAGGATATAAGGGAAGTGAATTCTTTCTCTTATGTCCTTTCTCTTTTAGCTTATTTTATGGAAGCAGACGAACTGGCTACTTATATCGATCATACCCAGCTGCGCCCCGAGGCAACTGCCAACCAGGTGGTGCAGCTTTGCAACGAGGCACGCAACTATGGCTTCGCTGCTGTTTGTGTGGCTCCATGCTATGTAGCCTTGGCTAAAGAGAGCCTCGGCCCCGGCGCGCTGGTGAAGGTGGCGACAGTAATTGGATTTCCGCTGGGCTACCACCACGAAAAGGTAAAGCTGCTGGAGACGCACCAGGCCATAGAAGACGGCGCTACTGAAATTGATGTGGTGATGAATATCTCTGCCTTCAAATCAGGGAAGTATGCAGCCGTGGAAAAAGAACTGAGTGAACTGGCCCAGTTTTGCCACCTGAAGAAAGCGGAGCTCAAAGTAATCATCGAAACAGCTCTGTTATCTCCGGAGGAAATTGAGAAAGCCTGTGAAATTTGCGTTGCTGCAGAAGCGGATTACGTAAAAACCTCTACGGGCTTTGCCTCGCGTGGTGCGTCTGTGGAAGATATAAAGCTGATGCGCCGCGTACTGCCGAATCAGGTCAAGATCAAAGCATCAGGAGGCATTAAAACATTTGCCGATGCCGAAGCGTTTATCAAGGCTGGTGCCGACAGGTTAGGCTGTTCTGCCAGCGTTAAAATAGTTACCCATGAACAGAATAGTTAGTCTTTTCCTTTTGCTCGCTTTCGTTATCAGTGCTGCCTGTTCCTCTCCGTCGGCCAGGGCCACGGGAGATACAGGCAGGGGAACTACAAGAGTTAAAGTAGCGGAAGACCTGAGCCAGTACCGGCCTAAATATCCGATGGATGATGCCGCTGCGCCTGTGGCACGTATAGAGCCCACCAACCACGTAAACCAAAAAGTGGCCGTGCTGATGGATACCGTGGCAAGCGTAAACAAAAACATTAAGTATGCACAAGGCTATCGCATTCTAGCCTACAATGGCTCTGAGCGCCAGACAGTCATGGACCTGCGGAAATCTATTATTGCACGGGTGCCGGAAGAGAAAGATTACCTGACCTACCAGCAGCCTAATTTCCGCCTGAAGGTAGGGGACTTCTTTAGCCGTGTAGAGGCGCAACAGGTGCTCAATCAGCTATCAGACCTTATTCCGAACGCACAGATAGTGCAGGAACAGATTAACATTAACAAGTCGTACTGAGCGATCAGACTATAGACGTTAGACAAAAGACAATGGACTTTATTAAAAGCGTTGCGGCCTGATATAGTCGCAACGCTTTTTTATTTTTGATACCACAGCACATACCCGCATTAGCCTATTGATTTATGAGCACTGTAGATAAAGTAAAAGAACTGGCACAAGCCTACGCCCCCGACACCGTGCAGGTGCGCCGACACATACACGCCAATCCTGAACTGTCGTTTGAGGAGCACAACACCGCCGCTTATGTAAAGCAGGTGCTGGAGAGCTATGGCCTAGAGCCCGCTCCGATGGCTGGAACAGGTCTGGTAGCGCTGATTGAAGGAAAGAACCCGGAGAAAAGAACCATTGCCCTGCGCGCCGATTTAGATGCCCTGCCCATAGTTGAGGCAAATGAGGTGGCTTATAAATCTAGAAACGAAGGCATCATGCATGCCTGTGGCCATGATGTACACACGGCCTCCCTCCTGGGCGCGGCCCGTATTCTGCAGGAACTGCGGGAGGAGTTTGAGGGCACTGTAAAGCTTATCTTTCAGCCAGGGGAGGAAAAATTCCCGGGCGGAGCCTCCATCATGATCAAAGAAGGCGTGCTGCAGAACCCGGCTCCTGAAAAGATAGTAGGCCAGCACGTTTTCCCGATGCTGCCGGCAGGCAAAGTAGGCTTCCGGTCCGGTATGTACATGGCGAGTGCCGACGAAATTTACATCACAGTGAAAGGCAAAGGCGGGCACGCAGCCATGCCCGAGCAGAACATAGACACCGTGCTGATAGCCTCACACCTTATTGTGGCACTGCAGCAGATTGTGAGCCGCCATGCCAGCCCGAAAGTGCCTTCGGTGCTATCTTTCGGTAAAATTGAGGCAAAGGGAGCAACCAATGTGATTCCGGATGAGGTGAAGATAGAAGGTACCTTCCGGACGATGAACGAGGTATGGCGGAAAGAGGCGCACAAGCGTATTAAGAAACTGGCCGAAGGCCTCTGCGAGAGCATGGGCGGCAGCTGCGATATCGACATCAAGAATGGCTACCCTTTTCTGCAGAACGACCCGGAACTGACGGAGAGAGCCCGCGCCGCCGCAGAATCATACTTGGGCGCAGACAATGTGGTGGATCTGGATTTATGGATGGGAGCAGAGGACTTTGCCTACTACTCCCAGGAAGTTCCTGCCTGCTTCTACCGCCTCGGCACCCGCAACGAGGCACGCGGCATTGTGTCAGGAGTGCATACCCCTACCTTTAATATAGATGAGGCCGCCCTCGAAACGAGTATCGGGCTGATGGCCTATGTGGCACTGCAGGAGTTGAAGGCTTAAAAACATGGCCATGGAGGACGCTGAAAACTTAAGTTTTAATTTGTCAGCAGGTATGTTCGACAGAAAGCGGACACTCCGGCTTGCTCCTGATTATTTTGAGTATGAAGCCAACTATCTGGAACCAGGCCGGCTAATCAAAATCGACAGGGAGGATATTCTTGACATCAAGTTCAACATGAACTGGATAATATGGTACCGGTTTTATGTAGGCTGCGATTTCAGGATTGATGTTAAAACGAGAGAAAACGGTATCTTTAGAATTAAGTTTGTTAGCTACTTCGAGAAGAACAATGCCTACATAAGGGCCTATAACAGCATCGTCAACTGGATGTGGGAACACTACCTCCGCGGCATTATCGACCATCACCTCCAGGAGTTTTACCAGACGCATGAATTTCAGATAAGGCAGGTGCGAATGACAGATGAAGGCGTTTATTTTATAAACCAGGACCACCTGGCTTACTGGGAGGAAGTGGGAGTAAAGGAGTATGAGGATTATTTTGCTATCTTCAATCAAAGCTATCCGGAGCTGAATGAAAGGATTTTATTTGATGAATGGGAAAGTGAGATTCTGCTTGGTATGATTGAAGCACTGAAGGAAAAGCATTATAACGAAAATAAATGAAGAAACTTTACCCATTCCTGCTGCTGGTTTTGCTTCCGCTCTTCACCCTGGCCCAGGACAAAGTAACGGCTCCTGCCGCTATCTGGCCTGAACTGCAGGTAAATTATGGTATAGGCGAGGATGGCTTACTGTTCTTCCGGAACCAGTACCGCATCAACACCGATACCCGCTACAACGACCTTCGGGAGACGGGACCACTAAGCACTTTTGAGCGTATAGAACTGGCGCTAGGGTATGAACATACCTTTACTGACCATTGGCGGGGCGGGGCGATGCTCCGTTATGCCGCCGAAGATTATCCTAAGTCTGCCTTCGGCGCTTTATTTCTGCGCCATAATGGAAGTATCAAAAGCCTGTTCTTTAATAAGCAGGTGATGGCGGAATATGTAAACCAGGAAAACCTGGATGCCTCCGTCCGTTTTCGTTTGACTGGTGAGTTAGGAAAGCAGTTTCCACTCAGAAGTAAATTTATTACCCCAAGCATTTCTTATGAAGCCCTGCTGCTATCTGGTTTAGGCAAAGATGAAAATATGGAAACACAAGAGCGTGGCATTGACCGTACACGCTTGCGTATCAATATAACCTATGAACTAACAGATAAGCTGCGCCTTACGCCATACTTCATGCGCCAGACAAACTATTACTATGCCCTGGTGTCGCCGGTTTATAATGAGGAGGAGCAATTGATAGAAGAAGGCTATACCACAAAGCGCAACCGCATATCACCGGTTGTGGGGCTGGAACTGAAGTATACTATCAATAAAGTCGCTAACACTGCCAGTATTACTTACTAAAAGTATGCTAACTGTAAAATGGTCAGTCACTTAGCTTATTTTTATGGCTGAAAATGACATTTTTACATGATTTAGCAGGATAATATGGTTGGTACAGTTTTTACTATACCGTAGTTGTAACCATGTTAAACTAAAAAAGGAGGTATAAAATGGCACTGAGCAGATACAATGGCATGCAGGAAAGTATGCCGAATTCGTTTAGTTCGATGTTAGACAGGTTCTTTAATGAGTCTGTAAACACAAGAAATTTTTCCGACTTTACACCACATGTAGATGCCTGCGAAACTGACAAAGGCTTTGAATTAGAGTTGGCGTTACCGGGTGTGAAAGCAGAGGATATCAACATAGATTTTCAGGAAGGAAAGCTAACGATTACAGGTGAGCGCAAACTGGAGAAAAAAGAGGATGGCCGACGCTATCATATGTTGGAAACTCAGTATGGCTCCTTCAGCAGAACCTTCTACCTGCCTGATAAAGTGAATCCTGATAAAATTACGGCCAACTTCCAGGATGGTGTGCTGTTGGTAAACGTACCGAAGGATGAGCACAAAACTATGAAGCGACAGATTAACATTACTTCTAATTCTGGTAATAATAGTAAAACAAAAGAGGTAGAACGAAAAGCCACAGCTGCCTCCGAGAACGGAAATACAGAGAAAGGAAAGTCTAAAACGGCTTAAGAAATAAAAGGTTGCTAAAAAGAAAAGGAGGCCCAAAAATTTGGCCTCCTTTTTGTTATCTGTAAGAAGTAGATAAGATAACTACCACATTTGCATATACTACCGTATACTATTATAACGTTATCAATCTACAATATAGACTAGAGCGAATATAAATATTATACATATAAAGACTAAAACTAATTACATGAAGACAAAGCAGTTTATCCTTGGCGTTGCACTTTCAGCTGTTCTGGGCGGTAGTGTAGCGGTAGGTAGCTACAAGCTGTTAGAAGATGGAAGCATTGTTTCAATCGAGCAGCAGCAGCAGAATCCTATCGTTCGCTATACCAGCGATATGCGTAGCAGCAATGCAATTGTGCCGGAAGGCCTTAATTTCATAAAAGCAGCACAGGTATCTACGCCAGCCGTAGTACACGTAATGACGGAGTATAGCGGCAGAGCCACAGCCCGTGGCAATAGCCCGATGGACCCGTTCTTACGCGAGTTCTTTGGTGACGGCTTCGGCGAGCGCGCACCGCGTGGGCCGCAGATGGGCTCCGGTTCAGGCGTAATCATTGCCTCAAACGGATACATCGTAACGAACAACCACGTAATTGATAAGGCCGATAAAATCGAAGTAGTAATGGATGATAAGCGCCGTCTCACGGCTACGCTTGTCGGTAGTGACCCTACTACAGACATTGCCTTGTTGAAGGTGGATGCTGATAAGCTCCCTACCGTACGTTACGGGAACTCTGATGATTTGCAGATTGGAGAATGGGTAATTGCCGTTGGTAACCCCATGAACCTTACTTCTACTGTAACAGCTGGTATCGTGAGTGCCAAAGGCCGTAACATCGATATCCTGCGCAGAGGTAACGATATGGCCATTGAGTCCTTTATCCAGACTGATGCTGCCGTGAACCCTGGTAACTCTGGTGGTGCCCTTGTAAACCTGAATGGTGACCTGGTGGGTATCAACACAGCGATTGCCTCACAAACAGGCTCTTTTGCCGGTTATTCTTTTGCCGTGCCATCTGCCATTGTGAGCAAGGTAGTAGACGACCTGCTGAAGTATGGAGAGGTGCAGCGTGCCTTGTTAGGTGCCTCTATCCGTGAGATTGATGCTTCCTTCGCAAAAGAGCAGAATCTGAAAACACTGAATGGTGTATACATCAATGATGTAACGGAGAACAGTGGTGCCAAAGAAGCTGGTCTGCAAAGTGGAGACGTAATTGTTGCCATCAACGGAGCCAGAGTAGGCAAGTCTTCTGAATTACTGGAGCAGATTGCCCGTTACCGCCCTGGCGATAAAGTAAAGGTTGACTACCTGCGTGCCGGTAAAGAGAGAACAGCCAACGTAACGCTGAAAAATCTGAACAACAGCGTAGAGCTTGTAAAGCGTAGCAATGCAGAGCCCATTAAGTTCGATGGTGCTACATTTGAGCCGGTAAGCAGACAGGAATTAAGCAAACTGGGCATTACGGGTGGTGCTAAAATCACAGACGTAAGCGACAGCGAGTTCCGCGATACAGGTATGAAAGATGGGTTCATCATAACTAAAATCGACAGATTCCAGGTGAAAGAGCCCGCTGATGTTGAAAGACATCTGAAAAATGTTGACAGTGGAGTGGTATACATCGAAGGTGTTTACCCTGACGGTCTGAGAGCTTACTACCCAATCGGGAAAGAGTAAGCCCAGCATATCCTAAACCTACAGAAAGCTTCTGCATCTTGCAGAAGCTTTTTTATTTTTTAGCTTTGTATAAGGGCATGATTTGTCTTTTGAATCTTAGAAAGGCACTTTATAAAGCCTGAAGAAGCTATTTAGTCCCCTTTCCATTAAAAACAGGTAAAACGTATGAAACAGACAATTGACCAGTTACCGCTAAACAAAGAAATAGCTGACGTGCTGCAGCAGCTTGGCGTAAAAGATAAGAACCCCGCCTACAGCACCGGCCTTTCCTGGGGTGGGCAGGAGGGCGGCACTACCCGTAGCATCCATTCCCCGGCCGATGGCAACCTGATTGCTACCGTGCACATGGCCACGCCTGAACATTATGATAAAGTGGTGGAGGCAGCGCAGGAGGCTTTTAAAGTATGGCGCAAAGTTCCCGCTCCGAAGCGGGGCGAAGTGGTGCGGCAGATTGGTAACAAACTGCGCGAGCACAAAGAGGCATTGGGTAAACTGGTGAGCTACGAAATGGGCAAGATTCTACAGGAAGGCCTGGGTGAGGTACAGGAGATGATTGACATCTGCGACTTTGCGGTAGGCCTGTCGCGCCAGTTGCATGGCTTTACCATGCATTCTGAGCGCCCGGAGCACCGCATGTATGAGCAGTACCACCCGTTGGGTGTGGTGGGCGTTATCTCGGCTTTCAACTTTCCGGTAGCTGTCTGGAGCTGGAACACCATGCTGGCTGCTGTATGTGGTGATGTAGTTATCTGGAAGCCTTCAGAAAAGACACCACTGACGGCTATTGCCTGTCAGCATATTATCCGGGATGCCCTGGCCGAAAACGAAATACCGGAAGGCGTCTTTAACCTTATTATTGGGGATGCAGAGATTGGTAGCCTGATGAGCCACGACAAACGCGTGGCGCTGATTTCAGCGACAGGATCCACCCGCATGGGTAAAAAAGTAGGAGAGGCCGTAGGAGCCCGTTTAGGAAAGTCGCTGCTGGAGTTAGGGGGCAATAATGCTATTATCCTGACCGAAAACGCAGACCTGGAGATGGCATTAAACGCTATTGTGTTTGGTGCTGTTGGTACCTGCGGCCAGCGCTGCACTTCTACCCGCCGCCTGATCGTGCATGAGAGCCGATATGAGCAGGTAAAAGAGCGCCTGCTGAAGATATATCCCAACCTGCCGATTGGCCATCCACTGGATAGCACCACACTGGTTGGCCCGCTCATCGACAAGGATGCTGTAAGTGCTTTCAACAATGCTTTGGAGAAAGTGCAGCAGGAGGGTGGCACACTGCTGACAGGAGGTGACGTGCTGAGCGGGGAAGGCTATGAAACCGGCACCTATGTGAAGCCTGCCATTGTAGAAGCAGAAAACCATTACGAGATGGTGCAGGAAGAAACATTCGCGCCCATCCTATACCTGATTAAGTACAGCGGTGAGGTGGAAAGTGCCATCGAGATTCAGAATGGTGTGCGGCAGGGATTGTCATCGGCTATTTTCTCTACTAACCTGCTAGAGACAGAAACTTTCCTGGGGCACTGGGGCTCCGACTGCGGGATTGCCAATGTAAACATCGGTACCTCAGGTGCTGAAATAGGCGGTGCTTTTGGGGGAGAGAAAGAAACAGGAGGTGGCCGCGAATCCGGCTCCGATGCCTGGAAAGTATATATGCGCCGCCAGACCAACACCATCAACTATGGGCGTGAATTGCCACTGGCACAGGGTATACAGTTTAAGGTGATGGATTGATTTCACGCTACACAAAGTCCCGGCGGGACTGAGGATTAACTTTACTTCACAACACAGGCGTGGATAAGTGGATAAAATCAGTTTGTGCAACGGGCTGAAATAATTTCCCTGTAATTACTCCATTTGATGTAAAGATTAAGAGGGTTTATACACCTGTTATACATATTAAGGCATAAAAGAGCCAGCTGTGGGAACATAGCTGGCTCTTTCTGTTTCTGCTCCATTTAAGAATCAACAGCTTTAGCCTTAGTTATCCACAATTGTGCATATACTACATGTGGATATGTGGAAAAACAAAATTCAGCCTTAGGTTTTAGGTGCTGTTAAAGCCGCATATGTATACTCCCTAATATATAGAATCTATATTTTTGCTTTCAACATGAAGAAGATGAAGCAGATACGTTCATTTTGTGTTATACACATCTGGCTGTGGATAATGTGGAAAAGTGGACAAGTGAAAAATACTTGAAATTATTTTGCAACTTAATGCAACCTCGGGCCATTGGCTGTGTCTTTAGTGCAGAAGTAGGAAGGAGAAGGATGAAAGAATAAAAGTCGTAAGGGCGCAGCAAGTGGTTTGCGAACGCTAAAACATAACACCTTGGAGAAACTCAGTTATCAGGACGTAAATCACCACGTGATTGATCGCTGCAAGAGCGGCGATAACAGAGCCCAGTATGAGCTGTATAAGCTCTACTCCAAGGCAATGTTCAACGTGAGCATGCGCATCACAAATGACTATGCAGAGGCGGAGGATGTGCTGCAGGAAGCTTTTGTGAGTGCCTTTAAGAACCTTCACTCCTACAAAGCAGAAGCTTCATTCGGGAGCTGGCTCAAGAAGATTGTGGTGAATGCGGCCATCAATGCCATCCGGAAGCGGCGCTCCGAACTGGTGCCTATGGACGAGCGCGTTGTTGGCGAGGTAGCTGACGAGGTGTGTGAAGACGATTCAGAGTGGCAGGTGGCAAAGGTCCGGCGGGCCATACAGCAATTGCCGGATGGTTATCGGGTGGTGCTGAGCTTATACCTGCTGGAAGGCTACGACCATGCTGAGATTGGCGAAGTGCTGGGTATAACAGAATCCACTTCAAAATCGCAGTACAGCCGGGCTAAAAAGAAATTACTGGAGATAATGAAAGAGCCGCAGTTTGTGGTCTGAAATAAAATATATGAAGAGAACTTTACCATGGAAGATAAACTGAAAAAGTTTGCAGACGAGCACCGGGATGAGTTCGATGTATTCGAGCCCCGGACGGAGCTGTGGCAGAACATCTGCGAAGAGTTGCCACAGAAGCGCAACACAGCAAAGGTGATCAGCATTAAGTTTGGTGACAGCGCCAGTTTCAGCGCCAACTCCATGTTCATGCGCATTGCAGCGGCTATTGTGCTGCTGGTGGGTTGCGGCCTCACGCTGTTCCTGATGAAGAGTAATGCGCCGGAGGCCGGCAATACAATAGCAGCTACAACGGCACCTCCTGTAAATAATATCGCGCCTGAACTGGCTGAGGTGGAGGCCTACTACGTGAGCCAGATAGAAGAGAAGAAAAGCAAGCTGAGCGAGTACGACCTGAAGGTGCTGGGGCTGGATGACCAGCAGGAGATAGACCAGGAGCTTGCCCGCCTCGACAGCAGCTATATTCAACTTAAAAAGCAACTATACACAACTCCAAATACGGACGAAATAGTTGGTGCCCTGATCCAGAACCTGCAGATACGGATTCGGGTGCTGAACCGACAACTGGAAGTACTCCAGCGGTTAGAACAAATAAATGAACAACCCGACTTAGAACCTCAAAGAGATGAGACCACGAATGTATAATTTTCTACGCTACACGCTGGTGTTGGCACTGGCACCTACACTGGCCTTGTCGCAGGGCAAAACCCAGGGGCCATGTCCCGATATCTCGGTTGACCTCTCTGGCCTGAGTGCCCTTTCAGAAATAAAGCTTGCAAAGCTGGAAAATATGGAAAGCCTGACAGAACAGATTGAATTGACTGTTTTTGAAAGCCTTAAAAGTTTGGAGCATCTCGAAGACCTGAATGAGCAGATTACACGCTACCAGACAGGTGATGTAACGGCAGAAGTAGCTGCTTATGATGTTGAAAAGCGCAAGACGATTGATAAGACGTACAAAGTTAGCAGGTCAGACATGCTCAACATCGAGAACAAGTTTGGCAAAGTGCACATCAACACTTGGGATAGAAATGAGGTACACGTAAAGGTGGATATTATTGCGCGTTGCGTCACTGAAAGCATGGCCCAGGAAATTCTTGACAAAATAAAAGTGCTGGAGAGCCGTGAGGGAAGCACCATATCCTTTAGAACACGCATTGAGCCGATGCGCGTCTCGGGTAATAACAACAAGAGCTTCGAAGTGAACTACACCATCAGTATGCCGGAAGAAAACGCGCTGACAGTGAAAAATACTTTTGGGGATGTTTATTTAGCTGCTCTGAAAGGTAAAGCCGATATCAATGTAAAGCACGGTGCGCTCAAGTGCGACAGACTAAGCAATTCAGGAAACATCGTGACGCTGGCTTATGGCTCTGGCTCCTGCGGCTACTTTAACGGGGGCAGCATGGATGTATCTTACGGGGATATGAATGTAGAAGGAGCTAATGGCCTGCAAGGCTCTTCCAAGTTCAGTGATTTTAAAATTGGCAGCTTGGGAGAGACAATGGAGATGGATGTAAAGTATGGCACATTTGCGGTAAACAATATCAGCAAAAACATCAGAAAGATTACGCTGTCGAGCGGCTTTACACCTATCAGCCTGACTTTTGACCCCAATACCGCCTTCAATTTTGATGTGAACGTACAGTTCGGAGATTTCAGGTTCGATAAGTCTTTGGTTAACATTACCTCCCTGGAAAAAGGCCATACCTCAGCAGAGTATAGAGGAGCCTATGGAGGTACATCTCCTAAAGGTTTGGTAAGTGTAAATTCCAAATACGGGGATGTGAAGTTTATGAAATAAGCTGTTCTGAAACAGTTTTACCTATTGTTTGTTGTAATTGAGTTTGTTAAGGTGAGAAAGGAGCTGGCAGTATGTCAGCTCTTTTGCTTTTAAACGTACAGAGGGGATAATCCACCATTCTTTTTATCTTTGACTATGGCAAATGAAAAAGAGCCCTTCACATCATCTAAAGCACCGGAGCCTGTAGGTTTGTACCCGCATGCGCGCCGCGTCGGAAACCTGCTGTTTCTATCGGGTGTAGGCCCCCGCGAACGGGGTACGAAGCAGATACCGGGCGTAGAACTGGATGAGGCAGGCAACATTGTGGCCTACGACATTGCGGCGCAGTGCCATGCAGTGTTCCGGAACGTGCGTTATATTCTGGAAGAAGCCGGTTCCGGTTGGGCAAACTTAGTGGACGTGACTGTGTTTCTGACAAACATGAAGGCTGATTTCACAATCTATAACCAAATTTACGCCGAGTACTTTAAAGACAATCAACCTTGCCGTACTACGGTGGAGGTAAACAGGCTGCCAACTCCTATTGCTATCGAACTCAAGTGCATCGCCACCATGGGTGCACCGGAGAAGGAAGAGGCAGCATAACCCTTAATTTTGTGAGCAAAACAAGAGAAGAATTATATACATCCCGCGCCGAAGCAATCGCCGGAGAAGAGAGTAAAGCAGCATCTAAATCAAGCCTGGTGTCCTGGCTTCGGGTAGCTGTGTTTGTAGCCGGTGTTGCTGTAGCATGGTATTTTTTCAGTAACTACCAAATGGCGGAGGGAGCTATCAGCGTGTTGCTGTTCTATGCCCTGTTTATAGTTGTGCTGCGCTGGCATAGCCGCCTCGACTTTAAGCACCAGCAACTGGTGCTGCTGCGGCGTGTAAACGAGCAGGAGGTGGAGCGGCTGCAAGGTAAATTAAAGAACTTTGATGGTGGCAATGCTTTCATCAACGATCAGCATCCGTATACCTCTGACCTCGACATATTCGGCCAGAATTCGCTATTCCAGCTGATGAACCGCTCCGTGACAGACATTGGGAAAAGCCGCTTAGCCTCCTGGTTTCGCGCAGCAGCTTCTCCATCAGAGGTGGCACTGCGGCAGGAGGCCGTGGCGGAACTGGCTCAGCCTGAGCAGTTAGACTGGCTACAGGCTTTGCTGGCCCTCCCGATGCACTACAAGCACGACCAGCAGCCGGCTGATGGTTTTATTGCCTGGTTTTCTGATAAGACATTTTTCAGGCAGCATCCCTGGGTAAAGGTGCTGTTGTTTGTGCTTCCGCTCTTGACGCTGGCGGCCATTGCGGCTTGGTTTTACGGGTTCAGCGGCTGGATAGCAGTGGCCTTCCTGCTGGCGCAGTTCTGGCTGGCGTATAAGTTTCGGGTAGAGCGGGATGAGTACTACGAGAAAAGCATCGGGATATATGAAGCCATGCGCAGCTACACAAAACAACTGCAGCATATAGAGCAGCACCAGTTTTCAGCACCCAGGCTACAGCAACTGCAGCAGGGCCTGAAGCGCTCGGGTACGTCCTCCGCAAACCTGTATAAACTGGCTAACATCATCGACTATTTCTCCTGGCGCCTCAGCACGCTCATGGCCTTTTTCCTGAACACCATCCTGATGTGGGATTTCGTATGGATGTATCGCCTGGAGAACTGGCGGGACAAATTCCTGCCGCAGCTGAAGGAGTCTTTAGATATTTTGGCAGAAATAGAGGCTTTAGCAAGTATAGCCGCTTTCCAGCATGCACATCCGGAATATGCAGTGCCGCAGTTAAGTCAGCAGCCTTTCGAGTACAGGGCAGTGGCCTTAGCGCATCCCCTGATTTTCTCGGTAAGGCCCGTTGCCAATGATTTTGAGACACAGGGTATCGGCCACACGATGGTCATCACGGGCTCTAACATGTCTGGTAAAACAACGTTCCTGCGTACAGTGGGCATCAACATGGTCATGGCTCTGATGGGCGCTCCTGCATGTGCTGACCGCTTGATTGTTGCTCCGGCACAGGTATACACGGCCATGCGCACAGCAGATAACCTCGCGGAGAATACGTCCTCTTTTTATGCTGAATTAAAGCGCCTGCGCATGCTGCTGGAACTGACGGAAAAGGGGCAGCCTGTCTTCTATCTTTTGGATGAGATTTTAAAAGGCACCAACTCCCGCGACCGCCACCTGGGGGCTATGTCGCTTATCCGGCAGCTGCACCACCGCAATGCCTCCGGCCTCATCTCTACGCATGATTTGGAATTGGGAGCCATGGAGGAAGAGTTACCGGGAAGCGTGCAGAATTACAGCTTCAACAGTGACATTATAGGCGATGAAATCAGGTTCGATTACAAGCTAACGAAAGGCATCTGCCGTAGTTTTAATGCCAGCAAGCTCATGCAACTCATGGGCATCGATATAGCAGAAGAGAAAGTCTGAAGCCTGACAAATGAATTTAGAAGAAGGATTTTATTATAAAGGATAAAAGGCTTTACTGGCAACACCTTTCCATGGCTTATCCTCTTTAGTAGCACATTAACCAAATTAACACATCAAAATATGAGAACTGTAGCCGACATACCAAATCCGAACATGAAGGTCACGCTGATGGCCTGGAACGGGAAATACCTGATCAAGCTGGAAAAAGGAGACTTTGAACAGACATATAAAATAAGCGAAATGGACGTAAATGGTGATGATGGCGCGAAAGAACTCCTGGATGAGGATTTTTTGGAGGCAGCCATGAATCGCTTTACAGATATGCGCGATGCCTTTGTGTCGACGGTCAGGCGGAATGGGTAAATCGTAAAAAAGTATAGCCATAAAAAAAGCCCGCTGTAAGGCGGGCTTTTCTGTTATTATTAGGTTATGATTAACCGATAGCTACACGCTTAAACTCAGTTACTGTCATGCCTTTGTTAGTCTTGTCAAGCAACTGGGCAATTGAAAGAGAAGAGTCTTTTACGAACTCCTGGTTCAGCAAAGTGTTTTCTTTGTAGAACTTGTTCAGCTTACCCTGCGCGATTTTCTCCAGCATAGCTTCTGGCTTGCCTTCGGCACGCGCCTGCTCTTTACCAACCTCGATTTCACGCTGAACAGTAGCGGCATCCACACCGTCTTTGTCAACTGCAATTGGCTTCATGGCAGCAATCTGCATCGCTACGTCTTTACCAACTTCAGTTACTTCTTCTTTGCCGCCAGTATTTGTTAAACCTACCAGCACACCTAACTTACCGTTAGAGTGGTCGTAAGAAACTACTTTTTCAGCAGAAACAGTCTCGTAAGAAACAACATCAATTTTCTCACCGATTTTACCCATCAGGTCCGTGATGTGGTCTTGCAGTGAACGGCCGTCAGCCTGTGGTGTTGCTAAAAGTTCTTCTTTAGAAGCTGCTTTTGTAGAAACGGCAACATCCAGCACCTGCTTCGCCAAGTTGCGGAAGTCTTCTACTTTAGATACGGGCTCCGTTTCGCAGGCAACTGCTACTACTGTACCTGTTGTGCCATCTTCGCTTACCTGTGTCAGAACCAGACCTTCAGAAGTAGCGTTGTCGGCACGCTTGTTTGCAATTTTCTGACCTTGCTTACGCAGAATATCTTTAGCAGCCTCAAAGTCGCCGTTAGCTTCTGTAAGTGCCTTCTTGCAATCCATCATACCTGCTCCGGTTTCCTGACGGAGTTTGTTAACATCTTGTGCTGTAATAGCCATGATCTTTATAATTAAGAATTATGAATTAGTAATTAAAATTATTTCTGTGATGGAGCCTGAACCCCTAAAACAAACTGAACATTGAAGCAGCTGGGCTCAATGTTCAGTTTATTATAGTGCAATATGAACTTTAAGCTTATTGCTCGTCAGCTTCTTGCTTTGCTTTGATGCCTTCTTCTTCAGAACGCTTACGCTCAGTTTCCTCTTTGTCCACCTTACGCTCAGACAAACCTTCTTCGATCGCCTTACCTACCAATGATACGATAAGCGACACAGACTTAGAAGCATCGTCGTTTGCAGGGATTGGGAAATCTACCTGCTCTGGGTTAGAGTTTGTATCGCAGATAGCGAAAACTGGCAGGTTCAGTTTCTGAGCCTCTTTTACGGCAATGTGCTCACGCTTTACGTCAACAATGAACAGCGCTGCAGGCAGTCTTGACAGGTCAGTGATACCACCAAGTACGCGGTCAAGCTTCTCACGCTCACGGGAAAGCATCAGCTTCTCACGCTTTGCAAGGGCTTTAGACTGCTCAGGGTCTTTCATCATTTTGTCGATGGTAGACATCTTTTTCAATGACTTACGCACAGTAGCGAAGTTCGTCAGCATACCACCTAACCAACGGTCAGTTACGTAAGGCATCTTCAGGCGTTTCGCCTCTTCAGATACGATTTCCTGCGCTTGCTTTTTAGTAGCTACGAATAAAATCTTACGACCAGACTTCGCGATGTTCTTGATAGCAGCAGTAGCTTCATCAAGGGCAACCAGCGTTTTGTTCAGGTCAATAATGTGGATACCGTTTTTCTCCATGAAGATGTACGGTGCCATCTTCGGGTCCCACTTGCGGGTAAGGTGGCCGAAATGCACACCTGCCTCAAGTAATTCTTTATAATTAGTACTAGCCATGTTGTAGATACACCTTTAAAATTAACGTTTACTGAACTGGAATGAACGACGTGCTTTACGCTTACCGAACTTCTTACGCTCTACCATACGAGGGTCTCTTCTCATGAAACCTTCTGCCTTCAGAGCTGGCTTGTTCTCGCCGTTTTCTTCTACCAGTGCTTTAGAGATAGCAAGTCTAAGTGCTTCAGCCTGGCCGCTTACACCACCACCTTTTATATTGGCTTTAATATCGTATTTGCCAATTGAATCCAAGGTTTTTAAGGGCTGATTCACAATAGTTTGAAGTACTTCACTCGGGAAGTATTCCTTGATATCTCTACCGTTAATAGTGATATTCCCTTGCCCAGGCGTCAGGTATATGCGCGCCACCGAGGTTTTTCTTCTACCAGATGTATTGATAACTTCCATTAAATTAAATATTGAGGGTTAGTTCTTTTGGTTGCTGTGCGGCAAAAGGATGCTCGCTTCCAGCAAATACGTGCAGATTGCGGAACATCTCGCTGCCTAATCTGCTTTTAGGTAACATGCCTCGTACAGCACGCTCTACCAATAGTGTAGACGACTTCGCCTTCAGCTCGCGTGGAGAAGTTTTCTTCTGACCGCCTGGGTATCCAGTGTGTGTCAGGTAATACTTCTGGTCCCACTTACGGCCTGTAAAACGAGTGTCATCTGCATTGATGATGATCACGTTGTCTCCGCAGTCAGTGTTAGGAGTATACGAAGGCTTGTGCTTGCCTTTCAGGATCTTAGCAACTTCCGATGCTACACGACCCAAGCTTCCTTGCCCAGCATCCACAATCACCCAGCCTTTGTTGGCTGTCTTCTTGTTGACATACTGGGTTTTATAACTTAAATGATCCATTTTTAGTGGTTGTAAGCGATTTATTTATTTAATTATGATTCTTCAGTCATTGAAAAATGGACACAAAGATAGAAGTTAATATTTGTATATGCAACAGATGCTGTAGAAATAAGCTGTGTAACAGGTAAATAGTAGTCGATGCACGAGTGAGTCAAACTCTCCGTCAATAACATCGCCCTTCTGAATCAGTAAAAATCTGATTCGGAAGGGCGATGGCCTTATGTGGTGTTTTATTAATTTTCTATTCTTACTGGCGGAGGTGGAGGTGGCAGCGCGGGCAGTGTGCCGTACTTGCTTTCGGCCATATCCATATTGTAGTCGTGGTCTAAGTCATAGGTTTCGGTGTCTCCGGATTTCAGGTAAACTACAAGCATCCGCACTTTTCTGCCAAAGCTGTCACCTATCATCCATCCTAACTGCTTCACCTCCGGGTTCCGCTTCAGAAATGCGCTGTGGTCTTCATGGATATTAGATGCGTCCGGGATGTATACAGGAATGTCACTTCTTACTGGTGGAGGTGGAGGCGGTAGCGCAGGCAGTTCCCCATATTTGCTTTTAGCTGCTGCTGTATCAGAGCCATTGCTTAAATGATAAGTTTCGAAACCTCCGGATTGTAAGTGAATGACAAAGCCTTCTACCTCTCTGTTATTCCTGCTTGCCACCCAACTTATCGATTTTACCGCTGGGTTGCGTTTCAAAAACTCTTTGTTTCGGCCAGCAGGGTCTGGAAATCCTATGGGATTGTCAATGCGGGAAGTTGATGGAGGCAGCTCTTGCTTAGAAGGAACAGGTGGCGCCGGCAGAGCTGGAAGTTCTCCATATTTGGCTTCAGCAGCGGAAACGCTTTTTTCATCATCCAAATCATACATGTCTGAGTCACCGGAATTCAATTCTATCACAATTGATCTTTGTGCAATGCCTTTTGTAACCTCATGTATCCTGCCCACATGTTCCACCTCCCAGCTTACATGTTTCACCTCAGGGTTTCGTTTCAGGAAGTTTTTATAATCTTCAGGGGCAGTGGATGCATCAGGTGCATATATTTCAACATCAGGAATTTCATCTTCTACATCAACGCTATATACTTGTGGCTGTGGAACAGGAGGCGATATCATGTCTGCATCGTTTTCACTACAGGCTATCAATAATATCGGCGTGACTATAAGCGGTACAAGTACGGCATATCGGGCAACATGCATCAGAGAAGACTTTTTCTTGTTCATCATAACGATTCTTCTTTTTAATGATGGAAAATTAAACTGATTGGCGAGCTGCGGTTCAGATGTGCCTGCAGCTTTCAGGAGGAGGTACTGGTAGGCTTTTCTGTCTGTTCCTGCGCTCATTACATGCTGGTCGGCAATAAACTCCAGGTTTTCTTTCATGGCCTTTTTCATTAGCCACCCTCCAGGGTTAAACCAGTAAAGCATTGTGCTCAGTTCCGCCAGCAGCACATCCAGGGTGTGCCATCCCTTTACATGGATTAACTCATGCCGGAGTATGGATTTGAGTTCATCTTCTTTATGCTGTGCCGGGTTCAGGTAAATGGTTTGCCAGAAAGAAAAAGCTTCCCTGATGCCGCTGATCTTTCTAAAGTCTATTCCCTGATAAGAGGCAGGTTCAGAAGCACGGTGTAAAGCGGAGAGCGATAGAAACTGCAGTATTAACCTGCCTGCCATTACAACGGTGCCAAGCCAGAACAGCACCACAGGTATAAGCCAGTAGTCAATAGCTGTAGTTTGCTCAGGCATGGCGGTAGGAGTAGGAGCCCAGGCGGGTATGGCAGCATAAGTTTGGATTACCGCCAGTTCCTCGTGCTGGCTGAGCAGCACAGACAGCTCAATGAATGGATGCAGGATCGAGAACAGCACACCGAACACCAGGAACAGGCGGTTCAGATGGTAGAAGGTAAGCCGCCGCAACACGAAGTGGTATGCCAGGTAAAAAAGCACCAGTGCTATATTTACTTTCAGGAGATATAGAATTAGCGCTGGCATATCATTCCGCTTTTTTGTTCTCGATCATGTCAATAATCTCTTTCAGTTCATCTGCGCTTATCTGCTTTTCCTTTGCAAAAAAGGCCACCAGTTCCTTGTAGGAGTTTTCAAAGTAGTCTCCCACAAAGCCTTTCATAAATTTTTTCTTATAATCTTCCGCATAAATCAAGGGTGCATAGCGGTAGGTGTTGCCTAACTTTTCACTCGAGAGGTATCCCTTTTTCTCCAGGTTTTTCACCGTGGAGGCAAGTGTTGTGTAGGGCGGCTTAGGCTCAGGAAGTTTCTCCAGAAAGTCCTTGATAAATCCGCCACCCAATGTCCATATTACCTGCATGGCCTCCTCCTCTTGTTGCGTTAGCTTTTCCATAGGGTTACGATGTTTTCGTATGTTTACGAAATTTTCGTAATAAAAGTAGGTAAATCACTTAATTTTTTTCCAAGGTTTGTTTAAGAGCGCCTCAGCCATGTTTATTGGGGGGAAATTAAAATTCTCCAGAAGGTAAAAGCAGTTGGTTGTTGATTGTAAAAAGCGGGAGCGAAAGGGTTATTAGGATTTTAGCAGAAATATTCTGAATATAACTATGACGCTGAAAAATCTTATGCTCAAGAAAATCTACCTCTCCTTCTCGCTGGCAGTCCAGAACATACGTTCACGTTTGTTTCATACTTTGCTGTCCATACTTGGTATTGTGATAGGTGTGGCTGCCCTGGTCACCGTCCTTTCTCTGATAGACGGGATGGAGAAATTCGCGCACGATCAGATAACTAATACTACTTCGCTTAAGGCGGTCATGATCGAGACGAGAACCTACAAGCGTGTGAACAACGTGATGCTGGAGAAGCAGGATTATGGTTATATAGACTTTGATCGCTTCAAAACTTTTACGGGAGCCATGGAAATTCCTGCCACAGGCTATATCGAATTCAGGCAAAATAGCGAAGTGCTGCTGACTGACAGCAGTAAAGTCGGAGCTTCAGTACATGGTGTAAATACCATCCATCCTACAGTTGCAAGAATTGAAGCAGGCAGATTGTTTAATGCAGATGAGTTAGCAGCAAAATCCCCGGTTGCTTTCGTAAATGCTATTTTCGTAAAACAGGCAACAGGACAGGATTCTGTACAAAGTATGCTTGGGCAAACTATTACTTATCAGGATAAGAGAGTAGAAGTGATAGGCGTACTGAAGTCTGAGCAAATGGAGATGCCAAAAGTATATTTACCAATAAGTTTGTTTGCAGTTACCGAACTAAAACCAGTCCCACCCCGCGTGCTGTTTGAAGTAGAGAATGTAGAGCAGGTACAGGCTTTCAAGAAGCAGGCAGAAAACTGGCTGAAAGTAGAGTTCCCTGCCGATACAACAGATTTTGCAGTTATAACAAATGAAGCCAGAGTGGAGCAGGCGGCCAGGGGCTTTATGCTTTTTAGAGTAGTGATGGGCCTGATTGTAGGAATATCTGTTGTTGTGGGTGGAGTAGGGGTGATGAATGTACTGTTGATATCTGTTACAGAGCGTACCGTAGAGATTGGAGTAAGAAAGGCAACGGGTGCCAAGAAGAAAGATATTTTGATGCAGTTTCTTGCTGAGTCCGTTACGGTATCACTACTGGGTAGCCTGCTGGGGCTTATTGTCGGCATATTGGCTACACTTGCTATCGTACCTATAATAAAGGCCCTTACAGACGTTCCTTTTCAGGCGGCTTACACAATAGATACCTTTCTGATTATATCAGTCATTGCGATTATCGTAGGAGTAGTATTCGGGACCTATCCTGCCACCAGAGCCGCTAAGCTGGATCCCGTAGAAGCCATCAGAAGAGAGTAATTATTGCAAAAACCTGTTTACGATGAAAGCAATACTTGTTAAAGAGCCGGGAGGACCAGAGCAACTATACATAGGAGAATACGAAAAGCCATTGCCAAACCCATACGAACTGCTGGTGCGTGTGCATGCCACCGCCTTGAACCGAGCTGATACCCTTCAGCGGCAGGGGAAATATCCTCCTCCGAAAGGGGCTAGTCCTATACTAGGCCTGGAGATAGCGGGTGAGGTAGTAGAAGCTGGTATTAGCTGCAAGCAGTTTAAAAAGGGTGACAAAGTATTTGGATTGCTGCCAGGTGGCGGCTATGCCGAGTATGCCATCATACACGAAGAAATGGCCATGCCTGTGCCGGAGAACCTAAGCATGGAAGAAGCTGCCGCTATACCAGAGGTGTTCTTAACAGCCTACCAGGCGCTGGTGTGGCTGGGCAGGCTACACCCCGGAGAACGGGCACTGATTCATGCGGGGGCAAGTGGCGTGGGCACGGCAGCCATACAACTGGCGCGGGCACTGCAGGCGGAAGTGCTGGTAACGGCATCGGAACAGAAGCTGCAGGCATGCCTTGATTTAGGAGCAAACAAAGCGATTAACTACAAAGAAGCCGACTTTCAGGATGTTGTGCTGGCGCATACAAACAGTGAAGGTGTAGACGTGATTGTAGATTTCATTGCAGGGCCATACTTTAAACCTAACATTGAATGCCTGCGCCTGGACGGACGCCTGGTGCTGCTTGCCAGCCTGGGAGGTGGTAAAGTAGATGAGCTTGATCTGCGCAAAATCTTAATGAAGCGCCTGCACATCATGGGCTCCACCCTGCGCTCCCGCACACTCGGCTACCAGATGAAGCTGACGGAAGAGATGTGGCGCTTTGCCAAACCACATTTTGTAAGCGGACAGATAAAGCCTGTTATCGATACTGTTTTCGACTGGCAGCAGGCGGCAGACGCACACCGTTACATGGAAGAGAACAAGAACATCGGCAAAATTGTGCTGCGAATCAGTTAGACAAAAGACTGCCTGTTAAAAGGATAAAAGACTGGCAGTTGAAGGACGAAAGACTATATGAAGTGTAGGTGCACCTATACCAGGCACAGCTACTTCAAGTCTTGTGTCCTTTGTCTAACAGTCCTTCATCTATCACTAATGTGCCCGAAGCTGTTTTACCAGCACAGCAAAATCTTTCGGGTACGGTGCCTCTACTTTTACGGGCTCTCCATTCATCAGCACAAAGCCCAGGTTAAACGAGTGCAGGGCGAAGCGCTTGATCAGGGGCAGTTCCTCTGTTTGCTGCTTCAGGTTATAATGTTTCTTAGGTTTCAGGCTGCTGAGGTACAAAGGTTCACCTCCATACAATGCATCGTTCACTATAGGGGCCTTTAGATAAGCCAGGTGCACCCGTATCTGGTGCAGGCGGCCGGTTACCGGTAGGCACTCTATGAGCGTATGTCGGCTAAAAGTTTCCAGGGTGTTGAAGTACGTTTCAGCAGGTTTGCCATCTGGCGATAACCTGGCTACTCCTTTAGCACTGGGCGAAATAGAACGGTTTACCAGCTGCTCCTCAAACTTATGTGTGCCCCAGGCTACGGCATGGTATACTTTGTACACCTCGCGTGCCTCAAACTGCATCGAGAGGTGGCGATAAGCTTCTGGATTCTTTGCAAATGCCAGGCAGCCCGATGTGTCTTTATCCAGGCGGTGGCAAGCCTGCAGGTCGGGACTATACTGGCGGGCAATCTTGAGCAGGTTCGTGGTATTGGGTGTGCGGTCTTCCAGCGTCGAAAGGAATGGCGGCTTGTTTACCACGATAAAATCCTCGTTCTCGAATATAATCAGGTCTTTAAAAACCGGGTATTTCATGTGTGCTATACTATAAAATCAGGTACAGCTATGGTGTACAGCTGTGCGAGCTGCAAAGATACGCAAATTTGGCGTGTGCTGTATTTTGTGTGCGTGTACGGCAGGTGATGTACCCTGATACGAAGCTGTTCTTCCCCTTTTTTGTCCTTTTATCCTGTTCATCCTTTCATCCTGAAAATCATAGTTCGTTTCGTCACATCTTTTTCGGCCTTCATCACATTTAGTTTCTATTGCTCTGAACGTTGCCTAACCTTGCTCATAATAAGTCTGAGTATCACAGAATCTATAAGTACTACTATTATGAGAGCTTCTATATTAAAAAGACTATTGTTAGGGAGTATCTGTGGCATTGTTGTTTTCTCACTCGGAGTGTTAACAACAATGGGCCTCGCTTCGCAAGCGCACATACCAGATGGCGGTTCTCTGCAGGCGGAGAAACATAACTACAATGATATAGCCTACAACTTGCTGAGCGAAATTATGGGCAGGGTAACGGGAACTCCTTACGATGATATCGTGGAGCTAGAACTGCCTCAGCCGATCAAGCTTGGACTTCACTATTCAAGCGTGCGGTTGGAAGGTGGCTTCGGCGAAGTGGAGCTCCGGAAATCAGTGGCCATTAACGGCAGAAAGCTGGCTTCGCTTCCTGATGTTACAAATCCCGAGAGGGTAGAGGCTATCCGTCTGTACACCTATGCACGCTCGCAAAACTGAACAACCTGTTCTGTCACTTTTTCTTAGGCTTTCATCCCATTTTTTATTTTTCCTCACGGCATTAAATTATAATTGTTATATGAATGATCTTACTCTGAAAAATTTCGTGGATAAACCTATCCATTTCAGCAAAGTAGAATTTTGGGCAGCTACCACCATCTTTGTTTTTGCGGTGCTTTCTCTTTTAACTGCAGACAGCCCAAACAAGGTCTTTTTTGATGAGGCAGGCATTTCTTTTTACTATCATCAGAACTACTTCTTTCCTCAGCTCATCCGGTACACGTTACTTTACCTGTCTTTTTTAGTGCTTAATTTTCTTGTAGTTCCTAAGCTGATAGAGAAGAAAGCTTTGTTTCTAAATATCCTCTTGATAGTCGTCCTGTTTCTAGTAATGGGGATTGCGATCGGAACGATAGATACTTATACCAAAAACTACCTGTTTACCAGGTTTGGAACCCAGCAGCAGACTTATGAACATATATTTCAGAATAGCTTCCATCACGCCTTCTGGCTGCTGCTCATGTTTGGGTTTTACTGTGTTATCAAATATAGTGCTGTCTATCTTCTGACTAATTCAGAAGCTATACAGTCTAAATACAGGATGATAACCCGGGACGGCCTTGCCGCTTTTGTGTTGTGGATGGTAAGTATGTTCTTGTTATTGATTGTAGACGCAGACGTGGAGATAGTTGTGTTTTGGGGAGCTGCAGGACCATGTGGCATCCTATTATACTGTTATTCCTTCTATGATCTTATTCCGAACTCCTTGAGTAAAAAGAGGCCTTTTATTGCCTACCTTTTAAAAGCCGTGGTCATATTGATCATCTCTGTAATACCAATAAGCCTGATAGCCATGCTACTCACACATGATGAAGACGCTGCTTTTGGCATCTCTCTGTTTAACGTTTTCTTCCAGTTATTTATCACAGTGCCTCTTTCCTGGGTGTTGTTTAAGCGCCACATAAGGGGGAGTGAAGAGGTGTATGTCTTGAAAAATGAACTGGGGCGGTCTAATGCCAACCTGGATTTTCTCCGCTCACAGATTAACCCGCACTTTCTCTTCAATACCCTTAACACCCTCTACGGCACTGCCCTGCAGGAAAACAGCGAACGCACTGCGCAGGGTATACAGATGCTCGGAGACATGATGCGCTTTATGCTGCACGAAAACCACCAGCAAAAGATACTGCTGGCCCGCGAGATTGAGTACATGCGCAACTACATTGCACTGCAGTCGCTGCGGACTTCCACATCACCTGACATTGTAATCCAGACAAAGATAGAAGATGTGGTGGCCGAGACATTTATTGCACCTATGCTGCTCATTCCTTTTGTGGAAAATGCCTTTAAGCACGGCATCAGCCTGAAGCATAAGTCCTGGATCAGGGTAACCTTATATTACGAGCAGGACAAGTTGTTTTTTGATGTCTATAACAGCACGCATGCAAAACAGGAACAAGACCCGGAAAAAGATAAGTCAGGAGTGGGGTTGGAGAACGTAAGGCAGCGCCTGGCCCTGCTGTACCCGGAGAAGCACGAACTGGTGATTAGAGAGACGCTGGAGGAGTTTTTTGTGCACCTGACACTCCAATTGTAAAGCAGGGGCAGTTGTATGGTTTATTTTCCGGAAAGAGGTATCTTATGTATGAATTACAGAAGCAGGTAGTATGAAGGCAATTGCAATAGATGATGAACCGATGGCGCTGGAGGTAGTGCGCTCTCATGCGGCTAAAGTGCCTTTCCTGGAACTGGAGGCCTGCTTCACAGATGCTTTCAAGGCGATGGAGTACCTGCAGAATGAGGCGGTGGACCTGCTTTTCCTGGATATCAAGATGCCTGACATCAACGGGTTGGAGTTTGTGACTAGCCTTCAGAAAAAGCCACTTGTTATTTTTACAACGGCCTACTCAGAGCATGCTGTTACCAGCTTTGAGCTGGATGCTATTGATTACCTGCTAAAGCCTTTCGCACTTGCCAGGTTCCTAAAGGCCTGCAACAAGGCGCAGGAGCTGTTGCAACTGCGCAGCAACCTGGTTGCCCCCAAAGATTACGTTTTCCTTAAAACTGGCTACGAGCAGGTAAAGGTGCATTATGATGAGATTCTGTACATGGAGGCTGCCGGCAACTATGTAACCTTTGTACTGGAGGATAAGAAATTGCTTTCGCGGATGACGATAAACGAGCTAAGCGAACTCTTGCCCGCCGATAAGTTTACCCGTGTACACCGCTCCTATATTGTGGCTAAAGACAGGATTGACAAAATAGAGCGCCATCAGGTTTGTGTGAAGGGGCATTATGTGCCTGTTGGAGCATCTTACATGCAGCAGTTGCAGGTATAGCTCAGGCTCCGGCAGATAAAAGGAGGGGCAGGATGTAACTGATTAATCCTTCTTCGCCTTTTGCAGCTTAAAACGAATGGTGGTGCCTTTGCCTATTTCGCTTTTAACGGCTATCACGGAGCGGTGGGCCTCCACAATATGCTTGCAGATGGCCAGGCCGAGGCCGGTGCTGGTTGTGTCGCGGGCACGGCTTTTGTCAATGCGGTAGAAGCGCTCAAATATGCGGTTTATGTGTTCCTGGCCGATGCCTTTTCCGTCGTCCTTCACAGTTACAGTGTACTTCTTGCGGCCTTCGTCGAAGTACACCCATATATTGCCTCCCTTATGGCCATACTTAATGGCATTGTCCAGGAGGTTGATGAACACCTGCCGTATGCGGTTCGGATCGGCAAACAGCATAATGTTTTCATCCGGGGCAACCTCTAAGTGAAAATTAATTTCGTGCTGTGCGGCTTTTTGCTCCAGTTGCTCGAACACTTCCTGCACCAGTGGCACTGCATCAAAGTTGCGCTTCTGCATTTTTACCACGCCCTTCTCGAACTGCGAAATGCTGATCAGGTCCTGCACAAGGGCATCGAGGCTATCCAAGCTTTTGGCTGCTTTCTGCAGGAACTTATCGCGCACGTTCGGGTCGTCTACTGCCCCATCCAGCAGCGTATGTATGAATCCCTGCGCTGCGAAGATCGGCGTCTTCAGTTCGTGCGACACATCGGCCAGAAACTCGCGGCGCATCGACTGCAGCTGTTTCAGTTCGTCTATTTCCTGCTGTTTCCCCGCTGCAATCATGTAAATGTCTTCTTTGATCTTCCTCAGCGGGTCTGCTGTGAAGGTCGACCTGCTTGCTACCTGCTTAAAGTCCTGCCGCCTTAGCTTCTCCAGGCTGGAGTACACGTTTTTAACTTCCCGAAACACCAGCGCCTCGTAAGAAAAGTAAAGCAACAGAAAGCAACAGATGAACACGATGACCAGTGCAACGATAAAGCCTTGCCAGGAAAAGTAGGTGGCTAAAGCAAGAAAGGCGGTGAGCACAAGTGCTACCGCCAGTGAAACTAATAAGGCAAGCGTACGGGAGGTAAAATTCATTCACTAATCGTTGTTGAACTTATAGCCCACGCCTTTTATGGTTTTGATGTTTTCTTCGCCAATCTTCTCACGTACTTTCCGGATGTGTACATCTACGGTGCGGGCAATTACATATACATCATTTCCCCATACGTTGTTAAGCAACTCCTCCCGGGTATAAACCTTGTTCGGAGTAGCCGCCAGGAAAGAAAGCAGCTGGAATTCTTTTTTAGGCAAGGTGATTTTTTCGTCGCCTTTGTAAACAGCAAAGCTGGTGCGGTCTATACGTAGGTCGCCCGCTTCTATTACCTGGTTTTCTTCTTCCTGTAGCGAGTCCCGGCGTGTATAGGCGGCCAGTCTGCTTAACAGCGCCCGGGGCTTGATGGGTTTGGTGATAAAGTCGTCGGCGCCTGCCTCAAAGGCAGCAACTTCTGAGAACTCCTCCGCGCGGGCTGTCAGGAAGATGATGTGCGTGTTTCGGAAATCCTCCATTTCGCGCAGTTGGCGGCAAGCCGAGATTCCGTCTAACACAGGCATCATCACGTCCATTAGAATAACGTCTGGCTTTATTGCCTGTGCTATCGTTATGGCTTTCTTGCCGTTCTCTGCTTCGGTTACATCGTACCCTTCGCGTGTCAGGTTGTACTGTAGCATTTCCACGATATCCGGATCATCGTCTACTACTAATATCTTATAGTTTGTTGCAGTTTGCACGGTACAATAACATTAGAGTTTGAGTAGGAGTGGTGCAGCTAAGGACATTAGCGCCATGTAAAGTTTTTTGGTTGCTTAACCAGTCTATTGATTCCTGCTGCATTACCATTTCCTGATGTAAATATATCATTCCTAAAGTCAACTTAACATCTGCTTATCAAATCATAATATTTTCTTAACACAGGTAGGTCTTTCTTTTGATGGGCAACAAAAAAGTCGGCTATATAGCCGGCTCTGATTACTTCTGCGCTAACAGGGATGTTTTATGTTTCAGGTTTTTATACTCGTAGAGGTTTATCTTCAGGGAGCCTACAAACATTTCAGCTTGTATCAGCACAGGTATCTTGTTTTTATCATCGGAGAGGTAGACGGTAATGGCATCTTCACCATTGAACAGCTTGTTCTTAGGCATCTTTGGGGTAAGTTTTATAGCCCTTATGTCGCCCGCTTTCGTGCTCACTACCTCTCGGCCTTTATAGGTTACCTGCATATTAAACGTCTCATCGTCAAAAAAGCCCTGCAGGTTTAACTTGTCGCCAACATTCATTCTGTCGTAGTTCAGGGTGCGCAGGTAATAAAAGCCGCTGACAATGTCCTGCACATTTTCAGGAATTTTATAGTTACCTGTTTCCTTTGGCCTGTTTCTCTTCTTTGTCTCTACAAAAGCGGTGTTCCTGTAATGGTTAAAATCAACTGTTTCACGCTTGCGGTAGTTGCCTTCCTCAATGTTTCTGTAAAAGCGCTGTGGCACTATGGCGGCAGTATCTATATAAGACTGCCAGGTATCGCGTACCCGGATAAAGAAATCGAAGGAGCTATTCGTTTTTCCGGTTACCGTGGTGCGGTAGCACGGCCTGTTATTAATATAATGCAGGGCAGGGGCTGTCTCTATAGTTGCATCTGCTGCCGTAATAAGGCCATAATGCACCTTATACTTCAGTACTTCCCCTGTAGAAAAACTGTCATTCGGGACGCTGCGCATTCTGTCTTTAGAGACGAAGCCAACTACTACCAATGCTAGTATAAGGAGCGCAGGGAAAAACTTCTTCATAAATTTCCTTCTTATTGGGATGAACAGTTCTTGATTCCTGATCACTTCAAGTTTTGTACCAACTATACTTTTAAGCTTTTTAAACTTATAATTTGATTTGCTAATGTGTGCTTCCAGAATCTGATACCACCCATTCCCGCTTCAATTATGGAGTTTCAGGTTGCTCTTGTTGGATTAAGATAAACATAGTTAAGTGCCTAGTCAATTCAAAATAAATAAAAAAAGGCGCTGCTTTTATACAACGCCCTTTTTGCTATTTCTGTTCAGGAAATAATGTTCATTCAACTTCAGCTGCTTTGGCGGCTGAATCGTCCAGCGCTGCGGCTACTTTTTCAGGCTCGCCTTTTACGATGGCTCTGATCTTGCCTTCAATCTCTTCACTTAACTCCGGATTGTCGAGCAGAATCTGTTTCACACCGTCACGGCCCTGGCCTAGTTTGTTGCCGTCATAAGAGAACCATGATCCAGATTTTTGCACAATATTCAGCTCCACGCCAAGGTCAAGAATCTCACCAACCTTAGAGATGCCTTCGCCATACATGATGTCGAACTCTACCACTTTGAAAGGAGGTGCTACCTTGTTCTTCACCACTTTCACACGGGTACGGTTACCTGTAATATTATCGGCGCTTTCTTTAATCTGGCCAATACGACGGATATCCAAACGCACAGATGCGTAGAACTTCAGGGCGTTACCACCAGTTGTTGTCTCCGGGTTACCGAACATCACACCAATCTTCTCACGCAACTGGTTAATAAAGATACAGGTACAGCCTGTTTTATTGATGGTACCGGTCAGCTTACGCAGTGCCTGCGACATCAGACGTGCCTGCAGACCCATTTTGCTGTCACCCATGTCACCTTCCAACTCACCTTTCGGTACAAGAGCGGCAACGGAGTCAATTACAATAATATCTATAGCGCCTGAGCGAATGAGGTGGTCAGCAATTTCAAGTGCCTGCTCCCCGTTGTCTGGCTGAGAGATTAATAAGTTTTCTGTGTCAATGCCAAGCTTTTGAGCGTAGCTTCTGTCAAACGCGTGCTCCGCATCGATGAACGCAGCCATGCCGCCCTTCTTTTGTGCTTCGGCAATGCAGTGCATCGTAAGTGTAGTTTTACCAGACGATTCCGGACCGTAGATTTCTACGACACGGCCACGTGGCAAACCACCAATACCCAAAGCAATATCGAGCCCAAGCGAGCCGGTGGATATAGCAGGTATGTCTTCTACCTTGTTGTCGCTCAACTTCATTACGGTGCCTTTGCCGTATGTCTTGTCGAGCTTATCCATGGTTAGCTGTAGCGCTTTAAGTTTTTCGTTGCTTAAACTCATGTGGTTATTTTATTTAGCTTTATATTGAAGGTGAAATTACTACTTTTGGAGCCAACTTGCAAAAAAGTCATCAGGTATTTTGCTAAATATTTTAGCTGCTCTGTGGCGCCTGATTATAACACAGTATCACTCCTTTTTGTGCCATCCTTTACACTTAATTATGAGCTATTGTAGGCTCTTTTTGCTTTGTTTTATGTTGATTTATAGCTGCTTTGCCCAGGCGCAGCTAAACAACCGTATTCTACTGCAGCAGATGCCTGTAGTTGCTCAAAATGCTAATGAGGTTAGAATTGGAGTCTATGCCTTTGGCTTCTCTAAGAACAACGAGTACTTCAATAAGATTGCAGATGGCTATACTTTATTCGGCTATCACCTCAACCCTGAACTGGTCTATTACCCGGCTCCATTTGTGCGCCTGGAGGCTGGTGCTTTCCTCTGGAAAGACTTTGGCAGCACCGGGTATCAGGACATCGCCCCCACGTTTACAGCCAAAATACAGAAGGAGAACTGGGCCCTGCTCTTCGGTACGCTGGAGGGTAACCTGAACCACGGTTATATAGAACCGCTCTACGACTTTGAGCGCGTGATTACGAATCGGCTCGAGAACGGCCTGCAGTACCAGCTCAATACGCACCATGTAGCACTGGATGCCTGGATAGACTGGAACCATAAGCTGTATAGAGGAGAGGATGACCAGGAGCAGGTAAACGGTGGGGCAGCGGCAAATATTCTGCTGCTGGAGCAGGAGGGGAGGGGGAATACTGCAGACAGCCTGCGCCTGACTTTACCCATACAGTTTACCGCCCTGCACAAGGGCGGCCAGATAGACGCTTCACCATTGCCGCTGACAACTGTGGCAAACGCAGCCATAGGCTTTGAACTGGAGAAGAGGTATAGCCACAAGGTGTTGCACCGGCTGTATACAAAAAATTACCTTGTGGGCTTCAAAGACTTTTCAAATGAGTTTCAGTTGCCGTACACGCAAGGCTATGGCATTTACCTGAATGCCGGTATAGATACAAAGTACCAAGACGTGATGCTGAGTTACTGGCGCGGTGACAGCTATGTGACGGAGTTGGGAGGGAGGCTGTATCAATCGGCCTCTACTACCTTCAAGCACCCGGATTATCTTCAGGAGGAGCGGGAGCTAATAATCTTTCGGTTGATGAAGGACATTGAAATTATCGATAACCTCTACCTGACGATACGCCTGGAACCGGTGGTAGACCTGGACGACCCAAAGCTGGAGTTTTCCAACGCCTTTTACCTTACTTTTGATACAGAGTTTTTCGTGGCGAAGCCAAGGAAGTAACTCTTATGACCTTTACGCTGTTCTGTCAGTCAAAACTAATTATGCCATGGCTGTAGCATTTGCCTGCTCCTGCTCCTGTCGGGTGGCCTCAAAATCCTCGCGTATCAGGCCATAGTAGCTTAGGTCCAGTAGCTCATCAGCGTCTGCTCCCCGGTAGTCGTTGCGAAGCACCCCTTCTTTCAAGAATCCGTTATTTTCTGCCAGTGCTCCGTAATTCTCGTTTGCGTTAGTGCAGCGCATGTACAGCCTGTTCATCTTTAGGGAGTCGAAGGCGAACTGAAGCACTGCCTGTAGAGCCTCCTGCACCAGGGCCGTGTTATTAGGCCATTCCGTGAAGTACAGCCCCAGTTCTGCTTTGGGTATCGTGCGGTCCAGGTTCTTGAGTGCAATGCTGCCGATGTAGGCATTGTCTTCTTTCTGCCAGACACCAAAGTCAAAGGAGCGGCGGTTGTCCCATTCAGTGCGCAACTGCCGCACTTGCGTCCGGGCATCTTCCAGTGCCCGCACCCGTGCCCGCCGCCCGGCAAAAGCAGGGTTCAGATAGGCAGTGTTCTCCTGTAGCAGACGCATAAAATCGCTTTCATCGCCTTCCTCATAGGGCCTTAATATAAGGTGCTGCGTTTCTAACTGCTCCTTATAAGAATCGGGTAAAGTGTTGTATAAAAAATTCATGGTTTGTCCCTGTTATAGTTTCTGAGAGGGTGCCCTAATTGTTCATACGTGAAAGAAAAGAATTGTGATGCCATAGGCCATACTGGTGCAAGTGCCAACTGTGCTGCTGTTTTTGCCGTTAAAAATGATCAAGCTAAATAGTAAACAAAACAAAAATCTGAAAACAAAATGGGAAACAGACTTAAGGGAAAAGTAGCTATCGTGACAGGCGGTGGCGCAGGTATAGGCGAAGCCATCAGTAAAAAGTTCGCCAAAGAAGGAGCAAGCGTAGTAGTAGCCGGATTTCCGGAGGACCCGGTAGAAGACGTAGTAAAAGGAATACAGGAGGAGGGAGGCACAGCCATTCCGTTCACCGGTGATTTGTCTTCCCTTGCCAATGCCCAAAGCTGCGTAGATCTGGCTGTAAAGCAGTACGGGAAGCTGGATATTCTTATTAACAACGCCGGTACATTCCCGGAAACGAACATGCTGTCTGAGTATTCAGAAGAGGCGTTCGATTACCTGCTGAAGAACAATATTAAAACGACCTTTGCCATGAGTAAGTCTGCCTTGCCGGAGCTTCAGAAGACAAAAGGAAACATAGTGACAGCCGGTTCTGAGTCTGGTGTGCTGGGAATTGCGCAAAATGCGCCGTATGGTGGCACCAAAGGCTTTAACCACGCTTTCACGAAAGGGCTGGCGGCAGAGCAGGCGCAAAAAGGCGTACGCTGCAACATCGTGGCCCCCGGCCCGATAGACACAGGCTGGACACATAAAGAAACCGGCCCAATGGACAGCCAGATGGAGCAGATGGTGACGCAGGGCACACTGATGGGGCGCAGAGGCACACCAGAAGAAGTGGCCAATGTATACCTCTTCCTGGCATCTGACGAAGCCTCCTACGTAACGGGAGCCGTTTGGCCTGTTGATGGCGGCACGCTCATAGCCAAAGGCCCTGCCGGTGACATGGCGGCCGACAGCATGAAAAAGCAGCCTGAAGAAGACCTGAACCTGGAGCACTCCAAAGACAGCCACACTTCTATCCGGAAGTAAGCAGTTTTTAATTACCTCAGGTGATTACAGCTTACTGCTTTGCTTCTGAGAGTGATATAAACATAAAAGAGCCAGCGCTACCTGAATAGTGCTGGCTCTTTTATGTTTATATTATCAGATATGTTTCTGCCGCTTTATGCGTTCAGGAACGGGTAATTAAAGTGCTTTGGGCTGTGTAGTTTCTGCTGGGCCATCATCACCTGCAGTGTATGAGCTGTTTCCTTGAAGTATTCCAGCCTGCGGTACAGCATTTCTTTTTGCAATACAACACCAGTAGCCGTTCTCATATAGGCTTTTTTATCCTCCAGCACGCGGTGCATCACTTCGTTTACTTTCTCCTCGTTTTGCAGGTACCACTGCTGGAAATCCTGTACGCGCTTCGCACCGGGTGTAGTAGAGCTAAACTCCAGCCCATGCAGGCGCAGCACATCCGCCAATAGGTTTACTTCCAGTGGAAGAGAGGTATTGTAAGGCATGGAACGCAATTCAAGAGGACTGTTAAGAATACCAATTACGGTAGCCAGGTTCTCTTTAAAGCGTAGGTATAAAGCAGCCGCTTCCATATATGTATAAGGTGATATTGGTAAAGTGATTGGGTGCAAAAATACACTAATTTAGCGTACTAGCAATGCGCTGAAATTTGTATGGCTTAATTGTTCAATGGTTACATTGTTGTTTTCAGGTTATATGGATAACAATTTAACAATGCGGCCATTTAACAATTCAATCAAAGCAACTCCTGAATGATTTTTTCTACAGTGATGCCTTCTGCCTCGGCCTTGAAATTGCGCACGATGCGGTGCCGGAGAATAGGGAGTGCCACTGCCTGCACATCTTCAATATCAGGGCTGTATTTTCCGTTGAGGATGGCATTGCATTTGGCACCCACAATCAGGTGCTGAGAGGCTCTTGGGCCTGCGCCCCACTCCAGGTACTGGTTTGCCTGCGTAGAAGCCATGGGCATGTTGGGGCGCGTTTTATGTACCAGCTTTACGGCATACTCCACCACATTGTCTACCACGGGCACGCGGCGCACTAACTGCTGAAAGGCAAGAATGTCATCTGCATGCAGAATCTTGTTGAGTGAGCTGACAGCGGCACCTGTCGTGTTCTTTACAATCTGCAACTCCGACTCGTAGCTTGGGTAGTCTAACGTAATGTTAAACATGAAGCGATCCAGCTGCGCCTCAGGCAAGGGGTAAGTTCCTTCCTGCTCAATCGGGTTCTGGGTAGCCAGCACAAAGAAAGGCCTTGGCAGGTTGTACTTGTGGCCAGCCACTGTAACGGCATGTTCCTGCATGGCCTCTAAGAGTGCTGCCTGTGTTTTTGGGGGCGTGCGGTTAATTTCATCGGCCAGCACAATGTTGGCAAACACTGGCCCCGTTACAAACTTAAAGTTGCGTTCGTTGTCCATTGTCTCAGCACCAACAATATCAGAAGGCATCAGGTCGGGTGTAAACTGCACCCGGTTAAACGACATGTCCAGTGAAGAGGCAATAGTTTGGATGAGGAGCGTCTTGGCAAGCCCCGGTACCCCCACCAGCAGGCAGTGCCCCTGACAAAAAACAGCTGTAAGTACTAGTTTAACGACTTCTTCCTGCCCTACAATCACTTTTGATATTTCGGAAGTTAACTCCCGGTAAACGTGGTGTAGCGCATCGGCTGCTTCTTTGTCAGAGGTGAACTGCTTCATTTCTTCTTATTGCATTAGTTGTTGGAGTCCACCGCATTCCTGGTACTCCGGATCAATTTCAATAAATACAGTGTCTATATTCTTGCGGAACCATTCGTCTACGGCTTTGCTGCGTTTTTCGGCGAGCGCTGCGTTAGAAATCCGTTGATAATCGTCCTGGAGGTTAGCCAGGTGCGGTTTTGATTTACCTTTCAGGTAAATGATGCGCACCGCTTCTTTGCCATCCTCTGTGGTAAACGGAATCGGTTTTGAAATATCCCCTACCTGCATCGTGTCAATCACGAAGAAGATGGATGGATCAACCTGGTCCATCGGAATATAAGTGCTGCCGTCACGGCCTGCCATCATGCCGCCGTTATCTTTTGTGGCCTTATCATCAGAGTGCTCCTTGGCTGCTTTAGGGAACGTCAGCAGGCTGTCGTTCTGTATCTTCGTCCGGATACTGTCCAATGCGGTAATGGCCTCCTGTACGTCTACCGTTGCTGTGGCTGGCTTAATAAGGATGTGGCGCGTGTTAAATTCCTGGCCACGGCGCTCAATCAACTGAATAAGGTGAAAGCCGAACTGTGACTCAACTACATTAGAAATCCCTCCGGGCTCCAGGCGCAAAGCAGCCGCTTCGTACTCTGGCACCAGCTCTTTCTTCTTAAAGAAACCCAGTTCTCCACCAGCCTGTGCCGAACCCGGATCCTGTGAAAATTGTGTTGCCAGTGTGGCAAAGTCTTCACCGGCAAGTATACGCTCGCGCAGGGCCTGCAGTTGCTCCCTGGCCGCCTGCTTTTGCGTCTTGCTTACGGTGGCGTGTTTTACAATCTGGCCAATCTCCACTTCGCTGGAGAAATAAGGAAGGCTGTCTGCAGGAATGTTGTTGAAATACTTCTTTATTTCTTTAGGGGTTACAGTTACTTTGCCTGTAATCTCCCGCTGCATGTTCTCCATCACCATCTGCTCACGCACGGTGCGGCGTAGCTCTTCTTTCAGCTGCGTAATGCTTTTGTTGTAGTACTGCTCCAGCCGCTCTACACCGCCAACCTGGCCGGCTAAGTACTGTATGCGGCGGTCCAGTTCATTGGCCACCAATGGTTCCTCTACTACAATAGAGTCTATCTCGGCACGAGCTAGGAGCAGCTTGTCCTGCAGCAGTGAGGTAAATATCTGGCACTTCATTTCGTCGCTTGGCTGCTGTTTAGACTGCTGAAGGTATTGCAGGTAGCCAAACTCTACATCAGAGCGTAAAACAACATAGTTGTCTACTTTCGCTATGATGCCATCCACCGTGCGCTGCACAGGTGCCTGGGCAAAGGCCGTAGAAGAAATTACAATGAGGCAAATTGCCGCAAAGGCCGTTCTGGCAAAACAATGTATCTTTTTCAAGGCTGTAATAATTGATATGATGGTGCGCGCTTAGCGCCTGCTTAATTTTTTATGGCTGAAAGAAATGAACCTGCATTCTGAAGAGACTTGCTTTTAGGGGAATAGCCGGAGCTATGTACCAAAAACAGCAGCTATCGAGTTTTCAAAGCATCCCTTGCAGTACAAACTTAAATTTCAGTCAGACTATAAAGTGAAACGCACAATTTACGTCTTTATTCTGAATAAACTGACTTATCAGCTCGTTGCAAAAAAGGTACCAGAATAAACTACTGCTTAATCAGCTTGTCTACCTCGTCCTGCCTTACGGTTACCGGGTATTTCTCGCGCAGCTGGCTTACCCACTGCTGCTCTAAATAGTTCTGATAGTCAGAGATAGCCAGGCCACGCACTTCGTCCAGCTCTTTGTATCCTGGCTCCAGTACCTCCTCGATAATAATGAGGTACTCTCGGCCATTTTGCTGCACGTTGTAAGTGCCTTTCTCCCAGGCTACCATATCCAGGGCCTTGTTATCTCCTTTCTGGAATTTCTTCTCTGATATCTGCACACCCAGCGGGTTGTTGCTCAGTGCATTCAGGTTATCAGCGAGGGCACTGAGTTCTGTCGTGTACAACACAAAAGACACACGGCGGTTGCGGCGGCGGCCTGTCTCCGAATTATCCGGGCCTGCCTGGTTTGTTGCCCCAAGGTTGTTCGTGCTTAGCTGAGCAGACGGTACTCCCTGAGCCATCAGGTAGGCTTTGGCCTTGTCGGCTCTCTCTGTTGCCAGGTTTTTGCTGGCAGTAGCTTCGCGGGCGTCTGTGTGGCCGTTGATATCTACGGCAAGGCTCTCGTTGCCTTTTAGTAGCTCGGCCAGTTCATTTAGTTTGGCAGTGCCTTCCTGCGTTAGCGTGGGCTTGTTCTGCTCAAACAGAATGTCGGTTAGCTTTGCAAAATTAACCGGATAGCGGCGTTTGCCCATTTGCTCCTGTGCTTTCTGCAGTAGCTCTTTGTTGGCGGCACTTATAACGGTTGCCTGCACGCGCGGGCCCCACGTATACTTCTCCCTGTTCTGAGCAAAGTATGCTTTCAGGCCAACAGAGTCTTCAACCGCCTTCGACCATACTTTCTCGTCCATCATCTGGAAGAGGAGGATACCATCGTGATACTCCTGTACCAGCATTCTATAGTCTGGGTGCTTGATTTCTAAATTAGCCTTTTCATATTCCACCAGGCTCTTATCTATATAGGCCTCGTAGAGCAGGTTCATGGCATGTGCCGCTGAACTTGTAGCACGTGGTTGCTGCGCCTCCTTAGCATATTTCCAGAAATCACCGATAGTGTAGGCTTTGCCCTGAATGTTGAACAGGGTTTGCTTCAGGGCTTTGTCAGTTTCGTCGTAGGTCCAGTTTGCTTTTAGCAGATCGTCTGAGGCTTTGCTCATGGCGGTTGCCTTGGCTTCGGCATTCTCTGTGAAGCTGTTCTCTGTTTTGATGCGCTTCATGAAGGCGGTCTTGTTCAGCTCAGAGCGGGAGTCTTTTGCGATTCTGTTGCGCAGGTTCTGCTCCATTTCTTCGTAAGCAGGAAGGCCACGCTTTTCTATCAGCTTGATAATATGCCAGCCATAGGGTGTTAGAACCGGTTGCGCCACATCGCCTGTGTTTTGCAGGTTAAAGGCAGCATCCTCAAAAGAAGGTATCATACGGCCGGTGCCAAACCACGGCAACTCACCACCGTTTTTGGCGGAATTGGCATCCTCAGAAAACTCTTCAGCAAGTTTCTCCCAGTTCTCGTTGCGCTGCACCCGCTTATAGATAGCGTCTGCACGCTGCTTTGCAGCCAGGGAGTCGGCTTTTGGGATGCCCGGTGTGGCACGCACCATAATGTGGGCCACGCGCACCTCGCCTTTGGCCTGGCGCTTGTCGTTCACTTTTATCAGGTGGTACCCGAATCGCGTGCGTACCGGCATCGAAATATCTCCGACAGCAGTTTTGAAGGCAGCATCCTCAAACGGATATACCATCTGAAGGGCCGTAAAATAGCCTAAGTCTCCTTTGTTATCGGCTGCAGACGGATCCTGGGAGTTTCCCTGTGCCAGTTTACCAAAATCTTCACCGGCTAGCGCGCGCCTGCGCAAATCCATAGTGCGGTTATAAGCCGCTAAGGTATCTTCAGGGGCTGCATCCGGTGTCAGGCTGATAAGAATGTGGGAGGCGTTTACTTCCTGCTTCATGCGCTCGTAAGCTTCCTTCACCAGCTTGTCGGTCACGCTCTTTTCGGTGAGGTAAGGCTGTGCCAACTGCTCTTTATAACCCTCCAGTTCACGTCTGAAAGCGGTAGTGGTATCCAGCCCCTGGCCTTGCGCCTCCAGCACCTTCAGCTTAAAGTTAGTGTACAGGTTCAGGTACTCGCTTACACTCTGGCGGGTATAGGCGTCTTCGTTGCCGCTGTTGTTTTTCTCGTACACATAGCGGAACTCTTCAATGGAAACAGGTTGCGTGCCAAGTGTCGCGATGGTGGGCTGTTTACTGTCATTCTTCTTGGTTGCGGTGCAGCCAGCCGTCAGCAGGAGAGCAGCCGCAACAAGTAGGTGATTACTGCGCATAAGTTTTTAAAACAGAATTTTTCTTTCGCTGATCAGGATCAGAACATGCAATTTTAGTTATTTTTTCTGACAGATAAGTCAAAAAGTGTAACCACAATTGTATTGCAATTGGTTTCGTTTCCGATAACGGAATATGCGCAGGTAAAGTGTGTAAGTAGCTTTATTTGATTTTTTTATGAAGGATGCAGGTGTTTTGGGAGCCATCGCTCTGGAACTCCACTTTGTCCATGATGCGGTTTACGAGGGCTATGCCCACGCCGCCCTTCTTGCCGAGCCGGATATTTTCCTCTATGTCCGGCTCTTTGTAGTTGGCGCGCTCAAAAGCCAGTCCTTCATCTGAAATCTTAAATTGAAGCATGTCTTTCGCCTGGCTTATGGTCAGGACAATGTGTTTCTTGGGGTCTTCGTGGTTGGCGTGGATAATGAGGTTGGCGCATATTTCATCTACAGCCAACACAATCTGGTTCATCAGAATATCCGTTAAGGAAAGGGCATGCAGGTACTCCGTGACGAAGTCACGTATTGTTTTCAGGTTCTTCTTAGTACAGTTTACCCGAATGGAGTTATTCATTGGCAATACTCCTTGCTTCCTCGTAATCTGATACAATGGTCATAAGCAGGTCGAGGCCCAGTATCTCAAACACGTTGCGCACTTTATCCTGCATGTTGTAAAAGATTAGCTTGATTTGAGCATCCTCGAAGCGCTGCAGGTGCGAGATAAACACACCAAGTCCGGCAGAGGAAATGTAGTGCAGGTTTTTGCAGTCGACCAGGATTTTGCTGTACTCCATTATTTCAGGGTCAGACAGCTCCTCGTCCAGCATCACCGAAGAGCTGGCATCGAGCTCACCATCAAGCGTCATGATGATGGTGTTATCTTTGATTTCGTTCGTTATTTTCATCGGCATACTTTACGGCTTATTCATTTGTTTGGTTCAACGGGTTTAAACTTAATCACCAGCAGCGTCTGGTCATCATAAAGATTGTCAGGGCCCGTGAAATTCTCCAGGTCGTTGATGATAGCGTATTTAATATCTTCAGCCTCGAGATGGTATGTTTGCTGCAGCATGTACTTTAGCCTGTCTTCGCCATATTCATCGTTCGCCTCGTTCCGGGCCTCCACAATGCCGTCGGTGTAAATCACCATCACATCGCTGGGATTATAGTCGTAGTACATCTCCCGTATATGGTTGGCGTAGCTCTTGTCCCGGATAATGCCCAGTCCCAGGCCGTCTGTCTGGAAGTAGAAGACGTCGTCCATCATGGCGTTATAGTATAACGTGTGGCAGTGGCCGGCACGTGCAAACATAAAGCCTTTCATGCTATAATCTATAATATACAGCGCCGAAGTAATGAAAGAAGTTTTCTCAAGGCAGCGGCTCAGGGCACTGTTGGCCTGTTTCATGAACTCGCTTGGCGGCATATCCTGCTGCATCAGGCCATGGAAAATCCCTTTCATCTGGGCCATATGGAAAGCCGCCGAGATTCCCTTTCCCGACACGTCGCCGATAATAATGGCGATGCGCGATTCACTCAGCTGCAGGAAGTCGTAAAAATCGCCGCCCACCTCTTTGGCTGCCAAGGCATGCGTGCTTATCTCAAACCAGCTGTCGACAGGGAACTTCTTCGGAATAAGGCTGTCCTGCACCTGCGTGGCAATCTTCAACTCCTCTTTATAACGCTCGTTTTGCAGCGATTCTGATATCAGCCGCAGGTTTTCTATGGTAAGTATAGTCTGACTGGTGAAAGTGCGCAGCACGTTCACCGTTTCGCGGTCGAAGCCCTGCTCAATATCCTTCAGCAAATAAAGCACCCCCGACAGGTAATTCTTAGACTTAATAGGAAGAATGATCAACGATTTCCAGGGCAGCATCAGGTCCCGGAAGCCCGGGTTGCGGTTCAGGTTATTGTTGATGTAATCGATGTTGTGGATGTTGTAAGCAAGCAGCAGGTGCCGGATACGCTTGATCTGGTCGATGTTGATGTTGAGCAGGTGTGTTACCTGTGGCTCCCCGTTACGGATCAGCTCAAACCAGGAGGCGCTGGCATCAGAGGCTTTAATCGTACTCTCGAACAGCATGTCGTATACCTGCGCCTCGCTTTGCCCTTGCTGTATGGATTGGCTCAGGCGCTGGAAATTGAGCAGGTCTTCGCTTTTCTGCTCAAATACACTGGACGTAGGCAAACTGAAAAGCGACACCAGAAAGGCAGCCAGTGTATAGGAGCCCACAAACATCATGGCCAGCAGCAGGAAGCTTACATCGGTATAGTCAATTACCAGGTTCGGGCTATCCTTCAGGCCCCTGAAAAAGCGCACGAATATGTAGCAGCTGAGCAGAATGGCACCGAGCAAAACCAAAGACCGGCTTTTATTGCTGAACGTAAGATAGGCTACCCACTTCAGGTTGGTGCACAGAAACAGGATGTAAAAGCCTATCAGGGCCAGCAGCGGCATGAAAATGTAGCTGTTATAGTCAAAGTTGAAGATGGTTAGCAGCAGCATGGCCCCTAACAGCAACTCAAACCAATCCCAGGCTATCTGCAGGAACTTGTTTTTATGGTAAAGCAGTAACTGCCGCCAGATGTAGAAGGCCTTGGCCAGAAAAACAACCAGTAAGCCGAAGTTAATCTGGTACACGAGGTGCAGCAGCAAAGGGGACTCCGTATCGGCATAATTCGTCATCACCTTGTAGCCCAGGAAGAGGGCCACACTCACATAGGCTGCCACGGCAGCTTTCGAGAAGAGGTTCCAGAGATAGCCGATAAAATCTACTCCCTTCAGTGACTCTGTACTCAGACGCTGGAAAAGAAACACGGAGACGAGGAAAACAACAATCAGCAGGTTGTTCAAAAAGGGCAGCGACAATTGCGCCACACCCTGCTCACGAAGTCTGTGAGCAGAAAACAATACGTTTGCTAACAGCAGAGCCCAGCTAACGACAGCAGTAGTAACCAGTAAAGATCTTGCATTCGTTTTGTAAAGCATAGGACTGGAATCCGCCGTTTTATTTTCCTGCGATAGTATCTTGTTTTTAGTAGACGTAATATCAATGAAAGGTAATGAAAATTTCCGCTCTTTGGCCAAAGTGTGAGAGTAGAGTTATAGGAAAACAACTTGCATAACGTAAAACGGAAGGCGTAGGTTAGCTTTTGGCCTGTCTGCGCCTTCCGGTTCACATGAAGTGAAGAGTTAAAAACCAGAATTTATATGCCGCTTACGCTTCATATATAAGAGCAGTACGGAACTTGTTGTTCCACCTCCTGCAGGTTAGCTATCAGGTGGTTAACCTGATGAACGCTATTTGTTGCATCAGCTGCTGATTAGCGGCTGTAGTTAGGCGCCTCGCGTACAATCTGTACATCATGTGGATGGCTTTCGCGAAGGCCGGCACCCGTAATCTTTACCATTTTAGCGCCTTGCAGCTTCTCAATGTTTGGCGTGCCGCAATAGCCCATGCCCGCACGAATGCCGCCTGCCAATTGGTAAATTACCTCCTGTACCAAACCTTTGTACGGCACACGGCCTACAATGCCTTCCGGTACCAGCTTCTTCGCGTTTGTTTCGTTGCTCTGGAAGTAGCGGTCTTTCGAGCCTTCTTCCATTGCCTCCACAGAACCCATGCCGCGGTAGGTCTTGAACTTGCGTCCTTCGTAAAGAATCATCTCGCCCGGAGCCTCTTCCGTGCCTGCCAGCAGGGAGCCTATCATCACGGTGCTGGCACCGCCTGCCAGGGCTTTCACAACATCACCGGAAAACTTGATACCACCGTCTGCTATCACAGGTACGCCGGTTCCTTCCAGACCTCTAACCGCTTCCATTACAGCGGAGAGCTGCGGTACGCCAATACCGGCAATCACACGGGTCGTACAGATAGAGCCCGGGCCTACACCCACTTTAACGGCGTCGGCACCTGCGTCAGCCAGTGCTTTTGCTCCATCAGCAGTGGCAACGTTGCCGGCAATCAGGTCTAGCTCAGGGAAAGCATCCTTTATTTTTCTTACGGCTTCCAGCACGCCTCTTGAGTGGCCGTGGGCTGTGTCTACGCTTATCACGTCTACACCTGCTTCCACCAATGCTTTCACGCGGTCCAGCACATCAGGCGTAACGCCTACGGCGGCACCTACACGCAGGCGGCCGAACTCGTCTTTGCAGGCAAAAGGTCGGTCTTTCTTCTTCAGGATGTCTTTGTAAGTGATCAGGCCGACAAGTTTGCCTTCCTCATCCACTACCGGCAGTTTCTCTATTTTGTACTCCTGCAGGATGTCCTCGGCCTTAGCCATGTCAGTGCCTCTGGATGCCGTCACCAGGTTTTGGGTGGTCATCACAGAAGACACCTTTTGTGTCAGGTCCTTTTCAAAACGCAGGTCACGGTTAGTGATAATACCGGTTAATATGCCCGCATCGTTCACTATCGGGATACCGCCAATCTTGTTTTCGGTCATAATCTGCACGGCATCACCCAGCGTGGCTTTCTCGTTCAGAGTAATAGGGTCGAGGATCATGCCGCTCTCAGAACGCTTTACCTTTCGCACCTGCTGCGCCTGCTTCTTAATCGACATGTTCTTATGAATAAAGCCGATACCACCTTCCTGCGCCATCGCAATCGCCAGGTCAGCCTCTGTCACGGTGTCCATGGCAGCCGATATAAGCGGAATATTGATGCGTATGTTGCGGGTAAGTTGTGAAGAAGTGTCTGTTTCGTTGGGGAGTACTTCGGAGTAAGCCGGAAGTAAAAGCACGTCGTCGTAGGTGAGTGCTTCAAATAATATCTTAGACTGATCAGAGATCATGGCAAATAAATTAAGGGTTGTTATTTGCCGCGTAAAATTACGGAAATTTCTTTAGAATATGCTGCAAGTAGGAGAGTAATTATTTTTTGCAGAATCTATATCGGCGACTGTCTAGTATTTTGTCATCGTCGGGTCTACCTGAGTGGCCCAGGCATGTATGCCGCCCTTCAGGTTGAGGAGGTTATCATAGCCGAGGCGCTGGCTGAGATAATTAATGGCCTGCGCACTGCGGAAGCCATGATGGCAGATCATTATTACCGGCACATCGCGCTTGATGCGGTTCGCCTGTTTGGGCAATTCCCCCATCGGAATCAGCTCTCCGCCCAAATTACAAATCTCAAATTCGGAAGGCTCACGCACATCCACTAGTTGTATGTTGGAGCTGCGCGACAGCCGCTCTTTTAGTTCCTGTGCCGTGATTTCATCCATAGAACTTCTTTTTGGGGTAGCATGGTATACGTGTGGCGCGGCAAATAATGCCTTGCTTCGCCTGAATTTTAAAATTAAGCAGGTATTTGTTTATGTAAAGTGCTGCGAGCGCTTAAATTGCAGGGATGAATGTGTTACAGAGTATCGTAGAGGCTTTGCAAGCCATGAACGTAGTTGAGTTGATTGGTGTAGTGACAGGTATAGTCTGTGTGTGGTTGGCGGCAAAGCAGAACATCTGGACGTGGCCGATAGGCCTGATCAGCGTGGGCATGTACGTATTCGTGTTTTACGATGCGCGCCTATACGCCGACATGGGGCTGAATGCGTTTTACTTTGTCACGAGCCTGTATGGCTGGTATATGTGGTTGTACGGAGGCAAGAACGACTCAGAGCGCAAAGTAGAGCGTGTCAGCAAAAAGGAAATGACCGTGCTGTTGGCGCTGGGGCTGGTTTTTACATTAAGCTTGGGGTATTTTCTGGATAACTACACAGATGCCGACCTTTCTTACACAGATTCTGCCACCACTGCCGTCAGTCTGATTGGCTATTGGATGATGGCCAAGAAGCAGCTGGAGAACTGGATTGTCTGGCTGGTAGTGGATGTAGTGTATGTGGGTGTGTATACCTATAAAGACCTTTACCTGACCAGTTTCCTTTATTTCGTTTTCCTGCTCTTATCCATTAAAGGCTACATCGACTGGAAAAAAGACCTGGTGGCCCTGAAGCAGGCTCCTGCAGAAGCTAACGCATAATACTACTAATTCGTCTTATTGTGAAAGACCTATGGTGGTGGCCACACGTACAAGTTAACGAGTATGATTGCTGCGATTCCGCTTTGGACGTAGAATGTTTCACCACCAATCCTGCAGCATATGAGACAACGTAAACTGGAGTTACCTGAAGAGTTGAAATTTGAAAATCGTTTAAAATGGGGCTATGAATCTCCGGATGAAAGCCCAAAGCAGGTTCATTTGAATCAACATGGCGAAAAGCAGCCGAAGATAGTGGAAGTGTACAATTTCTACGACTACAGCTTTTCGGAGAATTAGCGCATTTTTTTGATATGCAAGCAGCAAGGGGTGCCGGGAATTTCCCGGCACCCCTTGCTGCTTCAGAAGGCTGTAGATTTTTATACTTCCTACAGATGTAATTACGACCTTTGCCTGATGCTGAAAGTCTCGATAACCGGGCCTGAGTCTACGGGCAAGTCTACTTTGGCGGAGCGACTGGCCCGGCAGTACAGTACGGTATGGGTGCCGGAGTTCGCCCGCACCTATGTAGGCAACCTGGGCAGGCCGTATACACCAGAGGATTTAGAAGCCATCGCCCACGGGCAACTGGCACTGGAGCAGGAAATGCAGCTGCAGGCTAAGAATATCTTTTTCTCAGATACAGACCTGCTGGTGATCAAGATCTGGAGCGAGCATGCTTTTGGCCACTGCCCCGCCTGGATACAGGAGAAACTAAAGCAGCAGAACTACAACCTTTGCCTGCTCATGGGCGTTGATTTGCCCTGGGAGCCGGACCCACAGCGCGAACATCCGCACCTGCGAACTTACTTCTACGAGTGGTATAAAAGTGAGCTACAGGCGCTGGAAGTGCCTTTTGTGGAGATCTCCGGGCAGCAGGAGGAGCGTTTGCAGCTGGCCTGCCGCCACGTGGATGCCCTGCTTCAAAAACATTAACTTCTGAAAAATAGATTATGATATATTCCTTAGAAAACGACCAATATAAAGTGGGTGTAGAAAGCCTGGGGGCCGAGCTACAGCATCTTGTGAAAAAAGACGAGAATCTGGAGCTTATCTGGACGGGTGATCCCGCTGTCTGGAGCGGACAGGCCCCGAATCTTTTCCCGATAATAGGAGAACTGCCAGACCAGCAATATACTTACGAGGGGAAAACCTACCACATGAAGCGCCATGGCTTTGCGCGCCGCAAAGAGTTTAAACTGGTAGATGTGAAGCAGGATAAGCTGGTGTTCGAACTAAAGCACGATGAGGAGACCCTGGAGCAGTATCCTTTCAAATTCAGGTTGCTGATCGCTTATCAGTTGCAGGAGAGTAAGCTCTCTATTACATACCAGGTGACAAACCCTGATGATGAGAAAATGTATTTCTCAGTAGGAGCGCATCCTGGTTTTAACGTACCGCTGTACCCCAGCGAGCGCTACGAAGACTACTATATCGAATTTGAAGAAGAGGAAACGGCCAGCCGCTACCTGCTGAACGAGCAGGGCCTCTTGAACGGAGATACGGAACGCGTACTGGAGCAAAATAACATACTGCCCCTGGACCGCCGCCTTTTCGACAAAGATGCTGTGGTGCTGAAGCGCCTGAACTCTAAGAAAGTGACGCTGGCGAGTAACGTAAGCCCGCGCCGGATAGAAGTGGCTTTTGAAGGGTTTCCGTACTTAGGAATATGGGCAAAGCCGGGGCCGGCACCTTATGTGTGCATCGAACCCTGGTGTGGCATTGCCAGCAGTGTAGGAGATACCGGTGAACTACAGGAAAAAGAAGGGATAAATGAACTCAGGCCGGGGCAGGTTTTTGAGCGTACTTTTACTGTTACAGTACTTTAAATTTTATAAGAACTGTACTGGTAAAGTCATGTGTGTTTCTTAACGGTAGCACAGATAAAATAAAAGCAGTGGCCCCAACTGAATAGACACTATTCAGTTGGGGCCACTGCTTTTAAAGAGGTACTTAATGCACGGAAGGTTCCGGGAATTTAGGAACCTTTATATTTCTGAAGTCATACTTCGGTTCAAAATCGTTGACGGGCAACGAAATGCCGGGTGGAAGGTCAATATCTGGTAAGTCATCGCCCAGCGGTTCACCTCCGTCATCATCGTTGTCGGTAGATGGCGGACGGTTAAATCTATTGCGTGGGGCGAATGCATAATAGGCCAGTATCGTTAAAAGGGCTACAGTATAAATAATGCTAATCATCATCGCGGTAATACATTAAAAATTCAATGTTATGCCGCTCTTATCTGCGGCAAAGGTTTCAATTTCAATACGTAAGGGGAAAGGTGCCTTCGTATGTTTTACAACGTACTTTCGGCCTTTGTGGTTATCTGTAAAAGCAAATTTTAAGCATATGTGCAGCAGCTGGTGTCAAAAACTTTTCGGCGCCTTGATAAACTCAACTTTGCAGGAGAGTGAAAAGCCTCTTACCTTTGGGGCAGTTTAGGGGGTGCCTTAATAAAACGGGCTGAGATCATACCCATTGAACCTGATCCGGGTAATGCCGGCGAAGGGAAAACGGTAAACGAAATTTAACGGGATGCTAACCCCTGGCAGTCCTGTATGTTTCATCTTTCACTTCAATACAATAATGCGTAATTTTTTTATCGCAGTGGCAGCTTTCCTGTTGCCTTTGCAACTGCTTGCCCAGTACCAACTGAGCGGGCGTGTAACCGATGCAGCCAATGGCGCGGGCCTGGCTGGAGCCAACGTCGTGCTGGAGCGGACAGCCACAGGTGTGTCTGCAGGGGATAATGGCACTTTCTCATTTCAAAACCTGCCAGCCGGAAACTACAGCCTGAAGGTGAGCTACCTGGGCTATGAGCAGAAAAGAATAACAGTAGCCCTGCAGCAGGATGCTCAGGTAGAAGTAGTGTTACAGCCACAGGCCCTGCAGACAAGCGAGGTAGTAGTACAGGCCACCCGCGCCGATGCACGCACGGGCACCACCTTTACCAACGTGAGCCAGGAGGAGATAGCCGCGCGCAACTTCGGGCAGGATTTGCCTTACCTGCTGGAGCAGGTGCCCTCGGTGGTGGTGAACTCTGATGCCGGCGCAGGCGTGGGCTATACCGGTATCCGCATCCGTGGGTCTGATATTACCCGCATCAACGTAACGGTAAACGGTATCCCGATAAATGACCCGGAAAGCCATGGCGTGTTTTTTGTGAACATGCCTGATTTTGCCTCCTCTGTAGAGGATATACAGGTGCAGCGTGGCGTCGGAACCTCTACTAACGGTGCCGGTGCCTTTGGGGCCAGCCTGAACATACAGACGCAGCAGGTACGCCGCGAGGCCTACGCCGAGACAGACCATACCTACGGCTCCTTCAATACCTGGCGGAACAACGTGCGCTTCGGAACTGGCCTGATCAACGGCAAATTTGCCTTCGATGGTCGCCTGTCACGCATTAAGTCGGATGGCTATATCGACCGCGCCTCATCCGACTTAAAATCGTTCTATTTTTCCGGGGGCTACTACGGCGACAAAACCTCTTTAAAGTTTATCACCTTCTCCGGTACCGAGCAAACCTACCAGGCGTGGTATGGCACCCCGGAGGCGCTGGTATACGGCAACGCCGACGACCTGCAGGCATACATCGACCGCAACTATATTGAAGGCGCTGACCGTGAGAATCTGCTGAACTCCGGCCGCCGCTATAACTATTACACTTACGACAATGAAACAGATAACTACCAGCAGGATCATTACCAGTTGCACCTGTCCCATGATTTCATGCCGGGCCTGAGTTTCTCGGGTGCACTGCACTACACCTATGGGCGGGGATACTATGAGCAATTCCGGGCCGACGATGATTTAGCGGATTACGGACTGGCAGATGTGATGATTGGCGGCGACACCATCTCCACCACGGACCTCATTCGCCGCCGCTGGCTGAATAACGACTTTTACGGCGCAACTTATGCGCTGCAGTATAACCCGAACAGCCGCCTGAACGCTACGCTGGGAGGCGCTTGGAACAGGTACGACGGCCGCCACTTCGGGGAGATTATCTGGGCGCGCTACGCCTCTACCTCTAATATCCGGGAACACTACTACGATAACGATGCTGTTAAAACGGATTTCAACATTTTTGCTAAAGTAAGCTATGGCCTCACAGAGAAGCTGCATGTTTTCGGGGATTTGCAACTTCGCACCGTCAGCTACTCTTTTCTCGGCTTCGATAATGATTTAACCAATATCACGCAGGAGGCAGATTATAATTTCTGGAACCCAAAAGCAGGTGTTGTGTATACACTGCAGCCCGAACACCAGCTGTATGCCTCTTTCGCGGTGGGTAACCGGGAGCCCGTACGCAATGATTTCACAGAATCTTCGCCAAACAGTCGGCCGCAGCATGAAACACTGCGGAACTTAGAGGCAGGTTACCGTGGCGTGATAGGTCTGGGAGAGTTTGCAGGAAAGCCCCTGACGGCAGATGTGGAGGCGAACTACTTTTATATGAACTACAAGAACCAGTTGGTGCTAACCGGGCAGATTAACGATGTGGGCGCATACACCCGCACCAACATCGACGACAGCTACCGCCAGGGGGTAGAATTGTCCGGAGCGATGCGATTAGGAGAACAGGCTACCTTCACCACCAACCTTGCCTACAGCCAGAATAAGATCGACGGCTTCAGCGAGTTTATAGATGATTATGATACAGGTGACCAGGCACAAAACAACTATGGCAAAACAACCATTGCCTTCTCGCCGGAGTGGGTAACAACCAGCCAGTTGGAGGTGCAGGTGCTAAAAGGGTTGCGCGCAGCCTTCATTTACAAGTCGGTGAGCAAGCAGTACCTGGATAATACGGAGAACGAAAATCGCATTATACCAGCTTATCAGGTAGGTGACCTTCGCCTGCGCTACAACATCGGTTTCAAAAATGTACTGAAAAATCTGGAGCTGGGACTGTTGGTTAATAACGTTTTCAATGAAATGTATGCTGCCAATGGCTATACCTTCAGCTATATTGCCGGTGGCGCACCAATCACTGAAAATTTCTACTATCCACAGGCTACACGCAACTACCTGCTGTCGGTAGGCCTTAAGTTCTAAGGTTAATGCAGATGCCGCTTCCCCATATTATCGGAGTTAGCCTCTAAACTTTAACTTCGTATTTATGTTATGAAAGCCCTGCCATTCTGGTGGGGCTTTTGGGTTTTTAATCACGTTGAGCTTACACTACTGCTTACCTATCCTTTATTCACTAACATGATGCAACAGTCCCAGCGGGACGACCTGTTGATAGCTTAATGGTGCATAAGCACCTATAGCTCCGGAGGAGCGGCCTGTTGCGTATATCTGAACAGGTCGCTCCTCCGGAGCTGTAGATAAAAGGTATTTGTTTCTATCAACAGGTCGTCCCGCTGGGACTAAGAACCGACCTAAGGCTGATTTGCGTAAACTTAGTAATCAAGTTTAAGGACCCGAAACAGGATTGCTTTTAGCCTGCGTCTTTTGTCCTTCATCTTGACGCAGGTTTGGGCGAAAATTCTATATTTGCATAGCACGCACTCTCATAAACTATAACAAGAACTATGGCATACGAATCCGCAGGAGCTCCTGATTATTTCGACATCGACGACCTGCTTACCGAAGAACATATACTTATCCGGCAGACCATGCGCGATTTCGTGAAGCGCGAGATCTCCCCAAATATTGAGCAATGGGCGCAGGAAGCGCGCTTTCCGTCTGAAATTGTAAAGAAGTTCGGCGATGTGGGAGCCTTTGGGCCTACGATTCCAACAGAGTATGGCGGAGGCGGACTCGATTATATCAGCTACGGCATCATAATGCAGGAGATAGAGCGGGGAGATTCTGGTATGCGCTCCACGGCTTCGGTACAAGGCTCACTGGTGATGTATCCTATTTACAAGTATGGCTCGGAAGAACAGCGGAAGAAGTTCCTTCCTAAGCTGGCCAGCGGCGAATGGTTGGGCTGCTTTGGCTTAACAGAGCCTGACTTTGGCTCTAACCCCGGCGGCATGGTCACCAACATCAAAGACATGGGCGACCACTATTTGCTGAACGGAGCCAAGATGTGGATTTCGAACTCTCCGGAGTGCCAGGTGGCTGTGGTGTGGGCGAAGAACGAGGAAGGCCGTGTCAAAGGTTTAATTGTGGAGCGTGGGATGAAAGGCTTCTCTACCCCGGAAATCCACAACAAGTGGAGCCTGCGTGCCAGCACCACCGGAGAGCTGGTATTTGATAACGTGAAGGTGCCGAAAGAGAACCTGCTGCCTAACATCGACGGTTTGAAAGGCCCTCTTGGCTGCCTCGACTCTGCCCGCTACGGTATATCGTGGGGTGCTATCGGTGCCGCCATTGACTGTTATGAGTCGGCCAGGAAGTACAGCACAGAGCGCGTACAGTTCGACAAGCCCATTGGCGGATTTCAGCTCACGCAGAAGAAACTGGCGGAGATGCTGACGGAGATAACAAAAGCGCAGCTGCTGGCCTGGCGCTTAGGCACTCTGATGAACGAAGGTAAAGCCTCCACGCAGCAGATATCCATGGCCAAGCGCAACAACGTAGACATGGCCCTGCATATCGCCCGCGAAGCACGCCAAATCCATGGCGGCATGGGCATAACAGGAGAGTACCCGATCATGCGCCACATGATGAACCTGGAGTCTGTGATAACCTACGAGGGCACGCATGATATACATTTGCTGATTACGGGGGCTGATATTACCGGTATTCAGGCGTTTAAGTAGTCGTTATTCGTTGTTGGTTTCTCGTTGTTCGGAAATGAGCAGGGAAGTCAATTGCCTTTGAGTAGCCTTTGCTGCTGTGGTGACCTCATAGTGTCTTCCAAACCTGTGAGTGTCCTGACTGCTATATAGCTACAGCCTCACGTTCAGACACTCGCAGGAGCTGCGCACACTGCGAGGTCTAGGTTCAGGAGCAATAACTATTTCTAAACTAAATTTGCCTATCTAAACAGATGGTTTTACTAATCTAATTAGAATTGCTTGTGAATACTATAAAAATATTAGCAAGAATAAGTAAATTAGTGGGCTGAAATGGAGCAAAAGTATAGCTGAAACTGTTATCTGTAAGCAGAAAGCAGAGCAGAAGCTGCAAGAAATTAGAGCATATACAATGAGAGAAGATTATCTCACTGGCGAAAAAGAACATTTGTCGCCAGTTGAACGCGACATAGACAAGGCGCTTCGCCCCCTGAGCTTTAGCGACTTTACCGGTCAGGCGAAGGTGGTGGAGAACCTGAAGATATTTGTGCTGGCGGCAAGGCGTAGAGGCGAGGCACTGGACCACGTGCTGCTGCACGGCCCTCCGGGCCTGGGTAAAACGACGCTGTCGCACATCATTGCGGCGGAGCTTAACTCCGGCATCAAAATGACTTCCGGCCCGGTGCTGGATAAGCCAAGCGATCTGGCGGGGCTGCTGACGAACCTGGAGGCAAACGATGTACTGTTTATAGACGAGATTCACCGCCTGAACCCGATTGTGGAAGAGTACCTGTACTCGGCCATGGAGGATTATAAGATTGACATCATGCTGGATTCCGGTCCGAATGCGCGTTCTGTGCAAATCAGCCTGAATCCGTTTACGCTGATTGGTGCCACCACGCGCTCCGGCCTTTTGACAGCGCCATTACGTGCCCGCTTCAGCATTAACAGCCGCCTGGAGTACTACGACTCAGAACTGCTAACCTCTATTGTGAAGCGTTCATCGATGTTGCTGGGTGCGCCTATACACGATGATGCTGCCTTCGAGATTGCCCGCCGCAGCCGGGGTACACCACGTATAGCCAACAACCTGCTGCGCCGTACACGCGACTTTGCGCAGGTAAAAGGCGACGGAACCATCTCCGTTGAAATCGCGAAGTTTGCCCTGCATGCGCTGGATGTAGACCACAACGGCCTCGATGATATGGACAAACGCATCCTGCTTTGCATCATTGATAAGTATAAAGGTGGTCCTGTTGGTATCTCTACCATCGCAACGGCATGCGGCGAAGAAGCCGAAACCATCGAAGAAGTGTACGAGCCATTCCTGATTCAGGAAGGTTATATTAAGCGTACCGCCCGCGGCCGTGAAGCAACCGAAGCCGCTTACAGGCACCTGGGGAAAATACCGCCGCAGCAGGTGACAGGAGGCAGTTTATTTGATCAGACTGAAAATTAAGTTGTTTGTGATTTCGTTTATTTAAGAAGCAGGCTTTGGGCCTGCTTTTTTATTTCTACGCTGCATACGCTTCAACCCGCCACTGTTGCGTGTTCTCATCAACAGCTAACTATACTCTAAAGGCTCGCAGCGTGCGCAGCTCCTGCGAGCGTCTGACGGTAATGGATTTATTTTAGCTTAATTTTGTTGAGGAACAGAAGTAGCATTTTGAATTATACGTTTTGAATAAAGAGAAATACACACACCTGATAAAGCAGAAGGCGAAGGAGCTGGGATTTATGTATTGTGGCGTGTCCAAGGCAGAATTTCTGGAGGAGGAGGCACCGCGCCTGGAGCGCTGGCTGAACCAGAACATGCACGGGCAAATGCATTACATGGAAAGCCACTTTGACAAGCGCCTGGATCCACGCCTTTTGGTAGAGGGGGCCAAGTCAGTAGTGTCGCTGCTGCTGAACTACTTTCCGGAGGAGACACAGCCGGAGGAGGATACCTATAAGATCTCCAAGTATGCTTATGGTACGGATTATCATTTCGTCATCAAAGACAAACTCAAGGAGCTGCTGCACTACATAAACGAAGAGATAGGGGAAGTAGGCGGCCGCTGCTTTGTAGACTCAGCCCCGGTGCTGGATAAGGCCTGGGCAAAGAAAAGCGGACTTGGCTGGGTTGGCAAAAACAGCAACCTTATCACGCCACAAGTGGGCAGTTTTTACTTTATCGCAGAGCTGATTATTGACCTGGAACTGGAGCCGGATGGCCCTATCAAAGATTATTGCGGCTCCTGCACGCGCTGCCTGGATGCCTGCCCGACAGGTGCCATTACAGAGCCTTATGTGGTGGATGGAAGTAAATGCATCTCCTACTTTACAATTGAGCTAAAAGACCAATTGCCGCAGGAGATGCATGGAAAATTTGGAAACTGGGTGTTTGGCTGTGACATCTGCCAGGATGTGTGCCCCTGGAACCGCTTTAGCAAACCGCATAGCGAGCCCGCCTTTGCGCCGCATCCTCACCTGAAGGAAATGAAGGTAAATGATTGGCAGGAGCTGACGCAGGAGGTTTTTTCGCAGCTGTTTAAAAAGTCAGCTGTAAAGCGCACTGGTTACAGCGGTTTGCTGCGCAACATCCACTTTGTGGAGCAACAACCAGATTAAGTTTTTCCTAGCCTAAGCCACCTTTGCTCTGGTGAATACCTTGTTTAGAATAACGAGATACATTCCAGAGAACTGATCGTAGCACCACTGTTTGAGTTGCTGCAGTTCTTCTTTTGCCAAAACTTTAAAAGCCTTTCTTAACTCTTTCTCAAACAGCATTTTATCAAAACTTACTTTCAATAAAATTGTCTTAATGTACTCAAGCATTGTTTTCTGTAAACTTTAAGTTAACGTGTTTTTAAATCGGGTGCTTTATTTATACGACCCAAAATTACAAAAGTAAGTGGTCACTTACAAATTTATGTAAGATTTTTTAGATAAGATGTAGCAACAGAAACATCTGAAGCAGCAGCTTAAGCATTAATCGGCTTATAAAGAGAAAGATAGATTTCTGCCTGAAAGCTGAAAATTTTCAGAGTAAGCCTTTATTACAGGAGTACATCAGCAGAAGCTAAGGGCTAACCAGCAGGAGGCAGAGCCACAAAAGAAGGGGAGGAGGTTTAAAGCATTATCAGCCGGAAACATTTTCTGTAATCGGATTTATGGCCACTCAATTACGCTGCTGACGCAGGGTGCACCTGACCCAACTACGGTGTAATTTTTGTAGACACTTACCTGTAAGTGCTTTAATTTAGTAAATTTGCCTTTTGTGACTTATAATCTGGTTGTGCCCCTACGGCATGTGCTTATGCGGCTCTTTGTCCTTTTGTTTCTTCTCTGTGTTGCTTTCGCTGGCCCGGCCTGGGCGCAGCAGATCAGTCTTGAGCTAGGTAAGAGCCCGCTGCCTCTCAACCAATACTATACCATCTCAGTTAAACTGCAGGATCAGCAGTTAGAGGAATACACGCCTTTTCCGGAAATAGAAGGCTTTAAGAAGAGTAACAAGTACTCCTCCACCAAAACAATCATTACTGGAGGCAAAACCACTACTATTCTTACCATCACGCAGAATTACGCGGCATTGGAGGAGGGGGAGTATGTTTTGAAGCCTTTCTCCATGCAGGTGAACGGGAAAACGCTAAAGTCCAGAGGGATGCCGATAGAGGTGACTCCGATGCAGTTGAACACCCCACAGCAGCTTAACATGCCTGATCTTCTTGCTGAGGATGAAGATTCCATCGCAGCTGATGAGCCGGAGTTTATAGATAAAGAAGACAATGCCTTCCTGACAGTATACACAGATAAAAAAGAAGTGTTTGTGGGGGAAGGCATCAACGTGGTGCTGTACTTTTACCTGGCAGAGACAGACCAGCGGCTACTAGACTTCTACGACTTTGCTAACCAGCTAACAGGTATCATGCGGCAGCTAAAGCAGCCAAACACCTGGGAGGAGACGTTCGATTTCACAGAGATTACTCCTGAAAACGTGATTGTGCAGGGGGAGCCCTACCTTCGCTTTAAATTGTACGAGGCAGTACTATACCCGCTAAACCTGGAGCCACTCCGGTTTCCGCAACTGAAGCTGCAGATGATCAAGTACAGGGTGGCGAAGAATCCGAGCCTGCTGGCAGAAGACCGGCAGGAAGGCTATAAGATATTTTACTCACGTGAGCGCGTGATACCGGTGAAGGAACTGCCTCCCCACCCGCTGCGCGATGTGGTGCCGGTTGGTAACTACAGCTTAACCGAGAGCCTGTCGAAGAAAAGAGTGGCTGCAAACAAAAGTTTTACTTATCTTTTCGAAGTAAACGGGGAAGGGAACCTTGCTGCCATTATGCCGCCTGCGCCGGAAGTGCCGCCAGGGCTGGAGTTTTACCCTCCCGATGTGCGGCAGGATGTAACAAAGCGCTCCGGTAGAGTGATGGGGTCCAAAACCTTTGCCTATGCCGTGCTGCCACGGGAGCCGGGGCAATACAACATGGGCAACATGCTGCATTGGATTTACTTTAACCCAACAACGGCAGCCTACGATACGCTGCGGCCTTCGCTACAGGTACGGATTACGGGTGCCCGCGGCAGCGATGCATTAGTCCTGACCAGAGATTTAGGGTCTTTTTATAATATCATCGAGAACGAAGACAATACACTGGTGGATGTACACTTTTTCGACACGATCAAGCGCTACACAAACATTATTCTGCTAGTATTACTTCTTATAACAGCCTTCGTTTTCCTAAAGAAATAGAACATGAGCAACACGTACGGAAAGCTTTTCCGCATAACAACATTTGGTGAGTCGCATGGCGCGGCTGTGGGCGTTATTATAGATGGCTGCCCCGCTGGCCTGGAGGTGAACCTGGAGGAAATTCAGCATGCACTGGATCGCAGGCGCCCGGGACAGTCTGCCATTACAACACCCCGCAAGGAGGAAGACAAGGTAACAGTACTGTCTGGTATTTTCGAAGGCAGGACGCAGGGCACGCCTATTTCGATGGTGGTGAACAACAAAGACCAGCACAGCCACGACTACAGCCACATACAGCACGCCTTCCGCCCGTCGCACGCCGATTATACCTATACTGCTAAATACGGCACCCGCGACTACCGGGGTGGCGGACGCAGTTCAGCCCGCGAAACCGTGGCGCGTGTGGCCGCAGGCGCCCTGGCAGCCAAATTACTGGAGAAGCACGGCATCAGCGTGAAGTCGTACGTGTCGCAGGTGGGCAAGATAAAGCTGCAAAAGCCATATACCGAACTCGACCTGAACCAGATTGACTCCAACATCGTGCGCTGCCCGGACGGTGCCACAGCTTCCCGCATGATAGGCCTGATAGAAGAAGCCCGCGATAGCTTGGATACGATTGGCGGCGTAGTAAGCTGCGTGGTACAGGGTGTGCCAGCCGGTTTAGGAGAGCCTGTTTTCGATAAGCTGCACGCGGAGTTAGGCAAGGCCATGCTAAGCATCAACGCTGTAAAAGGCTTTGAGTATGGCAGCGGTTTTGAAGGCGTGAAGATGCGCGGCTCAGAGCACAACGACCAGTTTTACACCGATGAGCAAGGCAACATCCGTACCCGTACGAACTACTCCGGCGGCATACAGGGCGGCATCAGCAATGGGCAGGACATCTACTTTAATGTAGCCTTTAAACCTGTCGCCACTATCCTGCAGCCGCAGCAAACCATTGATGATACAGGAGAAGACATTACCTTGAAAGGTAAAGGCCGCCACGACCCTTGCGTGTTGCCACGCGCTGTGCCTATTGTAGACGCCATGGCCGCCCTCGTGCTGGCAGACTTCCTGATGCGGCAGCAGGCAAATAAGGTATAGCTGTAGGCACTTCTAAGGAAATATTTGAAGCCTCCTGCACGGTGTTTTTGCCTGCAGGAGGCTTTTGCGCGTTTTAGAAGCTTCATCTGATAGGTACCCCAAAAAGCCTGATGTTGTTCATGAACATGTGCCTGCCATTCAGTTGATGCATTTGTTGCTGTACGCCATGCCGGGCATTGTCGTTTGCATCCATCAGCGGTCCATGTAATATAGATTTATACTGCAACGGCCCCAGGTCAACCTTTAACTCCTGCTCTTTTGGAAGCTTCACCCTGGTTACTGCTGCTTTAAGCTCCTGCTCCGTTGCCCAGCATTACATCCACGGTTGGCAGTTCCGTAGCGCTTTCCTGTAGTTGTATGTGCGTAGCATAGCTTTGGTTTGAGTAGTCTAACGGAATGATGATGTACTGTTTCTGATAGCCCAGCATGCTAATGACAACACTGTCGCCGGGCAGGACGGGCAGAGAGAAAAAACCATTACCTGTCGTTTGTACTCCCCTGGTAGTGTTGGGGACATACACCGATGCGCCTGCCATATTTTGCAGACTGTCTGAAGAGGTAACAAGGCCGGAGAATTGTACCACCTGCTGTTGTGCGTGTACCTGCAATGTGGCGACATGCAGGCAAAGTGTGAATAGTAGCAAGGGTATCAGCATACCTTGCCCTTTGAAGTGTGTTTTCATAGTTTGGCGATAGGGCTTTACTCGCAGGGACTGTATTTATCCACATAGCTATACTATTATATATAAACGTTATATATCGTATTTATAGTATAACGGGTATAGGTAACGAACAGCGGCTTTGTTTAAAGGGAGCTAACTCTCCGTAGCGGTGCTTGCCGGCATATATCCCCAGTCTATGAGCTCATCGGTATGGGTAATGGGTCTGCAGGCACCGTCTGTAATCAAGATAAGCCGTTGGCTTACCCGGAGCACTGCCCGGTAATCGTGGTCTGTAATGAGAAAGCCTTTGGTGGGCAGGTGGCTTTGAAGCAGTTCCTCTATCTGCTCTACATACAGCGGCTCTACCCCGGAGAATGGCTCATCAAGCAGCAGGAATTTTACGTCTAACTGCAAGAGCAGGAGCAATTCAAAATACCGCAGCTCTCCTTTTGACAATTCATCTGCTCGCTTCGTAAGGTGCTGCTTTATTCGTATGTTCTGTTTTACTATGTTCCGCTTGTCCTGCTGAGGAAGGTACAGATTTAGTATTTCGGATAGCGGGATATTTTTGGGCAGGAAACCCTGCTGGGGCAGGTAAGCAAGTAGGCCAGCATGCAGATAAGGCTTTGTGTAGACTTTCCCGTCAATGCTGATGTGCTTGTTGTCGGTGTGTTTGGTGCCGAAGATAATCTTGAGCAAAGTTGTTTTGCCGCAGCCGTTCCGGCCCAGCAGTCCCACTATCTCACCTGTACCACAGTTCAGGTATACATCGCTCAGGAGCTTCCTTTCCCCGAAGGAATACAACACACTATCCACCTCCAGTGTATGCTTAACCATGCAGCAGGTATATTTTAACTAGAAACAGTAGGAAAATCAGCAGCAGGTTAACCGACAAGGTACCTACAGCCAGTTGTAGCCTGCTCAGTCCCTGGTTGTGGTAAAAGTAATATTGTTGGCTGTGGCGCTGCTCATACAGGTACAGGGCTAGTGCAAAGCCACCTGTAAGCAGGCACAGGCTAAAGCCATTTATCAGACCAGCCACTTTGTTTTCACTAATAGCAATGCAAAATACCCCAACCAGCAACGAAAAGGGCAGGTTAAAGCTGTGGAGGCTTCTGTAATAGAGGAAGAGCAGCTTTAGCTTTGTCATACATCAAGCGGTTGGTATAGGGAAGATAAGTATAAATCCAGAAATCGCCTAAAGCAAGAACGCCACCCTGTTTCCAGGGTGGCGTTCTTGCTTTAGGAGCGTGAGCTCTTAAAATATCCGAAGGTGTACTACCAGGAACCAAACCAGTGCCAGAATTGGCAGCAGGAACGGAATAGAGTAACGCAGGATGTACGCAAAGAAAGTTGGCATATTTATACCTGCACTTTCTGCAATCGCTTTCACCATAAAGTTAGGTCCGTTACCGATATACGTAAAGGCTCCGAAGAGTACGGCGGCTAAAGAAATGGCTTCTAATTCAATTAAAGTATCTAAGCCTGCCGCAGAAGTACCCGTCGCAAATTGTTTTACATCTGCCGGCATGTTCTGGGCCATGTCGTATTTAGCCATTGCCAGCGACAGGAAGTTAGCGTAAGTAGGCGCGTTGTCAAGGAAGCCGGAAAGCGAACCGGTTACCCAGTACAGGAAGTTAGGTGTGATGAATTGTGCATACTGCGGTGCAGAGGCAATCTCAGCAGAAAGCTGCAGGGCGGGCATCATAGTAAAGAAGATACCAAAAAACAGGAACACCACCTCCAGGATAGGGTGAAAGTTAAATTTGTTGCCAGCCAGCGCCGTCTTGTTGGAAAAGCGGTAGCACATAAATGCAGCAGCCAGCTGAATGATTTCGCGCAGGTAAGAGAATTTGTTGCCATCATAGTAAATATGAGGTAGGCCATCTATTACGTTCGGGTCCAGAAATACAGCACCGATTATAATCGCCAACCAAAACAGGTTGCGTTTGCCGCTAAAATGAAATTCAGTTTTCTCCTCGTTTTTCGCTACTACTTCCGGGCGTGGTGTAAAGGCTGTCTCTTTATTGCGTCTGTCAACCAGGAAGAAAAGTAAGCAAAGCAGCGCTATAGACAGCACCCATGGTGTAAACAGGTGTTGTAATGTCCAGAAGAAAGGGACTCCCTTTATAAAGCCAATGAACAGGGGAGGGTCTCCGAGCGGGGTAAGCAAGCCGCCTGCATTACTTACAATAAAGATGAAGAAAATGATTTGGTAAGGCTTAATTCGATGAACGTTAAGTCTTATGAACGGCCGGATAAGCAGGAGCGAGGCGCCGGTAGTACCAATAAAGTTAGCTAATACAGCTCCCACTGCCACTAGAGCCACGTTCATAGCCGGAGTAGCATTGGCATTTATATTCAGGTAAATCCCGCCTGCGGCTATGTAAAGCGAACTGAGCAGGGTTGCAAACGTAATATACTCAGCGAGCGTGTGCGCTGGCATATGATAATCTCCCAGGGCAAACAGGTAGTATAGCAGCACCGTTACGCCGAGCACTACGGCTACGGTTTTATAGTTGTGTTCCCAGAAGTGCCCAAAGAAAATGGGGCCGGCGGCTATCATGCCGATTAGAATCAGGAAAGGTATTATCAGGAAAATAGGAAGCGCATGCTGGGCCTGCGCCAGCAGAATGAAATTAGTTAGCATGTTTAGAGAATGCGGTGTTACGACAGTTCAAATTTGCTTGCGGTGCAAAGATACGTTTTCTGAAGGAATTAGCTAATCAATCGTTACAACCAGGGATGCGGGCATGGTGGTTTGCAGGTATTTCTTTTGGGGGGCTGTAGTACCCTGATCCGGGATGGCTTTTCGGTGAACAGGATGAGGTTTTTTTCCGATACGCATACAATTCACTCCTTAAAGCGGCTTCTATGCGTATCGGGAAAATTTATCTAAAGGAATAATTACTTCTTGGGCACATTTGGCGAAGTGTTAATGTAAGTCACAGGTATGTTTTCGTCTTTAACCACATCATCATCGGCACTCTTTCCATCTGAGGGCTTTGCTGATGAGTTTAACTTGTTCTGGACATCAGAGATAGTTTCCTTCATCTGTTCTTTATCTGCTTCTTTCTTTTTATCTTCTCTTTCCATAATAGTTGTATCGTTAAATCTTACATTCAATGTAAAAGTGTTAGATACGTTTTGTGTCACAAATAGTACTGAAAAAAGAGTTTAAAATAAATAAATTCATAAAACAAACGTAATTATACATATAAAAGCAGCTCTTCAGCCTTTTTGGCAGGGGTTTGTACGTAAGAAACTACAGAGGTTTTTTTGCTGGAAATAGGAATTTGTATTTATCAGGCTGCTGCTAAAGCTACAGCATCAGTTGTACTGCTTTCTGCATGTATGGCGCTTGGCCTTTAAGAGAGAGAACTTTATTAACTACCCGAGCAGAAGCTACAGCAGCTTTAAGTTTGCTAACTGCCGTTCGGGCAACAGGTGCTGCTTTGCTAGTTCTCAGAAATATTGACTAATTTTGGAAACTTAAAGGTATAGCCTTAGGTTTTAATATAAAACAGAGAAATATCATGATAGAAAATAAAGAACAAGTAGTTTCTGTATACGCAGAAGCCAACCCGAACCCCGAGTCAATGAAGTTTGTGATGAACGTGCAACTGTTGCCGGACGGCCAGAGCGTGGATTATCCGAACCTGGAAAGCGCTTTGGAGTCGCCGCTGGCGCAGGAGCTTTTCAACTTTGACTATGTATCACGTGTTTTCATCGCAAGCAACTTTGTAACGGTTACGAAAAGCTCAGATATAGAGTGGGTGAAGCTGATACCGGAATTGCGCACTTTCCTAAAGTCTTATATTGAGGCTGGCGGACCGGCGTTCAACGAAGGTTTTACAGTTAATAAGCCCGAAGAAGCTACTGCAACTGACGGTGAGGCATCCGCAGAAGACGCTGCAATCTCCAGAAAAGTGATTGACCTGCTGGAAAATTATGTACGCCCGGCTGTTGAGCAGGATGGTGGTAACATCACCTTCAAGTCTTACCACGATGGCGTTGTAACTGTATTCCTGCAAGGTTCGTGCAGCGGCTGCCCGTCTGCCACTGTTACGTTGAAGTCTGGTATCGAAAACCTGCTGAAGCGCATGGTGCCTGAAGTGAGAGAAGTTGTTGCTGACGGTATTACCGTTTAAGTATAAAGCATTTGCATAAAGAAGAAGCCAGCCCCTCACGGAGCTGGCTTCTTCTTTTGTACCATATCTAACCTGCCGGAGCCAGTTCATTTCATCATAAAACAGGAAAGCCCGGAGCATGTGATCCGGGCTTTCCTGTTTTATGATGAAACCTGTCCCTTAGCGGGCTGGTTGTGCAACTTGCGCAGAAGTGGCAGGTGTCTCTTCTTCTTTAACAGTATCCACTACAATTGGAGTAGCGATAAACAGGGAAGAGTAAGTACCAGCCAGCACGCCGATAATCATCGCCAGTGAGAAGCCGCGAAGTACTTCACCACCGAATACGAACAGAATCACAACTACCAGGAATAACGTCAGGGAAGTAATGATGGTACGGCTGAAAGTGCTTATAAGAGCTGGATTCACAATTTCCCTTACATGTGCACGCGGATTATCATACATGTACTCCCGTACACGGTCAAAGATAACCACGGTATCGTTGATAGAGAAACCAATAATGGTCAGAACCGCTGCGATAAACACCTGGTCAATCTCATAAGAGATACCGAACAGCTCCAGGATAGAGAATACAGCGATAATCATCAGAGCGTCGTGCAACAAGGCTACCACACCTCCAAGGGAGAACTGCCATTTTCTAAATCGAAGCATTACGTATAGGAAGATACCTACCAGGGCCAGCAGCATTGCAATTAAAGCGGTGTTCTGAATGTCATCGGCTATAGTGGCACCTACTTTAGAGGAGCTCAGTATTTCCGGGTTCAGATTGCCATACTCCTCCAGGCCACTCATCAGAGCTGCTTTTACCTGCTCATCTGCCTGTATACTTTCGTCATCTGCCAACCAGCTCGTTGTAACTTTCAAGCGGTTAGGAGTGTCGTAGGTTTTCACCTCAGTACCTGCATTCTGGAAATCATCTGACAGGGCAGTGCGTACATCAGATGCCGGAACAGCCTGATCAAGCTCTATCACATAAGAACGACCACCTTTAAAGTCAACGCCCAGGTTAGGACCGCCATTGATGTACATCGCTACAAAGCCAAAAGCCAATATGGCCAGAGAGAAGGCATAAGCTGGTTTTCTGTACGACATCACATCAAACTTAATATTCCGGAACATCTTGCCGGAAAGCAGCGTCGAGAACGACAGCTTGCCACCTCTCTTAAACGCATTCTCAACAAATACTCTGGAGATGAATACTGATGTAAAGAAAGAGGTTGCGATACCGATCATCAGGGTAATAGCGAAGCCTTTCACAGGACCGGAACCGAAGAAGTAAAGGATAAAGCCTACAAGGAATGTTGTAACGTTCGCATCCAAAATGGTACTGAAAGCTTTGTCATATCCTTTGTTGATGATCTCACGCATCGGCAAACCCTTGAGGGATTCTTCCCGCATACGCTCAAATATCAGTACGTTCGCATCCACGGCCATTCCCAGTGTAAGTACGATACCGGCAATACCAGGCAGTGTAAGCGCAGCATTGAACTGTGCCAGCACACCCAGGATAAAGAACACGTTGAAAAGAAGGGCTAAGTCAGCAATAAAACCGCCACGGCTGTAGTAAGCAATCATGAAAATAACCACGATAGCGAAACCAGCCAAAGTAGAAATCAGACCCTGGTTAATAGCCTCCTGACCAAGAGAAGGACCTACTACGGCTTCTTCCACAATGCGTGTTGGAGCTGGCATTTTACCTGCTTTCAGGATATTTGCTAAGTCCTGTGCTTCTTCTACAGTAAAGTTACCGGAGATAGAAGAGCTACCGCCTGTAATCTCACCTTGTACAACTGGAGCAGAATACACATAGTCATCTAGTACGATAGCAACCTGGCGACCTACGTTATCACCTGTCAGGCGAGCCCATTTCTTAGCTCCTGTTGGGTTCATCGTCATGCTGATTTCCGGGCGACCTGTCTGGTCAAAGTCCTGACGGGCATCGTTTATGGCCTCGCCAGTTAGTGGGGCATCGCCACCACGTCCTCTTTTAATCGCGTAGAACTCTACAAACTCCTGGCGGTTATCGCCTGAAATTGGCTTCACACTCCACAGGAACTTCATGTTAGGAGGGAACATGCCGCGTACTTCCGTGCGGCTGAGGATATCATTGATTTGGGCTGTATCGCGTACGTTCGCACCGATACCGCCTGGCATTTGTGTAAACAGGCTGCCCAGTACACTATTTTGCTGCGCGTTAGCTAAAGAGTCAAGCGTTGAAGTTCTCGCAGCAGTGTCTGTCTGTGCAGAAGCGATAGCAGTAGTATCTGTAACGGCAGAGTCTGTTACAGCAGCCTGTGCCAGCACATCAATATCTTCCGCTGCATCCTGTACAACGGCTTCATTGCCAGCGGCATTTTGTGGAGTAGTAGTGTTACCTGCAGCAATGTTCAGGTTGCCGGCGCGCTGCTGTTCATCCAGGTACTGGCCCAGTTGAGCAAAGTAAGGGCCGAACTCCTGTGGAGACCATACTTCCCAGAACTCGAGGTTCGCCATACCCTGCAACAGGTTACGTACACGGTCCGGGTTATCGATACCTGGTAACTCAATCTGGATACGGCCAGTGCCTTCCAGGCGCTGAATGTTTGGCTGCGTTACGCCAAATCTGTCAATACGCGTGCGCAGGATGTTGAAAGAACGATCAATGGCGTCATCTACTTCTGCCTCAATTACTTCAACAACCTCCTCGTTCGTAGACTCGTAGCTGATTCTGCCACGGTTCGCAGTGTTAGAGAAGATGCGGCTCAGGCGACCGTCTGGCTCTACTTCACGGTAGGCCTCAGCAAAAAGCCTTGTAAAGCGCTCCTGGCTATTTCTTTGCAATTCCTGAGCACGGTTAAGGGCTTTCAGGAAATTAGGGTCTTTGCTGTTACCAGACATGGAGCGGATAATCTCCACCGGAGAAACCTCCAGCACCACGTGCATACCGCCTTTCAGGTCAAGGCCAAGGCCAAGTTCGTTTTCTTTTACCTCCTGATAGGTCATGCCCAGGTAAACAGGCTCCCGTGAAACAGAATCGAGGTAACTCTGCATTCTTGCAGGATTTACATTGCCTTGTGCATCCGTGGCATACGCTTCAGCCTTGTTTTGCACACTGCGGGCAACAAAAGAGAAAGACAGGTAGTAAAGGCAAAGTACCGATACGATAACTGTCAGAACAATGATGAATGTTTTATTCCGCATTTTAGATTAATAATAGAATTGGTATAATTGAATTTGTTTGAATACTCTAAATTTTCCCTTCTCCTTTTATAGGCAACTATAAAAGGCCTCAGATGCGTTCCGTCGGCTAAAGAATATTAGCCTGCCGAAGCGCTGGAATTTAGCAAAGGGAATAAAAAACGAAGGGGAGGAATGCCTAAGGGGCGTTAGGCTGAATAGTGATAGGGAAAATACGGGACACAAAGCCTATACCCGGAGGTATGGTCGTGTAAGCCGGCAAAAGTTCGTCAGTTGGTTTGGCAAAGGATGGCTGCTGCGGCAGTGGCACTGCGGCCTGCTGCAGGTTAAGTGCCACAAAAGAGGTCGTCGCCTCCAGCGATACCTTCTGCTTTACAAAATTTTTATTCTCTGAAGCAGGAACAGTAGCCAGTTTGGAATTGGACTGCTGTGCCGGGCCATTTACCGCCGAAGTATACGCCACTACTTCCTGGCCGTTGAGCATAAGCGCCCACAGCAGGGTAAAAGACATCAGAAGATGCTTTAAGCAGTTGGATATGTTTTTAGCGTTTGGCATTGGTAATCTATTGCTTACAAATGTAATGCCTTTTTTATTTTAAAAAAGAAATCCTTAGCGGTTTATATCAATAAATCGTTTTACATCGTGCTTTTTACCGATAAGAATCAGAATATCTGAGGGATAGATGATGGTGTCTGCTTTCGGAACGCCAATAATATGCTCTACCTGCGTTGGCTTCCCGTCCTGAATCTCTTCAAAAAAGCGCTTTATCGTGATCAGGTTGAGATTATACTTTTCGCGGAGGGATATCTTGGCGACACTGCGGTTAGCGACGTTGCGCGGGGCATTCAGTTCTACAATCTCGTAGTTGTCAGGCAAAGGAAGGAACGTGCGGATGCTGGGTTGCAGCAGGCGCTCCGCCACCGTTTTGCCTACCTCGCCCTCTGGTGACAGAATCTCCTGCACGCCCATTTTCTCCAGAATGCGGCGTTGCTGCTTGTTAGAGGCCCGCGTAATCACACGCTTCACGTTCAGTTCCTGCAGGTTCGCCGTCGTAATCAGCAAGGCCTCGAAGTCTTCGCCGATGGCCACTATCACGGCATCCATGTCCTGGATGTTCTGAGCCTCCAGTGCGCGGATGTCGGTGGCATCAAAGGCCACGGCATAGGCAACCTCATCTTTTATGGCTTCCACGTGATCTTCCGAGTAGTCAATGGCGATTACCTCGGCGCCACGTTCTGCCAGTGTGCGGGCAATGGAGTTTCCGAATATGCCCAGTCCGATTACAGCAAACTTGTGCCTCATGCTTTTATTTTCGCGTTTAGGAATGTGGTAAGCACCTCTAATCCTCTCTCGAAGTGGTTGTTGTTCGGGATAACGATGTCGGCGTCATTTTTATACGGCTTAATGTATTTTTCGTAGGTCGGTGCCACATGGTGCGTGTAGCGGTACAGCACATCTTCCAGATCGTAGCCCCGCTCTATCCGGTCACGCACAATGCGACGCTGCAGCTTAATGTACTCTTTTGCGTCGATGTATACCTTCAGATCCAGCAGTTTAGCAATCTCCTCAAAGTAAAAAACGAAGATACCCTCCACGACCACAATCGGAGCCGGCTTAAACTCCAGCTGCTTTGGCACTACGTTCGGGTTGTTAAAAGTATACTCGGTGCGGTAAACAGTTTCGCCCTGGCTTAACTTAAGTATGTCGTGTGCATACGCTTTGTCATCGATGCAGGAGGGAAGGTCAAAGTTAACGACTCCGTTCAGGTCCTTGGTCTGAAACTCGCGGGCTTTGTAATAGTTGTCCTGAGAGACCAGGCAAACGTTTTCCGGTGAGAACGACGTGAGTAGCTGGTTCAAAAAAGTCGTTTTTCCTGAAGCACTACCTCCTGTAATTCCGACAATAAATGGCTTTTGCATAGGAAGCTATGGTTTCAGGCTACAAAATTACGACATTAAGCAGAACAAGACCAATGCCATCGCACTTTTTTAAAGCCAATGAGTCAGAGCGCTTTCAGGAAAGCCACCAACTGCTGCACCGCGCGCCCACGGTGGCTGATAGCGTTCTTCTCGGCTGCGCTCATTTCAGCAAAAGTGCGGTCGTAGCCATCGGGCACAAACACCGGGTCGTAGCCGAAGCCTTTGTTGCCTTTCCACTCCTTGTTGATGGTGCCTTCCACAGTGCCCTCAAACTGATGCTCCTTCCCGTCCAGTAGCAACGTAATAGAAGTGCGGAAGCGGGCTTTGCGGTTTTCGTGCGGCTCCAGGCTTTGCAGTAGGAGCCGGATGTTGTCGCTGTCGGAGCGCTGCGGTCCGGCATAGCGTGCGGAGTAGACTCCCGGGGCACCGTTCAATGCTTCGACTTCCAGCCCCGTGTCGTCAGCAAAGCAGCTTACACTATAATGCTGCCACACATACTCCGCCTTCTGCCTGGAGTTGCCTTCCAGCGTGTCCTGCTCTTCGGGCAGTTCTTCGTGGCAGCCAATGTCCTGCAGGCTCAGTAGTTCATACTTTCCCTCCAGCATCTGGCTTACTTCGGACAGTTTGTGTTTGTTATTGGTGGCGAAGCAGAGTTGTTTCATAGTATAGAAAATGTTAGAAACTCCTTAAAAGTCCTTTTCTTCTTTTCGAGCGTTATATCTTTTACAATTTGATTTCCACATATAGCTAAAGTATAAGGTGGCAGCCAATGTGTAGATTGTGATTTTGAATAAAAAACGATAGGAGATAAGTATTTCAGTTAGTCCTTCAGCAAAAGTCAACTCATAGTAGACAAATAACTCAGAAAGTGTAGCCGTAACCATTCCTAAAATGGATCCTTTCACCAGGAAGATATTTCTGCCTTTTTTCCGGGTTTGGGACCAGCTCTTCAGGAATTTCCTGTCGTTTATCGTCAACTTAGGTGAATTTTGCATAAGCCTTGTATAGGCGCCTAATGCAGATACGCCCCGTACTTCTCCTCGTTCAGGTACACCATAATGTGCTCATTCAGCGTAGTGGCCAGGGAGTATCCGGTGTAGGTAGCAGCAACCGGGTAAAGCGGGTGGTGGCGGTCTACGAGTGTGGCAATTTCTACTTTTTTCGGGTTGTGCGCCAGGAAAGTGTTTAAAGTATAGGCCAGTGTTTTGCCTGTGTTCAGCACATCATCCACCAGCACAATCACTTTATCGGTTAGGGAAGGCTGCTTTGGCTCCATCAGGATAGGCTCACTCAGGGGAGCCGTTTTATTTAGTGTGATGCACAGCAACTGTACCTGAATAGGAGAGATAGCCTGCAGCTTTTCAGCCAGCATCTGCGCGAGTGTATAGCCGTTCTCATAGATACCTGCCAGCACTATTTCCTGCTCTTCGAAGTTCTTTTCGTAGATTTGGTACGCGATGCGCATAATTTTCTGCTCAATCTGTGCCTTGTCCAGTATCAGGTTCTGTTCTTGTAGTTGTGGTGCCATGGGTATCAGAATTATGGGTTTCGCTATCGGAAGCGGATGCTAAGGCAAATTTAAGAAGAATTTACCTTAGCGCTTGGTTTAAATTACCTGTAAAATAATTTACTGCTAGCGTTTTACTTTCGGGAATAATTTGTAAATTTGCAGTCCGATAGAGAATTAAGGTTAATTAACGTTTATAATAATGAAAAAAGGCATTCATCCAGAATACAGAGAGGTGGTTTTCCAGGATACATCCAGCGACTACAAAATCATCACTCGCTCTACCATGACTTCTGATGAAACCATCACCATGGAAGACGGCAAAGAATATCCGGTTATCAAGGTCGAGGTTTCTTCTGCTTCACATCCATTCTACACTGGTAAAAACCTGTTTGTGGATACTGCAGGTCGTATCGACAAGTTTAAGCAGCGTTACCAAAAGAAATAAGCGGTTAATTCCGGTTAAAACGTTTCAAAAAAGAAGTCTTCCTGAGAATATCGGGAAGACTTCTTTATTTTTGCTCTTATGAACATCATTCTTTTCGACGAACCTAGCATACGGCAGAACCTGCTGCCCCTCACTTTTACAAGGCCAGTGGCCGGGATTCGGGTTGGTATACTCACGATTGCCGAAAAATGGAGCACCTATATGGGGGAGGCTGTCTCTTACCTGACACAACCTTACCTGCAGGAAAAGTTTAAGGCGCTTTTTGGTACGCACAACCTGTACATTAACGGTGCCGTTTGTCCGGACGAAATGCTTCTTAGAACAGTACGGGAGCTGAAAATGGGAGAAGCGCTGTACTACGGAGACACGCTTGTTGCGCTTAACGGCGGTAACCTGGAGATGCATACCATAGAAGAACTGGCTTCTCATACTGCCTCCAGAAAGCAGGAGTGCGACAATTGCACTATTATCAAGGATGTCTGGGATATTTTTCTAAACAACGGCCAGCAGATACGCAGCGACTTTAAGGTGCTGACAAAAGACCGGCAGAGCCAGCCTGTAAATGACAGGCACACGATGGTGTATGCGGAAGAGAACATCTTTATAGAAGAAGGCGTGAAGATACGCGCGGCTGTGCTCAACGCAGAAAATGGCCCCATCTACATTGGCAAAGATGCGCAGATACATGAAGGCGCCGTGATTAGGGGTCCGTTTGCTTTGTGTGAGGGCAGCAATGTGAACATGGGCGGGAAGATGCGCGGCGACGTAACAGTTGGACCTTTCTGTAAAGTGGGCGGAGAGGTAAGTGCTTCTGTCATTCTGGGCTATAGTAACAAAGGCCACGAAGGCTTTCTGGGCAACTCCGTGATAGGAGAGTGGTGCAACCTGGGTGCCGATACCAACACCTCGAACCTGAAAAATAACTATGCGGAGGTAAAGCTCTGGAACTATGCCAAAGGCGGGTTTAAGGGAACAGGGCAGCAATTCTGCGGGCTTATTATGGGCGACCACAGCAAAGCGGGCATCAATACCATGTTCAATACCGGTACGGTGGTAGGCGTGAGTGCCAATATCTTCGGCGCAGGCTTCCCTCGTAACTTCATTCCTTCGTTCAGCTGGGGCGGGGCGGCAGGTTTTGAGACTTACCAGCTAAGCAAGGCTTTTGAGGTTGCTGCTAAAGTGATGGAGCGCCGTAATGTCCCCTTCAATGAGATGGAGAGAGCCATCCTTTACAGCATATTTGAGCAAACGCAGCATTACGCGAAGAATTGATTGCTAATTGCTGATAGTTGAATGGCTGCATTGTTAAGTTGTTAATTCATGCTTACTGGTTATTCCCTGAAACAATCCTATAGCAGTTTAACAATGAAACCATTTAGCCATTCATAATTCATAAATTTTAATTCATAATTTCTCAAGGTGCAGTTCAAGAACATCATAGGCCATCAGGAAACAAAAGCTATGTTGCTGAAGTCGGTGCAGCAGAACCATGTGGCGCATGCGCAGCTGTTTCTGGGGCAGGAAGGCAGTGCTAACCTGGCGCTGGCGCTGGCTTATGCCACCTACATTAACTGCGAGAACAAACAGTCTGAAGATTCGTGTGGCACATGTAACAGCTGCACAAAGATGAACAAACTGGTGCACCCGGACTTTAACTTTGTGATGCCCGTTACCACGACCAAATCGGTGAGCAAAGACGCGCTGAGCAATAAGTTCATGAACGAGTGGCGCGAGTTTGTGCTTGCCAGCCCCTACCAAGGGCTGAACGAGTGGATGCAGCATATTGGTGCGGAGAACAAGCAGGGCAACATCTCGAAAGATGAAAGCCGCCAGTTGGTAAAGTTGGTGTCGCTGAAAGCCTTTGAGGGTAGCTATAAAATAGTAGTCATCTGGTTGCCGGAACTCATGCACTCTTCCGCCGCCAACGCCCTGCTGAAGCTGTTGGAGGAGCCGCCGGCACAAACGCTGTTTTTGCTCGTGTCGCAGTCAGCGGAGAAGCTGCTGGCCACCATTACCTCGCGTACCCAAATTATGCAGGTGCGTAACTTTACAGAGCAGGAAGTAGTGGCACACCTGCAGCAAAAGTATAATGCCGACGACACAACGGCTAACCAGATTGCACAACTAGCCGAAGGAAACCTGAATGCGGCGGCCAAACTGACTTCCGAAATCAGCAGCGACTATTTTGTGTTCTTCACCGAGTGGATGCGCCAATGCTATAGCTATAAGTTCACGGAACTAATTGACATGAGTGACAAGTTTCAGACACTGGGCCGGGAAAACCAAAAGAACTTTCTGCTGTACGCGCTCAACCTGTTCCGGAAGGTAATGCTTTTTGGTATAGATAATTCTCTCATCACGTTTCTGCCGCCCGCTGAGCTGGATTTTGTTCAGAAGTTTTCGAAAGTGATAACAGAAGCAAATGCGGGACAACTGGCAGAGGAACTGAACCAGGCACACTACCACATCGAGCGAAACGCAAACCCAAAAATGGTGTTTGTCGACAGCTCTATTCAAATAGCAGGTTATCTGCGTAAAGGATAATAAATGTTTTATTGGTTGCTGATTACTGGCTATTTGTTCAGTGATTGGCCTATATGAAATGGTTTAATGGCAGAAAATAGTTTAGATAAGACAATACGCATTGGCACACGCGGTAGCAAGCTGGCACTGTGGCAAGCAGAAGCAGCCGCTGAAAAGCTGCAGGCTGCAGGCCTCAAAACAGAGTTGGTGATTATCAGTACCAAAGGCGACCAGGTGCTGGATAAATCGCTGGATAAGATAGGTTCGAAGGGTGTTTTTACCGAAGAGCTGGAGGTAAGCCTGCGCGAAGGGAAAGTGGAGATTGCGGTGCACAGCGCCAAAGATGTGCAGTCTACCATTCCGGCCGACTTAGAGCTGATAGCCTTTATGGAGCGCGAGCAGGTAAACGACGTCATCCTAAGCTTTGATCCTGGCTTCAAGCTGGAGCGCGGCAGCCATGCTAAAATCGGAACCTCCTCTACACGCCGCAGGGCTTTACTGAAGAAATACTACCCCAACGTAACCACCGCCGAATCAAGAGGAAACCTTCAGACACGGCTTCGCAAGCTGGAGGAAAAACAGTTTGATGCCCTGATGCTGGCTTACGCCGGAGTAGTACGCATGGGCTATGATAACCTGATTGTGCATACCTTTCCGGAAGATGAATTTGTGCCCGCCGCCGGGCAAGGCAGCGTAGCGATTGAATGTGCCAGAGATTTAGATCCGGAACTGAAGCAGGCAATAAAGGAGGCACTGGACCACACAGATACACACACCAGTTTGCTGGCTGAACGCGGGTTCCTGCGAACAATGGAGGGTGGCTGTAGCATCCCTTCCTTTGCACTAGCCACGTTGACTGACGAGGGCATCAGTATAACCGGAGGCCTTATTAGCCTAGACGGGCAAACACTGCTGCAGGAAACGTTTACCGGTTCGGCAGAAGCGGCTGAGGCACTGGGCGAGAATTTGGCGAAAACTATCTTGGGCCAGGGTGGCGATGCTATCCTGAAAAGCATAAAAGCACAGCGCAGCGAAGCATAGGCACTGCGCTCTCAACAATAAAACGAACAGAGCCGCTGAAGTACACTTCAGCGGCTCTGTTCGTTTTATATACTTCCTAAAGAAGTTTTAGTATGCATGCTTGTCATCCTGTAAGGATCTTGATAGAAGGGAGATTAAGCTGATGCGACTGGCCAACAAGATCCTTTCAGGATGACAAAGGAAATGTTTTTTTTACAAAGTGTAGTGGGGTAAGTAATTAGCCTTCTTTGGTTTATATCTGTTCTTTGTCTAAAAACTAAGCCTGCGCTGCTTCTACGGCATCCTCTGTCAGCGGCTGCTTTTTAGAAGACCGGGCATAACTCAGGAACGCCTGCATCTCGCGCTTCACGTCCGGGGCAAGTATGTATAGGCCAACCATGTTCGGAATGCTCATAGAGAAAAGCATGGCATCAGAGAAAGCCACCACGCTGCCTAACTGCATGGGGGCACCCAGTATAATAAAGAGGCAGAAGATAACTTTAAAGCTTACGTCAGCAGCCCGGGTATTCCCGAAAAGGTATGTCCAGGATTTCAGTCCATAGTAAGACCAGGTGATCATCGTAGAGAAGGCAAACAGGATAACGGCAGCAGCCAGCACCAGCGGGAACCAACTGATAACAGTGGCAAACGAAGCAGAAGTTAAGGCAATACCATCGCCTATGTCCATGGTATAGGCACCTGTCACCACAATTACCAGGGCAGTCATGGTACAAACCACTACGGTGTCGATAAACGGCTCCAGCGAAGCCACAAAGCCTTCTGTTACCGGCACGTTCGTCTTAACAGCGGAATGGGCAATGGAAGCAGAACCAATACCGGCCTCATTAGAGAAAAGGCCGCGTCTCAAGCCCTGTATCATCACCCCGACTATACCACCTGTCACAGCAGTTGTAGTAAAGGCACCTTCAAAAATCAGGGCAAATGCTCCCGGTATTCGTGTGAAATTGGTGGCAAGCACAACGATAGCGGCTAAGATGTAAATACCGCACATCAGCGGCACCACCTTCTCCGTTACCTGCGCGATACTCTTCATACCGCCGATAATCACCAGCCCCACCAGCACCGACATGATCAGGCCGAAAATCCAGGCGTTTCCGGAAGCGAAGAAAGAGGCCTCGCCACCTGTCACGCTGATAAATTGCTGTGTCGCCTGGTTAATCTGGAACATGTTGCCGGCTCCGAAAGCGCCGCCTATACACATAAACGCAAAGAAGGCAGCCAGAAACTTACCTAACTTGCCCATGCCTTTTTCCTTCAGCCCCTTGCTCAGGTAATGCATAGGTCCTCCAGACACCGTGCCATCTGCGTGCACGTCGCGGTACTTTACACCCAGCGTACAGGATACAAATTTAGAGGACATGCCTAGTAAGCCTGCCATTATCATCCAGAAGGTAGCACCGGGGCCACCCAGAGAGATGGCAATAGCAACACCCGCTATGTTACCCAAACCCACTGTACCGGATACAGCTGCTGTCAGCGCCTGGAAGTGTGACACTTCACCAGCGGCATCAGGCTGGTTGTATTTTCCGCGTACAATGTCTATCGCGTGCTTAAAGCCTCTGAAGTTAATGAAGCCCAGGTAGAAGGTGAAAAAGATAGCGCCAGCCAGGAGCCAGACAAGAATAAGCGGGATAGGGTTGCCACCGATAGTAACTTCATAAAAGATGATATCGGATATGAATTGAGCAGTAGGTGCAACAGCAGAATCTATCTGCTCATCAATAGAGTAAGTTCGTTCTGGCTGTGCCAGCAGATTGGTATAAGAAAACAGGGAAAATAGTGTGAATAGGATGATTTTCTTCATCAGGTAGGTTTAGTTGATTTGTCAGTATCTTAAAATTAACCATTTTTTATCATATTTTAAAAGATGAAGCTGCTTTGCCTGCTTTAGTTCAGTTTTGTAGTGGTTAAGTTTAATTTCTGTCTTTGCTTATAGTGCTTTTTGATTAGTTATTTATGAAATTATCAATGCAAAACCGGGTAGGCAACAGATCCTTTTTAGCATAAATCCTCCAGCCATTGTATAAAATGACACTTTTGGTGTTCAAACTTTCTATCTCAGGGAAGCAGAATATAACATACTGAAGAACAAAATGGCGTGCATACGGGAAAGCCTCTCTTATGCACATGCCACTTGCTGAAAAATCATCTGTCGGTATCAGGGTAGAAAATGTTGAAAAAACTTAAAGCAAAGCGAAAAAGGCTTAATTTTGAGAACCTGTTAACTATGCGCAGGTAAAAGTGCGAGAAGTTTAAACCATTTGTTAAGAGATGAGACTGCTAAAAAGTATAGCCATAGTGGCCGTGATGATGATGCTTTGGCCTGCCGCTGTGCTGGCCCAGAAGCCGAAGGGAAAAGACCAGTTGGTGACAATCGAAACACCGCAAGGTGAAATAAAGCTGATTCTTTTCGATGATACCCCACAACACAAAGAGAACTTTCTAAAACTTGCCCGGGAAGGCTTTTACGATGGCACCACTTTCCATCGTGTGATCGATGGATTTATGATACAGGGTGGGGACCCGAACACAAAAGACAGTGAGCCTCGTAACGATGGCGCGGGTAGTCCCGGTTATACCGTTCCTGCCGAAATAAATCCGGCGCACAAGCATGTGCGGGGTGCCGTGGCCGCCGCACGGCAGGACGATAGGGTGAATCCTTCCAAAGCCTCCAGCGGTTCACAGTTTTATATTGTAGAGAACCAGCAGGGCACTCCTATGCTGGACGGGGTGTATACCGTTTTCGGGCAGGTGGTAGACGGGCTGGATGTAGTTGATAAAATAGCAGAGCAGCCCAAAGATGGCCGTGACCGCCCATTGAGCGACATCAAAATGAAAGTGAAGGTGGAGAACATGAGGAAGAGGAAGATCGCCAGAAAGTATGATTATGACTATAACACGCAGACACTGCAGAAATAATAACGAATGAAAAAGATACTGATTACAGGCTCTAATGGCCTTTTGGGCCAGAAGCTGGCAGAGCTACTGCTGCCAAGGCAGGATGTAGAATTACTGGCTACCAGCCGGGGAGAAAACAAGCTGGCCGAAGTGTTGCCGACGCTGCCATTCAGAAGCATGGACGTAACAAAGCCGGAGGAGGTAGACCGAGTTGTAAGCGAGTTCCGCCCGACACACATCATCCATACCGCAGCCATGACCAACGTGGACCAGTGCGAAAGTGACCGTGACGGCGCTGTGCTCCTGAACCGTGATGCTGTGCAGTATTTAGTTAATGCCTGCGAAAAGAACAATGTGCACCTGGTGCATCTGTCTACTGACTTTATTTTTGATGGGGAGGATGGGCCTTACGATGAGGAAGCCAAAGCAAACCCTGTGAACTTCTATGGCGAAACAAAGCTGCAGGCAGAGGAGGTAGTGAAGCAGGCCAAATGCAAATGGGCCATCCTGCGGACCGTGCTGGTATTCGGCATCGCCCATGACTATGGCCGATCTAACATAGTATTGTGGGTAAGAGACAGCCTGCAAGCTGGTAAAGTGATTAAAGTAGTAACCGACCAATTTCGTACGCCTACCTTGGCCGAGGACCTGGCCATGGGCTGCTGGCTGGCTGTAGAAAAAGATGCGGAAGGCATCTACAACATCTCCGGAAGCGAAATGCTGACGCCTTATGATATGGCGATGCAGGTAGCGGATTTCTTCACCCTGGACAAAGGGCTGATTGACAAAGCAGACGGCAGTACGTTTACGCAGGCAGCCAAACGGCCGGCGCGCACCGGCTTCAGTATCCGCAAAGCACAGACAGAACTTGGTTACAGGCCACACACTTTTCTGCAGGGCATACAGATGGTGGCGGAGCAGGCAGTATAGTATGTCTTAAAGACCTGGGGTAAAGCAACAGTGGGGGACAACTGTTGCTTTACCCCAGGCTATATTAAAAATATCTGATTTTAAATGGTGCTGTCGGATGCATTCTCTATATTGGAACCTTTAAATTCAGCCTATTACAAGCTAACCTTAATCAACCAACACTAATCTAACACTTCTACCTTATTTATGAGTGCTAACAAAGAATCGTGGGGCTCACGTGTCGGTCTCATCTTAGCGATGGCCGGCAATGCCGTGGGTCTCGGAAACTTCCTCCGTTTTCCGGTACAGGCGGTACAGAACGGAGGCGGCGCCTTCATTATCCCTTATCTTATCTGTTTTCTGGTGATGGGTATTCCGCTCTTGTGGATTGAGTGGTCGATGGGCCGCTTCGGGGGGAAGCACGGACATCACTCCACTCCATTTATCGTGGATACCATGGGCAAAAACCGCCTCTGGAAGTATGTTGGCGTGTTCGGTATCTGGACGAACATTGCGGTGGCTGCTTACTACTGCTACATAGAATCCTGGACGCTGTCTTATGTCTTCCACTCCGTTATAGGTACATTCAGCGGTCTGGACCAGGAAGGGGTGGCAAACTTCTTTGGCGCGTATGTTAGCCTGGGTACTTCTACGTTAGGTGTGCCTTATGAGCCCATCGTTTTCTATGTACTCTGCCTGTTACTGAATACCTGGATTCTCTCGCAGGGACTGGCATCAGGTGTGGAGCGTGTTGCGAAAATAGGTATGCCGATGCTGATTCTATTCGGCCTCTTCCTGGCTTTCAGAGGTGTTACGCTTACTGCCGGCGAGAACGGTGCCATCAACGACAGCTCCGTTGGCCTCAACTTCCTCTGGACTCCGAACTTTGACCGGCTTTGGTCGCCTACGGTGTGGTTAGCTGCAGCCGGGCAGATTTTCTTTACCCTTTCCGTAGGTATGGGTACGGTACATTGCTATGCCTCCTATGTGCGGGGCAACGATGACATTGCCCTGAATGCAATGTCTGCCGGATGGATGAACGAGTTCGTGGAAGTAGTGCTGGGCGCAGCTATCCTTATCCCAATCTCTATCGGTTACCTGGGGGTGGATCGGGTGTCAGAAATGGTGCAGTCAGGTGGTTTGGGGTTAGCCTTCCAGACACTGCCGTACCTGTTCTACCAATGGGGTGACTTGTTAGGCGCTCTATCTGGTGTGATGTGGTTTGGCCTGTTGTTCTTCGCGGGTATCACATCGTCGCTGGCCATGGGTACACCGTGGATCGGTTTCCTTCAGGATGAGTTTAACTGGGGCCGCAAATCCGCTGCCTGGTCATTCGGTTTGTTCGTGTTCCTGTTGGGTATGCCAACCGTGCTGTTCTTTAAGTATGGCGTGTTTGATGAGTATGATTACTGGGCTGGTACCGTATCGCTGGTCGTTTTTGCCCTTTTCGAAACCATCCTGTTTTCATGGGTGTTTGGCATTCGGAAAGGCTGGAGAGAAATTACCTCCGGTTCTGATATCAAAGTACCAGGTTTTTATAAATTCATCATCAAGTTTATCACGCCACTGCTGTTGTTATGGGTGTTCCTGGGCTCCCTGTTCACTCCAAAAGGTGGTGACTGGGGTGCTGCCATGATTGGCCCCTGGGTGCTGGACAATAGCTCCATCATCAACAAAATAAAGAACGTCGATTTAAAGGAAAAGCTGGCTGCAGCCACAGACCCTGCCGCTATACAACTGCTCGAGAACCAGATATTCTTTGTAAACGCGTCGCGTATCCTGCTGTTAGCTGTCTGGATTGCCCTGGCATTGCTGGTATACACAGCGTATAAGAAAAGAGTTAGAGAAGGACGACTTAACTAAGAAACCATGAATACATCTGCACTTATTGTCATGCTTACCACGATAACGCTGGTAACCGGACTGATGATATTTTTCTTTATAAAGGTGATGACGACACCGCCGAGACCTGAGCCGGACTCTTATCTCGATAACGATGATGAGCCGGAGCGTGAGGTACCACGCAAATAATCAAACGGATGAAAAAGATCAGGCACTGGGTCCGGCGTTACTTTGGTTTTTCGCAAAGCGAGGTAAACGGTTTCCTTTTGTTGCTGGGTATAATGGTGCTGCTTACGGCAGCACCATTTCTTTTTCATACGTTTTATACCCCAACCTTTAACAGCCACAGCGCCTCCGACAAACAAACACTGGACAGCCTGGTAGCGCAATTAGAGGCCAGGCAACCGGATCCTGCTGGCCCCTACAGGCGGCCAACAGTAGCGCTGCAGCTCTTTAACCCCAACCAGCTGACAGCAGAGGAGTGGCAGGACTATGGTTTGCCAAAGTACCTGGCGCAGCGCATCCTCAACTACCGCAACAAAATAGGGGACTTTAGCTATAAAGCAGAGTTAGGCGAAATTTATGGCCTCCCGGATTCCGTTTTTCAGCGGTTTTACCCATATATTCAGTTGCCGGAGGAAAAGCCAGCCAGGTATAGCCGCTCAAAAGATGTAGCCCGGAACGAGCGCCCAGCCCCGGACCCCAACTGGAACAACAGCCGCCCGCCGCGGGAGCGGTTTATTCTGGCTCCTTTCAACATCAACACTGCCGATACCACACAGCTAAAGCAAATCAGGGGCATTGGTTCGAAGCTATCGGCACGTATCGTGAAGTACAGAGATGGCCTGGGCGGCTTTTACACCATCGTACAGCTGAAGGAAGTATATGGGCTGCAACCCGAGATAATAGACAGCCTGCAGAAATATACCTTTGTGCCTGACACATACGCACCCCAACAGTTAAACCTGAACACTGTTACGGCTGATGAGCTGAAAGTGCATCCGTATGTTTCCTCTAATGCTGCACGTGCCATCGTGGCATACCGGGAACAACACGGGAATTACGAACGGCTGGAGGACGTACAAAAGGTGCGGATTGTCACGTCAGAAATGTTTGAGAAACTGAGGCCATACCTCCAACTATAGAGGGCATACAGCTTATAGTCTATAAGGCTTGTATCAACTCTATTGCTTTTTCAAGTGCCTGCCGCTCATTCTTGAACGTGAGCAGCTTCTTTGCCTCATCAATTGGAAACCACCGCGCCTCATTTACTTCCCAATCATGATCCTGTACTTGCCTGGATAGGTAGCGCAGCAGGAAGAAATGAACAAACTTGTGAAAGCGCACGCGCTGCTTTCCTTTATTGCCAACGTACCAGTATTCAATGGTGTGGATGCGATCCAGCAACTCAGTCTCAATACCAGCCTCCTCCCGCACTTCGCGCACAGCCGTTACCTCCGGTGTTTCGCCAGCATCTACCAGGCCTTTAGGCAACTGCCACCGCCTGGCAGGGCCAACAGAAATCAGCGCGACTTCTGTTCCGGCAGTGCTAACCCTGAAGGCAACACCGCCCGATGATACCTGGTCTAGTACAGGGAGCTTTGGGTTATCCTCCGGAAACAAGCTGAGTTGTTCTTTAGGCATTGGCAGGAATAGAATTAGAAGCTTCCTTCAGTATTATTTTTTACTGAGTCAATTCTTCACATGAAGCAATTGTGGTATACATTAGCGCTGCTGATCAGCAAGCCAGAGCAGCGTTGGGTTATATCCCATATCATGCACGCCCTCATACAGCACCAGTTTTACATTATCAGATTTCCGCTCGAACACAACATTAGGGTCAGGTTCTGCAAAGTAAGGGTCTTTGCTTGTGCCGTTCAGGCCTGGTGGTAAGGCCTCCTCATCTACTATGTACTCCATTTGCTCCTCCGAAAGCCTATCCTCCGGTTTGGCAAGGATGTTGAAGGCGCGTATGGAGTGGTCTGGTGGCACCAGCACATCATTGATGCCATGTATGAGGAAAATAGGGACATTCTGTGCATTATCTAAATAGGCAATAGGGCTCCGGCTTCTGCATTCCTCTGCGGCTTCGGTGCCGGGTATAGGCTCACCTCCGCAGGAAGCTACAATATGATCGTTATAATCCCGGTGCGGGTAATACTGATTGAAGTCATACCAATCCACCAGGTCAAGTATGGGGACCCATGCCACTACGCCCGCCCATATTTCCGGGTGCCGGCCGGCAGCAACAAGCGCCGTCATAGCTCCACCGGAGGAACCTACCAGGTAAATGCGGGATGTATCCACATCGGTATGCTGCTTCGCATAGTTTACAGCATCCACAATGTCCTGAATAGCAAGATCTGAAGCGGTAGCTTCCGGATGGTCAAAAGCTCCTCTGAAGTTTGGATGGATGAATGCCCAATCGTACTTTTTGGCCCACAGCGCATACGGCAGGCTTACCTCCTGCAGGTATTCGCTGCTCCAGCTATGCAGCACCACCAGCAGCGGCTTCTTCTGCTCAGAGCCGGAGGCGTAGAAGAGTGACGGTTCCTGTTTGCCATCAGCGGATGACGTGATGCTGACATTCTGTATCTCCGGTATCTGCCGCTTCCACTCTCTCAGGCTTTCTTCCGCGAAAGTGGCCGGGTATGCCTTGGAGGTAGTATACTCCTCCATCCGTGCAATTTCTCCCTCAGCGGCAGTGCCGTTACGTTTCTGCTCTCTTTGTCCTTGTCGATCTTCTGCTCCCTCGCCGGTACAAGAGGAGAGCAGAAGAGCAAAGGAGACCAGAAGATAGCTTAACAGAATGCTATAGTTTTTCATAGATAACCTGATAACAATCAATAAGAGGTATAGCCTGAGGTGCTTCTGAAGTAGAAACCAGAATATGCGCCGAAAGGTTGTCTCAAAATTTCATCAGGAGGCATAGCAGCCAACTGAACTAATGCAGGAGCAGTCAGTTTAGCGCATGTAGGTGAATAAACTGGGTTAGCAGGCCGCATGTTATCTTAGATTAGGAAAAATGAGTCAGCGCTGCCTTTCTGTTTTTTTATTGGCTGGAAACAGGAAGGCGAAAAACAAAAAGCTGGCTAAGGCAAATTCCTGCAACTCCCATTTTTCACCATCCCTGATAAGTAAAATGCTGAAGAAAGCCAGAAAGTATATCAGGCTTTGCGTGGTGGTAGGAACAGGGAAGCTGAATTTGTCGATTAGGTTTCGGAACTGTTGTTTGCGGCGGTAAAATACAGGAAAACCAATAAAATAGATAAAGACGCAGGTATACAGCAATTTCCCGAAAATAAGCTTATTCAGGTTTACGCCATCCAGGTGTATATTATGGAGGTTAAATTCGTTTTGGGCGTTTATCTGCCCTAAGTCTCCAGGAGTTGCAAAGCCAAAAATCCGCTGGCCCCACGATATTTCTTCACCAAAACCCAGAAAGAAGACAACTGCCAGGGCATAAAAAAACAACATCGGTAGTTTTTCCTCCATAAATGAAGCTTTGTAAAAGCACAGCACAGAGGTTGCCAGTATCAGTATAGCCGTAAAGTATTCGATATAGCCATCCTCTTCTGTATAGGTAAAGTATAAATCTGTGTTCAGGTAATAGAATACAATCCCGATAAAAATATGCGCAAAAGAAAATGTGTACAGAATTGTGCTTAATAATGCGGCACTACCTGCAGGAGCATTCACATTTCTTACTCTTGTTAGCATCAGGTATAGGTCAATCGGGAGTAGCTTTTTGATAGTATCCATTAGTAATAATATTTTCCTGCGATGGCTGTGGCAGGTCACGAATGGGTTATTATAAAAATGATTTTTTACGTTTTTTACGAGAGTAAGCACAATAATGATAGAGATTCCGGGAGCCGCTGCTTTTTAGAAAATGGTATAAAGCTGAAGGTAAATGACTTAAAAAGGCTATGGTGCTTGAAGAAGAATATTTCATTTGCCCTAAGGATAGCACATGCCAGGCAGCTCGCTTCCATCTCAGCCCAATTCAAACTAACTTGCTTCTTTTCCGATAGACTAACGTTAGCGTATCACCGTTAACGGGACAGCGACACATGAAAAACATCCTTAAAAACTACCGACGCAGGCTACTCAACCTGGGCTCCAGCAATAGAGCCTTGCTGTTGCTGCGCCTGTCGCGGGAGATGCACCTGGATGTGGAGGAACTGGATTTCCTGAACAGCAAACCTGCCTTTGCTGTGCTGGAGAACCTGCTGTCTAGTAAGAAAAGAGTCCCGCTTAGCCCCTATGCCGATAGCCGCTATGCGCCGGTGGCGCCGGTTAGCCGGCGGTTGCGCTACATCCGGCGCAAGGGCGACATGATTTTTGAGGAGCGCGGCAGTCGGGAGTTATATGTTGGTTGGCCCTTCGTGCACGGCAAATTTTCAGACGGCACAACGGTGCGCTGCCCTCTGCTGTTTTTTCCTGTGCAACTGCAGGTAAACGGGGCGCAGGAGTGGGAAATGGTGCCGGATACCACACAACCGCCGCAGTTTAACCAAAGCTTTCTGCTGGCTTACGCACACTACATGGGCGTGCCGCTGGTTGAGCCGCTCACTGAATTGGACCTGGGCACGCTGCCGCACCACCCACTGGAGTTCCGCACGCAAATCTATGAATTGCTGAAATTGCATCAGTTGGCCATTACGGTGGGGCGTGAGTTTTTTACTGATAAGCTGAAGCCTTTCCGTGATTATAAAAAGGCAGAATTTGAGGAAGAACTGAAGCCGGGGCAACTGCACCTGGAGCAGGAGGCAGTAATTGGAATCTACCCGCAGGCGGCCTCTTACCTGCTCTCAGACTATGATGCGCTGCTGGAGCAGGAAGGGCTACAGGATATGGTGGAGCTGTTTGCCCCCTCAACTGAAGCCGCTAACGCACCTGTACAGGCACAGCAAACCTTTACAGTGTTCGATATGGATGCCTCGCAGGAAGCGGCACTACAGGCAGTAAAGCAGGGGAGGTCGCTGGTGGTGCAGGGCCCGCCCGGCACCGGGAAGTCACAGTTAATCTGTAACCTCGTGTCGGACTTTACAGCAAGAGGCAAAAAGGTACTGGTGGTAAGCCAGAAACGGGCCGCCCTGGACGTGGTGCACCAGCGTCTGGCACAGAAAGGCCTCGATAAATTTGCTGCCCTCGTGCATGATATTAACGCAGACCGGAGCAGTATTTACAAGCAGCTGCTTGAACAGATTGAGGCACTGGAAGAATATAAAAAGCAGAACCTCGCCCTCAACAGCATCTATACCGACCGCCGGTTTCTGGAAGTGAGCCGTAGCATTAACCGCTGCACCGAAAAGCTGGAAGCATTTAAGCAGGCTCTTTTTGATACAGGCCGCTGTGGCTGGTCTCCAAAAGAGCTGTACCTGCGCAGCAGCCTGCAGCAGCCATACATTCCACTTCCTGTTTACAGGCATTTTACCGCTGCTGCTGTAGCAGATTTTCTGCCTCGCTTGCGGCAGTACCTGCAGGAAGATATTCCTTTCGAGAAGGATGATTTTGTCTGGAGGGAGCGGCACAGCATGAAGGACTATGGCTGGCCACAGCGGCAGGAACTGGAGCAAAGCATTAAAGACCTTCCTGCGCAGTATTCCCAACTGCAGCAGCAGCTAAGCAGCCTGAGTGGCTATACTTTCAAACAAGGAGATCTAGCAAAATTCGAAGCAGCGCTGCCGACTATAGCCGCTTTACAAAAGCTGTTGCAGCAGCCGGAAGTGTTGCCAACGGTGCAGGAACTTCTGAAAGGGCGGATAAAGGCAGACGATTTAAAGCAGCAGGTAAGAAAGCTGAAGGAGATATACCAGGCTACGCCTGCCCCCGACGCCACCATTCCGGCCCTGCAATTACCTGCTTTAAAGAAAGCCATTGTCAGCTATAACGAACAGCGCGGACAATGGCTAAAGAGTATAGGTTGGTTTTTCTCTCAGGAAAAGAAACTGCTACAGGAGGCACTGGCACTGTATCAGCAGGAGCTGAACGAGATACATGTGGCACAACTGCAGCAGCGTCTGGACTTGCGCCAGGAGGCCGGGGAACAGCTGCAGCAGCTAAACAAAAACATCAACTATAAACTGCAGATTACCGACTCAAAGGATCAGATACTGCAAAAGCTGGCGGAGGCAGAGCAGGCCCTTTCAGCTTATAAGCAGCTTCGGCAGCTGTACCACGATAAAGTACTGGATGAGAAACTGCTGTCTAAAGTAGAACTGGTAGCGCACCTGGAGGCGCTGAGCCAATGTATACAGGCTTTCAGTGCCAGGTATAAAACATGGCTGCAGTGGTTGCCGGAGGGGCAGGTTAAAAAGCTAATTGAAAAGGATACCTATGGCGCGAAGTTACTGCAGGCGTTGCACCAGCACTTCGAGCCGCTGGTGGCACACGATACAGTATATGCCGCGCTCAGCAATCCAGAGCGGGAGGTGGCTCAAATTCTGCTGAATAAAGGCAAAAAATCTGCTGAGGAAGCGGAGGCCCTGTTTCTGAACAGCCTGTACCTGGCCTGGTTGCATGAACTGGAAGCGGAGCACCCGGAGCTGCGCATGCCATCGAGTGGTGAACTGGATCGGATGGAAAAGGAGCTGCAGGGTCTGTTGCAGGAGAAAATGGAGCTGAGCCAGGAGATCGTGCTGTCGCAGCTGCGGGAGCAGACCTATAGCCGTATGGAGCACAACCGCCTGGGCAATGCCGTAACCTACCGCAGGCTACAGGCGCAGGTGAGCAAGAAGCGCAGCCTGTACCCGCTCCGCAAACTGTTCTCGCTCTTCTCCGAAGAGATGCTAAACCTGGTGCCCTGTTGGCTGGCGTCCCCGGAAACCGTGTCGGCGGTGCTGCCGCTGGCGCAATGTTTTGACCTTGTGATTTTTGATGAGGCTTCCCAATGTTTTGCCGAGACGGGATTACCTGCCATGCAACGCGGCAAGCAAATGGTGATAGCCGGCGACGAGCAACAGCTGAAGCCGTCCGACTTGTACCGTGCCCGCTGGAGTGCCGCAGAGGGGGATGAGGTAGAGGAACTGTCTTCAGAGTCGTTGCTGCAGCTGTGCAGCCTGTATTTGCCTCAGGTCATGCTTACACAACACTACCGTAGCCGCTATCCGGAGCTGATACAGTTTTCGAACCGCCACTTTTATCGAGAGAAGCTAGAGCTGATTCCCGAGCTGCAGGATGCCAACGCCCGCAATCCTGCTATCAAGTTTATCAAAGTATATGGGCAGTGGCAGGACAATGCCAATCTGCCGGAGGCGGAGCGGGTGGTGGAACTGGTGCTGCAGTTGCTGCAGGCAGGGCAGGAGGAGGTAGGCGTTATCACCTTCAACTATACCCAGCAAATGCTGGTGCAGGATCTGTTGGAGGACAAGGCGCAGGAGCAGGGGATAACGGTGCCCCCATCGGTGCTGGTGAAGAACATTGAAAATATTCAGGGAGACGAAAAAGAAGTCATTATTCTTTCAGTGGGATACGCGCCCGATGCCAACGGACGCATGGCCATGCAGTTCGGTAGCCTGAACCAGGCAGGAGGGGCGAACCGCCTGAATGTGGCTATTACCCGAGCCAAACAGCAGATAATGGTGGTGAGCAGCATCAGGGCAGAGCAGCTGCTGGTGGATAACACGCTTCACCCGGGGCCGAAGCTCCTGCAGGCGTACCTGCAGTATGCGCAGCAGGTGAGCAGGCGGTATTTCGAGTATAGGCCGAAGCAGACTGCTATTGCCACACAGGTGCCTATGCTGAAAGCTTTCCTGCAGCAGGAGGTAGCATCATTGCAGCAGGAAGTGCCGTTTGCAGACCTCACACAGGTGCAGGGGCAGCAATACACTGGTGTCGTGCTGACGGATGATGATTTATACTACAGCCACCTCTCCGTGCGGCACTCGCACGCCGATGTGCCTCAGCTTCTGCAGCAGCGCCACTGGCCTTTTTTAAGAATATACAGCCGGCAGTTTTGGGCAGACCCAGAGGAAGTGCTGCGCAGGTTGGATCCCTCTTAGGAGCCCTTTGGCTTCGTTCCTGATATCAAACAAAAAAACACATGCTCATAAAACTCTTCACGGTATATGTTTACCTGCAAGCCATGTTCTGCGGCTGCGGCTCCGACAGGCGCAACAGCGACTTTGAGCGCCTGCGGAAAGCTTATGACGTGGAGGTACAAAGGATAGGTCGCCTCGACAGCCGCATCTCCGAAAGCTCCGGCCTGGCCTTCGCTTCCGATTCTACTTACTGGACGCATTCTGATGGCGGGTCGCTGAATGCTTTATACCTGTTTAACCTAGAAGGAGAGTTGCTGCAAACGGTACCGCTGCAGGTGCCCAACAGGGATTGGGAAGATCTGGCGGAGGATGATCAGGGAAAGCTTTACATCGGAGACTTTGGGAACAATGCCAACACCCGCCGGAACCTGCAGGTATATAAAGTACAGCCGGAGACAAAGACTGTAGAAGACACCATCCGCTTCAGTTACGCCGATCAGACTGATTTCCCGCCGCCGCGTGCCGAACGCCACTACGACCTGGAAGGCTTTTTCTATCACGCTGACAGCCTCTACCTCTTCACCAAGAGTCGCGCTCTCCGCAAAACCATTACGAAGCGCTACAGCCTGCCCGCTAAAGGAGGCGATCATACTTTAGCACCTCAGGAAGAGCTTCGCGTAAAGTCTCCGATTACGGCAGCTGCTCTATCCCCGGCGCAAGACCAATTTGCTTTGTTAGGCTATGGAAGGTTATATCTTTTTGAGATGGAAGACGGTCAAGTTAACTTCAGCGGCAAACGCAGCTGTCTGCCTATAGCCAGAACAGGACAGGCCGAAGCCATACTATACCTCTCGCCAAACCAAATCCTCATCACCAACGAAAATGGGAAAATGTACCTTGTTACATTAAACAGTAAAGAGTAAGCATTTCGCAAATCATAGTGAGCGAGAGCTTTTGTCTTATTTATCACGCTCTTCAACAAAGGTATAAAAGGAAGAGATACGGTTTTGCGCGGAAGACCAATCAACATTCCTGAAATAGCCGTAAGAGGAGGAATAACGCTAAGAGATAAAACTATGCATAAGACGATATTGGTAACGGGCGCTACGGGCACCGTTGGGAAAGAGGTGGCCATACAGCTTTCTATGATGGATGAGGATATACGGGTGCGGGCAGGGGTTCACTCTATCATTAAAGGCGAAAACCTGAAGCGGCTGCCTAATGTGGAAGTGGTGGAGATGGATTTTAAAGATCAGGAATCACTACATGCAGCCTTCACGCACGTGGACAAAGTTTTTATGGTGACGCCTTTCACAAACGACCAGGTGCAAATGGCGAAAACATTGGTAGACGAAGCGAAGAGGCAAGGTGTAAAGCACCTTGTGAAGCTATCAGTTATCCATGCTGATACAGCGCCGGGTTTTATGCTTGGTCGCTGGCACAGAGAAATTGAAAAGTACATTGAAGACAGCGGCATTCCCTATACTTTCCTGCGGCCGTCTTCCTTTATGCAGAACTATATTCACTACGATGCGGAAAGCATTAAGAACGAGGGCCGGTTCTATCACTCCACCGGCAATGGAAAAATAGGGCTTATTGATGTGCGCGATATTGCTGCTGTTGGTGTGGAGGTGCTGCTTGGCTCTGGCCATGAAGGAAAAGCGTATGAACTGACTGGACCAGAGGCTATCTCAAACCAGCAAGCAGCGCAGATTATCGGGGAGGTAACCGGAACGCAGGTGCAGTATGTTGATGTTCCGGCGGATGCTGCCAGAAGTGCCATGCTGGAAAAAAAAGCGCCTGAGTGGATGGTAGATGCCATGCTGGAACTGGAGAGTGCTTACAGCGAAGGCCGCTTCAGCGATACAACAGATACGGTGCAGCAGCTTACCGGCCGCCCTCCTCATTCCTTTCGGCAGTTTGTAAAAGACCATCAGGAATCCTTTGAATAGAAGCAGCGGCAATGCTTATTTTCAGGAAGAAGAACAGGTTAGCGCCCTGTTAGTGAATTCGGTACAAAAAAAGCCACTCCCAAAAGGAGTGGCTTTCTGTTATTTATTATGTGTGACTAACTTAGTCTCTGTCCATGTCTCTGTAACGGTCGCTGCGTCGTGACTGGTATCGGTCCTGGTCACCACCCTGGTTAGAGGAACCGTATCCACCCTGACTGCCACCGCCCTGGTTGCCGCCATAGCCACGATAGTTCTCACGTGAGCTGGAACCGCGGTTGTCGCTGTAATAAGAAGTGCCGCTGTCCATAGAGCCATATCGGCTTTGGTCGCCACCACGGCCGCCTTGGTTGTAGCCGCCCTCACGGTAACTGCCAGAACCGTAGCCATAGCCACCGCTCATGTCGCGGCCTCTGTTGCTGTCGCCATAGCCGCCTTGGTCTGATGATCCGGAACCATAGCCACCACCTCTGTTAGAGGAAGAATAGCCGCCACCTGCACCTGAACTGGAGCCATAAGAGCCATAGCCTCCCTGGCCATAGTCGCTGCCCTGTGAGCCAAACCTTGCAGAAGAACGGTCGCTGTCGCCATACTCGTCGTTGTATGAACCACCTCTGGAGCCGCCGTAACCGCCCTGGCTGCCGTAGCCGCCCTGCATAGAGCTTTGAGAGTCGTAGCCTCTTGAAGAGCCTCTGTTGTCGTTATCATACTCGCTCATGCCTCTTGACGAACCGTAGCCCATAGAGCCATAACGGTCTCTGTCGCCGTAGTTACCGCTGTCAGAGGATCTGGACGTACCGGCACCCGACATGCTGGATCCGGAACCACCCTGACCTGAGCCATAGCCATAACCACCCTGCGAGCCATACTCCTGTGATGAGGAACCATAGTTGCCTTGTGAGCCATAGCCACCCTGGCCACGGGAGCCTTGCTGGTTATAACGGCCCATGCCGCCCTGGTCGTTCATCATGCCGTAGCCTCTGTTGCGGTCCTGGTCGCCTCCCTGTGAGGAACCATATCCACCCTGACCGCCGTAGTTGCCTTGTGAGCCGTAGCCCCCTTGGCCGCCTCGTCCGCCTTGGTTACTGCTGGTATAGCCACCGCCCATGTTGCCGAAGTTGCCACTCTGGCCACTTTCGTAGCTGCCATAGTTGCCTTGGGAGGAATTTCCCTGTGTGCCAAAAGCACCAGAAGTACCACCAGAGATCATGCCTCCTTGTCTGTCGCCTTCTCTGTCCTGATAGCCGCCCTGCATGCCACCACGGCTAGTGCCATAGTCCTGGTCCTGGAATCTTGTGCGGTTGCCTTCCATACCGCCCTGGTTGCCATAGTTAAAGCCACCGAGCGAACCGCTGGCAGACTGAGAACCATAGCCACCCTGGCCTGATCCGTAGCCACCTTGTGAGCCTTGTCCTGAAGAACCATAGTTACCTTGTGAACCGTAACCCATTCCTCCGGAGCTACCCTGGCTTGAAGAACCATAGCCGCCACCCTGGCCGCCGGAGCTGCCTTGTGAGCCGTAATCTCCCTGGTAACCATAGCCGCTCTGGCCGCCATAGTTGCTGTTCTGCGAACCATAACCATAGCCACCCTGCGAGCCATACCCGCTTTGGTTGCCGGAGCTTTGGTTGCTGCCAGAGCCTTGATTGTAATTCTGATTGCCGTAGCTTCCCTGTCCAGTGCTGGTTTGGGAGGTTTGATCAGAAGAACTGCCGGTCATAGAACCGTAGTTGCCATATTCAGAAAGCTGGCCGCGGGATGAATCTGAACTTCTATCAGAAGAGCTGTCTGAGGTGCTGTCACTTTTAGAAGAAGAGGTACTGCCCGACGGTGTCGAACTTGTTGATTTCCCACTCTTGGTATCAGTTGTTTTACCTTCTTTTTTAGAAGATGAGCTAGACTTCGCTTTTGTGGATGATGATTTAGATCCGGAAGCAGATGTCTTGCTGCTGTTGTCTTTAGATGCTGATGAAGTAGAACCGGAAGGTGAGGTTGAACTTGAGTCTTTGTTTGCTCCAAATCCGCTGGTGGTGCTACCTGATGATGATGAGCTTGGTGTATTAGATGTGCTACCCGACTGATTTGATGATTCGTTCGAGTTCTGATCTTTTTCTGTGTCTTTCATAGTTTGTTCTCCTTAGATTATATAGTTAAAAATTAAGTTTGTTTTAGGCCCCGAACAGGTAAGCCACAGGGGCGCAGATGTGGCTGATTTGTAGTTTTCGTTATACCAAAATAGATTGTGGTTAAACTGTCTTTTTGGTGTAACTGAACGTTTTAACTATACGAACCACACGTGACATAGTTATTTTTGGATCGCTGTCCGGTATGTTCAAAACAGGTGTGAATCAGCTCAGGTAAAACCTTCTAAAGCGGGTGCCTTGGCGATGGGAAATACAGTGCCTTGGGGGAAGGCTGGCGTGGCGGAAATGTGCTGGCAAAAAGCCTAAGTACCTGATGGTGTATTTGTTATTTATTTTTAAAAAGAAGTTATTATATCAGAAGTTATACTTAACTTTGCTTCATTAATTAATAAATTTATTGTAATGAAAACAGGTAAAGTAAAATTCTTCAACGTATCTAAAGGTTTCGGTTTCATTGTTGCCGATGATACTAACCAGGACATCTTCGTGCATCAGTCTGGTCTGATCCATGAAATTCGCGAAAATGACCGTGTATCTTTCGAAGTGAAGGATGGCAAAAAAGGATTGAATGCAATTAACGTAGAGCGTATCTAAGTTAAAGACATATAGTGCCGAAAGGCAACCATTCATCTATTTTGACCCGCTCAGTTTAACTGAGCGGGTTTTTTATTTTCCTGCTCTTCTCTGCTGCGTTCTTCGCCTTTCTCCAGCCCCTCCTGTATCAGTTCGTCTGCTTCCTGCTTGTCTTCCTGGTCTGCCACATGGTGCTCCTGTTCCTCTTCATGTTGCGGTTCATAGTTCAGCGTAATAGCTATCGGAAAATGGTCTGAACCAAACTTCGCCAATCTTTGCAGCGACACTAGTCTGAATTCAGGGTTATAAAACACGTGGTCCAGGGGGTAACGGAAGAGGGGCACCAAAGCGCTGTAAGTGTTGTAGAAGCCACGACCCACACGCGGGTCTATCATGCCGCTTATCTCTTTGAAAAGTTTCGTGGTTTTAGACCAGGCCACGTCATTCAGGTCGCCGGCTACCACGCTGGGGTATTTTGTTTTTTTCGACTGCTTGGCTATCAGCAGGAGTTCCGCCTCACGCGTCTCTGTATTTTTCATGAGGCGCGGAGGCTGTGGGTGCACAGTAAACAAATCAAACTTTTTGCCGCTTGGCAGCTCTACCACTGTATAAAACGACGGAATGCCATCTTCTACTAAAAACCTGATTTCGCTTTCGTGTAACTTTAGCCTGCTCCAGAGCAGCATACCATAGGTGTTCTCCAGCGGCTTCTTTATGGTGTAAGGGTAGCGCCTGTCCAGTTCGTGACGCACACTCTCGTGCCAGGCCTGGTTAGGTTCATTCATCACCAGCATATCGGGGTTCTCTTTCAGTACCAGTTGCAGGAATTTCTCATACTCTTTGTTCACCATGCGCACGTTTGCAATCATAAGCGTGAAAGCGTTAGCAGGCTTTTGCTGTTCCGAGCGAAGCGCCTCTTTTTTTGCCAGTGGTGTAAAGTAGTAGATAAATCGCACCTCATTTAAAATAGCTAGCGACCATGTAGTAATCATGGCTGTTTCTGCTGTCCCATCTACACCAAACATATATAGATAGGCAACCAGAACGGCAGTTAGCAGAACAGCTACATGCAGGCGCGGGAAGTCCAGCACCCTGACCCACCAAAGCGGTGTTTTTATAAGTGGGAGAAAGGAGAAAAGGGTAAATAAAAACCCAAGTATAATGAGGGTGCTCTTCATGCTTTTACAGGTGATGATATGGTTGGTGTGCTATATGCATACTAAAGCGCGACACCTTTTGTTGCCGCCTCTTTTATCCTGATACGGAATTCTAAAAACACATGGCCAGTTAAAAAAGGTGCCAAAGGCAAGAGCCCCTGCAGATGCATATATTGCTTCTGCAGGGGCTCTTGTTTCAGAAATTTTTTAATTATTGCTCGCCTTTACTGCTCGCCGGGTCTTCTGCTACCCGCACGCCTACAGCCATTATATGGGGCAGCGGGTCACGGCGCATATACTGGGTTAGCTGGAGCTTGTAAGTACCCGCTTTACTGAATTGTATATCATCCAGCACTAGTGCCTGTACATCATAGGTATCGCTGGAGCCGCTTCCAAGCGGCTGGCCGGTTTTGGGGTCCATCAGCAGCAACTCGTGTAACGAAGCTGATAACTGCGTACTGTCCGGGCCAATAAGCTGGTGGCGCAGGTACAGGTTATAATAATCGTACTGCAGGTTGTAGCGCACATTGATATATACATCATATACCTGTGTCGTATCCTGAATCTCAAACTCAAAAATCGGTGCATTGTCGATCTGCCAGTTGTTTTCGGGCAGATCGACGTTCTGCTCGTACACCCGTTCCGGATCACAGCCTGTTAGTATCAGTAAAGCCGCCACCCACACCACTAAAGCTTTATGCATCCGTACGCGGTGGTTTATTAGGTTGATCGGGTTTTTTGCCTCTGAAAGGTTTGCGTGAGCGCTGCTTTTTAGGCTGTTGCCCATCGGTATTCGCCTGACCTGGCGCCTGCTTCTGAGACTCAGATTTTGGTGGCCTGGCAGGTCTCTTTTCCCTTGGTTCCCGATTCTGCTCTTTGTTATCCCTGTTTTCTTTAGGCTCGCGGTTTTCTCTTCCTTCACGTGGTCCGCGCGCCTCTTTGTTGCGGTTTCTGTTTCTGGAAGGCCGCTGCTTATCAGGTGTCTGGCCCTGCTCTGCTGGTTGCCCCTGGCTTTTCTCCTGCTTTAGCTTCTGCCTTGGCTCCTGTGCTTCGGCCTGCGCTGGCTGGTCAGCTGCACCGGCTGGTCTTTTCTTCTTCTTTTTCTTCTTTTTGCTCTTGAACTTGTCGTCGAGGCGCTCCAAGTTTCCTTCTACCTGCGCCACAAACTCATTCTGCTTCGGTTCATCAGGCACTTCCAGCAACAGCGCTTCTACCGCCACACCTTTGGCATTCTGCTCCAATATCTCATGCACGCGCGCCACTGGCACAGGGTACCAGTTGTTGTCTCCCTTATAACCGAACCACATCATCTTTTTAAAGATGTCGGTTTTCTGCAGCATGGCATCACCTTGCTGCGTCTGCAGTGGCCGGTTTACTGTTGGTATATCCTTCAGCGCATCCATATACGTCTCCAACTCATAATTCAGGCAGCACTTCAGGCGGCCACACTGGCCGGAAAGCTTGCTAGGGTTAAGCGACAGGTTCTGATAACGCGCCGCTGTGGTAGACACACTTTTGAAGTCGGTGAGCCAGGTAGAGCAGCAGAGTTCACGGCCACAGGAACCAATGCCGCCCAGGCGGCCAGCTTCGTGGCGCATGCTAATCTGGCGCATTTCTATCCGCACTTTAAACTCTTCTGCCAGCTTCTTAATCAGGTCACGGAAATCTACACGGTCATCGGCGGAGTAGTAGAAAGTTGCCTTGCTTCTATCAGCCTGGTACTCCACGTCCGACAGTTTCATCCGCAGTTTCAGGCTATGGATAATCTCACGGCCACGGTACATAGTAGTTGCCTCCATGTCGCGCACCTCCTGAAATTTCTCCATGTCGCGCTCGTTGGCGATGCGGTAAATAGAGCGGATCTCCTCGTTGTTATCCACCTTCTTCTTCAGCATCTGCAGGCGCACCAGTTCTCCTTTCAGCGACACAAAACCAATGTGGTGACCGTTTGGAACATCTACTACCACGGCATCGCCGGTAGTCAGCTCCAGCCTGTTTGCATTACGGAAAAAGTCTTTGCGACCTCCCTTAAATCTTACTTCTATAATATCGAACTCCTCAAACGACGTTGGTAACTCCATGTCGCTAAGCCAATCGAATACGTTTAAACGGTTGCAGCCTCCTGTGCTGCATCCGCCGTTGCTTTTGCAGCCGCTTACGCCGGTACTGCATCCGCCACTAGAACATGAACTACATCCCACTTTTATATCTCCTTATATAGCTAGGCTATTCTTGTTTTCTAAATCAGTTAATTAACAAATATAATAATTTTTCAGGCTTTTATGTTGTAACCATTAAAACTACCCGCTTTGCAACACTTGCCAAGTGCTTTTGGTGCGGCTGTTGCTGAAAAAAGCGATCATAAACGGATGAACACGAAAAAATGCGGCAGGTAGGGGGAGGCTGAGAATTTAAGTATAATTTTAGGTGATGCTTCGGAAACTTCTCTCACATGCGGCTATTTATGGGCTGGCGGCGCAGGTGCCACGTCTGGCAGGAGTGTTGGCGTTACCTGTCATCACACGCTATCTGACTACATTTGATTATGGCGTGGCAGGTGTTGTAACAGCGTATGTGGGCGCTTTGGGGATTATGCAGTCGCTGGGCTTGTCTGTGGTGATGGTGAACAGCTTTGCCCGGTACCCTACCCGCTATAAGTGGGTTTGGCGGCAGTTGCATGGTTTTACGCTGCTTTGGTCGGTGGTGTACAGTGTAGTGCTGGGTGCGGTGCTTTATTGGGCTATACCGGAAGGGGCTGTTGAAAACAGGTGGCAGATTATACTGTTAAACGTGTTGCCTGCCATGCTTTTCAACAGCACAGAGTTTTTGGGAGGAATGTATTACCAGATGTTGCAGCGGCCTTTCCCTGTTGCCCTGCGCTCTTTTGTGGTGGGAACGCTGGTGGTGGTGCTTAACATCTATACTATTGCTTACCTCCGGATGGGCTACATGGGCTGGTTTTACGCAAACTTTATAGGAACAGTAGTAGGTTTCCTGATTTACAGCCCTCTGATTTACGTGAAAGAGCAGATGATGCCGATTTTTAACTTTAACTGGCAGCGCATTAAGCGTTCGCTACGGGTGTCGCTTCATGTTATACCGCATCATTTTTCTTTTTTTCTTTTAGATACTTCTGACCGTTTGGTGATGGACGTGTTGCGGGTACCGCTTCCACGCATAGGCTTCTACAACATTGCCTCCAGCTTTGGCCTTTATTTTGCCGCTGCCTCCAACGCAGTAGTACAGGCAGCAGGCCCAGTGTATATGCGCCTGTATGCCAAGCCCGATGACCAGGAGGCGGCGTTGCAGGCAAGGCAGCTTACTTTTTCGCTGCAGATCTTATACCTGGCAGTCACCTCCCTGGTCGCATTGTGGATGAAAGAAATATTTTTCCTGCTCATAAAGAATGAGGTGCTGCAAGCTGCCTACCCCCTGGCAATTATCATCTTGATGGGGTACAGTTATAAACCCATGTACCTGGCGGTGGTGAACCAACTGGTGTATCAGGAAAAGACAAAGGCGCTGTGGAAGATATCGACTATAGCAGGCGCTGGTAATGTGGTGCTTAATTTCTTGCTCATCCCTTTCTACGGCATCGAAGCTGCTGCTTTCACCACCTTTGCTGCTCTGATGTATATGGGCTATGCCGGTTATCTGCTGAAAGAATACAAGCAGATAAGGCAGGTTAACTATTACCCATGGCTGTGGTTGCCTGTGAACGTTATAGCGCTGCTGGGGGTTTGTTTTTTGGCGGATGTATCTATAATTTCAAAGCTTCTGATTACTGCTGTTTTAGGTGCGATTAGTCTGGTTTTGTTGGTTAAAAGGAAGATTAGCAGTAATACTTTATGAAGCATCTCTTTTACATACATAGCTACATTACTTACTATGTAGGACTTGAAGTGATAAAGTATCGCAAACTGAACCACTCAGATTGTGTTCTAATGTATGGGCGAAAGTTCAAACCTCATCATCCGCCTGTAGGTATGCAGCAGGTAGATCTCCCTTTTACACATCATCCGGTGAACACCTTCGCCGTGAAGAGAAAATTTTGGAAAGGTTGGGAAAGGCTTCGGAAGTTTGATGCCTTTGTTGAGAAGATTACGTTTGGCGACGCTTTTAAAATTTATACCAACCAAACTGGAATTGATTTCATCAGGTTATTTATCAGCCACAAAAAGTGTAAGGGATTTAGTTTCTTGGAAGAGGGGCTGTATTCCTATCATCCACTGGATGAAGTAAATGCTGTACTCTGTCCGGCAGGACTTTCTACCATGGCCTATAAAGTTCTGCTGTATCTCAATTATAAGGGGAGGCTAGCAGCTGATAGGCTCTTCTTTAAACCAGAATATGATGCAGTTTATGGGTTACAGGCAACCTCTTTTCCTGATTTTGCCAACCGCCTCATACTTCCCAATCCTTTCATCAATCAAGGAGAAAGCGCAGGTATAGAAGGAGCTGTATTAGTGTTAGATGCTTTATTTGAATACGGAAGGGTTCGTAAAGGTGTGTATAAGCAGGGACTAAAGTCTGCTTTTAATTACTTTAAAACAGAAGGCATAACAAATATCTGGCTAAAACTGCATCCTGAGCATTACAATACAACTACGCAACATCAGACTATCAAAGATATTATTGCAGAATGCGGAAAGGGTGTAAAAGTGGATGTGCTGCCAGTTGAGGTTTGCTTAGAACGACTTGCCGGAGATAGGCGAGTGAAACAGGTTACCTTTTTTGTATTTCTAAGTTCTGTAGGTATGTATGCTGCTCTTTGTAACCGCAGTGCCTTTTCATTTGCATGGTTCATTGGAGAACGAGATGAACAGTACAAACAGCGGGTGGAGCGTTTGCCAAAAGCTTTCAAAGAAAAGGTTAAGTTCTTATAACCAGCAGCTCCATTCGAAGCCGCTGATTATAGAACATCAGAAACTTACGGCTTCAGCACCACTTTCACACAGTTGTCTTCTTTTTTATTGAAGATGTCATACGCATGGGAGGCTTGCTCTAGGGGTAGCGTATGGGTGATGATATCATCCAATACGATTTTGCCTTGGTCTACCCAACTATACAATTCGTCTACGAAGAATTGAACAGGTGCTTGCCCTGCCTTAATGGTTAAGCCTTTGTCGAATATCTGGTGCCACGGGAAGTTGTCGAAAGGGGTACCATAAACACCTACTACAGAGACTATACCACCCCGGCGTACAGCGCTTAAGCACATCCTGAGCGCATTGATCGTTCCTTTCTCCATATGAAGCACAGACATGGCGCGATCCAAGAGCGACTTATCGGCTTCCATACCTACGGCGTCTATACATACATCAGCACCGCGTCCGCCTGTCATCTCACGAATGGCTTCAACAGCGTCTACATCTTTCAGATTAATGGTTTCTGACTTGGCTGAACGCCGTGCCATGTCCAGGCGGTAGTCTTCAAGGTCGATGCCAATCACTCTTTTAGCTCCTTTGATCCAGGCTACCTTCTGCGCCATCAGGCCCACCGGGCCGCAGCCGAACACTGCTACTGTTTCGCCTCCTTTTACCTCGCCCCAATGCACAGCTGAGTAGCCGGTAGGTAAGATATCAGTCAGGAAGAGTACTTGCTCGTCAGTAAACCTATCCGAGACTTTAACCAAGCCCGTGTCGGCAAAAGGCGTACGCACATATTCAGCCTGCCCTCCGGCATAGCCACCATACAAGTCTGTGTAGCCATATAGAGCAGCGCCTTTTTCTGTCATCAGGCCACCTTCAGGACCATAATGCTCCGGATTAGAATTTTCACAGTGAGGGTAATGCCCGTGCTGACAGAAGAAACAACTACCGCAGGAGATAGGGAAAGGGACAATTACGCGGTCACCCTTTTTTACATTCTTCACCTGGGCACCGGTCTCCTCTACCACTCCCATAAATTCATGCCCCATTACCATGTTGCCTAGTTGAGGAATCATGCCGTTGTAAATGTGGAGATCGGAGCCGCAAATGGCTGTGGAGGTAACACGGATAATTGCATCGCGCGGATCAAGGATTTGCGGGTCTTCTACATTATCTACCCGGATATCTTTCATTTTGTGAAATACTGCTGCTTTCATAGCTTGTGTTTTAGGTTTTAGGTTTATATATCTTTGCCAGTTGCACTGGCATTATGTGTAGGTACTATAAACGGTGCAGGTAGTAAAGGAGTTATAAACTATTGCCAGCCACGTTCATAGCAGAAAAGGCATCAAACTTTTCTGTGGCTGGACGTAAACCATTAGAGCCATTAATGTTACTTTGAAAATGCCAGACTTTCGATTTTCCTTTCTCTCTGAAAAAGAGCTGCCTGAGCTGCACGAAACTTTTCTGCAGTCGTTTGCCGATTACCTGGTTCCCATCCAGCTGAATGCGGAACAGTTTAAAACAAAAGTAAAGCGTGAGGGAGTTGAGCCTTCTTTTTGTGTTGCGGCGTATGTGGACACTAAAATGGCGGGTTTTATACTGACTGGTTTGGGAGAATGGCATGGTACTCCGACTGCCTATAATGCCGGTACCGGCGTGCTGCCACAGTACCGGGGACACAAACTTACGCAGCAGCTTTACGCCTTCATGTTGCCCAAATTAAGGGAGAGCGGTATAGAGCAGTGCCAGTTGGAAGTAATACGGGAAAATGCCTCTGCGCTAAGAGCTTATAAAGCCGTTGGATTTAAGGTGACGCGCTCTTTAGAACTGTTCCGGACCCTGAAGAAGGAAATGCTGCTGAAGGTAGAGGTTCCTGATGCAATTACGATTGCCGCCATCAGTAAACCTGATTGGAAAACATACAGCTGTTTTTGGGATGCAGAACCATCCTGGCAAAACACGGGGGAGGCAATCATGAAAAGCCCTGATGAGAAGGTGGTGCTGGAGGCGCGGGATAAGGAACAGGAGGTTGTGGGCTATATTATATTCTTCCCAAACACAGGTTCTGTTGCACAGTTTGCAGTAGACAAGAGCAGGCGCGGAAAGGGTATTGGTACAGCCCTGCTGCAAGAGGCCGTGCGTCTCACAACTGCCCCAGCTCTTATGTTCGTGAACATTGACACCTCTGCCACATCACTTCTGTCATACCTCGAGCGGCGCCACTTCACGCATATGCTCAGACAATATGAAATGCTGCTTCCTATTGTATAGCTTATTACGTACCGTAAAGCTAAAACTGAGTTTGACTGAGGAATATAATTGAGTGTTATGAAGGCTGCCACTATACTTCGTGAGACAATAAGTAAAATGACAGTTAGTTAGGTGCGGCTCATTACCTTTGCTGCTTGATTGCATTTAAAAGCAAACGGCACAGATGGGAGAAATGAGCAGGTCAGCCGCAGCTATTGCGTATCTTTGCTCTTCAAACAGAATACTTGTACTATGAACATGGCGTGGTTTTACCTGATATTGGCAGGTATATGTGAAATCGGCTGGGCCTTTGGGCTGAAGTACAGTGAGGGATTCACGAAGTTAGGAGTGAGTGTCGTAACTGTAATCGTGATGATCCTAAGCTTTGTGCTGCTGTCTCAGGCCATGAAATACCTGCCGCTGGGTACCGCCTACGGCATCTGGACGGGTATAGGAGCAGCGGGCACGGCTATATTGGGGATTGTTTTCCTCAACGAGCCGCGCGACTTCATCCGTATCTTTTGTATTCTGCTGATTATTACCGGTGTGGTGGGGCTAAAGCTGTTTTCAGGCGCTAAATAACCTGTTACTGCCAAAGGTATATGTCTGCTTTTTCGTTGGTAAAGAGGTATAGCTGCTTATCTCCGACCAGCGCTGTTACATAATGCTCTTTCACCGGCAATGCTATAGTTCGCTTTTCAGAAGTATACAGATCGTAGAAAATCAGCTGCCCGTCCTGCACAAAATACAGCTCATTTCCCCGGAAGGCTATATAAGAAAGTCCTTTGAAAGGAATGCTCTTTTTGTAATTGCCCAGGTTATCAAACACATAGATGCCGTTGTTAAAGTCCAGCAGGTACAGCATGTTTTGGTACTCCCGCAGTTGGCGCACATCAAAGCGCTCCCTGTCCAGTATCAGGTTGAGCGGGGTTTCTACCGTTACCTTGCGCAGGCGCAGGTCCAGTTTGCTTAGTGTCAGGTTTGTTTCATCAAATAGCCAGAAGCTGTCATCCGATGAAAGCGTGGCAGCCCTGGCAATGCCTTCATAATTGATGTCGCGCAGATCAGTGCTGCTGATAGGGCGCAGGAACCGGTCTAATAAAAGCAGCGTTTGCCTGTCTTCATAAAAGAGCAGGATCTTCATCGGGCTCCAGGCTTCTATGTTGCTGATGCGCCCGCGGGTAGGGGGGGAGAAGGTATCCAACGGTTGGCCCAATGAATCGAGGCGCAGGAGGTTATGCATCGGGTCCAGCACGTACAGATGGCCGTTGCGGTCTTGTGAAATGCTGGTAGGGGAACGATGCGGAATGCTGTGGCTATAAACAAGCTGTGGTGTTACTTCTTCCTGCTGGGCAAACGCATTTCCTGCTGTCAGAAACAGCACCAACAAGAGGGGGACTATATATACCTTAGCCTTCAAAGGTTTTTAGTTGTAGCGTTTCTCCGTCATATACAGCATAGGTGCAAAAATTGACCCATTCTCCTAAGTTCATATAGCGGCTGTTTTCACCGATGGGTAGGTCGAGGGGCAGGTGGCGGTGCCCGAAGATATAATAGTCATGGTGCTGTTCTTTCTCCACCTCCCGGCAATGCTGTACCAGCCATTCCTTGTCGCCTAAAAAAGGCTCGTCTTTCTCCAGGTTGCTGATGCGGCTCCTCCTGGACCACATGCTGGCTACGCCAATGCCTAAATTAGGGTGCACCCGCGCAAAAAGCCACTGGCACGCCTTATTATCGAATACCCGCTTCAGCAACTTATAGGTATGGTCGCCGGGGCCGAGCCCATCGCCGTGCCCGATGTAAAAAGTCTTACCTCCGAAAGTGGTGGAAATGGGTTTGCGGAGCACCGGGATACCAAGTTCCTCCGGAAAGTAGTCAAACATCCACATATCGTGGTTGCCTGTGAAGAGAAGCACGGGAATACCGGCATCCGTTAGTTCTGCCAGTTTGCCCTGCATCCGTGCAAATCCTTTGGGGATAGCATGCTTGTACTCAAACCAGAAATCAAAAATATCACCTACTAAAAGTATAGCTGCTGCATCCTGCTGCGCCATCTCCAGCCAGCGCACAATTTTCTTCTCTCTTGCTTTGCTGGTTTCAGCATCGGGTACGCCTAAATGGAAATCGGAGGCAAAGTATACTTTCTTACCTGGTGTAAGCTCGTTAATTCGGAAGGTCATCAATCAGGAACAGGACTAAGGCTTTAGGGCCGTGGGCACCCATCACCAGCGTCTTCTCAATGTCGGCTGTCCGGCTTGGCCCACTCACCATCGAAACCATAGATGGGAAGTTGTTATCTTTATACTTGTTGCGGATACGTTGCAGCGCGTCCTTAATGTCGGGCACCAATTGGCTGGCCTGTGCCACCACCATGTGGGTAGAAGGGTAAATGCTCAATCTACGCCCCCCGGCATTGGCAGAACTCACTAAAATGCTGCCTGTGCGCGTAATCAGCGATTCGCAGGTCGTCAGGCTAGCCTCAGCATCTTTTACAAAGGTTTCCTCATTGTCGCTGAACTCGATGCCTGCATGCGCCAGGGCATTCTGCAGGTTACGCTCCCACACGTAGAGGTGCTGGAGGTTTTGCTCTTTCTTATAGATGTAGAGCTGGTCAAAAAAATCCTCCTGGTTCTCGCAATACACGAACTGGCCGCTGTTGCGGATAAAGTTTTGTGCAAACACAATGGACATATCTTCTACAGGCACTACAGGGTGCAGTGGAGACGTGAAATCAGGGGTAGGAGGCAGAAAAGGCGCCGACTTAGCCAGCGCCTCTCTTACTCTTCTTAATACTATTTCTTTTGATTTTGCTTCGTACATGCCTGTTTTATCAAGCTGTTTTAGAATTTATCTGATCATTCTGATCGGTTGATGCACCATTATCAAGCGGTGTGCCCGGCACTCCCCGGCCTTCATTTTGCTCAGGGTGTTGCGTAAGACCTTGCTCTACAGGGGCAGCGGCGTGTGGCTCTACTTCGCTTTTTGTTTTACTGCGATCAGTACCAGCAGTGTGTGCCTGGTAAGCAGTAAGTGCGTCAAACGGACGCGGGCCTACTAAGCGCTCTAAGTCACTCTGGAACAGAATCTCTTTTGCCAGCAGCTCCTGCGATACAATCTCCAGTTCACGGCTCTTGTCAGTCAGCAGCTGCTTCGTACGGTCGTAAGCTGCCTGAATAATGATGCGGACTTCTTCGTCTATGGTCTGGGCTGTGGCTTCAGAATATGGTTTGTTGAACGAGTATTCTGAGTTCTGCTTCGAATCATAGAACGACACGTTGCCAATCTTCTTATTCATACCATACATCGTCACGATGCTGTAAGCCATCTTCGTGATGCGCTCCAAATCGCTTAACGCACCAGTCGAGATTTTACCGAATACAAGTTCCTCGGCAGCACGTCCGCCTAAGGCCATGCACATTTCGTCAATCAACTGCTCTGTCGTGTACAAGAATTGTTCTTTTGGAAGGTACTGGGCATACCCCAGTGCAGCTACACCACGCGGCACGATACTTACTTTCACCAATGGGTCAGCGTGCTCCAGGAACCAGCCGGCAATGGCGTGGCCAGCCTCATGGTAGGCAACAATTTTCTTCTCTTCCGGAGAGATGATTTTATTCTTCTTCTCTAAGCCACCGATTACACGGTCTATCGCATCGTTAAAGTCCTGCTGGTCTACCGCTTTTTTGTTACGGCGTGCCGCAATCAAGGCTGCCTCGTTACAAACGTTCGCAATTTCGGCACCGGCAAAACCTGGTGTCTGAGCGGCCAGTTTCCTGGCGTCTACATCAGGGCCAAGCGTAAGTGGTTTCAGGTGTACGTCAAAGATTTCTGTACGACCGTTGATATCCGGTTTGTCGATGCTTACCTGGCGGTCAAAACGACCAGGGCGCAGCAAGGCAGAGTCCAGTGTATCAGGTCGGTTGGTAGCAGCCAGTATGATAACACCTGAATCCGTGGCGAAACCATCCATCTCTACTAACAGGGAGTTTAGGGTATTTTCACGCTCATCGTTACCGCCTGGTGTTGCACCACGGCTACGGTGGCGGCCAATCGCGTCAATCTCATCAATAAAGATGATACATGGCGCTTTTGCTTTTGCCTGCTTAAAGAGGTCACGCACACGTGCGGCACCCACACCCACAAACATCTCCACGAAGTCAGAACCAGAAAGGGAGAAGAACGGTACATCGGCTTCACCCGCCACGGCTTTTGCCAAAAGGGTTTTACCTGTTCCTGGAGGGCCTACCAGCAAAGCGCCTTTCGGTATTTTACCACCTAACACGGTAAACTTAGAAGGGTTACTCAGGAACTCCACAATCTCCTGCACCTCTTCTTTTGCTTCTTCCAGGCCAGCCACATCTTTAAATGTGATTTTAACCTTGTTTTCAGCATCAAAGAGCGCAGCCTTAGACTTGCCGATGTTAAATATCTGGCCACCTGCGCCACCGCTGGTTACACGGCGCATCAGGAACCAGAAACCAAACACGAGCAGTATCAGGAAGCCCCACTGCAGGAAGAAGTCAGCAAAGCCGGTGCGTGATTCCGGATTTACCGGTACCCGCTCGTCGCGCGGAAGGTTCTCCTGAAGTTGATCAAGGTCTTCCTTAAAAATCTCGGCCGAGATAACCTGGAAATGGTACTGCGGGCCCTGCTCCATAGAGAAGGCGCCACGGTCGTTTAACTCCGTCTTATACTTTTCATTCTGCAGCGCCTCTTCTTCCAGGTAAACTTCTACAGTCTTGCCATTCACAACGGTGAGCTTGCGAACGTCGCCGCTCAGCAGCATCTCTTCAAATTCCTGCTGCGTTGTTTCAATAGAGGAGTTGCTTTTGTTCAGATAAGTTAACCCGAAGATCAGCAGAATCAGCACAGCCAGCATCCACAACTGCATAGTTGGGCGTGGGGGCGTATTCGGGATCATCGGCTTTTTCTTCTTATTGTTGTTGCCTTTATTATTATTTTCTGCCATTGATATTAAAGTTCAAATACAAGTAAAACACAGGCCTGAACTAAATGTTCAGCCAGGGCCGTGCATGTTTAGACAGACGCTACCTGCTCTATTTTGGCATCGCCCCAAAGCTCTTCCAAAGCATAGAATTGGCGTTTGTCTTTCAAGAAAATATGTGCTACCACATCTACATAATCCAGCAGCACCCACTCATTGTTGGTGCGGCCTTCACTTTGCCACGGGTTTTGCCGTACGGCTTTGAACACTTCTTCCTCAATGGAGGAGGCGATGGCGTCAATTTGTGTATCGGAGTTTGCGGATGCTATTACGAAGTAATCGGATACAGCGTTTTTAAGTGATTTGAGGTTTATGATAACAATATCGGTGGCCTTCTTTTCCTGCATTCCCTTCACTACAAGCTCTGCCAAAATGTCTGAAGTAGCCTCAACCTTGGTTTCTTTCATTATTGCTCTATAATTTTGATCTACAAAAGTACTAATTATACCTTAATTTTATGTTGCCTCATACGCTGTTTATTGGCCAGCAGCTTTATTTTCTGCCGGTTTGTGAATCCACTAACTCAGAGGCCCAACAGCTTCTTATCAAAAATGAAGCCACAGAAGGCTGCACAGTCATTACGCACCAACAAACTAAAGGGCGCGGACAGCGCGGTAATTCCTGGGAGGCCGAGCCAGGTAAAAACGTGACACTCTCGGTAATATTGTCACCCTCGTTTCTGGCTGCCAGGCAGCAATTTTACCTTAACATAGCTGTGTCGTTGGCTGTGCTTGATCTGCTGCACGAACAGGGGCTGCACGAGGCACAGGTAAAGTGGCCAAACGATTTATTTTATGAAGGTAAGAAACTTGGCGGGATTCTGATAGAAAACACCATAAATAGCTACATACTTCAACACAGTATTGTCGGGATTGGTTTAAATGTGAACCAGTTACATTTCGATTACACAACGGCAACCTCTATGCATAACGCAACAGGCAAAACTTTTGACATAGAGCAACTAATCATGAGGTTGCTGGAACTGCTGGAGAAGCGTTACCTCGAGCTGCGGAACGGCAAAACCGACAAACAAAGGCATGAATACCTGCAGGCGCTGTACCGCTACCAGGAAGTGCACCCATTTTTAGTTGATAACCAGCAGGTAAAGGGACAGATTGTAGGTGTAAATGAAAATGGATGCCTGGCCGTGGAGATAGAAAAGAAGCTACGCTATTTCGCCTTTAAGGAGATAAGTTATATTATCTGATTTAGTTTGAGGAGGAAGCGTGTTATAACAAGCTTAAAGTTTTGCAGAAAAAAAGAAAGATAAGCTGAATGGCCTGAAGGAAAGGGCATGAAAATTGATATTGAAGAATTATGTAAAAGTGCTCTATAACGTTTGAAAGGATGTAAAATTGAGTGAGTGTTTACATCTTTTTCGCATTATTTTAAAAGGTTACATTTATTTCAGGAATTTAAACTATATTTGGTGTGTGTAGCCAAATCAGTGGTTTTACAGATAAAGGGATTGTCTATGAGAATTTTTACAAAAATAGCATTAGTCGTTACACTCATTTCCTCGCACTTACTGAGCTTTGCAGGAACTGCTGTAATTAACAATAAAGGGGTGGACCCCATAAAGAAAGGAACTGGTGTTGTTTGGAAACTTATGCCCACCAGCGGAGGGGGAGAACTTGTTGTATCAGCTAATAACTCACGTCCTGCTTTTGTAATGAATCCCGAGAAGCATACGTGTTCAAAAATATATGCTTCTGCCGTAAGCCAGGTGTTTCATGTGGTAGAGGCTAAAGCAGAGAAGGCGGTTTACACGAATATTACGTTGGCTGCCATTGCGCCTGGAAAGGAAATTAAGCCGATGCCTTCTATCAATGCATACCCGAACCCGTCGCGCGGCAACGTTACGCTGGCGCTAAACCTGCCGGGCAATAATACTTACAAAATCCGTATTTCAAACACGATTGGCCGTGTGATAAGAGTACATGAGTTAGGGCCGGCCGAAAAAATGGATCTAGCCCTGGATTTGAGCAGCTATCCTTCAGGCGTTTATTTCTACAGCCTGCTGGTGAACGATAAAACAGTGGAAACAAAGCGCCTGGTATTGCAGAAATAAGCGCTCACAAAACCGCACGCATACAGAAAGCCGGCCAATTGGCCGGCTTTTTCTTTATAAACATCTAATAATTACGCAGCCGCTTCACATTATTTATTATTTTCGGGGCTGAATTGAAATAACTATGACCGATTATCGAAAGATAAATAATATTGTAGGCTGGGTTGTGTTTTTTATCGCGACTACAGTGTATGTGCTAACCTTGGAACCAACAGCCAGTTTCTGGGATGCAGGGGAATTTATTGCTTGTTCCTATAAGCTCTTAGTGCCACACCCACCGGGAGCGCCTTTCTACCTGCTGGTAGGGCGCCTGTTTTCTATGTTTGCCGCTGATCCGACACAAGTAGCGTGGTGGGTGAACCTGTTGTCTGCCCTTTGCAGCTCCTTTACAGTGCTGTTCCTGTTCTGGACCATCACCATACTGGCGCGCAGACTCCTTATAAAAGAGGGCGCTGTGCCTACTAATGGTAACCTGTTGCTGATTATGGGCAGTGGTGTGGTAGGGGCGCTGGCCTATACTTTTTCTGACTCCGCCTGGTTTTCAGCAGTAGAGGCAGAGGTATATGCCATGTCCTCTTTTTTTACCGCTATCGTATTCTGGGCTATCCTGCGTTGGGAGGCGAAGGTAGGGGAAGCGCATTCAGATAAATGGCTTATCCTTATTGCGTACCTTGTAGGCCTTTCTATCGGAGCGCACTTATTGAACCTGGTGACCATTCCGGCGCTGGCTTTCATTTATTACTTCCGGCTCTACAAGCCAACCTTCTGGGGCGGTGTAGTTGCTTTTGCCATCAGTGCTGTGGTGGTGGTGGCTATTCTATGGGGCGTGATTCCGGGGCTGCCAACTGTAGCAGGTAACTTCGAGGTCTTCTTCGTGAACAACTTCGGTCTTCCGTTTGGCTCCGGTTTAATTGTGTTTGTTGTGCTGCTTATAGCGGCTATCATTTTTGGGTTGCGCTATTCTATAAAGCATACCAACCGTGTGCTGAACACGGCGCTGCTTTGTTTTGTATTTGTGGTAATCGGGTACTCCTCTTATATGATGATCCCAATACGTTCTTCTTACAACCCGACCATCGACGAAAACGACCCGGATGATATTCTGACTTTTGTGGCTTACCTGAAGCGGGAGCAGTATGGTGATCGCCCGCTGCTGTATGGCCCGCAGTATAACGCCCAGCCAGTGTCACAGGAAGAAGGAGCAATGCGCTACAGGAGAGGGGAAAACAGGTACGTGCCTACTACTCCTAAAATAGAGCCGGTTTACGACAGTAAAGACAAAACGCTGCTGCCACGTATATACAGCGACCAGCCGCAACATATAGACGCCTATAAGAAGTGGGTGGATCTCCGGGAGGGACAGGCGCCTACCTTTGGGCAGAACATGAGCTTTCTGATGCGCTACCAGCTTGGGTTTATGTACTGGCGCTACTTCCTGTGGAACTTTGTCGGCCGCGAGAGCGACGTGCAGAATGCGGGGGTACTGTGGTTTGGAAAGAGCGACCCGAACGCACCCGATCGGGTATTAGAGAGTGAAGCCCGCAATTGCTTCTATCTGCTGCCCCTGTTAATTGGTATCATCGGCCTGATTTACCATGTGCGCAAGGCGGAGCGGGATGCCTTTGTTATAGGCCTGCTCTTTTTCTTTACCGGTATTGCCATTGCACTTTACCTCAATCAGCCGCCGGTAGAACCGCGCGAGCGGGATTATACCTTTGCCGGCTCGTTCTATGCTTTCAGCATCTGGATAGGACTGGGCGTGATGGGGCTGGCAGACTTGCTGGGTAAAGGGCTTAAAAATACACAGGCACGTGCCGCTGTCGCCACTGTCATAGGCCTGTCTGTTCCTGTTATTATGGCGGTAGAGGGATGGGATGACCATGACCGCTCTGGCCGTTACCATTCTGTTGACTCGGCTAAAAACCTGCTCGACTCTGTTGCTCCGAACGGTATTCTGTTTACCAATGGAGACAACGATACCTTCCCGCTATGGTATGCGCAGGAAGTGGAAGGATACCGGACTGATGTGCGGGTAGCCGTGCTGAGCTACCTGAACACGGATTGGTACATTGACCAGATGAAGCGGCAGGCGTACTTATCAGATCCGTGGCCGCTTTCGCTGGAAAATGATAACTACCGGCAGGGCACCAACGATTACCTGCCGTATGTGGAACGTGAGCAGGTGGCAGCCGGCATTGACCTGGGGCAATACATCAGCCTCGTGAAGCAGAATCACCCAGCCCTGCAAGTGCAGTATGGGCAGGGTACTACGCTGCTCACTATGCCTACCAAAAACTTTATCCTGAATGTTGACCAGGAAAAAGTGCGGCAGATGGGCTTTGTAGCAGATGAAAAGGAAGATGAGATTGTGAGCCGCATGCAGTGGACCATCAATAAATCGTTATTGGAAAAGAAACACCTGGTGATGCTGGACCTGTTGGCTACAAATAACTGGGAGCGGCCGATTTATTTTTCATCTACGGTGAACAGTGCAGACTTTATAGGCCTGTCGGATTATTTCCAGTTAGAGGGGCTGGCTTATCGCGTGGTTCCTGTTAAGTCTGGCAACGAAGAGCAGGGCTTTGTAAATAAGGAGGTGATGTTCGAGAATATGATGAAGGAGTTCAAGTTCCGTAACTTCGACGACCCTAACATCTTCTACGACGAAAACTACTACCGCTTCTCAGCCAACGCCCGTGATAAATTTGCCCGTTTGGCATCTGCCTATTTAGAAGAAGGCAATACCGCCCGCGCAAAAGAAGTTGTAGATTATGCTTTCACAGTGTTGCCAGGCAGTACAGTGCCTTATGATTATTACACGCCGCAGTTCATTCCTATTTATGATGCCATAGGAGAACCGGAGAAGGCCGAGCAGCTACTCAACGAGATGGCGCAGGACTCGCAGAAAGCCCTGGATTACTTTTTCGAGAAAGGCGCTCTTTTTGATACCGAGATCCAGACAAACATGGTTGTGCTGCAGCAGCTCATAGGAGCTGCCGAAAGCATGGGCATGCAGGACCGGGCAGCGCAACTGCAGCAGCAGTTTATGCAATACCTGCAGCGTATGCGCCGCTAAACAAAATAGCTGCAGATACAGTAATAAAAAGGCCGAATCAAGGATACGATTCGGCCTTTTTATATATTAGGTATACATTAAGAAAAGCTTCGTTATTGATGAAATACCCGCACACGCTACTCCTTCTGCTGCCTTTGCTAGCGATGGGCTGTGGACGCTTTTCCTCTGCAAGCCTGGCCCCTGTAGAGGTTGAGCGGGAGACGCCTGAAATAACCATGCAGCATAGCTATTACACAAGCAACGACAGTCTGCACCTTCTCTTTAAGTTTGAGGATGCCAAGGAGGTGGTGGATATACTGCAAAAGGCTACCTCCTACGAGTATGAGATAAGAACAGGAGGGATTGAGAAGGATGCCCTTATAAGAGGTGACTCGGTTGACCTGCCTGACCGCAAGATAACGGATATAGAGGGGCAACTGCAGGTGCAACTGGTGCTGCCGGCCGAGGTAGTGCAGGAGCCGAATGTGCTGCATTTGCGGCTGTGGCAGTTTCTGGCAGGGCCTGAGCTCATGGGTACAAAGTTCAGGCTGCCGCTGAGCAGTAAAATGCTGCAGAAGGATTATCTGTTGATAGAGGCTTCTACAGGTAAACCCCTCCTGCAAAATTATGCTACTACCGGAGACAAAGTTTTGGTGCGCAACTACGGAGGTGAGGCAGGTGTTCTTAAACTACAGCGTTTTGATGCTGATTTCATGCCGGCCCCTCCCCCTATGTCCCTGCGGTCTGCTGGTGGCCCCCGTACCATTTCTGCCGCAGAAGTGCAGACTATCGCCCCCGGGGACACAGTAACGCTTCAGGAAGAAGGGATATACCTGTTTGACCCCAACACGAACTATGCAAGGAGTATTTTAGTGCAGCCAGCTAATTATCCGCAGATTACCCGCACGAAGGAGATGCTGCAGCCCCTGATCTACCTGACCACCTCCGAGGAGCGGGAGGCACTTTTGAACGCAAGTGATACAAAGGCTGCCATTGACCGGTTCTGGCTGGAGCTGGCCGGAAATAAAGCGGCTGCCCGTAATCTGATTCAAATATTTTATAGCCGTGTAGAGCTGGCTAACAAGCTTTACTCCTCGCACAAAGCAGGGTGGGCTACCGACAGGGGGATGATCCATATTATCCTCGGGCCACCCGACGGCACGAATCAGGTTGGCTCAACTATAACCTGGACCTACCGCGAGACAGAGACGGCACCAAACATCAAATTCGTTTTTAACAAAAAAGAGAATAACTTTACCGAAAATCATTATGAGCTGGTACGGCGCCGTGGGTACGGGGAGATTTGGTACAGCACAGTAGCAAAATGGAGAGCAGGCAGAATAAATATGTAGGTAATCGTTTCGGCGATTCCTCCAGAACATCAAAAGAAGATAAAACCGAGATGATTTTCGGTTCAAGGCCTATTTTAGAGGCGCTTTCGGCTGGAAAAGAACTGGAGAAGATTTTTCTTCAGAGAGGCGCCAAGAACCCCACCACCGACGAAATTGTGCAGCTGGCTAAAAGGCTGGAAGTGCCGGTAGTAACGGTGCCACTGGAAAAGCTGAATAAGCTCACGCGGAAGAACCACCAGGGAGCGGTTGCGCTTATCTCGCCCATCTCGTACGTTCCTTTAGCTGAAACTGTGACATCGCTGTTTGAGCAGGGTAAAAGCCCCCTTTTACTCATACTCGACCGTGTAACAGATGTGCGTAATTTCGGTTCGATTGCCCGTAATGCCGAATGTATGGGCGTGAATGCCATTGTAATACCGAGCCGTGGCGGAGCACAAATTAACGCGGATGCCGTGAAGACCTCAGCCGGTGCACTGCACCTGGTGCCTGTTTGCCGTGAGCCCAACCTGAAGGATACCATAGATTACCTGAAGAACTCAGGCTTCCAGATAGTGGCCTGTACCGAAAAGACGGAGCAGAACCTCTCGGATATGACACTGGACATGGTGGGGCCAACGGCCATTATCATGGGAAGTGAAGAAGACGGTATTTCGCCCGAATATCTGAAGCGGGCCGATGCCAGGGTGCGTATTCCGCTCTTAGGACAGATCGGGTCGCTGAACGTTTCGGTGGCCACCGGTATCATACTGTATGAAGCGATGCGGCAGCGCCTCCGCGATGGCGGTTACGCCAGCCTTGGCAGCCTGGAGCCGAGGTAGGCTTGAAATGGATAAAGGATGAAAGACAAAGGGCAAAAGAGTAAAGACTACCAATTCTTTCTTCTTTTGTCCTTTGTCTTTCATCCTTAAAAGGAAGTCAAGCTATAAGAACCTAGATATACTCCGGCCCTTTCTTAGATTTGGCATCAGCCATGAAGTCTTTTACTTTCTGCTCTTCGCCTTTTTTGCAGATCATTAGCACATTGTCGTACTCGGCTACAATGTAATCCTCAAGGCCCTGTAGTACCACCAGTCTTTCTTTTGGGGTTTTTATGATGCAGTCCTTTGTGTCATACAGTATCACCTCGCCATCCACCACGTTACCGTTCTCGTCCTTGTCGTTAATGGTATAGAGGGAATTCCAGGTGCCAAGGTCTGACCAGCCAATGTCGGCCAGAAGCACATACACATTGTCTACCTTTTCCATTATGCCGTAGTCAATGGATACATTACGGCAATGGGAATAGGCCTTCATGATAAAGTTCTGCTCTTCCGGCGTATTCATAGTAGAAGTGCCTTCATCAAAAATCTCAGTGATTTCTGACAACTGCTGGTGGAAAGCTTTGAGTATGCTCTGCACATTCCAGATAAAGATGCCGGAGTTCCATACAAAGTCGCCGCTATCAAGGAACATCTTCGCCAGTTCGAGGTCCGGCTTCTCGGTAAAGGTTTTTACTTTCTTAATCTTCTGCGACTCGTCGTTGAGGTACTGGATATAGCCATATCCGGTGTCAGGCCGGCTCGGGGTAATACCCAGGGTAATCAGCACATCGTCTTTAGCGGCGGCATCTACAGCTTCCTGTATCACGTTCGTGAACACATCCTGCTTCAGCACTACGTGGTCGGAGGGAGTTACTACCAGGTTTGCCTCCGGGTTTAGCTGCGCGATTTTGTAGGACGCGTAGGCAATGCAGGGGGCAGTGTTACGGCCAACGGGCTCCAGCAGAATCTGGTTTTCTGTTAGCTCCGGCAACTGCTGCTGCACCAGCTCCTTGTAATCCTTGTTCGTAACCACGAAAATGTTTTCAACAGGGCATATATCCTGAAAGCGCTTCATCGTCATTTGCAGCATGCTTTCGCCTGTTCCTAACACATCGTGGAACTGCTTAGGGTAATTGCTACGGCTAAAAGGCCAGAAGCGGCTTCCGATGCCGCCCGCCATAATTACCACATAGGTGTCGTTTCTCATATTTATACAAGTCCTTCTTTTAACAAATCGTGTAGATGCACAAAGCCCCCAAATTTACCAGAATTTGTGACAATTAATTGCGTTATACTTTTGTTCTGCATAACTACCAGAGCCTCAACGGCATATTCTGCTGCGTCGATGGTAAAAGGGGCCGGAGTCATGATATCGGTGGCAATGATGCCCTCAATAGAATCATATTTGTTAAGCATGCGGCGCAGGTCACCGTCTGTGATGATTCCTATTAGCTGCTCATTATCCTGGCTTAACACGGCGGTGGCTCCCAGGCGCTTAGAAGAAATCTCAATAATAATCTCTTTCAGCGGGGCGTTTGCGTTCACACGTGGTGCCTCGTTTTGGGTATAGATGTCTTCCACTTTCAGATACATGCGCTTGCCAAGCGAGCCGCCCGGGTGCAGGTGCGCAAAATCAGTGCTGCTGAAGCCACGGGCCTCCAGCAGGCTTACCGCCAGGGCGTCGCCTAAGGCAAGTGCTGCTGTGGTGCTCGTGGTAGGGGCCAGATTATGCGGGCAGGCTTCGCGCTCTACGTTGGCATTCAGGACAAAATCAGCGCACTTGGCCAGGTAAGAATCCGTGCTGGAAACCATGGCCGCCAGTTTAGAACCTTTGCGCTTAAGGAGCGGAACCAGTACCTTTATTTCGGGCGTGTTGCCACTCTTAGAGATGCAGATCACAAAATCGTCTGCCTGTATCATACCCAAATCACCGTGTATGGCATCAGCAGCATGCATAAATAAAGCGGGTGTGCCGGTGGAGTTTAGTGTTGCTACTATTTTCTGAGCTATGTTGGCACTCTTACCAATGCCCGTCACCACAACGCGTCCTTTTATCGTTAAAATAGTTTCAACGCATTTTTCAAACCCTTCGTCGATAAAATCTGCCAGTCTGGCGATTGCTTCGGCTTCAAGCTGTAAGACTTTTTTTGCGGTTAGGGTTATTTTATTAGAGATATTCAAATTAAATTTGTATTAGTATACAGGGTAAGGAAGTACGTTGCAACCTGATTAAATTTTCACACGATTACATGTCAGTAAAACAAGAGATAAATCTCAAGAACAAATTAAAAGAAGTTTTTGGGTATAATCAATTCAGAGGGAATCAAGAGCTGATAATAAACAATATTATCAACGGCAAGAACACTTTTGTGATTATGCCTACAGGCGCGGGCAAGTCGCTGTGTTACCAGCTACCTGCTCTTTCTTTACCGGGTACCGCTATTGTTATTTCGCCGCTGATCGCCCTGATGAAGAACCAGGTAGACCAGCTGAATGCCTTTGGTGTGAATGCCCAGTTTTTAAATTCAACTTTATCGAAGTCTGAAATAAACAAAGTAAAAAAGGAGACGCTGGCTGGCGATGTGAAGCTGCTTTATGTGGCACCGGAGTCGCTCACGAAAGAAGAAAACATCGACTTCCTTCGCAACTCCAATATTTCTTTTGTGGCCATTGACGAGGCGCACTGTATCTCGGAATGGGGGCATGACTTCCGTCCGGAGTACCGCCGCATTCGTGGTATTATAGACCAGATTGGTAACCTGCCGATTATTGCGCTTACAGCCACCGCTACTCCAAAGGTGCAGCTCGACATACAGCGCAACCTGCAGATGGACGAGGCTTCTGTTTTCAAGTCGTCTTTTAACCGCACGAACTTATACTACGAGGTACGTCCGAAACACCATACCAAGAAGCAGCTGATCCAGTATGTGAAGAAGCACAAAGGCAAGAGCGGTATTGTGTACTGCCTGAGCCGTAAAAAAGTGGAGGAGATTGCCGAACTGCTGCGGGTAAACGATGTAAAGGCGCGGCCTTACCATGCCGGGCTTGATGCAAACGTGCGCATGGCTAACCAGGATGCTTTCCTGAACGAAGATGCAGACGTAATTGTGGCCACTATCGCCTTTGGTATGGGAATCGATAAGCCGGATGTACGCTTTGTTATCCACTATGATACCCCAAAATCGATTGAGGGCTATTACCAGGAAACAGGCCGTGCCGGTCGTGATGGCATGGAAGGGAACTGTATTATGTACTACAGCTACGACGACATTATCAAGCTGGAGAAGTTCAACAAAGACAAGCCGGTAACAGAGCGCGACAACTCCAAGCTGCTGCTGCAGGAAATGGCTTCTTACGCCGATTCTGCCGTTTGCCGCCGCAAGCAATTGCTGCATTACTTTGGCGAGGCTTACGAAAAAGACTGCGGTTTCTGCGATAACTGCCTGCACCCGAAAGAACGCTTTGAGGCGCAGCAGGAAGCACAGTTGGCACTAAAAGCAGTAGAGCAGACAGGGCAGCGTTTTACAATAGAACATATCACAGCGGTGCTGACAGGCCTGCGTAACAACTACGTTGTGAGCTACGACCACGATAAACTGGAGGTGTTCGGAGCAGGTAAGGAACACGATGCCCAGTTCTGGAGTTCTGTGGTGCGGCAGGTGCTTTTATCAGAGTACCTGGAGAAGGATATTGAAAACTTCGGTGTGGTAAGACTGACGCAGAAAGGTGCAGACTTCATTCAAAATCCACATTCCATTTTGTTAACCAAAGACCATAACTACGAGCAGGAAGTGAAGGACGACGAGGAAAAGGAAGAAACGCAGGCCTCTGCCGGGCATGACGAAGTACTGTTTGACCTGCTGAAGAACCTGCGCAAAAAGCTGGCGAAGGAGAAAAACCTGCCGCCTTACGTGCTGTTCCAGGACCCATCGCTGAAAGAGATGGCCACGGTATACCCTACCACAAGAGATGACCTGGCGTTTATAGGCGGAGTAGGTATGGGTAAGGTACAGAAGTTCGGTAAGCCGTTCCTGGACCTGATCACCAAGTATGTAGAAGAAAACGATATTGTAACTGCGTCGGATGTTGTTGTAAAGACAACGGTAAACAAGTCGAAGATTAAGATCTACATTATCCAGCAGATAGATAAAAAAGTGGAGTTGGAGGAAATAGCGGCTGCTAAAGACCTGACCATGCAGGAACTGATTGAGGAGATCGAGCATATCTGCTACTCCGGCACCAAGCTAAACCTGAACTACTACATCAACAATGTACTGGACCAGGAGCGCCAGGAGGAAATATATGAGTACTTTATGAGTGCCAGCACCGACAATATTGCGGAGGCGCTAAAAGAACTCGGCACCGACGATTATACAGAGGAAGACCTGCGCCTGATGCGTGTAAAGTTCCTGTCGGAGTACGCGAACTAAATTGCGGCCCTGCAAGATAGCCGGGCATAGAGTAGAATTGATTTTATTATGACGAATGCCGGTGCTTCTGCAGCACCGGCATTTTTGTTTAGAGCTTGTTTGAATTTTGTTTTTGACAGTAAGAATGCGTGATTTTATGTTCTGCCAAAGCTCATTTTGAGTGTAATAGCAGCGCTATTGCTCGGAAAATAGCTTAAGTCAGGTTCTGAAAACGTGCATTTGCAGCTCAAAGGTTAAAGTTTAAACATGCTCTTATCTATCTCTAAAGCATAAAATATAATTAGTGCTGCATGAGCAAGTATAAATCTTTAACTTCGCAGCGGGGACTTTAGCCAAGCTTAGCAACAGCTAAAAAATCAACTACTAACAACCAACCTATGAATGTACTGATAATAGGATCCGGAGCCCGTGAGCATGCCATTGCCTGGAAGCTGAATCAAAGCGAATACTGCGAAAAAATATTCTTAGCGCCTGGCAATGCAGGCACTACACAGTTTGGGACAACTGCTGCCGTAGACATCCATGATTTTGCTGAGGTGGCAAAGTTCGCCACCGACTTCAATATCATGATGATAGTGGTCGGCGCGGAGAATACCCTGGTAGATGGCATCCACGATTATTTCCAGAGTTCGGAGTACCTGAAGCACATCCTCGTGATTGGCCCTAAGAAAGCGGGTGCCATGCTGGAGGGGAGCAAAGACTACTGTAAGGCGTTTTTTCAGAGAAACAACATTCCAACAGCCCGCTACCAGACGTTCACTGAGGATACTTTCGGCCAGGCAGCGGAATACCTGCGCAACCATAATTTCCCGGTGGTACTGAAGGCTGATGGCTTAGCGGCTGGTAAAGGTGTTATTATTGCCCAGGACTATGACCAGGCGATAGATACCCTGGAAGATATGCTGCGGAACAAGCGCTTCGGCAATGCCAGCAGCAAAGTTGTAATTGAGGAGTATCTGGAAGGTATTGAGGTGTCCGTGTTCATCCTAACAGATGGCAAGGACTATGTACTGCTGCCGGAGGCGAAAGATTATAAGCGCATTGGCGAAGGCGACACAGGGTTGAATACGGGTGGTATGGGAGCCATCTCGCCTGTACCTTTTGTAGATGATGTGTTCATGCAGAAAGTGAAGGAGCGGGTAATTGACCCTACCCTTCGTGGTATGCAGGAAGAGCAGATGGATTACACCGGCTTCCTGTTTATCGGCTTGATGAACGTGAATGGAGAACCTTACGTGATTGAGTACAATGTGCGGCTCGGCGACCCTGAAACAGAGGCTATCCTGCCCCGCATTAAATCAGACCTGTTCGAGTTGTTCAGAGCTTTGCATGACAGGAAGTTGGGAGAGTTCCAACTGGAGATAGACCCGCGTACAGCTACTACCGTGTTCCTGGTGTCTGGTGGTTACCCGGAAGGATTTGAGAAAGGGAAAGAAATCAGCGGTATCGAAAATGTGCCTTCAGACGTGTTAGTATTCCATGCCGGCACTAAAATGGTAAACGGTAAGCTTGTGAACAGCGGAGGCCGTGTGATTGCTGTTACGGCCCTTGCCGACACTATGGAAGAGGCGCTGGCAAAAGCCAATGCCGCTGCCGAGACAATAACGTGGCAGGATCGTTACTACCGCCACGATATCGGATTTGACCTGAGGCAGACGCATGCCTGAAAACAGGTACCTGTACCACAATAAAACAGCGAAGGCCGGTGAATCTCACCGGCCTTCGCTGTTTTATAAATGCTGAAGCTTAGCAGTACTCCTCAAACGCGCCTTGCAGGTTATCTACAATGCGGTTCAATTCGTTGCCCTCAATGTGGTAACGCTCAATCATGTGTACCAGTTCGCCGTCTTTAAACAGCGCGATAGAAGGGGACGACGGAGGGTAAGGCAGCATGTGCTCACGCGCTTTTGCTACTGCGTCCTGCTCCATACCAGCAAAAACGGTTACAAGCTTCGCTGGCTTTTTGTCAGCGGCAGCCACCGCCATTTTAAGTGCCGGACGTGCTTTAGCAGCAGCACAACCACAAACAGAATTCACTGCTACCAGCACCGTGCCTTCCGACTTAATTGCCTGCTCTACTTCTTCAGGGGACATTAGTTGCTCAAAGCCCGCAGAGGTAAGATCCTCACGGATAGGCGCAACCATATATTCAGGATACATTGCCATAAGTGTTCATTTTAAATGTTTAATAATTTACAAAGTTAACAAATCAGATTCATAAAAGATATACGTTAATTTATTGTACAGGTCAGGCCGTGCAAATTGACATAAAACTCAATAATCAACTATAGTAAAATAACTATATATAGAACTTGTATAAATTTTACTATAAAGCATAACAAGTTTCAAGTTAGGCAGGTATAGGGAGACAAATCTTAGCCGATACAACGCGCAACAGCCGGAAACGAAGGTAAAACTTAAGGCTGCGTTTTGGACTGAATTAGAATACTTTTCTCTGGAGACAAAGGAGTATCGGTAACGGAAGCACTAATCAAAGGCAGCGGGGGCTGTTGCCTTTACAGGAAAAAATTAGTGTGGTAGTATTTTATCTGGCAGGCATCGCTCTAACGAACCAGATGCATGAACAGGTGAAGTTCACAAACAGTTGAAACATAACAGGACCAACAAATCATAACCATGTCTAAACCTAAGAGCACAGCGCCATGTGTGCGTTATTTTTACTTGCCTGCAAACAGTTCAAGGGATGCAGAAATAATACAGGTTATCAACAGCGGCGGACCTAAGGTGCAGGTGCCGATGCGCGAAGAGGATATAGAGCTTTCTGCCATTTTTGAGCGGGAACTTACCAGCAGTGAGCGGCTGACGTACAGAAACAGCGAGACATGGAAAGTTTTTACTTCCTGGGACGAAGTAGAGCAGGATCATATTAGCTTTGGGCTGGCAGACGAGGTGTTGCTTGTATTGTTAAGCCTGAGCTATAGATTTAAGCTGGAGGAATACATTGCTGTTTCAGCTTAAATTCTGTTCTGAGTTGCGGCGATCTAAATTAAGAAAGGCCGCTATACCGATAGCAAAACGGCCTTTCATAGTTTAGATGAGCCTTTTCTCATTCGCCTTATCCTCATCCGGCGAACATCCTGCCTTTCCTCTAGCGCTGCCATGCCTTTGATGCTGCGTATCATGCGAAGGGCTTCCTTGTAGAGCCAGAGTAGCTTCGGCTATCAGATTCTGTATGTTGTTAAGGGTTCTGCTTTTATTAGCGAATCGGTGCCTATATAGGCATTGTTTTTATTCCAGTACCATTTGCGCACCTTCGGTATTCGGATGCCCTCTACAACAACCTCCTGCTCCAGCAGGATATACTCCCCACTTTCCGGTTGGCCGTGGTTAAAGCGGTAAGCCTCCATTGCATACGTTTCAGGGTCAAGGTAAAAGAACCAGTTATCAGAGCCTACGGAGGCATCATAGTTGACCTGTAGCACCCGGTACGTATTTCCCTCGAGTTCCTCACTATTGGCGGCATCCCTTACGTGTACTCCATCGTCCGTCAGTTTCATAGGAAGCCCATAGAGATAGCCGTAAAAACTATGGACCCATTTCAAATCTTCGGGTGTGAGGCCATACTTTTTCCGGTCTTCTGCGCTTATTTCATGTTTGCCATCCAACAGGTAAAACTCCTTGCCATCAGCGATGCCTTTCACTACTTCTTTCCCATCCTTGCGGCTGATGTGGGCGAAGTAACCGGTACTGTTGTCCATCTCTATCTCAAAGGTGTTCTCCTGCCCGGCAGTATCAGCAGAGCTTAAGTAAAGGCGGGTTTTCAGCTTCGGCCAATTGCCTCCCGGATCATGGTAGGCCAGTGTATTCTGGAGTAACTGTGAATCTAATTCTGGCTCTGACTGACAACAGCTCAGCAGTAACAAAGCTATCAAACCGGTGATGTGGAGGAGGGGCAGGAAGTGGTTAGAAGTCGTCATGGAAAAATAAATATAAAAAAGGCGCTGCCCCTAAAAGAAGCAGCGCTTTACTGTTTTATTTAATTTACCTCAATTTCATCTAAAAAGAGCCAGGTCTTTTCTCCTGCTCCTTGTTTTCCTTCCGGAACGGTCTGGGTGTTTTTTACCGCAACTTTCACAAAACGAGTGGTAGCAGGAGCAAACTCTACTTTTACAATAGCCTTTGAGCCGGCAACCTCTGAAACAGTATTGGTTGTGCCTAAAGGCTGGAAGTTTTTACCATCGGTGGAGCCATATACTTCTACTGCTTTAGGAGGATATACATAAGTGCCTCCTGAGTTCAGCGCGTGCACCACTACGTTGTTTACCTGCTGCGCTGTTCCCAAGTCTATCGTAGCCTCCAGGTCGCTTCCGGAGTAGCCGACAGATTGCTGGTCCCGGCCGCCTTTCCTGTTGATGATGCCGTTCACTAAAGTAAAAGCACCCATCCCAGGGAAATATTCTGAAGGCTGTTCATTCAGGGTGATTTCTTTTCCGGTGGCCTTGTTGATATTTAGTTTCAGGGTCAGGGAGTCGACTAGTTGATCGTCCTTGTAAAAAAGTCCTGTTACCTGTGTGGGTTCTTTTATAACCAGGGGAGAAGTATATTCTCTTTCAGTTTGCATGCCATTTACAGCATAAACCAGCTTGCCCAAGTCCTTTTTTGCATCCAGCTTTACAGTAACGCCCTGCTTATCTGGCGAGGGTAGAACCTCTGCATCAATGTCATAATAGGCTTTGCTGTAATTTGCCCCCCACATATCATAGCGCTTAAACTGCGTGAGCAGCCGCTTCTCAAAGTCATTCCAGTCCTTTTTCTCCGGTGCCGTCCATAACACTTCGCTGAGAGCGGTCATCCTCGGGAAAATTTGGTATTCTACTTTGGCCGGGTTGCTCATGTATTCCGTCCACACGTTGGCCTGTGCGCCTAACACATACTTTGCCTGCTCTGCCGTCAGTTCTTTCGGGATAGGCTCATAGCTGTATGTCTTCTGAACAGTAGTGAAGCCGCCGATGGTAACAGAGTCTTCGCGCTGGCTTTGGGAGTGGTCGAGGTATACATGGGAACCCGGCGTCATGATAACGTAATGGTTTTGCTTGGCTGCGGCAATGCCTCCATCTTCGCCACGCCAGCTCATGACAATGGCATTGGGTGCCAAACCGCCTTCCAGAATCTCATCCCAGCCAATAATGGTTCTGCCTTTGCTGTTGATGTACTTCTCCATGCGCTGAATGAAATAGCTCTGCAACTCATGCTCATCCTCCAGGCCTTCCTCCTGTATCCTTTTCTGACACAGAGGGCAGGTTTTCCAGTTTGTCTTCGGGCTCTCGTCACCGCCAATGTGCATGTACTTAGACGGGAAAATGGCCATCACTTCGTCCATCACATCCTGCAGGAACGTGAAGGTAGAGTCTTTACCCGCGCAGTACACATCATCAAAAATACCCCATGTTTGCTCTACCTTATAAGGGCCGGTGTTAGGGCAACCCAACCAAGGATAGGCGGTGAGCGCGGCGCTGGAATGGCCAGGCATCTCTATTTCAGGAATTACGGTAATATGCCTGTCTGCAGCATACTTTACTATTTCTTTGGCTTCTTCCTGGGTATAGTAGCCGCCGTAGCGCTTGTTGGTGTTGCCGGTGCCGGGGTAGCGGCCAATGATGGTGCCGTCGCGGTAGCCGCCTACCTCTGTCAGTTGTGGATACTTCTTGATTTCGATTCTCCAGCCCTGGTCTTCTGTTAAGTGCCAGTGGAAGTAGTTCATTTTGTGCAGGGCCAGGTAATCGATGTACTTCTTTATGAAAGACACCGGGAACATATGGCGGGCTACATCCAGGTGCATGCCGCGGTATGAGAAGCGGGGGGCATCCTGTATCGCCACCGCGGGTATTTCCAAAGAAGTGCTTTTTTCTACAGGCAGCAATTGAATCAGGGACTGCACTCCGTGAAATGTGCCGGCATAAGTATCACCCGCTATCGTTACACCGTCCTGGTTAACATCCAGAGTATAAGCGTCTTTCCCGGTATCTGTAGAAGATTTGCGGGATGATAGGCGTATATAGTTTTTGGAGGCTCTTTTCTTAGTGTTCAATTTAAAGCCATACACCTGCTGCAGGTAATCGTTGAGGAAGTTGGCTGTGCTCTGGTCCTCCTTGTCTTTTACAGCAATCGTGGTGTTTCGGGTGATGGTAAAGTTTCCGGGCTTTACCTGAACACTGGCAGGCTTCGGAATGATATTGATGTCCTGGGCTGAGGCCACCTGCGCAAGCAGCAGGAACAAAAAGAAAAATCGTTTCATACTATCTGATTTTTAGGATGCTTGAATTATAGAGGTAGACTGCCTGATACCGGTTGTTTTGTTCTAATCTTGTGTCCGTAGACAGCGAAGTATAATATCACGAGGTAGCAGGGTATCATGATCCAGTAAGCCTGCTGTGGACTGATCGTATCGGCGAGCCAGCCATAGAGCAGTGGCAGAACGGCTCCGCCCGCGATACCCATAATCAGCAGCGAGGAACCAATTTTGGTGAAGCGGCCTAAGTCCGCAATGGCCAAGGGCCAGATGGCCGGCCACATCAGGGCGTTTGCCAGCCCCAGCAGGGAGATGAACAGCACGGATGTGTAGCCGTCGGTAAAGAGGGCAACAAGCACAAAGATCACGCCCATCACAGCCGATACCTGCAGTGCCTTCGACTGAGAAATATACTTCGGTATGGCTGCAATGCCGATCACATAGCCCACGAGCATTGCGATCATGGTGTAGGTAGTAAAGAACTTCGCTCTCGATAAATCAACTCCTTGTGCGGCGCCATAGCTAATCACGGTGTCACCTGCCATTACTTCCACACCTACATAAAGGAAGAGCGTGAAGGCACCCAGCAGCACGTGCGGAAACTGAAGGATGCTGGTCTTATTGGTGTTGGCCGACGCTACGGTTTCATCTTCCTGGTCTGTGTCTATCTCCGGAAGGGCAGAGAAGGAAACCAGCACTGCCAGCACCACGAGCACTATGGCCATAATGATGTAAGGCGTAATTACCTTCGTGGCCAAAGCGTCCAATTCCACTGCCTGCTGCGCGGCACTCATACTGCCAAGCGTGTTTACCAGCGCATCGGCATTTTCCAGTACAATGGCTCCCAGAATAAGGGGCGCCAGGGCACCCGCTATTTTATTGCAAATACCCATGATGCTGATGCGTTTCGCAGCACTTTCGCGAGGGCCCAGTATGGTGACGTAGGGGTTAACTGCCGTTTGCAGCACGGCCAGGCCAGTGCCTTGTATAAACAAACCAATCAGGAAGAAGAGGTAGGTACGTGTCATGGCGGCCGGAATAAAGATTAGGGCACCTACCGCCATCACCGCAAGCCCCACCGACATGCCTTTTTTGAAGCCTGTCATTTTCAGTACCCAGGCCGATGGAATGGCCATCACCAGGTAAGCCACATAAAAAGCAAAGGCCACCAGGTATGACTCGAAATTGTTGAGTTGGCAGGCAATTTTGAGGTAGGGGATGAGGACGGAATTCAGCCATGTTACAAACCCGAAGATGAAAAACAGTGCTCCGATAATCAGCATCGACCGCATGCTGCCTCCGCTTTGATTGGCAGCTGCTGCCCTTTCCTCTTTTAACATTGATTTTTGTGCCATCGTAAGGTGCTGATTGTTTCGTGAATATGTTGTGTTGTATTTGATTTATAGTTGCAACAGCGGCTTCTGTAATACTTAAAGCCACCACGTATGCATCCGGGTCCCAATATATCCATTATCGGCTAAATAGCCTCAGGCTATCGCGGATGTTCTGCGGATTTCGCTTAAACTAAAGGTGAGACGTTGCTTAGCTGCTTTAATATCATTCTTAAAACCTGTACCTGACAAAAGCTTCCATCGCCTCATAGTCGGCTAGGCCCAGGCAGTCATAGTCTTTGGCTGTCTCGCGGTTTCTTTCTTCGGCCCGCACCCAAAACTCACGGGCATCGTCCCCCGGGAAAACCGGCCTGTCTTTCTGTGACTGGTGCTTGAAGATGGCGTTCCTTTTCCGTTCCACCTCCTGCGGCGACAGCGGCACGGCCATCTCTATCTCGTGTGTTTCAAATTCGTGCCAGGCACCCCGGTACATCCACAGCCAGCAATCCTTTAACCAGTCTTCTGCCTGCAGGCGGTGCAGTGCCTCTATAATAATGCGGAAGCAGACAATGTGCGTGCCATGGGGGTCAGCAAAATCACCGGCTGCGAAAATCTGGTGCGGCTTTACCTGCCGGAGCAATTCCATGGTTAACTCAATGTCTTTCTCAGTGACTGGGTTTCTGCGCACTTTGCCCTCTTCGTAAAAAGGAAGTGCCATAAAATGAATATGCTCATCGTCTAACCCGGCGTAACGCGCTGCGGCGATGGCTTCACTCTTCCGTATAAAGCCCTTCACGTTGCGCACTTCCATGGTGTCGGGCTGGTTGGGTTGCTTTGCTTCAAAGAAGTTGCGCATCTCCCCGTATAGGTTCTTGAGCCTGCTGCTGTCTTCCCCTATGCTCCTGTCAAAGTCGATGGCAAATTCCATATAGCGCAGTACATCATCGTCCCACACGGCGGTGTTGCCGGAGGTCTGGTACGCCACATGCACGTCGTGACCCTGGTCTACGAGGCGAATAAAAGTGCCCCCCATGGAAATAACATCATCATCGGGGTGAGGAGAGAAGACGATAACGCGTTTTTGTGCCGGCTCGGCGCGCTCAGGGCGCTGGGAGTCATCGGCGTTTGGCTTGCCTCCCGGCCAGCCCGTGATGGTATGCTGCAGCTTGTTGAATATGTGGATGTTAATTGTATAGGCGGGGCCTTTCTCCACGGCCAGCTGCGCCATGCCATGGCTGTTATAGTCTTCGTCTGTTAGTTTCAAGATGGGTTTTTTAACTGTTTCGGAGAGCCAGATAACGGCTTTCTTCGTCAGTTTCTCATCCCATACACAATCCTTTACCAGCCATGGTGTGTTAAAGCGCGTCAGTTCAGAGGCAGCATCGGCATCTAGCACAAATTCTACTTGGTCAGAGAGCTGCAGGTAAGTAGCGGGCACATCACTGGAAATCTCCCCTTCCACGGCCTTTTTAATAATCGGCGCTTTCTTCTTGCTCCAGGCCATGAGTATGATTTCACGGGCCTTAAAGATAGTGCCGATACCCATAGTGATGGCTTTGGTGGGCACGTTCTCTTTACCACCGAAATCGCGGGAGGCATCGCGACGTGTCAGGTCGTCGAGGGTAACGAGGCGGGTGCCGGAGTTTGGCGCAGAGCCTGGCTCGTTAAACCCGATGTGGCCGGTACGGCCAATACCCAGTATCTGCAGGTCCAGGCCGTTGAGCGCTTCAATCTTTCGTTCATAATCTAAGCAATAGGCTGTAATCTGCTCTCTCTCCAGCGTGCCATCCGGTATATGCACATTTTCTTTGGGAATGTCGACATGGTCAAAGAGGTTCTCGTTCATGAACGTGACGTAGCTCTGGGCTGCGGTGGGGCTCATGGGGTAGTACTCATCGAGGTTAAACGTGATCACGTTCTGGAAACTTAGGCATTCCTCCCGGTGCAGGCGTACCAGCTCGGCATAAACTTCCACGGGCGTGGCGCCTGTCGCGAGGCCCAGCACCGCTTTCTCTCCCATTTGCTGTTTGCTGCGGATGAGGTCTGCTATGCGTCCGGCAACTTTCAGTGAGGCGATGTGCTCATCAGGATATACTGTTACCGGAAGCTTTTCAAAGCGTGTCTCTTCCAAAAGGTTTAATCTGGCCATCGTTTTATAGCGGTATAAGTTTAGATGATCTCTTCAGTTGATTTTTTATCTCTGCCGGTGTTGCACAATCCGGAGTATTTATAATGTGCTACCTGGCTAACTCTATCTGTGTCTCAAAAATGTTTTCCATCACGGTTGCCACCGAACCCAATATACCTGCATCCTTGCCCAGTTTTGATAAGGCGATACTTGCCGGTTCTCTCAGCTGCGTCATACAGTAGGTGTTGACGGAGTGTTGTATAGGCGTGGTGATGAATTGCTTTGCCTCGGCAATTTTTCCTCCCAGTATAATGAGCTCCGGGTTAAAGAGCTGGATAAGGATGGCAATGCCTTTGCCGAGGTTTATACCAACCTCTGATAAGATACTGATGGCATATTGGTCGCCCTTGTTTGCCGCATCTATAATCATCTGAGGCTCTATATGGTCGATTTCCTGTTCAGACAACTGATTCAGAATCGAAACCTTGCCGGCTCTTATGCCTTCCCTGGCCATTCGTGCCAACGCCAGGCCAGAGGCGACTGTCTCCAGGCATCCCCGTTTTCCACAATGGCACAAGGCGCCATTTTCAACGAGCGGTATGTGGCCGAACTCTCCGGCAAAGCCTGAGGAACCATTACGCAGCTTGCCGTCCATGATTATGCCAAGGCCAATGCCCCAGTCCATGGAAATAACAAGCACATCTTTTCTGTTCTGGGCCAGCCCGAAACGGAATTCTGCCAGCGCGACACTCTTTACATCGTTCTGGATATAGACATGCTTGTTAAATTTCTTCTCCAGGATTTGCTGCAGCGACAGGTGTGCATGTTGCTTTGCTGACTCTGGCGCATGCTGCGTCATTAAAAAGGAGTAGTTGTTTCCTTGTTTGGGTGTTACCAGCCCTGGCATACTAATACCAATCCCCACTAATTTGTCTGCGTTTATTCCCGAGGATACTATTAGGGCATTGGCATGTTCATAAAGTTGCTCAATAGCACTTAAGTCTTTAGAGATTTTAAGAGGATAAGTGCAGATTCCGGAGATGATGTTGTTGTTGTTGTCGAGGATGGCCATCCTGGTCTTGTAACGTTCCATTTCGATGCTCAACACAAAGAGTGAGTTATCCTTTAGTCCATAGAGATCCGGCTTCCGGCCGCCCACAGACTTTCCTTGCCCCTGCTTCTCAACCAGGCCTTCAGCTGTAAGTTCGTTCAGGAGACTCATTGAGGTGGGAGAGCTGATGTTAAAACGGCTGCAAATGTCTGTGTTTGTCTTGGCTCCCTTTACATACAGGTGCTTGATGATCTTGATCTTCTGCAGATGCTTTTTTCGCTCAATAGTATTTAAGCTGTTTGTGTAGTTACTCACTATTGATGGATAGATCATGTTCGTGGTGTTAAATTGAAACTAAAGTGGGTATTTATTTTCACATCAGCAATAACTTTTATTAAAAAATTAGACAAGTTGTACATTTTGTGGTAAAGATTATGGTTATAAGTGTTGATTTGACGCATATATAGCTTGCTAAGTCACAATAGTTGAAGAAGATTGGTTATTTAAGTGGCTAATCAAAAAAATTTATGTTATTAGTAGCGTATTATAATTTTTCTTTTAAATTTGAGTAATCAATTACTATGTCTATGTAGCACAACTACTAAACCCACCTCAGATTTCTTGTAGTATCATCGTTACGCGCACTAATAAGGGTTTACAACCCGCTACTGTGAAAAAGGCGCGTTTCCGGATGTATTGTCAGTACAGTTAGTTCAATTAAAAATCATCTCAACTACCAATGTATGAAAAAGAGATATTTTGACACATGGTTGCCTACTAGCAGTAGCCATAAGAAAAATTCACAACAGAAAAAGGTGCTTGCTATGCTGCTGGCGGCTGCGTGCCTGTCACAAAGCCCGGTGCTGGCAGAAGCAACTGTTAGTGGTGCCAGCACCTTTGGGTACTATGCAGCAGATGGGATGCTGCTGGCAAATGATGCTGTAAGGCAGACGGTGCCGGTAAGCGGAAGAATAACGGGGGACGATGGCGAGGGTATACCAGGTGCTACAGTTGTGGCGAAAGGTACTACTGTGGGTACAGCCACGGATGCCAACGGTAACTTTACGCTTAACGTGCCCAGCGAAAGCAATACGCTGGTAGTTTCCTTTATCGGTTACAAAACGCAGGAAGTGCCGATTAATAACCGGTCTACTGTTAACGTAACGCTTGCTACCGATGCACAGGCTTTGGAAGAAGTTGTGGTGGTAGGGTATGGCACGCAAGAGAAAAAGGACCTGACAGGGGCTGTGGCTGTGGTGGATGTAAGCGAGATGACGAAGCAGCCAACCGCTCAGGTCGCCAGCATGCTGCAAGGTAGAGCAGCTGGTGTTACAGTACAGGGCTCCGGACAGCCGGGAGCAGCACAGCAGGTGGTAATAAGAGGGTTAAACACGTTTGGGAATAACAGCCCTTTATACGTAGTAGATGGTGTTCCTACTCAAAACATCAACGATATTAACCCGAATGATATTGAGTCAATGCAGGTGCTGAAGGATGCGGGATCCGCCTCTATCTATGGATCGCGTGCTGCGAACGGTGTTGTTATTATCACGACCAGGAGAGGTAAAAGCAAGGTAAAAGTTCAGTACGATGGTTACTACGGTACACAAAGGGCTCCGGAGAGTAACCCGTGGGACCTGGCCAACCCGCAGGAAATGGCTGACCTGAACTGGATGGTTTACAGGAACAGCCTTCCGGGTGAGCCTATCTCAGATCCATTGTACGGTTCAGGGGCAAGCCCTGTGCTTCCGGACTATCTGGTGGGAGGCAATAACACTGGCCTGATGGAGGGTGATCCGAGAGTTGATCCTTCGCTTTATAACGTGAACCCAAACTATACAGGAGGTAGCTCAGAGTTAGGCAGCTTCTATCGTATTGTGCCGGCGAATAGAGAAGGAACGGACTGGGCAAGTGAGATTTTCAGAAATGCGCCTATTACCAGCCATAACGTAGCTGTGAGTGGTGGTGGCGATATGGGTAATTACTACTTCTCGGCTAATTATTTTGACCAGCAGGGGGCCTTACAGAACACCTATTTCAAGAGGTTTACTGTCCGTGCCAACAGTACCTATAACATCGGGAAAAACTTAAGAGTAGGTGAGAATTTAGCTTATTCTGTTATCGATAACCCCCGGCTCTTCGGTAATGAGTCTGCTATCAACATGGCGTATCGTCAGCAAACTATCATCCCGGTATATGACATAATGGGGAATTTTGCCGGTTCTTTTGGTAGTGGCTTAGGAAATGCAAGAAACCCAGTGGCCCAGCTAGACCGCCTCAGGAATAATAATGTGCTGAATAACCGCCTTTTCGGTAATGTGTTCGCTGAGTTAGACCTTTTGCAGGATTTTACACTCCGAACCAGCTTTGGTGGTGAAATGTATAACAACAGCAGCCGGTCCTTTCAATTCCCTGAATATGAGAATGCTGAGAACAATACAGTAAACCAGTTTAACCAAAACGCCAGCAATGGCTATAACTGGACCTGGACCAATACGCTGGCATACAAGAAGAATTTCAATGATATACATCAGGTAAATGTATTGGTTGGCACGGAAGCCTACAACAACTTCTGGAATCAGGTAGGTGGTTCCACCCAGGGTTATTTCTCTTTTGATCCTAACTTCACCACACTTGGAACAGGTTCAGGTACCCGTACGAACTATAGTAGCAGAAGTGAAGACGCGCTGTACTCACTGATCGGAAGGATAGACTACAATTTGATGGATAAATACCTGCTAGGTTTCGTGATTCGCCGCGACGGTTCTTCCCGCTTCGGTGCTAACAACCGATACGGTACGTTCCCGGCCGTGAGTGCTGGCTGGCGTATCTCGCAGGAAGGGTTTATGCAGAATGTTGGCTGGATCACAGACATGAAGATACGCGGTGGCTACGGTGTAATGGGTAACCAGTTGAACGTAGACCCGCCTAACGCCTTCACCACGTTTGGCTCCGACAGGATACTGTCTTACTACGACATTAACGGTACAAACAACTCTACTGTAGAAGGTTTCAGACAGTCGCGCATCGGTAACCCGGATGCCAAGTGGGAAACCAACATCAACAGTAACATCGGTTTTGATGCGACTTTATTTAATGGCAGAATAGATGTTACCCTGGACTACTACAGAAAAGAAATCAGGGACCTGCTGTTTAACCCTGAGCTGCCGGGTACTGCCGGTGGGGCCACAAGGCCTTACGTGAACATTGCCAGAATGCAGAACACAGGTTTTGACGGCGCTTTAACCGGCCATATTGACGTTTCTTCAGACCTGCGTTTTGACATTACAGGTACCCTGACAACTTACAACAACGAGATTCTGAAAATATCCAATGGTGCTCAGAATTTTGAACAGGAGAGCCGTCGTTTTAACGGCAGCAATATCATCCGCAATCAGGTTGGTTCTGCTATGAGTTCTTTCTTCGGCTACCAGATTGAAGGCTTCTGGGATAATGAAGCAGAAATCAATGAAGCCAACCAGCAGGCCCGGCAGGCAACCGAAGATCCTGGTGCTGAATACCAGACAGATATAGCCGTAGGTCGCTTCCGTTATGCTGATACAGATGGAGACGGCGTGATTACGCCGGATGACAGAACTATACTTGGAAGCCCTAACCCGGACTTTACATATGGCCTGAACATCGCAGCTACTTACAAGAACTTCGACTTTACCATGTTCCTGTATGGTTCACAAGGAAACGAGATATGGAACCAGGTAAGATGGTGGACTGATTTCTATCCAAACTTCCTGGGTGCGAAAAGCAGGACTGCCGTATATGATTCCTGGACCCCGGAAAACCCGAATGCAACAGCTCCGATTCAGGAGAACGTAGGCTCCTTCAGTACAAGTACAGTTCCTAACTCTTACTATGTGGAAAATGGCTCTTATCTAAGGGCTAAAAACGTGCAGCTAGGGTATACGCTGCCAACGAGCTTGTTAACCAACTATGGCATAGGCAGCTTAAGAGTTTATGTGCAGGCCGCTAACCTGTTTACTATCACCAACTACTCTGGTATAGATCCTGAAATTACAGGCTATGATGCTAGCGGTAACATAACATCGACAGGATTTGGTATAGATGAAGGTAACTATCCTAACCTGCGTCAGTACCTGGTAGGCCTTAATGTATCCTTCTAATTATTTCAAATTTAAAATCTCAAGAGATGAAAAAATATAGATTCATATTATTGACTGCGGCAATGGTTAGCTCCATGCAGCTGTTTACATCCTGCGGAGAGGACTTCCTTGAAAAACCAGCCATTGGTGCTTTAAGTGAGGATGTAATTGCCAACGAAGCAGGTGTAGAAAAACTATTGATTGGTGCTTATGCTGCCTTAGATGCGCAAGGTAATGGTGCTGCCATTGTAGGCGGTGGCCAGTGGGAGGCAGCCCCTACCAACTGGATTTACGGTAGCGTTGCCGGTGGGGAGGCTCACAAAGGCAGCTCCGGTTCTGACCAGCCTGCTATCAACTCCATTGCCACCTTCATTACTGATCCGAGTAATGGTTTCCTTAATACCAAATGGAGATCCATGTACGAAGGGATATCCCGCACAAACGCTACTTTAAGGTTGCTTGAGCAGGTGGATGACATGTCCGATGCAAACAAGCAAAGAGTTGAAGCCGAGGCACGTTTCCTGCGCGGGCACTACTACTTTGAACTGAAGAAAATGTTTAATATGGTGCCCTGGATAGACGAAACAACAACTGACTTTAATCAGCCGAACAACGTGGACATCTGGCCAAACATCGAAGCAGATTTTCAGTTTGCCTATCAGAACCTACCAAATACGCAGGCACAGGTTGGCCGGGCAAACAAATGGGCAGCAGGCGCATACCTGGGTAAGACTTACCTGTACCAGCACAAGTATACAGAGGCAAAGACTGTTTTTGATGAGGTTATCTCCTCAGGCGTAACCAGTAACGGGCTTCCCTATGGCCTTGTGGACAGGTTCAAAGATAACTTTGATGCTGCCAATGAGAATAACGAAGAGTCTGTGTTTGCTATTCAGATGGTAGCAAATGACGGTACCAACACTATCGCGAACGGTAATCAGGGCGAAATGCTAAACTATCCGTACAACAGCCCGTTCCGCTGCTGCGGCTTTTACCAGCCAACAATTGATTTAGCGAACTCTTACCGTACAAATGCACAAGGTCTTCCTTATCTGGATAATTACAATGCCACCCCGATAAGAAACGACCAGGGAATTACTTCTTCCCAGGCATTTACACCAGATGATCAGCCTGTGGATCCCCGTCTGGACTGGACTGTAGGCCGTCGTGGTATTCCTTTCCTGGATTGGGGGCCTCACCCAGGCCAGGCATGGATCCGTGAGCAATCCACTGCTGGTCCATACTCTTCCAAGAAGCATATCTACTGGCAAGCCACAGCAGATACGTATTCCGATCAAAGTTCATGGGCTCCTGGCTCGGCCATTAATGTTCTCCTTATCCGTTTTGCAGATGTACTGCTTATGGCAGCGGAGGTCGAAGCGCAGCTGGGAAACTTTGAGCAGGCACAGGAATATGTGAATAGGGTGCGTGCCAGAGCAGCTAACCCAGAGAATATCGTACATGAATACGTAGATCCGGATGAGCCTTTGGAGGGGTTTACAGATGAACCGGCAGCTAACTATAATGTAGCTCCTTATCCGGCAGGATATTTTGCAGGCTTAGGCCAGGCGGGAGCATTGGATGCAATTTACTTCGAGCGTAAGCTGGAACTGGCCTTGGAAGGCCACCGTTTCTTTGACCTGGTTCGCTGGGGTATAGCTGCTGAGGAACTTAACGCCTACTTTGACTATGAAGGAGCAATTGTGCCGGATGTCAGGGGAGCTCAGTTCGAGGCTGGTACCCACGAGTACTACCCAATTCCGCAGCGCCAGATTGACTTGCAGACGATAGGCGGAGAGTCTTTGCTAACGCAAAACCCGGGCTATAACTAATAACCTTCATCAATGCGTGAAAAAAGCAAGCTTCACCAAAAGCTTGCTTTTTTCACGCATCAGGAAGTGGAATGAGTAAATTCAAAAAATCTACTCATTTTTTCTGTAGAGCCACTCCATCAAAATTTGATCTTAAGGTCGTGCCCTGTCCATTAAGGAGATAAACTATTTTAGAGTATTTTCAATATAGCTCCTGCTATTATATGAGCCCATTGAATAGGCAGGAAGAAAACTTTATTTAAGTTGAATAGTAATTGTGAAAATTTATTTCAATATTGGACCAATTTTAAAATATGAGTACTCAATCACTGGGTAGTGTATCAGCTAATGCGCGTTAACTGATTCTGTGACAACTATCAATGTTCTTTGCTTAAGCTTTTGATAAGTGAGTGTTCAGTGAAGTTTTCATTAAAATTCAAATTTATTTTAATCTCAATAACCAATGTATGAAAAAGAGTTACTTTAATACGTGGCTGCTCACTAACAGCAGCCATAAGAAAAAGCCGCAGCAGAAGAAGGTGCTTGCCATGCTGCTTGCCGCAGCGTGTTTGTCACAGAGCCCTGCTTTGGCGGAGACTACAGTTAGCGGCATGAGTGCTTTCGGTAGCTATGCCAACGATGGCATCATGCTTGCCAATGACGGTATACGGCAAACAGTGCCCGTAAGCGGAAGGGTTGTAGGCGATGACGGAGAAGGTGTGCCGGGTGCTACTGTAATGGTAAAAGGAACCACAGTGGGTACCGCCACGGATGCAAACGGTAACTTTACACTAAATGTGCCAGACGGTACCGGTACGCTGGTCGTGTCTTTTATTGGTTATTCTACGCAGGAAGTGCCAATTAACAACAGATCTACGGTTAATATTACACTTGCAACAGATGCCAAAGCCTTAGAGGAAGTTGTGGTGGTGGGTTACGGTACACAGGAGCGTGCTGACGTGACAGGTGCCATTTCATCTGTACAGGGAGAAGCCATGGAGCGAATTCCTACGCCATCGGTAGCACAGCAGCTGCAGGGGCAGGTTCCCGGTGTTCAGGTAACGGCTAACTCCGGTTCGCCAGGAGCCGGATCAAGTATCCGTATCCGAGGTGCCGGTACCATTGGTAATAACAACCCGCTTTACGTGGTGGACGGTGTGCAGGTAGAAGGAAATATCAACTACCTGAACAGCAATGATATCGCCTCCATTGAAATTCTGAAAGATGCTTCTGCCACTGCTATCTATGGTTCAAGAGCAGCCAACGGTGTAGTAGTTGTTACAACTAAAAAAGGTAAAGCAGGGGCATCTGAAGTTACCTTAACGGCATACGCAGGTGTACAGACAGCCTGGAGAACACTGGATATGACAAATGCCGCTGAATATGCCATGTTAGACAACCTAGCCAGGCAGGCGGCCGGTATTACAACAAACCCAGCCTGGGTAAATCCTGAGTCATTAGGCGAAGGCACGAACTACCAGGATGAGCTATTCAGAACGGCGCCTATTCAGAATTATCAGGTAGCCTGGTCCGGAGGTAGCGAAAACTCCACGATGTATGTATCCGCAGGTTATTTCCAGCAGGATGGTATTGTAGTCGGTACCGACTTTGAACGCTACACCTTCCGTTTAAATACAGATCATAAAATCGGTACCAGAGTGAAGATCGGCAATACCCTGCAGCTAAGTTCTACAGAGGAAGCGCTTATCCCGAACAACGAGGACCTGAACACAGGGGTGCTTTCACGCGGTATCCGTCAGTTGCCTACTGTGCCTGTTCGCAACCCGGACGGTTCTTTTGCTGGCCCTACCAGTAACTTTGAGGGAGAGTCTGAAAACCCGGTATGGTTAGCGTTGGAGTCCTACAACACAAACAGAAACTACCGTGTATTAGGGTCGGTTTATGGTGAGGTGGAAATTGTACAGGACCTGACGTTCCGTTCAAGCTTTAACCTGGATTTTAACTATTTCAGAAACCAGAACTTCGACCCTGCCTATGCTATAGGTAACAGGCGAAATGATGCCAACTCTTTGGGTATTAACAACAGCACGAACAGAGCATGGCAGTGGAGTAACCTCTTTAACTATAGTAGGACATTTGGCGAGCATGACCTTTCTGTACTGGCCGGTGTTGAAGCGCAGGATAATTACTACCAAAATGCTTTTGCCAGAGGTGGCGGATTCCTCAAGAATGACGAAATCCAGTTCCTGAATCAAGCCACAAGAGACTTCTTTGTGAGTGGTGGAGCAAGTGAGTCTGCTATTTTCTCGCAACTAGCCAGGGTGAACTATGGCTTTGGAGACAGGTACCTTTTTACTGCCTCCATCAGAAGGGACGGTTCCTCTAAATTTGCAAATAACCGGTACGGTGTTTTCCCTTCTGCCTCCGTTGGTTGGAGAGTATCAGAGGAGAACTTCTTCAAGGACAACGTAGGCTTTGTAAGCAACCTGAAGCTGCGCGCCAGCTGGGGTGAAACAGGTAACCAGAACATCTTCAGTAACTACCCGACCTATGGTGTGATTCAGGGAGGCGGCCGATATGCATTGGGTGCCGATCAGATTCAGGTTCCTGGCTTTTTCCAGGGTGTACAGGTGAATCCGGACATCCGTTGGGAAACTACTGAGCAGGTTAACTTCGGTCTGGAAACGGGCTTCCTGAATAACAGACTGACTTTTGCTGCAGATTATTTTGTTAAGACTACTAAAGACCTGCTGCTGCAGCTTCCTATACCAGAGAGTACTGGTCCTGGTGCAGCCTTCACTAACGCAGGTAGTATCCGCAATAAAGGTTTCGAGTTAGCCCTGGGTTACCGCAACATGGACAATGCCTTCGGTTATGGTTTTGGTTTAAACTTAACTACTGTTGATAACGAGGTGCTGGATCTGAACGGATTGGTGCTGACCCAGCCTTTCAACCGTACACAGGAAGGTCTGCCAATAGCGCAGTTCTTTGGTTTCCAGACGGCTGGTATCATCAGAACACAAGAGCAGCTTGATGAGGTGCAGGATACTCAGCCTGACGCTGAGTTGGGTGACATCATATTTGTCGACCGCGATGGAGACGGCCAGATAGATGGCGATGACAGAACGTTTATCGGTAATCCGCTTCCTGACTTTACAGCGGGTCTTACTGGTGAGATGACTTTCAAGAACTTCGACCTGAATTTCCTGTTCAACAGTAGCTTTGGCAACGACATCTTCAGCGCTATCGCCCTTTACGGCTACTCTGCTGACCCGGGCAACAAGTTCACTGCCTTGATCGGAAACACCTGGACGCCCGATAATCCGAATGCGGAATTCCCAAGATTGATTGCTGGTGACCCGAATAATAACCTGAGACCAGATTCTGACAGATGGGTAAGAGATGGAACTTATGTTAGATTAAAGAACATTCAGCTTGGTTATAATGTACCTGCAGTGATTTCTCAAAGAGCAAGAATTCAGCGCCTGAGAGTATATGTAAGTGCTGCTAACCTGTTTACCTGGACTAGATACGATGATGGATTTGATCCGGAAATAGGTTCTGCCAGATTCCTCGAAGGCCAGTCTAACAGTGTGCTGGAAATAGGTGTAGACCGAGGTATTTATCCGCAGTCGAGAACATTCCTGCTCGGAGTAAACATCGGTATTTAATTAATGTATTAACTCAAACAAACCATGATAAATTTAAAAAGAACGATCTATCTGTCTCTAGTAGCGGGCGGATTAATCGCGGGTGGTGCGGTACTGCAGGCTTGTGAAGATGAATTCCTGGACAGAAGGCCGCTGTCTGATTTAACCACTGCAAACTTCTACACTTCAGCTGAAGATGCGCTGGCAGCGCTAAATGCCGCTTATGACCCTTTGCAGTGGGATGTGCATTCCCGTATGGACTGGATTATTGGGGACGTAGTAGGCGGTGACACGGACAAAGGCAGTACTGATGACCAGGATTATATCCAGATTCGGCAGTTCCAGTACTTCACAGCTACGGCAGGTATTGCAGAGTTGAATGAGTGGTGGAGCCAGTCGTATGATGGTGTATACCGCGCAAACCTGGTGCTGGAGCGTGTACCGCCTATTGAAATGGACGAAGCTCTGAAGGCGAGAATTCTGGGTGAAGCCAAGTTCCTGAGAGCCCAGTATTACTTTGATTTAGTGAAGGCATTCGGACGTGTTCCAATCATCACGAGTGTGCTTGATCCGGAGGAGGTATTTGTGCCACGCCCGGCGTCTATCGCGGAAAACTGGGCCCAGATCGAGCAGGACCTGAGAGATGCCATTGAAGTGCTCCCTGCCTCCTACAATGGAGCGGACGTTGGTAGAGCTACAAGAGGTGCTGCACAGGCTCTTCTGGCCAAGTCTTTGCTCTGGCAGTCTACTCCTGAAGGATGCTCGGAAACGCCTTGGGCTACACAGGACCAGTACCAGGAAGTGGTAGACCTGACAGATGCTATTATTAATTCAGGTAACTACAGACTAGTACAGGATTTTGAAAGTATCTTCCTTTTAGAAGGAGAGAACAGCCCGGAGCACGTATTTTCAGTTCAGGGTGTAGGTGGTACTGGTGGCTGGGCTAATGAAAATGACGGACTCGCGCTTAACCAGTGGCTCTCGCCTCGTACTGCAGATATCTCTGGCTGGGGCTTCAGTACACCAATCGGACCTAACACACCAGCTAATTATGGTGGTAATGCCAATATTCAGGTGAACAACATTTATGAAGCTTTTGAACCGTGCGATCCTCGTCTGGAGTACTCCATCCTGGAGCCAGGAGATACAATCAATGGCCTGGTCTATGATGACACCTGGTCGCGTTCCGGTTACAGCATTCAGAAATTCCTGATACCAGAAGATGAATTGACTGGTGCTGCGAACTCTCCGCTTAACATCCCACTTATCCGCTATGCAGATGTTATGCTGTGGAATGCTGAAGCCTTGAACGAATTAGGCAGAACAGAGGAGGCACTGGAGTCACTGAACGCAGTTAGAAGGCGTGCACGTGAGAGCATGGAAGGTGCTACCTGCCCGCAGCCTGTCACAAGTGTAAGCCAGGCAGAACTCCGTGACATCATCATCGAGGAGCGACGCAGAGAGCTTGCTTTTGAAGGACACCGTTTCTTTGACCTCGTAAGGACCTGTAGAGCAGAGGAAGTGCTGAACGCAATGGGTCGTCCGTTCGAGGCAGGGGTAAATGAACTGTTACCTATACCTCAGGCAGAAATCGACAGAAACCCTGAACTACAGGGAGATCAAAACCCTGGGTTCTAAATTTGATAATTTATAGAAGGAACTACATCACCTTCTGTATTAGTTGATGGGAAAAGGATCACAGTTTGTGATCCTTTTCTTATTTTTAGATTGTTGAAGTATAAACCTGATGAAAAACATCTTTAGTAAATATTCTGCATTCATTTTGCCTGTTTTAGGCTGTTTAGCATTGGTTGGCTGTAGCAAAGATGAGATACCTGATCCTGTCAGCAGTACAAGTAGCGGCATTTCCGCAGTGGTGAATGGGGTTAATTGGGAAGCCTCTAGCGGAAATTATAAGCTGGGTTCACGAACTATCACAAATGGAGCTGATGCCTTTGTTGGCACAGGTGATACGCTCACTATTATTGGTGTGCAGGTGCAGGACGGAGACACAACAGCCATCATGCTCTCTGTAAAACTTAGCGCAGACAGAGTAGGATCTTACCGCCTTAGAGGTGGTACCTCCGGCGATGGGACGGCTTATTTCCTGGATGGTGTCTCAGAAGCAGCACTACAGGAGACGAAGGAGAAGTACAGTGGCGGCATCACAAACGGGGAACTGCAGATCACCCAATACGACGCCGCTAATTACAGCGTGTCAGGCAACTTTGGGTTCAGCATGTCTGCTACAGGCGAAACCACTTATACCGTTATTGCCGGAGAAATAGAAAATGTCACTTTTTAGGCGACAGATGTGTTGTCTGTTTTTAGATGCCTTCATACAACCGCCTGCTTTCCTGAAAGGAAAAGCGGAGCTCAAGCGCCTCTGAATTTTGCGTCTTCCAGATACAACAATAAGCCGTTCAGCTATCATGACACTGAATTTCCTTCGTTTACCCATTCTTCTTAAAGCGCTGACGTTTTCTTTTGCAGTTATAGGCTTTGGCAGCTGCAGTCAGGAAGAAAAGATGTTTGAGCTAAAGTCCTCAGCCGATACCGGCATTGCCTTCCAGAACACGCTCACCTCCAACGATTCTATCAATCTGCTTAATTTTGAATATTTCTATAATGGGGGAGGCGTAGCTGTTGGCGATCTGAATAATGACGGTCTGCAGGATGTTTTTTTCACAGGAAACATGGTTTCCGCTAAGCTATATCTGAATAAAGGAAATCTTAAATTCGAGGATATAACACAGCAGGCAGGAGTGGAGACAGCCAGTTGGGCGACAGGAGCATCTATGGTAGACATAAACAATGATGGCCTGTTGGATATTTATGTCTGTATGTCGGGTTATAAGGACCCTAACCGTCGTAAGAACCTCCTGTTTATAAACAAAGGAATGGGTACTGACAATAACCCTTTGTTTGAAGAAGAGGCGGAAAAGTTTGGGTTGGCTGATACGGGTTATACTACGCAGGCTGTATTCTTTGATTATGATAGGGATGGTGATGTGGATGTGTACCTGGCCACTGTCAATCGTTCTGACACCAACCCCAATGTCATCGCCTCTAAGCCAGGTCAGAGCTCCAGTGTGGACAGACTGTACAGGAACAATGGGAACAATACTTTCACAAACGTTTCCGAGGAAGCTGGCATCATTAAAGAAGGCTACGGATTAGGCGTGGGTATTGGAGACATGAACCAGGATGGCTGGCCCGATATTTATGTAACGAATGATTTCATCTATGATGACCTGCTGTACATCAACAACCAGGACGGCACATTCACCGAAAGCATTCGGGATTATCTGAAGCATACAAGCCACTTCTCAATGGGTACCGACATTGCTGATTTTAATAACGATGGGCTGCCGGATATCATCAGTGTAGACATGATGCCTGACGACAGCAGACGGCAGAAGCTCATGAACGGGATTAAAAACTATGATGAATTTCAACTGGCGCTTCAGAGGGGCTATATGCCACAGTATGTAAGAAACAATTTGCAACTGAACAATGGGAATGGCTCTTTTAGTGAGATAAGCCAGTTGGCTGGGATACATTATACCGACTGGAGCTGGAGTCCGCTGTTTGCCGATTTTGATAATGATGGTATCAAAGATCTATTTATAACCAATGGTATCGGGAAAGATATTACCCATCTTGATTTCGCCACTTACTACATGGCACAAGCACGGTCCAGCTTTGGGAACGAAGGGGCTGAGACGCATTTACTGAAGATAGCAGAGACCATGGAGGGGGCTAAAAAGCACAACTTCATGTACCGGAACAATGGAGACCTGACCTTTACCGACGAGTCCAAGAACTGGGGCTTTGCGCAGGAATCTTTTTCAAGCGGTGCGGCCTATGCAGACCTGGATAATGATGGAGACCTCGATATTGTCATCAGCAATGTGGATGAGGAGCCGTTTGTATACCAGAATATGGTATCGGAACAGGCCCAGCGTAGGAAAGAGAATAAAGGAGAGGGTGCGGACAGCAGGAACTATCTCCGGATAAAGTTTGAAGGTGCAGCTACAAATAAAACAGGTATAGGAGCAAAAGCAGTGTTGAGGTATGGCAATAAAATGCAGGTGGGGGAGCAGTACCCTTTCAGGGGGTTTCAATCAACAGTAGAAAACACATTGCATTTCGGCTTAGGATCAACAGAGCAGGTAGATGTGCTGGAAATCACGTGGCCTGATGGAAAGTACCAGGCACTGAGAAATGTAAAGCCGAACCAGGTACTCACAGTAAGCTATAGGAACGCAACAGAAAGAAGTACAAAGGAAGAGCCAGCAGCAAACCAAGCTTCCTTATTTAAGGAGGTAACAGCAGAAGCAGGCATCTCTTATAAAGATAAGGGGCAGGAGTTCATAGACTTTAAGTTGCAGCCGCTACTCCCGCACAAGTACTCGCAGAACGGGCCGGGCGTGTCAGTGGGAGATGTAGACGGCGATGGGTTAGAGGACTTTTATGTCGGCGGCAGTGCTACAAATTCTGGTACTTTGTTTCTGCAGGGCAGAGATGGGAAATTCAGTTCGAAAGCACTTACCTCGGAAGAAAAGCCCGGAGAAGATATGGGCAGCCTTTTCTTTGATGCCGATAACGACGGCGACCTGGACCTATACGTGGTGAGCGGGGGAAGCAACTATATAACAGGGGACAAAGCTTACCAGGATCGGCTCTACCTGAACGATGGCAAGGGCAAATTCACGTTGGATGCCAGTGCACTGCCATTGATAAATGCCAGTGGCTCCTGTGTAACAGCAGCAGACTATGATAATGACGGTGATTTGGATTTGTTTGTCGGAGGAAGAGTGCACCCGAGGGCATTTCCGTTGCCAGCTAAAAGCTATATTTTACAGAACAACGGCGGCAAATTCAAAGATGTCACCGGCACTGTTGGTCCTATGCTCTCAGATATAGGCATGGTTACCTCCGCGCTATGGACAGACTTTGACAATGACAACGCAGTGGACCTGGTGGTGGTAGGAGAGTGGATGCCTGTCACGTTTCTGAAGAATGTAAATGGTAAGCTGAAAGATGTTACCTCCAGCACTGAACTAAGCGGCACACACGGCTGGTGGAATAGCCTGGCTGCCGGCGACTTCGATAATGATGGAGATGTTGACTTTGTAGCTGGCAACCTTGGCCTTAATTCTAAATTTAAAGCATCAGAGGAACAGCCAGTTCAGGTGTACGCCAAAGACTTTGACAAGAGCGGCACCACAGATGCAATCATGACACATTACATCCAGGGGAAAAAGCAGCTCGTGCACGGCCGCGACGATATGACAGACCAGATGGTGTCCATGCGCAGGGAGTTCAGAACCTATGAGGATTATGCTACTAAATCTTTTGATGAGATATTCACAGCGGAAAGGCTGGAGGGTGCCTACACGGCAAAGAGCGAAAACTTTAAGACCAGTTACATCGAGAACCTGGGCAACGGCAAGTTCAGGATAACAGCCTTACCTATGCAGGCACAATTCGCACCGGTGTGTGGCATTACAATAAATGACTATGACGGCGACGGTAACCTGGACATGCTGCTTGTTGGGAACTCCTATGCTACCGAGGTGGTGGTAGGGCGCTATGATGCTTTTACAGGGCTATACCTGAAAGGTAATGGCAAGGGGCAGTTCCTGCCTGTAGATGTAAACAGGAGCGGGTTTATGGTAGATAGTGATGCAAAAGGCATGGCAGAAGTAAGTACTGCAGAAGGAAGCCCGCTGCTGCTTATTGCTTCTCATAATGATAGCTTGAAGGCTTATAAGCCAGCGGCACGGCAGGAAGCTTTACATGCTGTTTCCATTCTGCCATCTGATGCCTATGCCATTCTCACATTGGCTAACGGGAAGAAAAGAAAACAGGAGTTTTACTTTGGATCCGGATACTTATCCCAATCCTCCAGGACATTGTGGTTGCCGGCCGGAACAAAGTCTGTTCAGGTAGTTGATAAGGCAGGAAAGCTGCGGCTTGAAATCTCAGACGTCAGTAGAACATTCGCTGCTAACAGGAGAGGGCGCTAAATTAAAAAACTTATTCTGAAAGGTGCGTATGGTGTAAACCATGCGCACCTTTTTTCTTTTGTAATTCCAGCTTCCTGTTATCCAGTTTCTTCACCTGAGTGGTTCCTTCTGTTATTTGGATGAACTGATTTGCGGTAACATTTTGGTATACCTGCTTGCGATTAGAGCCTGACCACGTTACCTCCAGTTTGTCAATTTTTGTTGCCTGTCCCAGGCCTATTTCTGTCCGCAGGGGAGAGGCTCCAAAGCTGCCTCCGGAGTTTACATCCCTGTAAAGGATTCTTTGTTTCCCCTGGTCTGTCAGTGTTATCTTCAGGCGTGTACCAATGGCGGCTTTGTTTGACTTTACTCCTTCAAACTTTATGGAAATCCAGTTATTGCTGGAGGGAGCACTTCCCTGGTAGGTGTTTTTAAATAGAGCATTCCTGTAGTTGTCGCCTTCAAAAGCACCACCCATCACCGCATAAATATCCTGATCGCCATCGTTGTCTATATCTCCGGCAGAAACGGCATGTCCTTTCTGCAGATGTCCGACACCCGCAGCGGTGGTTACATCCTGAAAGCTTTTACCTGCATTGTTTCGGAATAACTTGTTTGGGATGAGAGACTCAAAGCTCGGGTCTCCGGTGCCCAGGTACATGTCGAGCCAACCATCGTTATCGATATCCAGGAAGTTGCAACCCATGGTGTATAAGGCTTTATCTATACCCATTGTTTCTGCTACGTCTGTAAAGGTGCCGTCTCCGTTGTTGCGGTAGAGCCTGGCTTTTTCGGCATCATTCGGTAAGCCCAGATACTCAGCCGCTACATTATAAGACACGGTGGGTTCTGTGCTAAACTTGAAGCCGGAAACAAAAATATCAAGCCAGCCATCGTTATCGAAATCATAAAACCAGGTGGGGAAAGACATCATGGGTTTGTGCAGCCCTGCCTTTTCTGTTACGTCCTCAAACCGCAACTGCTCTTTTTTTCCTAAGCCCAGGTTCCTGAACAAGTAGTTCTGCCCATATAGCGTAGACACATAAATATCCTGCCAGCCGTCATTGTCGAAGTCACCGGAGGTTACCCCCTTCACATACTCGTTTAGCGCAAGACCAGCCTCTTCTGTGACGTTACGGAACCTACCCCGGTGGTTGAGGTATAATTCAGAAGGATTGGGACTGAAGCGGTCAGATGTTTCATTGCCTATGAACAAGTCAAGCCAGCCATCATTGTTAAAATCGCTCCAGGTGGCTGTTTGTGTAGGATAAAAAGATAACAGGCCAACCTCTGCCGTTACATCTGTAAAGGTGCCATCGCCGTTGTTGCGCAGCAGCGAGTTGGGCTGCTTGCCTTGCTGCTCAAACCATGCCCCCCGCAGCACCAGCACATCCATAAAGCCATCGTTGTTGTAATCAGCCTGCATCATGTTCAGGCTGTTGGTTATACCTGTCAGGCCGGCGCTCTCCGTTTGGTCAGAGAAGGAACCGTCGCCATTGTTGTGAAAGTATAGAATTTGATCCCGCAGGCCGTAAGAAGAAGCCAGTATGTCCAGGTAACCATCGTTATCGAAATCTTCCAGAATGGACCCTCCGGAGATATTGTCAACGTCCACTCCCAGATCGCCCGCCACCTCTTCGAAAGGTGCTACAGGATAGTCTGACTGGCTCTCAATCGGAATCAGCCATTTCTCCGGCACCCGGTGAGGATACTCTCCAAGCGTCATGTAGGCAATGTTCAGCAACCAGCGATAGTGCAAAGCATCAGGATTGCGTGTTAAAAGGGAAGTATAGCGCTCTATTGCTTTTCGGGAGCCGTTCGGGAGCTGGTGGAAACCCGGGCTGGCAATCGGGAAAATGCAGGAAGCGGAGGTATGGTTGTGCAGGCAGTTTTCCTGCTCGCCCAGGCGCAGGTACGACTGGGCTATATCTGCTTCCAGTTTGTCTGCCAGGTCTCTGTCTTTCGGGGTAAAGCTGTAGGCTATCTGAGGCAGCTCCTGGTGAAGCTTCTCAAACAGATTGGCCGCTTCTTCCGGTTCTCCTGCGCGAAGTAACTCCACTGCTTTCTGGTATTCGTAGTCAAACTTCTTCCTCCCGGTGGCTTTGCTTGCCAATGTATCAAAGTGATTTACCCGGGCGTGGTTGGCAAACCTGTTATCCGCAACATAATACTTTTGCGCTACCTCCTCCAGTAGCGTGACCATACCCGTATGTCCGTTCTCCTGCTCTTCCTCTGTACAGGAAGCCAACAGGAGAATGGAGGAAAGAAGTGAGCAGAAAACTGTTCTGATATATTTTTTTTGAAGCGTAAGCATCTTCCTAAATTAACTTTTTATGCCTTTAGCGGCTTTTGCTATTTAATCTTTCTGCTCTTTCCATTATAGTCATAAGCAACAACAGAGACGGCATTCTGGGGCAAGGCAATGCTTCTGGTAGATTGCGAGAGATAACCTGAGCCGTAATAAAGCTCTTTTATTATCTTTTTACCTGTGTCCAGTGTTATTTCTACCCTTGCATCAGATGGATTGGCCTTTATGACCTGTGCCTGTTTTGCAGAGCCGGTGGTGGTATAGGCCTGTAGCGGACCGTCGTTGTTTGCTGTAAGTAGCAGCGGCTTACCATTTGAAAGCGTCAGTTCAGCCATTCCTTTGGCATCGCCGTCTACAAAGAAGCCACTTTGCTGCAGGGTTGCCGGCTGGAAACCTCCCTTTCCGTTTCCTTTCAGGAACAGCCCTGTAAAAGCATCGTATGCTCCGCTGAGTACCTCTGGGGCCTGCGAGTTACCTGCAAGCAGCACATCCAGATTGCCGTCACCGTCATAATCGTTTACGGTCATGCCAAAAACGGGCGCAAATTGTGCTTCCATGGGCAAAGGTGTGATTTTGAATTTTCCATTGCCCAGATTTTGAATGTAGCTGGTGTGCATGTTTACACTCTTCAGCACATAAGATTCATTTAATTCTGCTGTAGACAGTACTTCGGTAACAGAAGCGCGGGCATAGCTGTCGTAACTGGTAAAGCGCCTGCGCATAGATACTATCTGGTCAAAGATGTCATCCCGCGGCCGTGCTGGCACGTTTTTGCCCATCACGTAGTGTGCCACTATAGGGTCCATGCTGCCGTTACGGTCATAGTCAGCGGCATACACGGTAACAGGTTCCTTGTCTGATGCTTTAAGCTTTGTATTCAGCCCCAGGTTGCCCGCTATATAATCCACGTCGCCGTCGTTGTCGAAATCGCCTGCCACCAGGCTGTTCCACCAGCCGCTGGTATTGGGTAGGCCGGTAGCAGCGGTTACATTCTGTAGTGTGCCATTTACATTCCGGAAGAAAGTTATCGGCATGCCTTCTCCTGTTAGTATGAGGTCTGCTGCGTGGTCATTATCGAAATCCGTCCAGAGAGCAGCGGTGAGCATCCCAAACTTTTGTAGCGCCGGTAATACCTGTGCTGTCGCGTTGCGGAATTTCCCTCCCTCATTTAGCAGGATGTAGCTCTCGGCAGGAGCCGGATAGTTTTGCGGGTGCATTCTGCCTCCGACAAATAAATCCAAATCGCTGTCGCCGTCTATGTCTGCCGCTGTTACAAACGACCCGCTGGAGGTCGTGTTGGGCAGTGCTTGTGTATCCAGGGTAAAGTTGCCCTTGCCATCGTTTTTGTAAAGTTTATCCTGGAAGTAGGGTGAGTTGGCCGGGAATTCGTTTCCGCCGCTTACCACATACAGGTCCAGGTCGCCGTCGCCGTCTGCATCGAAGAACAGGCTGCCCATGTCTTCTTCAAACTTTGTCTGGTCTGTAATGGCAGCGCTTGTAAAGGTGCCGTTTTTTGATTGAAGGAAAACTCTGCCCGGATATTTAAAGGCTCCTCCCACATAAAAGTCTTCCAGCCCATCGCCGTTTACATCGCCCACTGAAATTCCCGGCCCATTCTGAGAATACTTGTGCGGTAGCAGCGGCTGTACCTTAAAATCAATATAAGGCTCCTCTTTGTGCACATAGTCAATTTTATACCTTGCATTGGCACTTTGAAACAGTTGGGGTGCTGCATCCTTCTTTAGCTGTTTCGCGGCCACGGCGTCTTTATGAGCCAGCGTGAGCACCTGATTGGCTTTCACGTTTTCGAGGCGTTGTACTTTGCCATCAGGCCATGCCACCTCTACGGCGGCTATCACAGAATCCTGGCCCAGGCCAAAATGCAGAAAGGGCTCTACTGTGGACATAAAGCCCCGGTAAGGAGAGTACTCCTGGAACTGCTCCTTATCATTCTGGGTCAGCCTGACTTTGGCACCGTAGCCAGCTGCGTTTGCTTTGTCTCCCTGCAGCTTTATTCGCAGGAAATTATTCCCGGTGTGTTTTTCTGCGTTATTACGGTATACAAATGCTTTCCCGTTTATATTGTTCGTCACGAGGTCCAGGTCACCGTCTCCATCCAGGTCAGCATAAGCTGCTCCGTTTGAGAAAGAAGCCACATCCATGCCCCAGGCCTTAGTCTGATTGCTGAAGGTAAAGTCACCCTGGTTCCGGTACATGTAGTTTGACTTCTTGGCGCTTGGCAGCTGGTTTATAGCTTTCATAAACTGCTTGTTCAGCACCTCCGTTGGTACATTGCTGTTAAGGCCCTGCATGCGGTACATAATAAAGTCACGGTTGGTGATGTCTTTGGGAAAGCCATTCGTGATATGCAGATCTTTGTAGCCGTCGTTGTCGAAGTCGGCCAGCAGGGGGCTCCAGCTCCAGTCGGTGCTATGTACACCGGCCAATTGCCCGATTTCGCTGAACGAGCCGTTACCAGTGTTCAACTGCAGTGTGTTGCGCATGTACTGCGGTGTATAGCCGTTCTTGATCTCTGCCATAAAACGGTCATAGTTCATGCCTGCAAACATTAGTTTGCTCCGGAGGTTGTCCTCCGGTAGCATATCCACGGTGATAATATCCACCAGCCCATCGTTATTGAAGTCAGCCACATCGTTGCCCATTGCCGACTGGCTCTGGTGCTTGAAGTAAGCTGCAGCTTTGTCTGTGAAGGTACCGTTGCCGTTGTTCAGGTATAGGATGTCATTTGAGAGGTAGTCGTTTGATACGTAAACATCCGGCCACCCATCCTGATTAATGTCGCTGATGGCTACTCCCAGGCCATGGCCTTCCACAAGTATACCTGCTTCTTTGGAAACATCTGAGTAAGAATTGTTCCCGTTGTTACGGTATAGCTTGTCTGTGTTCTTCCCGGAGCCGTTCCGTAACTGAGGGCGCAGCAGGTTCGGGTTCTTTTCTTCCAGCGTATGGTTGAGGAGGTAAAGGTCCAAATCACCGTCCTTGTCATAGTCGAAGAAAGCGGCATGGGTAGAGTAGCTATCGTCAGCAATTCCATATTGTTGGGCAGCCTCTGTGAAGGTATTGTCCTGGTTGTTGATATAGAGCAGGTTAGTGCGCTGCTGCGGGTTGACTTTGCCTGTTACACAGACATAAATATCCTGATAGCCGTCGTTGTTTACATCTGCTACGGCTACACCACTCGCCCATCGGCCGGAGGTGTTAATGCCAGCCTGTTTCGTGATGTCCTCAAACTTTAAATATCCTTTGTTCAGGTACAGCCTGCTCGGTACCATGTTGCCGGCAAAGAAGATGTCCTGCAGACCGTCGTTGTTAAAGTCTCCTACCGCCACGCCCCCGCCATTATAGAAGTACTCAAACTCCAGCACGTTGAGGGTTTCGGTTTCTGTAAGCGTGTTCGAAAAGGTAATGCCTGTTGCTGTTTCAGTGAGGCTCTCGAATAGCCTGGGCGCTGAAGCTACTTCTTTTATCTCTCTCTGGCTCTCTTTTTCCTGATCAGCTTTGCAGCCGGCAAGCACAATGATTGCAGCAAGTGATAGAAACTTCAACTTGTAAAGCAGACAAGCTTTGGATAATGTGTGCATGGATTCTAAAATTGAAAAAAGCAGTTTGCCGGTTTATTTAACCTATGCAGACTGCTTTTTAAAAAAATCAAGAGGAAGGCAGACTACAGCTTTGCTGTTTGTGCTGCTTTGCGGGTTCGTAATTTAGCGACTATATGATTTCCTACAGCCTTTCCCTGCTCAGCCCCAAGATCACAGGCAGGGCGGAAGTGAATGCCTCCGTAAATCCGGCTTTCCCCGACTTCGTAAGCAGCCTCGTTAAAAGAGTTGAATTTACGCACGGGTAAGCCTATGGCAAGCTGCGTAGAATCAACAAAAGCATAGGAGTCTCCAAACTTATGGGTGAGCACGGTGGCTGCCGCCGCAGATATAACACTATGGCCACTCGGGAACTCCGGGAACGGAGGTGTCTGCAGTATAGGGTCCCAGTCCGGATCGATGTAACGCTCTATGTAAGTGTCCGGACGGATGGTGTTATACTTGAATTTAGCATCCCAGCAGCTGATGAACCCATCTGACAGTGCAGTGGTCACCATCACATAGGTTTCGGCAGCTTCCATCATATCCAGGTTATTTTTGCGGATAGCTGAACTGGTGATAGAAACCCAGTGACCTGGAGGAGTCAGTTTTTGCTGGAAATAGGTAACATGCCCCTTGGTGTGGGATATATTCGGATTATCGTCCCAAAAGCGTGCTATCAGCTGCTTTTCTTCATCTAAGTTCTTTACAATAGTATATGTTTCCATAGCTTCTCTATAGAAATCAGAAGTAGCTGAGGAGTCAAAGGCAGTAGGCAGCTTTGGCGTGTAATGCGCTGCGGAATCCATGACGAACGGCCTCATTTTGTTCCAGTGGGGCTCTATGGCAGGCATATAGTCCGGAGCAGTAGGTTGCCATGTATCCGGCTTGGCAGAAATGACATGCCTGGTAAGTGCCCGTGTTTCTATATAGCCATCTTTCTTTGCCCACTCCAGTATATGCTCTCCCACCTGCCGGCCATACGCAATAGAATTTTCCAGTACCTCTTCCCGGATGCCGATCTGCTTTAGCTGCCCAAGGTACTCCGCCTCGTATTCCTCCATCTTCAGTTCGTCAAGGATAAGCTTCTTACCTACTGTAGAGAAGGCAATTATGCTCGACACAGGCAGGTACATCTCTTTTGTTGTATCAGGCTGAGGTATAGCTGATAAGCCATTATACTGGTTCACAAGTGATTCGTAGGCTGGGTAGGCAGGGGCCAGAGCCTCGTATGCCGCAATGTTCGGGTAAGAGTAAATGCGGCTGGCAACAGGAGGGGTAAAGATGTCTCTGATTATAATTTCACTTAAATGCCTGTTCCACACGATCAGTTGCGACTGCGAGAACTTATCCAGACCTGCCTGATCATGTTTTTCCTCACAGCCAAACAGGATGGGTATCACCAGCAAGAGGAATAGAAATTTAGCACTTTTCATAATCTTTGAAGGATGTTTAGATATTGTATTTAGTTTAAAGCCACCATAAGACATGCTTTTGTTGCCCCAAATTACTAATAGAACTTGTAAGTAACCAATTACTTTCTGACAAAACAAGTTCCAGCATTGGCTACTATTGTTCAGAAATAAATATTGGTGATAACTTTTTTGCTTTAAGGTTATTGTAAACCTGGAGAGAACAGCATGGAAGTACCTATGGGCGCTGTGCAAGCCTGCCTGCCTGAGGTGCCACTTGTCTGCTCTTTCCTGTAAAGTCATAGACAGTAATGCTTTGCGCTCCTGCCGGTACAGCCAGTGTTCTTGACGACTGTGACAGGTAAGCTGAGCCATAGTAAAATTCCTGCCGCACTTTTCTGCCATCTTGAAGCGTTACTGTGGCCCAGGCATCAGAAGGATTCAGTTGTATCACTTCTTTCTGCTGCACGTAAGTGAAAGTTTTCACCGGGCCCTGGTTAGAGGTAGAGAGCACCATGCGCTTACCATCTGGTAGCGCAAGCCCGGCAATTCCTTTTGCATCCGTATCCACAAAAAAGCCACTTCGGGTAACAGGGACAGGTGCAAACCCGCCCTTCCCGTTGCCCTGCAGGTATAGGCCGATGGAGGCATCGTACCAGCCCGCCTGTATTTCTGTGCTGTAGTTGTTGCCTGTCAGCAGCAGGTCTAAATTGCCGTCTCCGTTATAGTCGTTTACCAGAATACCGAAGGCTGGTGCTACCTGCGCCTGTACCGGCAACGGGCTAACTTTGAATTTACCATCCCCCAGGTTCTCGATATAGCTGCTTTGTAAATGGGTGCTTTTCGCTATGATGGCACCTGATAACTCCTCCTCTGAGAAAAGATCGCCGTAGCCGATGCTGGCATACGATTCAAATGTCTGGAACTTCCTGCGCAGCGAAACCATCTGGTCTGTCATAGCGTCGCGTGGGTGGGCCGGATAGTTTTTGCCCATCAGGTAGCGGCCTAACACAGGATCTATGCTTCCGTTGTTGTCGAAGTCTTTTGCAGTAATCGTGATGGGTTGTTCAGCGGATGCTTTGTAGTCTGAGTTAAGACCAAAGTTGCCACCTATATAATCTATGTCTCCGTCGTTGTCGAAATCCCCGGCTGCCAGGCTGTTCCACCAACCAATGGCATTCTGCAAGCCGGAATCTTTTGTTGCGTTCATAAACCGGCCGTTTTCGTTTTTGAGCAGGGTAACAGGCATCCACTCCCCGGCTATCATCAGGTCCACTTGCCCGTCCTGGTCGGCGTCTGTCCAGAGCGCAGCCGTAATCAGGCCCATCTCCCTGAGTTCCGGGCATACTTTGTCTGTTACATCCGTAAACCTGCCGCCATCGTTCTGAAGTATGTAGCTGTTAGCCGGTAAAGGATAGCGTTGCGGCACTACTCTGCCGCCCACAAACAGGTCCAGGTCACCATCCTGGTCATAGTCTGCCGCTATTACGCAGGAGCCACTGGACCTGAGGTCAGGTAATGCGGAGGCATCTAAAGTGAATACTCCATCGCCGTTGTTTTTGTAAAGCCGGTCCTGGTACTCAGCGGAACCTTCCTTAAACTCACTTCCACCGCTTACGACGTATAGGTCCAGGTCACCATCATTGTCTGCATCGAGGAACAAAGTGCCCATGTCATCGCCATGTTTCACTGCATCCGTAAAAGGCGCTTCTTTAAATTTGCCTGCCGACAATTGTAGGTAAAGCTTACCGGAGGCATCGGAGGAGCCTCCCACGAAAAAGTCTTCCAGGCCATCGCCGTTCACATCGCCCACGGCAATGCCCGGGCCACCCTGTGAGTACTTCTGCATGAGAAGGGGCTGTAGCTTGAAATCGACAAAGTCATTTTCCTGGTGCTGATAACGGATACCGGTTTCGGTACTGTCGAGCACCTGGAAAAGCGTGGCGATGGTTGTGGAGGTAGGTGCAGCCTCTGGGGCTGCTGTGGCATCCGAATAGCGTACGGTTAAAACCTGATCTGCTTTTATGTTTTGTATCGTTTGCTGCCTGCCGTCCGGCCATACTATTTCCAGTGCATCTACCTGGCTTATTTTTCCCAGGCCAAAGTGGGCCACATTTTCTACTGTAGACTTATAGCCGCGGTACACAGAATGGTCGTGGTACAGTTGCTGACCGCCATACTTTAAAGTAAGTTTCACACCAAGGCCTGCTTTATTCTTTGCATCACCTTCCATTTTGACGCGCAGGTAATGGCGGTCGGGCAGTGTGTTTGCATCGTTTCTGTAAATAAAGGCTGCCTCATCAATGTTATTCATGATAAGGTCCAGATCGCCATCGTTGTCCAAGTCAGCAAAGGCAGTGCCGTTGGTGTAGGAGGGGGCATCCAGGCCCCAGTCTTCAGACTTATCTGTGAAGGTGAGGTTGCCGGTGTTCTGATAGATGTAGTTATGCACTTTTACACCAGGGAGATCCTTGATTAGTCTGGCCATTGTTTTTGCCTGATGTGCATCACCACCAAACTGACTTTCCTGGCGCTTATATATAATGAAATCAAGATTGGTAACATCCTTGCGATAGCCGTTCGTGATCAGGAGGTCTCGGTGTCCATCGTTGTCGTAATCAGCAAACAGAGGTGCCCAACTCCAGTCTGTGCGGTGAATGCCCGCTAACTGGCCAACTTCGCTAAAAGTGCCGTTGCCGTTGTTTAGCTGTAAAGTATTGCGGATATACTGTGGCTGATAGCCCAGCGAGAGGTTGCGCTTGTACCGGTCATAGTTAGGAGCCGCTATCATGGTTTTTTCCCTCAGGTTGTCAGGGGGCAGCATGTCAACGGTCATAATGTCGAGCAGGCCATCGTTGTTGAAGTCGGCAATATCAGTGCCCATGGCATTCCAGCTCTGGTGCTTCATGTACTGCTTGGAGTGGTCTGTAAAAGTGCCATCACCATTGCTGATGTACAGGATGTCGTTGGTGATGAAGTCGTTTGCTGCATAAATGTCCGGCCACCCGTCGTTGTTAATGTCCGCAATGCCCAGGCCCAGGCCATACCCTTCAATCAGAATGCCGGCTTCCCTGGAAACATCGGAAAAGGTATTATCGCCGTTGTTGCGATACAGCCTGTCGGTGCTCAGGCCCTGGCCATTCACTTTTTTAGGCCGGGCATTGTTGCGTGGAAAACTCTCCAGCGCATTCGTAAGCAGGTACATGTCCAGATCGCCGTCCTTGTCATAGTCGAAGAAAGCCGCCTGTGTGCTATACCCTGGATCAGCCAGACCATAGGCTCTCGCGGATTCAGTAAAGGTGCCATCGCCGTTATTAATAAAAAGCATGTTTGGCTTTTCTGCTGATATATTTGGCCCGGCCACGCACAGATAAATGTCTATATGGCCATCGCTGTTAATGTCAGCCATCGATACGCCTGTTACCCAACGGTCAGTAGTGACACCGGCCTTTTCGGTGATGTCATCAAACTGCATGTTGCCCTTGTTCAGGTATAGCTTGCTGGACACCATATTGCCACCGAAAAAGATATCCTCCAGCCCGTCGTTGTTAATGTCTCCAATGCCAACACCGGCTCCATTGTAGAGGTAGTCGTACTCAATGGCGTTGAGGGTGTCGTTCTCAGGTAAGGTGTTGCTAAAAGTAATACCCGTCTCATCCGGCGACAGCAAATGAAAGAGCTGATCGCCTTTGTTTTTATTGCAGCTGCTTAAGAGAAATGTGGCACCTAAGAAAAAGAAGAAGATATACTTCATATCATGCATGGCAAGGGAAGCGTAAGCAGTAAAAGAAGACACGTTTAGCCATAAGTAAATACTTTAAAGGAGTACAACCAATTGCAGGTCCTGTACAAATTTTATATAAAATAAATTCTTAAATGTAAGAATTAGTTAAACAAAAAACTATCTCCCTGCAAATCAGAAGCTACACACAGGCTTGTTCCGATGTAAAAAGACCTGTTCACACTGTAACTGTTTAGCAGTTATCACAAAAATAAAGTTCATTTCAGTGTATAAAAGCAGAGTAGTAATCCTGTTGCCCTGGTAAAACTACCGGTGAAATTTCAAATTTTCACTTTTCCATAGGGCGACCTTCTCTAAAGTTCAAGCAGCAAAAATCAGGAGATAGCCACTGTTTGGCTACCCTCCTTCAAAGGCGCAACACCAGAGACTGTCTGTACGATTTGTCTAAGCCATATAAAATATCTAAATTGATACAGGAGTGAGTAATCACGATAATTCCAGGATAAATGACCAGCAAGCACCTTCCTACACACATATTCAAACATGTCTTTTTTTGTATTCTGTTAACCTTCCTATGGGGCTGCTCTGGAGAGAAAGACAAAAGCATCCTCATCTTCTCTAAAAACAGCACAGCCCAGCAAACTTCCGAGGCTGCCATGACAGCCCTGGCAGCCTATGCCGCTGAAAATGGCCTGCAGGTAGACACCACCACCAATCCCGCTTATTTTGCAGAAGACTCTCTGAAGAGGTATGGGGCAGTTCTCTTTTTAAACACATCGCAGGATGTGCTAAGCACCCGCCAGCAAAACGAGATAGAACGCTATGTGCAGGCCGGAGGAGGCTTTGCCGGTATTCATGCCGCTGGCAGTTCACAGTACCAGTGGCCCTGGTACAATCGCATGCTGGGCGCTGCCCCTGTAAGACAAGCCGACAGCCTTGATGCGGCTTCCGAGGTAAACATGCAGTTTGTAGGAGGAGAGGGCGCTCTTTCAGAAGGGCTGTCTAAAAGCTGGAAGCAGCAGGACGTCTTCCACACAACGTATGCTTTAAGCGCTGATGCTACCGTACTGGTGCAGGGAGAGGAGGAAGAGCCGGTTTCCTGGTACCGGGAGTACGATGGCGGGCGTATGTTTTACACGGCAGCGGGAGGCACTGCGGAAAGCTACCAGAACCAGGATTTCCTGCAGCATGTGCTAAACGGCATTCAATATACATTGGAGGGGCCCGCTCTGGATTATGATAAAGCCCGTACCGAGCAGGTGCCGGAAGATAATCGCTTTCTGCAGGTGGTGCTGGATACCTACCTGCACGAGCCAATAGAAATGGAGATCCTGAACGACGGCCGTGTGCTGTTCATCGAACGACTTGGCAGCGTAAAGCTCTATGACCCGGAAAAGAAAGCCACAAAAGTGCTGGCTAAACTGGATGTTCATACCGAAGGGAACTATGAGGACGGACTGCTTGGCCTGGAACTGGACCCTGATTTCGACCGTAACAACTATATCTACCTGTACTACTCGCCTGTAGGAGACGAAGCGGTGCAGAACCTCTCTCGGTTTAAACTACTGGGCGGCGACAGTCTGATTACGCGGTCCGAGAAAGTAGTGATGCAGGTGCCTGTGCAGCGCGAAACCTGCTGCCACTCTGCCGGAAACGTCTACTTCGGGCCGGATGGCCTGCTGTACCTGACAACCGGGGATAACACCAGTTCCAAAGAGTCTGATGGCTTTACACCGATAGATGAGCGGCCGGGACGTGGTCCGTTCGATGCGCAGAAGTCATCAGGCAACACGCACGACTTGCGCGGCAAGATCTTGCGCATCAAAGTAAACCCGGATGCCACCTACTCTATCCCGGAAGGGAACCTGTTCCCGCGCGATGGCTCCCAGGGCAGGCCAGAGATTTATGTGATGGGCGCCCGCAACCCCTACCGCATGACGGTGGACAAACGGGGCTTTGTTTATTGGGGAGATGTAGGACCTGACGGAGGAGTAGCCAACGAGCGAGGGCCGCTGAGCCAGGATGAATGGAACCAGGCCCGTGGCCCTGGCAACTATGGCTGGCCTTATTTTGGAGGCGATAACAAAGCCTATTCGGATTTTAACTTCGCAACAAATGAGGTAGGGCCGAAATTCAACCCACGGCGGCCCATCAACGATTCGCCATACAACTACGGGTCTAGAGTACTGCCTCCTGCCCGCGAAGCCATGATCTGGTATCCTTACGGGGAGTCAGAAGAGTTTCCGATGCTGGGCACCGGTTCGCGCTCTGCCATGGCTGGCCCGTTTTACTACGCGAATGATTATCAGAAGTCCCGCAGCAAGTTTCCGGATTACTACAACAACAAGATGTTTATTTATGAGTGGGCACGCGACTGGATGAAAGTGCTCACATTCGATGAAGAAGGGAATCTGCAGAAAATTGAGCCTTTCCTCGAAAGTCAGGAGTTTGCCCACCCAATCGATGTGAAGTTCGGGCGCGACGGGGCGATGTATGTGTTGCAGTATGGCGCCAACTACTTTGCCCGCAACCCGGATGCTACCCTGGTAAGAATTGAATACGCTGAAGGAAACAGGCAACCTATAGCACAGATAGTAGCAGAGAAAACAGTAGGGGCAGCACCTTTTAAAGCACAGCTGTCCGCAGATCAATCCTTTGACTATGACAAAGAAGATGAGCTGACCTATGCCTGGGAATCAGGGGCTGGCGAGAAATCAACAGAGGTGGCTCCTGTCTTTACTTATACCAAACCCGGAGTTTACCGGCCAAAGCTAACGGTAACTGATAAGGAAGGCGACCAGTCAACAGCGGAGACCGAGATAAAGGTAGGAAACGATATACCGGAAGTTAAGATTGAGATTGCCGGCAACCGCAGTTTCTACTTCGACGACAGAGCGTTGAACTACAAGGTGAACGTGCAAGACAGGGAAGACGGGCAGTTGAATAGGGGAATCACGGCTAACCAGGTTAAGTTCGCGGTGGATTATCTCTCAGAAGGAAAAGACCTTGCCTTGCTGAGCTCTAACAGCCAAAACGCTGAAGGAGGATCGGTGAAGTTTGTAAGAGGCAAGACACTGATAGCAGAAAGCGATTGCAAATCCTGCCATGCTGTGGCTGACAAGTCCATAGGGCCGAGCTATAAGGAAGTAGCAGTACGCTATAAAGGCAATGATACGGCTTTGCCGATGCTGGCAAAGAAGATTATTACGGGAGGCAGTGGGAATTGGGGCATGGCGATGATGGCGGCGCATCCGCAGCACTCAGAGCAGGAAACCACAGAAATGGTGAAGTATATCCTTTCGCTGGCAGATGGTGCCCAGGGGAGTCTGCCTTTGGCCGGCGCTTACAGGCTGGATGAACACATAGGCGGCGGCGAGTCCGGGACGTATGTTATTTCTGCGAGCTACACCGACAAAGGGCATCAGGTAACGGGGCCTCTAACCGGGCGGGAGGTGGTGCTCCTGCGCCATCCGAAAGTGCAGGCAGAGGACTTTGCTTCGTTCCTGAACGTAGGGCGGCAGCAGCCTCATGGGGATGGGCCGTCTCTTGTGAGCGATATCAGAGACAAATCCTATATCTCCTTCCGCGACATCGACTTAACAGGAATCAAGTCGCTGACCTTTAACCTGGCAGCAGGAACAGACGGAGGCACCATTGAAGTAAGAGCAGGCGCTCCTGACGGAAAGCTGATTGGTACTGCCACCGTGCCACCGAGCGCCGACCGTTCGGGGTGGGGAGAGACAAAAACCATCACCACACAGGTAAAAGACCCAGGCGGAGTAAACGAACTGTTTTTTGTATTCCGCAATATGGAAGTAAAAGACAGGCCCCTGATGATGCTGGATTGGATTCGGTTTAATCTGGGAGATGGCCAGGGTATGGCCGCCAACTGACAAACCTCCCTTTCTAAAAGAGCAAAAGCTTTATTTGACAAGGAGGCTTTGCCTGTCAGGGAAAGGTGAGATTAAAGAGAATTATTAGAAATAAATCAAAGAGGAGGAATTGAAGAGAGAGCGGGAATACAACCATTGACATTCTAAATCAGGAAATACTCTAACCAGCAGGAATCTCCTCACTATGGCAGTTATCTATTTGCTCCTTTGCGTCGCGCTCATTATTTTTTTAACAGCACGTCTGCAGGTACACCCTTTTCTCGCCTTGTTCCTGGTTGCCATTTTCTATGGGTTTGTTACAGGAATGCCCCTGGATATTATTGTGCAGTCTATCAATACCGGGTTTGGCGAAACGCTGGGTAAAATAGGGCTTATTATTATTTTTGGGGTTATTATCGGAGCTTTCCTTGAGAACTCCGGCGGCGCCTATGCGCTTGCCGAGAAAGTGCTCCGGGTAGTCGGCCAAAAGCGGGTAACGGCAGCGATGGGCATTATCGGTTATTTTGTGTCTATTCCCGTTTTTGCCGATAGTGGTTTCCTGCTCGTGTCTCCCCTCAACAGGAGTATGGCCAAAAAAGCAGGCATATCCCTGACAGGGCCTGCTGTTGCTTTGGGGCTTGGGCTCACCGCCACGCATACCATGGTGCCCCCCACACCGGGGCCAATTGCCGCTGCCGGCATTCTGAATGCGGACCTTGGGCTCGTTATGCTGGTGGGGGTACCCATTAGTGCATTGGCGCTGATAGTCGGCCTTCTGTATGCCACGAAATATGCAGCAAAGACCTATATCGAGCCTAATCCACAGACTACAGAAGAAGAAATAAACCTGCTGCTAAAGGACGCCCCCGGCCCCTTAAAGTCCTCCATACCCGTACTGGTGCCCATTATACTGATTGTTGCGAAATCTTTAGCTCAATATTTTAATCAGGTTTTGGGCCCGGAGGCCTATAGCCTTATCTCTTTTCTCGGAGAACCTGTGGTAGCCTTGTGCATCGGAGCATTCCTATCCTTGATTCTCCCAAAAAAGCTAAAGCCCGAAATGCTGTCTTCACAAGGGTGGATAGGAAACGCCTTGCGGGATGCGGCATCTGTTATCCTCATAACGGGAGCAGGAGGAATCTTCGGAAAAATTCTGCAGAACTCCGGCATAGCAGATACTTTAGGCGAATCATTGGCAGGTGTGCACCTGAACATCTGGTTGCCCTTCCTGCTGGCGGCAGCCATTAAAACGGCACAAGGCTCTTCCACCGTCGCCTTGATCACGACAGCTTCTATTGTGCTGCCGATGATAACCTCGCTCGGATTTGAGACTGAACTGGAGAAAGCCATGGTGGTGATTGCCATTGGGGCAGGCTCTGCGGTGGTATCGCATGCCAATGACAGCTTCTTTTGGGTGGTAACGCAGATGTCCGGTATGAATGTCAGGACGGGCTACAGGCTTTATACCACAGGAACATTGGTGATTGGTTTATCAGCGGCTTTCTTTTTGTTCCTGAGTTACCTGCTCTTTACGTGATGCAAAACCTGATTTGTAATAAATAAAAAATCTCATGAAATTATACAGAACGCAACAAGGTATTGTCATCGAAAAGGATGAAGTGTTGTATCCAGTGAGGGATCAGCAGTGGGACGATTTTCTAAATGATGACCGGCTTTATGAAAAGATGCTGCAGGTAACACAAAGCATGTCTCCCGATCCGGATGCAAACCATTTGCTGCAGTATGAGCTGCTTGCTCCTATAGGAAGCCAGGAGATTTGGGCAAGTGGGGTCACCTACTATCGCAGCAAGGTTGGCAGGCAGGAAGAGTCGAAAAAGAGCGGTGGAGGAGAGTTCTATGCTCTTGTGTATGAAGCGGAGCGGCCGGAGTTGTTCTTTAAGGCAACAGCGCACAGAACGGTAGGGCCGGGAGGAAAGGTGCGCATACGCAAAGACTCTGACTGGAATGTGCCTGAACCGGAACTGACCTTGGTTATTACTTCTTCCGGTAAAATTGTGGGCTATACCATTGGCAACGACATGAGCTCCCGCAGCATCGAAGGAGAGAACCCCCTGTACCTGCCACAGGCGAAGACCTATGATGGAAGCGCAGCGGTAGGGCCCTGTATTCTCGTGACGGAAGAGCCGCTATCGGCAGACACGCTTATCGAGATAGAAATTCACCGGAAGGGTGACAGGATTTTTGATGGCAGCATCGAAATTTCTCAGATGAAACGCACACCCGAGGAACTTGTGGCCTTCCTCTACAGGGAGTGCAGCTTTCCGCACGGCAGCCTGCTGATGACAGGAACAGGCATTGTGCCCGAAAACGAATTCACGCTGCAGCAGGGTGACGAAATTAAAATAATGATTGCCCCTATCGGCACGCTGGTAAATTTTGTGGAGTAAGAGGTTGTTTACTCCGCCTTGTGAAGCATTCACAATATACTTGCAGAAATTCCCCTCCTGGGGGTAGGGGCCCTCTTTGGAGGGGTAGGGGTGGGTCTAGAACATGCGCTCCTGTAAGCGCTGTTTCGGACTTCCGTGTCCGAAACCATGCCTGAAGCGGACTTCCTAGTCCGCGTTATAAGGTACACGGGTATACGGGGATTAGGAAATCCCCAACAGAAAGCTTCCGGACTAAGAAGTCCGGAAGAGCAGTGAGCAACAGAAAGAGCAGCAGAAAAGAAACATTTTATCGCTTAGCCTGACGGCCATTGTAAAAACACACCGCGGCAAAAGCAGGCGAGGTAAGTAGTTACAGGATAAGCCCTGGCTTCAGTTATATCACAGTATAGAACACATGAATGTATGGCAACAGATAAGAAATTAAGAAGTTACGATTGGTTCGGGAAGTCTGATAAGATGGGTTTTGTGCACCGGTCCTGGTTGCGTAACCAGGGCTATCCTGATGATTACTTCAAAGGGAGGCCTGTTATTGGCATTTGCAACACCTGGTCGGAATTGACACCCTGTAACGGGCACCTCCGGGATTTTGCAGAAGTAGTGAAAAGAGGAGTGATAGAGGCAGGTGGCTTTCCGCTGGAGTTTCCGGTTACCTCACTGGGGGAGACCATTATGCGGCCTACCACCATGCTTTTCAGGAACCTGGCTGCTATGGATACAGAGGAATCTATCCGGGCAAACCCGCTGGATGGGGTGGTGTTGTTGACCGGTTGTGATAAAACCACCCCTTCTACATTGATGGGGGCCTGCAGTGTGGACCTTCCTACCATTGTGGTGCCGGGAGGGCCTATGCTCAATGGCCGGTACAGGGGAGAATGTGTGGGCTCTGGATCATTCAACTGGTTACACAAGGAGAAGCAAAAGGTGGCTAACTTCTCCGATGCCGATATCCATGAAATGGAAATTGGAGCGGCCCGAAGCCAGGGCCATTGCATGACCATGGGTACTGCCTCCACCATGGCCTGCATGGTAGAGGCCCTGGGGCTGACACTGCCGGGAGCAGCGGCCATTCCTGCCGTAGACTCACGGAAAAAGGTAATGGCCCAGCTATCTGGTAGAAGGATTGTGGAAATGGTGAAAGAAGACCTGACCCTCTCAAAGGTCCTGACCAGGAAAGCGTTTGAGAATGCCATTGTGGTGAATGCCGCAGTGGGAGGATCTACTAACTTCATCATTCACCTGCTGGCTATTGCCGGTCGCCTTGGGGTAGAACTGAATCTGGAAGACTTCGATACCATCGGAAGCAAGATTCCTTTGCTGGTTAACCTGAAGCCATCCGGAAAGTACCTGATGGAGGACTTCTATTACGCCGGAGGCCTGCCCGTGGTACTTAAGGAGATGCAGCAATACCTCCATAATGAGGCCATCACCGTTAACGGCCGCCCGATAGGTGAAAACAATGCCGAGATTCCTTGTTACAATAATGATGTGATTGTCTCTGTGGATGCGCCGCTTCAGAAAGAGGCGGGTATTGCCGTGCTCAAAGGAAACCTGTGTGAAAACGGAGCTATCATTAAGCCCTCAGCCGCCTCGCCGGAGTTGATGAAGCACCACGGGCGGGCGGTGGTATTCGAAACTATTGAAGACTATCACGCACGAATTGATGATCCGGAGCTGGACATTGATGAAACCTGTGTGATTGTGCTGAAAGGAGTGGGGCCAAAAGGCTACCCTGGCATGCCAGAGGTCGGAAATGTGGACCTTCCGGAAAAGCTGCTGCGAAAAGGAGTGCGGGACATGGTGCGTATCTCCGACGGAAGGATGAGCGGTACGGCAGCAGGCACAGTGGTGCTTCATGTGTCTCCGGAATCTGCTGTTGGTGGAACGCTGGCCCTGGTGATGGACGGCGACATGATTGAGCTGGATGTGGCAAACAGAAGGCTCCATCTGGATGTGAGTGAGGAAGAACTGCAAAAACGCAGAGCGGCCTGGATTCCTCCTGCGCCCATGGCTGCAAGAGGGTACGTGAGAATACACATCGAGCATGTGCAGCAGGCGCATTTGGGTGCTGACTTGGATGTATTGCGGGGCGGTTCCGGTTCAGAGGTTACGCGCGATCTGCATTGATGGTTTGAAAGCTCACAGGCTTAGGCTGGACTTAGTAGCAACCTGATGTGTAAGAACACGGTGAGATTTTTTCTGATAACGTTCATTAACAGCTGAAAGGTGAAACATGCGCTTATATTTATTTTATTCCACCACTATTAACCAGGACTTATATGAATAATTTATATAGAACGGGCTTTGTTGTTTTGTCTTTGCTGGCTTTTGGCTGTAATGCGCCAAAGGAAAATGAACTGAGTCAGGTCAGTTCCAGGCCTGTTTTCAATCCGAACCCTACAGGAGCATACCTTTCGCCTGAAGAAAGTATGAAAACCATGCATTTGCCCGAGGGCTATCGCCTGGAGTTAGTTGCCAGTGAACCTATGATAAAGGAACCGGTAGCCATTGCATGGGATGGTAATGCCAGAATGTATGTAGCGGAAATGCTCACATATATGCAGGATGCGGATGCTTCCGGGGAGCAGGAGCCCATAAGCCGCATATCGTTGCTCGAAGATACTGACAATGACGGCAAGATGGACAAAAGCACCATATTCATTGACAGTCTGTTGTTACCCCGCCTGTTGCAATGTGTAAACGACGAACTGTTGGTCAATGAAACCAACAGCATCACCATCCACAGCTATAGAGATACTGATGGAGATGGGAAAGCTGATGTGAAGAAAGTCGTGTACAAGAATGACAAATATGATGTGAATGATGCTAACATGGAACATCAGCGAAGCGGACTGGACTGGAACCTCGATAACTGGATGTATGTCACTTATGAACCGGTACGTTTTCGTTACACGAATGGTACCATGCAGGTTGACACCATCATAAGTGGCGGCGGCGGACAATGGGGAGTAGCACATGACAACTATGGACGGATTTACTACTCCAGAGCAGGAGGAGAGATCCCGGCTTTAGGGTTTCAAATCAATCCTGTTTATGGTACACTGGATTTTGCTGACCAGTACAGTGCAGCATTTGCGGAGGTATGGCCAATAATTGCCACACCTGATGTTCAGGGCGGGCCCAAGAGATTACGCCCTGATGTTACATTAAATCACTTCACGGCTGCATGCGGACAGTCTATCTTTCGGGGAGATCGGCTTCCCCCGGATTTTGTTGGAGACTATATTGTTTGTGAGCCAGTCGCTCGTGCTGTTCGCCGGGCCAAAGTAATTAATCAGAACGGAAAAGTAAAGCTGGAAAACGCGTATCAACGGCAGGAGTTTATAGCCTCCTCTGATATGAATTTCCGACCGGTTAACACTGCCACAGGCCCGGATGGAAATCTTTACATAATAGACATGCACCGGGGCATTATACAGCAGGGGAACTGGACAAAGCCCGGGTCTTTCCTGCGGGAGAAAATTGACAGTATAGGTTTAGCGAAGAATACAGGGCATGGCCGTATTTATCGGGTAGTGCACGACAGTTATAAGCCAGGGCCAAAACCAAACATGCTGAAGGAGCCTAGTGCGTCGCTTTTAAGTCACCTGGATCATCCGAATGGTTGGTGGCGGGATGAAGCTCAAAAATCGATTATAACCCGTGGTGACAAGTCAGTGATTCCGGCTTTGAGAAAAATGGCAGTTGGAGAGCATGGCTTCTTTTCCAGGAAACCAAGCCATCTTGCCAGAATACATGCTTTATGGACATTAGAGGGATTAGAAGCAATAGATAAAACGATTCTGTACAAAACTCTGAAAGATGAGCATCCACAGGTAAGGAGAACTGCTGTTTGGATTAGTGAACCATTCTTGGAAAAGAATGATGAGGAAATGATTCAAAAGGTAGGGGGGCTTGCAAATGATGCGGATCATGATGTGCGTGTTCAACTGCTGCTGTCGTTGTACAACAGTAAATCAGAGAAGGCTAAGGCCATTATCAAAGAGGTTTTAGAGAATAACTCAGACAATGAAATGCTTGTTGCCTCCAAGGTAGCGCTCGATAAGAATGAAGGAGTGCGCACATACGGAAAGAAACTAGGCAAGCTTGCTCAGTCCGACAGAGAGTTGATATTGAAAGGAGCGGCTACCTTTAAGTCTGTTTGTGCAAGTTGCCATGGCGCTGACGGAAAGGGAATAGCCATCGGAGGGACTAACATGCCTGCTCCTCCTCTTGCAGGATCGAAGCGCTTAGCTTTTGTGGAAAAAAATACAGCTGCCAGAATTTTACTACATGGACTTTCCGGGCCTGTTGACGGCAAATCCTACACCAGTATAATGCCTGCTATGGAAGCGAACAGTGATGAATGGATTGCATCTGTCTTAAGTTATATCCGGTATGAGTTTGGTGGTGCAGCTCCCCGACAGCCCGGTCATATACCTGGTATGGCGGCTGCAGCTACAGATAAAGCAGCAGGTTTTACAACCAGAGCAGAACTTTCACCTGTCGTTACACCTGAAGAAGTTAAGAAGCTCAGAGAAGAAAGCGCTGGAAGAAACAAAACCTGGACTTTAGAGGAATTGGCAGATAAGAGCAAACAAGAGACGGCGATGCAGGCGCAATAAAAAACAAAAAGCACTGTTCTGGTATTTAGAACAGTGCTTTTTGTTTTTGAGCAACTCAATCACGCTTAGCTCAATACATTCACAAGGTTCTTATAGCTGGTAGCGATACTGTCCATCGGATTTCCCGGAGTTACGTCCTGCTCCACAAAGTAGTACTTCATGCCTGCCAGTTCCGCTTTGTCGAAGATGCGCTTGAAGTCGATAGAGCCGTTGCCTACCTCTGTAAAAAACTGCTTTTCTGTTCTGTCCATGTCCTTCACGTGCCACATCGGGAAGCGGCCCGGGTGCTGCTCGAACAAGGCTACCGGATCGTTGCCAGACTTGGTGGCCCAGTAAAGGTCCAGTTCCATCTCCACCAGGTCCTTGTCTGTTTCCGCCAAAATCAGGTCGTATGGCCGCTGACCTTCCAGCGTTTCAAATTCGAAGTCGTGGTTGTGGTAAGCAAACGATAAACCTGCTTTTTTACAGGCCTCGCCGGCGCGGTTAAAGAGTTCGATATGGCGCCTGTACTGGTCCAGTGTTTCGTGCTCGCTCGGGAACAAATAGGCGCAGGTCAGGTAGCTTTGGCCTGTTTCAGCGGCCATATCCACCAGCTGCTGCAATCCATTTGTCAGCGTCAGGAATTCGGGGGGCAGGGGCGCCTCTGTTGGTAGCTGCGTGCCCGGCAGTACGTGGCTGCTGCGAAGCTTCATGCCCATGTCTTCCACCATCGTGGCAAACTCTTTCGGCTTCATGCCATAATAATGGCCTTTCGAACCAGCAGCTGATTCCAGGTCTTTATAGCCCAAAGCGGCTATTTTCTGCAGCGTGCCCTGCAAATCCTGCTCCAGCAGCTCGCGAACAGTAAACAACTGCAAGCCGACAGACAAATCTCTTGAGGTGGTGTTTGGCCCACCCACACCTTCGGCTGATGCAGTCGTGTCAGCCTGTGATGTGGTGCCATCGGCACAAGCCGGGAGTAATAAGCTACCTAAGGCCAGTGCTCCGGCCGCTTTGAAAAAGTTTCTTCTGTTTTGCATTCGTTCTTGTTCAGGTATGTTCAACTAATAGGTGTGGATTATCTTCCTGAGTCCTGTCTGTTTTTTAGTCTCCGAAGTACATTTCAATTCGACGGTCATTTTGCAACCGTAGCAATAACGCGCTGGTAACGGGTTAGCCGAGGCGTTCCGGAGTCGGTTACTTCCAGAATGAGATGTATGGTTTGCCCGCTTTCAGCGTTTTCAGGAACCGTGAAGGCTGCTTTCCTTTTGTCGGCATTCCGGATGCTCACTTTACCTTCGTAGGTATCCACCTCTTCGTATTGCCACCATCGGTAGCTGAGGGCATTGCTGTCCGGGTCGCTAGCTGAGCCGTTGAGGTTTACTTTTTGGCCAGGCTTCACCACTAAGTCCTTCGGCTGGTTGAGTTTTACGACAGGAGGGTGGTTTGCTTCTTTGTACGACATCACGCACCAGTCAGCCCGGGCAGCGAAATCGTTCTGCAGCACATCTATCCAGCGGGTCTGCGGAAAGGTAGTGTCGTTTTTTTGGGTGTAGGTATTGTAGTCGGTTACGTGCTTTCCATCTTCCCAGCGGTGTGGGTTTTGCTCGGATTGTACCATGCGGCCTCCCCAGCCGCCATAAGAAGCATCCTCCATACTCCTCAGACCAACATCAAGCAGGTAAAAGAAGGCTGGAGAGTCGCCTTCCGATATAAAATCATACTGGCCGCGGTCATACTTTTTGGCTTCTTCCATGTTCCCGTGCGTGTGTTCCGGGTCACCTGCAATCTGCTCTCCGTCGCCCCAGAGGTAGTACTCTTCCAGTAGTGGGCCGTGGTTGAACTTGATATTCTCCGCAAACCATTTGCCGCTTAGGTAGGGCTGCAACTCTGTCGGTACCACCTTTGGCCACAGGTAGGCGAAGCTCCAGAACTGGTCGGAGTTGTACAGCACCTTTACCTCCGGCCAGTTAGGGGCCACATACTTCTGATAAGTCGCATCCTGGTCCAGCACTGCATAAATGATAGCTTTATCTGATACCTTCCTGTAAACATTTTCCCACTGTGGGGTACCCTTGTATTCGGCCTCTATTGATTTCAGGGCACGGGCTACAGTGTTGGTGCCTCCCCAGATTTGCAGGTAAACCGGGCTTGCGTTATCGTCAAGAAGTATCGTTTTTATAAAATCAGACCCTTCCGTGTCTTTTTCCATTTCACCCTCAAATTCTATGTTGCCAACTCTGACAAGGCTCTGAAGGTAATTTGGCTCAGGATATCCCTTGGCGTGCTTTGTCAGGTTATCATATACTTTGGCATACTGGTTAATGTAGTGCTGCATCCAGGTGGTGCCGGGCCAGCGAAGCTCCTGCCGCTCTCCATAACGCTCCGCCGTGTTTGGCATTTCGGAAGTAAACAAGGTTCCTTTCCCGTCTCCGGCATAATGCCACTGTGAGCTGCTATACACCAGCCCCACAATGTCGAACTCGTTAGAGTACAGCAGGAGCCTGACAAAAGAATCTACATCATCTACTTCCCCATCAGTCGTGATGATGGTGCGGGGCTTGCCATTTGTTGACTGAGCCGTAGCTACAGATGTGGTGCCGGTCAGCATAAGCAGCAGCACAAAAAGCATCAATACTAATTTCTGCATATTCTATCCTTGTTTACAACACCTTCTATATAAACTAAAAAGCGGCGAGCCTTAAGCTAAACATTTTACTCATACCTCAACCCAAACCCAAACTTATACAGCGGGTCTTTGGAGTCGTAGGGCAAGTCCTCTTTCTGGTTGCGCACGGCCTCCATCGACGATGGCAGCTCGAACGGCAGGTTTCCCTCCGGTTTTGCCTTACCAAAAATAACATCCAGCACGGCGGCATCGCTTGCACCAAAATCTGCAAACAAGCCTTTCGCATTTTGGCTGATTTCCGGTATCACAGCAGGGCGGTCAAGGTTGATGTCCACAATGGTGGGTACTGTTTTCAGCAGCTGCAGTATCTCTTCTTTTTCCTTGCCTTTAAAATCTAGGTCGCCGTGGTGGAAGCTTTGGGCAAAAGGATTTTTCGTCTCTACTGGGTACCAGGGCGTTTTCAGGCGGAGAATCGCTATGTCTGCTTCTTTCGGGTTTTCCACAACGGTGCCATATAGTGCGGCTACCTTCGGATCTACGTTCTTCACATACAGTTTTAATTCGCCCTGCTGAAGCGGCAGCACCTTAATTTCGTTTTTTAGCAGCGTCATGGCGCGGCGCTGCGAGGCTTCCCCGGCTGCTTTGAAGGCAGGGTTGCTCAATACCTTTACAGCATTCTCCACATCCACATAAGGATTGTCGAACAAGCCCAACTGGAACTTCTGGCGCAGCAGCCTTCTTACAGATTCATCGATGCGGGTCTCCGTTAGCTTACCATCATTAACCAATTTCACCACCAGTTCAGGCACGCTTTCACCACCGAACTGGTCTACACCGGCATCTATGATTTTCTTTACCCTGTCTTCCTCACTCAGGTGCTCTACACCCCAGGCACGTGCAGGCCAAACGGCTACGCCCATGTTTACATCCGTAATCAATCCCCAGTCGGTACACACCACACCATCAAACTTATACTTGTTGCGCAGTAAACCTGTGATAATGGCTTTGTTGTAAGCAAAGGCTACATTCTCCTCCGTCTGGTCTGTAGGCACACCGTAATAAGGCATGATGGCAGCCGTGTTGGCTTCGAACGCTGCCTCAAAAGGAATCAGATGATAATCAAAATTATTGCCTGGGTATACCTGTCCTTTCTGAAACTCGAAGTGCGGGTCAAGGCCTTCTCTTTGAGGGCCACCTCCGGTAAAGTGCTTTGTCATACAGGCCACGCTGTTTGGTCCCAACTCTTCGCCCTGAAAGCCCAGGATATACGCTTTGGCCATGCGTGCCGTCAGTTCGGCATCCTCTCCAAAAGTTCCGCCAATGCGGGCCCAGCGAGGTTCAGTAGCAAGGTCTACCTGCGGGTGCAGCGCCTCCCGCAGGCCCACGGCTACGTATTCCTGGCGTGCAATATCGGCAAAGTTCCGGGTAAGTTCTTCGTCACCAATGGCAGCAAAGCCAAGTGGCTCGCACCATTGTGAAAACCCGGAGGCGGCCATAGAAAAGATGCTCTCGCTGAAGTGGTTGCGCGGGTCAGAGGCGATGGTAACCGGAATACCCAACCTGGTATTTTCAGCAGCCTTCTGTATGGCATTGTAACCTGTGGCCAGCGCCCTGGTTTCTGGCGCTTCCCAGAAGTTGAAGTGGTTCATCATTTTACCGGAAATCGATTCGTCAGCAGTGGGCAGGCTGGCAGCCATACCCTTTGTTTCCGAAGTTTTCTCAATGGTGCCGTCTTCGTTGATGAAGGTGCCGTTAATGAACATCATACCGGCTTTTTCCTCGAGCGTCATTTGTGCCAGCAGGTCGTTTACTCTGGCCTCCACTGGCTGGGAACTGTCTTCATACAAATCCATGCTGCCGTTCTTGTTCAGGTCGCGGTAATTGGGAGCAGTTGTGGCAGGAGCATTGGCACTAGTTTTTGTACTGCCTGTTGATACCTGGCTGCTGTTGCAGGCCATGCCAGCCAGCAGCAGGGCAAGCGGCAGCTTATTAATAAACTGGTTCGGGAATTTTCTTATCATGGAGGAGCTATATCCTGTGTCTTATTGACACAATGTAAAGATATTTGTTGGTAATTTTGTACTCACTCAGGTTTTATTTGCTTAGAGTATGCTTAAATTTCGTTTTTGCAAGCGAAAAATTAACCGGAAAGGGTTCTGACGAAACGGTTTTAGAGCTTCATAGCAGCGCTATGGAGCGAGAAAACGGTGAAGTCAGGTTCCTTTCTGGGCAGTCTGCAGCGCAAAGGATGAATTTTAAACATGCTCTTGCTTAAATTTGAAACCAATCAAAAGTGGAAGAAGAAGTAGAAAATATACTGCAAAAAGGTGGAGAGCTCTTTCACCCGGGCCTTTCTGTTGACTGTGTGATATTCGGGTTTCATGATAACCAGCTGAAGGTCTTGCTCCTTAAAATGAAGCATGCGGACAAGTGGGCGCTGCCGGGTGGCTTTGTGTATAAAGAAGAGGAAGTGGAGCATGCCGCCGTGCGGGTGCTGCAGTCGCGCACGGGCCTTGGCAACATCTTTCTCCGTCAGTTCCATACGTTTGGCAGCCCTTCGCGCTCCGACAGGAAACTGAATAGGGAACTACTGGTGTCATTAGACCTGGAGGCACATGAGAACCACTGGTTCCTGCAGCGCTTTATTACGGTTGGCTATTACGCACTGGTGAATTTCTCAAGTGCCGTACCCCGCCCTGATGCTACCTCCGAGGCCTGTGCCTGGTGGGACCTGCAGGACATGCCACCGCTTGCCATGGACCATAACCACATTTTGCAGCAAGCGTTGGAGACACTGCGGAAACAACTGAATGACCAGCCTGTCGGCTATAACCTGCTGCCCGAAAAGTTTACTATGCCGGAGTTGCAAAGGCTGTACGAGACTATTTTGGGCAAACAGCTGGACCGCCGCAATTTCCAGCGAAAAATGCTGGGCTATGGTATACTGGACAGGTTGGAGGAGCGCAAGCGTGGGGTGGCGCATAAAGCTCCGTACCTGTATTCTTTTAATAAGGAGAAATATGCAGCTGCGCTACAGGATGGTTTACAGCAGGGCTGGTAGAAAAAATTACAAACCTGCAGATCTTCCGGACTCTCAGGCGCCCTATTTTGAACTGACGGCACGGAAAAATGTTATAGCAGGACTTACAGATGTGTAAGCAAAATATAGAGCTGTATGAAAAAAGGAATATATATTATAGTGGGGGTTGTGTTGGTGCTGCTGCTTATTTTTTTCATTGACAACCTGAACAGTAAGTCTGCGACCAGGGAAACGCAGCCGACAGCAGAGGAAGTACCTGCAGCAAATACTGCAGCAGTTGTGCCTAACGAACTTCCCATGATGTCCCTCACCCGTTTAGATGGCTCCAGTTTAATGGCAAAGAACCTGGAAGGGAAAACTGTTCTGGTGCTGTTTCAGCCGGACTGTGACCACTGCCAGCGCGAAGCCGTGCAGATACGGGAAAACTTAGAGGCTTTTGATGATTACACGATATACTTTGTATCTGACGCTGCTTTGCCGCAGCTAAACCAGTTTGCCCGGGAGTATGAGTTGGCAGACAAAAACAATATCCATTTTGCGCAGGCTTCTGTAAACGACATCATTCATGCCTTAGGGCCAGTGGAGGCACCATCTGTATTTGTTTATTCGGAGGAAGGCCGCTTAGTAAGTTCTTTTATTGGTGAAACTCCCATAGAGGAAATAAAGAGCGCCCTTTAAAAATTAAAACAGCAGCCTGAAGAACCTCTCATTCGTTCAGGCTGCTGTCTGCTTGTCTATTCGTACAGGTCGTTTAGGTTTGCCTTTGCGAGGTCAACAAACAACCTACTCATCTTGTCGGTTACGGCTTCAAAGAACCGCTCTCCTTTTTCTTTAGTGGCTTTCTTCGGGTTGCCTACGCCCGTATCTTCTGTTACCTGCGACCACTTGCGTTCCGCCCATGCCCAACCTTCTCTATAAGCTTTTATTTTAGGCTTCTTGTCACGTCCCTCGCCCGCTTCCTCCAGCGGCAGCACCAGGTCCGGGCGAAGGTGCAGGAGCAGGCTTGTTTCCATCTCATCGGCATGGTCTCCGGGGTTCTCAAAGAACGCACTCCTATCCAGCGAATGAAACCAGTTGCAGCTCGAGATAAACATAGCAGGATACTTTAGTCCCAGCTCCCGGATCATCGTTTTAAAGTCGTTCCCGCCATGGCTGTTCAGTATAAGTAACTTAGAAATTCCCTGCCTGTTCAGCACCTCCAGTACATCATTCAGCACCGCTGCCTGCGTACTGGGACTCATATTGATGTCCAACAGGATGTCTGCCTGCCCGGTGTTCACCCCAAACGGGATGGTGGGCAGCACGATTATCTTTGCCCCGGCTTCCCATGCTTTGCGGGCTGCTTCGGCTGCAATGTTGTCTGCCTCAATTATATCCGTGGCGTAAGGTAAATGGTAGTTGTGCGCTTCGGTTGCGCCCCAGGGTAAAACAGCCACATCAAACTTCTGATTCTGAATGTCTCTCCAGTTTGTCTCTGCTAAAATGTATGGTCTCATAGTATGCTTTTAAGGTTGTGCTATTGTACGGTAATTTTATCTCCTGACAGATGCTGCTGTCATTCGTCTCAAAAGTATAAGCTGTCATCAATATAGTAAGAACCCACCGCATATGGAGTAAACTTCTCGTCTTTTACACAGGCTTTTGTGGCATACAGGCATGCTGATTGATTCTGATGCATGGTTAAATAGGCTGACTTTTGATGAAGCAGTTCATTGATTGCTGCCTCCACTAATTTAGAGACAAAAGCCAGGAAACAGTAGCAGTAAAAGGTGGAACTTGTTATATTGACTATAGAATTTATCTCCCCACCACATAAATTTACATATGAGGCTACTATTACTTCTTTTGCTGTTTTCAAGTACTGCGTTTGCCCAGGATATTCCCGCTCGGTGGGATGAACTCACTGCCAGCGATTGGCCGAAGGCGCTGGAGAAATCTAACCGGACCTGTATTCTTCCTATCGGTATTCTGGAAAAGCACGGGCTGCATGCTCCTATTGGCTCTGACCTGATTCATGTACGGGAATGGTCGGCACGTGCTACAAAAAATGAGTATGCGGTGGTATTCCCTGATTACTTCTACGGGCAGGTGTATGAAGCCCAGCAGCAGCCGGGTACGTTTGCCCTGCCGAGCCGACTGGTGTGGGACCTGCTGGATGCAACAGTAGAGGAAATAGCCAGAAATGGCTTTGATAAAATTGTGATTGTGAACGGCCACGGCGGCAACCCGCAGTTGCTGCGCTATTTCGTGCAGTCGCAGTTGGAGAAGCGCCGCGACTATGCCGTGTACTTTTTTGACCCGGTGAATGAACCTGCCTTTGCGGAGAAGGTGAGCAAAACGCGTAAGTCTGACCCGGCCGGCGACCAACATGGTGGTGAGAACGAAACATCTTCTCTTTTGTACCTGCGCCCTGACCTTGTAAAGCAGGAGCGGGCCATACAGGAATCCGGTGAAAACCTGAAGCGTCTGGCGTCTCTTCCGAACCTGTATACCGGCATCTGGTGGTACGCCAGTTATCCGAACCATTATGCGGGTGAGGGAGCAAAGGCCACAAAGGAACTGGGAAAGCTATTGACTGAGAACAAAGTGGATCAACTGACGAAAGCACTGAAAGCAGTAAAGGCCGATACAAAGACGCTGGAACTGCAGAACGAATATTTTGACAGGGTAGATAAAGTGGGTGGAAGGTAAATGGTTTGAAGAGGAGGAAGTGCAAGTAACTTCCTCCTCTTGCGGAATTTCCTTCCTTGGAGGAGCTAGAAGTGGGGTTTCAAAAGTAGGTTTTGCTTAATTGCGTAAAGCGCAAATGAGTTAAATGATTGTTTAGTAATGTAACGCATCTATGACGAAGCTTTTTACAGCCAGTACAGTTGCAGACAATGGGCTGCTAAAGGAGACAACCCGGCAGCGTTATCTCTCGCTTGATGTGCTGCGGGGAATGACAATCGCCCTGATGATCGTCGTAAACACCCCCGGAAGCTGGCAATCCATTTATGCGCCTTTCCGGCATGCCGCCTGGCACGGATTCACGGTAACAGACTTGGTTTTCCCTACCTTCCTGTTTGTGGTGGGCAATGCTATGAGCTTCAGCATGCGGAAATTTGAAAGGGAGGAGGATAGCGTTTTCCTGAAAAAGGTTTTTAAGCGAACAGTCCTGATCTTCCTGCTGGGTCTCCTGCTGAATACCTTTCCCTTCGTTACCCGCAATGCTGCCGACGAACTGGCGCTGATTGATTTCTCCAGCATTCGGATAATGGGTGTTCTGCAAAGAATTGCCCTGTGCTATGGCTTAGCGGCGCTGGTGGTGCATTACTTTAAAGTAAAGGGAGCCATCATTTTCAGTGCTATCGCGCTGCTCTCTTATTGGGCCATTATGTATTTCTTCGGTAACCAGCCTGACCCTTATAGCCTGGAAGGCAATGCTGCTTTAAAGTTTGACAGGCTACTTTTACCTGCTGAAAACCTGTACAAAGGCTATGGGATACCTTTCGATCCGGAGGGGCTGCTAAGTACTTTGCCAGCCGTGGTCAACGTAATCGCTGGTTTTCTGGCAGGATTATACATACAGCGGCAGGGCAATAACATGGGCACTGTATTTAAGCTTGCTCTGTCGGCGGCGGCGTTTATTGTGGTGGCGCTTGCCTGGGATATTTTCTTCCCCATCAACAAACCCATCTGGACAAGCTCTTATGTAGTATATACCGTTGGCTTAGACCTGCTCATACTGTCTGTGCTCATGCTGGTGATTGAGGTGGCCAACTATAAATGGTGGACCTATTTCTTTGAAGTTTTTGGCCGAAATCCGCTGTTCATATATATCCTGTCGGGTGTGTTGGTAAGGCTCATGGGCCTTATAAGAGTAGATGGCCAAAGCCTGTACGGGTGGGTCTATAATAATCTTTACCTGACATGGCTTTCGGATAATAATGCTTCCCTGCTGTTTGCTGTTTCCTACATGCTCCTGCTGTGGTGCATCGGGTATTGGATGGATAAGAAGAGGGTATATATTAAGGTATAAATATTGGTGAGGCAGGCCATTGCCACAAGTGTAGTGACTTAATCATCTTTCCTTTACCCACTACACGTGAGCCAGAAGAAGCCAGTGGTGCTGTGGAAAGCTCCCGGTGTCAATTCGAAAGAATCGCACCGGGAGCTTTTTTTTATTAGTGGGAATCGCCTCATAGTGCCAATGTATAAGCGCTAACCGCACTGGCTTCTGATAACTTTATGAAAGCTGCCAACGCTATACCTGATAAATCTATACCTGTTAACTATGTGGCGGATTTATACTTTAGCATTTGTTCTGTTGGCACTTACTTCCTGCAGCGAAGAGAACGCAGATACTGCTACTATACAGGAATCAGAAGCCACAGACGACACAGTATTTTACGTTTCCTTGAATGAGGCTATTCACCAGGGGCAGTATGATGGTGTGATGCAGGTGAGAGAACTGAAAGAGCAGGGGAGTATGGGAGTAGGCAGTACCGCACGGCTGGCGGAAGAAATAGTGCTGCTGGATGGCATAGCCTATGGTATACCCGCCGATGGTAAGGCATATGAATTACCTGACACGGCACAGGTAGCTTATGCCGCCGCAAAAGCCTTTGAGTTAGATGAGGAAATGACGATAAGTCAGGCGATGGGGCAGGAAGAGGTGGAGGCGTACCTGGATTCTGCACGAAAGAAGAATGTCTTTGCTGCCATAAAAGTCAGCGGCAGGTTTCCTTCCATCAGGTACCGTAGCTTTCATCCACAGGAGAAGCCGTATCAGTCAACTGACGAGGTGCCCAATGTGGTATTTACCCGCTCAGGCATAGCCGGAACAATGGTGGGCTTTTTCACCCCGAAATCTGCAGATGTTCTGAACAGCCCGGTCTATCACTTTCATTTCATCAGCGAAGACAAATCAACCGGCGGGCATGTGCTGGATTTTACCCTTGCTGATGCCAATGTCGAAATAGACTATGCCAGCCAGCTAAAAGTACAGCTGCCAGACCCGGCACTGCTGCAAAACGTTGATCTGAATACGGCGGCTTCGGAGTAAGGTCTATCCAATGCTTGTCGCAGTTCTTATCCCTGCCGTTAAAGCTGCTCTACCAGTTCCAGGCGTTTCACAATGGTGTCTTTTGCTAAAATTGTACCCGGCGACAACACTGCATTGGCTCCGATTTTACAATTGTCGCCTACCAGGGCGCCAAACTTTATCACGTTCGTGTCTGTGATGTCCCCGTTCAACACCACCCGGATTTGCTTATCATTTCTCTCATTAAAATGATTTGCCACAACTGCGCCAGCTTCAAAGTTAACGTTGCTGCCGATGATGCTGTCTCCTACAAAATTGAAATGCGCGACAGCGCTATTCTGCATGATGATACTTGTTTTTACCTCACAACCTGTGCCTACTGTTGTGCCTTTTCCCAGGAAAACGCCTCCCCGTAAATAAGCATGGGCACCAATAAAGCAGTTTTCCGAAACAATAACAGGTGCCTTCAGCACAACGCCTTTTTCTACTGTGGCGGAGTGGTGAATGGCTATACCATCTGTCACGGTATAGCTCTTCTCCAACTCAGTTATCATTTCGTCTAAAATATCTGGAAGTATTTGAGGAACAAGCCAGGGCAGAGTGTCCTTTTGTGCCGCAAAAATGCGAGAAAAACCAGCTACGTAATCATCTATCACCAGGTGCATGTGCAGGGGATTAAGTGAATAAAGTATCAGGAGCAGCGTTTACTCAGGCAACTCTTCTACTTTATCAGGCACAGGCGCCTCATTTTTCAGCCAAACGGGTTTTGTCTCAGAATGATGATCTGCCCCGATAATGTTTTTGTAAAGTTCAGGCTTTCGCGCTTTCTTATAGCGGTGGCCACCGGCAAGCTCCAGCTTATCATCTGTCAGCGTGGCGACGGCAATCTCATCTTCGAAGCTTTTTATCTCCGTCAGCACTTCGCCGTAAGGGTCCAGGATCAGGGAATTGCCGTTCTTTAGATGCTCTCCGTCATACCCGATTGGGTTAGTGAACACATAGTATACGGCATTGTCGTAGGCCCTGGCCGGTAGCCAGCGCATCAGCCAGCGTCTGCCTTTGGGGCCGTCGAACTCCAGTCGCAGGGGCACCGGATCTGTGTGCCTGGCCTGCCATAGTTCATCTGGCACATAGCCTCGCCCCGGCATGGAAGAAGGAGTACACATGGTAACGTGCGGCGCGAAAATGATCTCTGCTCCGAGCAGCGAGGTGGCTCTTACGTTTTCCACTACATTGTTATCATAGCAAATCAGGATGCCGCACTTCCAGCCCTTCAGGTCGAACACCACATACTCCGAACCTGGCTCCAGATACTTGCTGATGAAGGGGTGAATTTTGCGATACTTTGCTATCAGGCCATTCTTGTCTACGCACACATAGGTGTTGTACAGCCTGTCGTCTTCCACCTCAAGCAGGCCTGCTAAAATAGGGATGTCGTACTTTTCTGACAGCTGAATAAGTTGCCGGGTACTTTTTCCATCCGGCACTTCCTCGGCCAGGTCCAGCATCTCCTCCCGCGTCAGGTCTTTCTGGAAAGTATAGGCGGTAATACACATTTCATGGAAGCTGATTACTTCAGCACCACGGGCTTTTGCTTTGGCTGTTAATGCTTCTATAACAGACAGGTTATAGGCCTTGTCGCCATCTTTGGGCTCGAACTGGGCAACTGCAACTTTAAGGTTTCTCATTTGCTATTGTTTAAAGACTGCTATTTTGACAATAAAGCTATACGGCAGCTTTGCTTCCGGGCTGTTAAAACCTGTGGGGCTGCCTCAAAGCACTCACCTTTTCTCTTACTGTGGAAGTGGTGCCCGCATACTGCTTAGCCCGTTGGTTTTAACTAAATCAGCATACGTAATAAGCTTAAATTTTTTATCTGCCAACTTTAAGAATTCGGGGGAGACAAGCATGTTTAGTTCCATTTGCCGGTGCTGGCTGGCTCTTGGTTTTCCGTCGTCAGTGTTCATCAGGGCACTGTTCATGTCCACCAATACATCCATCTCAGGAGAACTTTGCGCTACATGCAACTCAACCACATTCAGGCTGCCCGGCTTCAGGGTATTGGCGAAATCCATAAACTCTTTGGCTTTGGTCTCTACGGTTACCGGCCACATGCTCTTGTACGTCTCGCCAAAGTAGTTGGAAATGCCCAGGTTATACTTTTTTGCCAGCCTCTCTGTGAGCGCGCGTAACTCGGGAGTTGCCAGGGCCATACCCATGTGCGGGTCTACGTAGCTGATTTTTAACCCCGAATTCAGGGCTCTTTCTATCTGTGCCGTCAGCTCTTTCTCAACGTCCTCCAGTTTATAGTCGCTCTTCAAAAAGGCTTCTATCGACGGCAGGAAATAACCTTCTTTGTCTACAAGGCTAGGCACAGCAGTACGCCCCGCCACCGGGCCCCAACGGTAATTTTTCCATTCCGCATTCAGTGTCAGGTGCACTCCAACGGCTACCTGCGGGTGTTGCTTCAGGATTTCCACGGCCTCCTGGTACCAGGGGCAGGCAAACATAACAGACGCGGAGAAAGGGATGCCTGTTTCAGCCAGTTGTTTTACACCCATGTTCACTGCGTGGTTCATGCCAATGTCGTCCGCACGAAGCAACAAAGTGGGCGTCTGTGATTTTTGTGCCTGCACCAGTTGTAGCATGCTCAGGTTCAGTAGCAGCGCGAGCGTTATAATGGAATACAGCTTTTTCATGCGTCCTTGATAATGTGAAACACCTATTAAAGTTTAGAGAGACATATAATGGTTGTAACCTGTGAGGTGGCTTGTTGTCCTGACTTAGCGTGCTGGGTTTACAACCGTGATACTTATGTCTTTTGCTAAGTTAGAATTTTCCTGAATAAACCCTATATTGGAGAAGCTAAAATGAGTGAGGAATTACTATAATAGACGTTGCTTTATTTCTGTTTCGCGCATGAATCGGATAGAGGACCTATAGAACAGCAGCCTCTCTTGTGTAAGCTATTCAGAAACAAGCTATCATCATTGTATCATCACTCGGGAGAACCTTACGCTACAAGCGCCGGAAAATTCTCCAGAGGCAGCTACATAAGCTAATAACAACAAAGAACATGACAACAGCCACTAAAAAGGAATCGCTTCTCAGAACCGGGAACATCTGGCCTTTTATCCTCATCACAAGTCTCTTCTTTCTGTGGGGGCTGGCCAACAACATGACAGATACGCTGCTGGCAGCCTTTAAGCGCATCATGAGCATGTCTGATTTCCAGACCTCCTGGATACAGATGGCTTTCTACGGCGCCTATTTCTGCCTCGCCCTGCCAGCGGCTATCATGATAAAGAAGTACACCTACAAAACCGGTATCCTGGTTGGGCTGGGTTTGTTTATCCTGGGGTCGCTGCTGTTTTATCCCGCCAGCATCACGATGGCCTACGGGCACTTCCTGATTGCGCTCTACGTGCTGGCCGGGGGCTTGTCTATACTGGAAACTGCCGCCAATCCTTACATAGTGGCCATGGGGCCGGAGGAAACGGGCACCAGGCGCCTGAACCTGGCACAGTCTTTCAATCCTATCGGCTCCATTATGGGGGTGCTGCTAAGTAAAATATTCATCCTTTCCGAGTTAAACCTGTCCAGCGCTGAAGAGCGGGCCACTATGGACCAGGAGCAGCTGAAGGCGATACAGTCTGAAGAGCTGACGGCTGTGATGGGGCCTTACGTTGGCGTAGCCGTGTTTCTGATGGTGATCTGGCTTGCCGTGAAGTTCACCAACATGCCCAAGGCCTCTGATGCAGGAGGAAAACTAGACCTGCTTCCGACGTTCAGGAGGCTGGTGAAAACGCCGCATTATGTGTGGGCGGTGGTGGCGCAGTTCTTTTACGTAGGCGCGCAGATTGGCATCTGGTCTTACACCATCCGGTATGTGATGCAGGAAGTCCAGCTAAATGAAGATGGTGCCTCCAGTTATTACATGGCTGCCCTGATTCTGTTTATGGTCTCCCGCTTTATTTTCACAGCGCTGATGCGGTATGTGAGTCCGAGAATCCTGCTGTTGCTAAGCGCTGTTGCAGCGGCTGTTTGCACACTTATCGTTATTTATGGCAGTGGCTTCCTGGGTGTATACGCCCTGATTGCTATATCCGGTTTTATGTCGCTGATGTTCCCGACAATTTACGGCATGGGCATCCGGGGCTTAGGCGACGATACGAAGATAGGAGGCTCAGGCCTGATCATGGCCATTCTGGGAGGGGCCGTTATCACCTCTGCGCAAGGGTATGTGTCTGACGTGACACAGGATATCAGCCAGGCTTTTTACGTGCCTTTCGTTTGTTTCGTGGTGGTGGCCATCTATGCTGCTGTTTCAGGAAAGCTGGAACGCAACAGCATCAACAGAACTGGAGGGGAGGCGGAAGCATTGCCAAGTGGCACGTACCAGAAGGTAGGGTAGGAACGATGTTGTCAGCTTAACCAGAAATTATCTGATGACATCTGGCTCCTTATGCCCTTGCTGTGTGTTTTCACCATAGCCGTCAGGCTAAGGAGTTGTGCGAAACTAAAAGTAGCTGTAGCTTTGCAGGATGGAGGTAAGTGTAGAAGGATTATTAGAAGGCAAGGAAGGTCTGCTCGAGCAGCTGCAATCCTTTTTCAAGGAAGAGGAGCTGGAGAAGCTTGCCCGGGAGAGCA
>NZ_QRGR01000088.1 GCF_003367245.1 Pontibacter diazotrophicus | reverse complement strand
GGCGGCAGGCTGTCCCCTTACCAGGGAGGCACCACGCCGCCTGCCAATCAGCCACCGACAGCAAGCGCGGGTGCTGACATAACTATCACCCTGCCCACCAGCAGCGTGGCGCTGAGCGGTTCGGGCACTGATACTGACGGCATTATCAGCAGCTACAGCTGGAGCCAGGTGAGCGGGCCGAACACAGCGACTCTGAGCGGGGCAAATTCAGCTACTTTAACGGCAGGCAGCCTGATGGAGGGCGACTACACCTTCCGTCTTACAGTCACTGACAACGGGGGAGCCAAGGCCACGGATGAGGTTAATGTGTTGGTAAGCCCAGCAGCTCCTGTGAACCAGGTGCCTGTTGCCGACGCCGGTCCTGACATGTCTGTCACGCTCCCTGTCAACAGCGTGGCGCTGAGCGGTTCGGGCACTGACACTGACGGCACTATCAGCAGCTACAGCTGGAGCCAGGTGAGCGGGCCGAACACAGCCACCTTCAGCAGCAGAACAGTAGCTTCCCCCACAGTGAGTGCTTTGGTGGAGGGTGCTTATGCCTTC
>NZ_QRGR01000087.1 GCF_003367245.1 Pontibacter diazotrophicus | reverse complement strand
TGAACCCTTACCAGTGGCTTAAACACACGCTGGAAAACATCATGTCCATCAACCACAAAAACCTGCGCGAGCTCTACCCGCAGAACTTTAAGGACAAGTCAAACATGTAGTTCGTCGGGCGGATACGGCTGTGCGGCATCGTAACATCGGAACTTGGTCGCAGTTCCACGGGCGGTGAGGTGTTCGTGTTCCTCAACCGCAAGCGCACCCGTCTTGAAATGTTGCACTGGGAGCACGGGGGCTTCGTGCTCTACTACAAAAGGTTGGCTTTGGGCACCTTTCCGCTGCCCAAAGCCACAGTGGGCAGCTCTCTAAGCTGGAGCGATCTGATCCTGATGGTGTAAGGGATCGAAGTGGTGAAGAGCAACCGGCGACGAAGGTTCTTCTTGCCGCAATAAGCGGGTTTTTCATGACATTACGGCTGTTTTTTTCTTATTTTTAACGTGAACTCGGGAATTAAGCCAATGTTCTGGCGGGGTTGAACCTTTTGTTTTTGTGGTCGAGAAAGGTGTAGGCTGTCAGGCCGGAGAGGATGTGAACCAGTGCGTTAAGGGGGTTTCTGTGTC
>NZ_QRGR01000086.1 GCF_003367245.1 Pontibacter diazotrophicus | reverse complement strand
AACGTGTTTGGCTAAGGCACGCCTTCAGGTGTGGTTTAGGTTTTGTTGTGTGAAGAGTTTTACCATTTATTAGAGTTGACAATTATTGTTCTGCCGTCATCCATAAATAGTATTTCAAAACTCTTGAACCCATAGTCTTTAACTAAAATGTTTGCTATTCCAGCTTGAGAAAACTGCGTTAGGAGAAAATCGTTCTCTGAAGTTTCCAAGTGCACTTCACTCTCTTTAAATTCTTTTTTTAGGAGTTTGGTGTATGTCGTCTTATAGTCCTTTGGAGTTAGTCTAACTGCGTAGGAGATACTATAATCTCCAAAGTCATAAATTGAATTAGTACCCCGCTTATTTATCAGTTCAGCCGAATCTGGAAGCCGTAAACTCGTATTTTCCTTGTAATCGTTGAAATAGAACTTATCTGTTGGGTAAAAATCTATAAATAAGAAGTAAAAAAGAACCAGGATTAGAAAACTGGTTATGATAACCGAAGTCTTCTCGCTCGCTTTCTTTCTAAGAAATTTATATGCTACCCAGATCAAGATGAGTGGAATTCCGACAAAGATAAAAGTCACGATAAGGATAGCTACTAAGTAAAAT
>NZ_QRGR01000085.1 GCF_003367245.1 Pontibacter diazotrophicus | reverse complement strand
TCCACCTCCAGCGGAATCATGGGTATCATGATGGCCGCAGCCAAAATGCAGAGGGTGCACCAGGCGCCCACTATGACAGGCTGGCTGATGACCAGGAAGATGTGCACCAGCCCCAGCGGGATAACCAGGATGCCGAACACGGCCACCATCCAGGGCATGGTGCGCCAGCGCGTGGGAGCACCCATCCAGCCCATCAGGAACTCGAAAGTATACGCGATGGCCCCAAGCCCCGCATCTGAAATGGGTAGCGAGTGCGACATGGCCGAGTTGAGCACCTGCTCGCTCTGCTGCCCGAAGAAAGGGTCCCAGGCAGAGTCGATGTAGCCCAGCTGGAAAGCAGTCAGGTAGCGCGACACGAGCCAGCCGATAAAGCCCAGCACCATCATGATCCAGCGCTGCGGCCAACTGGAGGGGTTATAGCTCCAGCCCGGAGGCGTATCCGGCCCCATCTTCATGTACATTATCATGTTGGGCATGCCCGGTATCAGGATGGTGAGCCCGATGATAAGTGCGCCCACCAGGGTGTCGTTGAGGTAAGCGACTGCCGTGGGAGACCAGAAAATGATGGGTGCCATGGTAAGCCAGATACCGACAAAGCAGCAGATCCACAGACTGACGGGACGGTTGGGGGTGAGGCCGCGCCA
>NZ_QRGR01000084.1 GCF_003367245.1 Pontibacter diazotrophicus | reverse complement strand
GGTAATTCTATAAAAGTAATGTTAGGTTGTAGTTAGCCACAAAGAAACGTATTGCCATCAGGTGCCTCTCGAGCTTTTTAGAGAAGGAGAGGGATTTCCTGACCAAGCGAGCACATCTCTGCCTGAGGGTACAGAAGAACCTCTCGGCATGGTTTGTCTCTTTCTTATTGGCAGAGGCCACATGCCTTGCCGCCGGTATCACCTTTTTGTAGGCCTCCCACTCATCGGTGTAGAAAGTCGCCTGCTGCCTATAACGCTCCGGCACGTTTTCCCACAGCCCCTTTGCCCCCGCTGTGCCTCTGTCTCCCAGGTGCAGGGCAATTATTTGCCTGCTTTTCCTGTCCTGGGCCACCCACAACCATTGCTTGTTGCCCTTGAAGCCGACAAAGCTCCACAACTCATCGCTTTCGCACTCATAGCACGTGAGCTGGATTTCTGAGTTGCAAGCAACCTGCGCGTTCAAGTCCTGCGGCACTTCCCCGTACAGCTCATCCATGTAGCGGTAAAGGTGGTAAGCAGGAATGCCCAGCACTCTGCAGATGCCCTCCAGGGAGATGCGCTCCAGCAAAAGCAGCTCGATGAGCCTTTTCTGCTCCCGGCTCAGACTCTGGTTCTGCCGCTCAAAGACAAACTGCCTTAAGCAGTCCTTGCACTTGCCCCTGGCTTTGCCGTAGTAGGTTCTCCCGTTTTTGACTATATTCACACTGCCGCAGTAGTAACATGACCTGTTCATGAGGGTAAGAATTAGATTCGACACCTAATCTTACTGCTACTGCGGTTATTTCTGTTGCTTCATTACTTTTATAGGACTACC
>NZ_QRGR01000009.1 GCF_003367245.1 Pontibacter diazotrophicus | reverse complement strand
CACACCGCTTTCCTCATAAACCGCCACCAGGCGTAGCATCTCTTCTTTCTGTTCTATCATCTTGTTTTTCAACAAAAGTAGAAACTGCTACAACAGAGGGAAAGACGTACTTGGTCGGCCGGATACGTTTCAACGCCACCATCGCTGTAACTGGTTTCGCTAAAGAAGCTACATTAAAAATCGTATTATAAGGTGCAGTTTTTCCTTTATCAAGTTCGCCAAATACCTTTACTTGTTGAAGTTTTCCGCTATTAATAATACCAATTCCTAAAGTTGGGACATTGTTGGACTTTAACCATTTCTGTATTTCTTTGTCATTATCGAAAATCGAAGTTGCATTGGAAATGTCAAAACTTGCTTGATGGTCAAAACTCAAACTTTTGGACAGTTTCCATTGTCCGCTTTCTAAAAGCCAAACATTTGAGAATTTAGCTGAACTTGCAAAGCTTTCTTTTTTTCCTCCAATTGTTTCATAAAATCTATGCGTACCGTTTTGAATTGCTCCATAAATAGTGTCATTTTTATAAAGCGGATAAATTTCTGTACTCGATTTTATTAACTCTCTTCTTGATTGGTATTTATCGGGCGAACCGCACAATCCGTTTTTTAAATTAGATAAAAATTCCTTTTTATCGGAAATCCCATCTTTATCGTGTAAAAATTCAAGATTGTTGCTCAATAAGTTCTCAAATTGGCTAATATCGCAAGTATTAAAGCCTACATTAAAAAGCAGGCTGTCCTTTGATATTATGGTTTTGTATACTTCCGATTTTTCTTGAACTTGTCCAAATAGAAAAGTAGATGTTAAGCACAAAACTGCAATTAAGCTTTTTTGAATGGTTTTATAGTTTGTCATTTTTATGCAGTTTGTTTTTTAAATGGTGGGTAACCGGCTTGTATAAAAAGCGAATGAGGCGTAGCCGAAGTATGGCTTTTATACCTTGTTGGCACTAGTTTTATTTAAATTCAACAGTCGTAGATTCTTTTGAGTAAATTTCACCAGTGCTCAGTTCGATGATGACTTTTACTTTGAATTTTGAATTTAAGGAGGGAGGTTCATTTAGCTTAAAATTCATGCTTTGCGTTTCAATTTCCACTGTATCTCTGGAAGTGATGAAATCTCTAATTGACTCATTGAAGCCGACAGTCATTATTTCATTGATTGTATCTCCTTTCTTATACTGAGCGTTAAAATCATTTAATGTGACAACTGTTATATTTTCGTATTTTTCTAATTTAGACCCTCCTTCTCCACTTGAGAAACAGGAAAGCGCATACACCTGTCCAAATCCATTTCTTCTTGCTGGTTCCTGTAACGAGCTTAGGTAGTTGACGGAATATCTAAGTGTTAAGCCATGATAATCATTGAATGCCAATTTTGCATTGTCTTCTAGAGGAGGAGCTACAGTAGGACTATGTTGGTAGTGGTGAACCACACTGCTTATTCCTTGAATATCAAAGAAATAACCTTTGAAAGTGGGACAGCTTTCTTCCTTACCACAATTCACCAAGGTTATTCCAAGAAGAAAAACTAAGGTTAGGACTATTTTAGAATGGTTCATTTGTCTTTATGAATTTGTGCCAACTAGCAGCTAAAGGAGTTATTCGGCTTATCAGCATTATGTACAGAAGTGGTTTAGTCTTTTTTACCGCTGTTTTCAAAAATACCCTCTATCTCTTTGACCATTTTCATTAACAAGCTTATCCTTCTAACTAAGGTAAACAACATTGGGTAAGGCTTCTAATTAAATCAATAATATACACTTCTCCTATACAGTCCCTTAAAGAGTCATAATCAAAATAGAAGCCGGTATAAAGCAAAGCGTTGAAATAAAATTTAAGCCGTTCCACATCTTGCACTTGAGTTCAGCCTTGTTCTTTGTTACACACTTTGTCAGATTGATACCTATCTGCTTTCCTGCAATTAAAAAAGAGGAAGTTTTGTAGTTCTCATTTCTGGGAACAATTCCGTTCCTGCTTTATAAGTCAAGCCAGTAGTCTCACACTTTCCGCCCAGAGGCAGGATATAGCAGGACAATCTTTTGCTTAAAAAATAGTAGCTTGAGCATCAACGTGTAAAATTATGTAGGTTACAAGCGCTCACAAAAGAACGGCAGCGCATGAACCCCATTTCTTAAGGCCTCTTTACAATGAAGAAACGTATCCTGAGTCTTTCGCTGATTTTTGCGACAGGCCTTTTGCTAAGCCTGTCTCCACGGGAAACCAAGCCCAATATCATCATCATTCTGGCCGATGATATGGGTTACTCTGATATTGGCTCCTTCGGTTCTGAGATAGAAACACCCAACCTGGATGCCATGGCAGAAGGTGGCTTTAAAATGACTCAATTCTATAATTCCTCCCGCTGCTGCCCCACACGCGCTTCCCTTCTCACAGGCCTTTACCCGCACCAGGCAGGGGTGGGGCACATGGTAAACGAAAGAGAGGAGCCAGGTTACCGGGGCATGTTGAACGAAGAGTGCGTCACCATAGCCGAAGCCTTGAAAGAAGGAGGCTACAGCACCTACATGACCGGTAAGTGGCACCTGAACGACCGCAAAGAGCATTGGCCGGTAAAGCAGGGCTTCGACCGTTACTTTGGTTTGCTGGACGGTGCCAACAGCTATTTCGGCAATCGCCCTTACCGCCCCAATCAAAAGCTGACCTACGCGCTGGATGATGCCCCTTACACACCAGGAGAAGGTTTTTACGCTACCGATGCCTACACCGACTATGCCTTGAAGTTTATAGAAGAAGGAAAAGAAAAAGGCAAACCGTTCTTCTTGTACCTGGCGTATACCGCTCCGCACTGGCCCCTGCATGCACTGGAGGAAGACATTGCCAAATACAGGGGGCGTTACATGAAAGGCTGGGATAAAATGCGGGAAGAACGTTTCCGGCGCATGCAGGAAATGGGCATCATCTCTCGTGCTATTAGGTTGTCGCCACGGGACGAGAACGTGCCGGCGTGGGAGTCTCTTTCAGAAGAAGAGAAAAGAAGGTGGGACGAGAAAATGGCGGTGTATGCCGCTATGGTTGATCGCATGGATCAGAACATCGGCAGGCTTAGGCAGAAGCTTAAGGAACTGGGAGAAGATAAGAACACCATCATCATGTTCCTGTCGGACAATGGCGGCAGCTACGAAGCCATTGAAGGCCCTGGTTTCACCCCTGAAATCCTGGAGGCAAGTAAAAAGCCAGCCAGCGATCCGACCTCTTTTACAGCTTATCAATATGAAGGAGCCAATGTGAGCAACACCCCCTTTCGTAAGTTCAAGCGCTGGGAGCACGAAGGAGGTATTTCTACTCCGTTCATTGCGTATTACCCGGGCACTATACAGGCAGGCAGCATCAGCCACCAACCGGCACACATCATCGACCTCATGGCGACCAGCCTGGAACTGGCCGGGGTAACTTATCCTAAAACCTATAAAGGAAACACCATCAAGCCGATGGAAGGCGTAAGTATGGCTTCTCTTTTCAACAGCCAGCAGTGGCAGGGGCACGAGGCTATTTTCTTTGAGCATGAAGGCAACCGCGCTGTCAGGCAAGGCGACTGGAAGCTTGTTTCCCTCTATCCCGAAAATAAGTGGGCGCTTTACAACATGAAATCAGACCGGTCAGAGCTGAATGACCTCAGTGCCCGCCTTCCGGTAAAAGTGAAGCAAATGGAAAAACTTTACGATGCCTGGGCTGCACGCGCGAATGTAGTGCCTTTTGCGCAGTTAGTAGAGTATGACAGGCAGCGGAAGCAAAACAAAAAGTAAGCGTGTTTTTCAGAATGCAGGAGGTGAGTTATAAAGCAGGAGCAATACTTTACAGGAACACTTTCTATTTTATAACCTGAACAGACAGACAAGACAAATGCAGCGGATAGCTTTTAAGATGAAATTAAAGCTCGGATACGAGGCAGAGTATAAAAAACGCCACGACGAGATATGGCCGGAACTGGCACAACTCCTGAAAGAGGCTGGAGTGCGCGATTATTCCATTTTTTTCGATGAAGAAACAAACACCCTATTTGCCGTGCAGAAGCAGGATGGAGCCTCTTCGCAGGACTTAGGAAGCACAGCAATTGTGCAGAAGTGGTGGGCATATATGGCCGATATCATGGATACCAATTCTGATAACTCCCCGGTAAGTGTTCCTCTAAAAGAGGTGTTTTATTTAGAGTAAAATAGAAGATTGAGTTTAAATGAAAATTCTGCAAAAAGCTTCATCTAGGTTTAGTCCCAGCGGGACGACCTGTCGATAGCCCCTGGTTCATGTATACTCCTAAGCTCCAGCGGAGCGGCCTGTTGATATAAATTAGCAGGCCGCTCCCGCTGGGACTGTTTCGAAGGGTTCGCCGATGATGTAGGATTTAGCTTACCTCTTTTAAACTAACGGGAGTGATGCAGGCTCAGGTTATGACTTGCTTATAAAAAAAGTGGCGCGAGAAACGCCAAACACAATGATAAAATAAATTATATGGCGCATAAATTCAAATTCCTTTCTACGCTTCTCCTCTGCAGCACCATCCTGACGAACTGCCGCCAACCGCAGGCTTCTTCTGATGCTATAGCAGACACAGCAGGCACCCTGCAGGCACAAAACGCAGCGGTATGGCCGGAAGTGAAAAAAGAAAACCGCCCCTGGACCCGCTGGTGGTGGATGGGCAGTGCGGTAGATGAACAGAATATTAACAGGCTGCTGGATGAGTATGCGGCGGCAGGCATCGGTGGTGTGGAGATAGCACCAATCTATGGGGCAATGGATTATGAAAGCAGGTACATTGATTTTCTTTCTCCCCAATGGATGAACATACTTGATTATACTGTGAAGAAAGCAGGGGAGGCGGGTATGACAGTAGACATGACCCAGGGAACAGGCTGGCCATTTGGTGGTCCGCAGGTGAAACCGGAGCATGCTGCTTCGAGGCTGATTGTGCAAACATATCAGCTGAAAGGCGGGCAGGCGCTAAAGGAGAAAATTGTTGTTAAGGACCCGAAGCAGCAGGAAGTGGGCGCTTCGCTACAGGCGGTGATGGCCTACAGCGACAAAGGCGAAATAGAGAACATAACGGATAAAGTCGGGCAGGACGGGAAACTTAACTGGACACCGAAAGCCGGCAACTGGACGCTATACGCTGCCTTCAACGGAAAGACGCGGCAGATGGTGAAAAGGGCGGCTCCCGGAGGGGTGGGCTATACCCTGAACCACCTTTCAGAGGATGCGGTAGAGACTTACCTGGAGCGGTTTAGCAGCGTTTTTAATGACCAGAACTACGGCGTAAGAGCTTTTTACAACGACAGCTACGAAGTATATGGAGCTGATTGGTCGCCGGAGTTTTTTGAGGAATTTCAGAAGCGCAGAGGCTACGACCTGCGCCCGTATCTGCGCGAGTTGGTAAGCGAGGAACACACTGAAACAGTTGCCCGCCTGAAGTCTGATTATCGTGAAACAATGGGCGAAATGTTACTGGACCATTTCTATGAACCATGGAATGAATGGGCGCACCAACGCAACAGCATCACGAAGAACCAGGCGCACGGTTCACCGGGTAACCTGCTCGACCTGTACGCCGCTGTAGACATTCCGGAATGCGAAACCTTCGGCTCCAGCTATTTCCCGATCCCGGGCCTGCGTCGCGACAGTGCCGATGTACGCAATGTGGATCCGGACCCGATCATGCTCAAGTTTGCTTCTTCAGCTGCGCATCTTACGGGTAAGAACCTGGTTTCAAGTGAAACCTTTACCTGGCTGGGCGAGCATTTCAAAACCTCTTATTCCCAGATGAAACCGGAAGTGGAGCAGGTATTTCTCTCCGGCGTTAATCATGTGTTCTACCACGGGGTTACCTACTCTCCGGAAGATGTAGCGTGGCCGGGCTGGCTGTTTTATGCCTCCCTCAACCTGACGCCGGCAAACAGTCTGTGGTCCCAGTTTAGTGGGTTTAACAACTATATTACGCGGGTGCAGTCTGTGCTGCAGTCTGGTAAAGCTGATAACGAGTTGCTGGTGTACTGGCCGATTCACGATGTGTGGAGCAAGCCGGAAGGCATGGAGATGCTGATAAAAGTGCATGACATTGACGAGTGGCTTCACCCGACACAATTTTACAAGCAGTCGAAGCAGCTGATGGAGGCCGGTTACTCCCTTGACTTCGTTTCGGACAAAATGCTGCAGGATGCCAGCGTAAAGGAGGGGAACATCATGACAGCGGCAGCGGCTCCCGCACATAAAGTGCTGATCATCCCGCAGAGCAAACACATGTCGGTTCAGACCTTCGAGAGGGTCCTGCAACTGGCCAAAGAAGGAGCCACCGTTATAGTAGAAGAGTTGCCTGCCGATGTGCCGGGCTTGCATAACCTGGAGGAACGCAGACAGCAGCTAAACCAACTGAAGGCGTCGCTGGCGTTTACAGATGCAGGCAACGGCATCAGGCAAATGAAAACAGGAAACGGGGAGGTGCTGCTCGCTGGCAATGTGCAGCAGGCGCTGGAGTTTAAGGGCATTCAGCGGGAGGCACTCACAGATACCGGTCTGAAATTTACGCGGCGCCAGGTAAGTGATGGCAAGTATTATTACCTGGTGAACCATACCCCCAACGCCATCGACACGACCATTCCTCTAAACATGGCGGCGCAGTCTGTGGTGCTGATGGACCCGCAAAGCGGCAACTCCGGCCTGGCCATGGCCTCAACGGAAAACGACAAAACAAATGTGCGGGTACAGCTAAAGGCAGGGGAAGCGCTAATCCTAAAAGCAGCATCAGGCCCGGCACCCAATGTGCTGGCGTGGCAATACCTGGAGAAAGCCGGTGCCCCGATAGAAGTAAAAGGAGAATGGGCTTTGCGCTTTACACAGGGTGGCCCTGAACTGCCTGTAGACCAGAAGCTTAGCCAACTGAAATCCTGGACAGCGCTTGGCGACAAAAAAGCGGAAGCCTTTTCGGGTACAGGTGAGTATACCATCTCGTTTGAGATGCCTGCTAAAAACGCAGAAGAGTATGTATTGGATTTAGGCAAAGTAAGCGAAAGCGCGCGTGTCTGGGTAAACGGACAAGAGGTAGGTGTCTTAGGAAGTATCCCGTTTCAGGCAAGAGTAGGCCGGTATCTGAAGCCAGGCAACAACACGCTGAAGGTGGAGGTGGCGAACCTGATGGCCAACCGCATCCGCGACATGGACCAGAAGGGAATAGAATGGCGGAAGTACCACGAGATAAACTTCGTGAACATCGACTATAAACCATTTGATGCCTCGGTGTGGAAGCCCATGCCTTCGGGTTTGCTTGGTCCGGTAACTATTACGCCTTACAGCACAGCCACTACAAAAGAAGTAAGCGCGCTATGAGAGGGAGTAAGCGGGTATTATGTGTTGTCAGTAAGTATACCGCTGCCTTTGCGCTCGTGCTCCTGTTTGGGTGCAGCGCTTCCGATGGCACCACAACCGGCAGTACACCCGAAAAGATAGACCGGCAGGCGCTCGTAAGCCGCCACAACATTACCTTAACGGCACCAGATACGCTCGCCTCCTTATCGGTAGGCAATGGCGGGTTTGCTTTTACAGTGGATGTGTCGGGGCTGCAGAGCTACCCGCAATACTACGAAAACGGAGTGCCCCTGGGAACACAGTCGCAGTGGGGCTGGCATGTTATTCCAACAGACCAGAACTATACCTTGGAGGACGTTGCCCAATACGATACAGCTGCCAATGGCCGCGTAATTCCCTTTCCGGTGCAGCACAAAGGTGCAGGCCGTAAGGTGGATGCCATGGACTGGCTGCGTGCCAACCCGCACAGGCTGCACCTGGGCGTGGTAGGGCTGGTGCTGCTGAAGGAAAACGGGGAGCAGGTGCAGGTAAATGAACTGCAGAACGTTCATCAGAAACTGGACCTTTGGTCGGGTAAGATTGAAAGCAGGTATGAGGTGGAGGGCGTACCCGTGACGGTAGAGCTTTACGGGCACCAGGAGAAAGACGGCCTGGCGGCGCGCATTACGTCCCCGCTCATCAGCAGGCAAAAACTAAAAGTAACCCTGAGGTTCCCCTATGGTGCCGAATGCCATGTTTGCCCGGGGTACGACTGGGAGAGCCAGGAAAGGCATACCACCACGCTGGCCCCATCTGAAGCAGGAGTGAACCAGGTGCAGCTGAAACGGCAGCTGGACTCTACCATCTACTACACAGGCATACGCTGGAGTGAAAAGGGGCAACTGGACCAGAAGGAAAGGCACTATTTCGAGCTAACCCCGTCAGCAGACCAGGAGAGCATGGAGTTCAGCGTCTTGTTCAGCCAGAGGCAGGCAAGCGATATCCCGGATTACGAGGCGACGCAAGCCAGCAGCAAAACCAATTGGCAAAGATTCTGGACAGAGGGGGGAGCCATCGACTTCTCCGGGTCAACGGACCCAAGGGCACAGGAGCTGGAAAGGCGGGTGGTTTTGTCGCAGTACCTCACCAGAATACAATGTGCCGGAAACCTGCCGCCCCAGGAGACAGGGCTGACCATGAACAGCTGGTACGGCAAGCATCACCTGGAAATGCATTGGTGGCACGGGGTGCATTTTGCGCTGTGGGACAGGCTGGAACTGCTGAAGAAAAGCCTGCCCTGGTACCACAAAGTACTGCCGAAAGCCAGGGCCACCGCCAGGTGGCAGGGCTATGAGGGGGTAAGGTGGCAGAAGATGACTGACCCGGCCGGGAATGAAAGCCCGTCCAGCATTGGTCCCTACCTTATCTGGCAGCAGCCGCATATTATTTACTTTTCCGAACTGGTGTACCGGCAGCGCCCAAACCAGGCCACGCTGGAGAAATACAGAGACCTCGTTTTTGAGACGGCAGACTTCATGGCTTCGTTCCCCACGTATGATGCCGGGGATCAGCGGTATCATCTGGCAGCTCCCCTGATACCAGCCCAGGAGCTGTTCCCGGCGCATGAAACAAACGATCCGCCTTTTGAACTCGCCTACTGGCATTATGCGCTGTCGGTGGCACAGGAGTGGAGAAAGCGCCTCGGCTTGCCCGAAAATGAGAAGTGGCAGGCGGTGATGGACCAACTGGCTCCGTTGGCTATAAAAGATAGTTTGTACCTGCCAAGTGCCACGCATCCGCAAGCCTACCAGGACGACTCCTTCCGCCACGACCACCCCGTGGTAGTGGGTGCCTATGGCGTGCTGCCGCTCAGCGAAAAAATAGATACAGCCGTGATGCTGCATACGTTCAACGAAATTCTGGATAAGTGGCAATGGGAGACCACCTGGGGCTGGGACTACCCGATGATGGCGATGAGTGCGGCCAGGTTGGGAGAACCGGAAAAAGCAGTGGCCGCCTTGTTTATGGACACTCAGAAGAACACGTACCTGCCAAACGGGCACAATTACCAGGATAAGCGGCTGCGGATTTACCTGCCCGGCAATGGGGGCTTACTTACTGCTGTAGCCATGATGGCCGCAGGCTGGGATGGTGCTCCTGACAAGCCTGCTCCAGGCTTTCCGGATAACGGAAAGTGGAAAGTGAAGTGGGAGGGGCTCCATAAAATGCCTTAACCTTAAAAACTGTGCCATGATAAAAAGAACAAGCAGGCTGGGTATACCCGGTGTCACCCTGCTTTTACTGGTTTTGCTGACTTCACTATCAGCTGGTACACCTCCGGCTGTGCCCGATATTCCGAAATCCCTGAAATGGTCAGAGAGAATGGCATTGTCTATCATCAAAAACAACCCGGAGCCTTGGATGATAGAGTTCTCAGAAGAGCCAGTGTGGAGTTATCCGCAGGGGCTGGTGCTGCATGCCTTCGAGGAAATGGACAAGCAGCACCCCAGGCAACAGTACCGGGACTACATTAAAGCTTACCCGGATGTGATGCTTGATGAGAAGGGAAACATCAGAACCTATGATGCCGCCTCTTTCAACATTGATATGGTAAACTCCGGCAAGATACTTTTTAACCTTTACAAGCGAACCAAAGATGAGAAATACAAGGTAGCCATCGAGACGTTGCGCCACCAGATGAAGTGGCAGCCCCGCACAACAGAAGGAGGCTACTGGCACAAGCTGCGTTACCCCTGGCAAATGTGGCTCGACGGTGCTTATATGGGAGCTCCCTTCCTGGCGCAATATGGCAAAAGGTTTGGCGATAACGCGGCCTTCGATGAGGTGGCAAATCAATTGGTTCTGCTGGAGAAAAAGACCAGAGATGCTCGAACCGGCTTGCTCTACCATGGCTGGGACGAGAGCAGGTTCCAGCCATGGGCAAACCCGAAGACAGGCACTTCCCCACATTTCTGGGGCAGGGCGATGGGGTGGTATGCCATGGCCCTGGTGGATGTGCTCGATTTCTTCCCGCAGGACCACCCGAGGCGCAACGAAATCATCGGCATCCTGCAGCGGCTGGCACCGGCACTGCAAAAGTACCAGGACGCTAAAACAGGGCTTTGGTACCAGGTGGTGGACCAGGGCGCGCGGGAAGGCAACTATCTGGAGGCATCGGCTTCCAGTATGTTTGTGTATGCGCTGGCCAAAGGTGCCAACAAAGGATACCTGGACAAGCAGTATCGGAAAGTTGCCGGGAAGGGTTTTAAGGGGATTATCGATAACATGATAGAAGTGAAGCCGGATGGTGAGGTGCTGCTGCACAAAGTATGTGCAGTAGCAGGGCTGGGTGGCAACCCTTACCGGGACGGGACATACGAGTACTATGTAAACGAGCCTATCCGTACAAACGATCCGAAGGGAACAGGGCCTTTCATCTTAGCCAGTCTGGAGTTAGACAAATAACTCAACAAACCAATAAAGTTACATACGGCGGGTAAACTGCACCTGCAACGTTATGAGAAAACCTGAACGGTGACAAATTTAACCGGCTGGTATACAAAGCCGGCAGGGTTATGCATGAGTTTATTTTTTAAAATCTGATATGCTGAAGAACTGCAAAATACTTCTACTGTGCCTGCTGCTGGCAGGCTTTACCTTTCCGGCGAAAAAGGAAATCACCATTTACCTGGCTGGAGACTCCACCATGCAAACCTATAAAGAAACTGAAACACCCATGCGGGGCTGGGGCCAGTACCTGGAACTGTTTTTTGATGAGGACGTGAAGGTGGTAAACAGGGCCATTGGCGGGCGGAGCACCCGTACCTTTATAAATGAGGAACGCTGGAAGGGTATTGTGGATAATCTGCAGAAAGGCGACTGGGTATTCATACAGTTCGGGCATAACGATAACTCCAGTAGCCCGGCACGCCATACTACGCCGGAAGACTACCGGAATAACCTGAGAAAATTTGTCAAGGAAGTGTGTGCCAAAAAAGCAAATCCGGTGCTGCTGACCTCCATCACGACCCGTAAGTTTGATGAACAGGGAAAAGTGAACACAGCCATCGGCCCTTACCCGGACATTACGCGTGAGGTAGCCGCAGAACTGAAGGTGCCGCTGATTGACCTGAACAGGAAAACAGGAGACTATGTGCAGTCACTGGGGGAAGAGGAATCTAAGAAGCTGTACATGTGGCTGGAGCCGGGCGACCACCCCAAATACCCCGACGGCCTGAAAGACGACACGCACATGCAGGAACCCGGAGCCCTGAAGGTCGCTGAACTGGCTGTTGAAGGAATAAGAGAATTAAAGCTAAAACCGCTGGTGAAGAATTTAAAAAAATAAAACAAAAAGAGCATCCAATGTGATGCTCTTTTTGTTTTATCGCTTTCGTTATATTAAAATGCAAGGTATTATTATGATTATTTATAGCAAGTAATGGTTTTTGGCAGATACAGGTGGCTGTTATTTGTACTATGCAGGATACTGCAGGATAGCCTTAAATAAATTAATTAATAATTTGGATACAAACGCTTTAGAAGTAAGAGATAAGAAGTTGTTATAAAGAATGAAGTTTTAACATCTTGTTATAGTGCAGAAATGAAAGAAGCGTAGGAGGAGGGGTTTACAAGTACTTTTAAAGGGACAGCAGCTAAAAAAGCCTGAAAAGCCAACGTATTCGTTTGCATCTGGCTCACCCGTAAACAGCTGTTTTTAAAAGGCTTCATGTGCTGGGGAAGTAAAATGGAATCATGCCTTGCTGAAGGGCATGTTAACCGATGACCTGAATCAAATAAGGTATAGTTTAATATTTCACTTTTAATACGCTGGTGCATGAAAAAAATACTACAGATTCCATCCACTCACTGTTCTATAGCAAGAGAAGATTCAGAAGAAGACATCCCCCGGCAAACACACTGCCCATCCTTTCTATACAGAAGAATAGGGCTGTTGCTGATGCTGCTGTTCACCTTTACTGCCGTCATTGCCCAACGCCACATGGAAAACCTCGGGCGGGGGGTAGTTGCTGTCAGAACCAGCAGCAGCCAGGTATTTGTGAGCTGGCGCATGCTGGGCACAGATCCCGATAACATCGCCTTTAACCTGTACCGGGGGTCGAGTAAACTAAACGAAGCACCCATCACAGGCGCCACCAATTATACCGATGATACAAGCTCAGATGAGGAGTATACTGTCCGGCCGGTCATTGACGGTCAGGAACAGGCAGCATCTGCCCCCGCTACCGTCTGGGCAGAGCCTTTCAAGCGCCTTCCCTTGCAGCGGCCTGCCGGCGGCACCACACCCGATGGTGTGAGCTACACCTACAGCCCCGGCGACTGCAGTGTAGGCGACCTGGATGGCGACGGTGAGTATGAAATCATCGTGAAATGGGATCCCTCTAACGCCAAAGACAACTCCCAGGCCGGCTTTACCGGCAATGTGTACCTCGACGCCTATAAAATGAACGGCACACGGATGTGGCGTATCGACCTGGGCCGCAACATTCGCGCCGGTGCTCACTATACCCAGTTTATCGTGTATGACTTGGACAGCGACGGTAAGGCTGAACTGGCCTGCAAAACCGCCGATGGTACAGTGGATGGAGCAGGTACCATTATCGGAAACCCCGATGTTGATTATCGTAATACTGGCGGATACATTCTGCATGGTCCGGAGTTTCTAACAGTCTTTAATGGAGAGACAGGAGCCGCTATGGCAACCACGGATTATGTACCTGCCCGCGGCAACGTAGCCAGTTGGGGCGATGACTATGGCAACCGCGTAGACCGCTTTTTGGCGGGAGTAGGTTATTTTGATGGGCAGCGCCCCAGCCTGCTGTTTACCCGCGGCTACTATACCCGCACTGTTTTGGCAGCCTGGGATTGGCGCAACGGGCAGCTAACCCAGCGCTGGGTGTTTGATACGAATACAGAAGGAAACGGAGCCTATGCCGGCCAGGGCAACCACAGCCTCAGCATTAACGATGTGGATGGCGACGGCAAAGATGAAGTGGTTTTTGGCTCTATGGCGATCGATGATGACGGCACAGGTCTCTATACTACTGGCCTGGGCCATGGCGATGCCCAGCACGTGGGCGATCTGGACCCTGACCGCCCGGGCCTGGAATCCTGGTCTGCGCATGAATCACAGGCACAATACGATGGTAATGGCCTCTGGATGCGCGATGCAGCTACCGGCGAAAAGCTTTGGGGGGTGCCCACCACCGGCGACATTGGCCGTGCCATGACCGCCGATATTGACCCCGGCCACAAAGGCTATGAAGCCTGGGGACCAAGAGGAGGCTTGTATAATGCAAAAGGCGAAGAAATTTCAGCTGCCAAGCCAGGAAGCATGAACTTTGGCAACTGGTGGGATGGCGATTTGCAGCGCGAACTCCTGGACGGTACCGTGCTGGACAAGTGGAACTATACCAGCAGTGCACAGGAGAGACTGCTTTCTGCCCACGACTTTGGCGCCGAGAGAAACAACGGCACAAAAGCCAATCCCGGCCTGAGCGCCGACATCATGGGCGACTGGCGCGAGGAAGTCATTTACCGCCATAACAACAACAGCGAACTGCTGATCTTTACCACCACCATCCCCACCACGCACAGGTTCTATACCTTTATGCACGATGCGCAATACCGGGCGGCTGTTGCCTGGCAAAACGTAGGCTATAACCAGCCCCCGCACACCAGCTTTTATGTAGGCGAAGGCATGGAGACGCCGCCAACTCCTTCCATTGCGATGGTTGAGGCTCCTGAAAATCCAACATCAGCCATTTATTTAACAGCACGTGGCGGCGATGCAAAAGCCTACCTGGGATGGTCTACCCTTAACTATGAGCTGTCCCGCCTGGAGGTATACCGGGATACAGACCCCGATCCGAATGGCAGAACCAGAGTTGCCCAACTAAGCGGAACAGTAAAGTCTCATATAGACGAGGGGCTGACAAACGGCACCACCTATTATTACTGGATTAAGGGCTTTGATGCCAATGGGATTGTCGTGAACTCTGCTGCTGCAAGTGCCACACCTGAGGGGGTTACGTTACCGCCGCCACCGGCCATTGTAGAACTGGCTGCCACCGGCGGCGACGGAAAAGTGGACCTGAACTGGAGCATCGAAAACGTCAATATCCGCCACGTGGAAATTTTCCGTGATACGGACTCCAACCCAAATGGCAGGGGCAGGGTTGGTATTGTAGGAGCAGGCGAAACCACTTTCACTGATGCTACGGTTACAAACGGTACTCCTTACTGGTACTGGCTCAAAGTAATTGGTGTAGACGGTAAAGCGCACGGTTCCAATGCAGCCCAGGCAACGCCGGAGGGCAGCACACCGCCACCGCCGCCAAAAGAGGTGGTGCTCACTGCCACTGGAGGAGACAGGTTTGTGGACCTGAGCTGGACTGTTGAGAATATCGAAGACATTACAGCGCTGGAGATTTTCCGTGATACCGATTCCAACCCTTCCGGGAGGACCAGGATCCAATCGTTGCGTGCCGATGCAAGAACTTATACAGATAATTCGGTGCAGAACGGTACTACATACTGGTACTGGATCAAAATAACTGATGCCACAGGCGTCACCAATTCCAATGGAGCAAAGGCAACTCCGATGCCTCTCGACGGTATTTATACCATCTCTGCTTTGCACAGCGCCATGGCCCTGGATTTAAATAAGTCCTGCACGAAGAATGGGAACGGAAATGTAGTGCAGCGCACTCCTGGTGCAACAGACAATCAGCAATGGATGCTGAGCAGTGTGGGCGAAGGCTATTACAGCATAACCAGCGTAAACTGCGGACAGGCAATAGGAGTAAGAGCGCAGTCTGCTACTGCGGAAGGTGCTAACATCATGCAATGGGCCTATGAAGGAAAAGCCAACCAACAGTGGGAGCTTATCAGGCTGGGCAATGGCTACTACAACATCGTGAACAAGCACAGCGGCCAATCCATTACGGTAGAAGCAGCTTCTATGGCCGATGGGGCTAATGTGAAGCAGTGGTCTTTTGATGGAGGAGAACACCAGCAATTTAGCCTAACGCCGGTAAATATAAATGTAACTACAGTTTCGAATGTACAGCAGCTACTACAGCAGGAAACTGTTGCTCCAATTGTTTACCCTAATCCTTCTTCAGGCGACTTTGTAATTGAGTCAGAAGGAGCATTTGAGTATGTGATTTATGACCAGTTAGGCAGAAAAGTAGAGCAGAATAATGGGGAGCAGTCAGCCAGAACCGGCAATAAGTTGAAAGCGGGCTTATACATCATTAACATTCAAGCAAAAGGAAAATGGCAGCAATATAAGCTGATCAAAAAGTAATTCTTCATACATTGCCTGGAAAGAGCCTGGACCATCCTAGAGTCACAGGCTTTTTCTTTTTTCAAGGTTTTATAGCGGCATTACTTGCGTAGGTTGGCAAAAGAATAAGTTTACCACAGTGCTGTTGCGGTGGAGGCACCTGAAGGAATTGACTTTTTAGCAAGAGAAATGGTCGTCTAAAGACGTGGCACATTAAGTTTAGGAAGCCCGCTGTACGAGGAAAGCAGACACAGAAGGAAGCGCATCGTCAAAAGGCTAATATCAAAAGAACTGGCCGTACCTGTTGCCTTACTGAATAGGACTGTCATTTTTCTTATGAAGGTTGTGCTTAAGTAGAAGCCCTTGCCCCGGCATCATGCGGGACAAGGGCTTCTCTATTAAAAGAAGGTGCATAAGCGAACCGATAATACAAATATCAGCTGATTCATGCGCATTGTATCTTACGTGTCTGCAGATTCCCCTCCTGGGGGTAGGGCCCCTCTTAGGAGGAGCAGGAATGGGTTCTGTAGAACAGCTTCGTATGCAGTATTCAGATGAATGGTATTGTACATAGCAGGTTCAACAGCCAGATCTTAAAGTTTTACGTTGGTGCTGTTCTTAACTTCTATTTTGCTGTCATCTTTCGTGTCGATGTCAACATCATCAAACGTCCAGTTTTTGGCATGCGTAATCTCGCCTGCCGTAGCGGCTTCTATGTCGATGTCATTCAGGTGGAAGTTCTCTACAGAAGATTGTGGGATACCAGCAGCAGAAAGAGCCTTTTTAGCAGCCTTAACCCTAATGTCGGAGATGTAGACATCCCTGAACTTAGGAATGCCACGTTCTTCTGGTTCTACTTTCTGTAGCATCGTTTTCCAGTGCTGCGGGATCGTTTCATAAGAATAGCCTTCCGGTAAAGTAGAGTAGCTGTAGCTTGGGTTCCTGTTCATGGATACTTCAATGGGAGTGCCAACGCCATTCATCTCGATGTCCTGCATGTAAATGTTTTCTACAGTGCCGCCTCTCGTGGTTGCCGAATCTTATAATGGAAGGTATGTTTTCTTGATTAGCTCCTGCTAAAACGCAGAGCATTTGCTGAAATTGAAGTTCATCTGGTAAACTTGTCTTCTCCAAATTAGTCATCGAAGCCAGAATTCCTATCCTGCTCTATCCTGTTAAAGTATAGCGACATTGAAGCAGATGTGCCATGGAAGAATTTAACCGCTCTCTCTTGCTGAAATCCTGCAATTATGTGCCGGCACCCTATACCACAGGATAGTCTTCTGAACTGAAGGTATTATATTACATTCAGTATCAACATAAAAGAACTTTAGACAAAGAACTCTTTATCTATAAATTGATATGATTCAGTATGTTATACCTTGTCAGTTCTGTGCTTTTAGTTCAAACTAGTATCTCCCCTAAACTTAAAAAGCGAACTTCAAATGAGTTTTAGATTCAGAGGATGTCTTGGAATATGCCTGTTGCTGCTGTTCTTCAGCAACAGATTAGCGGCAAACATAAAGCTTCCTGCCCTGCTTTCTGATAATATGGTTTTGCAGCAGAACACAGGTATAACACTTTGGGGTTGGGCTGATCCGGGCGAAGCAGTGGAAGTGACCGGAAGTTGGAATAGCCGGACGGTAAAGGCTACTGCTGATGCTACCGGCAATTGGCAGGTAAAGCTGAATACTCCGAAGGCAGGTGGGCCTTATACCATCTTTTTCAAAGGGAACAATGTCATACAACTGAATAATGTGCTGGCGGGCGAAGTGTGGATTTGCTCCGGGCAAAGTAACATGCATTTCCCTGTCGCGCCGATTGACAATTCCGGCTGGGCAACGGGTGTGGTGAACTATAAAGAGGAAATAGCAAAGGCAAATTATCCTCAAATCAGGATGTTTACAGTGGCACGCGAAGTAGCGGACGAACCGGAGCAGGATGTAGTGGGCGATTGGCAGGTCGCCAGTTCAGCTACTGTTGGAGACTTTTCGGCAGTGGCTTATTTCTTTGCGAGAGAAATCTATGAAAAGACCGGACTGCCGATAGGCTTGATAAACACCTCATGGGGCGGAACACCCGCAGAAGGCTGGACCCAAAAGGAGGTGCTGGAATCGGACGCTGACTTGATACCGATACTTGAAAGGTATGCGGTGGATGTAGAAAAGTACCCGGAGGCGATAGAGGTATACAGGGAGGAACTGGCACAGTGGAAAAAGGAGTCGGAGAAAGCAAAGGACAGAGGTGAAAAACCTGCCGCTGCCCCGCGTGAGCCAATGGGGCCGAAGCATCACAAGTCGCCTTACAAGCTATACAATGCCATGATTGCGCCCCTGTTGCCTTATACTATCAAAGGTGCTATCTGGTACCAGGGCGAGTCCAACGCTGACAGAGCGTACCAGTACCGTAAGCTTTTTCCGGCTATGATAGCCAACTGGCGGCAAGGCTGGGAAAACGATTTCCCTTTCTACTTCGTGCAGATTGCCCCGCACCGGAGCCAGCGGCCGGAGATACGGGAAGCACAGTTATTAACCATGCAGGCGGTACCAAACACTGGTATGGCCGTTATCACCGATGCCGGAGACTCGCTGGATATTCACCCGCAAAATAAGCAGGTGGTAGGAAAGCGGCTGGCACTATGGGCACTGGCAAAGGATTATGGGCAGAAAAATATCGTCTATTCCGGTCCTGTCTACAAATCAATGCAGGTAGCGAAGGATAAGATAAAGCTATCGTTTGACCATGTCGCGGGAGGTTTGGTAGCAAAGGGCGGAGAATTAACAGAGTTTACCATTGCCGGTGCTGATCAGCAGTTTGTGCCGGCGCAGGCTAAAATAGAAGGAGATAAGGTGGTGGTCTGGAGTGATCAGGTGAAAAATCCCGTAGCTGTACGGTTTGCCTGGGAGCGGATACCGGAGCCAAACCTGTTTAACAAAGCCGGACTGCCTGCTACTCCTTTCCGGACAGACACCTGGCCAGCGGAGACCTATGGTAAAAATTGATACAACTGAAGAATTTAAAAGCTAAGTCTTCCTGACACGGTATTTCAACCAGATATTCCTAAACTATGCAAATAAGCTGTTCTACCCTTCATATAGCAAAGCGACTGCAACTACTTTTTCTGACAGCAAGAGGTGCCGGAATTGTGATAGCAGGTGTAAGTGTTCTAGTGCTTTCTTGGACGGCCTCTGCCCAGGTTGTGGAAGGTATAGATTACGCAGACCGTGCACATGTAGATAAGACCTTCGATATGGCGGGTACTGATATCTTTGGACAGCGTTTCCCTTCGGAAAGCCTCACCATTACGGACCCTGTAACAGGCGTTGAGATAACAGCACTAACCACCTCCAGGCATAGCAGCTCCAAGATTTACCAGGATCACCCTAACTGGACGGCTGATGGAAAGCATATTGTATTCAGCTCAAACAGGAATACTGCAGCAGGAGGAAACGTAACGTTTGCTGGCGACAAAACACCGCAGAGAGTCCGGCAGTATTACGCTATCTCCATGGATAACCACGAGATTGTTCAGGTGACGACAGGCCGCAGCGGCGGCGACCTGCTGTTAGGACACAAGCGAAACGTAGCTTTTCAAATTCGCGATAACCAGGTAGTGGAAGTGAACCTGGCCGCGTTGCTCGATGACAGTAAACAGGGGAAAGTGAAGGACCCCGCAAGCTATGAAAAGGTAGTAGCCACAATTCCTGACGACCTGAAGCCAGGCGGGATGTGTTTGGACATAAACGACAAAAGAATCTTCTTCTCAACAAGAGCAGCTAACGATCACTCCGCTATTTACAGCGTGGATTTTGACAGCAACAAAACGACGAAGCTTATAGAAGTACCTTTCAGAACAGGCCATTTTCAGGCGAACCCCTTTGTTTCAGGAGAGATGATGTACTGCTGGGAAACAGGTGGTGATGCGCCGCAGCGGATGTGGGTGTTGCGTGTTGATAAGAATGGTAAAGTAACGAACCGGCCCGTCTACAAAGAAAAGGCGGATGAGTGGGTAACGCACGAAATATTTGCAGGTCCCGACCACATCATGTTCAATATCATGGGGCATATTGATCGGTTGAGAAAGAACCCTACAGGCATTGTCCTGTTTAACATCCGCACCAATGAAGTCGTTAAACGATTGGAGCAGGCGAAAGAGTTAGGAGGCTACTGGCATGCTGCAGGCACAAAGGATTTAAAATGGGCAGTAGGCGATTCTTTCGACGGAAACATCTATCGAATCAATATAGAAACAGGTGATGCTACGCTACTCACGACGGGCCACCGTCCCAACACCAAAAGTCCGTTTTCAAGTCAGGCGCATGCTCATCAATCCATCAGCCCTGATGGAAAATGGGTGCTCTTCAACTCCAGTATGCTCACAGACAGTGATATCATGATGGTGCCGCTGCATCCGGAGGGGTTGTAGGATAGGAAAACTGCAACAGGAGCGGGTTTAGCAGTAAAGCATTGAATATGAAAAAGGCGTAGGGCAAAACGAATCAGCAGACTCCCCTCCTTAGACTCTAAAGGGGGCCCCTGCACCCCCAGGAGGGGCAGGGGTGGTTTGACCCGGGAAACACCAGCAAGTTTGGAGACTCGCACCCACTTTACGTCACCGGTTGGATACCGGCGCCAGGGTTGTTGGTTAGCGTTTAGAGGTTCCTGTTTTTGTGCCTCCTTTAGTAGGTACTACTATATCCGGGCGGGGCGGCTTTTGCATACCATGCCCTAGGTAGAAACTGGTGTGCGGTGGCTGGTTGTACCCAACATTTTGCCAGGAAACGCTCAGGCGGTACTGCGGGTTATGCATCAAAGTGTAGAGGCGGTGGTTTGTAGGAATGATGGTGGTATAGATGCGGAGACTTTGGTTATCTTCTGTTCTGAGAATTACTTCCTCGCGCCAATCGCCAAACAGGTCAGCGCTTAAGGCAGGCGTTGCTTTGGTGCCGTTATTAGAGGTAGCCCCTTCCGCTGTGAGTAAACGCACCTGTTGCTCCTGCGCATAATCCCACTTGTCGATGTGGTTGCCGTTGAGGAGCTCCCGCAGCAGGTCACCGTCCCACCAGATGGCGAAATTGGTGGAAGAGGGGTTCTTGCTGATTCTTTCGCCCTTTACATTATACAACCCCTTGTTGCCGTTCCACCACATTTCTGCTCCCGGGTTACGTGGATCGATGTCCGCAGCCAGGCCACGACCTACATCTTTCCCTTCTTCGCCTCCCCAGATAATATCTCCTGTCCGGGCGTTGTATAGGGCAACGCCATAGCCGGTTGCGTTTGTTTCGTTCTCATGGATGCCCCAGGCCAACTGGTCGGGGTTGCTTGGATCAAGCTGACTTACGTGCAAAGCATCGCCGTGGCGGAGACCGGTGGTGTAGATGCCCTGGCCGTTGTCATCTACTGCCATCGCACCGTAAACAATTTCGTCTTTGCCGTCTCTGTCTATGTCGTTTACGCTCAGGCTATGATTGCCCTGGCCGGAAAAAGGATTTTCACCGTCTTCTGAATCAAACACCCAACGGGAAGTCAGTTTGCCATCGCGCCAGTCCCAGGCGGCTATCACGGAACGGCCATAGTAGCCGCGGGCCATCAGCACACTGGGCAGTTTGCCGTCCAGGTAGGCGGCACCAGCCAGGAAACGATCTACCCGATTGCCATCGCAGTCGTTGCCACTGTTGCCACCCACGCCGCCCCAGCCGCACAAATCGCCTCTGCCGGGTATAAAGTCGGCGGTAGCAAGTGCTGCACCCGTTCGCCCATCAAACACAGTAAAATACTCCGGCCCTTGCAGGATTTTCCCGTTTTTATCGCGCCAGTCTTTTGAGGCATCGCCAATTACTTTGCCTTTTCCGTCTACAGTGCCGTCGGCGGTTTTACAGGCGAACTCTGCGATGCCGTCTCCATCCATGTCGATGACGATGAACTGGGTGTAGTGAGCACCTTCCCGGATGTTCTTGCCCAGGTTTATCTTCCAGAGCAGTTTACCCTCCAGGGTATAAGCATGAAAAATAGGTTCGTCGGTGAAGCCGTTTGAAGGTGTGTCGCGGCTCCTGCCGGTCATGTGGACGATGATTTCATACTGCCCGTCCCCGTCCAAGTCACCTACAGAAGCATCGTTAGGAGAGTAGCCCTCCGGCGTTTGTAGCGGAAGGGTCAGGTAGTTCTGGCGCCATACGGCTGCGGCTTCAGAAGGCTCCTGCTCTTTTCCGTTCAGCACCGGTCTCACAAAATAAGCAGTTGCCTGACTCTGGCTTACTCCAGCATCTGTGTAATTCGTGCTTTCGGTAATCGGCTTTTTATTTAGCTTCACAGGCTTCTTATTATTACCTGTTTTCCGGTACAGGTTAAAGGCTGTTTCTTCTGGTTCTGTTCCGAGCATGCGCCAGCTCACAAACACTGAATCACCACCTGCAGGTACAGCTACCACGCCACGGTTCAGGTATTCCATTTGCCGCTGCGCAGTAGCCTGTGTCAGGTTCAGAAACAGGAAGAAGCTTAACAGGAGTATTATTTTACTTTGGTTTATCATGTCCATTTCTTTATGGAAGAAGATATGTCAAAAAGACCGTCTTAACTTCCGTCTGACTTCGCTGCCGTTGCATCAGGACTCTGCGGAAGCTGCCATTCCTCCACCGTGGCCGGGTTAGCGTGAGCAAAAGGCTTTACATCTTCCTGCAGATAATCCACAAGCTTCAGGTTGTTCTTTTAGATGCCCTCCACAATGCTCTGGCAAATTGAAAGGCACCTCTATTATTGATTCTGAGAGGAGAACTGCACAGAACTGTCGTTTATCTCATATTTGCTTCCCTTTAAAAGGTTGATAACTTCAGCGCCTGCCAGTAATACCGGGCCGTAGCCATGCGCGGCATACACGTTAATCGGACGGTAAAAGTAGAAAGCGGGGTCGAAGGCCATGCCTGTTCCCACGCAGGTTCCTTCCACCTGCCCCTTGTCGTTTACCTGTGTAGCGACTGCATTCCAGGCCAGCAACACCATTGGGCCGTAAGCCTGCTTATCTACCCAGCCCTTGTTGATTGCCCGGGCAATGGAATAGGCATATATGGCGGTAGCAGAAGTTTCTAAGTAGGAGTTGTTTCGGTCGATGAGCTGATGCCAGAAGCCTTCACCTGCCTGGTACGATGCGAGTCCTTTTACATGCGCACGCAGCTGGTCCATCACTTTCGGATAGCCGGGGTGGTCCTGGGGCAGTACTTCCAACAGTTCTACCAACGTCATTACTGCCCAGCCATTGGCACGTGCCCAATGAAACTGCGGATGCGGTTCCATGCCCTGCACCCATCCGTGCATATAAAGGCCTTTCTCTTTGTTGAACATACGCTCCGAGAACTGTACCACCTGCTTCACGGCATCATCGTAGTAGCGGCGCTCTCCGGTTAATTTACCCATCTGTGCCAGCGCCGGCACACTCATGAACAGGTCATCGAGCCAGATGGTGTTGGGCAGCGGCCTGTTTCGGGCCAGCGTGCCGTCTGCCAGCCTGAATTCCTTGTTGCTGATATAGTCGATGTAATTGTCGATGAGGGGGCGCAGGTCTGATTTTGTGACACCATAGCGGCTGGCCTTTATCATGGCGGCACACATGGCACCCGCGTCATCCAGGGCATGCGGTGCCAGCACCTGCCGGAGTGGCGTCTCTACCTTAGGATTTTTCTTCATCTCGTTGCGGTAGTAGGGTGCCAGGTCCGCCAGAAAGCTCAGCCGCTGTGCGGTGTAGTTTGTAAAGCGCGGATCGCCGGTCGCTTCTCCTGCCAGCAGCATGCCCGCATAGGTTACGCCCCATTCGTAGCTGGTGAGCCGGAAGTCGCCCTGTTCCATCACAGCATTGCTGTTCAGCTTTTTCAGGTCTGTAACAGGCTTTCCGGATTTCTGGTCTACCATGCGGGCGGGGGTGGAGGCGTCGAGGTAGGCGTGCACCCGGTTCAGCACCTTAGTAACATCAGCTACCGTGGTGTTGCCATAGGGAGTAGGGTAGTCGGGCTGCATGGCGTGCAGCGGCGTGTTAACGTCTGAGACTTTGGCGGGGTTTGTCTGCGCCTGCGCTGTTTGAAAAGCAGCGACTAAGGAAAGCGCAAAGAAAGCTTTACGGGCCTTGATGCCTAACCACTGATAGTTGCTGCTATGTACAACAGGTTTTGAATATTTTGCTACTGCTTTCATTCGAATGTTTGTTTAATGTACTGCGGGAGATGCTTTCTCTCACAGGCTTCAGCAATCAATGTTGTTCCTGTTCTTGTTTAGGAAATAGTGTTCCTAAAATAGGAAGAAAAAGATAATAGGCTATCCTGTACTGTCCGGCTTATGCTCAGGAAGAAAAAGAACCATGCTTCAGACTTTAACCGCCCTTACCTAACCTGTACATCAACCTCGGCTGCTAACTGGCGGGTAAGGTCCTGCACATAGTTTCGGAAGGAGGATGAATCTTTGAAGGCTTCGTTGCTTAGCTCCCAGCCACCTACTGCATAATAGGTTACAGGTTGGTTTTCCTGCGCCTTCATTTTGGCAAAATAAGCCTGTGCCAGTCTGCCTGAAGTAGGAGCTTCCATATAGCCCTGGTAGGCATCCTTCGGTAAAATTAGCGCCAGGCCCAGTATCCATTCGTTGTCGTAGGTTTCGCGGTCGTGCGTCAGCAGTACCACCCACTCATCATCCACGTTGATTTCTGCAATGGAGTCTGTCTGATCCAGGTTATTCATGCCAATGAGCAACGTTTCATCACCCTGCAAACCAGAAACGCTGGCCGTATTGCGGTACGCGTACATGCCTGGCCAGATGGTGGGCTGCTCTTCTACCGTATATGTTCTGTCTGTGCCATCCGGCTTCCAGTTGTTATAGCGGAGGTGCATCATCGACCGTACCGGTCCTTCGGTTAAGATATTGAAAGTGGTGTTCTCGACATTGTTTACCGTGTCATTGACTGTAACTCCCAGGCGGTAGGGGGTGTCGCCAACCATGAGGGCAATACCGCCAATGCCTGTTGAGCTGCCTACTGCCATGATGTCCCGGCCCCATTCCTTCATCTCATGATAGTTGTCTTCCACAGCACCGGTATTACTTATGCCCACCGTTTCCGGTGACATATAGGAAACCTTCTTACCAAAAATATCTTTGGCGTTCCGTCCATCTAAGTAGTGGCGGAAGCCCACTTTGTCGTTTTCCCAAGCAGGGCCATCTGTCTGGTAAGGCTGGTAGCCTATGCCGGCACTTTTAGGCAGTTGGTTGGCATAAAGCGTGTCGCTTGTGCTGGGCTGCACCGGCGAATCTGCAGAAGAGCGTTTCCCGAACCGGACACTGGTGCGTGTGGTATATTCAGGCTGTGCACTTGCCCATGACAGTTGCAGGATCTGCTCGCCGTTGGCAGGTAAATCAGTCACAAAAAACAGCTCATCCCATTCATTGTCACCATCCAAATCATCTAACTGAGCCGCAAGGGTATCGCCGGTCTGGGTAAGCAGAACAGGATAACCGGCTCCGTCCGGCATACCAGAAAGTTGGTCACGTTTTACGGCAATGGCTTTATCGGTTAGCGCAACAGCTGATTGGTTCGTGAGAACAATCTCCTGCGCCTGGTCTTCAGTCTCAGACTGGCATGAAAGTAGCATGCTGCACAGACAAAGGAAGGGGAGTGAGAAGGTGCCTTTTTTTATCATGGATGATAGATGTGAAGTGATTAACTGGTTAAAGCTCTTATTCTAGTTTAAATCAGAGAGAATAGCCCGTTGGCTTATTTACTGCAGGCATATGTGCGCCTGGCTTGCTGCTTTAAACTGGGCTTCCTAAAGATAATAAAGAAGAATTAGCTGGCTATCCTGCTCTAGCCTGATTCAGCAGCATCGAGAATTCTGCAGTAGAGGAAACTACTTTTTTCTTTCATCCTACATGTACGGTTCCTCTCTGTAACAGCCTTACAGGATAGAGCAGGATAGAAAGCAAAAGGAAGTAATTTAAATTAGCTAAATTAGTGAAGTGCTTGTTCTGCCCTTTAATATACACAAAGAAGAGGTGCTTTTTCTGTAAAACATTTAACAGTAAGTAAATAATGATTCATAACACCCTTTCTCTTCGCAGCCTTTTCCTTTTCTGCTGCCTTGTTCTTATTGGTGCTGCTCAGGTACATGCGGAGCGCTTGCCTAAAAAGAAGAAGGTGCTCAAAACCCTTACTCTTGCCAATGATTATTTCATGCAGAAATGGCCTGATCCGGGCAAGGAAATAGTAACAAACAAAACCCGCCCCAGCAACATCTGGACCCGGGGCATCTATTATATCGGGTTGATGGAGCTGTATGAGGCAGACCCGCAGAAAAGGTACTACGACTATGCCGTGGATTGGGGACAGAAGCATGACTGGGGGCTAACCGGGAGAGACCAGGTAAGGCACGCAGATTACCAGACCTGCGGACAGACCTACATTGAGCTTTACAAAATAGACCCGAAGCCGGAGCGCATTCAGTCTATCAAAGCATCAGTGGATAATATGGTGAACAGCACCAAGTCTGATGACTGGGACTGGATTGATGCCCTGATGATGGCCATGCCTTTGTATGTGCAGTTAGGTGAAATCTACAAAGAAGATGCACCTGCCTACCATGCTAAAATGTACGACCTGTACAATGCTACCAAAACGGAAATCGGCGGCGGCTTGTATAATTCGCAGGATGGCCTGTGGTGGCGCGATGCTGACTTTGTGCCACCTTACGAAGAACCAAACGGTGAAGACTGCTACTGGTCCAGGGGAAACGGCTGGGTAGTTGGGGCACTGGTAAGGGTGCTGGACCGCTTGCCAAAAGATGCGCCGCACCGCGACGAGTATGAGAAAACGTACCTGGAGATGATGCGGGCGTTGGTGCCGCTGCAAAGAACAGACGGATTCTGGAATGTAAGCCTCCACGACCCGAACCATTTTGGAGGAAAGGAAACATCCGGCACCGCCTTGTTTACCTATGGCATGGCCTGGGGCGTGAACAATGGCTTGCTGGACCCGAAAATCTATAACCCTGTCATCACAAAGGCGTGGAACGCGATGGAAAAAGAAGCGGTACATCCAAGCGGCTTTTTAGGGTATGTACAAGGCACTGGAAAAGAGCCGAAAGACGGCCAGCCCGTGTCCTATACCAGCAAACCTGACTTCGAAGACTACGGCCTTGGCTGCTTCCTGCTTGCCGGAACAGAAATTATGAAGATGAAGTAAGGGTGCCTGTTTTTAAGTAATCATTAAAAGTAAAAGGGAGATGGCTAAATAAGCCGTCTCCCTTTTACTTTTAGAATAGTTCTGTAATAGTAGGTAATCCTTCTGCGATCACAAACTCTTTCTTTCTCCACAACTTTGAAAGGTTAAGTCCCTTCACATTTTCCTTAATGTGAGAATTTATGGGTCTTCTTGTGCCCTGGCTCCCAGATTAGCCTGACAAAAGAGCTGAATCTTTCATTTTCTCTTTTTACTGGTATTCCTGTTACTATTCCTATCAAAAGATTATCAACTATACTAAGCCTCATCTGTGGTCGGATAGTCATATCAAAGTCACTTTTATCGAATGTTTTGTTAAACTCTACTCCAATAAAATTTCTTGTGCCAGCTATCATGTAGTGAAAGCTGGTATTGATATCGTATGTAGTATGAAAGTCCCTCGTCTGGAAGTTCTGTTCTATCATCGGACCTGTATAGATCAATGAGTGATAATTGTTCCCCCAGCGTTTGGCAACAACAAAAAAAGGATTGTAGACATTCCCTTTAATCAAAGGGCTTCCAAAGCTCCTGAAATCTGATAGTTCAAACTCATTTATATAACCAATAGCCATGGAGGTTGCCATGGGCTCATTTACTAAGAAAGTCCATTGAGCGGCTAATTTTATACTGTTCAATCTATCTGAAGGAACAGAGTCTTCTGAAACACCTCTTAAAGGAGAGTAGATAGTAAACGGTAGTTCTACTTCCAGGCCCAAACGGTCGATAGGAGCCCATTCGTACTCCACTAAGGCTTCATAAGAATCAAATCTTTGATTGTCCGTCAGGCCTAAACCTATATTCCATTCTTTCTCACCTTTTCGTGCTCCAAGGTCCCGGATAAGGTCAATGTATAGTGGTTCTGCATGCAGTACTTTGGCAGGCTCTTTAAGTTCTTCTACTTCCTGAATGTAAAGGCTGTCTTTTATTGCGGCGCTGTTTTGCGCGTACGTGTTTGATGCTGATACCAAAAGGAAGATCAGCATCAAAATATTTTTGATGTTCATTTCAGATTTATTTTTGTAAACAATAAGGATTCTTGTGCTTTATTTTAAAAGCCAAGAGGAGTGGTCTGCAAAAACAAATCAGATTTTGGGCGGAGGGATGCTAAGTTGGTGATACCCTTTGGGCAAAGAGTCTTCAAAGTTTGGGTAACGCTGTTTACTTAAATTAAATGTCTTGTCCGGATGGGGCTGTTGAGGTGAGTCCTGGACAATAAAGTCAATTTTGGTGGTTTTTTTCTTCGTACGTTCTTCTGTATCATGATCATCGTATTCAGCAATAGCGTTCTCAAACCCCAATACTTTTTCCAGGAGAATTTCAACCACACTTTCCTGATCGTTGAATGACAGGTCTTCAGGTATATATTCTGGATTGGGGTCAACAGTGTCCACGCTACTGTTTAGGAAACACAGTCCCATCAGCCCCCAAAGGACTTGAATAAAGATGCTGTTTCTAATGCGACTAATCACGGTGCAAATCTAACGCTTTATTCAGTATTTTCTTGTGGCTATTAAAGGATATAGCTATGAGGTGGCGTAGCTACAACATACAGCTGCCTTAAAGATGGAGTTGTAGCAAGTTCATGATGGTTTAGCTACAAATTCATATAGTAAAAGCTCTTCATCTTCATTTGGCAACAGCACCATTTTCTTAAACTGTAACCCCAGTCTCTCTAGTAGTTTTTGGGAAGCAATATTATCTTTCGTGGTGATGGCTCTTATTTGAGATATTCCGAACTCTTCAACTCCCACTCGTTTGATTTCGTTGGCAGATTCAAAGGCATATCCATTGCGCTCGTGTTCCGGAAGAAATGCAAATCCAATGTCTATGCCTTCTAATCCTTCCCTGTCATAAAGTCCGCAAACCCCTAATTTTACACCATCTGCTTTCCGGATTATGGTGTAGTTAGAATAACCAAGCTTTTCTAGCTGGGGTTGAATCTTAGTTCTTATATAATCCTTTGCGTCCGCTACAGATTTAACATTTCTGTCACCTATATATTCAATCCATTTGGGAGTGTTTAGTAATTCAAATATGAAAGGTGCATCTTCTTCAGAAGTAGGTCTTATAATTAGTCTTTCTGTTTCAAATGATTTGTACGGACTCATTTAGTTTGTTCAAATTAGCTGCACTGGGTTAAGGGGTAGTAATTCTTCTTTTAGAGCTCGATTGAAATTCTCACCTTTCCCCCTAAACCTTTTTCAACTATATCAAACAAGGTTTTGAGCGTCAGGTTACTCCCATCATTTTCAACTCTGGATATGTACGTTCTTTTCTTATTGATAATTTCCCCTAATTCCTGCTGTGTCAGCTGCCTTGCTTCACGAGCTTTTTTCAACTCAAGTCCGATTTTAAATGATTCGAACTCCCTATCAAGGTTATCACGTCTCTCTTTTCCCTTAACTCCATACACTCTGTCCTTAATGTCTGCCCAAGAGCTAACTTCTCTTTGTTTATCATTTTTCTTCATAATATTCAGCCCATTAATTGTAGTGCCTTCAAGATTTCTTTCTTTGGTGTTTTTTGCGTCTTCTTCTGAAAGCCGTTAAGAAGTATTACCAACTTGCCTCCATCAAAAAAGCAGAACACCCGCCAAATGCCAGAAGCCGAGCTGAACTCTTGCCTCATAAAGTCCGTCTGTGCCTGCTAAGTGCTTCAGGTAACTTTGAGGCACCCGCTCAAGTGTTTCTATCGCTTCTAAAATCCTTAACCGGTTGCTCCTTCAAGAAATCTTCAAAATAGTTTTTGTAAGCGATGATTTCTCTGATTTTCTCCATCTGCTGTATTTTCAACAGTATATGTAACTTAAAAGTTACTGCAATTTATAAAAAAATAATCCCTTTTATGATTCGTTATTTCCAGTAACCTTTAGATTAGTGCTATATCATTTTTCCAATAGCTATACTTTTAAATTACCAGGCATAGGAGTAACTTTTACCTACTTGATTTTTTATTTACTGCGCATTTTTCAGTTTTACTAACCTATAAATAAATATTGCTATAGCAAAGAGCAACAACAATGACTGAATAAAGACTACAACCTTATCTGGTTGATGGGCTTGTATGTTCCCCCAAATCTTAAAGGGCAAAATTGCGATAAAAATTAAAGGAATTACCAAGTTCAAAATTGTAAAATTTACTTTCATATAGGCTTCTTTAGTTAAAGGTTACTTTCCGCTCTTATTTTACTTTTATACCTTCTATTGTTAGAGTTTACTGCTAACGTCTCGTATAAAAACTGTGCGAGCTGGCGAGTGTGATTGTCCGCAGGACAATCCGCTAAGCAAGCGAGCACGGACTTTTGATTTTAAACTGGTTAAGCATTGTTTTTATATGTTGTTGTACACAGTTTTATTTTTTAATTACATTTATCCACTTGTCTCCGCCAGTCGACAATTGGTCCGTCACAACAATATTATATATAGCTTCATTTCGTCTTACAAAACGAATTTCATTATTTGCAAAATCTCCTGGATATCGAGGATATTCAACCATCCTTATAGGCTCGCCTTCATCGAAAAAAATAATTAGATTAATGTCGTCGCGGGATTGTATACCAGCGTGTTCTATTGAAGAAAAATTTACGTCAAATTTATCCGCAAGACTTTCTGGATTTGAATATGGCGTCAAAATAATCAGACTATCCCATTTAAATTGGGTTAACTCATTGAAGTCTAAGGTCTCTTGTCCAGATGATACATTTTGTTGAATAGAATTTTCTAAAGATTTATCCGATTCAAGTTTCTCAGGTCCGCTGCAGGACAAAGTAAACATTGTCAGAATTACGATTAGAGAGAAGTTCTTCATTTTTTCAAATTGTGTACAACTGCCAACTATACAGAGTTATTCGGCCTATTTGCACTATGTATGGGAGTGGTTTATCCTGTTCTGTGGTTGTTTTGAAGCGTCTCTACTCTATTTGAAATCATAGTGGAGGGTATTTTTTATTTCGAACTAAGATAAGAAACATTGACCAGGGCTTCTAACGCTGTAGGCTTTATATACTTCAGTTTGATGCTCTTCCTTCTTCAGTAGAGCTGAGAGCTTTTATAGCTAAGTCATTACAAATCAAAATCTACTAATTTACTCCCAATTCAAAATCAACTGGATTGATCTCCTTGTTGATTATTGTAATCTCTCAAACTCAGCCTTCGTCACTTTAAAGATACTGCCATGGCGCATGCCTTCGGGGAAGGAGATTTTGTCTGAAAAATCAACCCAGTTTTTCAGGTCTTCTGACTGCACCGCACCCATGCTGTGGTCGATGTACTTATCAAAATAGACAAGCCATTTGTCATCAAGCTTTAACGTGGTGGGGCCTTCTGCCCAGTAGCTACCGGTAATAGGTGGGCTGGCGGCACTATAGGGGCCTGTTAAGTTGTTGCTGTAGGCTACCTTTATATTCTTCTGGGCCGGCTCACGGGTCTCGTCTTTCAGAAACATCACATAGCGGTTATTGTCTTTTACAATCGAGGCGTCTATCACGTTAAAGCCCGGCTCATAGAGCAGCTTAGTATCGCTGAAAGTTTCAAAGTCTTTTGTAGTGACGTAGTACATGCGGTGGTTGTAGGCATCGTCTTTTTCAGACTGTGTTTCCGGGTAAAGGCCCGTGATTGTTGTGGCCCAGTAGATCATGTATTGCTTCTTCTCGTCATCGTACGTCACCTCCGGAGCCCAGGTATTGCGGGCATTTGGCTCATGCGCCATCACGGGTATAAACTGCTGCTCTGACCAGTTAAGCAGATCTTCTGAGCTGGCGTATCCAAGTCCTTTTTCATTCCAGCTTACCGTCCATACCATATGAAATCTGCCGTCTGCTCCGCGAATGATGCAGGGGTCGCGCATGAGTTTGTCGTTACCGGCGGTAGGTTTCAGGAAAACAGAGTCATTTTTGAGTGCTTTCCATTCGTAGCCATCCATGCTGTAGGCTAGGTGCAGGCCGTCTCCATTTCCTTTGAAGTAGGAGAACAGGTATACGTCGTCTTGCGCAGTTTGCTCTTGTGCAACAGCACAGGAACTGAAGGAAAATACTAATAAAACAAAGTACAGTAGTTTTCTCATATTGTGTCTGCTAGGGCAGTTTTAAAAGGTGTTAGCGTGTGCTTTGGTGGAAAGCTATTAACTCAACTATAACATGAACATTAGAATTACCGCAGTATAAAAATGATATACTTGAAAAACAAGGAGTGTGGAGGGGAGATGGAAAAGGATAGAGAGGTTTTGTGCTCATATGAATTGGTTGATGAGCAATAAAAAATAAATTCCTGGAAGCGAAATTTCCATCTTTGGAGGGGCTAGGATAGGCCAAAGCTACAATCACATTGCAATTGAATATCCTGATAATTAGCAGCTAAGCCATAACCGTATTGTCCCGCTTCTCATAAACTTAGTTCTATCGCATCTTTTAATTTGTAAAACGGAAAACGTGTGATTCTGTCTAAGCTGCCGTTGTTATAGTTTATCCAGCGGCATCAAGCCTATTGTTGCATTGTTTCTCTCTGAACTCTCAAGACCGAGAGGCCTCGTCTTGGGGGAAGGGGCTCAACCCAAAGACTGGAATCAGACTCACTTAGTGCTGACGGATAAAAGCAAAGTTCCTATTGCTTCTCCTTAACCTTGCCCTTATCAATTAGAAATAACTTTAACTTAATCTTATACCTTTATGCTCAGGCAGCGCAGCTGATTAATCACTTTCTTTGTAAGAAATTGTGTATTAAGGCTTTTGTTTCTCGATATTACCTCTAAATTTGAATATATAATTGGTAAATGGATATTAGGAATAAACCAAATAGCTGTTTTCAACTTATTTGCTTTGTCTGTTATTGACCTCTCTTAGAAGAGCAATAACAGAAATTTGCATGCATATGCCTGGTGGTATGGTGGCAAGAGAGAAAGACATGACAAAATTAGTAGAGGGAAGAAGTCTTATCTGATAGAAGTCTTACTCAAGCGATGTTTAGGTGTACAGTACTCTACGCAATACGCACAGAAACCCCAGTCTACCCTCAGGAACGAAGCCATCAAGAAGTGCGGTGCGTGTGTACGTTGCAAGAAACATACGAATGATCCGGTTGACTCCCTTTCAATATGTCGGCTACTCCTAACCAACAAAAAGGGGCAAAGGCAGACGCCTACCCTTACTCGCTTTTAAATGAAAAATAGTGATTTGTATTTTGTAAACCTTGGGTAACCCAAATAACAACCAGTATATGATTAAGAATAGAACAGCGCCCATCCGTGGTGTATTACTGGCGGGTTTAGCCTTGATATGCAGTACAGGCATGTCGCTGGCGCAGTCAGCGGCCCCACAGACATTGGAAATTCCCCTCACCGATATGTCGGCTTTCCAGAGTGCGGGCAAGAGCTGGCAGATAGCCGGCGGCGTGACGGCCAGGATGGACAAGGATAACGTGCTGAATACAGTGAATGGCACCGGCGTGCTGGTAAACGAACCCAGCCGAAGAAACAAGGGCGCCGACCTGGTGACGAATTTCGAGCACGGCGACATGGACCTGGAGCTGGATTACATGATGGCCAAAGGCTCTAACTCCGGTATTTACCTGCAGGGCAGGTATGAGGTGCAGCTCAACGACAGCTGGGGAGCCACGAAGGCCTCCTCAGGTGACAACGGCGGCATCTATGAGCGCTGGGACGAGAGCCGCCCCAATGGGCAGAAGGGCTATCAGGGCTACGCCCCGCGCCAGAACGTGAGCCGGGCGCCGGGCCTGTGGCAGCACCTCAAAATCTCTTTTCAGGCGCCCCGCTTTGATGCCAGCGGCAAAAAGATTGAAAACGCCAAAATCCTGCGCGCCGAGCTCAACGGTGTGACCATACACGAGAACGTGGAGCTCTTCGGTCCCACACGCGGTGCCATGGGAGGAGACGAGGTGGCCTTGGGGCCGCTGCGCCTGCAGGGCGACCACGGTGCTGTGGCCTTCCGCAACATCAAAGTCACCGACTACGGTAAGCCCCGCCCGGAGCTCGTGAACCTGCAGTACAAAGTGTACAAAGGCAAATACGAGGGGGAGCCGCAGTACGACAGCATCCCTCCGGAGGCCGAGGGGACCTCGGTGGCCCTTACCTCAGACATAAGCCCCTTCTCAAACGATTTCCTGGTGCGCTACACCGGCACCCTGCGGGTGACGGAGCCGGGGGAGTATACCTTCAACCTCAACCCCAGCGGTGGGGGAGGGATGATGAAAATCAACAACAAGGTGGTTATCCCGCCGGGGGAGAGAAACCTGAGGGCCTCTGTGGACCTGCCCGCAGGCGACATGCCCTTCGAGCTGGTGTACTCCAAGATTGTGGAGTGGGGCCGGCCGGGCATCGGCATCGCCGTGGTAGGCCCCGGTATCCGGGAGTACCTCATGGGTGACCCGGTGGCGGGTGGCAACGACAACTCCCAGGGCCCGATTCTGGTGGACGCCCCGGTGAACACCATCCTGCGCAGTTTCATGGACCTGCCGGTCCCGAACAAGGACGGGAAAAGAAGCACCCGGGTGGTGCACGCGGTGAACGTGGGGAGCGCCGAGCAGGTGCACTACACCTACGACATGGACAAGGGCAACATGGTGCAGGTGTGGCGCGGCGGCTTCCTGGACGCCACGCCCATGTGGTACAGCCGGGGCGACGGCTCTTCCCGCCCGGTGGGGGCCGTGCAGCACTTCGGGCAGCCTGCCTTTGCGCTGGCGAGACTGGCCTCCCCGCAGGCGGCATGGGTGGCCGACACAGCGGGCACCGGCTTCCGCCCCGAGGGCTATGACGTGGACAAGGCAGACCAGCCCACGTTCAGCTACAGGGTGTACGGCAGCGCCGTGCAGGACGCCATCCGGGTGCTGGAGGGCGGCAGGGGGCTTCGCCGCGAGCTGACGGTGCAGAACCCGGTGCAGAACCTGTACGCCCGCCTGGCAGGCGGCAGCACCATAGAGGCGGTGTCCAGAGACACCTACCTGGTAGACGGCAGGGCCTATTACAGGGTAGATGATGCCGGCGGCGCGAAGCCCGTGGTGAGAGACGCCGGTGGCCGGAAAGAGCTGATTGTGCCGGTACGGGGCAAGGTGGCCTATTCTATCATATTCTAACCTCAGACCTTTTGACTCATGAAACATACAAATAGAAAATACCGACACGCCGCGCTGGCCTTTCTGCTGACGGCGGCAACCGCAACAGGCATCAGTGCCCCTGCCATGGCCCAGGAGTCGCCCATGGAGGAGGATTACTTCAGGATTATGGGCATGCCTTCACCGGAAGGCGCCTTGCTGGAGGTGGGAGGGCTCACGGTGCTCCCTTCAGGCGACCTGGGGGTTTCCACGCGCCGGGGGGATGTATACATCGTGGAGAACCCCACGAGCCAGCGGCCCTATTTCCGCAAGTTCGCGTCCGGGTTGCACGAGATTCTCGGCCTGGCCTATAAAGACGGTGCCCTGTATGCGGCACAGCGCGGGGAGCTGACAAAGCTCATCGACACAGACATGGACGGCAAGGCAGACAAGTACAAGACCGTCTACTCCTGGCCGCTCTCCGGTCACTACCACGAGTACAGCTTCGGCCCTAAAATAGCGCCCGACGGCGACTTCTTCGTTACCGGCAACGTGGCCTTCGGGGATGAGGAGTGGTGGCGCGGGGAGAGCCGGGTGCCGTGGCGCGGCTGGACGATGAAAATCAGCGAAGACGGCAGGATGGAGCCCTGGGCCACGGGCATGCGCTCGCCGGCAGGACCCGGCCTTATTGACGGGGAGCTGTTCTACACCGACAACCAGGGCGAGTGGATGGGCTCCGGGGGCCTCTGGCATGTGCCGAAAGGCGCCTTCACCGGGCACCCGGCCGGCTTGCGCTGGACCAATATGCCGAACTCCCCGGTGAAGCTGACAACAGAGCAGATGTACGCCAAGCTTGACCCGCGCCAGGAGAAGAACGAGCAGGGGCGCTACATCAAGCCGGAGAACATCGTGGAGGAGGAGCACGTGGCCATGTACGAGATGAAGGAATCCTTCCCGGAACTGCGCACGCCTGCCGTGTGGCTGCCGCACGGCATCCTGGGAATCTCCAACTCAGAGCCTGTCAAAATACCGGAGGAGAACTTCGGCCCTTTTGGAGGCCAGGTGCTGGTGGGGGACCAGGGGATGAGCCTTATCTCGCGCGTGTTCCTAGAGCAGGTGAACGGCGAGTACCAGGGGGCGTCCTTCCTGTTCCGGACAGGCTTCCAGTCTGGTGTACTGCGCCTGGCCTGGGCAAAGGACGGCTCCCTGTTTGTGGGGGAGACGAACCGCGGCTGGGGTTCGGCCGGCGAGGCCAACTACGGCCTGCAGCGCCTGGTGTGGAACAACCGGGTGCCTTTCGAGATGCGGGCCGTGCGCGCCATGCCGGACGGGTTTGAGATAGAGTTCACCAGGCCTGTTGACAGGAAGTCGGCGGAGGACGTTGCCTCTTACTCCGTGTCGAGCTTCATCTACAAGTACCACCCGGTTTACGGCAGCCCGCCTGTCGAGACAGAGGAGAACCTTATTAAGGGCGTAAAGGTGTCAGAGGACGGCATGAAGGCCCGCATTGTGGTGGACAACCTGCGGCGCTACTATATCCACAACATCACCGTTGGCGGCGTGCGGGAGCGTGATAATTCTTACTCACTGGTGCACCCTACGGCTTACTACACGCTCAACAACATCCCGGAAGGGCAGAAACTGTCGCTGAGCGAGCTGAGCGCTGTTAATTCTGCCGCCGCGGCAGCGAATAAGGCAAAGGCGGCTACAAATGCATCCGCAAAAAAAGCGGCAACGGCAAAACAAGCCGCTGCCGCTACATCAACTGCCGGCAAAAAGACCGTTAAGGCTGCTGCCCCAACCTATGACGAGGTGAAGGGGCTGCTGGCCAAGCACACCTGCCTTGCCTGCCACAACACTGACAAGAGGCAGGTAGGCCCGGCCTATGTGGATGTGGCCAAGCGCGGGTACACGCCCGAGAAAATCGTGGAGCTGATTCACAACCCGGAGCCGCAGAACTGGCCGGACTACGCCACCGAGATGCCGCCCATGCCGCAGGTGCCCAAGGAGGACGCGCTCAAGATTGCCAGGTGGATTAATTCGCTTGCTCCTGCCGGTAGTGCCTCCTCTAGATAGCTGCCTGCACACGTAGGATGTAGCTGGCATTGAAACCAGTCTTGCTCCTCCAGAGAAAGGGTTTTCTAAACATTTCATTCCCTGGAAGGGCAAGAGTTGGTTGCTTATACCATGCCGCAGGACGCTTCGTTTCTGCTATCTTTTCAGATGCGGAAGCTGTGCACAAACCTCATCAAAAACTGAATTAGCTTAAGCAATTTTTTCTGGTTGATAGAATACTTATATGAAAAAGACAAATATCCTCCTGGCATTTATAGCAACAGCCTCTATATATGCCTGTGCCCCGAACGCCGGTGATACTACCACTACGGCCGCCGAAAATACCCCAACCGAAAACACACCGGCTCCTACTGCGCCAGCCGACAACACCCTCACCGGCGTAGAGCAATCAGAAGGCTGGGTGCTGCTTTTCGATGGGGAGAGCATGGCGCACTGGAGGGGCTTCCAGAAACAGGAAGTGCCGGATGCCTGGCAGGTAGAAGACGGTGCCATTGTGCTGACCGGCAAAGGAGGGGGCGACATCGTGACCAGGGAGGAATACCAGAACTTTGAGCTGATGCTGGACTGGAAGATTTCGGAGGGCGGCAACAGCGGTATTTTCTTCAATGTCTCGGAGGACCCGAAGTACCAGTACACTTTCCAGTCAGGTCCGGAGGTGCAGATAATTGACGACGAGCGGCACGCGGATGCAAAGCAGGGCCGGGACGGTAACCGCAAGGCGGGCACGAACTATGATTTGCACCCACTTTCGGAACCCGCTGTTAAGCCTGCCGGAGAGTATAACACCGTGCGCCTGGTGGTGAACAACGGGAACGTGGAGCAATACCTGAACGGGAAGAAAGTAGTGGAATACACCCTCTGGAGCCCTGAGTGGGAGCAGATGGTAAAAGAAAGTAAGTTTGCCGGCATGCCCGACTACGGAACCTACAGGAGCGGCCGCATTGCCTTGCAGGACCATGGCGACAGGGTATGGTTCAAGAACATTAAGATACGACCACTTTAAGCATCAGGCATGAAAATACTACTAACAGTTTGTTGCCTGCTAGGTGCTGTCCTGCAGGTAAATGCCCAAGTTAAAACCGGACATGCGGCATCTGCATCAAAAAAAGAATCTGGCCGCACTACCTCCGGCAATCCCATTTTTCCGGGCTGGTATGCTGATCCGGAAGGTATCATTTTCGGTAACACGTACTGGGTATATCCTACTTACTCGGCACCATATGAGGAACAGGTGTTTATGGATGCCTTCTCTTCGCCAGATTTGGTGAACTGGACAAAGCACAGCCGGATTGTAGACACAGCAAGTATAAAGTGGGCCAACAAAGCGATGTGGGCTCCCTCTATCATAGAGAAAGACAGGAAGTATTATCTCTTCTTCGGCGCGAACGATATCCAGAGTGATGACGAGTTAGGCGGTATAGGGGTAGCCGTGGCTGACAATCCCGCCGGGCCTTTTAAAGACCACTTGGGTAAGCCCTTAATAGACAAGTTTCACAACGGGGCGCAGCCAATTGATCAGTTTGTTTTTAAGGACCAAGACGGGCAGCGCTACCTTATATATGGAGGTTGGAGACACTGCAACATCGCAAAACTCAATAATGATTTCACCGGCTTTGTGCCGTTCGAGGACGGTGCTACTTTTAAAGAAATAACGCCTGAAGGGTATGTAGAAGGACCTTTTATGTTTATGAGAGGGGGCAAATACTACTTCATGTGGTCTGAAGGTGGCTGGGGTGGGCCGAATTACCGCGTGGCCTATGCCATCAGCGATTCACCGCTGGGGCCCTTCAAGCGCGTGGACACCATCCTGAAGCAGGACCCGGAAGTGGCTACCGGTGCTGGCCATCATTCTGTGATTCACAACACGGGTAAAGACAAGTGGTTCATCGTTTACCACAGAAGGCCGCTGGAGGAAACAGATGCAAACCACCGGGTGACCTGCATTGATGAAATGTCTTTTGACGCAAACGGGCACATCAAGCCTGTCAAAATTACGATGGAGGGTGTGCCTAAGCTCAAAGTAAAATAGCAGTGTAGCCGGTATGGTTTTGCATAAGCTACAAAAAATCGATGCGCCGTATCTATATGGCGCATCGATTTCTTCAATGAGCGGTGCATTCATTACAAAGCCAGATATCAAACCTTACAAATACCAGGCAGGTTACCACAGGATTGTGAAGGTATGGAAGTTTATTATTTTTCTGTAACTTAATCAACAGGATGTAGCGCACTTAAACCCGGCTCTCTTATACAGGCAACAGATATGAAAAAACTGGTTTCTATACTTTCTGTTTTAGTGACCGTGCTTCCTCTCTTTGTTTTTGCTCAGATCCCGAACCCCACTTTGCCCGAAGAGCTGCTAAGCAAGCCCTGGCCCGCCCAATGGATTGCAGTGGCTGGTGAGCCGGCAAAGGATTTCGGTGTGTACCATTTCCGAAAGAATATTGAACTGACAGCCAAACCCGCCTCTTTTCTGGTGCATGTTTCCGGCGACAACAGGTACAGGCTGTATGTAAACGGGCAGCAGGTGTGCTTTGGCCCCGCACGCAGCGATGTATTTCACTGGAACTTTGAAACGGTTGACTTAGCACCCTTTCTGCACCAGGGCAACAATACGCTGGCGGCCGTCGTGTGGAATTACGGAGAAACAATGCCAGTCGCGCAGATGAGCCTGCGCACCGGTTTTATTATGCAGGGCAACGGTCAGGCAGAACGCATGGTGGATACCGGGCCTGGCTGGAAAGGCATCAGAAGCAAAGCTTATGCGCCCATCAACACAAACCTGCATACTTACTTTGTTGTAGGGCCAGGCGAAAATCTGGATGCTGCTGCCTACGACTGGGGATGGGAAACCGAAGCGTACGATGACAGCAAGTGGCCTGCAGCAAGTACTATCTCTCCTGGGCTTGTTGGTGGTTTGTTCGAGCCCTGGTATGAAGGCTGGCACCTGCAGGCCCGTAGCATCCCGGCAATGGAGCTTGCGCCACAGCGCCTGGTAAGTGTTAGAAGAGCGACAGGAATCCCGGCGCCGAAAGGCTTTCCTCAGAAAGCGGCGGCCTTTACAATACCCGCCCATACTAAGGCAACGCTTATACTTGACCAGGGGGTTGAGACGACCGCTTTCCCGGTCCTGACCATGAGTGCGGGGCAGGGAGCAAGCATTTCTGTCCGTTATGCCGAATCTCTTTTCGTTGACGAAGGAAAGGGAGTGGCAGAGACAAAGAATAAAGGCAACCGCGACAAAGTGGACGGCAAGGTTTTTATAGGCTATGAAGACAGAATCGTTTCTGATGGAGGTGAAGCCCGCACTTTTATGCCGCTGTGGTGGCGCACGTACCGCTATATTGAATTAGCAGTAGAAACGAAAGACCAGCCGCTCACAATAAATGATTTGTACGGACTGTATACCAGTTATCCTTTTAAAATGCAGGCTACGTTTGAAGCCAAACGACCGGAGTTAGATAAGATACTGGAGGTTGGCTGGCGCACGGCTCGTTTGTGTGCCCAAGAAACCTATGTCGATTGTCCCTATTACGAGCAGTTGCAATACGTAGGTGATACCCGCATTCAGGCGCTGGTTTCGCTTTTTAACAGCGGAGATGATCGGCTGATGCGGAATGCAATCAATCAAATCCGCTACTCGCACGGCCTGAGCGGCATTACCCAGAGCCGCTATCCGAGCCACTTACCCCAATACATTCCGCCCTTCTCGATGTGGTGGATTGGAATGGTGAATGATTACTGGAAATACCGTGGGGATGAGGCCTTCATAAAAGAGCAGCTGCCGGTAGCGCGATCTATTATCTCTTTCTTTGAATCAAAGCAGCAGGAAAATGGCTCCATGGGAAGGGTGCCTTACTGGACCTTTACTGACTGGGCGGAAGCACCCGGGTGGAAAGCCGGTATGGCTCCAAAAGCAGCAGGAGGTGGCAATTCAGCAGTGCTGGATTTGCAGTTGCTGTTAGCCTATCAGGCGGCAATGCCTTTAGAACGTGCAGTTGGCTTGCCTGCTTTTGCGCAGCAATACGAACAGAAAACAAAAGAGCTGAAGCAAACAGTTTGAAACCTGTATTGGGATGCTGACAAAGGCCTGTTTGCCGATACGCCTGATAAAGAGAGCTTTTCGCAACACGCCAACACGTTTGCCGTGCTAGGCGGAGTGGTAGAAGGGGAAGAGGCGCGCCAGGTTATGGAGAAAATCCTGCGTGAGCCCACTATAACACAGGGTAGCATTTACTTTAAGTATTACCTGCACCAGGCTGTTGCAAAAGCAGGCTTAGGAAACAGGTATCTGGAATTACTGGATGAGTGGCGTGCGCAGCTTTCCCGGGGGCTAACCACCTGGGCAGAGCAACCGGAGCCGTCCCGTTCAGATTGCCACGCCTGGGGCTCCAGCCCCAATATTGAGCTCTACCGCATCGTACTGGGCATAGACAGCGACGCCCCTGGCTTCAGCAAAGTCCGCATCTCTCCTAATCTAGGGGAACTGAAAGAAGCCAGCGGTTCTATACCTCACCCGAAGGGCCAGGTAACAGTGAAGTATAGTGTCGACAGGAAAAACCAACTTAAGGCGGAAATAACGTTGCCAGCCGGTGTAAGCGGCACCCTCGTCTGGAACGGGAAAGAAACCCCGCTTACTGGAGGAGAAAAGAACTGTGTTGCGCTGTAGCCTGCCTGAAACGAAAGCGCATCAATACAAGGGTGAGCAGGCCATTTAATTATGCTATGAGGAATAGGAAGCAGAAGCTTTTGCTTCGCTTTTGAGTTGCATTGTGCGCTAATTATGTCCCTGATAAAATATCTTTAGAATGTAGTAGAAAAAGAAAAGAGTGAATACACACTTTCCTGAGGTCAGCGAGCAAACATTTCAGCGCGATTGGTAGTATGAGGACGAGCAGCAAAAGACGAAAGAACCAGTTTACTCTTGACACATGTTATTATCGTGCTGTTACCCAGATTGTTTAGTTAAATTGCACAACTTCTGCTTTGGAATTCCCTCAAATAAGCTTGTATGATAAGTAATTGGTCACTTTATTTTAGAAATAATTTTTTTTCTACAAACTGATGGCTATATTTAATCATCTATACAGGTTGGTTCAAGGAGCCAGCCTTGGGGAAAGAGACATTTCGCTAACCTTAATCGTGAGTAAATGAATTGTTATCACTGCTTTTTTCCGTTCCCAGAGCATCATACTATCTCTCTTGTAGAGGTTGTTCATAAATATTATGCTAGATAACAATCGATTGCAGCCTAACTTGAGGCTATCTTGATAATATGATTGTTTAATCCAGGGAGTACATTACTTTATTTACTTTGTATAAACTCAAAAAATCTTGTTTAAAACAGGTGTAAGTAAAATTTGCTTCTCAAAAATAAATATTGCACAATAGTTTTATATTTTTTTACTATACAAATACAATAAGTATGATGTAGGTGTAACAATTCAGTCAGTGTCTAGTCTCCTTTAAGTGTTACTGACACAGTTAAGCATTTTACTTAGTTTAAACATTGTTTATTCTTGCTGCTATCTACAATAGGGGGCAGTAATTTTTATATCAACTTTAATTATTACTATTTGAATTATTTTTTACACTTTAAAAACACAATCTATGCAACATTATTTACTAAAAGAGTTGAAATACCTGCTTGTATTTCCTCTTTTCTTTCTGTCTGTTGCCGTGGCGCTTGCACAGGGTGTTACGGTGCAGGGAAAGGTGACTGATGAAAGTGGTGTGCCTCTTCCTGGGGTTACAGTACTCCTGAAGGGAACCTCTACCGCAGCGCCAACTGGTGCTGACGGCAACTACACTCTTAACGTACCGGATGGCAATGGAACACTTGTTTTTACCTTTATAGGTTTTTCGCCACAGGAGGAGCCAATTAATAACCGCACCACTGTAAACGTGCAGATGGGTGCCGATGCCCAGGCATTGGAGGAAGTGGTGGTTGTAGGGTATGGTACTCAAAAGAAAGAAACCGTTACAGGTTCTGTTGCCGCAGTAAAAGGCTCAGAACTCGAAAGATCCCCAGCGGTTAACATCACCAACTCCATCGCTGGCCGTATGCCTGGTGTGGTTGCTGTAAACAGAAGCGGTGAACCAGGCTATGACCAGTCCGTTATACGGATCAGGGGCTCCAATACCTTAGGAGAGAACGGCGCGCTGATAGTTATTGATGGTGTACCAGCTCGTGCGGGTGGTATCGAGCGTCTTAACCCTGCGGATATCGAAAACATTTCCGTTCTGAAAGATGCCTCGGCAGCTATTTATGGTTCTCGTGCGGCCAACGGGGTTATCCTGGTTACAACAAAGCGGGGTACAGCAGGAAAGCCAAAAATTTCTTATTCCTTTAACCAGGGGTTTGCCCAGCCAACAGTTATACCTGATCTGGCGAATGCCACTCAGTTTGCCGAAATGCGCAACGACCTGGAGATTTACAACCGCGTACCAGTGTCTTTGTGGGAAGAAGCCTCAGCGGCTTTCCGTGAGACAGGAAGTTATACTTTGCCAGACGGTTCTACTGTAAACGCGCACTATGATCCGGAAGACATACAGAAGTTCGGAGACGGCTCCAATCCATGGACGCACCCGAATACAGATTGGTACGACGCTACCCTGAAGGAGTGGTCACCGCAGTCGCAGCATACCCTGCAGTTATCGGGCGGCAGCGACAACATCAAGTTCCTGACCTCCCTGAACTACATCAATCAGGATGCTTTCTACAGAAACTCAGCTACCGGCTATCAGCAGTATGATTTGCGCTTAAACCTGGATGCAAATATCAGCCAATATGTAAAAGCAAGTGTTGGTATGTTAGCCCGTCAGGAGAAACGCTTCTTTCCTACGGTTCCTGCTGGGGCTATCTTCAGAATGCAGATGCGCGGTCTGCCTACTATGCCTGCCCGCTGGCCTGACGGAAGACCGGGACCTGATATTGAAAACGGTCAAAACCCGGTTGTTATCACTACAAACGAAACAGGTTACGATCGTGATAACCGCACTTACCTGCAGACAAATGGCTCGATTGAGATTACTAACCCATGGATAGAAGGCCTGAAGTTTACCGGAACAGCTGCAGTGGATAACATGGCCCGCCGCATTAAAAGATGGCAGATTCCGTGGTTCCTTTATTCCTGGAACGGAACAGATTACGAAGCAGACGGAACTACTCCTTTGCTGACACCCGGTCGAAGAGGGCCAGCCGATCCAAACCTTAACATGGCCGATGAGGAGCAGTTGAACATCTTGCTGGGCGGTATATTAACCTACGAACGCACCTTTGGCGACCATGCAATAACTGTACTGGCAGGTACCAACAGAGAAACAATTGATCATGACGGTTTCTCTGCTTTCCGCAGGTATTTTATTTCTCCTGCCATTGACCAAATCAGTGTTGGGGGCAACTTAGAGCGAAACAATAACGGATTCGCATCTGAAAGAGCACGCCTCAGCCACTTTGGCCGCTTTGCCTATAACTTCCAGGAGAAATACATGGCAGAATTCTTATGGCGCTACGATGCCTCGGACATCTTCCCGGAGGAAACCCGCTATGGATTCTTCCCAGGAGTGCTGGCTGCATGGCAAATCTCTGAAGAAGATTTCTTCAAGAACAACGTCTCCTTTATTAACTACCTGAAGTTACGCGGTTCATGGGGCCAGATGGGTAATGACAACCTTGGACAAGAAGGAAACGCTTACAATTATCTTTCCACCAATACCTTCAATACCTACATCATTGGTGGCCAGGAAGTATCAACGCTGCGCGAAAACAGGGTTCCGAATCCTGGCATTACCTGGGAGGTGGCAAACAACGCCAACATTGGCTTAGACGGACAGTTACTGCAAGGCAAAATCAACTTCGAATTTGACGTCTTCTATAACAAGCGAACTAACATCCTGGCATTCCGAAACGCTTCATTGCCTCTGACTACAGGTATTGTTCCGCCGCGCGAAAATATTGGAGAAGTTGTCAACCGTGGTTGGGACGCTTTGATAGGCTACAACAACCAGATTGGCGAGGTCCTGTTCAACGTGAGTGTAAACGGTGGATATGCTAGGAATGAAATTCTCTTCTGGGATGAGGCACCGGGTGCTCCTGCTCACCAGCGCTCTACCGGCAGCCCAATGGGTACTGCTCTCCGTTACGAATATGATGGTGTTTTTGTAAACCAGGCTGAAATCGACGCCAACCCAATCGACTATAGCGCCATTGTAGGTACGCTGCGTCCGGGTGATATGCGATATAGAGACGTGTCTGGGCCGAACGGAGTGCCTGATGGTGCCATTACACCAGACGACAGAACAAGAGATCCACGAAACGACATCCCTACCTTCCAGGGTGGCTTAAACGGCCGTGCAAGCTTCAGAAATTTCGACTTCAGCGTTCTGTTCCAGGGATCAGCCGGTGCTGTGACAACAATCGGAACCGGAGAAATGGGTAGTATCGGTAACTTCCTCGAGGACATCTATGTGAACCGCTGGACTATAGAGAATCCTAGCGCTGAGCATCCACGCATCTCTGACCGCGGAAACCAGTATTTCGCTGGCGGTAATACTTACTGGATGAGAAGCACGGACTATATCCGACTGAAGAACATTGAGCTAGGTTACACGCTTCCGACTGTAGTAGGCCAAAAAATAGGCATGGAGATGCTGCGCGTGTACGTAAATGCCCTGAACCTTGCTACCTGGGATAAACTGAAAGTGTATGACCCTGAAAACGTGAATGCGAACGGCCAGTACTATCCGCAGTCAAGAATCATAAACACAGGCGTAACTGCAACATTTTAAGTGATACCGAAAATGATAAGAATACATAAAATAAAATCTTTGTCTTTAAGTTTCATTGCTGTCCTGGCGCTTTCTACCGGCTGTAATGACGACTTCTTAAATACACAGCCCTTAACAGCTATTCCTAGTGAGGTTGTATGGACAGACGCTGCCCTTGCCGATGCTTTTGTAACGGACCTTTATACCGTTGTAGGTCAGGGAGGCTTTGATGAGCAAATGCAGGCTTCTCTCACTGATGAGGCCGTTTTTACTCACCCGGGCAGGGGAATCAATATCATCACGGAAGCCCGGTCTAACCCTGCTGATCCGGGTTTCATAAACTATACCCTCAACTGGGCAGACATGTACCGCAGGATCAGGGCGGCTAACTTAGCCATAGAAAACCTGCAGGAACCCCAGTTTGACAATCCGGAAATGGCGGAAAGGCTACTGGGAGAGGCACTCTTTATGCGAGCCTACATGTATCATCAGTTACTCCGGTACTATGGTGGTGTGCCACTAGTTGATCGGGCATACGAGCTCGGAGAAGAGGATTATAGCATCGCCCGCAATACCTTTGCTGAAACTGTTGAGTTTATTGTGAATGATGCCGATCAGGCAGCCCAACTGCTGGAGGGTGAGTCAATGGCTGAAGGACGAGGCTCTAGAGCAGCAGCACTGGCCCTTAAGTCCCGTGTGCTGCTGTATGCAGCCAGCGACCTGCATGATATCCCTACTGCCAGCGCAAGATCGAGTGTTATTGCTTCCTATCCTGAGCCAGAGTTAATTGGTTATGTAGATGGTGACCAGATGCAGCGCTGGCAAAGAGCGCAGGCAGCAGCCAAAGATGTATTGGACTTGCCAGGTTATGGGTTTATGATGAACTTAACAGGGCCGGTTAGCCCCGAAGAGGGAACTCAGAACTACATAGACATGTCGTTGTTCCGCGGCAATGCTGAAAATGAAATGATTTTTGGCCGGTATTTTATACAGTCCAAAAATGAAAACGGTGGACGGGTAGGTTTGTTTAACGGCCCTAACGGATATCGTAACTGGGCGGGTAACACGCCGCTACAGGACCTGGTGGACGATTATGAAATGATGGACGGCACTGAGTTTAGCTGGGATAACCCGGAGCATGCAGCAGCTCCATACGAGAACCGCGATCCACGTTTTGAGGCTACTATTCTGCATGACGCATCTGACTGGAAGCCGCGTTTCACGACCACAGCAGACCCCGCAGATCAAATTCAGACAGGGCAGTATGAGATAATTGCTGATGGTGAAAAAACAACTCATTTCGGCTTTGATACCCGACAGAGCTCTATCGAAGACTGGAACGGTACCCGTACCGGCTATTACATGAGAAGGTTTGTTGACCCTAACCCGAACCTGGTGGATATGAACATGTGGCAGCAGGTGCCTTGGGCTTTTTTCCGATACACTGAAGCCGTGCTGAACTATGTGGAAGCCAGCATTGAATTAGGGCAGGATGCCGAAGCACAGGAGTGGTTAAATAAGATCCGCTTCCGGGTAGGAATGCCGGCGGTGACTGAAACAGGCGAAGCACTGATGGAGCGCTACCGCAACGAGCGCAGAATTGAGATGGCTTACGAAGAGCAGCGCTACCATGATGTTCGCCGTTGGATGATTGCTGAGGAGGAGTTTGGACAACAGCCTCGGATTATCGATATTATAGGCACGCTGAAGCCAGGTAAAACGGTGACTACGTATCAGTACGACCCTGAGAACTACAACTATACCTACAATGTAATAGAACTGGGAGAAGGGGTTGAGAACCGGGCATGGGACGATAAAATGTATTACCTGCCAATTCACAGGGATGAAATGAACCGGAATGAGCAATTGACGCAGAACCCGGGTTACTAAGTATTATTTTCTTATATTACACTTGAAATCTATGCCAGTCTTGTACTGGCATAGATTTCTCTTTTTTACCTTTTATTTAGATGGCTTATTTAATGAGCAAGTTCCGATCCTCTCTACCTACTATCCTATTACTCACCCTATCAGTTTTTACAGCTTGCCAGGAAAAAGCCTCCGTGGAAGAGCAGGAGCCCACTGATGCCCCTGCCATTGTCGCTAATCCGCTTTTCACCCTGCTCCCTGCCAGTAAGACTGGTGTTCAGTTCTCCAACAACCTGACCGAAGGGCTGAATACGAATGTATTAATGTATGAGTACTTCTATAACGGCGGCGGCGTAGCGGTGGGCGATGTAAACGGAGACAGCCTGCAGGACCTTTACTTTACAGGCAACATGGCCCCGAACCGGCTATACCTGAACAAAGGCAACATGCAGTTTGAGGATGTAACAACCGCCGCAGGCGTAGCCGGAAGAGAAGGCCCCTGGACGACAGGCGTGACTATGGCCGATGTAAACGGAGATGGCCTGTTAGACATCTATGTATGCTACTCCGGTAAGCTGCGTCCCGAAAAACGGGAGAACCAACTTTTTATTAATGATGGACCGGATGCCAATGGTATACCCCGGTTTTCAGAACAGGCTGCGCAGTTCGGTCTGGCAAGTTCCTCCAATAGTACGCACGCCGTTTTCTTTGACTTAGACCGGGACAGCGACCTGGATATGTTTCTCCTGAACCATAGCCCGGAGTCTTTGCCTGTATTGGACGAGGTCTCCACTGCGGAGCTGCTTGAAAAGGAAGATGTACAACGCGGGGTACGGCTTTTCAGGAACGATAACGGGAAGTTTCAGGACATAACAAAAAAAGCAGGTATTCAATCGTCCACTCTAACGTATGGCCTGGGAGCCGGAGTAGCCGATATCAACGGCGATGGCTGGCAGGATATTTATGTTTCCAATGACTATGATATCCCCGATTACCTTTACATCAACAACAAAAACGGAACCTTCACCGATCAGCTGAAGCTGAGTATGGGGCATACTTCCCACTTCTCGATGGGCAGCGATGTAGCGGATATTAACAACGACGGCTTCCCGGATATCTTTACCCTGGACATGCTCCCGGAAGACAACCGGCGGCAAAAGCTGTTGTTCGCCCCGGACAACTATGAGAAGTTCAATCTCAGCCTTAGATCTGGGTTCCATTACCAGTACATGCGCAATATGCTGCAGGTAAACAACGGTAACGGCACTTTCAGCGAGGTGGGGCAGCTGGCAGGGCTTTCTAACACCGACTGGAGCTGGGCTCCTTTGGTGGCTGATTACGACAATGACGGCTGGAAAGACATGTTCATTACCAACGGCTACCTGCGCGACTACACTAACATGGACTTTATTAAGTACATGGGCGGCTTTGTGCAGCAGCAGGGCGGCAGAATGCAGCGGGAACACGTGCTGGAACTGGTCAATAAAATACCTTCTTCTAACGTCACCAACTATATCTATAAAAATAACGGCGACCTGTCCTTCACGAACAAGGGCAGGGACTGGGGGATGAGTTCCTCTTCCAACAGCAACGGAGCGGCTTATGCTGACTTGGATAATGACGGCGATCTGGACCTGATTGTCAACAACATCAACCAACCTGCTTTTATTTACCAGAACGAATCGAACAAGCAGCTGGACCACCACTACCTGCAACTCAGGCTGGAAGGAGCCGGCAAGAACACAGCTGGAATAGGGGCCAAAGTGATGTTTTACGCCAAGGGAAAGCAGCAGTACCAGGAGCAGATGCCTTCGCGCGGCTACCAGTCCAGTGTGTCGCCTGTGCTGCATTTTGGCCTGGGGCAGGAGAACACAATAGACTCCCTTCAGGTTGTGTGGCTGAGCGGAAAGCAGCAGGTGCTGCGGAATGTAACTCCAAACCAGGTGCTTACCCTGAAAGAGAGTGAAGCAGGCGCTTCTCCCCGTTCATTAAAGCCTGGCGCTCCTGCTTTCGAGGAGGCAAGAGCCCCCGTTTCCTTTGCCCATCAGAAAAATACAACAAACGATTTTAAGCGGCAGCCGCTGCTCGTGAACCCACTTTCCTTCTCCGGACCCTGCCTGGTAAAAGCCGATGTAAACGGTGACGGCTTAGAGGATGTATTTGCCGGTGGAGGCAAGGGGCAGCCGGCGGAACTGTACCTGCAGCAAAGGAACGGCACCTTTGCACAAAAGCCTACGCCAGCCTTTGAGGCCGACAAAATGAGTGAGGATGTGGATGCTGTATTCTTTGACGCCAACAACGATCAGTTTCCGGACCTGTACGTTGTTAGCGGAGGCTACCACGACTTTGCGCCGGATGACGCATTGCTGCAGGACAGGCTCTACCTCAACGATGGCAAAGGCAGTTTCACCAAGAGCACCAACTCGCTGCCGACAATGCGTACCAGCGCCAGCTGCGCCCGGGCAGCCGACATCAACGGTGACGGATTTGTCGATCTGTTTGTGGGAGGACGCGTGATACCGGGCCGCTACCCGGAGACACCGCAAAGTTACCTGCTGTTAAACGACGGCAAAGGAAGCTTTAAGGATGCTACTGCTTCGCTTGCCCCGGCGCTGCAAAAGGTGGGTATGGTGACCGACGCCGCCTGGCATGACCTGAATGGGGACAAAGTGCAGGAACTGGTTGTGGTAGGGGATTGGATGCCGGTGATGGTTTTCAAAAATACGAATGGTAAGTTAACCGATGCGACTGATGCTTATTTCGACAAGAAGTACAGGGGCTGGTGGAATAAACTGCTGGTGAGCGATTTGAACCAGGACGGAAAGCCTGAGTTGATAATAGGCAACCTAGGCCTGAACGCCCAGGTGAAAGTTTCGGACGAACAGCCGGCAGAACTCTACTACAAGGACTTCGACGACAATGGCTCTGTTGACCCTATCCTGACCTTCTACATACAGGGCAAAAGTTACCCTTACGTAACCCGCGACGAGTTGCTGGACCAGATAAGCGTGATGCGCACGCGCTTCACAGATTATAAGAGCTATGCAGACGCCACATTGCGGGACATTTTCACACCAGAAGAACTTGCCGGGGCAGGTCATTTAACTACCAATTACCTGAAGACAGCTTACTTTGAGAGTGGCACAAATGGAAAGTTTGTAGAAAAGCCCCTGCCTATGGAAGTGCAGTATTCCCCGGTGTATGCCATTACCACCCTTGACTATAACCGGGATGGTAATCAGGATCTGCTGTTGGGAGGTAACATAAGCCAGGCCCGCCTTCGCTTTGGCAAGTACGATGCCAACTACGGTATCCTGCTGCAAGGCAACGGAAAAGGAGAGTTTACTTACATTCCGCAAGCCAAGTCCGGCTTTAAAGTGAACGGCGATGTAAGGAGTATATTACAGGTGAACAACACGCTGCTGTTTGGTATAAATCAGCAGGATGTGAAGGCTTACAAGATGAAATAGCCAAACCAGTGAGAATACTTTTCTGCCGTTATTTTTAGCTATGCAAGTTTTAGAATGAACCGCCGTACTCCGGCATGAGCAGAACTGTGTTGTAATTTTAGAAGTGGCGGTGGCGGGTGTAATGCTACTATTTCTGCTTTTAGTGTTTTAGTTACAGTTGATCTTCGGGCTAAATATTTGTTTTCTTACCTGATATACATATATTTAGAATAGCTTACAATTATGGAGTAAAGCTTGAATCTCCTTCAAGGCAAGTAGAAGAGCTTTTTCCGCTCTATAGTTTATTCAATTAAGTTCAGTACTGCTATTGTAAACATGAACAGCATTACGGAACTAACGGCTATATTGGTGAGTGATTAAACGCTTAAATTACAATGCTTGGCTTAATATGCAGTCAGCCAACATACCCTGACCGTTGCAAAACTGATATTCTTTTTTTCTGAAGAAAAGATATACTGACATTTTGAACAGTGCTTAGCACGAAGCACAGCAACATTAAATAGACCATTACCCAATGAAGAAAAACATACTTCCAGTAGCTTTTCTGATGAGTGTGCTGGCAACGTCGTCCTGCAACAATCCGCAGCAAACGACCACAGCCCAGCAAGTATTACCTAAAGCGGACCAGAACGAATCTACCCTTGCATCGCGGGAGGAGCAATACAGCAAATTAACGGAAGAGGAAAAAAGGCTTCCGGAGAATGCGCTCTTAGGTCTGGAAGTTGCGGACGGACTGGAGGCAAAGCTTTTTGCCTCTGAGCCTATGATGGGCAACCCCACCAATATCGACGTTGACGCCAAAGGTCGGGTCTGGGTGTGCGAGGCCTACAACTATCGGCCGGAACTTAACCCGGGCAACCCACAGCGTGGAGAAGGTGACCGCATCCTGATTCTGGAAGACTTGAACAACGATGGACGTGCCGATACAGCTAAGGTGTTTTACCAGGGCAAAGATATTGATGCAGCGCTTGGAGTAGCCGTGCTGGGCAACAAGGTGATTGTATCCAGCAGCCCGAATGTGTTTTTGTTTACAGATACTAATGGTGATGATGTGGCGGACAAGAAAGAGGTGCTGTACTCAGGCTTAGGCGGAGAGCAGCACGACCACGCCATCCACTCCTTCACTTTCGGCCCGGACGGCAAATTATACTTCAACTTCGGCAACGAAGGCCAGCAGATACTCGACCGCGATGGCAAGCCCATAGTAGATAAAGACGGCAAAGAAGTGAACAATTCTGGAAAGCCCTACCGCCAGGGAATGATCTTCCGGGTAAACCCCGACGGCACCGAATTTGAGGTGCTGGCCCACAACTTCCGGAACAACTATGAGGCAGCAGTAGACTCTTATGGCACACTATGGCAGTCTGACAATGATGATGACGGCAACCAGGGCGTGCGCATCAACTATGTAATGGAATTCGGTAACTACGGCTATACCGACGAGATGACAGGCGCTGGCTGGCGGTCTCACCGGACGAACATGGAGAAGGAGATACCAAAACAGCACTGGCACCTGAATGACCCGGGTTCCGTTCCAAACCTGCTTCAGACAGGCGCAGGTTCCCCTACCGGTATGGTGGTGTACGAAGGCAATTTGCTCCCTGAAGTATACCATAACCAGATGATTCACACAGACGCTGGCCCGAACACGGTTAGATCATATCCTGTTACGAAAGACGGCGCCGGGTATAAAGCTGAGATCGTACCGCTGGTAGATGGCGTACGGGACCAATGGTTCCGCCCCTCTGACCTGAGTGTAGCCCCGGACGGATCTATTTATGTGTCTGACTGGTATGACCCGGGTGTGGGTGGCCACCAAATGGGAGATATGAATAGGGGACGCATCTTCAGAATTGCCCCTCCCGGAGTACCTTACAGGACCCCCAAGCTGGACCTGAGTTCACCAAAGGGAGCCGTAGAGGCGCTGCAAAACCCCAACCTGGCCACGCGTTACATGGCTTGGGACAAGCTGCACAACTGGGGTACAAAAGCGGAGCCTGCGCTGCAAAAGCTATGGAAATCTGACAATGAGCGCATGAGAGCGAGAGCGCTGTGGCTGCTGGCGAAGATAGATGGCAAAAGCGATAAATACATTCAGCAGGCACTGCAGGATAAAAACCCTGATATTCGCATAACAGGCCTACGTATTGCCCGCCAGGAGGCAGAGAATGTTATTTCTTACGTGCAGCAGCTGGTGAAAGACCCAAGCCCGCAGGTGCGTCGGGAAGCAGCTATTGCACTTCGCCACAACAAATCGGCAGAGGCACCTGCACTTTGGGCAGAGCTGGCGCAGCAGTATGACGGGCAGGACCGCTGGTACCTGGAAGCCCTGGGTATCGGGGCTGACGAGCAGTGGGACAAGTTTTTTACTGCTTACCAGGCGAAAGCAGGAAATCAAATGACTGACAAAGCGAGCCAGGATATTATCTGGCGTTCCAGAACCGGCCTTGCGCTCCCTTACCTTTCACAGAACATTACGGATGCAGGTACTTCGTCAGCAGATCGGGCGAAGTATTTCAGAGCCTTTGATTTTATTGATGACCCTTCCAAAGATGAAATACTCATAGCCTTGCTCGATGATCAGGGGCCGCATAAGGCGGAGGTGTCGAAGCTTGCGCTATACCACATAAATCCATCGGGTATAGACAAGTCCCCAAAAGCAAAGGCTGCTTTAGACAGGACGTTGGCAGAGTTAAACGGTACGCAGGAGTATTTGAACCTGGTTCGCCGCTATAAGCTGCAAAATCAGAATGAGGCATTGCTCCAAATGGTGCTTGCTAACCCGGATAAAAACCTGGGGGTGGAGTCAGCCCGGTTGCTGCTTAATTCAGACGGAGGCAACTTGCTGAAACAAACCATTCACAGTGAGAAAGAGGCCGAATCGTTGGCAGTGCTACGGGCATTGAGCCGCGTGGGCAACAGAGAGTCTATGGATCTGATTGAGTCTGTTGTGATGGACAAGTCTGCAGACATGGCCGTTCGCAAAGTGGCCGTGAAGTCACTTGGCACAGGCTGGAGCGGAGAGGAGCGGCTGATGAACGTGGTAAGGGACGGCAAGCTTCCGAAGGAGCTAGAGCCGGCAGCATCTGTAGCGCTTGCCGGAGCCATGCGTGCACCCATACGCGACGAGGCACTGAAGTACCTCACGGTTGCCAATGCAACAGGAGGCAAGCCGCTGCCACCGATTAGTGAGTTGGCTATGCGGCCGGGTTCTGCGGTAACGGGTAAGCAGGTGTTCCTGCAGTCATGTGGTGTTTGCCACCAGGTGGGAGATGAAGGCGCCAATTTTGGCCCGGCTCTGACCCAGATTGGCAGCAAACTCACCAAAGACGCCCTTTATGTCTCCATTCTTCACCCTGACGCAGGTATTAGCTTTGGGTATGAAGGCTTTCTTTTCAAAATGAAGGACGGCAGCGAAGTAGCCGGAATTATTGCCAGCGAAACAGAGGATGAAGTAGAACTGGTCTTCCCGGGAGGCATGAAGAGTAGTTTAGATAAGTCAAACATTGCATCCAGAACACAAATGGAGAACTCTATCATGCCTTCTAACCTGCAGCAAGCCATGTCAGAGCAGGAATTGGTGGACCTGGTGGAGTATCTGTACTCCCTTAAAAAGCCAACAGCAAAATTGTAACGAGCACACGAATTCATGCCGGACCTCCGGCAACCACAAATGGATAATAGTTCAAAAGAAACATAGAAATGAAAAACCAACATACCCGGCGTAGCATGCTGAAGAACATGGCAGGTGGCGCCGCAGTGCTTACCTCTGCCATGTTGTTGCCCGAACCACTGAGAGCCGCTGGCTTAAAGGATTTGAAGTTAAAAGGCAGAATTAAGCATTCCGTTTGCAAATGGTGCTACAAGGACATGCCATTAGAGGAACTGTGCAAAGCGGCAAAGGGAATGGGCCTGTCTTCTATCGAACTGCTGGGCCCTGATGAATGGCCGATGCTGAAGAAATACGGCCTGACTTGCGCGATGGCTTGGGGAGCGGAGAAAAGCCTGACCGAGGGCTTCAATAACCCGAAGTACCACGACGAACTGGTTGCCAGCTACGAAGCGATGATCCCGAAGGTGGCTGCTGCCGGGCTCGATAACCTGATCTGCTTTTCAGGTAACCGCAACGGTATGAGTGATGAAGAAGGCTTGGAGAACTGCGCCAAAGGGCTCAAGCGCCTGATGAGTACAGCAGAAAAGCACAAGGTAACGCTGTCGATGGAACTGCTGAACAGCAAGGTGAACCACAAAGACTATATGTGCGACCATACCAAATGGGGTGTTGATTTGGCGAAGATGATAGGCTCCGATAGGTTCAAGCTGCTCTACGACATCTACCACATGCAAATCATGGAAGGAGACGTAATCCGCACAATTCAGGAATACCATCCTTATATCTCGCACTATCATACAGCTGGTGTACCTGGCCGCCACGAGATAGACAATACACAGGAGCTGTATTACCCGGCCATTATGCGGGCAATTGTTGATACGGGCTTCAAGGGCTTTGTGGGGCAGGAGTTCGTGCCGGCGTCGGGGGATCCACTTGCTTCGCTACGGGAAAGTATTGTGATCTGCGATGTATAAGCTATAATAAGTGCTACATCTGGTATAAATTATTTTGCTGACTCATAACGCAATGTATCCTGCAGCATCACAAAGTTTAGTTTGTCTGCTGCTGTATCACTAAACACCAAAATATATGAGAAGAAGTGATTTTTTAAAAAGTGGTCTCCTGGGTGCTGTAGCTCTTACAACTGGGACATCAGCCTTCGCCGGAAGTTCTTCTTCTGAGAAGCAGGCAGGCAAAACTTTCAATCTGAACTATGCGCCTCACTTTGGTATGTTCAAAGAGACAGCCGGCGACGACCTGGTAAGCCAACTCCGGTTTATGCGAGATCAGGGTTTTACTGCCCTTGAAGATAATGGCCTGATGGGACGGCCGGTAAGTGACCAGGAGAAAATAGGGAAGGAGCTTGCCCGTTTAGGCATGACCATGGGCGTGTTTGTGGTTGACAAAGGCGGTAACTCCCAAAACACGCTGGCAGCAGGAAAGCAGGAACACGTAGACATCTTTCTGGATGGCTGCAAGCGGGCCGTTGATGTAGCCAAACGCGTGAACGCAAAGTGGGTGACCGTAGTGCCCGGCGATTTCGAACGGAACTTGCCCATAGGTGTACAAACTGGCAATGTGATTGAAGCTCTGCGAAGAGGAGCGGAGATATTAGAGCCACATGGCATCGTGATGGTATTAGAGCCGCTTAGCGACTCGCCAAACCTTTTCCTGCGTACCTCCGACCAGACCTATATGATTTGCAAAGGAGTGAACAGCCCGTCCTGTAAGCTCTTGTTTGACATTTACCATATGCAGAAGAACGAGGGGCACATTATCCACAACATGAACCAGACCTGGAATGAGATTGCCTATATACAGATAGGGGACAACCCTGGAAGAAAAGAGCCAACCACAGGGGAAATCAATTATAAGAATGTGTTTAAGTACATTCATGAGAAGGGCTACAAAGGTGTAATGGGCATGGAGCACGGCAATGCAGGAAAGGGCAAAGCTGGAGAAGCAGCTGTTATCAAAGCTTATAGGGAAGTGGATAATTTTATGCAGGCGTAAATACAGGTAAACTAGCTACAGTTTATTTTGCTTAAACCAAAACGGGTAGGGTGATTTCAAAGAATCGCCCTACCCGTTTTACTTTTAGTAGCAAATGCGAATTCCGAATCAGTGTTTTCTAAATTTGTCTAAGCTGCCGTGGAGACTGTTCATCCAGTGCTTCATAAACAGCCTTTTGCATAGCTTCTTACTTGCGCTCCACTCCCGCGAGGGCGCGTTTTCCCGTTCGGCGCTGTGTAAATAAAGCTGCCATCGCTCCGCTGTAGGCTGCCTCACTTCGTTCGGCACCGCATTATTTACAAGGCGCCGAACGGGAAAACTGGAATCACTTTTCCTTCGAGCTGACAAAATGGAGTATTATACAATGTCTAAGCAATATCTCCTTCCCTCCTTTAATCAACATATTCATCTGCCAGCACGGAGTGAATGAGTTTCCAGTCTTTGGGTTGAGCGCCTGGGGGTAGAGGCCCTCTATTTGGAGATTTTTGGTGCCGCTCGCGCGGCAGCGCCCTAGCGCAAAAAACTCCCAGCGCGATGCCCATAAGAGGCAGGGCTGTTTTATTCTCCAAGACTATCCCCTTGAGGGGATTATAGGGGTGTAAATTGCGGAGCTATATTGCCTTATTTACCCTATTTGCGTTCTTTCCGCAGATGTAAACACCCCTCCCGCTCCCCTCAAGGGGAGAATTCGCTAGGAATGAAACAGCCCTACCATAAGAGGGCCCCTACCCCGAAGACGAGGCCTCTCGGCCTTGAGAGCTAAGAGAGAAACAATGCAACTCTAGATTAGATGCCGCTGGATAAACTGCAGCCACGGCAGCTTAGGCAGAGTAACTATGCATAATATCACTCTACAAAAAGATGCTACTGAACATGAGTTGATGAAGCCAAGCTATAACTTACTTCATCATCTTATAAAACCCAACTGTAGCGGTATCCGCCACAGAATTATCCGGCTTTCGGTATATAAAGTAAGCCTCCAGCTCCTTCTGGCGATTTGCAAAACGAAGCGCTTTTTCCAGTCCCATTCCCATCAGCGCATTATCATAAGCATCGGCTGTCATGGCATCCTTGGCCCAAACGGTCACGCTTATCAGTTCATTATCTAAAGGATAACCGGTTTTAGGATCTATCAGGTGAGAGATTTTTCTGGAGCCGCTCTGGTAGAACTTTCTGTAGTTGCCGGAGGAAGTTATCGCACCTTTTTCAAGTGTGATGACTTTCTGTATGGGATAAGCATCATAAAGGGTACCCTCAGCTGGTCCTTCAATTCCTATAGCCATCAGCTTGCCACCGGGTTTCCGCCCCTTCACACGCATCTCACCGCCTAGCTCTACCAGGTAGTTCCTGATGCCCTTTTTCTCCAGGAAATCTGCCAGCACATCCACGCTGTAGCCCTGCGCAATTCCGTTTACATCTATTCTCACACAGGGTGCTTGTTTCTGCAACTGATTCTTGCTGAGCTTTATTTTACCTGCACCCACACATTCCAGCAACGCTTGTATGGCGGCTGAATCTGGAAGAGCCGATACTTGTTCTGCTCCGAAACCCCATGCCTGCACCAGGGGCTGTACCGTGATATCGAAAGCGCCATCTGTTTTACGTGAAACCTGCTGTGCCTTTTTAATAACCTTTTGAAGGTGTCTGTCTGCCTGTAACCCGGAAGCGGAGCGGTTGAACTGGCTAATCAAGGAATAAGGCTTGTAAATGGAAAGCGAGCTGTCGAGTTGCGCCAGAATGTAAGTTACCTGCGCCTTTGTAATACTGCTGTCTGCGGCGTAATAGGTTATCTGGTAACTTGTGCCCTGGGCAAGGCCCCTGATGGTATACTGTTTAAGCTCTGTTTGGGTGAAAATGAAAGGAAGTGAAGCAAAAAGGCACAGCAACAATAAGCGCATAAGTCAGACAAAGTAATAGTGCATTGTGTCAGAAATCCTGATACAAGGTTTTGCACAAGTATAAGAACAAAGAAGATTGCCCCGTCAACCACACCTGAATGCTTGTCTCAGCAGCTGTGGTTTTCGGAACAATCTCCTCTAATAGTAAATCAAAGATAGATTATATCACCTTTGTTTTGCCTGGCATAGGAACCGGGTATAACCCGTTGGCGTCTGGCAGAATCTTTGGCTTGGCATCCCAGGCGAACGTGTCCGGCATCAGGTTGATGTCAGATTTCAGGGCATCCTCCCACTTGATCTCCTGCCCGGAGTAGGTGGCGTAGCGGCCTAAGAGCGACGTCATGGTACTCATCGCAGAGCGCTCTGCGTCCGCAAATTTATACTGGCCAGCCTCAATGGCAGCAAACAGCTCATCATGCTCGGCCTGGTAGGGGTTAGGGTCGTTTTTGCCGGCATGGTCATACAAGGAGTTTCCTTTATAATCCCACAGCTTTCCGTCGTTGTTGGCAGAAAGGTATACCTTGCCCTTTGTGCCCTGGAAGCTTTCGTCTACCCGGTTTTGGGTGCCTTCGTAGTGGCGGCATTGGCTTTGGATAACAGAGCCATCTGCGTATAAAAACTCTACGGTATGGTTATCGAAAATTTCACCATACTCTTTTCCTGTTCGCTGGAAACGGCTTCCTGTACCCTGTGCTGAAACCGGATAGCCGTTTTTTACCCAGTTAGCAACATCTATGTTATGCACGTGTTGCTCGGTAATATGGTCTCCGCAAAGCCAGTTGAAGTAGTACCAGTTGCGCATCTGGTACTCCATTTCGGTTTGGTTAGCTTCCCGGGGGCGAACCCACACACCACCGCTGTTCCAATAAACCTGTCCGGATACCACATCGCCGATAGCACCATCCTCTATGCGCTTGATTGTTTCGCGGTAATTTGTCTGGTAGCGGCGCTGTAAGCCTACTACCACGTTCAGCTTCTTTTTCTTTGCTTCCTCAGCTGCAGCCAGCACTTTGCGTATGCCTGGGGAGTCTGTGGCAACAGGCTTTTCCATGAACACGTGCTTGTTTCGTTTTACCGCCTCCTCAAAATGGATAGGCCTGAAACCCGGAGGGGTTGCCAGCAGCACGACATCAGCTTCAGCTATCGCCTGTTTATATCCATCGAACCCTACAAAACGCTTGCTTTCCGGAACATTGACCTTCGCTTTTCCGAACTTGCCAAACAGGCCCTCGTAGCTCTTGTCCAGGCGATCCTGGAAGGCATCCGCCATGGCTACTAACTGCACATCATGCTTCGTTGCTAATGCCTGAAAGGCTGCTCCTGTACCTCTGCCCCCGCAGCCAACCAGGGCAATTTTGATTGTGCCTTTTCCTGCTGCATAGGCACCTGCTAAGGGAAGGCTGCTCAATACTGCTCCGCCAGCCAGTATGGCAGACGCTTTCAGGAACTCTCTTCGCTTGTTCGAATCGAAATCTTTCATGCTGATTTATAGGTTAAGGTTTGATATAAACAAATTAATAGTCAGGAGTCGGCTCCTGGTTGTAGTAAGCGTTGATCTCTGCTTCTGAAGGTGGGTTCACTGGCCGTACGAGCCGTAAGCCAACAAAAGGTGCTTCCGGGAACCACCAGTTACTCTTGGGTATCTGCGGGTCTATCCTTTTCCAGTTCGGGTCTGAGCCCTCCCTGTTGGCAGAGCGTAATGCCGGCGCCTCATCTTCAAAAGAACCTCCCCTGATTACATGCGGGTACAGTTCTGTTGGAGTGGCCACAGGGTTGCTGGTGGCTTTGCTCTGAAACTTCTTATAGTAATCCGGGATGTACTGGTCTGCTGTCCATTCGGCCACGTTGCCGTGCATGTCATACAGGCCCCAGGCATTGGGCTTCTTGCTTCCGACCGGGTGTGTTTCCTCCTTGCTGTTTGCCCGGTGCCACGCGTATGCATCGAGACCGGAGGCGTCATCACCGAAGGCATACGCTGTTGTTGCGCCCGCCCTGCTGGCATATTCCCACTCCGCTTCGGTGGGTAAGCGGTAGAAAACACCTGTTCTGGCATACAGCCACTTGCAAAACTGAATGGCGGCATACTGGGTCATTCCAACTGCAGGGTGGTTTTCTTTACCCATACCAAAGGTCATGTCCAGGTAAGGCTTTGTAGGGCGCGCGACAGCATCTACTTCTGCACTTACGGTTCCGTTGCTTTGGGTTATCTCATAATCCTTGTAAACAAAAGGCTCGAAAATATCCCATGTTACCTCATACTTGCCCATCCAGAAAGGATCGACTCTTACCGGATGCTGAGGACCTTCGTCTTCATCTCTTTCCTGCTCACTGGCAGGGCTCCCCATTATAAATTCACCACCCGGAATAGCCACCATGTCAAATTTGAGCTGCGTACCAGCAATTTCCTGCGTGTAAGATTCCTTGTTAGACTGCTGGGAAGAAGCGCTGTTGGGTGTAAGAGTGCAATAAGTTAACCCAGTTAGAAACAGGCTAAAAGATAGTTTTGAAATATTCATGCAAGCTGTTATTGTTTCTATACACCACTTTGGGAATCCTGTAAACGTTTGCAGCTTTTGCAAATACCATCTTACAATAAGGAACCCAAGGGTAACTAAAAATCATAATTCATATAATTTTATTATAAATGATGAAATAAGCAAGTAATTACTCAGTATTATTTGTGAGTGTGACAGTTATGCCTGTGTAGTTGCTGAATTTTGTCCCAAGTGGCAAAGGAAGAAGGATACCATTTTGCTCTGATTCTGTTCCAGCGCAGCTTTGCTGAATTTTCCACTTTGGACAAGGAAGGGATAGGCGTGGTTCAGACTGGTGAAGCAGAAACTGGGATGAACGAAACAGCAGGATGAACAAAACGACTACAGAAACACACTAAAAGTAGAGGAGGTGCTTTATACCTGTTAAGTATACAGCACCTCCTCTTGTTAATATAAACCGGAACAGCTTATAAGCTGCAAAACCCTACGCCGTTCCTTTTATCAACTGTCTTCCTCTAAAGTTGCAAGGAAGCTTACCAGGTCCCGAATCTCTCTCTTTGTGAGGAGATACTGCATGTTAGGCATACTGGAAGCAGCATTGGTTCTTTTTGCAATATCACTTTTCTTAATGACAGTTTCAGGTTGTCCGCCTACCTTCACTGATATGCTGTCGTCCTGCTCATCCTGAAGTATACCGCTAACTGTCTGGCCGTTTTTAAGCTCTACCGTTACCACGCCATAGCCTGGGGCCAGGCGCGCGCTTGGGTTTATAAGAGCCTCCAGTAATTGTGGCCGGGTCAGCTTTTTTGATATGCCGTTCAAACGGGGGCCGGCGTTGCCGCCCAAGTCATCGTAAGAGTGGCATCGGATACACTGCGCCGTTTGATGGCTAAAGAATATCCTTCTGCCCTGATTCGGATCACCGCCATACAAGCTTCCTTCAAAAGCGGCCTCCGGAGCACCAGAAGCATGCTTAGAGCTTATCTCTTTGTGCCTTGTGATTAGTTTTGGGGAACGGGTGCTGGCAACCGCCTCTGCTAACTCCAGGTGAACTTCTGCCGGAAGCTTGCCATTCGCTAACTGTGTCAGCAAATCGTTAAACAACGGCTGCGTATGCTCTACCGGTAGTTCTCCGAGCGTCATGAGGGCAGCCTGCTTTTCTTCCGTCGTTCGCTTGTTGATGACATCAGCAAGCAGCGTCACCATCAGGTCTTTCGAAATATCCATTTCCGCTAACATATCAAGCCCTGCTACCCGAACGCTTTTCTCCTGATCTGAAATGGCCTGTTCAATGGCTTTGCCTATCTGCGCATCTTCAATGGATGTCAGCGCGCGCAGCGCTTCTACACGCACTTCCGGTTCTTTGTCGGTTTGCAGGCGGGCAAACAACTGGGGAGATGCCTGGTCAACTTTAAGTTTGCCGATGGCTTTGACAGCGCTTAGGCGTACTGGTGCTTCGGCATGTCCGGAGGCCTGTATCAGTGCATCTGCTGCTTTCGTTCTGGCCAGCGCCGGATCTCTCTCAATAACACCTCTGTAGCGCCCGTCCACACGGTCCAGTACAGAAGGTTTGGCCCAGGTGCTCAGTGCCTCCATGGCTTCAGCCCGCATGGCTACCGGAGCGCCTTCCTTGAGAGAGTAATCGATCAGGTTTTGCATGGCCTGCTCGTTGCCAACGCGCAGGTTTGCATTGATGGCGCGTCTCAGCAGCGCCTCATTTGTGAAGCGGGATTCCTGCAGCACATTGCCCAAAGCAGGCAGTGCCTGCTCTATCGACAAGTCGTCGTTAATGGCCCGTGCTGCTTCTGTTACAATGTACTCATCCTGGTCCTTCAGGAAATTGGCTACTCCGGGGTGCTGCATGCGGCGAAGCGCTACCACGGCGGCAATCCGCGCACCGCGCGATGGATCATTAGCTAAGGCCACTACCGGTTCCGCTTTTCCGATGCGAGCTAAAGCAAGGCTTCCGGCATGGCGTATGTAGGCATCTTCGTCGTTATTGTCCTTCAGCAATTGAATAAGCGGAGCGACAGCCGGTTCGTAAGCGATGCGACCAAGTGCTTCGGCGGCGAAGAAACGGGTACGGCTATTCTGGTCTTTCAGCAATGGCATCAGGTTAGCACCAGCTTCCTTATACCATATATCGCCCAACCATTTGGCAGCCTGTGCTCTTATTTCAGGGTCGCTGTCCTTTAGGAGAGGCAGCAGCACCTTTGCATATTTCTTGTCCTGGCGGGCTAACTGGCTGATGCCCCAGATGCCGTGCACCCGGGCTAGCTGATCGCGTTTTTGCCTGATGCTTCTCTGGAAAACACTGGCGCCTTTTGAGCCTCGCTTTGCCAGCTCGAACTGCGCTTTCTGTCTTACGCGCATATCCGGGTTCATGAGTAGCTCACCCAGTTCTTTCTCTCTGCGTTGGGTGAAATCTTCTGCCAAAAGCTTCTGTGTCAGTTGCCGCTCTGGCCATGCTGCCCCGTCCTTGTCATCCATTTTCCAGATGCGGCCGTGGTCTTTTGTGTTCCAGCCGTCAATCCAGTCTGCCACATATAGGGCGCCATCCGGGCCAAAGTCGATACCGGTCGCCAGTATGCCACTCATGATTTTCTCATTTTCTCCAAGCTCAAAGGAGGCTCCTTTAGGGTTCAGTTTGAAGGCATGGATGCCGGACCTGGCCGGGTTCCCCACAAATTCTGCAATAAAGAAGGTGTTTTTGTATTTAGGGCTCAGCGCTGTGCCGGGGTTATATAACATACCGGTAGGGCCGCTTACAAAGTTGGCAATGGCCGGCGTAATATAGGCAGCCTGTCCCTCAAAGCGTGGCTTGTACATGTTCTCATCCATCCATACCTTATAGGTATTGTTCTCCGGATCACGGTACTTGCCGAACTGCCAATTTGTGCGCCAGCCCGTGTCGGAGCCGTTTACGATGTATACCAGGCGCTCCTTCTCTCCCGGGTGATCACCATCGTTATCTTCGCTGATAAGGTTGCCGTATTCATCAAACACGAACTCATGCGTATTTCGGAGGCCGTGCGCAAATATTTCAAAGTCGCTGCCATCCGGGTTGGAGCGGGCAATGACACCGCTGTTCGGGTGTTCCCACTTCTGCCCGTCAGGGCCTGTTCCGTTGAAGCCGATATCACCAATGCCCCAGTATATTTTTCCGTCAGGTCCCATTTCAAGGCCGGACATGCCGTGGCCGCCAAATCCTACGTGTATGCCGTAGCCGTGGGAAATAGAAGTCTTTTCATCTGCTATGCCGTCTCCATTCTTATCCTGCATGCGCCACAGGTCAGGAGCCACGCCTACAAAAAGGTCGTCGCCATAGGACATAACAGCCCCGGCAACATCGGTTACCTCCTCATGAAAATCCTCTACCACCAGTTGTGATCTGTCTGCCACGCCATCACCGGAAGTGTCCTCGATGCGGTAGATATGTTCTTTTTCAACGGTCATATCTCTCCAGTCATGCGAGCCATCCTTGTTCAGGTCTGCCAGCCACTCGTTCTTCTTGCTGTTTTCCGGAGAAAGAACCCTTCGCAAAAAGGCGCGCTTCTCTTCAACCGTCTGCAGCTGTATAGACTCAATCTCCCAGTCCTGATGCCCCCGGATATCGAATTCAGAGTTCTTCTGCCTGTTGGTCCGGGCGTAGTATAACCGCCCCTGGTCATCTATGTCGATGGAAATGGGGTCTGCCACCAAAGAGTCTACACCCCACAGGCGGAGCGTAAGCCCGTCGGCCAGTTCAGGAGTGACGAGGGCCTCTATGGATCTGGCCATCTCGGCAGCCTCTTCAGGGGCCATTTGCTTGATTCTTCTGTCAACAGGGTCCTGTATAGTATATCCTGAAAGTAGTAAGGCAGGGAACAGGGCAGAGACCCAGATAGCCTTTCGGTTGTTCTTCAATGTTTTTAAAACAGCCTTTCTCATATTATATGACATGTAATAAGAATTGATTTTTATATGCTTTCAGGGAAATTAACAGCATGTGCTTCTTCCACCAGGTATTGTTCTTGATTTCGTTCTACTAGAAGTCAAAACATTAGAATCTGAAGGTAAGAAATATTATGCTATTTCGTAACAGAAACTGCCTGAATGTGATTGCTTACTTTGAAGAAGGCAGCAGCAAGGTCTTTTCTTGCATGACATTCGTTAAGCTTAAAAAGCAATAGAGGGAGCGCAGTTATAAAACCACGCTCCCTCTATGTATAAATCAATTTCTGCTAAATTCTATGATTCAGCTGTTTAGCAAAAGACTACTTCTTTCCTTTAGCCATTCCTTTGCCATTGTTTGTAGGCATGATCTGGCCACAGGCTACAGGCATTGTAGGTACGTAAGTGCCGTTTACAGTCAGGCCGTGTAATACGATAGCCCTGTTCTGAAGCGGCTTTAAGTCCTTGTAATCGATAACCTGTCCTTCTTCTTCAAATTCGATTTCGCCGAGGTTAAACGTACGGGTATAGTGTATGTTGCCTTCTGCATCTGCTTCCGGAAACTCATCGATTGGGAGGTAAAGCTCAAGAAGAACCGGGCCGTAAGAAGGAAGTCCTTCTACCAGATCTACAAAGCCATCTCCGTTTGTGTCATCAGCAGGTGTCGGGCAGGTTGCGTTCCTGTTGTTTTCCATAAACCCGTGGATGTGTTGTGGGTGAGGCAGGTTTGGCTCCAGTCCGGATGCCATAATTTCTACAGTAAGCACATTCGCATCCACTGTGATATTTGCTGTACCTGATACGCCTGAGTTGTTCAGTGGCTGCAGGTTCGCCATAAAAGTACGCTCAATAGCGGAGCCTTTGTTCACGCCTTTCTGGTGTGCTTCCGCTACATTCTGTGCTGAAAGATTCGCATCAGGAGAAATGTCTGACTGATCGCAGGAAACAAATGTGAATGCCATGGCAGCTGCCGCAATAAATTTTGTTGGTGCTGGGAATAAATGGTTGATATTCATAATTTTATATTTTTGTTGGTTACTATCTGTCTACGGGGGCTAATGTCTGAATCTTTTGCAAGTACCTTTTTAACTGGTATAGAGGTGTTTAAAAGGTGTGAGTGATGTGTTATGATTAGTAAGTGATAAGTCCATTGTTTTATATAAGGCGTAAGTTGTTTAGACATCTATTAAAAAAGTTAAAATTCGCTTAACAGTTCAATCTGCGCCTGCCACTATGCTTGTTTAACATTCTATAGTGTTGGGGGAGGTGTTGCAATAATAGTATTGCTATTGCACCAACACAGGATATCAGAGCTTTGCTGCTCCCCTGGTATCCAAAGGGTAAAATCGGTGATAACCTGAAGAGAATAGTTGCGTTCCGTTGTATGGGCAAAGAACCTTTTACAACGTACACTTTGGGTTAGTGCGTCGCAAGCAGTTGACGTTGCATAAACCTTGCGCCCACTCACTTATTACTATAGCGAGCTACTTGCTTTTATCATTCCTGAAAAATTTGAACAAGCCCTAAATGAATAACAGCTGATGCCAGACCTAAGGAAATATTCAATGGAGGGTGCCTCTGAGGTGGCAGATAAAGCCGCCACAGATATAGAAGCTTTATTGCGAAGGCAGCCTGCTACAGTTGAGGTGATGAATGTGGAGAGCGACCCATCCTACAGAGAAAAAGACATTGATTTATTGTGGAAGAGGAAGCTTGACGACGGGAGTATCAAGACTATCAGTATAGAGGTGAAAGGGGACAGGTGGCACAAAACCGGCAACTACTTTTTTGAGACATGCAGCAACGAAGGAAAAGGCACCCCCGGTTGTTTTATGTATACCCAAGCGGACTATATGTACTATTATTTCGTGGATGAAAAGGAGCTGCATGTGCTGCCAATGCCTGCCACAAGAGAGTGGTTTAAGAACCAAATAGCAGACTTCAGCGAAAAGAAAACGTCAACTCCTGTAGGCAATGGCAAGCACTATATCACAGTGGGGCGTCTAGTGCCAAGGCATCTTGTTGCGGCACATGTTATAGGCGTTAAGGTACTGAAACTATAGCGTGCGCAATGCTTCCTTTCCGGCAGGCTGATGGTTCCTTAGAACACTGTCGTTGGAAATGAGCAGTTCAAATATTTCACCCCGGCCGCTGCCTTTCGAATTGATGGCTCTTTTGGCTTTTACCTTCTCTATGGTGTAGTCCTGGTATAACTCCTGGAAAAAATTATTGCTCTCATCATTGTTGGTGGTGTCAGAATTGCTTTGCACAAAATACGCCTGCCCTTCGTGCACGGTATCACAAAACTCCTTTAGCCTGACCTGGTCCTCATCTACAAATCCTTCTTTTGCATAAGCGTTAAAAGAAGCTGTGGTGCTGATGGGCTTGTAGGGAGGATCTATATAAAAGAAGGCGTCCGCGTGGATGTATCTTTCAGTCTCGGTAAAATCGGTGTTCAGGATTTCTACTTTTTGAAGCGCCTCGCTGTTAGCCCGTATCACCGGGGCATTGCAGATGGTAGGATTGGCATACCTGCCAAACGGAACATTGAAGCCACCCTTGGAATTAACCCGGTACAAGCCGTTGAAGCAGGTCTTGTTCAGGAAAATCATCAGAGCGCTTTTCCTGGTCGGGTTCGCCTGGAGGTGATTGAACTCCTCCCTTTTTTCCAAAAAAAGCTTTTTCCTGTCTTCTTCTGACGCATAGGAGAAATACTGCTGTTCAAGTGCGGCAAGTTCTTTTATCAGGAGCTCCGGCGAATGCTTGATGGTTAAGTAGCAATCGGTGAGTGTGGTGTTGATGTCATTGATAACAGCATGCTTCACATACTTGCCGTACTCCCGGAGCATGAAAAACAAAACGGCACCACTGCCCGCAAAGGGCTCAATAAAGTCGATGCTGCTTTTGTGCTGTAAAAGCTGCACCAGCTTTGCCTCAATAGCCGGAAGTAACTGTGTTTTGCCACCCGCCCATTTTAAAAATGGCTTTATGTCTGCCCCTCTTGTTGTATCCGATAACATTTGTATTTCCTTAGCTAGGGGCAAAAATACTTATTTGCTGATGGTACGCAAAACCTTATTTACCCAGCTTTAAGTCCCGGCAGCACGACCTGTTGATAGCCCATGCCCCATAAGCACCTTAAAGCTCCAGCGGAGCGGCCTGTTGAGGGTATGGTAACAGGCCGCGCTGGAGCTTTAAACAAACAGAATTGCTTTCTACCTACAGGCCGTCCCGCTGGGACTGTTGCGTAATATCAATTTTCTATAAGAAGACTGCTTTATCAAAGGTGATTTATAGATGCAGCATCTGTGCAGGTAAACAATAGTAGGAGGAAAGTAGTGTTAGTTGCCGTTGTGGCTTTAGGGGCAAAAAAACGGTTGGTAGCAGCAAACGGAGAGTTACAGGAAGCTATAAAATGACTGTTACATGGGGTAGTTCCTGTTGAATCCGGGCTGTTTCTGATGCTGGTAGTTTGTTGCCCATGAGCAGCAGGGTCCTCAGGTTTTTCATTTTCTTTAAATTGGCTGGCAAGGCAGTCAGCTGGTTGTAGCTTAAATCCAGCAGTTCCAGGTTATGCAGTGCTGTCAACTCTTTGGGCACGCTTTTCAGGTGGTTGTAGCCTAGAAGAAGGGACTTTAGTTCTTTTAGCTTTCCCAACTGCCTGGGAACAGAGGTGATTTGATTGTGGTCTAAAGCAAGGCTCTCAAGCTTTTTCAACTTCGACAACGTAACAGGTACCGTATGCAGCTGGTTCTGCGATAGCGATAAGTCCTTTAGCTGGCGCAACTCACCTAGTGGAGCAGGTATTGTTTCCAGCTGATTGTAGTTTAAGTTGAGCGTTTCCAGCGATCGCATCCTGCTTATCTGTGGAGAAATAGAACGAAGCCTGTTTTCGCTCAATTGTAATGTCTCGAGCTGCCGGAGTGCTCCAAAGCCTGCACTCAGTTCAGAAAACTGATTGTGGTTCAGGTTTAAAGCTTTCAGGTTCGAAAGCCTGAAAAAGTCGTCGGGTAAGTTTCTGATGTAGTTTTCCTGGAAATTGGCATCCTGCAGGTGCTTCAGTGCACTTATTTCAGGCGCTATTTCAGCAATCTTGTTTTTCATGGCATTAACATACTGCAGGTTTTCCAGTTGGCAAATGTCTGGTGTAAAGCTGTAGTAGTTCTGTTGCCTGATGTTAAGGTGATAGACTGCTTCTTTTTGCTCCAGCGCCTTCTCCACATTATAGTATACGGGGCTCTGTTCCAACTCCTGCCTCGATAGCAAAGCAACCTGCCCGCAAACCTCCTGGCTGGCAAACAACAAGACAGCTAATAAGCCGCCCCAGCAAAGTTTAATCAACTTCAATTTCTTCTGCTTCACTTCTGTAATCCTTTAAAGCTATATTAACAGGGCTTACACTCCTGAACCTGCCGATACTGTGGAACACCTTAAACTATGTGCCGCACATCCTGGACTAATCCGTTGCTTTTGTGTAAGTGCTGTCAATGAAGCTATACTTTTGATGGATAATCAAAAAGAAGGGAGCCCACCTGTTGCGCGCTCCCTTTTCTTAACTTTGGAAAATTAATTTCCTGTGTGCATCACTTTTTGGGTAGTCACCTGGTTATTGCTGGTGATACGCAGCAGATATATGCCGTAAGCTAATCCTTTCGAGTCTAACTTGAAGGTGTGTGTGCCTGCATCCAAGGTGTTGTTAACAAGCGTCTTTACCTTATTGCCAGCCATCGAAAGCAATTCTACAGTAACCGGCGCTTTTTCAGGCATCGTAATGTCAACCTGTGTGCTTACCTGGAAAGGATTCGGGTAGACCTGTACCTGCATGTTCTTTTCAGGCTGAACCATTGGAGTCTGGGCTGCGCTGATGGAAGTACTGCTCATAGTACCAGCCACTGATTGCCCCAGGTATTCTTTTCTGGCGAAGACCAGGGTGGCAGAGGAATTGAACTGTACCGTTGTACCGGCAGCATCTGTCTGTGTCTGGGTGTTTGTTGTGCTTGGATGCTGGATAGAAAGAAATCCGTACCTGAAATCGGGGCTGAAAGTGAGCCCGGTTGCTTCAGATCCAATCGGAACGGTGGCAAAAATCTCTACCTTAGGGCTGGCAGGGGTATGGTCCGGGCGGATGACCCACACGTGATTGCGATCTCCGTCTTGTAAGGCCCATAAATTACCCTCTCCGTCAAACACCAGGTTGTCGATGCCTGTGCCAAAGCTCACTGCCTGTGTACCCGTTTCGTGCTGAATCTGGTATTCCTGGTTGGTTACCCAGGCTTCGATTTCCGAGACAGTTGTACCGTTGTCTTTAAACCGCCAGATGGTACCCGATACTTTTGAGGTGAAATACATTTTGCCGTCAGGCCCGAACTCAACGTCTTCCACGTTGCTCCAGTTGGTGCCACCCAGTGAAGATGCAATTGTTCTGGTGTTGTTACGGTCTGATTGGGTGGTGTTTGGTACCTTTATCCATTCGCCAAGTGTAGGGCTGGCCGAATTGCGTTTCAGCACATACAAGCTGCCGGAAGAAAGATCTCCTGGCCTGTCTGCCACAAATTTATACACACAGCTGGTGCCGCCGTCTTCGCCCTGGTAAACGGTTGTACCGTCCTGGCTTACGGCCACATTTTCATGCTGCATCCTGCCCAGAGCCCAGAGCTTGTCAGGCTTGCCGTCGCCGTCATAATCACGAATGGTATTGGTGGCCGGATCAAACTCCACGTTCCAACCAGCATCCTGGTATCCGTCGGCATTCAAATCGCCTGTTTCATACGTTTCTTCAGAAGTGATCACGGTTCCCCACGGGGTAATGCCGCCGGAGCAGTTCCTAGCTGTCTTTACCACAGGGGAGAAATCCATTTTATGCATGCTGTTTACCGCCCATAGCTGCGTCTGCTCATTCAGGGCCAGGTTCAGTAGAGAAACTCCTCCTGGGTTGTTTTCGTGGTTAACAGAAAGGTAACCGGCTTTACTGCTTCCATTCTGTGCTACGTAGGCCGTGAAATCATTCCCGCCCGGCATGGTGCTGGTGCTTCCGGAAGTATAGCGGGTTACCCCTGATTTGGCTATCAACTGGAAGGCGTGTGACTGCGGGTAAATAAACGTTTCCTGTTGTGCCGTTGGTGTTATGGATGTGAAACTTCCAATTTTATCAGACGGGTCCGGAGCAGGAGGAGTCACAGCCTTTAGCACACCTGTTACCTCCATGTCAAATACTAAATCAGAGCTGGTTGCATTCGCCTGGTGCAGCGACACAGCCAGCACGTTATTACCGTCCTTCAGTTGAATGGCAGGTACTTTAAAGGTATAGTAGGTCGTTTCGGCGCTCCAACCCACGGCCGTAACGGCAGTAGAGTTGTAGGTAATGACGCCCGTTGGCATGTTGGTCCGGAACTGCTCTACCCCGTTCAGGTAAACAACCGCTCCGTCGTCGCGGCGGATATTAAATACAAGTGTATCAAATTCTGCCGCATTTTCCACACTGAACGTGTGGCGCAGGTAAGATGTTGGGTATTTGCTGCTGCTGTCCGGACCATAGCTTATAGAAGTGGTGACCGGGTCGCCGTAGCCTAATGTGGCTGCGCCAGATGCCCAGGTAGCATCGTCATAGTCGGCAGTAGCCCAGGAAGAGCCCAAATCCACTCCTTTGTCATTGTACTTCCAGGTAGAGTTCTTCTCCACCGGGAAAGGATCTGCCGTTACAACCGGAGGCTCTGACGCTACAGGCTGAGCAACTTCAGTATATTCTACAACAAGTTTTGGTGCGCTGTTGGCTGATCCTTCGAATGAACGTGCTGTTCTCTTCCCGGTACCTGAAATCAAGAAAACCATTGCATTGCCATTTTGCCAACCCGGGCGACTGACAATCTCCTGTACCACTGCTTTCAAATCAGGTGTGGCCTGGGTAGCAGATGCCTCATTTACCGTGTTCCAGTTGTTGACTGTCCAATTTGTTTTTGCACTTGTCCGGGAACGGGAGGATACGTTGAAAGCTATCTCAGAAAAAGCAGGAGCATTGTCTGTCGCTTGTCCTTCAATGTTCAGAATGCATCCCTTTTTAGTAACTTCATCTGTTGTGAACTGAATATATGCTTTAGAGATGATAGCATTAGTAGGAATAGTGATATTTGTGAAGCGAATTCCCACCGTTTGGTTTCCACCGTTGCCTTTATCATAAACCAGTTCCAGGTCTGTACTGGTTATATATACCCTGCCTGCGGGTGCTTCTTCCACATCATCAGTACCGGATACTATACTTTTAGTAAATGTTTTAAGTTGAGATTGTGCAATAACATCGCTGGCTAGAAAAGGATGAGCAGAGACTGTTGCTGCAAAAAGAAGGGCTTTGTAAAAATTGCGCATATAGGAGATTTTGGTTTCAGTTATATTTGATGCGAAATATATGGATAAATTTTAATATCAAAATTAATTGTAGATTTCTTATTTTTTAAAATTTTAAAACATGCACAAATCAACAATTTTCTCTTTACTTTACGGTTAGTTAATTCTTAATTTTTCATTACCAGTTCAGGCTTGGTATTAAGCTTTTGTTTTACCTGGAAAACTTCATGTTGTGGTTATTCCGGGGCTTTATTTTAGCTGCCCTTATAGTTCCTGGATTACAATTCTAACTGTAGAATAACATGTACTAAAGAACAGCCAACAACCAACTGGTTAATTTGAATATTCAGCAGACTCTCAATTCATGGACTACAAAAGCCCACAACCCCATAAAAGACAAATCATGCCCCTGTTGCTGCTTGTGAGTATGTGTCTGTTCGGGAGTGTTGTATTGTCTTCATTCAAAGCCGAAACTGTAGCTGCCACCAATCAGGTGGCTGGCAGCGTCAGGCAAAAACTTCTGCAGGATCTGGACGCGCTGAAAAAGCAGGCGGGGGTATTTACAGGCTCGCTTCGGCAGTTTGAGCAGCAGCAGGTTAGGGTGGAACAGGTGCGGGAAGCTTTCTATCAGCTCAAGCATGCTTATAAGAAAACAGAGCACCTGGTGGAGTACCTGGACCCGGAACTGGCTAAAAGCCTGAATGGGGCACCCATTCCCAAAGTAGCAGTAGAGCATCAGCCATACCTGGCCCTCCACTTTCAGGAACCCACTCATGTCACTTTTCAGCCGGAGGGGCTACAGGTGCTGGAAGAGCTGCTTTTTGCAGAAGAACTGGCTCCTGGTCCGCAACAGGAGGCGCTGTTGCTGGCCTTCCGCCTGGAGGAAAAGATAAGCCTGTTCAACAACAACCTGCGTAACCAGCCGCTTACCGACAGGCAGCTACTGGAGAGCCTGCGGGAACAGCTGGTGCGGGCCATGACCATGGGTATCACAGGTTTTGATACGCCTGCCGCCGGACACAGCCTGGCGTACACCGCTACCTCACTGGAGCCGGTACTGCAAACGTTAAGACTTTACCGGGAAAATGCATCCGGGCAAGTGCAGGCCCGATGTTCTGAAAGTGTAAAACTTGTGCAGGACGCTCAGGCGTATCTGCAGCAGCACCCTGATTTTGACAGCTTCAACCGCCTCTACTTTATTCGGGAGCTGGCAGATCCGGCCTATGCGTCCCTTACCACGTTGCAGCATTTGCTGTTACAGCAGACGCAGGTAGCAGATCTTTCAAAACCTGTTAATGACCTTTCCTATAGTTTGTTTGATGATCGGTTTCTTCAGCCTGCTTTTTATGCCAAACAAGATCGCTCCAACGCTAACCCTGAACTGGTGATGCTGGGGAAGGTGCTTTTCTTTGATCCGGTGCTGTCTTCGAACAACCAGCGCTCCTGCGCCAGCTGCCATGCGCCCTCGAAGGCTTTCACAGACGGCCAGGTTCGGAGCCTGGCTTTTGACGCGAAAGGGAAGACGCTTCGGAATTCTCCTACGCTCCTCAATGCAGTCTATAGCACAGCTTATTTCTGGGACGGCCGTGCGCAGTACCTGCAGGACCAGGTTCCGGATGTAGTGAACAAGGCAGAAGAATTACACGGCAACTATGAGCAGGTAACAGAGAAGCTACAGCAAAGCGCTGAGTACAGGCAGCTATTCAAAAGAGCCTTCAAAAGCCAGCCTGAAAACAGCGTCAGCACGAACACGATCAACAGAGCGATTGCCGCCTATGTCCAGAGCCTGGTGGCGCTCAATTCTCCTTTTGACCAATACATGCGCCGGCAGACAAACGAATACAGTGAGGCTGCCATACGAGGTGCTAATTTATTTATGGGGAAAGCGGGTTGTGCCACCTGTCACTTTGCCCCGGCCTTCAACGGCACTGTGCCGCCCCGCTTCCTCGAAAGTGAGACAGAAGTGCTGGGTGTGCCGGCAACAGCTGATTTAACCAATACCACGCTCGACGCTGATGCTGGCAGAGGCGGGGTGATTGGGGCTGCGGCGTTTCAATATTCCTTTAAAACACCTACGGTGCGTAATGCTGCCCTTACGGCGCCTTATATGCACAATGGGGTGTTCAGCACGCTCGGGGAAATAGTGGATTTTTATGATGCAGGAGGTGGTGCCGGAATAGGATTAACTGTTCCTAACCAGACGCTGCCTCCCAGCCCTCTCAACCTCACAACCGAAGAAAAGCAGGACCTGGTGGTGTTTATGAATTCCCTGATGGATACGACGGCGACCACTTCTGTACCTAAACGATTACCGTCTTTTCCAAAAGGCTCCGAACTGAACAAACGCATCGTAGGCGGGCAGTATTAAGCTAGAGAAGTGTTCAGAGGCGGAAGAAGGGCAGAGGAAATAAAGGTTTCCTTTGCCCTCCCCTGTTTTATGTGCTGCCAAAGTAGTTCTTACAGGAGCGGTAGTCTCTGTTGTGGCCTATTCGCTACTTCTAATTATCTTTTCGCCATACTGAATCAACTTGTCTTTCAGAACTGTATATAATTTGCCTACCTAACGTTTGTTAGTTAAGGATTTATACGTATATTGGGTTAAATCCCTTCTTATGCAGTATCCTTTAGAGGGAGTAATCGGGAGGAAACAAGCAAAACAGCATAAAGAAAGTATATAAGAACTGAACATACATGAGCAAATTCCATAAGGTAAAAATTAAACGCATCAATCGGGAAACACACGATTGCGTGACGGTGTCGCTGGATGTGCCGGAGGAGCTGAAAGATACCTTCCGCTATACCCAGGGGCAGTACCTTACCTTCAGGCGGCAGTTTAATGACGAAGAGCTGAGACGCTCTTATTCCATCTGCTCCAGCCCTTTGGAAAACGAATGGAAGGTAGCGATTAAGAAAGTGCCGGAAGGTGTTTTCTCCAGTTACGCCAACGAGGCGCTGCAGGTGGGGGAGGAACTGGAAGTGATGCCGCCGATGGGGCGTTTCTATACCGAACTGAACCCGGAAAACGAGAAGTTGTACGTGATGTTCGCGGCTGGCAGCGGTATTACACCGGTGCTTTCTATTATGAAGACCATCCTGATGACGGAGCCAAAGAGCCAGGTATACCTGATTTACGGAAACAAGGGGCGCAACTCCATCATCTTTAAAGAAGAGATAGAAGGGCTGAAGAATAAGTATATGGACCGGCTGAGCGTGTACCACATCCTGAGCAGAGAGCACGGCGACACGGAACTGTTCTTTGGCCGTATAGATAAAGAGAAGACAAAGGTTTTCCTGGACAATATCATTGAACCCGATCAGATCGACGAGTGCTTTATCTGTGGGCCGGAGGAAATGATCTTTGGTGTGAAAGATGCATTGCTGGAAGCGGGTGTAGACAGTAAAAAGGTGCACTTCGAGCTGTTCACCACAGGCGACAGCGGGAAAAAGGAAAGCCGCAAAGACCGACCAGCCGGTGAGGCAGACAAGCAGAGCAAGGTAACCGTGAAAACGGATGGCGTGGTGATGAACCTGGACATGTCGTACTACGGCAACACCATCCTGGATGCCGCCATTGAGATGGGCGCCGACCTGCCTTACTCCTGTAAAGGAGGCGTTTGCAGCACCTGTCGCGCCAGGGTAATAGAAGGCGAAGTGGAGATGGACGTAAACTACTCGCTTGAACCCGAAGAGGTACAGGCTGGTTATATATTAACATGCCAGGCTCGTCCGCTGACAGAGAAGGTGATTGTTGATTTTGACCAATAATATTTAATTATCAAACCTGATAAAGGTTTTTGAAAGATAAAGAAGCTATGGAAGAGGTAGAAGTAAACCTGGAAGAACAGTTTGAGGCAAAAGTCGCCAAAGATATTAGGATAGAGCCGAAGGATTGGATGCCCGATGCTTACCGGAAAACACTTATCCGGCAGATATCGCAGCACGCCCACTCCGAGATTGTAGGCATGTTACCGGAAGGTAACTGGATTACACGGGCGCCATCACTCAAACGCAAAGCCATACTACTGGCGAAGGTACAGGATGAGGCAGGTCACGGCTTGTACCTCTACAGCGCCGCCGAAACGCTGGGTGCATCCCGCGACCAGATGATTGCCGACCTACACTCCGGCAAAGCAAAGTACTCCAGCATTTTCAACTACCCGACGCTTTCCTGGGCTGATATCGGGGCCATTGGGTGGCTCGTGGATGGTGCTGCCATAATGAACCAGGTGCCGCTGTGCCGTACTTCTTACGGCCCTTACGCACGGGCTATGGTGCGGGTGTGTAAAGAAGAAAGCTTCCACCAGCGCCAGGGCTTCGAGATAATGATGACGCTGTGCAATGGTGCGCCGGAGCAGAAGAAGATGGCGCAGGAGGCATTCAACCGCTGGTGGTGGCCAACGCTGATGATGTTCGGGCCGAAAGACGAGGAGTCGCCGAACACAGAGCAGTCGATGCGTTGGAGAATAAAGCGTTTCACCAACGATGAGCTGCGCCAGCGCTTCGTGGACATGATGGTGCCGCAGGCGGAGTTCCTGGGCCTGACTGTGCCAGACAAAGACCTGAAGTGGAACGAGGCCAAAAACGGCTACGACTATGGCCAGATAGACTGGGATGAGTTCTGGAGTGTGGTGAAAGGCAACGGCCCCTGCAATAAGCAACGCATTCAAACCCGCGTGAAAGCAGACCAGGAAGGTGCCTGGGTACGCGAAGCCGCCCTCGCCCACGCTGAGAAAAGAGCACAGCGCGAAAGGCAGAAAGCAGAGCAGGCAGCGTAGGGTATTGCCTAAGCAGTTGGCATTAACCCACCCCTGCCCCTCCCAAGAGGGGAATCAATAATGGAGAAAATTCCCCTCATCGGAGGGGTAGGGGTGGGTAAGTCATATAACAACGACATCACAAGATAAAACATATGAACACAAAAGAATGGCCTCTTTGGGAAGTCTTCATCAGAAGCAAACAAGGCCTTGACCATAAACATGTCGGCAGCCTGCACGCGGCCGATGCTGAGATGGCTGTACAGAATGCCCGCGATGTGTATACACGCCGCATGGAAGGCATCAGCATCTGGGTAGTAGAGTCGAAGCACATACATGCTTCCAACCCCGACGATGCCACTGCTTTTTATGAGCCTGCCAACGACAAAGTATACCGCCACCCGACGTTTTATGAGGTGCCGGCGGAAATCAAAAACATGTAAAAGCTATGATGCACAACCACGAAAACGCCCCGCACCTGCACGAGCAGCACTTCAATACGCCTGTACAGGAGTATGCCCCTGAAGTGAAGCAACTGGTGCTGGACTATACCTTGCAACTGGCAGATACGTCCTTTATACTTGGCCACCGCCTGTCAGAGTGGTGCGGGCACGGGCCGGTGCTGGAGCAGGACATGGCCTTGTCGAACATCGCGCTGGATTTAATTGGGGAGACACGCAGCCTGTATCAATATGCCGCTGAGCTCGAAGGCAAAGGCCGTGCAGAAGACGACATGGCGTACCTGCGTGACACGGTGGAGTATAAAAATCCGCTGCTGGTAGAGCAGCCAAACGGCGACTTCGGCGATACCATTTTGCGCCAGTTTATTTTCGATTCCTTCCATTTCTTCTTCCTGAAAGAACTTCAGAACAGCACCGACCATCGCCTGGCTGCTATTGCTGAAAAGTCTCTGAAAGAATCAAGCTACCATATTAAATGGAGCTCAGAGTGGGTAATAAGGTTAGGTGACGGCACCGAAGAAAGCAGGAAGCGCATCGAAAAAGCCATCGACAACCTCTGGCCTTTTTCCGGTGAGTTTTTCATGATGACAGCCACGGAGAAAGCCCTGCTGGAACAAGGTGTTATCCCGGATTACAGCCAGATAAAGCAAAGCTGGGATGCCCACGTAGCCAAGGTATTTGAAGAAGCAACTCTGGCCGTGCCACAGAATGTGTGGATGCAGTCAGGAGGCAAAGAAGGCAGGCATACAGAACACTTAGGCTTTGTCCTGACTGAGCTACAATACCTGCAAAGAACCTATCCCGGTCTGGAGTGGTAGCTTTGAGTTTCTACTTAGAACCACTGCTGCCAATGCTGTACGCTGTTTAGGATTTACAATCTGAAACAGCGACGCAAAGAGACTAAAATCTAATATCTAACGTCTAAAGTCTAATTTGAATAAAGAAGAAAAAATCTGGCAATACTTAGAGGATGTCTCTGACCCTGAGATCCCGGTGCTGAGCGTCGTGAACCTGGGCGTAGTGCGCGATGTGCAGGTGCAGGACGAAGAAGTGCAGGTGACCATTACACCTACCTACTCCGGCTGCCCCGCCATGAACACCATTGCCACGGACATCCGGCTGAAGCTATTGGCAGAAGGATTCCAATCTGTTCGCATCAACATGCAGTTGAGCCCCGCCTGGACTACTGATTGGCTTTCAGAAGAAGGAAAAATCAAATTAGAGGAATATGGGATTGCCCCGCCTGTAGAAGATGGCGGCGACATACACGCCCTGTTTGGCCGTGACACCACCGTGCGCTGCCCGCTTTGCAAATCAGAGAACACCAAACTTGTCAGCCAGTTTGGCTCCACCGCCTGCAAAGCGCTTTACCAGTGCAACGAGTGCCTGGAGCCTTTCGACTACTTTAAATGCCTGAAATAAAACATGGAAGAAAACAATTACATCAAGTACGCTTTTGAGGCTGGCGTCGCCACCATCACCCTGAACAGGCCGGATGTTTTTAACAGCTTCAACCGCCAAATGGCTTTAGCACTGCAGGAGCGGCTGCGTGAGATACAGCAGAACGAAGAGGTGCGGGCTGTGCTGCTAACCGGGGAAGGCAAAGCCTTCTGCGCCGGTCAGGATTTGGCAGAGGCGACGGCGGAGGATGCAATGGAAATATCAGAGATAGTAGACCAGCATTATAACCCGATTGTGCTGCTGCTCCGGCAACTGGAGAAGCCTGTGGTGGCTGCCGTAAATGGTGTAGCGGCAGGTGCCGGCGCTAACCTGGCCCTGGCCTGCGACATTGTGGTGGCAAAGGAATCAGCCAGCTTCATTCAGGCCTTCAGCAAAATCGGACTTATACCAGACAGTGGCGGCACCTTTTTCCTGCCCCGCCTGATAGGGTTGCAAAGAGCCAGTGCGCTGATGATGACAGGCGACAAGGTGCCTGCGAAAGAGGCGCAGGAAATGGGCATGATTTATAAAGCTTTCCCGGATGATGCGTTTGAGAGCGAAGTAAAGAACCTGGTGCAGCGGCTGGCACAGATGCCCACCAAAGGCCTCGCTTATACTAAAGCGTTGCTAAACTGCACCTTCGACCTTACTTTAGAAGAGCAACTGCGCCACGAGTCTACTTACCAGCACCGCGCAGGCGTAACAGCCGACTTTAAGGAAGGCGTACAGGCATTTATAGAGAAGAGAAAGCCGAACTTCAAAGGCAATTAGGAGCCCATTACCAACACCCCTACCGCATGAGCATATCAAACAAAAGTATACCCAAAGCCGAAGCCGTGCTGCACCGCATGATGGCAAAGGATGCCTTCAGTAAACTGCTCGGACTGCAGGTAGACGAAGTAGGGGAAGGCTATTGCCGCCTGCACTTTAAGGTGCGGGAAGATATGCTGAACGGCTTCGGTATCTTACATGGTGGCGTTACCTATTCAGCCGCCGACAGTGCTTTCGCTTTTGCCTGCAACAGCCATGGCCGTTTGAGTGTAGCGCTCAGTACAAACATGGACTACCTCGAAGCAGGTAAATTAGGCGATACTCTGACGGTAGAGGCCAAAGAAGAAAGCCTGAAAAATAAAGTAGGGGTATACCAGATTCGGATTACGAACCAGGAGGATGTGCTGGTGGCCCTGTTCAAAGGCACTTCTTACCGCACCAGCAAAGAAATTTAAGTTAATAACTTGATTCCCCTCCTCGGAGGGGCAGGGGTGGGTTCTTGAGATAAAAGCCTACCTCCATCAAACCAGATAAAACAATGAAAGAAGCATACCTTATAGACGGCATCCGCACGCCAATTGGCAATTTCGGCGGTACACTGGCAACCGTCAGGCCCGATGACATGGCTGCCCTTGTCATAAAAGAACTGATGAAGCGTAACCCCTCCGTAGACGGAGCGGAAATAGCTGACGTGATTTTAGGCTGCGCCAACCAGGCAGGGGAGGATAACCGCAATGTAGCACGCATGTCGTTGCTTCTGGCGGGCCTGCCTTTTTCGGTTCCCGGCGAAACAATAAACCGCCTGTGCGCTTCCGGCTTATCAGCAGCCATAGCGGCCAGCAGAGCCATACAGTGTGGCGACGGCGATTTCTTTATTGCCGGTGGCGTGGAAAACATGACGCGTGGCCCCTGGGTCATCTCCAAAGCCAGCACCCCTTTCGGCAGAGATGCGGAAATGCACGACTCCAGCTTCGGTTGGCGCTTTGTGAACCAGAAGATAAAAGAGCTCTTCGGGACAGATGGCATGGGAGAAACGGCTGAAAACCTGGCGGAGCGCGAAAACATCAACCGCGAAGACCAGGACCAGTTTGCACTCCGGTCGCAGCAAAAGGCGGCAGAGGCGCAAAAATCGGGTCGCTTCGATGAGGAAATTGTACCAGTAGAAATTCCGCAACGTAAAGGCGAGCCTAAAATATTTGACAAAGACGAGTTCATCAAGCCAAATACTACGCTGGAGGTGCTGGGGAAACTGCGGCCCGCTTTCCGGAAAGACGGTACCGTAACGGCTGGTAATGCCTCTGGTCTGAACGATGGCGCTGCAGCGCTGTTGCTCGCGTCAGAGGAAGGCATCAAAAAACACAACCTCACGCCAAAAGCACGCATCGTGTCGATGGGTGTAGCAGGTGTGGAGCCGCGCGTAATGGGTATCGGGCCAGTGCCAGCGAGCCAGATAGCCATGAAAAAGGCTGGACTTACTTTGGATGATATCGACCTGATAGAGCTGAACGAAGCGTTTGCATCGCAAAGCCTGGCCTGTATCAGGGGCTTCGGTCTGGAAGACAACGACCCGCGCATTAATCCGAACGGTGGTGCTATTGCCTTGGGTCACCCGCTGGGCATGAGCGGCGCCCGGATACTGAATTCCGCCGCCATTGAGCTGCACAGGCAAAACAAACGCTATGCTTTGGTGACTATGTGTGTGGGCGTAGGGCAGGGGTATGCGGCTATCATCGAGAAAGTATAAGCTATGATTTACGAGTTCAACGGGTATAAACCAGTCGTGCACGAAAGCGCATTCGTGCACCCACAGGCAGCCGTGACGGGCAATGTCATCATCGGCAAAAATGTCTACATCGGTCCGGGTGCCGCTATCCGGGGCGACTGGGGACAGATTGTGATAGAAGATAATTGCAACGTGCAGGAGAACTGTACCATCCACGTGTTTCCGGGGGTAACGGTGCTGCTGAAAGAGATGGCGCACATTGGCCATGGCGCTATTATTCACGGCGCCACCGTTGGCCGGAATGTACTTGTCGGCATGAATGCCGTGGTGATGGACCGGGTGGAATTAGGTGATGAAAGCATCGTAGGTGCGTTGAGTTTCATCAAAGCAGACGAGAAAATTCCGCCGCGCAGCTTAGTAGTAGGCAACCCGCACAAAATCATCAAGCAGGTAAGCGATGAAATGATTGGCTGGAAGACAAAAGGCACACACGTCTACATGCAGCTTCCCACCGATTGTCACGCCACCCTAAAGCCGTGTGAGCCCTTAAGAGAAGTACCTGCGGATAGGAAAAAGCAGGTAGGTGGTTATAAAACCTGGAATGAGAGTAAAGGGTAATGATAAAGCCCCAGCGGGGCGTACTGTCGATAGTTTCAATCGCTGAAAAGAAATTAGCCCCAGCGGGGCGGCCTGTTAAAACATCAATGGCAAATACTTATACACAGCTCTACATCCAAATTGTTTTCGCAGTGAAAGGCAGGGAAAATCTGATTTCTAAAGAACATAAGGAAGAGCTGCAGAAGTATATCACAGGTATTGTTCAACAGAGGAATTGCAAGCTAATTGCCATTCACTGCATGCCTGATCATTGTCATATTCTGGTTGGCCTGAGGCCGGATATACCCTTATCGGACTTAGTGAGAGATATAAAGGCTAACTCCTCAAAGTTCATCAAGGATAAAGAATGGGTTAGAGGCAATTTCGAATGGCAGGAAGGCTTTGGCGCATTTTCTTATGCACATTCCCAATTGCAGGATGTAATACAGTATATCCTAAACCAGGAGGAACATCACAAGAAGCGAACATTTAAAGAAGAGTACCTCGCATTTTTGGAGAAGTTTGAGGTGGAATATAATGAGAAATACCTGTTCAGTTGAGTGTGAAGTTAACAGGTCGCTCCTCTGGAGCTTTGCGGTGAAGTGTATCCATTCTATCAACAGGACGCCCCGCTGGGGCTGGTGTGATTCCTGTCAAAGCTGCTGTACATTGCAATAAAAACAAAAAGAACTAAGAAAAGACTTAAAACCATATGGCAAATCAACTGCAAAACTACGCCTTAGGGCAATGGACTCCCGGTTCAGGACAAGAGAGCCAGCTACTGGATGCCGTGACCGGTGACTTGATTTATACCGCCTATAGCGGTGGGCTTGATTTTGAAGCAATGATGCAGTATGCCCGCAGTAAAGGCAACAAAGCGCTTCGGAAGATGACCTTCCAGGAGCGCGGCCTGATGCTGAAAGCGCTGGCGCTGTACCTGATAGAAAAAAAGGAGGCTTTTTATAAACTCAGCTACCGCACAGGTGCCACCCGTGCCGACAGTTGGGTGGACATTGAGGGCGGTATCGGTAATTTATTTGCCTATGCCTCCCTGCGCCGCAAATTCCCGGACAAACCGCATTATGTAGAAGATGAACCCATTGGCTTGTCGAAGGGCGGGACGTTTATGGGGCATCATATCCTGGTGCCGAAGGAAGGGGTAGCCATCCACATCAACGCCTATAATTTCCCGGTGTGGGGAATGTTGGAGAAAATAGCCGTGAACCTGCTGGCAGGTATGCCCGCCATTGTAAAACCGGCTCCCATCACGGCCTTTCTCACAGAAGCGGTTGTAAGAGAAATCATCAATTCAAAGATATTACCGGAGGGTGCGCTGCAATTGGTAACGGGCACCGGAGAAGGCATCCTGGACCATGTGACCTATCAGGATGTGGTTACGTTCACGGGTTCTGCCAGCACAGGGCGCAAGCTGAAAGCACACCCAAGGCTGATAGAGGAAGCGGTTCCTTTCACCATGGAAGCAGATTCTCTGAACAGTGCAGTATTGGGGGCGGATGCAGTGCCCGGGACGCCTGAGTTTGATTTGTTCATCAAGGAAATACGCAAGGAAATCACGTCTAAAGCAGGTCAGAAATGTACGGCCATCCGACGGGCCATAGTACCGGAGAAGCTGGTGGAGGACGTACAGATAGCCCTGGGAAAGGAACTCTCTAAAACGGGCATCGGCGATCCGCAGGCAGAAGGCGTACGCATGGGCGCTATTGTGGGAAGAGAACAGCTGGAGCGACTGCGAAGCAATGTGAAGGAACTGGCGAAGCAGACGCCCATTGTGTATGGCGACCTGGAGAAAGTAGATCTGATTGGGGCAGACCCTGAAAAAGGCGCTTTCATTTCGCCTATCGTGATGCTGAACGAGCAACCGTTCCGCTACACCGACACCCATGAAGTAGAAGCCTTCGGACCGGTAGCGACTATCATGCCTTACAAGACCTTAGACGAGGCAATTGAAATAACTAAAATGGGCAAAGGCTCCCTGGTATCCTCCATTGCCACTGCCGACCCTGCCATCGCGCAGGAATATGCTATTGGCGCTGCCACACACCACGGCCGTATTCTGGTGCTCAACCAGGAGTGTTCCAAGGAAAGCACCGGCCACGGTTCTCCCATGCCCATGCTGATTCATGGCGGACCGGGCAGAGCAGGTGGTGGCGAGGAAATGGGCGGCATACGGGGTGTAAAGCACTTCATGCAGCGTGTTGCCATACAGGGTTCTCCCACTATGGTAACGGCTATCACAGGCGTGTACCAGAAGGGCGCAAAGCAGGTAGAATATGATAAGCATCCTTTCCAGCGGTACTTCGAAGAGCTGGAGATAGGGGAAACATACGTCACGCATAATCATACTGTGACAGAGGCGGATATTGCGAACTTCGCAAACGTGTCAGGAGATCACTTCTATGCGCACGTGGATGCTACTTCCCTGGAGGGAACACTGTTCGAAGGTAAGGTGGCCCACGGGTATTATATCCTGTCGAAGGCGGCGGGCATGTTCGTGCATCCAAAAAAAGGACCGGTATTGTTGAACTACGGCCTGGAAGAGTGCCGCTTCACGAAACCAGTGTATCCGGGCATGACCATCGGCGTGAAGCTTACGTGCAAAGAAAAGGTGGGCCAGGAGAAGCGCAGCGAAGACGACGTGGCAAAAGGCATTGTGAAATGGCTGGTAGATGTAACCGACGAAACCGGCGAGACCGTAGCGATAGCCACTATATTAACAATGGTGAAGAAGTTAAATCAAAAATAAAGAGATACAGGGCACCAGTAGCAAGACACAAAACTTTTGCTCTTTCCTTAATCAGGTTGGAGTTCTTCATTAGTAAAATGAAGCAATAAGTGCCAAGTACTTATAATCTAAAGTCTAATATCCTGTGTCTTGCTACTTGTGTCTAAATAAAAAACGATGAGCATATCAGATACAACAGCAACCGGTACAGTAGAGGCAACAACTGATGAGCAGGGTGTTACTACCATTACATTTTTTCACCCATCGCATAACTCCTTGCCAGGTGCGCTACTCGATGAATTAGCTGAAACGATTACAAGAACAAGTCAGGAAGAGCAAACGAAAGTGATTGTGCTGAAAAGTGGGGGAGAACGTACGTTTTGCGCTGGTGCCAGTTTTGATGAGTTGATGGCTATCGAGAACAAGGAGCAGGGCCTGGCGTTTTTTTCCGGCTTTGCAAAAGTTATTAATGCCTGCCGTACCTCCGGCAAGATCATCATCGGCAGGGTGCAGGGAAAAGCAATTGGCGGGGGCGTAGGGGTAGCGGCCTCCACTGACTACTGCTTTGCAACACAGCATGCGTCCATCAAGCTAAGTGAACTGGCACTAGGCATCGGCCCTTTTGTAGTGGGATCGGCAGTAGAAAGAAAAATCGGACTATCCGCTTTTTCCCAGCTTTCACTTGATGCAGCAGAGTTCCGCTCAGCGGAGTGGGCCAAAGAAAAAGGTTTGTATGCAGATGTGTATGAAACAACAGAAGCGATGGATGCCGCCGTACAGGCCTTTGCTGCCAGGCTGGCCACCTACAGCCCTGCTGCACTCAAGGCAATGAAGGAAGTGTTCTGGCAGGGAACAGAGCACTGGGACAAACTACTTATAGAACGGGCAGGCATTAGTGGCACTCTTGTTTTGTCTGACTTTACCCGCAATTTCATCCGTTCTTTTAAAGAAAAGAAATAAGCAGCGTTCTGCTGATAACTGCATCTTCTGCTTTAAAGACAGCGAATTCAGCCACATCACTTCCTGAAACGCTATGACCTGTTATGGGGGCATAGCGTTTCTGTTTTTATGATAGAATGCACCTGTTTAACCTGTTTTCGTCACTTTTATAATACACCTCCTAAAGGTTCCTCCATAGTACCTTTGTTTTTTCTGTTGTACCGGGTCCAACCACCCCTGCCCCTCCTTGTCCAAGGAGGGGAGTCTGCTTCTTCAATTTGCTTTAGACCTTTTTCATTGTTATTCTTGAAAGCAAAACCAGTCAGCACGGAGTGAAGGTGTTTCCAGTCTTTGGGTTGAGCGCCTTGTATTTGATGCGGTGCTGAGCGATAGCGAGGCAGCCGGAGCAGAGCGGAGGCAGCTTCAAATGCACAGCGCGATGCCCGAAGACGAGGCCGCTCGGCCTTGAGAGCTAAGACAAGCACTATGAAACAGTGGGTATGATGCCGCTGGATGAACAGTCACCACGGTAGCTTAGACAGAGTAAATGTCTCTGGAAAATATGGGTGTTGTATAAGATAACAGATAGTGTGATCTCTAAAAATCAGCTACATTTCAGCTACTCAATCTGTACTTATAAATTTAATTAAATTACTGATTTTAAATGATTTAATATTTGTGAAAGCCTAATTTGTTCTACATTCGGTATAGGTGAATTGCTGTTGTTTGTAAAGTCCCGGTTCTTTGTAAGTGAGTACTTATATAGTTAGTGCTGTCATCATCATTTTTTTTAAGAGTGGATCAACAAATCACAATCACAACATGACTATAAAGATAGCAGCAATGTATATAGACCCTACCCGCCAGCTCGTGCGCGGGTTATGCACCCTACTCCTTATCTGCACATGCTTCATGCAGTTGCATGCACAAGTTATCACCTCTCCTGATAAAAACCTGACGCTAACTTTTGAGCTGGCCGAAAACGGAACACCAACCTATCGGCTAAGCTACAAAAAGAAGCCGGTCATAAAGCCGAGCAGGCTTGGTTTGGAGACCAATGATGCCGGTTCGTTTATGGAGGGCTTTACCGTGTCTAATACAGAGCAGGCCACTGTGAATGATACATGGCAGCCTGTGTGGGGCGAGCAGAGCACTATACGCAATAACTACAATGAGCTACTGGTAACCCTGACACAGAAAGAGCAACAGGATCGCTCCATCCGTATCCGCTTCCGTTTGTTCAACGATGGCCTGGGTTTCCGCTACGAATTCCCGGAACAGGAGCACCTGAACTACTTTATTGTTAAAGAAGAAAACACAGAGTTCAACCTGACAGGTGACCACAAGACCTTCTGGATTCCGGGAGACTATGACACGAACGAGTATGCGATTACAACTTCAAAGATTTCAGAAATACCGCAGCTGATAGAGAAAGCCACGATTGATGTGCATGCGCAGCATCCGATTGATACGTTGGCGGTACAGACACCTTTGATGATGAAATCTGCCGATGGTCTGTACATTAACATTCACGAGGCGGCATTAGTGAATTATTCTGCCATGCATCTGAATGTAGATCCACAAACGTTCAGGATGAGCTCTCACCTCACACCTGATGCGGTGGGGAACAAAGCCTACATGCAGACGGACACGAAAACGCCATGGCGCACCATTGTGGTGAGCGATAAGGCCACCGACATACTTGCCTCTAAACTCATCCTGAACCTGAACGAACCTACGGCCTATGAAGATGTGTCGTGGATAAAGCCTGTTAAATACATTGGCGTATGGTGGGAGTATTTTGTAGCAGGCAAGAGTACCTGGGCCTATGGAACGGAGACAAACGTGAAGCTAAGTGACGACTTCACCAAACTGACGCCGAGCGGGCGCCATGGAGCCACAAACGAAAATGTAAAAAAGCACATCGACTTTGCCGCCGAGCATGGCTTTGATGCTGTGCTTGTAGAGGGCTGGAATGTTGGCTGGGAAGACTGGTTCGGCAACTGGAAAGAAGATGTGTTCGATTTCATAACGCCATATCCTGACTTTGATGTAAGGGAGCTTTACAAGTATGCTTTATCAAAAGGAGTAAGGATTATGATGCACCACGAAACCTCCGGTGCCGCTACCAATTATGAGCGCCGCTTGCACCAGGCCTTCCAGTTCATGAAAGACTATGGGTATAACTCTGTGAAGACAGGGTATGTAGGCAAAATTATTCCGCGTGGGGAGCACCACGACGGGCAGTGGATGGTGAACCACTACATTCATGTGGCCAGAACGGCAGCTGACTACAAGATAATGGTTAATAGCCATGAGGCAGTTCGGTCTACCGGCTTGCACCGCACTTACCCGAACTATCTGGCACAGGAGTCTGCACGCGGTACGGAGTTTGAGGCCATGGGTGGCCTGGCACCCGATCATGCGACCATTCTTCCTTTCACCCGCCTGATGGGTGGGCCGATGGATTATACCCCGGGAATTTTCCAGACTGACCTATCTTACTACGGGACCGGCAATCAGCGGGTAAACACCACGTTGGTAAAGCAACTAGCCTACTACGTAACCCTGTACAGCCCGCTGCAGATGGCCGCGGACTTGCCGGAGAACTACACCCGCTTTCCAGATGCATTCCAGTTTATTAAAGATGTGGCCATTGATTGGGATGATACCTATGTGCAGGAAGCAGAGCCAGGCGATTACGTGACTATTGCCCGCAAAGCCAAGGGCAAGGAGGAGTGGTATGTGGGAGGCATCACGGATGAAAACCCACGCACAGCAGTTATCCCATTCAATTACCTTCCGAAAGGCAAGAACTACGTTGCCACTATTTATGCCGACGGAAAGGATGCCAGCTGGAACAAAAACCCACAAAGCTACACCGTTCGCAAAGTGCTTATCACTCCCAAGAGTGTGCTGAAACAGCGTTTAGCTGCCGGGGGTGGCATTGCCATCAGCGTCAAAGAGGCAACCAACGAAGACAGGAAAAACTTTAAAAGACTGTAAAATGCAGCCATAATCAACCAGAGAGGGTGAAGGGTATAAATCCTTCACCCTCTCTGGTTTTGAAGATATTTAAAAGTATTCGTACTTATGGCCGCTGCATTTTATACTGTTACTAAGCTTGTTTTTCTTAATTTAAGGGGATGTTACAATTCATGTTAAGAACGACCCTTATCGTATTATGCGCCTTTGTACACTCTCTGGCGCTCTCACAATCCGTTTCCGGGCAGCTTTCTGCGGCCTTTGAGGCATTCCAGAACGACCCGCAACTCCGCAATGGCATAGCGTCTTTGTATGTGATGGATGCTAAAACCGGCAAAGTGGTTTATGAGCAAAACGGGCTGCTTGGCCTGGCACCGGCTTCTACTATGAAGGTGATAACCAGTGCAAGTGCCTATGAGCTTTTAGGAGAAGGCTTCCAGTATAAAACGAACTTTGCCCTTCACAAAGCAGGGGAGGATGCCTCTCTATTAATTGTGCCTGCCGGAGACCCAACCTTCGGAAGCTGGCGGTGGCGCACCACGAAAGAAGATGTTGTGCTGAAGGGAATAGCACAGGCTATTCAGAAGCAAGGTATAAAAAACATCAGCTCTGTTTTGGTAGACAATGAAGCTTGGGATGAGGAAACCATTCCTGATGGCTGGATGTGGCAGGACATTGGAAACTACTATGGGGCAGGACCTGCAAAGCTGAACTGGCGGGAAAACCAGTATGATGTTCTCCTGAAATCTGGTTCGAAGATAGGCGACCCGGTGACAATTGTGGCTATGCTGCCCAAAATCGAAGGGTATACCCTGCGCTCAGAGCTTACTTCTGCGGCGGCGGGTACTGGCGATAACGCCTATATTTACTTCCCGTTAAATGCCGCCTCCGGAGTAATCAGGGGCACTATACCAGTAAACGAAAGCAGGTTCAAGATATCAGGTGCCATCCCTGCTGCTTCAGACCAGTTTGTTATCACGTTGCAGCATGTCTTATCCGGGGTGGGTATCAAAAGCCCGGGAAAGGCATTAGCGGGTGGTAAGACTCCATTAGCGAAGCATACTACATTTTATACCATAACATCTCCTCCACTGGATAGCATCATCTACTGGTTTAACAGGAAAAGCGTGAACCTGTATGGCGAGGCCCTGGTGAAAACGATTGCCGCTAAAAGCAGTGGTGCTGGTTCTACAGATAAAGGAGTAGAGCAAATCAGGAAGTACTGGAAACAGCAAGGTATACCGGATACGGAACTGAACATAGTGGATGGTTCAGGTCTATCGCCCCAAAACCGCGTGACAACACATGCCCAGGCCAGCATTCTGCAACATGCCAGAAAGCAGCCCTGGTTTGGTGGTTTTTATGCTTCGCTGCCGGTCTACAACGGTATGAAAATGAAAAGCGGTACCATCCGTGGAGTAAAAGGGTATTGTGGCTATCACAAGGCGAAAGACGGGAATGAGTATGTTTTCGCCTTCCTTGTCAACAACTATAATGGTTCTTCAGGATCTGTTGTCAGGAAAATGTATAAGGTACTGGACGTACTAAAGTAAGCTGTGTCAGAAGATCGTCAGGCGGCAGGATGCCGGTAAATGCTTCCCTTATTCGAGACTTTATAATTTTTTATGAAGTTCTGGAGATGAGATACCATCATAAACGCTTTAGCGCTTATCTGAGTTATATTATAGGTTTTTTCTATAACGAGATAGCTATTATTGATTTGGTATACTGGCGTGTATATCGTATGTTTGTACATTAAGTTTGTTTTCATAGCTTGGAAAGGCACTCTATCCTGTAGAGTGCTTTTTTATTTTCAATCCTTTTCTAAAACAGGGCTCGTAGCAGGCTCTTTTATCTTTTGTTGCAGGTGGTAAGCAGCAGGATTAAAGTTTTTCATCTGCTTTTGGAAGGTAGTGACAAGCCTGGGATATAAGGTGGTATTTTTCCCGTTCTTGTTCACGTACCAGCTTTTACAACCAGAAGTCCAGACGGTACCCTCGAATTGCTCCTGCAGCCTTTCATTATATGCCTGCTGTTCCTGCTCTTTCACATCCAGGTAAAGGCCATTTCCGCTTTCTTCCAGGTAAGCTATGTACTGCATGATATAATTCATTTGCGCCTCCATCATGAGTACAACGGAGTTATGGCCCAGGCCTGTGTTTGGGCCCAGGATAAAGGCGAGGTTAGGATAACCGGAAACGGTGGTGCCCAAGTAAACTTCCGCACCTTTATCCTTCCATTCAGCAATCAGGTTACGCCCGTCTCTACCAATAATTTGGGTATAAAAGTCCATATCGGCGGCGACAAAGCCGGTTCCGAAAACAACAGCATCCAGTTGGTGCTCGGTGCCGTCTGCCGTCACAATGCCCTGCGGCGTAAACCGTTCGATGCTTTCTGTTACCAGTTTTACATTTGAGCGGTTAAATGTCGGATAATAATCATCAGAGCGGAGAATGCGCTTGCACCCGATGGTATAGTTTGGCGTGAGCTTTTCACGTATGGCAGGGTCATTTACTTCTTTTTTCAATTTGCGTAACGACACGCCCGCAAAGAACCTGTTTATTCTCTTGTGGCCTGTAAAGCCAAGTCCAATAAACTCATTCGCCCATTAAATAATCTCCCGCTGAAGTCTTTGCAGCAGAGGGATTTTTTTGAACAGCCACCTGCTAAACCGGCTGAACCTTGTATCGTGGCGGGGAGTAACCCATGCTGGTGTTCGTTGCAGCACGGTGAGGTGTGCTACCTCTGGGGCGATACTGGGTACAATTTGTATGGCACTGGCTCCTGTGCCAATTACGGCTACTCTTTTTCCTCTTATATCATAGCTAGTGTCCCATTCCGCAGAGTGAAAGTAAGTGCCTTGATAATACTCCAGACCTGGAAAGGCAGGAATGTTTATTCGGTTTAAGGGGCCCATTCCCAATAGCAGCATCGATACAGTGGTGCTGTTTCCCTGCCTGTCGGTTACCAGCCAGCAGGCCTTATCTTCCAGAAACCTTGCCTCTACCACATCGGATCCGAAGCGGATGTGCGGGTACAGGTTGTTTCGGACGACCACGTTCTTAATGTATTCCAGAATTTCAGGCTGTTCAGAATACAATTTGCTCCATTGTGGGTTTTGCTCATCGGCAAAGGAGTAAAGCGGAGAGGCTATGTCGCAGGCGCAGCCGGGGTATACATTGTCGCGCCAGGTGCCACCTACTTCTGCCGCCCTTTCAAAAATCACAAAAGAATCTCTGCCACTTTTTTTCAAACGCAAAGCCGCCACAAGCCCTGCAAAGCCGGCGCCTATTATTCCAACCTGTAGTCTGTTCCCATACTTCGTTCACACTACAACTGCTTTTTATGACCATACAAATCTGTTAAAGAGCAAAGAATATTTCTGTGTTAGGTGCGTTTGCGGTTAGCTCTCGTGCTCCTGTTTTTATACGGGTTCGCGAATACTTGTTCAATCTGCTTTTTGAGTATGCTGGTATAAGAAACAGGGAACAGCCGTGTCACCAGGTCTATGATTTTTCCGTCGCTCCCAATAACCAGCCGCTGCTTCTTTTTTTCCACAGCATCCAGAATCAGTCTCGCGGCCTCTTCAGGTGTCGTCTTTGCCATTTGTTCAAAGCTTTTAACTGAGATCCTGTGCATCGCGGCAGTCGCTATAGGGCCTTTGGGTAGGGCGGCTTTCACAATATTTGTTTTGATGCCTCCCGGATGGACAGCGGTCGTAAAGACGTTAGTGCCCAGCAACTCCATCCGGAGTGTTTCTGTAAAGCCCCTGACAGCAAATTTAGAAGTGCAGTAAGCAGTCTGGTTGGCGACGCCTCCCAGCCCGAAAACACTGGAGAGATTAACAATATGTCCTTCATTCATTTCCATGAAGTAAGGGTAAAAAGCTTTTGTCATATGAATGGTGCCCCAGAGGTTAACCTGAAGCAGTGCTTCAAAGTCTTCCAAATATGTGTGGTGGAAACTGCCGGAAAACAAGGCCACACCTGCATTGTTGATGAGGACCAGCCTGTGCCCTTTTATTCGGGGAATTATCGTTTGGGCGAAAAGTAATACCGCCTCTTTGTCTGCCACATCCAGTTGATGAATAACCATGGCGGCGCCCTGCTGCCAAGCGATTTCTCTCATGGCCTCCAGGCCTTTGTAATTGATATCTGCTGCTACGACCACGGCACCCCGTGCGGCAGCCTGTAAAGCAAGCTCCCGGCCAATGCCGGAGGCAGCTCCTGTAACAATAACTACTGTATTAGAAAAGCTGGATGATGTCATCATAACCTGTTTTATGGTTTGATAATAAGTTTGGATGTAGCATTTTTATAGCCTGCCATCTGCTTCCTGTGCACATGAGGCTTTTTTGATTTTTAGTAAATGTGTGCCATTCTTTTACGGCGTTTATCAATAGGAAAGGCATAAAAATTCTGTTAAGCTAGACTTGAATTATTACACAGATGCTATACAGCAGCAAGTGTTTTTTGCTCTAGTCCCATCGAGACGCCCTGGTAAAAAAAATAATAGCGCTGCTTCTTAAGCTCGAGAGGACACCCTATAAGGCTTTTTCTTATAAACCGCTCCTCCGGAGCCTTGCTTCTCCTGGCCGCTTGCGCTTCAGGTTCAGCCTCTCATCTTTGTAGAGACGGTACACTCGCTTATGATTTTCGCTCCCGCCCTCCCGCCTGAGCAAGGCTAAAATATGTCAGAAGCCGTAGCGAATCCTCACTTGAGCGATCGCGTGCATTTGCTTCCTGAACGCTGGACTGTCCCTGTACTTGGAGCGGAAATAATAGCCGAGGTGGTGGAACTGCACCACCTTCCACAGCGCTTAACTCTATACCTATTATATATTGGACTTTAATTAAAATATTTTGTAGTTTATTTCTCTGAGATCTTGAGGAAAGAAACTTAATCTTCAATAAATATGAACCGTCTGTTCCCTCTTCCCATTTACACTTTACTAAGATTAGTGACAAAGAACGGCGGCGTTTCTCTTCAGAACTTCAAAAACCTACCACCATGGATGATAAAAACAATCTTGTTCGAGCCCTTAAGGTGGTTTGAACTGGCATTATATGATAAAAAGATCAGGCATTTGGAGATTCGAAAGCATCCTTTGTTTATCCTTGGCTACTACCGCAGTGGCACTTCCTTTTTACACCAGTGTTTAATACAAGACGACCGCTTCGGCTACCATACCAACTTTCAAATGGTACTGCCTGAAGTAATGCTGAGTACTGAAAAAGCGCTACTGCCGGTATTTGAGCTTATCTGCCGCCTTTTCAACTTGCATGATTCAGTTCACAGAGTGCCCTTGTCTTTCCGTTTTCCCGGTGAAGAGGATGCTACCATGACTACATACCTTGATCCCAGGGGAGCACAATGGGGGTACTTTTTCCCAAAGATGATGCAGGAACAGTTTCAAAAATATGTGCTGTTCGAGAATATATCGAAGTCTGAGACAGAAGCCTGGAAGCAGTCTTTTATTTACCTGCTCAAGAAAATCTCATTGGCCAATCAGCAAAAGCAGTTGGTGCTAAAGAGCCCCCCGCATACAGCCAGAATAAAACTATTACTTTCCATTTTTCCGGGCGCCAAGTTCCTTTTCATTCACCGCAATCCATACCAGGTCTTTGCTTCTAATAAAAGGTTTTGGCAAGTGGTACAGAAGGTATATGCTTTACAGGGCACGAAATCTGTTGACGTCAATGCAACTATCCTGCATACCTACTCCCAAATGATGCACCGTTATCTGCAGGAAAAAGATTTGGTACCGCCAGGACAATTAGCCGAGTTAGCTTATGATGATTTTGTGCAGAACCCTGTGGCAAGCCTGAGAGATGCTTATGCCGCACTCCATCTGGATGATTTCGGCTACTGCGAAGAAAAACTGAGATTGTTTACAAGTCATCAAACAAAGGAATTCGTGCCTTTGAAACATGCCTTACCTGAACACGAAAGAAACTTAGTTTCCGAAACATTAGAACCCATTATCAGACACTGGAACTACCCCTTGCTTTGAGTGCCGTTGATGGAAGCAGCAAGTTCGGCGATGGTTTGATGCTCAAAGATATTCTCCACACTAACCCGGAGCCCATACATATTGGCTCTGGCTATCACCTGCAGGCTCTGAAGGGATGCACCCCCAAGGTCAAAAAAGTTATCGTGGATACCTACCTGCTCCATTTTGAGGACATGTTGCCAGATCTCAGCCAAAAGCTGCTCTTCCTCGTTGCGCGGCGCAATATATGTATGGAGTGGACGAACATCCTCAGGCACTGGCAGCGCTTTTCGGTTGATTTTTCCGTTGGGCGTCAGGGGAAGGGAATGCACCCTAACGAAGGAAGAGGGTATCATATAGGCAGGAAGCTTCTTTCCCAGGAATTCCCGGAAGTGACAGGCTTCAGGAGACGGGTCATCCTTTGACACGAGATAAGCCACTAGTCGTTTGTCACCGGAGCTTTCTGTACGGGCTATCACAATGGCATCCTGTACGGCTGGATGCTGCAGCAAAATGGCTGTGATTTCGCCCGGTTCCACTCGATGGCCATTGATTTTTTCCTGGTCATCTGTCCGACCTAAAATCTCGATAGAACCATCTGCCAGATAGCGTGCGCGGTCTCCGGTCCTGTACAAGCGTACATCGGGTTGGGAGGAGACAGAGATTTGAATAAACTTTTCATCGGTCAAATGGGGTAGGTTCAGATACCCCCGTGCCAGTCCCCCGCCCCCAATGTGCAATTCTCCCACCACATTCACCGGTGTGGGTTGATTATAACAATCCAGGATATACAACTGGGTATTACCAATCGGTTGCCCGATGGTAACAGGCGCATCTCCTTTTTTTAGCAAACCAGCCGAAGACCATATAGTAGTCTCAGTAGGGCCATACATGTTCCATAGACTGCCGACGCGATCCAGTAACTGATCAGCCAGTTTCAACGTCAACACGTCTCCACCACAAAGTGCTTTTAGGCCCAGCCGACCTGTCCAACCTGTTTCCAGCAGAACTTGCCAGATAGCTGGTGTTGCCTGCATGATTCTCACCTGGTGGTAATCTATTGCTTCAGCTAGCAGGTGGGGGTGCGTTAGCTGCTCTTCACTGGCCAGCACAACAGTCGCCCCTGCGATCAGAGGCAGGAATAACTCCAGGGCTGCAATATCAAAAGAGACCGACGTGACGGCCAGCAGCACGTCATCCTGTTTGATACCAGGTCTTGTATACATGGACCAAAGGAAGTTCACCAGAGAACTATGGTTAATCATGACCCCCTTAGGGTTTCCGGTAGAGCCAGATGTATAGATGACGTAGGCAAGATGGGCTGGGGTGGCAAGAGGGGCAGGATTTGAAAGGCCGCCATCAAAAGGAAACGGTACTTCTTTTAACGAAACAACACGAACACCAGGTGCGTCCAGCGCAGGCTCCAAGTTCGTCAGCAATACCTTTACGTGTGCATCCTTCAGCATATACAGCAGGCGTGCGGCCGGAAAGGAAGTATGCAGGGGTACATAGGTTCCACCCGCTTTCAGAATGCCCAGAAACGCTGCCAGCATTTCCCATGACCTTTTCATATATATTCCAACCCGCACCTCCGGACCGACACCCAATTCCCGCAGATGCCTTGCCAAAGCGTTTGCACGTCGGTTAAGTTCGCCATAGGTTACCTGCCTTTGGTCGTATATGACTGCAACGTCATCCGGTGTTGCTTCCACCTGGGCTTCAAAAAGCTGATGGAAACATTTTTCTTTAGGGAAATGCAGTTGTGTCTGGTTGCGTGCGTGGACAGTCCTGTGAAGTTCGTCCGGGGGAATGCAGGGAAGTTTGGATACAGGGCGATCAGGGTGGTCTAAAGCATTTTTCAGCAGCATTTGGTAAGACTGGAACATCCTGGCGATAGTGGCGGGTTGAAAGAGTGCAGTGTTATATTCCACTGTTGCATGGCATTGTCCTCCTGTTTTGGAAACCATCAACGTAAGATCAAACTGGGAAGTCCCCCGATCAATATTTATGAAAGAGGCTTCCAGGCCGTCCATTTCCAGTTGGGGCATAGGCGCACTTTGCAGGTTAAACATCACCTGAAAAAGGGGGGTACGACTGAGATCACGTCGGGGCTTGAGTGCCTCTACAAGTTTTTCGAATGGCAGGTCCTGGTGCACAAAGGCATCCAGCGAAACCCTTCGCACGCGTTGGAGCAGTTCCCGAGAACTTAAGTCGCCGGAGAGGCTTGTGCGCAGTACCAGCGTGTTGATGAAAATACCTATCAATTCCTCCTCCTCCGGAGAATTGCGGTTAGCGACGGGTGTTCCAATGCTGATATCATCTTGCCCGCTATATCGATGGAGTAGTATGTAAAAGGCGGTCAGCAAGGTCGTGAACAGGGTGCTGTTTTCCTGCCGGCTTAGCTGCTCCAGGGCCTCAGTCAAGTCGCGGGAGATCACAAAGCGATAAGTTCCTCCTGCGTAAGCGCGCCTGGCACTTCGTTGCTGGTCCGTCGGCAGTTCCAGCACGGGAAGTTCTCCACCCAATTGCTCTTTCCAATAAGCCAGGGACGGTTGCAGTGCCGCCTGTCGTTCTTCACGCGTTTGCCAATACGCGAAGTCAGCATACTGAAGGGGCAGTTCAGGCAGCCGCACAGGCTGCCCAGTGGTTTTTGCCTGGTAAAATGCCATCAGTTCCTTCAGGAATATGCCCAGCGACCAGCCATCTGCAATTGTGTGGTGGATTACCACAAGCAGGAGGTGTTCCTGTGCGTCGGCTCGGTAAATTTTGAGGCGGATCAAAGGTGCCAGGGATAGGTCGAATGGCTGCAACACCTCCGTTTCGGCCAGACGACGCGCTTCTGTCTCCCGCTGAGCAACCTCCAGGTCGAGCAAACTAACGATGGGAATATTGATCAGGAGTTGCTCCCAAACGTGCGGAGCAGGCAAACCTTGTGCAAATGAGAAACTTGTGCGCAGGCTATCGTGACGCGCGAGGATCTGATTAGTACTCTTTTCCAATGCACTCAGATTCAGGGGGCCTTTTAACCTGATGAAGACCGAAAGGTTATTTACCGCAGTGCCTCGTTCGAGCAGTTCGAGGAATAACTGGCGCTGCTGTGGAAATGAAAGCGGGTGCGGGCTACTAGGCGGACGTAGGGGGATGGACGGCTTCTTCTTATCTGATTGCCGCCCTTGCAGCCACTTTTCGAGTAGGGCGCGTTTTGCCGGTGAGAATTCCTTTTCTGTCATTGCAGTTGCGCTATTCAAGTTGTCTTTCAGCTTCCTCCTCGCTCATTTCTTCAATTTGCTTTAAGATCTCAGCTTCCAGTAGTTCCGCAAGCCGCTCGATTGTAAAAGCCTGGAAAGCCTCCTGGACGTTTATATTAACACCATATGTTTTTCGGGCTAATGCCAGTATCTGTGCCGCAAGCACAGAGTCGCCGCCGAGTTCAAAGAAGGAGTCGTGCATGCCCACACGGTCGATGTGCAAGGTTTGCTGCCATAGCGCCGCAAGTTTGTGTTCCACCTGCGTTCGGGGGGCAACATACTGCTGGCGCAGGTTGGGCCGCGCATAATGACGGGCAACATGGGTATCACTTCCTCTCACTTCTTCAAAAAAAGGCATAGCGGCGGCCGCTGGGTAAAGCTCGAGCAAATACTTCAAATTAAAAGGCAACACCGTCATTTGGGGCGCCGGTTCTGCCAAAAAAGACTCCAGCGCTTCCAGGCCCTGCTGAATCCCGATCACCTTGACGAGATGCTGCGCAGCAGCATTTTGCTCCTGTAGTTTTTCTGCTGTCTCCGCAGCTAAACCGACTTCAGCCCAGGGCCCCCAGTTAATGCTGATGGCCTGGAGCCCCAGGTGGCGACGATAGTGAGCCATCGCGTCCAGGTAGGAGCTGGCAGCAGCATAATTCCCCTGCCCCGGAGACCCCAGGACAGAGACCGCAGACGAAAAGAGGACGAAGAAATCGAGGGAGAGGCCGGAAGTAGCACAGTGTAGGGCCCAGGTACCTTCCACCTTCGGCGCCATGACCGTTTTCATCCGCTGTGCGTCCAGGTTGAGCAGAGCGCCATCATCCAGCACGCCTGCGGCGTGTACAAGGCCACGCAACGCAGGCATATCCTGTTCTAACTTCTCAAATACCTCCTTCAGTTGCGCCTGATCACTAACGTCTGCTTGTACTATGACTACTTGAGTGCCTGTGTTCCGCATCTGATCTATCACCTGCATAGCCGAACGGGATGGTTTATTTCTTCCCACCAAAAGCAGGTGTCGTGCTCCCTTTTGTACCATCCACTTTGCGGTTGCGAGCCCAAGCCCACCCCAGCCGCCGGTAATCAAATAAGTCTGGTCAGCGCGCAGTTCCACTTCGGTAGTGCAGGATGGAATCGTTGGCTTGAATGGTAAAAGCCGGAGCACAAAGCGTTCGCCGGCTCGGAATGCCACCTGGTCTTCCTGATCAGCTACCAACAACTGCCTGATAAGAAGAGGCACTGATTCTGAAGGGGACTGTTGGGGATCAAGGTCGATGCGGGTACAACTGAACTCGGGAAGCTCAAAGCTGATTACTTTTCCCAGACCCCACAAAGGGGACTGCTCTACAGTAATCGGCTCACCAGGCCGGATGGCCTGGGCGCCTCGTGTCACCAGCCATAATCGGGGCGTTCCGGCAAAGTGAGTGGCCAAAGTCTGCACGAGATACAAGACACTGTTGCACCCGTAGAAGCTCATGGTTTCAGAGGGAACTGAAGATGGCGGGGGGATGGACAGGCTCCACAGATGAACGATGCCGGACAAGGGCAAAGTAATTACTCCCATAAGTCTTTCCATTGTTTCCCGTAATGCACCCTCACCTTCGTGTAGAGTTTCCGCGGCTGGCAATAGATAGCATGTATCACCTTCTGCTTCCAGTTGGATGGCCAATGCTGCTCCGAAGCCCTCTTCGTCCGCCAAGATCAACCAGTTCCTTTTTTCGCGGCTCGTTGCAGGCTCTATACCTGAGATGCCCCGCGCCTGCCAGTCTAGCCGATACAGCCAGGTGTCCAGTGTAGAGAGGTTGCGCCTGCGGCCTCCCATACGCTGCAGGCGCAAGCCTTCCAGCTCAGCAACGACTTGTTCGTTTTCATCAAATAAAACAATGTTCCCATGGATGCTATCTGCACCTGGGGCCGGTTCCGATTGTAAGGTTACATAACTCCACAGAAGGCTGGTAGGTCGCGAAAAGAACCTAATATGCCTGCATTCAGCTGGGATGTAAAGGCCATGAACATTTGGGACGGCGGGTATCGCGGCCAGCACCTGCAGACAGCTGTCTAACAGTGCCGGATGTATTTGAAAGGCATCCTTTTCATGTTGCAGGGCCTCCGGTAACCTGACCCGCCCTAGTGCCTCCTTGTCTTTGCCCCATATGTGTTCTACGCCGCGAAAAGCGGGTCCGTACTGTAAACCACGAAGCTGGAGCGATTGATAGAATTCTTCCGAAGAAAGCTCCGATGACAAATACTGCCGAAGTTCGCCCTGGCGCTTTCCGGCTGATGCGCTCGCAGCGTTATTTTCATGGTGTTGAGCGAACGTGACGGAAGCGTGCTGTGCCCAACCTGCTTCCGGACCGGTCCAGCTAAAAACCTGGAAGGTAAAGCTGCTATCCTGAACCGGCGTCAAAAGCGCCTGAATGGTCATGGGGGTCCTTTCCCGCAGTATCAGTTTTTTTGTGAAAAAGAAGTCAAGCATCCCGTGCGAGCGGCTTATGCCTGTTTCGTCAGCAGCTTGTAAGGCCATTTCCATGAATGCAGCAGCAGCGAACACTATATCGTCTCCGATACGATGGTCTCCAAGGAACCTGAGCATTTCCACGTTAAGCTCCTTTTGCCAGATTCGGGTGGAAGGGGAACTGGCCAGATCAATCCAGGCACCTAGCAATGGGTGCACTAGCGGACCCTCCTTTTGTCTCTGATACGGAGTAAGGTTTGTGCTGGTAGGAGTGGGGTCCATCCAGTAGCGCTGCCGTTGCCAGGGAATCGGGGGGAGCTGTACATACTTGCCGGCTTCAGGATAAAGGTTCTTCCATCTAACGGTTAAGCCCTCTGTATAAAGGGCACCCAAAGTACTGAACAGGGTTTGCTGCGTCGGTGCCTCCCGACGCAGCGAAGGCAGCAGCCTGACGCGCTGGTGATGGGGCTGTAGGGACTGTTGAATGGAACTGAGAAGAATTGGGTGGGGGCCAAGCTCTACAAAAAGGGAATAGCCGCTTTCCAGCATGTGCCCAATCGCATCTGAAAATAAGACTGGTTTTCGGATGTTATCGACCCAGTATGCAGCATCGAAAAGCAGTTCGTCTCCCCGGGCGCCCGTCACTGTTGAGTAGAAGGGGAGCCGCGCTGGTTTCGGGTGCAGTCCATCCAATGTCTTCATTAAACCAGTACGCAACTGCTCTATTTGCGGGCTGTGGGAGGCAACATCCACCTTGACCCACCTGCAAAACAGGTTTTGGCGGCCGAGAGTGTCCATGATGACCTGCAATGCCTCTGGATCTCCCGACAGAATGGTAGCAGCAGGACCGTTTATTGCAGCTATGGAAACTTCGTTTTCGCGCCCTTTTAGCAATTCTTCAGCCTGATCGGGTGACAGTTCTGTTGCCAGCATCGCTCCCCGCTGGCGCAGGTCCTTTAAGCGCTGGCTGCGCAGGCATATGATCCGTATTGCGTCTTCCAGCGTCAGTATCCCCGCCACATGGGCGGCGGCGACCTCGCCCATGCTATGCCCGATGACAGCATCGGGTATTATGCCCCATTCCTGCCACAACCCGGCCAGGGCAACCTGGATAGCGAAGATCGCTGGCTGCACCACGTCAACCTCCTCGAGCCGCTGCTCCGATGGTTCTGCCAGTAGCGCGTCCTTTAAGGACCACTGGAACTGTTTCTGAATCTCACGGTCTACCCGGTCAATGGACCGGGAAAAGCTCGTCTCCTGAATCAGCAGCTCCCGGCACATACCATACCATTGCCCACCCTGCCCCGAAAAAACGAACGCCAGCTTTGGTGGTTGAACCGCCGCCATGCCACTGTGTAAAAGGCCCGGGTGCTGTTCCCCTTTCATAAAAGCCTGAAGGCAGTTGGCTAATTCGCTTCGGGATTCACCTATTGCCGCCAGACGGACAGGATACTGGCTGCGTCTTTTACCGGCGGCAAGGCAGAGGTCTTTCGTTGAAACACTAAAATCAGAGGCCAGTAAGTCCTGAAAGCTGCCAGCCAGCGATTGAAGATCTTCCTGGCTGTTAGCCGAAAGAGGTAGAAGATGGCAAGGGGATTGCGCGAATTGGGTATGCTCATGTTCCTTGTCCTTATAATGATGCCCCGCATCCCGCACGACCACGTGTACGTTGGTACCCCCAAAACCAAATGAACTCACGCCTGCGATGGCCGGGCCTGAAGCCTTAGGCCATGGGGCTGCTTCCTGCTGTACCCGGAGATGGAGCACATCGAAGGGAATGTGGGGATTGGGAGCGTGATAATGCAGGCTGGGGGGAAGGGTTTGGTATTTCATGGATAATATCACCTTAATCAAACCGGCTATTCCCGCGGCAGCTTCCAGGTGCCCGATGTTGGTTTTGACAGAGCCTATGGCACAAGGGGCCTGATCACGCTCCGCCCCGATGACTGTGCCGAGAGCCGCGGCTTCCATGGAATCGCCCAGCAGCGTGCCTGTTCCATGCGCTTCTACATATTGGGCACTGCCCGGAGACATACCCGCTGCCCGGTAGGCTTCCCGCAACAGGGCTTCCTGCGATTCCCGGTTCGGGGCCATCAATCCATTGGTACGGCCATCCTGGGCCATAGCACTTCCGGCGATCAGGGCAAGGATAGGATCACCATCCGCCAAGGCCGAAGAGAGTGGCTTCAGTACAACCACACCGCCCCCTTCACCACGTACATACCCATTGGCATCCGCATCAAATGTTTTGCACCTGCCGTCTGGTGCAAGCACACCAGCCTTGGTAAACGCAATGGAGTGCGCTGGCGACAGAATAAGATTCACTCCCCCAGCCAGGGCCATGGAACACGCACCACTTCTGAGGCTTTGACAGGCCAGGTGCACCGCCGCAAGCGACGAGGAGCAGGCCGTGTCAATGGCTATGCTCGGTCCCCGGAGATTGAAAAAATAAGAAATCCGGTTGGCCGCGACAGACAAGGCGTTTCCCGTGCCCGAGTGGCTGGAGATCGCCTCAGGGTTGTTGAAGTGGATATGGCTGTACTCATTAACGGAAATCCCGATGAACACGCCAGTGGGGGTTCCATCAAGCTGTTCCACCCCTTGGCTGGCATTATCCAGGGCTTCAAAGGACAGCTCTAACAGCAACCGCTGCTGCGGATCCATGTGTTTGGCTTCATTTGGCGAAATGCCAAAAAAATAAGGGTCAAACTGATCGATGTTGTCCAGGAAGCCGCCCCACTTTGAAATAGATTTGCCGCGAACAGCAGGATCGGGGTGATAAAATGCCTGCTTCGGCCAGCGATCTGCTGGTATTTCGGATATCGCATCCACCCCATGGAAGAGCAACTGCCAGAAAGATTCAGGATCTGCGGCACCCGGAAACCGGCATCCCATGCCAATGATGGCAATTGGCTCGTTGGCATCAACTATTGGTGCGGTTTCACCTGCGGCAGTTCCTTCGGTTTCCGCTTCTTCGGCCAGGTGACGGGAGAGCTCAAAGATGCTGGCATATTCATACGCCAGGGTAGGGGAAAGCCGACGCCCTAACAACGTTTCCAGGTCGCCTGAAAGGGTCACGGCATCACGCGAGGTAAGCCCATAATTTGTGAAGGGTTCATGAACATCGATCTCACCCGGACCAATATTAAATTCCTCCACGAGTTGAACTACCAGCCAATCCTGAATTTCTCTTGCATTCATACCTCAGTGCATTGTTCAAATAACCATCTAAAACCGGCCCTTCAGATTTAATTCTTCGGGCGTTTCCCACTTACCTGCATTTGCCAGAATGCTGTCATGCCGGGCCGCCGATCCGGTGTGCCCTGGGGGCTGCCGGAACTCAATTTTTCCCATATAAGGGGGTAGGCTTCAACAGGCGGCACTTCTTTCATGAGCTCCGGCACCTGAATATGTCGCTGTGCCTCAGAGATAAATGGTTCCAGTTCCTGTTGCTTCACCTTTTCTCGTTTCGCCTCCCTTTCCTTGAATTGCGGCAGGACCTCAGCCGCGAAAAGCTCCAGGGACTCGCAAATATGCTCATGCTGGTATGACCCGCATTGTTGCAAAAGAATCAACTGGTCGACTCCGGCAGTTTCGAATGAGCGGAAGTTCTCAATCAGGTGCTTTGGGTTTCCAATGCCCCGCATGCCGGCCTTCTTGCGTTCCCTTTCAAGTTTTTGATCTGCGGAAACGGGTCTTTTTTGAAACTCACTCCACAAGTCGGTATGGCCGGGAAAGTGAATGCCGTCGCGCCAGTAGTGTCCTAGCCCGTAGGCGAAAAACTGAGCGCCATCCTGGCCACGGCTGATCGCTATTTCATGATCCGGATGGCACATGAAGCCTGTTAGCATGGCTACGTTGGGGTTCACCGCCTGCCCAAGGGGCCTGCACTCCTTTTTGAAAGTTTCATAATACTCATCCACCCAGAATTTGGCTTCTTCCGCGTTGACAAAAGCGAAAGTCAGCGCCCCAAGGCCCAATTGGGCGGCCAAATGCAGACTATCGCGGTTGGAGCAGGCGGCCCAGATTGGGGGATGGGGTTTCTGCAGGGGCTTCGGCACCACGTTCCGGTGCGGCATCGAAAAGTACTTCCCCTGGAAGCCAGGGTAGGGGGTCAGGCGCATCATTTTTGCCGTCTCCTGTAACGCTTCCGCCCACATGGCCCGTTTGTCCACGAAGTCAACCCCAAATCCTTCCAGTTCCATGCGAGACCCCGACTCCCCGGTTCCCCATTCCACACGTCCGCCACTGAGCAGATCGAGTGTGGCAAGACGCTCTGCGACTCTTGCGGGGTGATTGAACCGGGGGGACATCGCCACGATGCCGTGCCCCAGGCGTATATTTTTCGTGCGTTGGCTGCAGGCTGCCAGGAATACCTCCGGGGCAGAGGAGTGGCAGTACTCTTCAAGAAAGTGATGTTCCTGCACCCAGACGTAGTCGATACCCAAGCGATCTGCTAACGCTACCTGCTCCAAAGCTTCCTGGAAAAGCTTGTATTCATCCCCTTCCTGCCAGGGGCGTGGCAACTGTAAATCAATGAATATTCCGAATTTCATGCTGGTATGATCTCATTTAAGGTGCCGGATAAGTAGTTCTTTTTGCAGACGAAGTGCCTTGTTTTGCCACTGGTGGTTTTCGGGATGCTGCCAGGAAAAACTAGCCTGATGTCGCAGACAGGAAGTTCATGCTGTTGGGCAACAGCATTACGGATCGCTTTTATGACTTCTGCTGTGTCTGTAACTAGTTTAACCTGCATTTCAGCCATCACAATGACTTGTTCACGCCCGGCATTTTCGATGGCAAATACGGCGCATCCTGACGGCTTTATACCGGGATGACAGGCTTCCACTGTTCTTTCTATATCCTGCGCATCGTAGTTTTTCCCATCAATGATGATCAGGTTTTTAAGGCGACCGGTTATATAAAGTTCCCCATCAAGTTGAAAGCCTAGGTCCCCGGTACGCAGAAAGGGACCTTCCTCACTGCCAGGCAGGCGTGCGCCAAAAGAGCTTGCTGTCTCCACAGGTTTGTTCCAATACCCGCTCGCAATGCTGGGGCCACAGACCCAGATCTCTCCGACCCGACCCGGTAGGCATGGGCGCAGCGTTTCTGCATCAACAATTCTGATCGTTTGTCTGCCCAGGTTTTGCCCGCAACTTACCACCGTCTGCATGCCGCTGCTGGTTTCCGGAGAAACTATTGCCATGTTGTGCTCAAGCCCTGCCTTTTCCAGGTTTTTCATCACAGGTCTTCTGGCTTTCGGTCCTCCTGTAACCAAAAGGGTCGCCTCTGCCAGTCCATAACACGGAACAAAGGCCTCCCGGCGAAAACCGCAAGGGGCAAAAAAATCAGCAAAGCGCTCCAACGTCCTGTTACAGACAGGCTCAGCCCCGTTGAATGCGACTTCCCAGGTGCTGAGATCAAGCTGTTCTCTTTGCGCTGGCCTGATCTTCCGGATACACAGGTCGTAAGCGAAGTTAGGGCCTCCACTGGTGGTAGCCTGGTAACGCGTGATGGCCTGGAGCCAACGAACAGGCCGCTGCAAAAACATCAGGTGGGGGATGAGGGTAACAGGGTTGCCTGTGTATAGTGGTTGCAGTATGCCTCCTATAAGTCCCATATCGTGGTAAGGGGGGAGCCAGATGACCGTTTCGCTTGCACTTGACTGACCGAAAGATGCTTCGATCAGGCCCAGGTTATGCAGCAGGTTTTGATGGCTTACCATGACCCCTTTGGGCAAGCTCGTTGAGCCGGAGGTGTACTGGAGAAAGGCAAGGTCATTATCCTCGATTTCCGGTTGTTGCCATTTCTCACCGTCATCTGTTATGCCATCTGCCGCTGCTACTAACAGTTCGATTCCCCTGAACTGCTCCTTTACTTGCTTCTGAAGCGCTATTGCTTCGAAGAGAGAGGAACTTACCAGCGCGACTGCCGGTTTGGCATCACCGGCTATTCGAAGCGTTGCCGCAAGCGTTGCCTCCAGACGGGCAGGATGGGGAGGAGGTACCGGAACGGCAATAACCTTCGCATACAGACAACCCAAATAGGCCGCAACAAAATCCAGTCCCGCCGGAAGAAGGATCAGCGCCCTTTCTCCAACCTTAGTGGATGCCTGCAGGATGGCTCCGATAGTTCGTGCCCGTTCATCTAATACTTTATATGTTATGCTAACCTCCTCGTCTTCTCCATCCTCCAGGAACCGTAAAGCCAACTTATCGGGCTGCTCAGTCGCGCGATAATGTAGAATATCAACCAGTGATGTTGGCAGAACTATCATGTTTAAGGAGATGAAAGCAGTAAAAAGTATCGCTGAACCGTCAATTGAAGATGTTGCTCCTAACTAAGAGAAAATAGTTAGTGACATGGTGCGTAGAAGGAAATCTCTCCTGCTCTCCTATAAGAGATGAAGAGCCTTGTGGTTGGTCGAATTAAATTAGCAAGTGTTGACCATCCGAGAGGCTAGTGTATTGCCTTGAGCTGGAAGAGCTAAACATTGTCCAGCTCTTCCAACCTTATTTATAGGTACTTAACGGTAATAAGTAAAAGAATATTTGTTTTTATTTTGATCCAATATATTTTATATTTATGAAAATAACAAGTTGTAATTATACAGGCACCACAAAACCCAACGTAATTTGGGATGATATTATCTTCCGGTCAGAGTAAAGGACAAAACCGCCTGTCTGGCCTATAAGGGAATACCTATCATATCATTCATCACGATGTTCAACTTCGCAGGGAGGGGTATATGGACCAGGAGCAAAACACCATTATTGAGAGTATCGGCATCTATCTTCCACCCCAATCTGTCTCTACTACGGAGGTGTTGCAGGGCTGTAAAAGCCAAAGTTGCTTCCCCCTGGAAAAAGTTTCCGGTATTATAAGCAGGCGCATGGCGGGGCAGCAGGAATTTTCCATTGATTTAGCTAAAAAGGCTGTCTCCGACTGCCTTGAAAAATCAGCCTATCTTCCGGCAGATATAGATCTCCTGATTTGCTGTAATATATCCAGGTATGATGCGCTGGATACAGTTTCCTTTGAGCCCTGCACATCCGTCAAACTCAGAAATCTTTTTGGGTTTTGCAATGCCCTAGCCTTCGACATCACCAATGCCTGCGCCGGAATGTTTACCGGTATCTATCTCGTCAATGCTTTGTTACAAACAGGGGCCATCCGCCGGGCCATGCTGGTCAGTGGGGAATACATTACCCACCTTACCCGTACGGCCCAAAGAGAGATGGACGGTTTCATGGATCCTAGGCTCGCCTGCCTGACCCTGGGAGATGCCGGTGCAGCGCTGATCCTGGAGAAGTCCGCTGATAATAAATCCGGTTTTCAGGGAATTGACCTTCAGACGTTTGGCCGCTACAGCCCTTACTGTGTCGCCAAAACATCAGCACATGGAGGGTGGATCATGCATACGGACTCGGTAAACCTGACAGATGTAGCCATTAAGTCCGGCGCGGCCGCCGCCTTGGATGTGCTGCAACGGGCCGGTTGGTCACCCGCTGACATCCAGCACCTGGTCTTGCATCAAACCTCTAAGTTGACGCTGAACAGTGCGAAGAATGAGATCAACAGTCTGTTGAGCAACGATATCCTGCATGATGGTAACACGGTGAATAACCTGGAGCAGCGCGGCAATACCGCCTCCACTTCTCATTTTATTGCCATAGCCGATCAAATTCGGGAAAATAAAATGCAATCCGGGGATAAAGTGGTTTTTGGCATTTCGGCCTCTGGTCTCACCGTAGGTACAGCGCTGTATGTTTTCGATGATTTGCCGGATCGACTGCGTCAAACGGGAGCACAAAAGGGTAAAATAATAAAAGAGCCTGCTACGGTGCATGCAAATCCCCAGAGCAAGTGTCATACTCCCGGTATCCGAATGGAAAGTATAGGGACTCTTCCGGAAGGAACCATCAACAATACGGACTCCCTGGCTTTACAGCAGAGTGCAGCAACCAATTGCTTGGAGAACTCCTCCTACCAGTGCAACGATATCGGGCTGCTCATACATAGCGGTGTTTACCGCAGCGATTATCTTTTGGAGCCGGCTTTTGCTGCTTTATTGGCAGGAAAGCTGAACATGAATGCAAGTTATGGTGGGCAGGAACAGAAAAAAACGCTTGCCTTTGATGTTTTCAACGGTTCCGTAGGATTTCTGAATGCTTGTTATGTAGCGCAGCAGACAATTCAGGCGGGAATGAGCAAAGCGGCTATGATTGTAGCTACGGAAGTTGAAAACAATGCCACTCTATTTCCCGATAAACTGCTGGGCGTGTGTGAAACTGCTTCTGCCGTCATTCTGGATGCTCATCCGGAAAATAACAGGGGATTTTCACGCTTTCTGTTTCATTATCATACAGAATCGCTCGATGCCTATACGTCCTATTGTTCTACCGCTGACGTCAAGCCCTTTCTGCATTTTGAGAAAGAACCGGATATAGAGGATAAGTACCTGGCTTATATTGAGCCTGCTGTAGAGGAGCTATTGCAGCTCGAGGGGCTCAAGGCCAGTCAAATTGATAAGGTTTTCCCTCCCCAAATCTCCTCCGCGTTTATTGCCAGATTAGGCACTCAGTTGGCGCTACCTTCCGAGAAATTTGTAGATGTAGTGGGGGCGGGGTCCGACCTGTTTTCTTCTTCTATCCCTTACGGGATGGCGTACGCCCTAGAAAACGGGCTGGTCAAGCCTGGCGACACCGGGCTACTGATTGCAGTAGGCTCCGGAATACAGGTAGGTTGTGCTGTTTATCGTTTTTAAGCCAAAAGAAGCATGAGCAAAGCGGCAAACAGCTCCCAACTCCCCCCTGGGCCAAAGCCTACTATCTCTTTGGTAAACCTCCTTCGATTTCGACGGGATAGCCTTGGCTTTCTGAGCAAGCTGGCAGGGCAATACGGCGATATTGTTCATTTTAAAATAGGCCCGCTTCGGGTTGTTTACCTGAATCACCCTGATTACATAAAGGAAGTACTCTCGAAGCAACATAGCAATTTTGTGAAGGGCAGGCCCTTGGAAATGGCCAAGGTACTGTTGGGGGAGGGACTTCTGACTAGCGAAGGGGAGTTCCACAAGCGTCAATCACGCATCATACAACCAGCTTTTCACCGCCGGATGATGGGTATATATGCGCCTGCCATGACTGCGTATGCCACGCGCCTGATGAATGGCTGGGAAGATGGCATGCGCGTGGATGTGATGAGAGAAATGATGAAGATGAGTACAGGGATCGCGGGTAAGACCATGTTCAATGTAGACATAGAAGAAGAAGCCCCGGAAATTGATCAGGCCCTGGAATCTATCATGAGCCTTTTTGGAAGGATCACGCTACCCTTTGCAGAGTTGTTGCTGAAGCTTCCGCTTCCAGGAACCCTTCGTTTTTTCAGAGCGAAAGCTCAACTGGATAAAACCATTTACAGGATCATTGCTGAACGCAGGAGGAGCATGTTGAACAATGGAGATTTACTCTCCTTGTTACTACAGGAACAGGGGGAAACTGATGGCGGCGGCCTGAGCGATCAGAGCATAAGAGATGAGGCCCTGACCCTTTTTCTGACTGCATTTGATACCACCTCCATAGCCCTCACCTGGACCTGGTACCTGCTTTCGCAACATCCGGAGGTAGAGGCTGATTTGCACAAGGAACTGGATAGCGTACTACAGGGAAGGCTGCCAACGCTGGATGACTATCCTCAACTAAAATTCACCCGGATGATTTTTACAGAATCCATGCGGATGTACCCGCCTATTTACATTATTGCCCGCCAGGCGCTCGAACAATTTGCTATAGGCAATTATGTTGTGCCGGGTGGTACCATCGTTTTGATGAGTCCGTATCTGATACACCGGGATTCCCGCTTCCATCCGGATCCCCAGCAGTTCAATCCTTATTCCTGGGCTCAGCGTCCGGACGGGCACTATCCCAAATTCGAATATTTCCCGTTTAGCGAGGGCCCACGCTCCTGTATCGGGCAACATTATGCCTGGCTGGAAGGGATACTGGTGCTCGCCTCTATTGCACAATTCTGGCGCATGACCTTGGTGCCTGACCATTCGGTTGAGATGGCACAACTTCTTAACCTGCGCCCCAAACACGGCATGATGATGCAGCTTCACAGAAGAAAATAAAGAGGAATACTTTATCAGGCATGGCAGCAAATAAGCAGCAATGGCAGCAGGTACTACCTGGGGCACTGGCCCACGCAGAAGAGGTGCATGTGTGGTGCGCATCCCTTGATCTTTCCGCGCATCAAAGAGAAAACCTGTTGCACACTCTTTCCGCAGACGAAGTGGCAAGGGCCGGTCGTTTCTTCTTTCGAAAAGATCAGGACCGGTTCATCGCTGCGCGTGGCATATTGCGTAACATCTTGGGGCACTACCTGGGGGAGGCACCGCGCAGCATAAGATTTGCCTACTCTCCTCATGGCAAACCAGTACTTGAAGCGAACTCCGGTGGCGATTCACTTTGCTTTAACCTGTCACACTCCGACAGATTCGCACTATACGCTGTGGCTCTTAACCGGAACATGGGGGTTGATATTGAACATATCCGCTATGATGTTGCTGTTGAGCAAATTACCCGGAGGTTCTTTTCACCAGGCGAAGCTAGTTTACTGGGAGGGATTCCTGAAAAAGAACGGTATGAGGTGTTTTTTCAATATTGGACCAGAAAAGAATCCGTTCTGAAGGCGAAGGGGGAGGGGCTTTCGTTTCCAATGGAACAATGTGATGTCTCCTGCATACATGGGGAGCTTTCAGCAGTGACCTTACCAGGCAAAAATGGGGAAGCCTCCTGTTGGTATGTGCAGGACTTGTTTCCGGGTAAAGGGTACGCTGCTGCCATTGCCGTTGAGGGAGGGGATTGTAAGCTTTCGTGCTTCCTATATAATTTACCTAAGTTCCCTTGACAGCTTAATGGGCACACATACAGACGGATTAGCAAGAAGTAATTAAAAACATCGAAATTAAAATCCCTATTTAGGCTATATAAGCAGGTTTTACAAATATGTATTATATTGGTGCGGGTGACTCATAAGCATAATCATCCATTAAGAGCGGGAGACGGGAAAGACATGTCAAAGAAGTTTGGAGTACTGACCATACACGGAATGGGCAGTCAGCGGCCGGATTATGCCAATGCCCTGCAGCATAACCTTTATAAAAAGCTCAGGGAAGAGACAATTGCCGACCTGAGTTTCAAATCCATCTGGTATCACGGCGATTTTCAGGTGCACCAGGACAGGGTGTGGGAGAACATGGTGCAGAGCGGAAACCCACTGGATCAGCAAAGGCTGCGGAAATTCTTTCTAAACTTCCTCAGTGATGCCGCCACTTCCGAGTTCAGGCCAAACGAGGCAGACAGTTCCTACAGGAGAATACAACACACTATCCTGCGGCAAATAAACGCCCTGCGCGTAGAGCTGGAGGACCAGGACCGACCTGTGATAATTATAGCCCACTCTTTAGGCTGCCAGATTATCTCAAATTACATATGGGATGCGCAGCAAAACAAGGGAATCTGGGAAGGGCAGGAGCCAATAGAATTCCAGAAGTTAGGAACTGCCAGGCTGCTGGTAACATCAGGATGCAATATCCCACTTTTTGTTTCAGGCCTGGAGCAGATAGTGGCAATCAGCAAACCAAACAACCTGTTTGAGTGGCATAACTTCTACGATCGGGATGACATACTGGGTTGGCCCCTCAAGCCGCTGAGCAAAGGCTTCCCAAATGCCTACGACAATATTGTAACGCAGGACCGCGAAATAAACACAGGCTGGACACCCCTCAGCCATTCAGACTACTGGGAGGATAAGGACTTTATAAATCCGGTTGCAGACCTCATTCAGGCTGTACACGATAGTTTGCCTAACGACACCAGAACTACGAATCACGTATAGCGAATTGCGTATTAAGAAATAACACCAAAACCGACATCAGCTAAAAGACAAATTTCCTTCAGTGAGCATCGCTTCATACTGCGCCTTGTTAAACCGGTACAGGTAAGGGGCTTTGTGGGCACCACCCTTTCTCCGGGTTTCCAGGCGTTCTACTATTCCCAGGCCCTGTATTTTCCTGTGGAAGTTACGCGGGTCCAGCGTCCGCCCAAGTATGGTTTCATAAAGCCGTTGTAGTTCAGGCATGGTGAATTCCTCCGGCAGCAGATTATAGCCGATGGGCTGCCAGCTTAACTGGATGCGGAGCGCCTGCAGCGCAACAGTTATGATGTGGTTGTGGTCGAATAACAGCTGGGGTATATTCTTTATATCCCACCATTGGCATTCTTCCGTAAAAGCATCCGGTGTGGGACTTACTTTGGAGTAGTCAACCAGGGCATAGTAGCCAATAGATACTGCCCGCTCATACCACTTCTCCGGGTCTATAACGTGCTTCAGCTTTTTCTTAATCTCTTCCCGGTTGTAGCGTACTACATCACCGAACACGTGGAACTGTTGCAGAAACAGCTGGTCCAGACCTGTTCGTTCTTTTAATATGCGATGGGCAGCCGCATCCACTGACTCGTTTTGACGAACCGGCCCACCAGGTAAACTCCATTCCTGGGTGTCTTTCCAGCGGAGCAGCAACACCCGCAGCTGGTCTTCGTGAAAACCCAGGATGATACAGTCCAGTGTGAGTTGTGGTAGTAGGGGAAATTGAGCCGCATCAGGTTGCTCAACAGGGTTTCCTGGGTCAGGCATAGAGTTAAAAGCTTAATGTGTTATTTTGACATAATGAAAATAATGTCTATCATTATGTCAAAATAACATAAAGTACAGGCATTTTACAAACTGATAAGAATTTATGATACGTCCCCTCAAACTACTTTTAATATTGATGCTGCTGAGCGGCCAGGCAATGCCAGAGGCATCTGCACAAACAAAAAAAGCAAAGACCAGCCAGGGCAAGCAAACTGCTACACAGGCGAAAACAGTGAATGGCATTGTGGAAGGAACCACAGAGCAAAGCGGAATTCGTGCTTTTAAAGGAGTGCCTTTTGCCGCACCGCCTGTGGGCGACCTGCGATGGAGGGAGCCGCAGCCTGTTCAGAACTGGCAGGGGGTGCGCGAGGCAAAGCAGTTCGGGCCACGGGGTATGCAGCTGGCTGTGTTCGGTGACATGGGCTTCCGCTCTGACGGCATGGGCGAGGACTGCCTTTACCTGAACGTGTGGACACCTGCAAAGTCAGAAAAAGAGCGCTTGCCGGTGCTGGTGTACTTCTATGGCGGCGGCTTTGTGGCTGGTGACGGCTCGGAGGCACGTTACGATGGAGAAAGCATGGCGCAGAAAGGTATTGTGGCTATAACTGTGAATTACCGGCTCGGAGCATTTGGCTTCTTCGCCCATCCGGAGTTAACAAAGGAGTCACCCCACAACTCGTCCGGCAACTACGGTTACATGGACCAGAATGCTGCCCTACGCTGGGTGCAGCAGAATATTGCTGCTTTCGGTGGCGATCCGTCTAAAGTGACGATTGCGGGCGAGTCAGCCGGTTCTATTTCCGTTAGTGCTCAGATGGCCTCTCCATTGTCCAAGGGCCTGATAGCAGGGGCAATCGGTGAGAGCGGTGCATTGGTTAATTCAAGCCTGGACCCGATTCCGCTAGCTGAAGCAGAGAAAAACGGAGTTGAATTCGCCTCCAGCCTTGGAGCCAATTCATTGGCAGCACTACGTGCCATGCCGGCGCAGCAACTTTTAGAGGCTGCAGGCAATCAGGGTATGGGATACTTTGTCGCAACAATTGATGGCTACTTCTTCCCGAAGTCACCAGCGGCTATTTACGCAGCCGGTGAGCAGGCAAAGGTGCCGCTGCTGGCTGGCTGGAATTCGGAGGAGATGAACTATATGATGGTGATGGGGCAAGAGAAGCCTACAGTAGAAAATTATGAGAATGCAGTGCGCAGGCTGTATGGCGAGAAAGCAGACGAGGTGCTGGAGGTATACAAAGCCACTACGGACGAGGAAGCACTACAGGCTGCCACAGACCTGTCAGGCGACCGGTTTATTGCCTACAGCACCTGGAAGTGGATGGACCTGCACAGCCAGAGCTCCGGAAAGCCGGTGTACCGTTACCTGTTCTCCCGCCCCCGGCCACCTATGACAGCGGAAATGGGCAACGCTTCCTCTGGCTTGGCCGGAGGCGTTGTAAAAGAAGAGGACCCGAACGCTTTTAAAATGCCTGCTGCTCGTGGGGCGGTACATGCCGCAGAAATCGAGTACGCCATGGGTAACCTGGCCTCAAATAAAGTATATGCCTGGACGCCGGAGGATTACCAGGTGTCAGAGGTGATGCAGAATTACTTTGCCAACTTTATTAAAAGTGGCAACCCGAATGGGAAAGGCCTGCCAACCTGGCCAACTGCCAACAATGAAGACAAAGTGCAGGTGATGCACATTGATGTGAAGACGGTAGCCAAACCGGAAGAGAACCGAGGGCGCTATATTATACTGGACAAGCTTCAGACGAAGTAGGTATTGCTTTGTTTATACAGAAAGTCCTATCATAATGAAAAAACTATTTCGTTTCTATCTGCTCATTTGCCTTTCGGGCCTGAGTTTACAGTCCTTCGGGGCTAAAGTAGACTCGCTGGATATTCCGAGCGCGGCGATGCAAAAAACTTACAGGGCGGCGGTGGTGCTGCCTGAAACCTATACCAAAAGTAAAGCCACTTACCCTGTGCTGTACCTGCTGCATGGGGGAGGAGGGCAATTCAGCGACTGGCTCAGACAAACGCCTGATAAGAAGCTGCTACACAAACTGGCTGACCAGTACAACCTCATTATTGTAACGCCGGAGGGCGAGAAATTAGGCGGGTACCTAAACAGCCCTGTGCAGAAGGACAATCAGTTTGAGACCTACATCACAAAAGAGGTGGTGGATAAAATTGATAACACGTACCGTACCATCCGCGACCGGAAAGGGCGTGTTATAACTGGTTTGAGCATGGGAGGGCATGGTGCTTTTTACCTGGCAACACGCCATCCCGAACTTTACTGTGCCGCCGGTAGTATGAGCGGGGCTTTAGACCTCAACATTGGCAATTGGCGCATACCCCCTGAGTTTGCGAAACAAATTGCACCCGGGTTTGAGCGTATACTTGGCCCGGTAGGAGCCACACCTGATCAGTATGCCGCTAACTCAGTGGTGAACATGGCAGACCAGATGAAGGCAAATGATGTAAAACTCATCTTTGACTGTGGCGTGGATGATTTCCTGATAGAGCCGAACCGGGAACTGCACCGGCGACTGATATATAAAAAGGTACCGCACGACTACACAGAGCGCCCCGGTGGCCACACCTGGGACTACTGGGAAAATGCGCTGGGCTACCACATGCTGTTTTTTGATAAGGTCCTCAAGGCTAACGGAGCTGTTGCGATGAGCAGGAAATAGGCTTTACTCCATCCCTCAATAAAAAAAGACTGCCAAAGCTGGCAGTCTTTTTTTATTGAGGGATGGCTTGTTCTTGATTCATGTCGTAAAGAAGCAGCTAATACCGTAAGGACAGTGAAATGAACAAGAAAGAAGTGTAGAGAGCGGAATCACTGATTGACTATTATAAAAAATATAACGGCGGAAGTAGAAAAGGGAAAGTTAAAGTACAAGCAGGCCCGGCACAATACAAGTACTTGCGAAAGGGATAGCGTTCGAACCATAAACTGCTGTTAATAGGTTAGATAGTGATATTTTGGTTTGCTTATATCAGATAAAAAAGACAAATCCTGCATTAATTTTTGACCTACTCCTTAACTACTGCTAAATTTACATAGGGTATTGTATCGTAAGGAGGATTGTAAAGCAGTTCTCCCTTTATCTAATTATATGAAAACAGCATGTTTATAGCGTTAAGTGTATTTGAGGTTGCCAATGGAATGGAGGATGAGGTGAAGCAGGCGTTTGTGAAAAGACCTCACCTTGTAGATGATGCGGCCGGGTTTCTGGAGATGAAAGTGCTCTCGCCGCAGGACAATGGCAGCGAGATATGGGTGATGACGTACTGGGAGGATGATAATAGCTATAACGTCTGGTACAAAGATCATATGAAGGAGGCACACCAGGGCATTCCAAAAGGGCTGAAGCTTGTTCCCGGAAGCATGAAAGTCCGTTTTTTCGACCAGGTGAGCAGATAGTATATTGAGATAATCGGCGGCTGGTCTAAACAAAAAGCACGTATGGCAATTATCAACTTTAAAAAAGAACAGCTGTAAAGCCCCGGAGGGCAGGCATCACCCACTAGACTGCATGGAAAAAAAAGCGGCAACAATTAATGTAAGTATTGAAAAAAACTACGACTCGGAGTTCTGCGGAAGTATTCCCCTACACCTGGTCAACCTGATACAGCCCCACGGCATGCTGCTGGTGGTAAATAAGCCGGAGCTGCGCATTGTGCAGGCCAGTGACAATGCCGATTCTTTTCTGGGCATCCCTGTCGATGAGCTGCTGGAGCAGCCGCTTTCAGCCTATCTGCCGGCCGGGCAGTATGACGATATCCAGGCGAAGATTGCAAACCAGAACAGCCAGGCGAAGATTCCGCTAACACTTACATTTACAGTGCAGGACGCGTCACGGGCATTCACTGCATTAGTGCACCCCAGGGAAGAGTATGTAATCATTGAACTGGAGGAGAACACAGCTCCTTCAAGTGAGCAGTCGTTCCTGGGCCTCTATCAGCAAATCAAGTACATTACCTCTTTGCTGAAACAGGCAAACTCCACTGCGGAAGTAGCGCAGCTGGCAGCTGATGAGATGAAGAAGTTCACTGATTTTGACCGGGTGCTGGTATACCAGTTTGATCCGCAATGGAACGGTATCGTGATAGGACAGGCCAGAGAGGATGACATGGCGGATTATATGGGCCTGCGCTTTCCTGCCTCCGACGTGCCAAAGCAAGCCAGAGACCTGTACTTCAGCAACCCTTACAGGCTTATCCCTACCCGCGATTACGTACCTGTGCGCCTCATTCCGGTTATTAACCCGCTGACACAGCGCTTCACCGACCTCACAGATAGCAACCTGCGCAGCGTGGCCACTGTGCACCTGGAGTACCTGGCAAACCTGAACATCATGGCCTCTATGTCGCTGCCCCTGATCATCGACAATAAGCTTTGGGGGCTTATCTCCTGTCATCATAAGTTGCCAATGCACCCCAGCTATGAGCTGCGGTCAGCACTGGAACTGCTTTCAGGTATTGTGTCTGCTCAAATAGCCTCCAAGGAGAGAGAGAATACCGTCCTGCTACAGGCGCAGCTGCGAGGCGTACATGCCCGGCTGCTGGAGCAGTTATATACCAACTCTAATTTTGCGGAGGGCCTGTTGTCTGGTACCACCAATTTGCATGACCTGCTACACCTTACGGGTGCTGCGGTTTTGTTTGAGGGCGGCATCCGGACGAGCGGGAGCACGCCCGGCAACCAGGAGATAAAAGAACTGGTGGCTTGGCTCCGGCGAAACAGGAAAGACGGCTTGTTTATGACGGATTCCTTGCCTAAACAGTACGCGCAAAGCAAAGACTATAAGGATGTGGTGAGTGGGCTAATCGCTCTGCCAATTAATGCCGAGCAGGGGGAGTATATTTTAGGGTTTCGGCCTGAAGTGCTGCAAACCGTCAGTTGGGGCGGCAACCCGAACAACGCCATTCAGATGGAACCTGACGGGAAAACATACCACCCCCGAAATTCTTTTGCCACATACCAGGAAACGGTTAAACATACTTCGCTGCCCTGGCTGGCCGAGGAAACAGATGCCGCAGAAGCGCTGAGAAGTGCTGTGCTGGAAAAGATAATTAAAGAAAGACATTAAGAGCATGCCTATTTCAGCCTTATTCAAGGTTTGAGCTTTATGATTGATATGAATAAACAGGCGCCTGTACGCAAAGAATCATCCCGTCCGGCAGATCACTACTTGGTGGGTATAGGTGCGTCTGCAGGTGGCTTACAGGCCATTCATCAGCTGTTCGACCATTTTCCGAGCAACTCAAGCTTCTCGTTTGTTATTATACAGCACCTCTCGCCCGACCACAAGAGCCTGATGGCGGAGCTGCTCTCGAAGCATACCCAGATGCAGGTACAGGAAGCGGAGGACAATATGCTCACCAGGCCAAACTGTGTGTATGTGTTGCCCAGCGGCAAACAACTGACCATGGAAAAGGGCCGGCTTCGCCTGGCAGATAAAACCCGGGACCGGGAGCCGAATTTTGCCATTGATGTTTTCTTTGCGTCCATGGCGAAAGACCTTGGCCGGTATGCGATTGGCGTTATATTGTCGGGCACAGGATCTGACGGGACAAAGGGGGGCAGGGCCATCAAAGAGGCCGGTGGCATGGTGGTGGTGCAGGACCCGAAATCAGCCAAATTCGATGGCATGCCCCGCAGCGCCATCGAGGCCGGGTTCGCAGATTATGTGCTGTCACCGGAGCGTATGCCGGAAGAAATCATCGGCTACACCCGCAAGGTGCCGTTGGTAAAATCGCAGGAGAATGGTGAAGAGGATGGCGCCGTACTACAGGAAATACTGGACCTGATCTATACCCATACACAGACTGACTTTACGGATTATAAGCAGGCGACAATTAACCGGAGGCTCCGGAAGCGCATGGATACCCTGCTGTTGAAGACGTTGCCGGAATACCTGAACTATCTGCATGAAAACCCTGCGGAGATCAACCTGATAAGCCAGGACTTCTTTATTGGTGTTACCCATTTCTTCCGCGACCCGGAGGCATTCGAATTACTGAGGCAGGAGGTTATCCCCCAGATTATAGAAAGCAAGGCAGCGGATGAGCCTGTTAAAGTATGGGTAACAGCCTGCAGTACGGGCGAAGAAGTGTACTCCATGGCCATTCTCTTTAAGGAGTGCTTTGAGGAGATGGAGAGAGAGCCGAACATAAAACTCTTTGCCACAGACATAGACAAGCGCGCTATCACGCAAGCCTCAAAAGGCTCATACCCGGCCTCCATAGCGAAGGATGTTTCTGCTGAAAGGCTGGCGCGCTTCTTCCACCAGCGCGGGGAACGGTATATCGTGAATGAGGAAATCCGGAAGCTGGTTGTATTTGCACAGCACGACTTGCAGAAAGACCCGCCTTTTGGCCGGATCGACCTGATCAGCTGTCGTAACATGCTCATTTATCTTAACCCGAGCCTTCAGAAGAAAGTCCTTTCCCTGTTTCCCTATGCCCTGAACCAGAACGGTTATCTGTTGCTGGGGCCCAGTGAGAACATCGGGGAGATGAAAGCCTTCTTTTCTGAGGAAAACAGAAAGTGGAAACTATTCCGGAAGATAAAGGAAAGCCGCAGCATACAGCAAAACTACGGTATCACAGACTATGCCCCCGCCTTGTCTGCGGATAAGCAGTCTACGTTTAAGGTTGCCCAGCTCAACCGCTACAGCGAATCTTTTATGGATTCAGTAGCGGAGGATTTTAAGGTGACGGGGCTTTATGTGGATGAGAACTACCAGTTGCTGCACGGCATCGGGGACATCAGCCGGTTCTTAAAGTTCCCTAACAGGCGCCTGCACTTTAATCTTCTGAAAATGGTACCGGAAGAACTGGCGGTAGCGATAAGCGTAGGCGTACGGAAGGCGCTGAAGCAGAACAGGAAAGTACTGGTCCGGCAGGTGGCTGTGAAAAACGGGAAGAAAGACTGGTTTGTGAATGTCTCCATCCGGCCCATCGCTGCTGACAAAAACCAACCGAAGGTAATACTCATCCTGCTGCAGGAGATTGCGCAGACGAACCTGCTGCCGAAAGCCACAGACTTGTCTATGGTATCGGATTCGGACTATTACCAGCAGCTTTCTGCCCTGGAGATGGAGCTGAAGGAAGCTCGGGAGGGCCTGCATTTAACGGTACAGGATTTAAGCACCTCCAACGAAGAACTGCAGTCCACGAACGAGGAACTGATGTCTTCTAACGAGGAACTGCAAAGCTCGAACGAGGAAATGCAGTCCCTGAACGAGGAACTACATACCGTAAACACCGAGCATCAGTTAAAGATAAAGGAGCTGCATGAACTGAACGAGGACCTGGATAACTATATCCGGAGCTCGAACATTGGGCAGCTCTTCCTTGACCACCACCTTATTATCCGGAAGTTTACGCCTACGGTGAAAGAGTTGATCAACATTATCGACAGTGACCTGGGGCGCCCTATCCATCACCTGTCTCACAATCTGAGGCACGCTGATTTACTCGAGAACATACAGAAAGTAAACAATACGTCCGGTGAGGTGGAGCAGGAGGTAGAGACAAATGAAGGCAGGTGCTTTCTCATGCGTATTATTCCGTACCTGAAGCATGATGGCCATAAAGATGGCATTGTGCTCAGCTTTGTGGATGTTACCACGCTAAAGGAGCTCAGCAATGTGGTGCAGGGCGTGCTGAACAGCTCCCTGAACAATATCATGGCTTTCCGGGCTGTGCGGGATGAGCAGCAAGAGGTAACAGATTTTACCTGGAGTCTGCTAAACAGGAAGGCGGAGGAACTACTGGGTAAGTCAAACGCGCGGCTTGTAAACAATAATGTGCTGGCAGACCTTCCCTTTCTGAAGAAAAGCGGTCTCTTTAAAAAGTTTGTGAGCGTGGTGGAGACTGGCCAGCCACTACACATCGAGCAGCAACTGGAGGTAAATAACCATAAAGCCTGGTACGAAATTGCTGCTGTGAAAATGGGAGACGGGGTAACTATCACCATGGCCGACATCACAGAGAAGAAAATCACGGAAGAAAAAGTCTTACTCGCTTATGAAGAAATTAAAAAGGCAGAGGAAGATTTAATCAGGTTGAACAATGAGCTGGAGAAAAGGGTGGCAGAGCGTACGCAGGCGCTGGCCGATAGCGAAGAGCGTTTCCGGCTGGTATCCATGGCGACAAATGATGTGGTGTGGGACTGGAACCTGGTAACAAATGAAATCTGGTGGAGTGAGAGCCTCAAAAGCATACTGGGCTACGAGACAGCAGAGATGAACCCGGGTGTGCAGGGATGGTTTGATATAGTGCACCCCGATGATAGGGCACAGATGGTAAAGGAGATAAACAATGCTGTGAACTATGGCAAAGACCAGTGGTCGGGGGAGTATCGTATTGCCAGAAAAGACGGAACCTACGCCTATGTAGCAAACCGTGCTTATATCCTGCAGAATGAGTACCAGATTCCATACCGGGTGCTGGGTTCCTTTATCGATCTCTCAGACCTGAAGGCCACTCAGGAAAGCCTGCAGAGCACTAACGAGCATTTGCTAAAAGTAAACGCTGACCTGGATACATTTGTGTACACGGCCTCGCATGACCTGAAAGCACCGGTAGCCAATATTGAAGGTTTGCTGTTGTTACTGGAAGAGCAAATAGAGTCGTCAGACCCTTTGCCAGGGGAACCGACAAAGCCTCTTTTTGAAATGACAAAAGATTCTATCCGCCGTTTTAAGGATGTTATCAAAGATTTGACAGACATTGCCAAGGTGCAGCGGGATATAGACGGCGAAGCGGAGTTGGTAGAGCTGCAGGAGGTTTTCAGAAATGTAGCGGCTAACACCCAGGACATGGTTTCACAGGCGAAGGCCCAACTGCATACCGACTTTGAAAAGGGGACTCATGTTCGCTTCTCAAGGAAGAACCTCTACAGCATCCTGTATAACCTGGTAACCAATGCCATCAAGTATAGTTCGCCAGACCGGCAGCCCCAGGTGCGTATTAAAGCGGAGCAGGTAGAGGACCACGTACTGCTAACCGTGGCGGATAACGGGTTGGGAGTTAGTGAGGAAAACGTTGGTAAGATGTTCACCCTCTTCAAGCGCTTCCACTCCCATGTAGATGGCACAGGCATGGGGCTTTACATTGTGAAGCGCATGATGGACAATGCCGGCGGTAGAATAGAAGTGGAGAGTGAGGAAGGAAAGGGAACAACTTTCAGGTTGTATTTCAGGAATGATAAAGCATAAGAACATCTCTGCTTCCTAACAAAACAGGATACCTGATTGAGGGATCCGGCTAAATCTAAAAGAAAAATCAGCGGTTCATGCGTATTATATTTTGCCTGTCTGCAGATTCCCCTCCCCTCCTTGGAGGGGCAGGGGTGGGTTCTGTAGGACAGCTTCGTACGCAGTATTTAGTTAATAATGGTCTAAAAGAAAAATCAGCGCCCTCATCATACAGTTTTAAACTATATGATGAGGGCGCTGATTTACTTCAGTATTTACAGCAATCAGTTCCCGGAACTGAAGTCCTTGAATGTTTTGGTCACGTTTTCGTTTGTTGGCTTAGATTTGTTTTGCCAGCCAGCATCCAGCTCCAGGGCTACCATGCCTTTCAGGCTCATCACGGCCACAAAATTATCAACGTCTTTCATAAACTCCGGGCTGCGGCGTGATGATTTAAGCGCATACTTGCGGGCAAAAATGTCGCCCTTTGTCTGCAGCTCGTTTCGCTTCTCAATAATGTAGTTCAGGCGTTCTATCAGGTCTTTGGTAGAGCGTCCGATTACTTCGGTTGCTTCCAGCGTTCCAATCGTCATCACCATGGTGCCCCCAACGGCAGTTATCTTTTTAGAAGTGCCAGGCTCCTCTACTACCACTGGCGAAATGCCCGTTACGGCTCCTAAAGAGGCATTGGTAAGTGATCTGCCTTTTTTCCCTCTCTTAGCCCGGTTGTACTTTTTCTTAAGGTCCTTTTCAGCCTCCTTTAACTGCTCCATCAGATCCCAGGCCTTTACCAGCGACGACCGATACTCATTATAGAGCTTTTGGTCCATTTCTTCCTCATTCACTGCGTTCTTTATCGCGAAAGTCACTGTGCGGGTATCCCGCTGGTTCGATCTATCCATCACAAAGAAGGTGACATCAAACGTAAGAGAATCCAGAGGGTCTTTCACAAAATCGTAACCCGGTCTCCAGATAAACTCATACTGGGAAGGTGTGTTCTTCACAAGCGCGGTGGCAGGAACATTTGTGTTTTCAGAAATAAAACTAAACGAGGCTATATCGCTTTCCCCGTTTTCGTCGGTCAACTGAAACATAATGTTGATGGTGGCATTCTCATCATAGGCGAATCTCTTCTGAGACGGAATCATCTGTATGCTGGGAGGCAGATCCTGCTGGGTTGCTGCAATTTTAAAAGTACCTTTCGTACGGGCTTTTGCCGGCTGGTCCTCTACATAAAACTCCAGCATAAGCGGCTCTTTCTGTAGCTGCCTGAATTGGCTGGTGGACGGCTTCCAGGTAAACTCTCCCTGTGCTGAGAGCTTGGCTCCCTGTGGCATTGCGTTTGTAACAGGCACAAACACAATGGGGTCATTGTCCTCGTCCTTTACCGCTGATGATTCTATGGTATAGGTGTTCTGCGTGCTATACCGGACATAGAACGGCTTCAGTTCGGCAACAACAGGAGGGCGGTTAACATGCTCTACTTTTAACTCCACTACCTGGTTCACACTCTCACCTTTTTTGTTTCTTGCCTCAAAAAGAAGCTGAACTGTACGCCCATCGCTCAGGCGGTCTACAAAATCGTAGCTGGGGGTCCAGGAGAAGCGGCCAAGGGAGTCAAATTCCATTCCCTCTTCCCGCCCCTGTGTGAGGGCATAGGTATAAGTGCTGTCAGCACCACCGGAGGCTTTTGCCTCAAACTGGAGTCTTTCTCCCTCTTTCAATACGTTCCAGTTCGGTTGTTCCGGGAAATTAAGTTTCAGGGGAGTATTTATAACAGTCGGGGGAGAGGCTATAACAGTAGGAGCCGGCACTCTTACCGTGTCATTCTGTGCAGATACTTTGGTGATGAACAATAAGAAGACAGAAAAAAACAGGATACTTTTTTTCATATAAAGAAAACAGACGTATGATTCAGGCTTTGAGAAGCTTTAAAGTTAGCAAAGGTTGATGTACTGCAAAAGTGCAGTGGCATTAATAAATTTTGAACTGGCCATTATAAGTTTTCAGCACTATAAACTTGATGTGTACTGCCAGGAATTTGATTGAAAGTACAACGTAATTCTTTCTTCAGTATTTTTCCTTTTCCGCTTCCTATATGGAGAAGTTCATAAAAGTCTGTACCTTGATATTAGAATATCCACGGCTATTATGAGTAAAACCGATCGGCGCAGCAAGTTAAGGCTGCCAGTGCTTTTGTGTTTGTTGTTCCTCCACGCAAGTTTATTTCTGCACCAAAAGGCTGCCTCTGCACAGACGATGAAGTCAAAGAAACTAATTCAGAAAGTCCTGAAGGAACACCCGGAGAAGTTTCAGGAGATACTGGATAACCCCGATAAGTACCGGGTGCAGATCCTGTACACGCAAATAGACCGCGACGCTCAGAACCAGCCGCACTTTACCTCCTATAATTATCGGCTTAACGAGAAGGAGTATTTTTACCCGGCCAGCACCATCAAGCTGCCGGCGGCGCTGGTAGCGCTGGAGAAGTTGAATGAGTTAAATATTGCAGGCTTAAACAAATACACGCCTCTGCAGATAGACAGTGCATACGCCGGCCAAAGTGACGTAAAAGTCGACAGCAGTTCGCAAAATCAGCTTCCTACTATTGCGCATTATATCAAAAAGGTGTTGCTTGTGAGTGATAACGATGCCTTTAACCGCTTATATGAGTTTATAGGGCAGCAGCAGCTTAACCAGGCGCTGCACCAGAAAGGCTATGAGGATGTACGGCTGGTGCATCGCTTGTCCATCTTCCTGAGCCCTGATGAAAATGCCCATACCAATCCTTTTACTTTTTATGAAGGTGACAATATCCTATACCGGCAGCCACTCAACAGGAATCCTGCACCTGTACCAACCAGGTTGAGCAACGTCATGTTGGGGAAAGGCCATTATAAGGACGACAAGTTTGTGAATGAGCCGATGGATTTTTCAGGTAAGAATTACATATCCGTAGAAAACCTGCAGGGAATTCTGAAAGCCACGCTGTTCCCGGAGTCAGTTCCGGAAAAGCAGCGGTTTAACCTGACGCCCGATGACTATGCCTTCTTGTATAAGTATATGTCGATGCTTCCCCGCGAAAGCGACTACCCCGCCTACGACCCACAGGAGTATCCTGACAGTTATGTGAAGTTTCTGATGTTTGGAAATGGAAAGGAACCGATACCGGACAATATCCGGATTTTCAATAAGATAGGGGATGCCTATGGCTTTATAATTGACAATGCCTACATCGTGGACTTTGAAAACAAGGTGGAGTTTCTTTTGACGGCCGTTATACTTGTGAATGAAGATGAAATTTTCAACGACGACAACTCTGAGTATGAGGAAGTAGGATTTCCCTTCATGAAAGATTTAGGGCAGGTGATGTACCAGCATGAGTTAAAACGAAAAAAGAAGCACCTCCCGAACCTGGAGAAGTTCAGGATAGATTACAGTAAAGACAGCAGTAGCAGGAAAACGGTCCTGGATGCAAATGATTGATAGCAACTTATAACCAGGCTGCTGTCAATGTTCCTCCACTATGATATGCACCTTATCGTCTTTCTTCACCTGAAGGCTGATATTGCCGCCAACGGGCAGGGTGCACATGGGAGCGGTATGGCCAAAGTCTACGTTAGCGGCAACCGGTACATTTTTTAGCTCTTTTTTGCTGTGGATCATGGTGGTGAGTAATTCACGGGTCATGCTGGTGTCTTTCTGAAAGCGGCCAATGATCAGGCCCTTTATCTTATGGCTGTCGGGCTGGTTGAGGATGGCCTGCAGGTAGTTTTGTACGTCTCTGAATTCGATGACCTTGTTTGCTTCCAAGAAAACGATGGAGTCAGTCAGGTCCGGCATAAATTCACTGCCCATTAATAAATTGAGGGTAATGAAATTCCCGCCAATGCTCTTTCCCTTCACCTCGCCCTCATTTATTGACCAGAATCCTTCATTAACTATCACCTGGCTGTCCCATTCAGAATCGATGTAGTATTCAGAAGGATTTATCCGGACAGCGGCATCGGAGAAAAAGGTCTTCTTCATGTACTCAAAAGAATAATCTACAATTTTACTCGCTCCCAACATCGTGAAATGGGGCCCATAATAGGTGACCAACTTTGTTTTTGCATAAATCGCATTGGCCAATGCCGTAATGTCTGATAGGCCACAAAGGATCTTCGGGTTCTCCCTTATCAGTTCATAATCAATATACTTTAACAGTTGATTGGCGCTTGAACCACCCATCGCCGGGATAATGGCCTGAACATTGGGATCTGTAAAGGCATCGTGCAGGTCTTCCAGCCGTTTCTCAATGGGGGTAGTATTGAATTCATCCCGCTCATGCACATATTTACCATAGCTGACCGTAAGCCCAAGTTCGCCAAATCCCTTTATCGCCTGCTCTTTGTTTTCCTTCGTTAATTTCGGCGACAGGCCGTGTGCCGGTGCAATGACCCTTACATGGTCGCCGGATTTTAATTTTGGTGGTATCATAAGCAAAAGTTTAAAGCTGGCATGAACACGAAAGAGGTAGGTAAAGATATGTCCGGGACTGAAAAATCAGAATTTCAGATAAGTTTGCTCCAACTGCCCGGCCAGCGCATGAAGGTTGGCCAGTGTTTTTTTTAGAAAGTCTACTGTTGATTCTGCCTGATCCCCTGGAGTGAAATCCTGGCATTGTGAAAGAATGGTATGTGAAGTAGACTGGAGAGCGCTTTCCTGTTCCTGCCGGGCAGCATGAAGGTCTTTCAGTATCGTGTGGATGGAGGTGAGGGTATGCACAACAGATTTCGGAAATTCTGTATTTAACAACAGGAAGTCGAGTGCAAGCTTACGGGAAGCATTCTTTTGATATCCCTGTTTAAACATTTCGTAGCCCCCTATGCTTCCAAGCAGGAGGGCAAACTGGTAGCTTTCATCAGGCCCGTTCTGCCCGGAGCTTTCCTGCGTGGCAATGGCCTGCATCTGGTGCAAGAGCGTCCGGGTTATCAGGAAGGCCCTTTCCATATACATCCCCAGTGAAAACAGCATCCATGCCTCATTCCGGAGCATGTTGTTATGTATATAACCTTTAATGCGGCAGCTGTTAGACTCTATTGCCCCGGCAAAACCCTGTATACCCTCCCGGTGTAGTCTTTCAGTGCTATAGCTGTTCATGGTATGGTAGAAACGGTTAACGTACTCCCAGAGCTCAAGCGAAAGGCCGTCACGAGCGCCCCTTGCCATTTCCCGAACCCTGTCTACATAAGCTAAAACCGAATTGGGATTCGCTTCTTCAATACATATAAAGGTAAGCACGTCCTCTGCCTTCAGTTGTGAATGAACAGAAAAATAATTCTCCTGTGCATCTGCCACATGCAGTATAGATTCCAGTAAATCTTCTTTCGATTGCCTTGCTGGCAAATCCATCAGGTTTTCATATTGCACTCTCGAATAAAGAGCTACAAACTCAGCCCATTCCAGGTCGCGCCCCATCCAGTATATCTTTTTTGCGCTTCTTGATAGCATCATGCTTTGCGTTTTAGTACTCAATTAGATTCTTTATACCTCCTGCGTTCCCGCTCTGCTTCCAACAGGTTCCGAGAAGTAGTTTACTCCTCCAGCACCCAGGTATCCTTGGAGCCACCACCCTGGGATGAGTTGACAATCATGTTACCTTCCGTCAGTGCCACCCTGGTTAGCCCTCCCTGGAGCACATACTGCATGTCTTTGCCAAGCAGGGTATAGGTGCGTAAGTCTACATGGCGGGGCTCAAACCTGTTGTTTCCTTCAATGTAGGTGGCATGGTTTGACAGCGACATAATTGGCTGCGCGATGTATTTGCTCCGGTCCTGGGCAATCTTCTGCTTGTATTCGCTTAACTCCGCTTTTGTGGCAGCGCTGCCGACCAATATGCCTTTGCCCCCGTATTCATCTACCGGCTTAATCACCAGCTTGTCCATGTTTTCGATGACGTATTTATAGTCACTTTCCTCCGAACACAGGTACGTGTGCACATTGTTGAGAATAGGTTCTTCGCCCAGGTAGTACCGAATCATAGCGGGCACATAGCTGTAAACTGCTTTGTCATCCGCGGCTCCGCAGCCCGGCGCGTTCAGCATGTTGATGTTGCCTTTCCGGTACGCTTTCATGATACCCGGTATGCCAAACACTGAGTCGGCATTAAATACCTCGGGGTCCAGGAATTCATCGTCCAGGCGCCTGTACATGACGTCTATGCGTTTGGGGCCAGCCACTGTTTTCATATATACCTTGTCCTTTTCTACGTACAGGTCCTTTCCTTCTACCAGCGGAACCCCCATACTATGGGCCATATAGGCATGTTCAAAATAAGCCGAAGCCTGCATCCCATCTGTCAGTACCGCGCCGTTGGGCTCGTCTACACCGGCTGGCGCCACAGATCGCATCAAGGTCAGAAAGTACTCCGTAAATTCTTTCACCGGTTTTAATGCGTACTTGCCGAAGAGTTGAAACATGGTTCGCTTCATTACCTCCCGGTTAGAAAGCACATAGCTCATACCAGAAGGGGTGCGCACATTGTCCTCCAGGATATAATATTCCCCGTCGCTGTGTTTCACCAGGTCTGTGCCGGATATATGGTTGTAAATGCCTCCAGGCGGATCTAAGTCGACCATCGCCGGGCTGTAGTGCACAGAGTTTGTGACCAGTTCCTGCGGTATCAGCTTGTCTTTGAATATATGCTTCTGGTGATATACATCGTGGATAAACGCGTTGATGGCCATGTTCCGCTGGATAGCTCCCCGCTCAAGCTTCTCCCACTCCTTGCTGTTGATCAATCTTGGTAAAAGATCAAAAGGAAAAACCCGTTCGCGTGTTTTGGGCTTGTCAGATGGAAGTTTAAAGGTTATTCCCTGCTCAAAAAAGGCTTGATGGGCGCGCTCATAAAGTTCAGCTAAGTCTGCTGTCGAATACTGGCTGAGCTGCTCAATTATCATGGCGTAGGCAGGCTTCACTGCGCCGTCCGGGGAAAAAACCTCGTCCAGAAAATCAGGGTTCAGGCTGTAATCATCAAACATCCCGTTTGTTGTATCGCTGTTGTTATGCTGCATCTGCTATTATATTTATCAGCACCTGGTTTTCCTCAGCAGGAGAAACACATCTGCTTTCTGTTCTTTGATTATGTTGTAGTTTCCAGCCGGACACATGAAAAGGAGCTTCATTCTAATGGCTTCCGGAGAAAAGTATTGTTTTCAACGCATCAGCTTCGGTAGTGTTTAAGAGCATGTTTAAATTTTATTTTTGAAAGCGCGCGTTTGCAGCTCAGGAGATGAGTCTGAAATATGCTCTAAATAGAAAAAGCCGCTGTACTTACAGCGGCTTTTTCTATTTGTTTCTACTCGTTATCTTACACAAAATCAGGTTTTACTCGTCCCACCAAAGCTCTTCCGACAAAACCGGGCTATCAGGCGTGTTGGGGTTCTTGGATGCCTCTCCCTGCGGATAAGCTACCCGGCGAATAAATGTCGATAAGTCTGCATTAGCAGGTAACTCGAAGCCTTCATAAGCATAATCATACCGTCTGGCATCGTTCCATGCTTCCGGGTTCAGATAAGTTACCACATACTTCTCATTAAAGATCAGGTCGAGCGTGAGGTCGGAGGCACCTACAGCTACAGCCGGGTCAGAGAGGTATTCCTCCGCAGCAGCCGGATCTACCTCCAGCAGGTCCATGCTTGCCTCGATTGCTTCCAGGTAGGCAGCATAAGCTCTGTCTGTCTGCCCGGCTCGTAAAGCTGCCTCTGCTTCAATCAGCTTCACTTCCGGGTAGGAAATAATTATCAAGGGAGACTCATCTCCTGAAAGAGGTGAATTACGGGAAATATAAGACTCGTCTCTGACTGTGTTACTGGCTGACCCTACATTGCCTACTCCGTTAGGTGTGCCGATATATTCTCCAGTAATAGTTGTGTCTGTAATCTGGGCAATCCGGGGATCGAAAACGCCGGTCGTTGTTCCTTTCAGGTGCTCCACAAACTGCTCAGACAGCCAGCCGCCTAACACCAGGTTTTCATTGTTCAGCGCAACAGTAGCCCAAGGGTTCCGTGTCTGGAATACGCCCATCGTTGCATTGTCAGCATTTGAGGTATAGGCGTTATCTACAGCGCTCAATACAGCTTCAGGATTATAAGAGGAGGTTTCGCTTACCTTGTTCAGGAACCTTGCTTTGAGCGCGTAAGCTGTTTTTATCCAGTTCTCCTTGTCCCCTCCATGTATCAGGTCACTGTCCGGATCTAATAACACATTCGAATCTGTTTTGGATAACTCCGCTATGGCTTCGTCGAGCAGTTGTAGCGATGTGTTATACAGTTCCTCCTGCGAGTCGAAGCCTGGCGTGAGGGTGGTGCTAACAAAGGCTTCACTGTAAGGCGCATCTCCCCAAAGGTCAGTTACCAGGCTCAGGTTGTAGGCCATCAGCACGTTGGCTACGCCTACATAATCACTGGCTCCCGCTTCTATGCCTTTTTGCTTCATGTCATAGATGTCGGCCATGGCCAGGTACAGTGCATCCCAGGTGCTGGTGTAATCCGTTACCTGGTAGGTGTCTGTTGAACCTCCTGCTACAGGGCCAGCCAGGTACTGTACAAAGTAGGACGTAATATTAGCCACCCGCTGGCTGTTGAGGCCGGTCTTTTGAGTGGTGGTAGCCAGCATGGTAGCCAAAGGAGGGTTGTTTACCAGGTTCGGATTCTCATCCAGGTCAAAATAATCCTCGCAACTCTGTAAGCTGAATAGTGCCCCCATCATGACAAGGGCAAACGTATATCTGAATATCTTTTTCATACCGCTTCTAATTAGAATCCAAGATTAAGGGTGAATAGGTAGCTTCTAACTGCCGGATAAGTAAAACCGGCAAAGCCATCCACGCTGCTGCCGCTAGGCGTAGAACTGTTTTCGGGGTCATAGCCGGAAAAGTTTGTAGACAGCAACAGGTTATTGCCGGTGAGCGAAACATTGGCATTTTTTATGAAAATGCTGTTGAACCACTGCTCCGGAAGACTGTAGTTCAACGTCAGGGAACGTAGACGAACCCAGGAGGCGTCTTCCACAAAGTTCTCCGACACGCCCCGGTGCACGTTGCGGTAGAAGCCGTTACCATAATTTACGCCATCAGGTCCTACACCCTGTCCTAAGTACACAGGTTGTGTGTTAGGCGTGCCATCTGCCAGCACCCCATCAAACACAATTACATCGTCACGGTTTTCGGTGTATTCCGCTATACCGAAAGCAGAGAAGAAGTTGCCCATCTGGTTGTATTTTTCATGGCCTACGCGGGCATCAATCAAGCCTGTCAGGCTAAGGTTTTTGTAGGTAAAGGTGTTGGTAAAGCCTCCAATCCAATCGGGCTGAGAGTTACCCAGTATTTTCTGGCTTGAAAGCGGTGCCCGCACCGGGAAACCGTTTTCCCCGATAACAATAGGCCTTGACTCATCAAGGAACAGCGGGTCTTCCTCTTCACCGGGGCCATAGTAGCGCTGGTAATGTGAGCCGTAGATATTACCGTAAGCTTCCCCTGGTATCAGTTTCATAGTAACAGTGGAGCCAACATAGCCGAACTGCGAGGCATACGTAATCTCTTCCAGTCCTTCCCTGATGCTCAGGACTTTGTTGCGGTTAGCAGAAAAAACCAGTGACGAATTCCAGCTGAAGTCATTGGTTTGTATTGGAGTAGCATTTAGCGCTAGCTCTATACCTGCGTTTCGCATTTCACCGGAGTTAACCGCTGCTCTTATAAAACCGGTAGTGTTTGCCACGTTAATGCTCAGGATCTGGTCCTTGCTTAGCGAGTAGTAATAGGTAAGGTCAAAGCCCAGGCGGTTGTTGAAGAACGACATTTCAAGGCCTGCTTCATAGGTGTTTGTAAATTCCGGACGGAGTTCCTCATTACCCAGTAGGGCAGATCTGGTATAGCCGGTATAGCCTGTTGGGAGCACAGAGTAAGTGCCGTAGCCAGAGGAGGTAGCATAAGGTAGTGCATCTTTACCTATCTGGGCATATGATAACCTTAACTTGCTTTGGTTGATAAATGCAGGTAGCTCCAGGTGCTCGCTGAACACATAACTCAGGCTGGCAGAAGGGTAAAAGAAGGTCCGGTTAAAATTCTCAAGCGTAGACGTAATATCATTCCGGCCCGTCAGGGTCAGAAAGAGGAAGTCTCTGTAATCAATAGAAGCTTCTCCGAAGAAACCCATCAGCCGGTACTCTTCCTGCTGCTGGCGTGGTGTTAGAAACTGCGCGTTTGTCAGGTAAAAGTAATCATAAACAGCCAGGTTGGAGCCTTCCACTCCAAAGCTTTTCGTGCTCCTGTCATACAACTCATGGCCAAGCCGCAGTGTTCCGTTAAAGTTTTCGCCGAAGGAAGAATTCAGCGTGGCAATAAAAGTAGAGTTGATGGCTCTGAATTTGGTAGTATACTCGTTTACAAAACCCTGATCATTGTCTTCATACACGCGCTCACCGGCCAGTCCACGCGGACCTGGCGCTGTAGCGGTGCGGTCTTCGTTATAAGTGTCCAGGCCGATGCGGTAGCTGAAATCCAGCCAGCTAAGCGGAGAATAACCAAAGCTCAAACCCCCGATAAACCTGTTTACGTCGTCCTCCAATTGGTTTGTGGCAGCGCCATAAATCGGGTTGTTGTTGCCGTACGTGTTCATGGTGCCATCCGGCGTTCTGAAATCCCTTACGTCCCAACGCGGCGACCAGTAGCTGAGGCTTTCGTTGAAGCGGTCGGCGTTGTAGCGGTTTCCGCCGGAGTTGATGTAGTTGAAGTTGGCCCCGGTCCTGAACTTATCGCTTACCTTGATTTCTGCATTCAGGCGGGCAGAAATATTCTCATAGTCTGTAAAAGGCAATACTCCCTCGTGGCGCAGGTGTGAGATAGAAGACAGGAAGGTGAAGCGCTCCGTACCGCCTGCGAAGGAAAGCGAATTCCTGAACTGGCTGCCCGTTTCATAGGCGTCCTGGAAGTGGTTGTACAGTTCAGTCGGGTGTGTCGGATCTATCTGCCGGGCCTCTGCCACGGTTGGTCCCCACGATGGCCAGAAGCTCTCAGGGTCATATTCGCCTAAATAACCTTGCGTGTAGGTGTCCTGCACATCAGGGAATTTGTTAACTTCTTCAATGCCAGCTGTACTGGTAAAGTTAACCCGCAGGGCACCTTGTGACCCTTTTTTAGTTGTGATAACCACTACGCCGTTGGCCCCTCTCAATCCATATAAAGCAGTAGCCGCACCGCCACGCAGTACGTTTATACTTTCTATATCATCCGGGTTTAAATCAGCTAACCTGTTGCTCATGCCCCGGAGCTCTGTGCCCTGGCCAAAAGTAGAGGTAGAGTTATCCATCTGGATTCCATCAATCACAAAAAGTGGTTGGTGAGGCCGGTTTGGATCGATAGAGTTTATTCCACGGATACGGATGTCGGTTCCCTGACCCGGAGCGCCTCCTGTGCTGGAAATAACGGCTCCGGCCACTTTACCCTGCATGGCATTCAGTACGTTCGGCTGGCGGTGCTGTGTCAGTTCTTCTGAACCTACAGACTGGGCGGCATAACCCAGCGCCTTTTTCTCACGCGAAATACCCAAAGCAGTCACTACCACTTCCTGTAGCTGCTCGCTATCAGTTCCTAAGCTCACATTGATAACCGACTGGTTTCCTACCGGCACTTCCTGGGTTTCGTAGCCCAGGAACCGGAATACGAGTACCGCGTTATTGTCCGGAACCCTGATTTGGTAATTACCTTCAGCATCGGTTGCGGTGCCTCTGGTGGTCTCTTTCACAATCACGCTAACACCTGGCAGCCCCATGCCATCTGCGGCACTCGTGACCCTGCCGGTAATTACGCTCTCCTGCGCAAAGGCACTGGTTACACAGCACACCAGCAAGAGAAAAGTAAAGATTTTTTTCATAATGTAAGAGATTAAACTTTGAACGATAATAAAACTTTGGTGAAACTATTCTGCTAAGATATTTCAATAATTATATCTATTTAAAGCATTAGATGCTTTTATTGAAATAATGATAATGTCACTGAAAAAATGTTTCTTGCAGGGAGGATTGCCTGCTGTAAGTGAAATGGAATATATCCAGAAAACGTGGTTTTTGCTATCAGAAGCAGGAAAATTTTTCTGAGTCAGGTAATTGCTGCGCATCAAAGAAGGGGTAAATATTACAGTCAGGTACCTCGTGGTGTGGCTCAGGTGATAGAAGCTTAAGCACTGAAGTGGCTGCCAGAGAATACATTATCCTTAAATATGTAGAATACAGGAGGAGACTTCAGGGCTTCTGCTGCTTTGCCTTTCAAATAAAATGTTGACTACACATTAAAATTTTAGCACATTTAGGCAGCTGTAATAGTACGCAATCCTGTCCTTAGACAAGTCAACTATGAAAAAACATCGTTTTTATCTATTCCTGTTAAGTATTTTCTTTCTGCTGTTGCTACCGGGCGTGCCACTGCAGGCGCAGGAGTTTACATTTGAGGCCGTTCGGAGTTTTCCTTTCCCAAGCAGCCTGACAGCCTCCGCGAAAGGTTCCCGGGTTGCCTGGGTGTTTGACGAGCAGGGCAGGCGTAACGTGTATGTGGCGGAGGGGCCGGCCTTTACTCCCCGCAAACTCACAAACTATTCCGTTGACGACGGACAGGAAATCACCAGTTTATCTCTTTCAGCAGATGGGCAGTGGGTGGTGTACGTAAGGGGAGGAGAGCACGGAGCAATATGGGACGAGGGTGTAACTGTGAATCCACTTTCTGATCCGGTGCCACCCAAAGTGCAGCTGTGGTCTGTACCATTTGCCGGAGGAGAGCCAAGAGCCTTGGCAGAGGGAGATGACCCTGTTATCTCCCCAAACAGTGACCGGGTTGCCTTTGTCAGGAATGGGCAGGTATGGGAGGCGCTGTTAAAGAAAACAGCTGCTGCGAAGCCGCTTTTCAGAGCAAGAGGTTCTATCAGTTCGTTGGAGTGGTCACCTGATGGAAAGAGTTTAGCCTTTGTCTCAAATCGGGGAAGCCACGCATTTATAGGAGTTTATACAGACAGCAACACACCTATCAAATGGATTGCCCCATCCTTTTATAAAGACACGTCACCACGCTGGTCACCAGACGGGAAGCGGCTTGTCTTTGTACGCACACCCGGCACAGGAGGCGCTCCTGAAGCCTACCTGGAAAAGCACCACAGGCCCTGGGCTATCTGGACGGCCGATGTAGCTTCCGGAGAAGCTAGCCAGCTATGGAAAGCACCGGAGACGCTGCCTGGGTCTGTGCCTAGCACACAAGGTGGCTATAACCTACACTGGGCGGCGCAAAACCGTATCGTGTTTCTTTCTTACCAGGACGGGTGGCCGCATCTGTACTCCATGCCGGCAGCAGGAGGAGAGCCGCTGCTGCTCACAAAGGGGGAGTTTATGGCCGAACACATCAGCCTGAGTCAGGATAGAAAATGGCTGCTGTTTACTGCAAACACGGGACCAGACAAAGAAGATATAGACCGACGGCATATCGTGCGTGTTCCGGTAGACAAGGCTGCGATGGAGTTACTCACACCCGGGGACGGCCTGGAATGGTCGCCGGTGTTAACGGGTGATGGTGCCACAGTGGCTTTGATAACGGCTACAGCACAGCGCCCGCCGCTTCCGTCTGTGATGGCCTTCAACAAGGGCAAGGTGAAAGTGCTTGCCCAGGATCTTATACCTGCTTCATTCCCGCAAAAGCAATTGGTAACGCCGCAGCAGGTTACCTATAAAGCGCCGGATGGCCTGACCATTCATGCGCAGCTATTCGAGCCAAAATGCGGTGCGGGCAAAAAACCAGCTATCGTGTATGTGCATGGTGGCCCATCGCGGCAGATGCTCCTAGGGTGGCACTACTCCGATTACTATGCCAATGCCTATGCCATGAACCAGTACCTTGCCAGCCTGGGCTTTGTGGTGCTGTCAGTGAACTACCGCCTGGGTATTGGGTACGGGCATGCCTTTCACCAACCTGAAAAAGCAGGGCTTACCGGAGCATCTGAATACCAGGACATACGGGCAGCGGCCACTTGGCTGGCAAAACAGACACAGGTAGATGCCAGCCGCATCGGCATTTACGGCGGCTCTTACGGTGGCTACCTCACAGCGCTGGCATTGGGGCGCGACTCAGACCTCTTTGCTGCAGGCGTGGATATCCATGGTATGAGCGATCGTTCTGTCGGGCGTATCGCTGACCTTGTTGCACCAGACCGTTATGAGCGTGCACCGGATGCTGATCTGGCGGCCAAAGTGATTTGGGAGTCTTCCCCGGTCTCATCTGTCGGCACCTGGAGGTCACCGGTTCTGCTCATACACGGAGATGATGACCGCAATGTGGCGTTCAGCAGCAGCATTGATTTGGTGCGACGCCTTGAAGCCCAAGGGGTTCCTTTCGAAACGCTTGTGCTGGTAGACGATACCCACCACTGGATGCGATTTTCCAATGCACTGAAAGCGGGAAATGCCACAGCAGAGTTTTTCCAGCGGAAACTATTCAGAAAAGGGATTGGGCAACGGTAGCTACACCAACTGATGGTGGCGTAGAATTTTTTACACTAGAAAAACTAGAATACTCCTTATGAGACTGAATACACGCAGGTTGCTTTTTCTGCTGCTGGCAGGTATGGCGGCTTCCTGCTCATCTAACCCTTATGCAGCTACGAACAGGGCACACAAAAAGCAGGTGAAGGCACATACGCAGGCGCTTCGTACATTCCCGGCGCTGAACCCTGAAGAGGAAACACTGCAGCAGGGGAATTACTGGGTCGGCACCACCAATTTCAGCATGCGCAGGCCAAACTATGTGGTCATCCACCACACCGCGCAGAATTCTACAGAGCAAACACTGAAAACCTTTACAGAGCCGGCAACACAGGTAAGCGCCCATTATGTGATTGGCAAGGATGGCGCAGTTTACCACATGCTGCACGATTACATGCGGGCATGGCACGCCGGTTCCGGCAAATGGGGCAATAACACCGACTTGAATTCCTCCTCTATCGGTATAGAACTCGACAACAATGGTGCGGAGCCCTTTACGGGAGCACAGATCAACAGCCTGCTGAAAGTGCTGGCTATTCTGAAGAAGACGCACCACATCCCAACAGCCAACTTTATCGGCCATTCCGATATCGCGCCTGTCCGGAAAGAAGATCCGAACCCGACATTCCCCTGGAAGCTCCTGGCTGAAAACGGGTATGGCCTGTGGTATGATGAAGGAGTTCTGGACGACTATTTCCTGCATGCTGCAACGCTTGCCCCGGACACGACAGTCACAGTGCTTACACCCGACACGATGGCTATTGCGCTTGCTCCTGACAGCACTGCCACGGTTGACAGTATGGCTATTCTTGACAGCGCCACCGTTGTGGTACCTGAATTTTATCCGGCGCATTTCAATCCGCAGGAGGCGCTCCGCATCATTGGCTATGATGTACAGGACAAGGAAGCCGCTATCCGTGCCTTTAAGCTGCATTTTATACAGACGGATATCACGCCTGTACTAACAGAGCAGGATAAAATCGTGCTCTACAACCTTTACAAAAAGTACCTTTAAATCTTCGCCGCAAAAGAATCTATGATGTTACCTAAACCCTTTCTTTTCTGCCTCCGGCAGTACGTTCTCTCTTTCCTGTGCTCCTGCCTGCTGTTGGCTTGCAGTACCCCAAAACATACACCAGTTGCCTCTGCCCCGTATGGGCCGGCTGAAATCAAACGACAGGTGCTGGAGTCGGAGGTGCTGAAGCAGCGTTTTGTAGGTTTTGCATTATACGATCCGGAATTGGGGCAGATGGTGGTGGAGCACAACGCGGACAAATTCTTTGTACCCGCCTCTAACACGAAACTCTTTACCTTCTACGCCTGCCTTAAAATGCTGGGAGACTCTATCCCGGCACTAAAGTATGCGGTGCGGGGCGACTCGCTGCTGTTCTGGGGGACCGGTGACCCTACCTTCACCCACATGGATGTAAAGAACACCATCGCGTATGATTTTCTGAAGAACCGGCCTGAGAAACTGTTTTACATAGAGGCGCCATTTGCCAGTACGCCCTTCGCAGTTAACTGGGGCTGGGATGACTATAACTATTACTACCAGCCGGAGCGGAGCGTGTTTCCCATACACGGCAACATTATCAAGTTTGCCAGGAAAGAAGCAAACCCTTATACCACTGCTCCTGCATGGTTTGAGCCGCTCGTGAAAGCAGATACTGTAGGCGTTTCGCGGAGCGGTGCTTTTGTGCGGGAGTTGCGCACAAACGACCTCACATTTTACCCGAAAGCCACCAAGGATGATTTCTCAGTAGAAGTACCTTTTATCACCTCGCCTGAAATGACAGTGCAACTGCTGGCAGATACCCTGAAGCGCCCCGTGGAGTGGCTGAAGCGGCCTGTGCCGCAAGATGCGCAGACGCTATACGGTTTGCCTGCCGACACAGTTTACAGGCGCATGCTGAAGGTGAGTGATAACCTGCTGGCAGAGCAGCTCATGGCACTATGCTCCGGTACTATCTCCGATACCTTATCGGTGGAGCGCGGCATTGCGTATGCGCTGGAGACGTTTCTGGCTGATTTGCCGGATAAACCGGTGTGGGTGGATGGTTCGGGTTTATCTACCATGAACTTGTTTACCCCGCGCAGCATTATTGCCCTGCTGCAAAAGCTGCGGCAGGAGCGGCCTGACGATCGTTTGTTGCCCCTTTTAGCTACCGGAGGCCAATTAGGGACCTTCCGCAATATCTATAAAGCAGATGTTCCTTATGTGTTCGGTAAGTCGGGCACACTGTCGCATGTGCACAACCAGAGCGGCTACATCTTCACCAAAAGCGGGAAAATGCTGCTCTTCAGTTTCATGAATAACAATTATGCTGTTTCAACTTCCGAAATTCGTGAAGAAATGGTGCGCATTATGACGGAAGTGCATGAGAGGTATTGATAGAATTTTTGTGCTTCCTGGTATGCTTTGTGCTGTTCCTTTTGCTGTTCCAAGCAAAGATTTTTAGCTGTTTCGGACATCTTTGTCCGGAACTTTACCTGAAGCGGACTTCCTAGTCCGCGTTAGTAGTAGCCTGCGTGTAGTACAGGGAAACAGATATCTTCAGCAGATTACATCCGAATAGGATGTCAGGATGATTATGGAAGTTATGTTGGAGCACGGGGATTAGGAAATCCCCTTCAGGTAGCTTTCGGACAAAGATGTCCGAAAGAGCAAGTGTGTCCGAAAGAGCAAGTAGAGCAGCTAATGACATCCTGAGAGTTTATTCAGCTATAGCCTCCCTAAAAGCGGCTTTCCCTGGCCAATTATAAGTTAAATACAGGCCTGATGTGGCAGATATAAATAAAAGTGCATATTTTCCCTATCTCAAACAGAACTATGATGAAACTGACCATTCGTAATTTCAATCTCCCGCTCAAACACACCTTCACCATCTCCTACGACTCACGTGATGTGCAGGAAACCCTGATTGTGGAGTTGCAGCAGGGGCAGCATAAAGGGTATGGCGAAGCCACCAGTAATCCTTACTACGGCTTCACAATTGAGAACATGACCCAGGCCCTGGAGAATATCAGGGAGCAGATAGAAGCAGCAGAACTTACCAGCCCGGAGGAATTCTGGGCGCAGATGCAGCCCTTGCTGTCGGATAATCCCTTTGCGCTCTGTGCCCTCGATATGGCTGCGAATGATCTTTTCGGCAAAATGCACGGCAAACCTTTGTACCAGTTGTGGGGCCTGGAGGCGAACCAGCTGCCGCTGACTGATTATACCATCGGCATTGATACCATCGAGAACATGGTGAAAAAGCTGAAGGAATGTCCGTGGCCGCTCTATAAAATAAAACTGGGCACTCCGGACGATGTTGCCATAGTGAAAGAACTGCGCAAGCATACGGACGCCGTTTTTAGGGTAGATGCCAACTGTGCGTGGGGTGTGGCAGAAACAATTGAAAACTCGCATCAGCTGAAGGAGCTGGGCGTAGAGTTCATAGAGCAACCAATGAAGGCCGACGATATGGAAGGCATGAAAGAAGTATACCAGCACTCTGCGTTGCCGCTTATTGCCGACGAAAGCTGCATTACCGAAGCCGATGTAAAGAAGTGCCACGGTCATTTCCATGGGGTGAATGTGAAGCTGGTAAAATGCGGCGGACTGACACCCGCCCGCCGGATGATTGCTGAAGCCAAAGAACTGGGCATGAAGGTAATGGTCGGCTGCATGACAGAGTCCACAGTCGGTATATCGGCCATTGCACAGCTTTTGCCGCTGCTTGATTATGTGGATATGGACGGTGCACTGTTATTGCGAGAGGACATTGCCTCGGGTGTGACCATCGACTACGGCAAAGTAAGCTACAGCACCGAAAACGGAACCGGAACCACCCTGCTTGCCTGATGTCTGAACCTGATCATGTACATACTGACCAGCTACCGGGACGCACGCTAATGGTAGACGGAGCCGAATACCTGTATTACAGCGGCACTTCTTACCTCGGCATCTCCTGCAACGAGGCATTCCGGCAGTGCCTGGTGGAAGGGATGCGGCAGTATGGCACCAATTACTCCAGTTCCCGCCGTTCAAATCTTCGGCTGAAGGTGTACGAAGAGGCGGAAAGCTATCTGGCGGCATATACCGGGGCGGAAGCAGCTCTAACCATGTCCTCCGGCTTTCTGGCAGGCCAGACGCTGGTACAGACACTGCAGGGCAGCGGGCGATTCCTGTATGCCCCCGGTACGCATCCGGCGGTATGGCGCAGCCCGAAAGATGCGCCAAATACAACTCATGAGTTTGAGGAGTGGGTGGATTGGCTGCTACAGGAGGTGCTGGCTATGCCGGAGCATCACATTGTGCTTGTCTGTAATTCACTTGATCCCCTGCAGGCCCGGAACTACTCCTTCAACTGGTTAACTTCTCTACCTCCGGAAAAGCAGTTTACCCTCATCATCGACGACTCCCATGGGTTTGGCGTAACCGGAGCGGGTGGAGCCGGCATATACAGCCAACTGCCACAAATGCCGCACGTGCGTCTGATAGTGGTAAGTTCTTTCGGGAAAGCCTTTGGTATTCCGGCCGGCGTTATTCTGGGAGAAAGGCAGTTGATAGCAGCTTTGACGGCGAGCCCCTACTTTGGTGGAGCCTCGCCTGCTGTGCCATCCTACCTTTTCGCCTTCAACCATTGCGAGGAAGTTTTCGCGGAGGCCCGGCAAAAGTTATTCTACAATATTGCTTATTTCCGGGAAAGGCTCGAGCGGCCTGAAATGTTTAACTTCTTTGACCATTATCCTGTCTTTAGCACGCACAGAGAAGATCTCTGCGCATACCTGCAGCACCACCACGTGCTCATTTCCAGCTTCCGCTATCCGACGCCCGCTCATGAACCTATTACGCGCGTTATTTTGAACAGCCTGCATACAAGCCAAGATCTGCAGCGCCTGACGGACCTGATCAACGATTTTAGTTCTGCACCCACATAGGCCGGAACAGGTTTTTATCCAACAACAGTACCTTCTGCGCTTAAAGCTCAGGAATTCTTTTATTTTTCTGATACTAGAACTTTATGGAGCAAGTCTCTGAACAAACACCTCTTATCACCAACGATGCCGTTGTATTGGGCATCTTAGTATTGATTCTGGCTTTCGTTTTCAAAACATCTTCCAGCAAGCATCCTTTTTTCAGGAAGTTCTATTCCGTAGTACCCTCTGTATTGATGTGTTACCTGCTTCCGAGCCTTCTAAACTCTTTCGGAGTGATATCCGGGGAGCAGTCGGGGCTGTATCATGTCGCTTCGCGCTACCTGCTGCCAGCCAGTTTGGTGTTGTTCACCGTCAGTCTTGATCTGAAAGAAATCTGGAAACTGCGGCACAAGGCTGGCGTCATGTTTATTACCGGCACCTTCGGTATTCTGATTGGTGGCCCGCTGGCTATACTGATTGTATCTTCCTTTGCCCCTGAAATAGTGGGAGGAGCCGGACCCAACGCAGTATGGCGAGGCTTAGCCACCATTGCCGGCAGCTGGATTGGAGGCGGCGCCAACCAACTGGCGATGTTTGAAGTGTTCCAGCCCGACCCAAACCTCTTTTCTGCTATGATTGCGGTGGATGTGATTGTGGGAAATATATGGCTGGCAGTGCTGCTGTTCGGAGCTGGTAAGGCAGAGAAGCTAGACAAATTTTTTAGAGCGGATAGTACCGCTGTAAACGAACTTCAGGAAAAAGTGGAGAAGTACAGGCTCAGCATTATGCGGATCCCAACTATGCCTGATACCATGCTGGTCATAGGAGTGGGTTTAGGCATTACGGGTATCTCCCATTTTTTTGCCGATATCATTGCCCCCTGGATTGAAACCAACGCGCCTTACCTGGAGCAGTTCAGCCTTACCTCCGGCTTTTTCTGGCTGGTGGTTATCGCCACCACGCTTGGCGTGCTGCTGTCTTTTACCAAAGCCCGTGAGTTGGAAGGAGTAGGTGCCTCGCGTATTGGTTCTGTTTTCCTGTACTTGTTAGTGGCCACCATTGGTATGCAAATGGACATTACTGCTATTGTGAGCCAGCCTGGCCTGTTCCTGATCGGCTTTATCTGGGTTATCATCCATTTAATTTTGTTGGTCATCGTCGGAAGGCTTATCAAAGCCCCTTTCTTTTTCCTGGCGGTGGGAAGTGAGGCGAACATTGGCGGAGCGGCATCTGCGCCCATCATTGCCAGTGCTTTTCATCCTGCGCTGGCCCCGGTTGGTGTGCTCTTGGCTATTTTCGGCTATGCCATCGGAACGTATGCCGCCTATATTTGTGGTATTCTGATGCAGATGGTGGCCCCATAAAGAAAGAATGAACTGCATACCCTGCATAATTCGTTAAAGTATTATATCAAACCCCTTGTTTCATGCGAAAGAGCCCGTTTTTACTTCTGTTATGCTTTCTGATGTCATGTGCTGCAGGCAATACCACGCTGCAAACATCTGCTCCGGAGGCTACTGCCTTACAGCCTCATGTGGATGCCGTACGCCAGCAGTATGCGCCTGACAAACGTGTAGCGCTGTTCCAGGTGGAACAGCATGGCAATGTGCTTCGTGGCGAAACCAACATACCCGAGGCGAAAGCGACGCTGCTGAAGCAGCTACAGGAAGCTAATTTGCCCTATGTGGATAGCATACAGGTGTTGCCCGAAGCAGAATTGGGAGGGGAGCAACAGGCTATTGTCACCATTTCGGTAGCCAACCTGCGCTCACAGCCGAAGCATTCAGCAGAACTGGCCACACAGGCCACGATGGGTACCCCGCTTCAGGTCTGGAAAAAGGAGGGGAGCTGGTATTTGGTGCAGACGCCGGATAAGTACTTGGCTTGGGTAGATGAAGGAGGGATTACGCTCATGAACAGCAGTAACTTCAGTAACTGGCAACAAGGTAATAAACTACTCTATACAAACCCTTATGGGTTTGCCTATGCCGCGCCAGATGCTGCAGGAGCTACCGTTTCTGACCTGGTATATGGTGATGTGATGCTGTTAGAGGAGCAGGCACAGGATTTTTACGAGGTTTCCTTCCCGGACGGGCGCACAGGGTATGTGCCTGCTAGCACTGCCATCAGGTATAAAGATTGGGTAGCCAGCCGCCAGCCAACGGAGGAGAACCTGGTACAGACAAGCAAGGGACTTCTCGGGCTGCCCTACCTGTGGGGCGGTACCTCCTTTAAAGGTGTAGACTGCAGCGGTTTTACAAAGACAGTATATTTCATGAATGGGTTGGTGTTGCCGCGCGACGCTTCGCAGCAGGTACACCTGGGAGAACTGGTAGATACCTCAGAAGGCTGGCAGAATATGCGCCCGGGCGATTTACTTTTCTTTGGTATACCTGCCAAAGACGGCAAGCCAGAGCGCGTGGTGCACGTAGGCATGTGGATTGGCGGCGATCAGGAGTTTATTCATTCATCCGGAAAAGTGCGTGTTAGCAGTATGAATCCAGCTTCTCAGAATTTTGAGGCGAGTGAACTGAAGCGCTTCCTGCGGGCAAAGCGCATTTCTCCACAGGAAACACTGGATTTACGCACCGCTTCGCTCTACGAGTAGGCTTGTTTAAGTTTTTCTGTTCTTTCATCCAGCAACGGATCTTGTGGCCCACTTGTAAGTAATGCACAAGATCCTTTACAGGGTGACAGGGACAAGTAACAGTTTTTTTCTACCTCTCTTCCTGCTACAAAACACACAACATTCAGCTTACACAAGCGAGTCTGGAGACTCGCACCCACTGCACGTCACGGGATAGATTCCCGCGCCAGGTCAGGCCTCATTACATCAAGTATCGCTTTCTTAATGAAAGAACAGATAAGCTATAAAGATGGCGGCAATTACGCCCGCTAAGTCTGCCACAAGCCCGCAGGTAAGCGCATATCTCGTTTTCCGGACACCTACTGAGCCAAAATACACCGCCAGCACATAGAAGGTAGTTTCCGTAGAGCCCTGGATAGAAGCAGCCAGTCGACCCACAAAAGAATCTACGCCGTAGGTATTCATGGCTTCCACCATCATACCCCGGGCTCCGCTGCCACTCAAAGGTTTCATAAAGGCAACCGGTAAAGCTGGAACAAAATCAGTATCAAAGCCTGCTGCGGCAATAAGAAATCCCAGGCCATCTACTAACATATCCAGTGCGCCGGAGGCTCTGAATACCCCTATGGCCACCAGAATGGCTACTAAGTAAGGAATGATGGTGATGGCAACCGAAAAGCCTTCTTTAGCACCCTCAATAAAGGCCTCGTACACGTTTACTTTTCTGATTAAGGCCAGCGTGATAAAAGAAACAATGATGGAGAACAGAATCACATTACTGGCAACCATAGAAATAACGCTGATCTGCTCCTGTGGAATGGTGCTGAAATAGTAGATAAGCCCACCAATCAACAACAACAAGGTGCCCAGGTAAGCCAGAATAACGGGGTTAAACAGGTTGATGCGCTGGTAAAGCGCCACAGCTATCAAACCTGTCATGGTAGAGAAGAAGGTGGCCAGCAGAATAGGGATAAAAATATCAGAAGGATCGGCAGCACCCAACTGTGCCCGGAACACCATAATGCTGATAGGGATGATCGTCAGGCCAGAGGTATTCAGCACCAGGAACATAATTTGGGGGTTGGAAGCAGTATCTTCACTGGGGTTCAGCTCCTGCATTTCCTTCATGGCTTTCAGGCCAAGTGGCGTGGCGGCATTGTCCAGGCCCAGCATATTGGCGGAGAAGTTCATCAGGATAGAACCAAACACCGGGTGGTTTTTGGGGATCTCAGGAAACAGGCGGTTAAAAAACGGGCCTACTATCTTCGCAAAAATGGCGATGATGCCTCCGCGCTCTCCCACCTTCATCAACCCCAGCCAGAGTGTCATAACGCCCGTGAGGCCGAGCGAGATTTCAAAACCAAGTTTGGCATTGTCGAACGTGCTGGTGACAAGCTCCTGGAAAATAGTGGTGTTCTGGAAAAAGATAAGCTGAAATAAAGCAATGCAGAAAGCAATCAGGAAGAAACTTGCCCACAGATAATTAAGAACCATGCAATTTTAGATCGGTATGGAATGAGCGTGTAAGTTACAAAGCCATCCATCATAAAAAAACCACTGGCATTATAAGTATAGCCAGTGGTTGATATAGTTTTTATCAAGCGTATGTTTCACCTCGTGTCAGGTGAAAGGCGATGCTATAAAACTTCTTAATTATAGCACCAGGCCATGGAAGAGAGCGGGTTTATCACCTTGCAGGTTATATACAAAGCCATTCACAATAGCATATTTTACTTTTCCATCTGCACCTTTTAGTACAAAATTAGCACCGCCTTCCAGGCGAAGTGTATGGTTGAGCTTGCTGTTCAGGGTTGTTACATTCAGTGGTAAGTCAGAAGGAGTAATATTGGGGGAAGAAAGCTTCTCTATCCGGACAGTGGTATAACCTTCTGCCAGCAATTCCCGGCTACGCTCCGGTGTCAGGGCTGCAATGCTTTTGAAGTGTTTGCTGTATACCTTTCCCGGCACCAGCGTCAAGCCCTCTCCATTTAGTTCTTCATAGCCGTAGAAAACGCTCATATCCCCGATTTCCTGCACACTGCTGCGGTGGTAGAAGCCTTTGTCGTTAGGAGAAGGCACCTCATCGCGGATGATCCCGAAGTCCAGGAGAATGTTCCTGTCATTGTCTCCATAGCGCACATTCCGCACCACCACGTCGTACAGGTAGCGCTCGTTTTCCGGTATCTTATAATAATCTTCTAAGGCATAGTTGGTATAGCCGTTTTCCGCGATCAGGTGCAGCGCGGAAACGATAGAAGCAAAATTGAGCTGGCGAATGAGCTGTTTTTCCGGGTCGTCCTGATACCCGCCGGATTCTATCAGGATAACACTGGTTCCCCATTTCTGGATATTATCACCGAAGGCCCGTGGCTCGTGCTCATCAGAGTACTTGGCCACCTGCTCCGGAATCAGTTGCTGCAGCGCTTCGTTCATGCCCACAATGGTGCGCATGGCCCGATCGCGTACGGTGTTTACAGTTTGGGCATGGTCAAAAGCGGGAGCCAGAAACGAAATGGTAGCGGGTTTGGAGGTGGTGCCAACCGTGTAGTGGCGGCTCTGGTCGTGCAGGTTAAACCCGAACTCCGGGTTCAGGCTGTCGCGCAGGCTTTTGAGCAACTGCGCTTCCGGACTCTGTAAGCGCAGTGCATCCCGGTTCAGATCCAGTTGCAGTGCGTTTCGGCGCTTAAACTGCTCTGCCCCGTCCGGGTTCAGCATAGGCACGATGTAAAGTGTCATATTCTGCAGAATCTGCTGCCGGATTGGGTCTAGTTGGTCGGACTGCTGCAGAAAATTGAAAAGATCGAACAGCGCCATGGTAGCGGTGGACTCATCACCGTGCATCTGGGACCAGAGCATAACCTTGGTTTTTCCTGTGCCGGCTTTCACCAGGTACAGATCACGCTGTTCCACTGATTTGCCAACTGTCTGCACCTCAAACAGCGGGTGCTGCTTCAGTTGCTCCAGAAGCGGCACAATATCCTGGTGCTTAAACCGCCGGTTCTGTATAGCGGGTTCTTTGTAAGTGGAATGCTGTTTGAAAGCTTGCTGCGCTACTTCAGCACTGGACATTGTCTGGCACTGCGCTTCGAAAAGTGTCATGAACAGGAGTAAGAAAATTTGAAGTCTTTGCATCGGGCCACAGGTTTTTAAATGGCTCTATTTTACGACAAGTTAATAAAGATGCCTGGTTAACGCAGCAGCAACACAAATCTTTTATATGTACGGGGTATGTGTGGGTAAAGCAGGCGCTAGTCCTGCCTCGTGGTTGCTGGTTTTTATGTGCGTATGGCAATGGCGTGAAAGTGCGCGGGCATTGCTGAAACTGCAGGAAGCGTGGCGCTTATGCTGAAAGGAAGAAAGGTTATGGCGGGAAGAGGAAGGATTCAGGCCACCACAGCCTCTGAAATATCTATCATCTGCAGGTAAGGGTCCAAAAAAGCCGCACTGCTAAAACCATTGGTATGGGCTATTTCACCGGCTACAGGACTATACCATACTTCAACAAAGAAGCTTCCCATGTGGTATAGCGCAACATAATGGTCTGCCTCTGACCGGATTGCCAGGAAAGAGCCATATACCCAGACTGCTTCTGCTCTTACGTCTGAGGTCAGGATTTGAAAGTCATTTAGGTCCATGACAGCGATTTACTTTTAGTGCCAATAAGATAAAGGTCAAAAAGCTACTTTAAACTAAAAAATGTATGCTATTATGAAAACATTAATTTGTATTACTAGAAGCGGTAAGCTGTTTGAACCTAGCTCGGAAGGAGGAGAGCCTGAGGGCTGAAAATTCAACTCACTATCGTTAAGGTCTAGGGTGTAAGGGTTTTACGTATGTTTATATAAAAAGTTGAATATTCTTTATTCTTTGGAATCGACAAGCAATTTTCTCTACATATTCCTTAGGTGAAGCTATATCACCGGGTCAGTATGAGCCCCGTTCCTCAGCTGCTGAAAAAGCTATACTGTAAATAAATTTTCACTGCTTTTGCTTCTCATAAACTCTTGCTTCTTGGCTACTCAACATGTATGGAGGGAACATGTTGCTTAGCCAAGAAGTATAAGTTTCGATAACCAATAGGTATACATGGCTCGGAAAAATATAAAATGGATTTTGGGGACCTTGGCAGCGGGTACAACTGGCTTGCTGCTACTGGACGCTATCATCCTGGAGAAGTACTTTTTTAAAGTGAAGGTGTTTGATATCGGGAATAAGAGGAGCAGTAAAAAGCTAAAGCTTGTCCTGCTGACGGATTTGCACATCAGGCAAATTTTACTTCCTCAGTATCACAGGTTGGCGGTAAAGGTAAACAAACTCCAGCCAGACCTTATTCTAATTACGGGCGACATGCTTGACTCCACCGGTAAGGTGGAGGCTATGGATGAATTTTTAGGTCTGCTCCATCGGCATATAAAGAAAGTGGCTATTCCCGGGAACAACGACTACAAGGCGGACAGGAGCCTGCAGCATGTAAAGGCAGCCTACGAAAAGCATCAGGTTGATTTACTGGTAAACGAATCAAAAGCATACACTATCCAAAACACCCGTATCATGGTGACGGGTTTAGACGATTTTATTGAAGGGAAAAGCCATTTTAAAGCTGCCGTGAAAGATATAGGACGTGAAGAGCATCACTTGCTGCTTATTCATAGTCCGCTCCAGCAGGAAGCGGTTAAAGAGAAGATGGCGGAGATAAATAAGGAACGCAGCGTTTCTGAGCAGCTGAATATCCGCTATATCTTTGCAGGGCATACACACGGCGGACAGATAAGGCTACCGGGGTATGTGCCGGTGTTACCCGGCATGTCTGGTGACTATGTAAATGGCTGGTATAACGCCAGCGCGCCTTACCTCTATGTATCAAAAGGCTTTGGTACGTCTACTATTCCTTTGCGCTTTGATGCAAGGTCGGAAATAATCCTTTTTAACTATCATGTTTAAACTGGTGACAGTTTCCTAAGATTTTCCCGTGGAACGAATGAAGCGCATAAAAAAATAATCTACTGATAATAAGCGCTGCAGCAGGTTGAATAACAGGCTGAATTGTGGTTACTTTGTAGCCTTATGCAATTGTCTATCACATCATTGAATTCCGGGAGCAACGGGAACTGCTATTATATCGGGAACGGGAGAGAGGCTATTTTAGTGGATGCGGGAATTTCCTGCCGCGAAACAGAAAAGCGGATGAAGCGCCTGGGGCTGTCTATGAGTAAAGTGAAGGCAATATTCGTTTCGCACGAGCACTCCGATCACATCAAAGGCATTCCGGTGATGGCGAAGAAATACCAGCTGCCGGTTTACATCACCCCCGGTACACTGCAAGGGTGCAGGCTTGATTTCAGTGGAGTTTCTATACAGTATTTTCAGGCACACGAGCCGGTGCAGATAGGTAAAATCTCTGTTACAGCTTTCCCTAAATACCACGACGCCGCAGACCCGCACAGTTTTGTGGTGGATTGCCAGGGTATAAAGATTGGCGTATTTACGGATATTGGGGCACCCTGCGATCAGCTCATTTCTCATTTCGGGCAGTGCCATGCGGCCTTTCTGGAAGCCAACTATGATGACGAGCTGCTGGACCGGGGGCATTACCCCTACTACTTGAAGAACCGCATCAGGGGCGGGAGAGGGCATCTTTCCAACAGGCAGGCCCTAACGTTGTTTGCTGCCTACAAACCTTCTTTTATGAGCCATGTGCTGCTCTCTCACCTGTCAAAAGACAACAACTGCCCTAACCTGGTAAAGGAACTGTTTACCACACACGCCGATGGAACTGAGGTTATCGTGGCATCGCGCTTTGAGGAAACACCGGTTTACAATATTATATACGCTGAGGGTGCTCCTGCAAAAGCCGTAGTGAGCCATGGCAAACAAACCAGCTTATTTGATGACTTGCTGGTCTAAACACAGGAGCAGAGGCGTTGAATTACTTTATTGCTATTGTATTTCAGAAAAGCTTTAGTGAATACCAGGGGGCGGCTGAATAATATGCTCTAACTGCCTTGAACTAATTGTTCTTCCTGCACTGCTACTCTCGTTTTATTGCTATGGGGTATTTCTGTTGGTATCTCGGATGCCTTACTAAATAGCGGGGTAATTTCCAGAAGGTTTTCTTTTATATAATATAGCACGGCCCGTATGAAGAGAAGAACACCAGTCATTTCCAGAGATTCTTCGATGATAACACCTATATTATAAGCTACCTTTTGATACCCATCAGATAAAATATAACCTCCTATTGCCTCCATACCTGCTGCTCCAAACACAAAGATTACTCCCGAAATGATAAAGCGTACTTTTGTCTTGTTTGGAAGGTGAAGTACAAACTTTGAAAAAAACAAGATGCTTATAACGGCACAGCTTAGTATCAGAATGCTCGAACCTATGTGGAATTGTTCTGAAATATTAAATAAATCTAGTATAACACTGTCTACCAGAAGTTCATGAAGGCTTATACTTTCATCAATCGAGAGAAATAAAAAACCAAACGACAAAATACTCCAGTGCAGCCAGTATTTATCCTGAATGCTTCTTTTAAACTTGCTTACCAATGCTAACAAAGCGGATGCTATAAACAAATTAATAGTGGAAACATAGGTCGGTAGAGTCTGTTCGAAATCCATATTGAATTTCATCAGCAAACTATCTTCAGTGTTATTGCCGGTTGTATAAATATAAAAGCCTCTAACGAAAGCCATGAAAATGCACAGCCCTATCAGTGCACCTAAAAAGCGAGTAACAAAAGAGATGTTAACATTTAGATTGATTGCAAAATTTTTTCCCATATTCTCCATATAGTATCTTATGATAATATAAAATTAAGCTTTAGAAGTCACCGGAGTCTTAAAATGGTGATTCCCGAATGACACCGTATTGATGTACTACACACTAGCCTGCACTAGTTTTATTACTGTTTTAATTGAAGTATTTTTAAATTATAATGTATTTGCTGCTGAGTGTTTAAAAATAACCCACAAATCATTTGGCACAAAGAAACCTATCACTGTTGCGTTCAGTAAATGGTTTGTCGTGTATTGTTAAAGTAGATTGTTATTTCCGAACAATTAAATATAATAATGCTCTAATATTCGTGCAATCCTGCTACGAGATGCTTCTGCACCCTTTACTCTAAATGTTACTTGATTGTTATGATTTTGTAAAGGAAACAGTATACGATGGAAATAGAGGTAAAATAAAAACATGATGAAGGAAAATACGAAAGCTTTTCTGTTTGATTTAAACGGAACTATAATTGATGATATGCACTACCATGCCGAAGCCTGGCATCAGATACTGACAAAAGATTTAGGCGCTGATTTAACCTGGGATGAGGTGAAAGTGCAGATGTATGGGAAGAACCGTGAAGTGCTAAATCGTATTTTTGGCGAAGACCATTTCTCAGACGAAAAAGCGGATAAGTTATCTGTAAAAAAAGAAAAATATTACCAGGAGGCTTACAAACCGCACCTGAAGCTGATTAACGGCTTGCACAGTTTCTTAGCAGAGGCCGCTGCACATAACGTCAAAATGGCGATTGCATCAGCCGCCATTGCCGATAACATTGATTTTATTGTGGATAACCTGGACATCCGGCAGTATTTTGATGCCCTTGTTAGCGCGGATGATGTGGAAAATAGTAAGCCAGACCCGGAGACATTCCTGATTGCCGCTGAGAAACTGCAGTTTGATCCGGCAGATTGTATCGTGTTTGAGGATGCCCCAAAAGGAGTGGAGGCAGCGCAGAATGCAGGAATGAAATGTATTGTTATCACCACGGCCCATCCCAAAGAAGACTTTGAGCAGTACGATAATGTGATTGGTTATATCAAGGACTATGAGGATGCGCTAACCAAAAATTTCTTCCAGAAGCATACTGAAGCACCCCAAAAATGACCTGTCGCCGAAATCCATCCGGTGGCATACAGTAGGTGACGCATCTTCAGATTCGCTTCCTGTACTTGTGATGAAAGGTATAAAATAGAAAAAGCAGGCTGTTGTGCCTGCTTTTTCTATTTTCAGAGGTAAGTTTTTAACTCTTGTTCAATTGGTAGTACACCTCACTCCAGCGCAGTTCATTTTGCAACTGGCGCAGGCGTGTCTCCTTGTCAATTGACACACACTCTATACCAGCTATGTCAGCAAAGTCCTGGAGCTGCTCTACACTTAGGTTTTGACTGTAGCAGGTATGGTGCGCGCCTCCGGCCAGTATCCAGGCGGCACAGCCTGTTTTCATGTCCGGGTACGGTTTCCAGAGTACACGGGCCACCGGCAGGTTTGGCAGGTCGTGCTGCGGCTCTACGGCCTCTACTTCGTTCACGAGCAGACGGAAGCGGTTGCCCATATCCACAATAGAGGCATTCAGTGCCGGGCCACCAGCCACATTAAACACCAGGCGCACCGGGTCAGCTTTACCACCAATGCCCAGCGGATGCACCTCGCAGGAAGGCTTTCCGTTGGCAATAGACTCATCTATTTCCAGCATGTGCGAGCCCAGCACCAGTTGGTTGTTCGGGTCGAAGTGGTAAGTATAGTCTTCCATAAAAGCGTTACCGCCTTCCAGCCCGCTACCCATTACTTTCATGGCTCTAACTAACGCGGCCGTTTTCCAGTCGCCTTCGCCGGCAAAACCATAGCCCTGGCCCATCAGGCGCTGGGCTGCTATACCCGGAAGCTGCATCATGCCGTGCAGATCCTCAAAGGTGTCGGAGAAGCCTTTGAAATTACCATCCTCCAGGAACGTACGCAATCCAATTTCGATTCTGGCGGCATCCCTAAGGTTCTGGTATTGGTCTCCGCCTTTTCGCAGCGATTCCATCACCGCATAGCGCTCTTCATACTCCTGCGTCAGCGCATCCACGGACTGGTCGCTAATCTCATTGATTACCTTTACAAGGTCGCCGATGCCGTAAGTGTTCACAGAGAAGCCAAACTTCATCTCAGCCTCTACCTTGTCTCCCTCCGTTACAGCCACATAGCGCATGTTGTCGCCGAAGCGGGCAAACTTAGCACCCTGCCAGTCGTGCCAGCCACAGGCAACGCGGCTCCAGGCACTAATCTGCTCCCGCACGGAATCTTCTTCCCAATGCCCTACCACTACTTTGCGGTTGATGCGCATCCTGGATACCATAAATCCGAATTCGCGGTCGCCATGCGCGCTCTGATTCAGGTTCATGAAATCCATGTCAATGGAGTTCCACGGAATGTCGCGGTTAAACTGGGTATGCAGGTGCAGGAGCGGCTTCTTTAGAATCTTCAGTCCGCCAATCCACATTTTGGCAGGAGAGAAGGTATGCATCCAGGCCACAACACCCACACAGTTCTCCGCTACGTTCGCATCCTGGCAGATGCTGTATATCTCCTCCGTGGTTTTCACCACCGGTTTGAAAACAACCCTTACCGGAACCTGACCAGCCTGGTCTAAGCCATCAGCAATCTGCTGCGAGTGTTCTGCTACCTGGCGCAGGGTTTCTTCCCCATATAAATGCTGGCTGCCTGTTACAAACCAGATTTCGAATTTTTTAAGATCTATCATATGATTAAGTGTGCTTTATACAATAATTGATGAAGTTAAAAAGAAGGCGTTGCTACAGAAACGTGCAACGCCTTCTTAGGTTATCTGCTTAGTACCAGAAGAAGTAGTAAAGCAGGCCGATGATGAGTATGATACCGGCTGCGCCTATGTTAAACGGTGTGCCTGTATTGAACAGCACAGGGTCCGAAACAATGGCCTTTTTGTCGGCTACCGTCATTTTAGCATTGGTGTATAGAATAATGCCCAGCATGATGAAGAAAACACCCAGGAAGTAAGCAGACTCTATGCCTATGTAGCTGTACTCTCCGGCAAGAACCGCAGTTCCTATTAACGTGATAACGCCAAGTGCTAAGAAGAAGTAAGAGTAACCGGCAATCTTTCGCTGCCTTGCCGGCTCAGGAAGCGCTACGCTTACCTTGTGGCCCTTCTCCATGAAGGAGATAACTGAGGCGATAACGCAGAGGATGATAAACACATAGCCCATGCGCATCAGGAACGGCATATCAGGAGCTGTAATTTTGAAGAGGATACCAGCCGGAATGGTGGCAATCGCTGTCCAAAGAGCAGCATTAGGTGTAATCTGCGTCCAGAACAGTCCCATGCCAAACACCACCAGCACACCCGGATAAATGTAACCGGTGTACTCCTGTATGTACTGGAATACCTGGTCAAGGGAGCTTAACTGAGGAGCCACGGTCATGGCGATCAGGAGTGCAACAACTGCCACAATTCGTCCTGCTCTTACTAACTGGCGGCCTGTTGCATCCGGCTTAAAGTAAGGGCGGTAAATATCCATCGTGAAAATGGTAGAGGTACTGTTTACCATAGAAGCCAGCGAAGAAACGATGGCTGCGGCCAGTGCAGCAAAAGCAAGCCCCCTGATACCGGATGGTACGAAGTTCTTCAGTAACCACGGATAAGCCTGATCTGATTTCTGGATGCTACCTACTTCCTCTACAGTCGAGCCAAGAATAGCAGCAAGTTGTTCAGCAGGATATTCATTGATCAACACGTAAGCAGCGATACCCGGAATAACCACGATAAAAGGCATCAGAATCTTCAGGTAGCCGGCAAAGAGAAGACCTCTTTTTGCCTCGTTTATGCTTTTGGCAGCAAGACCTTTCTGGATGATGTACTGGTTAAAGCCCCAGTAGCCCAGGTTGGTAGCCCACATGGCCCCCACAATCACCGCTACACCCGGAAGGTCTTTAAAGGCGTCTCTTGTTCCTCCCTGTCCGTCTGGCACCATAATGTGCCCTTCCGGAACAATAAGGGTAAAGTGCTCGCGGGCACCTGTATAAAGATTGGCCAGACCGGCAAACATACCCTCTCCGTCTCCTACAGCGTCCAGTGCCAGGTAAGTAGTGAAAAGGCCACCGCCTATCAGCACCACCACCTGCACCACGTCTGTCCAGGCTACTGCCTCCAGACCTCCGTAGATAGAGTAAATACCAGAGAAAAGCAGCACTCCTATAATGCCGTAAACAAGCGGAATACCCATGATCTGCTCCAGTGCCAGGGCACCAAGGTAACTTACAGAAGTAAGGTTCACGAACACGTATACCAGCAGCCAGAAAACAGCGAAAGCCGTACTCACGCCACGATTAAAGCGCTCGTTCAGGAACTGCGGCATGGTGTAAATGCCCTTTTCGATGAAAACAGGCAGGAAATACTTTGCTACAATAATCAACGCAACGGCTGCTAACCACTCATAAGCGGAAATGGCCAGGCCGATGGCATAGCCGGAGCCGGAGGTTCCGATAAAGTGCTCAGCAGAAATGTTAGCGGCAATAAGAGAGGCACCCACTGCCCACCAGGTGAGTGATTTATCCGCCAGAAAGTATTCCTGGGCGGTTTTTTCAGTACCTTCTTTTGTCCTCGATACCCATAGTCCCATAAAGAGAATGACGATGGCGTACGCGACGAAAATTACATAATCAAGTGTAGAGAATCCGGCGGTCATTTAATGATGGTTTAGTTTAGAGCCCTCAATATAATGGAATTATATTTTTCAGGAATATACTTATGCTATATATTATGGAAGAAACCTTCTATTGGCCATAATAGGAGTCTGGCCCGTGCTTCCGCTCAAAGTGCTTTTTAATGAGCGAATCCTGTAGGCGCGGTACATCCCCCCGGATTTGCTCCGTCAGGTAAGCCATACGGGCCACCTCTTCCAGTACCGCACTGTTATACACTGCCTTTTTGGCCGTTTTACCCCAGGTAAAGGGCGCATGGTTCCCTACCAGCACCATTTCCACCTCTTCGTAACTCATCCCCTTCTCCTTCAGGTAATCCATTATCTGGAAACCTGTTTCATACTCATAGTTGCCCTGTATCATCTCGTCGCTCATGGGCGGGGCGCAGGGGATGTCTACTGTGTTATGGTCGGCGTGCGTGGTACCGTAAATCGGGATATCGCGCTGCGCCTGTGCCCAGGAAGTGGCATAGGTGGAGTGGGTATGCACAATACCGCCTATTTTATCCCAGTGCTTGTAAAGCACCGCGTGTGTTTTGGTGTCTGAAGAAGGGCGTAGGTTTCCCTCCACGGTATTGCCGTCAAAGTCTACTATCACCATGCTGTCTACGGTAAGGTCCTCGTAAGGGACGCCGCTTGGTTTGATGGCGAATACGCCCAGTTCTCTGTCTGCTGCGCTTACGTTTCCGAAGGTAAAGAGCACGAGCCCCAGCTTCGGCAGCTGCATGTTGGCCTCGTACGCTTCTTCCTGTATATGTCTGTACTTGCTCATAACTTAAGATGGGTTCTGTCTTACAACTTTTTCCTGCACATCGGTTGGCGCTGGCTTCTCAGGCACCGTCTCCTGCTCCACCAGGGCGCCGTGGGCTTGGTACTGGAGGTAGCGCTCCGCATAAATCTTTGTGCGCTCCGGGTTTGGATGATACTCCGCATCAAAGCCCTGCCCCATGGCAGCCATGGCATCCTCCACGCGCGGGTGAATTCCGGCAGCGGTGGCGGCAAACATAGCGGCGCCAATGGCACAGGTCTGTTCTGAACGGTGAATACGAATCGGCATGTCCATTACGTCGGCCATCATCTGCATGATGTAAGGCGACTTACGGGCCACACCGCCCATGCCAATCAGCCCTTTCACAGGAACTCCCTGCTCTTTAAAGCGGTCTACAATACTTTTCGCGCCAAAGCAGGTGGCCTCAACCAGGGCTCTGAACACGCGCGGTGCATCACTTCCAAGGCCTAAACCGAAAATAGCGCCTTTCAGCACTTGGTTGGCATCTGGGGTGCGGCGCCCATTAAACCAATCGATGGCGAACTCGCTTTCTTCCGTCAGTGGCAACTGCTCTGCCTGCCTGGTTAGCTCAGGAATTATTTTATCAGATATTTCCTGTACAAGTGCTTCGGCTGTTTCAGGGGATATAATTTGAGACTGGGAGAGAAGATTCTGCACCGGCCATAGCATTAGCTTCCTAAACCAGGCATAGGTGTCGCCGAAGGCAGATTGACCTGCTTCGAGGCCCATCATGCCCGGGATAACAGAACCTGGTACCTGGCCGCAGATGCCGCGCACTAATGTGTCTGCCACTTCTTCTATAGGGGCCACCAGCATGTCGCAGGTAGAGGTGCCCATTACTTTGCTGAGGTAGTACGGCTCAATCTGTCCGCCTACGGCTCCCATATGCGCGTCAAACGCTCCTACGCCCACCACTACGTCTGTAGAAAGCCCTAGTTTGTCTGCCCATTCTTGGCTCAAGTTGCCGGCAGGCTGGTCAGAAGGATAGGCATCTTTGAAAAGCCTGTCGGTGAAGCCTTGCAGCAGCGGGTCCAGGGAAGAAAAGAACTCCTCCGGCGGTAGCCCTTCGAACTCTTTTGCCCATAGGGCCTTGTGGCCGGCAGCACACACGCTGCGCTTCATCTGCATCACATCGTTTCCGCCCATCAGCAGGAAGGTCATCCAGTCGCAGTGCTCCACCCAGGAGTAGCAGGCAGCACGCACCTGCTCATCCACGCGCAGAATGTGCAGCAGTTTTGCCCAGAACCATTCTGAAGAATAGATACCGCCCACGTACTGCAGGTAATTGGCGTCGAATTTGGCGGCATGCTCATTGATTTGCTCCGCTTCCTTCACGGAGGTATGGTCCTTCCAGAGGACGAACATGGCGTTGGGGTTGCTTTTAAATTCCGGTAGCAACGCGAGGGGAGTACCCGTTTTATCTACGGCAACAGGAGTAGAGCCTGTGGTGTCGACAGAGATTCCCTTCACGGCAGAGGCCGGTACTTTGTCTCCGGCCTGGGCGAGGCAGTCTTTAATTGTCTGCTCCAGTCCTTCCACATAATCCAGTGGGTGCTGCCGGAACTGTTGCTTCTCAGCTATACAGTAATCCCCCTTTTTCCAGCGGGGATAATAATATACAGAGGAGGAAACTTCCTGCCCGTTCAGGGCATTTACGAGTACAGAGCGTACGGAGTCAGTGCCGTAGTCTACCCCGATAACATATTGGTCTTTATTCACGATGCCAGGTGTTAAGTTATAACTGTGTCAAATTAACACTTATTATTTGGAAATAAAAAATTGCGAAGTGATTCTATCAGCTGGTCTTTTATTAAGAAGTCAGGAATTTCTCCGGGTTAGGGATAAACTTCAGGAAGGCTTGAAAATCGTCCACGTACTTGTTCTGGTCCAGTTTATAATAGTAGGCTCCTTTCTTAGAGTTTTCTTTGTCTTTTTCCTGTTGCTTCACAAATAATCCGGTGGACAAAAGTTTACGGTTGAAGTTTCTTTTGTCAAAGTTTGTGTCGTAAAGCCCTTCATAAAGTGCCTGTAGTTGCGGGAAAGTAAACTTCTCGGGCAGGAGCTCAAACAGAATAGGGTGCAGGGCTGCTTTATAACGGAGCCTGTTTTTGGCCATTTCCACCATCTCGTCGTGGTCAAAGATAAGCTCAGGCATTTCATTTAAAGAGAACCACTCCGCATGATACTCTTTGCTCAGCTGCTTTTCATACTTCTGTATATCTACCAGAGCAAAGTAGGTAACAGCAATAGTTCGTTCCACCGGGTCGCGGTTAGGCTCTCCAAAGGTATGCAGCTGCTCCATGTACACATTTTCCAGGCCTGTTAGCTGCTTCAGAATGCGGTCGGCGGCTTTTTTCAGGCTCTCATTAGGCTGAACAAAGCCACCCATCAGACTCCAGTGCTTTTTTTCTGGCGCAAAGCCTCGCTGTATAAGTAAGAGCTTGTAGTGCTCACCATCAAACCCAAAAATGATACAATCGACGGCAACCAATAGTCTCGTCTGGCCTAAGTATTTGATCATGTATAAACTTTTTGCCTAAATGATGCTTTGTGTGCACCAACAATTCGTGTTTAAGAAATTAATGACAATATAGTTATAAAGTTTACAAATGAAAACGGTAACCGGCTGCTTCTCCTGATAACATGTGTGAAAAAGACTCTTAATGGAATACAGCTGCGGGGTTCTATTCCTGTTCGGGCTGGTTTTCTCCTCCGGGCACAGAAGTCTTGCTGGCTAAGTTAGGAATTGTGTGTCTCTTTGTTGAAGTCCAACTAGCTTTCTGCCTTTGCCTTACAATAAAAATAAGTGAAGCTGGTTTGCTTTTTCAGGTTTGCCGGGAGGCCTGCTAAGGATGCCGCTGCTTTACAGTAAATATTGAAAAGTATATAAAGATGTATAAAACAAAGGCCGGTTTTTAATATCTATTTATAACTTTATAAATTCGACTTAATCAACACACCCAAAAACTGACATGAAAAAGACATCATTCAGAAGGCGTCTTCTGCTGCTGACGGCAGTGGGGAGCATCGGCGCCGGCAGCCTTGCGGGCTGCTCAGGCCAGGAAGCCACAGAAGACAACACAGAAATAACAGCCACAACAGACCAACAGCAAGAAATGGACATCAGACAGGAGCCCTTCGGCACAACACCTGAAGGAGAAGAAGCCACCCTCTACACCCTCACCAACGCGCAGGGCATGCAGGTGCAGATAACCAACTACGGGGCCACCATCACCTCGCTGCTCACCCCGGACAGAGAGGGTGAGTTGGGAGACGTGGTGCTGGGCTTCGACAGCCTTGCCGGCTACCACAGCCCGGAATATGTGAAGAGCGGCCCTTACTTCGGGGCCATTGTGGGGCGCTACGGCAACCGCATCGCCCAGGGCAGGTTCACACTCAATGGAGAGGAGTACCAACTGGCCACCAACAACGGCGAGCACCACCTGCACGGGGGCGACAAGGGCTTTGACAAGGTAATGTGGGAGGCAGAGCCCCTGCCGGGGCAGAACGCACTCAGGCTGACGTATGTGAGCCCGGACGGGGAGGAAGGCTACCCCGGCACGCTTACCAGCACCGTCACCTACACCCTCACAGACGACAACGAGATACGCATCGATTACCAGGCCACCACCGACAAGGCCACGCCGGTGAACCTGACCAACCACAGCTATTTCAACCTGGCGGCAGGCGAGGCAGAGGACGCGCTGGAGCACGTGGTGACGCTCAACGCAGACAAGTATACGGTGGTGGATGAGTCGCTTATTCCCACTGGCGAGCTGCGCGATGTGGAGGGCACGGTGATGGACTTCCGGGAGCCGCAGACAATAGGCGCGCGCGTGAACCAGGTGGAGGGCGGCGGCTACGACCACAACTACGTGCTGAACGGAGCGGAGGGAGAGCTCACAAAGGCAGCCACGGTGTATGAACCCACGAGCGGGCGTGTGATGGAGGTCTTCACCACAGAGCCGGGCATTCAGTTCTACTCCGGTAACTTCCTGGACGGCACCATCACCGGCAGCGGCAACCAAACCTACAAAAAGCACTACGGCTTTGCCCTGGAGACACAGCACTTCCCGGACTCTCCCAACCAGCCGGACTTTCCCTCCACTACCCTGGAGCCGGGGGAGACTTACGAGTCGACAACCGTCTACAAGTTTTCTGTAAGAGATAACGGAGAATAAAATTAAGCTACACAAAAAGGCTACCTGTAATAGGTGGCTTTTTTGTGTAGCAACCTCTGTTTTTTTATTCCTTCTTTGTCATCTGAGAACCTTATTCTCAAGGAGCTCCTTTGTATAGGTTTGAAACAATATTAGAAGCTGTCCGTTCATTGGCTCTATCTGGCAAACTGCGCTGTTTTAGATGGGTGTGGTAGCAGAATACAATTGTGAAGGTATCATTCTGGCAGGTAAGTGGCTGCAATGGTATGAGCTGTGTAAACAATTTAAATTTTCAGGGAACAGTGCATTCGAGTACGCTTCTTCTCCAAATTAAGAATATCTTTAAGTTCTGGAACATCACCTATAAAACATGAAAATCAAAAAAGCTGTCATCACCGCGGCTGCCCGTGGCGAGAGGTTATACCCTGTTGCCGATACCATTCAGAAAGCCATGCTTCCGATTATTGATATCGACGGGCTGCATAAACCGGTCATTCAAATTATTGCAGAAGAAGCCTTTTCCAGTGGTATTGAAGAGCTTTGTGTGATTTGTGCTCCGGGCGACGGGGAACGTTACATCAGCGCCTTTGCTTCTTTGCGGGATAACCTGGTAAAGTCTTTTAAAGGTGTGGATTGGGCGAAAGAGGAAGCTGAAAAAATAGACCAGTTGCTGAGCCGTATTCAGTTTGCAGAGCAGGAGGAGCCTTTAGGGTATGGGCATGCGGTATACTGCGCCCGCGATTTTGTAAACAACGAGCCTTTCCTGCTGCTTTTAGGTGATTACCTGTATGTGTCTAACCTGCTTCAGAAACGTTGTGCTGCGCAGCTGATAGAGCTTGCCTCACAGGAGAACTGTTCGGTGTCGGCCGTAAACCCAACCATCGAGCACCAGATAGGCCGCTACGGCACGCTTACCGGTAAACAGTTGCCCGGCAACGCAGGCGTTTACCAAATCGATAAAATTATAGAGAAACCCTCTCTGAGTGTGGCGGAACTGGAGTTGCAGACGCCCGGACTACGTGTAGGTTACTACCTGTGCTTTTTCGGGATGCACGTGTTTACGCCTGTTGTTTTCGATATACTGGAGAAGCACGTCGCCCGCGACGGCAGCAACATTCTGCTCACGCCAGCGCTGCAGGAACTTGCCGAAACGGATAAATACCTTGCCCAGGAAGTGAAAGGGAACCGCTACGACCTGAGCAAAAAGCTTGGCTGGCTGCAGGCGCAGATTGCACTGGGACTGGCAGGGCAGGCGCACGACGAGACACTGACTTCTATGGTGGATTTGCTTGCTGAAGCTAACAGCCGGAAGTCTAGTTAAGCTTTATTTAGAATTAACTGCGGATCAAATAACCCACCCCTACCCCTCCCTGGAGGGGTAGGGGTGGGTGAAAAGCTGGTTGTAATCAACTGATGAAAGCATCCGCACCTGAATCAAAAAATAAATCTGCCTGCTGCTACCCTTCATCAGCGGGCCATATAGTGCTGCGAGACCAAAGCAACATGAACATCTTTATTCAAACCATTACTTCTTCGGATGCCGCCGAACGCAACCGCTCCTTTTTTGAGATAAGCCAGAAGCTGTCTGTAAGGGAACTGCTGGCGGCTATGCGCGAACTGGACGCTTTCCGGAAAACCACACCTAACCTGTATGAGAAAGTAAGAGCCATCCTCTTTTTATATGCTGGCTTCCGTTTCTTCCTGATGGAGGCGAAAGAAACGCCAGCTGTCGGGAAGATCTCCTATGCTGGTTTCGAGGACCTGCTGGCCCGGCGCTTCGAGCATGCCATTGCTACTTTTCTGCAGGAACTGGACAAACATGGACCGAATGCAGCCCTGTTCAGTGCCCTGGCCGATGCTTACCACCAGTTGTCGTTCCAGATACTGGCAGACCAGGTGCGGAAAAGCGTGCGTTCCAGCAAAGGAAACCAGTGGATGTTCCGGGTGGGACACCAGGAGGAGCACCCAATCCGGATACACCCAAAGCTGCTGGAGCGGCAGGACAACTCACTCTTTTACCCCATCCTGCACGAGCATACCTCCGTGCGTATGGACCTGACGCACAGCGGCTGGTCTGATATATTTTTCCTGGGAATGGATTATCCGGAAGGAGCGCGCGTCATCAACGTATCCATCAACTTAGGCGTTTTTGGTCGTGACAAGGACATCCGGCCGCCGTTGCACAGTTATGTGCGCGTTATTCCGGAGCCGGTGCTGCGCCTGACGAGTATCGACCTGAATACGACGAAAGACATACACGACCTGGCAGACCTGTTCAATTTCGGGAACGACTATCTGAGCCTGGTGAAAGCCGGTGTTATTGCATCGGGGCTTATTCCCCCTTCGTTTGAGGGAACAAATCAGTCTTTGCCCGAAATCCTGGCCCGTATCGTGGCACCGGGTATGGGTATTGAGTTAGTCACCAAAGTAAACGATATACCGAAAGGCTCCCGCTTTGCCGTTTCCACTAATCTCCTGGGCTCCATCATCAGTCTGCTAATGCGTGCCACTGGCCAGACACAGAAGCTGGAGGGCGGCCTGGAAGAGAGCGAAAGACGTCTGGTAGCGTCACGTGCTATACTTGGCGAGTGGATTGGAGGCTCTGGCGGTGGATGGCAGGATTCCGGCGGCGTATGGCCGGGTATCAAAGCTATACAGGGCACTTTTGCGCAGGAAGGCGATCCGGAAAACGGCATCAGCAGGGGAACGCTGCTTCCGCGCCACCGCGTGCTGCAGGGCGAAGAAGTGCATCCGGAAATAGCTGATAAGATTATCAATTCGCTGGTGTTGATGCACGGGGGGATGGCCTCCAACGTAGGGCCTATCCTGGAGATGGTAACGGAGAAGTATCTGCTCAGAGGAGAGAAGGAGTGGGCGGCCCGGCAGCAGACAAACCAGATATTCGATAACATCCTGGGAGCTATTCGGGAGGGAGACATTCGGAAATTAGGTGCTAACACAGCCCGTAATTGGGAGCAGCCCATCAAAACAATTATCCCGTGGGCATCTACTTACTTTACAGAGCAGATCATCGCTAAAGCCAAAAAAGCCTTTGGGGAAGACTACTATGGTTTCCTGATGCTGGGCGGCATGTCCGGCGGCGGAATGGGTATGTTTGTAAACCCCGAGCGACACGAGGAATATAAAACGGGCGTATTGGATATTCTCCGCCAAACCAAGAACGAGCTGTCGGACTCCCTGCCATTTGCCATGGAACCAGTGGTGTATAACTGGAGCATCAACCCGAAAGGTACCTGGGCGACACTGCATGAAGGAAACGAGTCACTGATGCCGGAGCAGTATTATGCCATTCATGTGTCAGAGCTGGTTCGAAAAGACCCGACGACCGTTTCGTACATCCGCCGCGCTGAAATTGATTTGTTTACTACGTACTGCGAAAAAAATAACCTGGCGTACCCGCTGCTTCGCACCATTGTCAGCAATTTGTTTAAAGTGTCTGACCCGTCTTCGCAGGGTAACCGCAGTGTGGAAAACGAAAAAGCGGAAAAAATCAAAAGAGAAAACGGCTTCGATTACATACAGCACGAAGACATACGGGAGGAGTTGCAAAAAGGCCGCATCGGCTTGTCGCGTAACCGTTTGGCCGCCGAGACTTCTATAGAAGATGTTCGGCCTGAGGATATTGTGCACCTGGAGGAGCTAAGCCCTACCGAAAAGACAGGTGAGGAAGCCATAAGGGCAGGCAAAGTAGCCGTGATGAGCCTGGCAGCCGGTGTGGGTAGCCGCTGGACCAAAGGAGCGGGTGTGATAAAAGCGCTTAATCCGTTTGTGGAAATTGAAGGGGAGCACCGCAGCTTCCTGGAGATTCACATGGCCAAAACCCGTAAAGTGGCGGAAAAGTATGATGCCAGAATCCCACATATAGTAGCCACCAGCTACCTGACGCAGGCACCTATCCGAAAGCAGTTGGAGAAGACGCAGAACTTCGGCTACGACGGATCTATTTACTTGTCTGAAGGGCGTTCTATTGGTCAGCGTTTTGTGCCGATGGAGCGCGACCTGCGCTTTATGTGGGAAGAGATGCCGCAGGAAACGCTGGACGAGAACAAACAGAAGGTGCGGGATGCCGTGCGGCAGAGCATGATCAACTGGGCTAAATCGAAGGGAGAGGGCACTGATTATGTCGATAACATTGCAGCTCAGCGCTTTTCGCCACTCGGCCATTGGTACGAGGTGTCGAACCTGCTGCGCAACGGCACCCTTGCCAAACTCCTGGAGGAGCAGCCGCAGCTGGAAACCATTATGCTGCACAACATTGATACCCTGGGGGCGGATGTGAACCCGGCTGCCCTGGGTTATCACCTGGAGTCAGAGAATGCGCTGACGTTTGAGGTGGTACCCCGCCGCATCGAGGACAGGGGAGGTGGACTGGCCAGTGTGAATGGCTACGTGCGCTTGCTGGAAGGCCTGGCGCAACCGCGCGAGGAAGACGAGCTAAACCTGAGCTACTACAACTCCATGACCACCTGGATACAGATTGATCCGCTGTTGAAACTGTTCGGGCTGACGCGTGCAGATCTGCAGAAAGGGGACGAGGCGCAGCTGGCAAAAGCCGTGAGAAGCGTGGCGCAGCGTATACCAACTTATGTGACCATCAAAGATGTAAAATACCGTTGGGGGCACGGGCAGGAGGACATTTACCCGGTAGCGCAAATCGAAAAGCTCTGGAGCGATATGTCAGCCCTGGCTGATGTGAAGTGCGGGTATATTGCGGTGCCAAGGTACAGGGGGCAGCAAATGAAAGACCCTGCACAGCTGGACTCGTGGGTAACGGATGGCAGCAAGGCCTATGTCGCTTCACTGGGTACGTTTGCTTGATAAAGCACTGGATTTCTCTGATTGTTATTACTGTTTATATAGCATCTGCAAAGGGAAAAGCAAAGGTGGGAGCCGTTAGACTCCCACCTTTTTAGCTTTTTGACTCTTTTATCAGTAGCACAACCCGGTAACCAAGTACAACCACGGCCGCCGGAATAGCCAGAAATTTAATTATTTTAAAAGGATCCATATTTTAAAGTTTATTTATCTGATAAGGAACAGCTGTTTGATAGGATTGTTTTTTCTGACTGCACAATAGGTAACTGCCAATCGGTTTTGCATGCTTAGAACCTTGTTTATGCCACTTTTGATTGAGCTACTTCCGTTTTGTCTAAGCTACCGTAGTTTAAGCTTGTCCAGCGGCTCATGAGCAGCCTTTTCCATCTTATCTCCTTTGCTCTCAAGGCCGAGAGGCCTCGTCTTGGGGGTAGGGGCCCTCTATAAGGGCATCGCGCTGTGCATTTGAAGTTGCCGGGGGAAGGGGCCCTCTTTAGCTCCGCTGCGGGCTGCCTCACTTCGTTCGGCACCACATCAAATACAAGGCGCTCAACCCAAAGACTGGAAACTATTTCACTCCGTGCTTGCTGGTTTTGGGTGATATACTCTAGAAATAAAGCCTTAGCAATGGAAGAGGCCTAATGCGGCCTAAAAAGCAGACCCCCATCCTTGGACTCTAAAGGGGGCCCCTGCACCCCCAGGAGGGACAGGGGTGGTTTGACCCGGTACCTAAGAAAAGGTGCTATGGAATTGACATAATGTGATATGATTAAAAACTGTTTTTAGAAGTAGCCATAAAATGAGAACAGCCTCACGACTATTTCTAGTCGTGAGGCTGTTCTCATAAAACCTATTGTTAAACTGCTACGCTGGCATCAGCTCTTTCAGTTCACCTACTACTTTGGTCATAGAGGATTTGGCATCTCCGAACAGCATCAGGCAATTCGGATAGCCGAACAACTCATTCTCAATGCCGGCATAGCCAGCGCTCATACCGCGTTTGCAAACAATCACAGTACGCGCTTTATCTGCATTCAGCACCGGCATACCATAAATCGGGCTGCCGGGGTTTGTGCGGGCGGCGGGGTTTACCACGTCGTTGGCACCAATAATCAGGGCGATGTCGGTGTTGGCGAATTCATCGTTGATCTGGTCCATTTCAATCAGCTTGTCGTAAGGCACATTGGCTTCTGCCAACAATACGTTCATGTGCCCGGGCATGCGGCCCGCCACCGGGTGTATGGCAAACTTCACAGAGGTTCCTCTGCGTTCCAGCATGTCAGAAAGCTCACGCACAATGTGTTGGGCCTGTGCTACAGCCATGCCATAACCTGGCACAATGATAACAGATGAGGCTGAGTCGAACAGCATGGCTGTTTCTTCCACGCCCACCTCTTTTACCACTATCTCTTCACCGCCATCGGTAGTGGCCGCAGAACCCGTCTGGCCGAAACCGCCGAGCAGCACGTTGACCAAAGAACGGTTCATGGCCTTGCACATAATCTGGGTAAGGATGATACCAGATGCACCCACCAGGGCACCCGCTATAATCAGTACCTGGTTGTTGAGCACGAAGCCCGTGGCGCAGGCGGCAATACCAGAATACGAGTTCAGCAGGGAGATAACCACCGGCATATCGGCCCCACCAATAGGGATGACAACGAGCACGCCCAATAGCAGGGCTATAAACAATACTCCCATCATCCATAACTCCACGTTCGGCTCCAGCACCACCAGTACAGACAGGGCCAGGGCACCTAAGAACAGGATGGCATTCAGGGCATGCTGCCCGGTAAACATAATCGCTCTGCCGTTGATGAGGCCTTTCAGTTTACCGAAGGCCACCAGCGAACCCGTCAGGGTAACGCAGCCAATGATAACACTTATAACAATCGTCACACCTACCACCACTTCCATGCTGTAACCGGCATCATGTGCCATGCGCCAGTATTCAGAGGTAGCCACCAGTACGGATGCAGCACCACCAAATCCGTTGAAGATGGCGACCATTTCCGGCATAGATGTCATTTCTACGCGCTGCGCAATCACAGTGCCAATCACGGAGCCAACAAGTATGGTGACAAAAATTTCTGTGAAGCTCAGCACCTGTCTGTCGAGCAGGGTCACGAGGATGGCGATGAGCATGGCCACCGCAGAAATGAAATTTCCCCGGCGTGCCGTGGACGTTTTGCCCAGCATTTTGATGCCTACAATAAACAGCACAGAGGCGATCAGATATGCTATCTTGATAATTAAATCTCTCTCCATGTGCTTACTTCTTTTTCTTTTTGAACATCTGCAACATGCGGTCTGTCACCACATAGCCCCCCACCACGTTGAGGGTGGCCAGCAGCAGCGCAGCAATTCCCAGCCATTTGCTCACCGACATGTCTTCAGGGCCGGCCGCCACAATAGCGCCCACAATGGTGATACCTGAGATGGCGTTTGACCCTGACATAAGCGGGGTGTGCAGGGTAGGGGGCACCTTAGAAATAAGCTCGAAGCCTACAAAGCTGGCTAGCACCAGCACATAAAGGAGTACAATTAAACTTTCTGCATTCATACTGTTTTCGCTAAAATTTCCTTTGTAAACGGATGTACTAACTCGCCCTGGTGTGTGATCAGAGAGCCCTTGGTAACCTCTTCTTCCATCTCCCATTTAAAGCCTTCGTTGGTGGCCAGGTGGAGGAGAAGCGTGCTGATGTTCTTGGCGTAAAGCTCACTGGCGTTCACCGGTACCATGGCGGGTAAATTAGACTCGCCAATGATCGTGACGCCATGCTTGATAACGGTTTTATTAAACTCGCTCAATGCACAGTTGCCACCCGATTCCACCGCCATGTCCACTATAACAGAACCAGGTTTCATGCTCTCCACCATTTCTGCTGTTACCAGCAGCGGCGCCTTTTTACCAATAACAAGCGCCGTGGTAATGACAATGTCGGCATCGGCCACATGCCGGGAGACAAGCTCTTTTTGCTTTTGCAGGTACTCGGCTGATACTTCGCTGGCATAACCGCCTTCTGTTTTCACGCCTTCTGCCTGCACCTCCAGAAAGCGGCCTCCCAAAGACTCTACCTGCTCTTTTGTTTCAGGCCGCACATCCGTCACCTCTACCACTGCACCCAGGCGTTTGGCGGTGGCAACAGCTTGCAGACCTGCCACACCGGCCCCAAAAATAAGTACCCGGGCAGGGGTGATGGTGCCGGCAGCCGTCATCATGAGCGGAAAGATTTTGCCCAGGGCGTTGGCCCCCAACAGCACCGCCTTATAGCCACCCAAATTCGCCTGGGAGCTGAGGGCATCCATCTTCTGCGCACGGGAAATGCGAGGAACAGCATCCATGGCAAAGGCACTTATCTTCTTGCGAAGGCACAAGTCCACCAGTTCCGGTACTGTGTAGGCGTAAAGGAAGGAGATCAGGGCACTGCCGTCGCGCAGCAGTTGCAGCTCATCTGCCGTTGGCGCGTTCACCTTCAGGAGCACATCGGCATCTCCTAGCAAGGCGGCTCTGTCCGGGAAAATAAGCCCTCCCGCAGCCTCATAGGCCTTGTTATAAAAACCTGATGCCACGCCGGCCTCGCTTTCGATGCCGCATTTAAAGCCAGCTTTGGACAGTGATTTCACTACATCTGGTGTAAGAGCTACCCTTCTTTCGGATGCTTTGCTCTCTTTAAGTACTGCTATGTTCAAGGCTAAATGTGTTAAGTTATAACTCTTATGTATTTCTATGAATCAGATTAATCGGCCAGACATTACTTAGCCCGCAGATGAAATAGACGATGCTTGCCTAAGTCAAAAGCGTACAGGCAGGTTCTCTTGTGTTTTACTTAGATGAAAAATCTGGCATTATCTCATTTCAACGGCACTCATGCCTGTGGAATGAAATAATCCCGGCTTCAGCCTGGCTTATATATTTAATTATTTGTTGTAACTTTGAATTCCTGATTTTGCCATGATCATAGCAAAGCAGCCCGTGCAGCACTTCTGCAGAAAAGTGAGCTGATTAGGATTTTGAGAAGCGAAGCGGACGCAGAACGACTTAAGTTTTGTTTATGAAGGCATAATGCGGGGTTTCAGGTGCTGATATGGCCCATTTTATTTAATGCAGTAGCCGTGCTAGTGCAGTAAAAACAGTTGCCGTCAGGTTCTGAAAGCGCACGTTTGCCGCTCAAGGAATAAACTTATGTGTACTCTTGGTTACGCTGTAATATTATGGAGCTAATATAATAAATTTATCATTAGTTAAAGGAAGATTTTAGATATATTTTAGAATCTGATGCAATAATTTATAATTATGCGAATCACGCACGGTTTAACCCTTGTTTTTTGCTTTTTGTAAATACTTCGCTTCACTCACCGTATAAGATGCAATGAAGCTAGAAAGCAGTGGCAGAAGTCGGATTTAAAAGTATTCATTCCATCAGGTAATTGGTATCATTTTAGCAGTAGATGCTAAATAAGGGCACAACTGGTCTTCTTATTTTTATTTAAGGCTTTTGTGTGATTGTTCCGCTCACAGTATGTATTTTTGAGCGGTTGTTTGTATATACAAAACATTAACCTGCTCTCTGTTCAACATGCCTGATTATGCGCTACACCCTGGAGTAGCAGAAGGGAGACGGAACAGTATCTTATCTACAATCTAATTTGTAGGTTTATATTGAGAAGTCTTCAATCCTGGGCCAGGTGCTATAGTAGCAGATCAGATTATTAGAGTAGAGGCGACTAAATATTTTATTTTAAGATGCTTAAAACAAAGAAAGAACTCATTTTAGAAACAGCCTTAACCCTTTTTGCTGATAAAGGGTATGACGCTACGCCCACCAGCTTAATTGCAAAAGAGGCAGGAGTATCGGAAGGGCTGATCTTTAAACACTATGTCAGCAAGGATAACCTTCTGGAGGCGGTTGTGAAAGCCGGTTACAGACGTATTACGGACAGAAGTAAGGGATTGGTAGTAGAAGAAGACCCGATCAAGCTCATTGAAAATGTGCTGGACATGCCCCTGAAGCTTGTAGAAGAAGAGCGTAACTTCTGGCGCATGCAGTTCCGCCTGGTAGACGAGGAAATCTCACAGAAGCACCACATGCGTTACTCGCATTCTGTGATGCAGAAACTGGAGGGTGCCTTCAAGAAGTTGGGTTATGAAGAGCCTGAGTTAGAAACAGAGATCCTGATGTTGCTGGTGGAAGGCCTCTGGAGGCTTTACCTGACGAACGAAGATAAAGGGCATTTTACGAAGATGCTCGATTTGATCAAAGCGAAATATAAAAGATAGTATTTTTCTTGTGGCTGCTAACTTCTGCCCCTGGCAATAACATGCTGAGGTGGTAAAAAGGCTGCCACTGAATTAACCCGGTTTTTTAACGCCGGGTATACTGCATAAAACACAAGAAAGCCCCCTGATGTGCATCAGGGGGCTTTCTTGTGTTTTAATTTTCTGCTGAGAGATGGCAGATTGAAGGAGATACCTTGTTTGAAAAGCAATGATTACAAACCAAAAACTCTTGGTAGCCAAAGGCTCAGTTCCGGCACATACGTAATCAGCAGCAGGGCTACCACCATCGCCAGGAACAGGGGCACCAGCGGTTTTATCACTTTGCTGATGCTGATATCGGCTACGCCACAGCCCACAAAAAGCACGGCGCCCACAGGCGGCGTGCACAAGCCGATGCAAAGGTTCAGCACCATGATGATGCCGAAATGAACCGGGTCTACACCAAGTGCCGTGACAACCGGTAAAAAAATCGGTGTGAAAATCAGGACGGCCGGCGTCATGTCCATGAAAATGCCCACAAACAGGAGAATCAGGTTGATGATGATCAGGATGATGATTTTGTTGTCGCTGATGCCCAGGAGTGCATCACTAAAAGCCTGGGGAAGATTGGCATAAGACATCACCCAGGACATTCCCATTGAGGTGCCAATCAACAGCATCACAATGGATGTGGTGATTACAGTCTGAATCAGGATGTCGGGGAGGTCGCGCACCTTAACCTGGCGGTATATACCCATGGAAAGGATGATGGTATACAGCACGGCAACAGCCGAGGCCTCAGTGGCTGTGAATATGCCCGCTATGATACCGCCAATCACCACAATGAGGAGCAGCAGGCTCGGAACAGCATCTAAAAACTTTTTTAACACCTCCTTCAGGGAGGTTCTGTCGCCAACCGGGTATTTTTTCTTGTAAGCGATAAAGCCAGCCACAATCATGAGGGCTAAGCCAAGCATGAGCCCCGGGATATACCCCGCCACAAACAGCGCGGCAATGGAAACACCCCCGCTCGCCAGTGAATACACAATCAGGATGTTGCTGGGGGGGATGATCATGCCCGTGGTGGCAGAGGTGATGTTCACAGCCGCACTGAAAGGCCTGGAGTAGCCTTCTTTCACCATCCTTGGGTTCATAATGCCGCCAATGGCCGAAGCTGCAGCTACGGCAGAACCCGAAATGGCGCCGAACAGCATACAGGCTACAATATTCACGTAAGCAAGGCCGCCGGGTAAAGTGCCTACCAGGCTCTTGGCCAGGTCAATGAGGCGTGTGGCAATGCCTCCCCGGTTCATCATTTGCCCTGCCAGTATAAAGAACGGAATGGCCAGCAGGGCAAAACTGTCCAGGCCTGTTGCCATGCGCTGGGCAAGTGTGGTAAAAGCCGCCTCCGGGGCAATGCTCACCAACATAGTCAGCAGGGCAGAGATGCCGATGGAAAAGGCAATAGGCACCCCAAGGGAAAGCAAAATCACAAAGCTGATAACCAGTACGAGTATCTCTAAGAGTTCCATGTAAGCCTGTATGTGGTGAGAAGCCTGCCGGCCGGTAGAATAAATGAATTGTTATGTATGATGGAGCTGTAAACAGACTCTAAGCTATCTCCTTACCTAGCTCCACCGGGTCCTCGGGTTTCTCCGTGAGGTTCATGATGCTGTAATAGATGATGATGAGCCCGCTCAGCGGCACCACCAGGTAAACGTACCCGAGCGGAACATTAAGGGAGGCGGAGGTTTGGTTTAAGGTGAGCGTGATGTAGACAAGCTTTATACCGCCCCACACCATCGCAAACAAGGCAAAGACAGCCACCAATACATTTATCAGCACATTCAGGTTGCGTTGCTTTTTGCCTTCCAGCTTAGAAGGAAGAATGTCGATGGCTAGGTGCATCTTTCTGCCTGTTACATAGCTGGCTCCCAGAAGGCTGACCCAAATAAGAAGGAACCGGGCTAATTCATCCGTAATGGAGCTTGGCGACCTCAAGATAAACCGGGAGCCTACCTGCCAGAGTACGTTCAGCACCATTGTCCCCATCAGTATAACCAGTAACCAATATAGGGTACTGTCAAGCCTTTGTCTAAACTTCATGTCAGCTGTGTTTTGTCTGTCTATTTGTTGTCTTGCGCAGCTGTCTGCTTTTCAGCAGCACGTATTCGCTGGATGAGGGTATATACCTCCGGCTCATTTTTGAAGCTCTCGTACATGGGCTCTACTATTTTGGCAAAAGGCTCCTTGTCCGGGTAAGTTACTTCAACGCCTGCCTTCTTCACTTCTCTCAGCGCTTCCTCCTCAGCCTCCTGCCATAGCTCCCGCTGCACCACCGCCGATTCGTCTGCCGCCTCCTGTAGCCACTGCTGCTCCTGCGGCGTTAAATCTTCCCACACCCTGGTGCTGATGAGCAGGATGTCAGGCACCATCGTGTGCTCGTTTATGGAGTAATGCTTTGCTACTTCGTAGTGGCGCGAGAGGTAAAAAGTAGGAGGGTTGTTCTCGGCACCATCCACCACGCCCTGCTGAATGGCTGTGTATATCTCCCCGGTGGAGATAGGCGTTGCGGCTCCTCCGAACATATTAATCATAGCAATGGCTGTGTTGCTGGGCAGTACCCTTACCTTTAGCCCTCGCAGGTCGCTGGGCTTGGTAACAGGTTTTTTGGAGGTGTAAAAGCTGCGGCTCCCGGCATCATAGTAGGTGAGGCCACGGAGCCAGTACTGCTCTCCCTCTGTCAGGAGGTCTGCTCCAATCTCGCCATCCAGCACATTGTAGTAATGTGTTTTGTCCTGGAAGATGTATGGCAAGCTCAGCACCTTGAAGTTAGGGGAGAAACTTTCCATGGTAGCGACGGACACTTTCGTCATGCCCAAGCTACCAATCTGCAGCAGCTCCACCGACTCCCGCTCACTGCCAAGCTGCGAGTTGGGGTAAATGCCTATCGTCATTTTGCCACCGGATGTTTCCTTTACCCTCTCGGCCATATGCAGCATGGCAATGTGCACCGGGTGCGACACCTCCAGGCTATGCGCCAGTTTAATCTCCTTTGTTTGAGAGATTTCTTTGCAGGAGGTGTGTGTAAGCAGCAGCAGGAGCATTGCCACGCACAGCAGCACATGCCTGTAAAGCGGCCTGTTTGTTCGGGGGGAAAGGTAGTGGTGGTGCTGCATTATTTAGCTCTTACTTTTCTGATGGTTTCCAGTGCGGTGCGTGTCAGTTCTTCCAGTTTCGCATAGTTCTGCGAGGCGATAAGGTCTTTGCTGATGAGCTGAGAACCCATGCCCACGCAATGCACGCCGGCCGCAAACCAGGCTCTCAGGTTTTCTTCCTTCGGCTCCACGCCGCCTGTCGGCATAATGCTCGACCAAGGGCAGGGCCCTTTGATAGCAGCCACGTAGTCGGGTCCGCCTACCTGCTGGGCAGGGAAAATCTTTACCACTTCAGCGCCCAGTTCCTCTGCTTTCGAGATTTCCGACAGGGTAGCACATCCCGGTGCCCACATGATTTTGCGCCTGTTGCAGACAACCGCCACATCCGGGTTCAGAACCGGCGACACAATAAAATCGGCACCGGACTGGATGTACAAGCCAGCCGTAGGAGCGTCCACTACAGAGCCTGCTCCCAGCATCATTTCCGGGAAGGAGGCACGGGCGTGCTTTACCAGCTGCGCAAAAATCTCATGGGCAAAGTCGCCCCGGTTGGTGAATTCAAATACCCGGACACCCGCCTTATAGCAGGCTTCCATTACCTGCCTGCACACTTCTATCTCAGCATGGTAAAAGACAGGCACCATGCCTGTTTCTGCCATTTTCAATGCTACTTCTATTCTGCTAAATTTAGCCATGGTTGATGAATCAGTTACGTCTTAAAATATAAAAACTACCGTACGAGCCTGCCGGAGGTATCGCCGTTTAAGAGCGCCTCTACCTCCTCCACAGTAGCCAGGTTCGCATCCTCCTGTATAGTGTGCTTCAGCACCGATGCGGCTACGCCGAAATCCAGTGCCTTCTGGTCGTCCTGGTAGGCGAGCTGGCCATAAATGAAACCAGCCATAAAAGCATCTCCGCCACCTATTCTGTCAATGATCGGGTTGATGTCGTATGTCTGTGTCTCCAGCATCTGCTGGCCATCCCAGAGCATACCGGAAAGGGTGTTGTGCGTGGCGCTAACAGAGCCGCGGGTGGTGTTAACAATCTTCTTTATTTTCGGGAAGCGCTCCATAATCTGGATGAACACAGAGGCAAGTTCATTGCCACCAGACTCCTGTGGCCTGATGCCGAGGATGTCTTTGGCATCGCCCTTACCGGACACAATGATGTCGCAGCCCTCAATCAATTCGGGCATGACATCAGACGCTGTTTTGCCGTACTGCCACAAGTTCTTCCTGTAATTGATATCGGCAGAAACGGTCAGGCCTTTTTGATTGGCTACCTCGATGGCCTTTTTGCAGCAGACTGCGGCACCGGCAGAGATGGCAGGCGTAATGCCTGTCCAGTGGAACCAGCCTGCATCGGCAAATACTTCATCCCAGTCAATCATATCCGGCTCCAGGCTCGCAAAAGCAGAGTAACTGCGGTCGTACACTACTTTGCTGGGCCGCACACTGGCACCTGTCTCCAGGAAGTAAATGCCGATCCGGTCGCCGCCGTAGATGATGTGCTGCGTATCCACGCCGTATTTTCTTAGCAGGTTGGTGGCAGCCTTGCCCAGTTCATTGTCCGGAAAGCGGGTAACGTGCCCGGCGTTGATGCCCAACTGGGCCAGTGATACCGCCACATTCGCCTCGCCGCCGCCATAGGTGGCATCAAAATGTGTGGATTGTACGATGCGTGCGTAGTCAGGCGTGGATAACCTGAGCATGATTTCTCCGAAGGTGATAACCTTTTTATTCATATCAGAAACCGAAGTAAGATTTAGCGTTGTGGTAGGAAATGTTTTCTACTAGCTGGCCAAGCCACTCCATCTCGCTAGCTGGCAATTCGCCGTTTTCCACGTCGTTGCCAATCAGGTTACACAATATCCTTCTGAAGTACTCGTGCCTAGGGTAAGATAAAAAGCTCCTGGAATCAGTGAGCATACCCACAAAGCGGCTCAGCAGGCCCATGTTAGAGAGGGCATTCATCTGCTTCTCCATGCCGTCTTTCTGATCGAGGAACCACCAGGCCGAGCCAAACTGTATTTTGCCAGGTGTGCTGCCATCGTTGAAGTTACCGATCATGGTGGCGAATAGCTCGTTCTGGCTTGGGTTCAGGTTATACAGAATGGTTTTTGCCAGCTGGTCTGAATTATCCAGTTTGTCTAAAAACCGAGAGAGCGGCTCGGCCACGCCAAAATCACCGATGGAGTCGAAGCCTGTGTCCGGGCCTAGTTCACGCATCATGCGGGTATTGTTGTTGCGGAGCGCGCCCAGGTGGAACTGCTGTGTCCAGTTTTTGGAGTGGTCGAGCAGGGCCATGTGTACCAGCATCGCAGATTTAAACTTCAGCGCTTCCTCCTCTGTAAGCGTTTGTTTCTGCAAGGCCTTTTGAAAGATGTTCTTTATCTCCTCATCCGTATAGTCGGCTGCATACATGGTGTTCAGGCCATGGTCGGAGAGGCGGCAACCCTGCTCGTGGAAGAAGTCATGCCGCTGCTTCAGGGCATCCAGCAGTTGCTGAAAGTTGCTGATAGAAACACCGGAGGATTCTTCGAGTTGCTCGAGGTATGGCAGGAAAACATCCGGGCTTTCAATAGCCAGTATTTTATCGCACCTGAAAGTGGGCAGCACCTGGATACCGAAGTCATCGGCCTTTATTTTCTGGTGGTGCTCTAACGTATCTGTCGGGTCATCGGTGGTGCAGATAACCTCCACCTTCATCTGGTGTAGGATGCTTCTGACACTGTATTCGTCTGACTGCAGCATATCGGTGCAGGTGTTGTAGATTTCCCTTGCCGTTTCATGCTTCAAAATTTTCTCTACCCCGAATGGTCTTTTCAGTTCCATGTGCGTCCAGTGGTACAGGGGGTTGCGAACCGTGTAAGGAACCGTCTGGGCCCACTTCTCAAACTTGGCGTAATCGTCGGCATCGCCGGTGCAATATCGCTCCGGTATGCCGTTGGTGCGCATGGCGCGCCATTTATAGTGGTCGCCTTCTAACCATATCTGGGTGAGGTTGTCGAATTTCCTGTCGGAAGCAATGGCCTCTGGCGACAGGTGGCAATGGTAGTCAATAATGGGCATTGCCTTGGCATGCTCATGATATAGGCGTTGTGCTGTTTTTGTCTGTAGAAGAAAATTATCGTCTAAGAAAGACATATTTGTAATTTATTGTTAGATGACAATATAAGTGCTATTCCTGACAAATTAATTAGAAGTCACCGTGTGTTCTGATTGCTGCAGGTGTTTTACTTGTTCTGTAACCAGGGCTGTTAAACCCTCTATTTTTGTTAAGTCAGTATCCCAAAGGTTCGTATTGGAAAGGACTGCCTCCACTACCTCCGGTGCATCGTGCTGTAGCCACGTCTCCCTGAAAAAGCTGAGTACCTCCGGCGCATCGTTCAGCAGGATGTTCTTTCCGGCCCACTCGCCCTTGTAAAACAGGATAAGGGCAGCCAGGGAGTGCAGCAGCCGCTCAGGAAGCTTTCCTGTTCGCTTATGGTATTCCAGCACCGACGGAAGCACGCGCACCTTATACTTAGAGACAGCATTCAACGCGATAGCAATAAGCTCGTGCCGGATAAAAGGGTTCTGGAACCGCTCAATCACATCGTTCGCAAACTGCTCTAACTCCTCCTTTGGCAAATCCAATGTTGGAATAATCTCTTCGGATATAGCTTCTCTGATAAACTTTCCTGTGTGTTCATCCTCTACTGCTTCACGCACTGTTCTTAGCCCGTGCAGGTAAGCAACGGGTACTAAAGTGGTATGGGCGCCATTCAGGATGCGCACTTTGCTGGTGCGGTAAGGCGTAAGGTCTGAAACAAACTTTACCTGCAAGCCAGCTTCCTCTGTAGGGAGCGCTTTTTTAACAGACGCAGGGGCTTCTATCACCAGAAGGTGATAAGGCTCTGCTGTTACCACTAATTGGTCCTCGTACCCAAGCTCCTCCTGTACTTCTTTAATGGTTTCCTGCGGGTATCCGGGCACGATACGGTCTACCAGTGTATTGCAGAAGATAATGCTATCATTCACCCAGCTACTGAAGTCTTCAGGAAGGTTCCATGTACTGGCGTACTGCAGGACGATGTGTTTTAAAGCCTCCCCGTTTTTTTCTATCAGTTCGGTGGGGATTACAGTCAGACCTTTGTCCGGTGCTCCCTTAAAGTGCTGAAACCGGTGGTATAGCAAAGCCGTCAGTTTACCCGGAAAGCTGGTTGAAATGGTGCGGGCACTCTTATCGTTCTCATCATAGGCGATGCCCGCCTCTGTGGTGTTTGAAAAGATGAATTGCAGATCCGGGTTTTCGCCACGCTTCAGGTAAGCAGCGTAATCATCGTAAGGGTTCAGGGCGCTGGCAATGCAGCTGATCAGTCGCTTCTCCTGGGTAGGTTTTCCGCCTTTTATGCCGTTCAGCAGCACATGAAACAGGCCATCCTGCTGTTTGAGGGCTTTGATCGTTGTTCTGTGGCGGTCTCTTGGCTGCACCACGTCAACAGCGCCGTTGAAGTCTGTTTTTTCGTTCAGTACATCAATCATCCAGTCTACAAAGCCCCGTAGGAAATTGCCTTCGCCGTACTGTAGTACTTTTACCGGCCGCTGGACTGTTATACCGGCTGTTTGTCTGTTTAAAGGCTTCATAATTTCAGGTTTCTGCGGTTCGCTGCTTTCTTGATCTGGCAAACCACTGCTGTCATAGATCATATTATACCTCCTTTTGGACAGGAAGCTGTATATTTTCACCTACAGGTGAACTTAATAGTAAAATTCAGGCACCTCTTTTCATAGATGATTCCCGGATGATTAGCTCAGGCTTCAGCACGATTTTTTGTGGGACAGCCTCCTTGTTTCCAGACTTCAGCTGTTCGAAGAAAATTTCAGCTGTTTTTTTACCCATGGTCATGCTAAACTGGTCTACTGTTGTGAGTGCCGGATCGGTGAAGGAAGTGAACGGGTCATTACTGAACCCCGCCAGGGCTACTTCCTGCGGAATCTTGAATTTGTTCTCCTTCAGCACCTGCATGGCACCCATGGCACCGTAATCACTGGCTGAAAAAACACCATCAGGCCTTTCCTTTAGCTTCAGTAGCTTTTCCATGCTTTCCCTTCCATCAACCAGCTGTAGATTACTTTGCACTACAAGTTCCTCATCATAGGGAATACCGTAATCGCTGAGGGCATCACTATAGCCTCGCAGGCGCTCTTTAAAGATACTGACTTTCTTAGGGCTGGTGAAGTGGGCAATGCGGCGGCAACCCTGCTGTATCAAATGCTCCACCACTTTGTAGGCACCCAGGTAATCGTCTATCATGACCTGGCTCACCTCCAGGGCATCGGTGGTGCGGTCGAACAGCACCAGCGGGATTCCTTCTGCCTGTATTCGCTTAAAGTGGTCGAAATTTTCGGTGTTCTTGCCAATGGAAGCAATAATGCCATCCACGCGGGCGCTGAGCAGCGCATCAATGGTCTGTATTTCCTTTTCGTAGTTGTCGTACGACTGGCAGATAATCACCTTGTAGTTCAGGTTATTAGCCATGTCCTCGATGCCTCTCACCACAGAGGAAAAGAAGGCTCTGTCGGCGGTTGGCACTATAATGCCAATGATGTGGCTTTTGCCGTGGCGCAGGGCGGCGGCAATATGATTTGGCTGATAGTTTAGCTGCTTGGCCGTCTTCAGGACTGCCTTTCTCGTCAATTCACTTATTCTTGGGTTATTATTCAGGGCACGCGATACGGTAGAAGCCGTTATGTTAAGCTTCTCTGCGATGTCATGAATGGTTACTTTTGTTTTATTTTCCATTTCCCTAACTTATAAATGAGCCGCCGGGCCTTCGCTGTTACTCATTGCTGGGCTTCCCGATGGTGGCCAGTATGCCGCCATCCACATATATGATCTGCCCGTTCACAAAGTTGCTTGCCTTGCTTGCCAGGAAAATAGCGGTTCCCTCCAGGTCATCCGGGTCGCCCCAGCGGCCCGCCGGTGTGCGGTTGATAATGAACTCATTGAAAGGGTGGCCGTCTACCCGTATGGGAGCGGTCTGATCTGTTGCAAAGTAACCGGGGCCTATGCCGTTTACCTGTACGTTGTATTTTGCCCACTCCGTAGCCAGGTTGCGCGTCAGCATCTTTAAGCCGCCTTTAGCCGCCGCATAAGCCGAAACCGTGTCGCGGCCCAGTTCGCTCATCATAGAGCAGATGTTTATAATCTTGCCCCTTCTTCGTTCAACCATGTGGCGGGCCACATGCTTACTCATAATAAACGGGCCTGTCACATCAACGTCTAACACTTTACGGAATTCCGCCACTTCCATTTCCAGGGCGGGCACTCTTTTTATCATACCGGCATTGTTCACCAGAATATCAATAGGGCCTATCTGCTGCTCTATCTGAGCGATATTCTCTGCAGCCTGTGCCTCATCTGTCACGTCGAAAAGGTAGCCGTGCACGGTATAGCCCTCTTGCCTGTAGTTTTCGAGCGCCTTTTCCATTTTGGCAGGCGTGTTGCCGTTTATCACCAGTGTGGCGCCTGCTTTGCCGAGCCCTTTGGCCATGGCCATTCCCAGGCCGTGCGTGGCGCCGGTTATCAGGGCAACCTGTCCTGTTAAATCAAATAAATTTTTCATACGCTTTACTTTAAATCCACTGGTTGCACTTTGTCCATGTCGTTGTAGTCCAGGTTTTCACCGGCCATTCCCCATATAAAGGAGTAGTTGTAGGTGCCGGCACCGCTGTGGATAGACCAGGGCGGAGAGATGACCGCTTGGTTGTTTTTAACGAACAGGTGGCGTGTTTCCTGTGGCTCTCCCATAAAGTGCGACACCACCTGGTCTTCCGGCAGGTCAAAGTACAGGTAGGCTTCCATTCTCCTGTCGTGGGTGTGCGCCGGCATGGTGTTCCACACGCTTCCTTTCTGTAGTTCTGTCAGGCCCATCTGCAGCTGGCAGGTTTCCACAACAGAATTGATAAGTAATTTCCTTATAAGGCGGTGGTTGGAGTTTTCGAGAGAACCCATCTCCACTGTCTCCGCCTCGTCAAGCGAAACTTTCTTGGTAGGGTAGGCGTGGTGTGCCGGTGCCGAGTTAAAGTAAAAGAGCGTTTTACCCGAAGCTGCCGGATGAAACACCACTTCCTTTACACCTTTGCCAACGTACAGCGCTTCCTTATTGGCAAGCGTGATTACGTCGCCGTCTACCGACACCGTACTTTCGGCTCCTATATTGATGATGCCAAGTTCCCTTCTGTCCAGGAAATGCTCCGAACGAAGTGTCGGGAGAGTCTCCAGCTTTAAAGGCTGCTCTACCGGTTGTGCACCGCCTACAATCAGGCGGTCATGCATGGTGTAAACTGCCTGAATAGTGTTTTCCTGAAAAAGGTTTTCTATTAGAAAGGTCTCACGCAGTTTGGCTGTGTCATAGCTTTTGCTGTCGTTGGGGTGAGTGGCGTGCCTGATAGAATAAGAAATGCTCATAGTTCTAGGGGGTTGTTTGTGTAACCGTTTGCGCAAATTACTAATTTTTTTAAATATTACTAATTTTACTATGGTTTTGTGCTGCGGATATCTGATTTTTGTCAAAAGGTGAGTAAGTGCTAACATTGTCTGAAATGCCGTTACAGTATATTTTAAGGCCTATTTGCCAAGGGTTTAAAAAATATTTCTTTGTGAAAGGTTGTATAGAATTTAAAATCTTTCTAATATGCAATCGGTTGCGCAACAAATTATATCATTATCAGTAAGTGATTAATCATTAGTAGTAGGTTGCACAGCGGTTTGAGGGACACTAACGGGTATAAGAGGTAAGCATAGCGCCTGCCCGCCCGAAGAAGAGAAGAGGAATAGTTGTCCGGCCGTAGCAGGGAACATGGGTGCTGACATGGCGCCTCCTTCGCATAGAAAAAGACTTTTAATCCATAGTATTTATATATCTACTTTATCATTTTATACTTAATATTTTCCTATGCGACATGTTTTACTCAAGAAGACGAAGTACTTACTGACGCTTGCTTTTGTCTTCACCGCAATTGTTGGGGCGCTCGCTCAAACACTTCCTGTAACAGGAAGAGTAGTGGATGAAAACGGCGAGGGGCTGCCAGGTGTAACGGTGGTGCTGAAAGGGACGTCAACAGCTGCTCCTACAGATGCTGAAGGCGATTACCAGCTTTCGGTGCCAGACGGAGAGGGTACGCTATCCTTTAGTTTTATCGGTTATCAGCCGCAGGATGTGGCCATTAACGGCCGCTCTACAATCAATGTCTCCATGGCCCCTGACCAGAAGGCACTAGAGGAGGTGGTGGTAATCGGTTACCAGACTGTTACCAGGAAAGAACTTACGGGTTCTGTTTCTTCAGTTAATGCCAGGCAGATAGCGGATATTCCAGTGAGCACCGCCGCTGAAGCCCTTGCAGGCAGGCTGGCAGGTGTGCAGGTGACAACTTCTGAGGGACAGCCGGGCGCTGAAATACAGATACGGGTGCGTGGCGGAGGCTCTATTACGCAGGATAACGCGCCGCTTTATATAGTGGATGGTATTCAGGTAGAGAATGCCCTTTCCTTTCTTTCGCCGCAGGAAATTCAGTCAATTGACGTGCTGAAAGATGCTGCCTCCACCGCTATTTACGGTGCGCGGGGCGCTAACGGCGTGGTAGTTATTACCACTAAGGGTGGTGTGGAAATGCCAACGCAGGTAACTTATAATGGCTTTGCCGGTGTGCGCAGCATTGTAAATAAACTGGATGTGATGAACCCTTACGATTATGTGAAGTATCAGCACCAGATATACAACTATAACACAAATGAAGAGACGCGTAACTCTTTCATAGATCGCTATGGCTTTTACGAAGACATCGACATTTACCGCAACATGCCTTTTGCTGACTGGCAGGAGGATGTTTTCGGGCGTGACGCCACAAGCCAGACGCATATATTAGGGGTAACAGGCGGTTCCAAAACCACCTCCTTTAACTTCACCCTCAACCACACCGATGAAGAAGGCATTATGCTTAACTCTGGCTTTCAGAGAACCCTGGCCTCCTTTAAATTCGACCACAGGGTTTCTGACCGCTTGAAATTTGGCTTGAATACCCGGTACAGCCGCCAGACAGTAGAGGGTGTGGGAACTTCCAACACAGGGACACAAAGCACGAACAGGCTGCGGAACGCGGTGCGATTCAGGCCCTTTGTGGCGCCGGGAATGGAGAGCCAGGTAGATGAGTTCGACCCTGAGTTTGCCAACCTGACCAATCTTACCAGCCCGGTGCTGCTGGCTAACCAGGAACTGCGGTACGACTACCGCAATGACCTCCTCCTGAACGGATGGTTTAGTTACGACATCATCAAAGACCTTACCTTCAGAAGCGTGATTGGTATTGCCACTACCAGCCGCGACAGAAATAACTTTAACGGAACTGCTACCAGCATTGCCAGGCAGAACGCCGATATGCCGGTTGTGCAGCTACTGGCGGGGGAGTCATTGTCGCTGACAAATTCAAACACCCTTAACTACCGCTTAAATGTAGGCGACGACCACCATTTTGATGCCCTCATCGGGCAGGAGATATGGCAACGGGAATCAGAAAACAGGAACATTATCACCAAGTGGCTGCCTGTAGACATTACCCCTGAGCAGGCCTTTGCCGGTATACAAAAGGCAACTCCTCCTGCAGGCCTCATTCAGGATGCCCCCACAACAGACCAGTTCGAAGAAAGGCTTTTCTCTTACTTCGGACGCCTGACCTACAATTTTGGGGATAGATACCGTGCTGTTTTCAACGTGCGTCGCGACGCTTCGTCCCTGTTTTCCCCTGAAAACCGGGTAGGTTACTTCCCATCTGCTTCCCTAGCGTGGCATATTGCTGAAGAAAACTTCATGGAGGGCACAAGAGACTGGCTTTCGGACCTGAAAGTGAGAGTGAGCATGGGTGAGGTTGGGAATAACAGGGTGGGCTTAGACCTCTGGAAGACAATGTTTACCTCCTCCGGCAACGACGGCTATGCCTATTCTGAGGCGATTACACCTGGTTTTGCTGCCAACCAACTGGCTAACCCAAACCTGAAGTGGGAAACAACGCTTTCCAGAAACCTTGGATTGGATATCTCGCTCTTCAACAACAGGGTGAATGCCTCAGTTGACGTTTACATGAACAATACAAGAGACCTGTTGCTGCCTGTTACAATTCCGCAGACAAGCGGTTACAGCACCCAGTTCCAGAACATCGGGGAAACCGAAAACAAAGGCCTGGAAGTGCAGCTCGACGGTGTGGTTATAGACAACGGATCCTTTACCTGGACGTCAAACTTCAACATTGGCTTTAACAGAAATAAAGTAGTGAACTTAGGTGTGGATACGGAAGGCAATCTAATTGAGTCTTACCTGGTGGAATCTGGATGGGTGAGCGCCACCTACCAGGATTTCCAGGTGGCAGTTGGGCAGCCGATAGGCCAGTTCTTTGGTTACGTGACAGATGGTTTCTATACCCTGGATGACTTTAACTATGACGCCGCCGCCGGAACTTATACACTTAAAGAAGGCGTGCCGGACAGCCGCGCTGTAGCGTTGGGTAACCGCGAACCACAGCCAGGCGACCTGAAACTGGCGAAGCTTTCCGATTCAGAGGGTGACCTGATTACAACGGAGGACAGAACGGTGCTGGGCAACGCGCAGCCAAAGTTCATCGGTGGTTTTAACCAGCAGTTTACCTACAAAGGTTTTGACATGAGCCTGTTCATGAACTTCTCTTACGGCAACAAAGTGTATAACGCCAACAAGCTGGAGTTCACAACGCAGTACCTGTACCGCGACAATAACATGCTGTCGTTGATGAATGATAGATGGCAGTGGTACAACGACAACGGTGAGCTGGTGACGGACCCGGAGCAGCTGGCTGCCATGAACGAGAACACAAAATACTGGACACCGGCTGGCGGGCAGTACTTCCTGCACTCTTTCGGCATCGAAGACGGCTCTTTCCTGCGCATCAGCAACCTGACACTGGGCTACTCTCTTCCTGAAAGCCTGCTGCAGCGAACAGGCTTTATATCTAAATTCAGAGTGTATGCCACTGTTAACAACCTGGCGACCATTACAGGTTACACAGGCTATGATCCGGAGGCCAATACAAGAAGAGCCAGTTCGCTTACACCTAGTGTAGATTATGCCGCCTATCCGCGCAGCCGCTACATACTCGGTGGTGTAAATGTTACTTTCTAAATTTTAAATCAAATCGAGATGAAAAAGAAATATATAAAGCCCCTGTTGGTGTCCCTGGCCATGGGAGGTCTGCTTACCTTCTCTTCATGTGAAAGTTACCTTGACGTGGAGAACCCGTCTACTGTATCGCAGGAAGCAGTATTCAACAGTGTCGGCTATACAAGTTCTGCCATAACCGGTATATATAACAAACTGATGGGAGACAATGGCTACGGCAGCCGTGTTTCCACGCTTTACCCGAATGCCGGCGACGATTTTATAGTGGGTGGCGCATACAACCCTTTGGACCGCAGGGGTATTTCAGGCTTTGGGGTGCACCCGGACAACTCGGAAATCTACAGGCCTTTTCTGGAGATGTACGCAGGTATCGAAAGGGCTAATATCGCCATTAAGTATATCCCCTTGTCTCCGTTGTATGAAAACGGAACGGAGGCCGAGCAGGCTGCCATGCGCAAGATGTACGGAGAGGCGCTGACACTTCGGGCTATCTTCTACCACGAGCTTATCCGCAACTGGGGTGATGTGCCGGCGCAGTTCGAACCATCGGCCGACATCCCGGACCTCTACCTGCCTAAAACAGACCGGGATGAAATTTATGACCGCCTGTTGGTAGACCTGCAAATCGCTTCTGATCTGGTGCCCTGGAGATCTGAATCCGGTGACCCCAGCACCCGCATCACCAAGTCTGCTGTGAAGGGCCTGCGCGCCCGCATTGCCCTGGCACGCGGCGGCTATTCGCTTAGAAGAGAGTCTGGCGTAATGGAGCGCCGCAGTGACTACAGAGACCACTACCAGATTGCCAGAAACGAAACCCTCGACATCATACAAAGTGGCCAGCATAGCCTGAACCCGGAGTTTGAGCAGGTTTTCAGAAGCCTGCACACAGCCGGCGGAGACCCTACAAATGAGCATATCTTTCAGGTGGGGGCATTCGGCGGTAACTCCAGAACCGACAGTAAATTAGGCTACAGCAATGGGATCAGGATAGACCGCAACTCAGTTTATGGCGCTGCAAACGGGCAGTTGGAAGCCATACCAACCTACTTCTATGAGTTCGACTCTCTTGGCGACTCCAGAAGAGACGTAACCCTTGCTTACTTTACCATCAACAAAGACGACAACAAGGAACTCGTGTCAGCCAATGTGATGCGGGATGGTAAATTCAGAAAGTACTGGACCAGTATTGCCGGCACCAATCAGAACCTGGGTATTAACTGGCCGATCCTGCGTTACGCCGATGTGCTGCTGATGTTTGCCGAAGCTGATAATGAGCTGAACGGAGCACCATCGGCAGAGGCTGTTGCGGCTTACGAAGCAGTGAGAAGCAGAGCCTATACTGGTTATGAAGAAAGAATGGGAACCACTCCGACAGGCCAAACCGAGTTTTTGGAGGCTGTCAGGCAGGAACGTTTCCTCGAGTTCGGGGGAGAAGGCATCCGCAAGTACGACCTGATTCGCTGGAATTTACTTGAGCAAACGATAAACGAAACCCGTGCCAAGTTAACTGACTTCATGAACGGGGAAGGTCGCTATGCCAATGTGCCGCAATATGTATATACCATCCCGACCAGGTTTAACAATGCACCGGATGTGTCTGCAGAGATGGCGACGTTTGATTTATTTGGTGGCTCTGTTGCCGGGGCAATGTATACGCCGGCGCCGGCCTCCACACCGGCAGGCTATACCCGGAAGAACTGGAGAGCCGCTGTAAACGCGGACTATGTGGCGCAGTATGCGGTAGCCTTCGAGCCAAACAAATCTGAATTGTTCCCGATTTACTCCGGTGTGCTGAACCAGAACTACAACCTGACACAGGACTACGGATACTAAGTTCTATATCGGATCATGAATCATAAAATAGCAAGACATGAAAAAATTTCTAAATAAGATATCAAACAGACTGATTCCGATGATGCTGCTCATGGTACTGGCGGTTGCCTGTAAGGAAGAGCTGGATGAACTGGAGCCGATGCGCATGTTTACGCCCACTGCCGGGTTCAGGGCCCTGAGCAGCGAGACACAAGTGAAGCTGACCTGGAACCGATCGCTGTACACCACCGCCACCGACGGCGTAACCTATACGGTGGAGGTAGCAGAAGACACCTTGTTCCAGACACCTGTTATTTTATCTGTGCAGACAGATACCGCCGGCGTTGTATTCACGGATGAGCAGCTGCAGGTAAGGCAAGACTACTTTGCCCGCGTAAAGGCGAATGCCTTAGGTGACAGGCCGGAGTCGAACTGGGTGGTGAGCAACAGCTTCAGGATAAGCGGAGAGCAGATTTTCGCGCCTTTGCAGGATGCTGATGTGATTGATGTGGCTGTTGTGCTCCGTTGGAGAGAGGAGCCCGGCCTGACACGCATCGTGCTGACGCCGGAGGTTGGCGAGCCGATAGAGGTGGCACTTACCGAAGCCGATATAGCAGAAAGAAGGATGCGGGTGGAAGGCCTGACGCCAACCACTGTTTATACCGCTGAGATATTCCAGGGCACCCAGTCGAAGGGCATTACCACGTTCACAACCAAAGAGACGTTGGTAGGCGACGCTGTGATCGACCTGACAGGTATCACAGACAGGCCATCGGTCCTGATGGATACGCTGTCTCAGATCGAATCCGGGAGCACGGTGGTATTGAAGCGGGGCATGACCTACGAAATCTCCTCGACCACAAACCTGGACCGGTCGGTTACGATTGTAAGCGAGAATACACTGGACCCTCAATTAGCGACTATCTACTTTACCAGCAATTTTAACATTGAAGAAGGCAGTGAGATTGATTCGCTGGTATTCCGGAATGTGGTGATGCGAAGCAGTGACTACGGCGGGAAATATGTGTTTAACATAAACAAAGCCAGTGACATCGGCATGCTTAAGTTTGATGCAGTGCATGCCGAGATATTCCGGGGCATTGTCCGGTTACAGTCTGCAGGCATTAACATAGATGAGTTTGCAGTGGTCAACAGCGTGATAGACAGTGTGGCCAATTATGGGGTACTGACGATTGACAACGCCGGTGCCAACGTAAATCACATCCTTTTCAGCAACAGCACCTTTTACAAAATTGAGCGGGTAATGACAAGCAAAGCAGGCTCACAGTCCATTGTCATCGAGAACACCACGTTCAGTGAGGCACCGGAAGGAGGCCGCTATCTGATCGACTATAACTCCAATGATGTGGCGGATGGTATCATTGTGCGAAACACCCTCATCGGCAGGGGTAAAAATTCAGGAGGCAGCAGGGAAGTGAGAGGAATCCGGGCCGGCAGCGGCACCCTGATAGAGTCGAGCAGCACCTATGCCACCTCTGATTACGTGGCAACCTCTAATGAGATACCGGGGCTGTCATCCTACAGTGGTACTTCCTTTGATTTATTCACTGACCCGGAAAACGGGAACTTCACTATCAAAGACACGAACTTTGATGGAGCAAGCAACACCGGTGACCCGCGCTGGAGACCGTAATCAAATCATACTTTAGCATGGTGCAGCCTTAAAACTGCACCATGCTATTTTAATCTTTCTACAGATATGCCCTCTCCTAAATTTAAATACGGTTTCCTTGTCATAAGTACAGCGCTCTCTTTTACTCTGGCAAATTGTAAAAGCAAGCAGGACGAGCCTGCACCGGTAGTAAAAGAGCCTGTGGCGGAAGATGGTCCGACGCCTGTAAGCGAGGCTGCACTGGCTTTCCCGGGGGCAGAGGGCTTTGGGAAAGATGCCACTGGTGGCCGTGGAGGAAAGGTGCTAAAGGTAACGAACCTGAACGATTCCGGAGAAGGAAGTTTACGGGCAGCCATTACTGCAACAGGTGCCCGCATCATCATTTTTGAAGTATCAGGTACCATGGCCTTAAAGTCGAACCTGAACATCAATAACAGTGACATTACGATTGCCGGGCAAACAGCTCCCGGAGACGGTATTACACTCAAAAATTACCCTGTTAATGTAAACGCCGATAACGTCATCATTCGCTTTATGCGTTTCCGGATGGGCGACGAAGCACAGCAGGAGGCGGATGCCCTCGGCGGGCGGTTCCATAAGAACATCATCGTGGACCATTGCTCCATGAGCTGGTCTACAGACGAATGCGTTTCGTTCTACGCCAACGAGAATTTTACCTTGCAGTGGAGCATCATTTCGGAGAGCCTCCGGAACTCTGCGCACGCCAAGGGGGCACATGGGTATGGCGGTATCTGGGGCGGGAAGAATGCCTCGTTCCACCACAACCTGTTGGCGCACCACGACAGCCGGAACCCGAGGCTGGGCGAGGAAGCCGGTAAAGCCTTTGCCTTAACAGACCTGGTAGACTTAAGAAACAACGTGATTTACAACTGGGGCAACAACAGTGCTTACGGTGGGGAGGCCATGAATGTGAACATGGTGAACAATTACTACAAGCCGGGCCCTGTAACCACCAAAAAAGAACGCATCCTGTCCATCGATAAAAATAAGAACAGCGGCACAGAGGTATACGACATGTGGGGTAAATTCTACATCAACGGAAACTATGTAGAAGGCAGCACCAGGGCAACCAATGACAACTGGACCTATGGCGTCTTTAACCAGTTTCATGGCAGCTACGGAACAGTTTCGGAAGCCGACAAAGCAGCTATGAAGCTTTCTGAACCGCATCCTATTCAAAATAATGTCACCACCCACACCGCAGATGAGGCCTACCAGCGGGTGCTGGAGTATGGCGGGGCTTCCCTGAAACGGGATGCCGTAGACACCCGGGTGGTGGCGAATGTCCGCGACGGGTCTTTTACCGCGTCAGGCTCTAACGGTAGTGACAAAGGCATTATCGACAGCCAAAGTGATGTGGGAGGGTGGCCGGAACTGGCATCTGTAGCTGCGCCACTGGATACTGACAACGACGGCATGCCGGACGACTGGGAAAAAGAGCACAAGTTAGACCCGGCGAAAGCTAATGCAAACGGTAAAAGCCTAAGCACCGCCTACGATAACATTGAAGTATACATCAACAGCCTGGTAAAGGACATCATAGAAGCCCAGGTGAAATAGTGTTGTTCAGGGGATAAGTTTGCTTTTTGCAGAATCCTGCCTGGCCGTGTAAAAAGACTTCGCAGCGTGCGCAGCTCCTGCAAGTGTCTGAACAGGTACCGCTGCTATTGAATAAATACTTTAAACAAAGGAACATGAACGTTAGGGTAACATTCGGTTTGATAGTGCTTTCGCTGCTAAGCGCAGGAAGCGTATTGGCGCAAAACCTGAAAAAGGAGTTTCCGAAGTCCTTCACTATCACAGTAACTAACCCACTGGATCAGCAGCGGGACGATGTGATGGTATTGGTAGAAGGCGACGATATAAAAAAACATGCCGCTGCTTTTAACCCAAAGGCGTTCGTGGTGCTAGACGGTACTAAAGAAATTCCCAGCCAGTATAATACGAAAGACAGTGAGAACAGGGGCATCGTGGTGGTACTCGACCGGTTGGGACCCAAAGCCTCCCGCAACCTGACCATCCGCTATAACGAAACAGGCGCTGCCCCCCGCAACTATACCAAGCGCACACAGGCGGAGGTCTCTCATAAAGTGGGCGGCGAATTCCAGAACCGAAAATATATAGGCGGATCTTTCCAGAACGTGGATTCGCTTCGGGTGCCGGACGAGCATACTGACCACTCTTATTTTATCCGCTACGAAGGGCCCGGCTGGGAATCAGACAAAGTAGGCTACCGGTTTTACCTCGACTGGCGCAACGGCACCGATGTGTTCGGAAAGAAAACAAAAGACATGGTGCTGCAGCAGGTGGGGCAGGACGGCTTCGACTCTTACCACGACGAGCAGCCTTGGGGCATGGACGTGCTGAAGGTAGGCAAATCACTGGGTGTTGGTACGCTGGCCATGTTCCACGAGGGACAGGCAAAGCGCATGGCCGAAACCGACAGCATGATCAGCGTCATCACTGAAAACGGCAACGTGTATTCCTCTATCCGCACGAACTACTATGGATGGAACATAGCAGGCATGAAGCTGGATGTAACCTCCCATCTGAGCATACCTGCCGGCAGCCGCCTGACGCACCACCAGGTAGAAGTAAAAGGAGGCACGCCGCAGAATCTGAGCACAGGTCTGATTAAAGACAAGCGGGCCAATTTCACGACCAGAACAGGTAAAGCGCAGCACTGGGGCTATATAGCCACCTATGGCAAACAAAGCCTGAACGGCGAAGGGGATAACCTGGGGATTGCCGTGCTGTTCCGCATGAAAGACCTGTTGGAGATTACAGAAGATGAGCTCAGCCATGTGGTACAGCTAAAGCCTTCCGGTAACAAGGTGGAGTATTACTTTCTGGCAGCCTGGGAGCTGGAGCCGGAGGGAATAAAAACAAAGACAGATTTTATTAAATACCTGAATAAAACAGCACAGGAACTCGAAAACCCGGTGCAGGTACAGTTCACCTCCAAGCCAAAGATGTAAACCATACGTTGCGTGCTGAACTTGAATCACATAAAAACAGAATGCATAAAAAGAATACCCTTACCCGAATCATCACGTTTTGCCTGGGGCTGCAACTGGCAGGCACAGCCGCCTGTTCCCAGCAAACGGCCAGTACCACTACGGCAGCGGAGCCAACAACCGTGGCAGTGAAGCAGGAACCGGAAGCAGCACAAGCACTGGCATTTCCGGGAGCCGAAGGCTTTGGGAAGTACACCACAGGCGGGCGCGGCGGACAAGTGGTCGTGATCACGAACCTGAACGATGAAGGTCCCGGTAGCTTACGCGAAGCCATCCGGAAAAAAGGCCCGCGTATAGTTGTTTTTGCCGTGTCGGGCTACATTGATTTAAAGTCACCCCTGGACATCAACAACAGCGATATTACCCTTGCGGGGCAGTCAGCACCCGGAGACGGAATCACACTGCGCTATTACCCCATGAACATAAAAGCGGATAACGTCATCATACGCTACATGCGCTTTAGGATGGGCGATGTAGCAGGCGTACAGGCCGATGCGCTGGGAGCAAACAAGGGCAAGAGCAACATCATCGTCGACCACTGCTCTATGGGTTGGGCCACAGACGAAAGCGGTTCTTTTTACGACAACAAGAATTTTACTCTGCAGTGGTGCATTCTCTCAGAGAGCCTGAACCAATCGGTGCACGCGAAAGGAGACCATGGCTACGGTGGTATATGGGGCGGTGTAGGCGCCTCGTTCCACCATAACCTGATAGCGAACCATATGAGTCGTATGCCACGCTTTAGCGGTTCCAAGACAACAGCAAACTCCCCGGACGAATTAGTGGACTTCCGCAACAACGTCATTTATAACTGGGGCGGGAACAGTGTGTATGGCGGTGAAAAAGGGCGCTACAACATGGTGAACAACTACTATAAACCAGGACCTGCCACACCAAAATCAAAGAAAGACAGGCTGCTGGAGCCATATGCGCCTTACGGGCAGTTCTATATGAATGGGAATGTAATGGAGGGAAACCCGGAGGTGACGCAGTACAATGCCCTAGGGGTAAGTTTGGACCATCCTGATTCGGCGCTGGTTGCGAACCCCTTTGAGACAGCTGCAGTACGCGAACAGGCTGCAAAAGAAGCCTATGAGTTGGTGCTGGCAAACGCCGGGGCAAGCCATAAACGAGACAAGGTGGACGAGCGTGTTTTGCGGGAAGTGCGGCAGAACAACCCGGCAAGCGGTAAAAACAAGAACGGCATCATCGACTCGCAGCAGGATGTGGGTGGGTGGCCGAAACTGAATGCAGGAACTGCCCCCGCCGATAGAGACCAGGACGGTATGCCGGACGAGTGGGAAAAGAAGCAGAAGCTGAACCCAGCCGACGCTGCCGATGCCGCTGCCTATACTTTAGACAAGCAGTACACCAACATCGAAGTATACCTGAACGGGTTAGTCAACAAAAAAGAGAAGATATGAAGCTATTAACCACCCTGCTTTTTTTTCTGAGTGTTCTTGCTGCTCAGGCACAACAGCAGCGGCTGGTGGTAGCCCTGGACGGCAGCGGCGACTATACTAGTATACAGGAAGCCGTGGATGCTGTACGTGCTTTCCCGTTAGAGCGTGTGGAGATATTCATCCGGAATGGCGTGTACCGCGAGAAACTTGTGGTACACTCCTGGAAAACAAGTATTTCCCTAATCGGCGAAAGCAAAGAGAACACGATTATCCGTTGGGGTGACTATTCCGGCAAAGGCGATATCAATACCTTCACCTCCTATACGGTACTGGTGCAGGGGAACGATTTCCGGGCAAAGAACATCACCTTTGAGAATGTAGCGGGACCGGTGGGGCAGGCGGTGGCACTGCACGTGGAGGCTGACCGCTGCGTGTTCGAGAACTGCCGCATCATTGGGGATCAGGACACGCTGTATGCCGGTGTAAACAATAGCCGGCAGTACTACAAAGACTGTTATATAGAAGGCACCACGGACTTTATTTTCGGGCCCGCCACGGTTGTATTCGAGAACTGTACCATCCATTGTAAAAAGAACTCTTACATCACGGCGGCCTCTACACCCCAGGGCCAGGAGTATGGGTTTGTTTTTCTGAATTGCACCATCACCGCTTCTGACGAAGCTCCCAAAGTATACCTGGGCCGTCCCTGGAGAGCATATGCCAAAACAGTATTTATCAACACCACCCTTGGCGACCATATCCGGCCGGAGGGCTGGCATAACTGGAATAAGCCGGAGGCGGAGAAAACTACCCTATATGCGGAGTTTAATTCCAAAGGCCCGGGTGCTGCGCCAAAAGCAAGAGTGGCGTGGTCAAAGCAGTTAACAGCGCGCGAAGCGGAGCGATATAAGGCTGAACAGGTGTTATCCGGGTGTGATGGGTGGAAGATAAATGGTGAGTGAGTGATTAATTGAATAATTTTTTTCTTATATTGTGCAATCGATTGCTCATAAAAGCATCTCTAATAAGTGTCTGTACATCAATAAAAGTGCAGGATATTAAGATAAGGCTGGGAAAAGGATTGCACACTTGTCCGTGACATAAAAAGGGTAAAGCAGTGTAACAGGTTGCAAGTGCCACAATAGCAGAACTGGATTAGCTTACATAGAATAGAAGAACCAAATAAATATTATTCATATTTAAACTTAAAGAATCTATGGGACGAGCATTACTTAGAAGCGGGAGGCACATGCTTACTTTCCTGCTTATGTTATTCTCTGTTGCAACAGTACTGGCGCAAAGCGCTACCGTCAGCGGCAGAGTAACGGATGAAAATGGCGATGGCCTGCCCGGTGTAACAGTGCTGGTAAAGGGTACAACCAATGGAACAGCCACTGGTGCGGACGGTGCTTATACTTTGCCGGTCACCACATCAGATGCCACGCTGGTGTTTTCCTTTATCGGTTACCAGCCACAGGAAGTGCAGGTGAACAACCGCTCTACAGTTAACGTGTCGCTGGCTCCGGATTCCAGGGCACTGGAAGAAGTGGTGGTGATTGGATACGGCACCGTGAAAAAATCAGATCTCACGGGTTCAGTAGCCTCTGTGCGTGGCGAAGACCTGACGGCAATACCGGTTACCAACGGCCTAGAGGTAATGCAGGGGAAAGTGCCAGGCCTCGACCTGACCAGAACGAGCGGACAGGCAGGAGCCGGTCTGAACTTCAACATCCGGGGAAACAGATCAGTAAACGCAAGCAACCAGCCACTCATACTCGTGGACGGTATACGCTACGACGGTCCGCTTGATGTGAACCCCAACGACATTGCCTCTATGGAGGTGCTGAAAGATGCCACTGCTACAGCTATTTATGGCTCGCTTGGCGCAAACGGTGTTATCCTGATTACGACCAAGAGTGGTGCGGCAGGCAAAACACGCGTTACACTTAACTCTTACTATGGCATCCAGACCAGAAACGGTTACGCGGATATCATGACAGGTCCTGAGTGGGTGCAGCTGCGCAGAGAAGCCCGCCGAACAGTGGGAGAGTGGGATGGCCCGGAAGATGATGAGCGGATACTGCCACCGGCACAATTCGAAAACTTCCAGAACGGCATCTGGACAGAGTGGGGAGAAGAGCTTATCGGCACCGGAAGCCAGCAAAACCACCAGATAGGAGTTTCCGGCGGAAGCGATAAAATCAATTACTATTTCTCCACAGAATATTTTAATGAGAAGGGCCTGCTGGCAAACGACCAGTTGGAGCGTTACAGCGGCCGCATGAACATTGGCTATAATCTGCTGGACAACCTGAAGCTGAGCACCAACCTGATGTATACCTACAGGGACCGCGACATCAGGAGAGACCCCCTAAACCAGGCAAACAAGATGAGCCCGCTGGGTGCGCCCTATGACGCTGAAGGAAACCTGGTAACTTTCCCGGTAGGCGATGCCTCCACCTTAAACCCGCTGGTGGATGAGCAGCCGGGTAACTATGAGAACAACGATGTAAACAGGCGCTTTTTCGGTAATCTGTCGCTTGACTACACACCGATTGAGAACCTGACGCTTACCTCCCGCTTTGGTATTGATCAATCCAATAACCGCAACGGTTTGTTCGCAGCCACCAACACCATCGAGACCGGCCCGAACGGACTCTCCCTTGCACGGGCTGAATTGGGTAACTTTTCCCGGTTTACGTGGGAGAACTTTGCCAACTATAACAAGACGCTGTCTGAGAACCACGAGCTTTCTGCCACCCTTGGCACCAGTATCTGGTCTGAGCGAACAGAATTCTTTTCGGCACAGGGCAGAGACCTGCTTTCTTCCACGCTGTTGTTTTATAACCTCGGTGCCACCCAGACGGCCTTCCAACTGAACAGCAGCCTGGTAGAGCGAAGCATGGCTTCTTTCTTTGGGCGTGTCAACTACAAACTCTTTAATAAGTACCTGTTCACAGGGGTGTTGCGGACAGATGGCTCGTCAGTGCTGGCAGAAGGCAGGAAATGGGATTATTTTCCTTCCGCGTCAGTGGGCTGGTTGCTGAAGGAGGAAAACTTCCTGCGCGACGTGAATTTCATATCTGACCTGAAGCTTCGTTTAAGCTACGGCATCTCGGGCAACAGCCAGATAGATCCCTATCTGACATTGGGTGGCCTGGGCCGCTCTACCTATGCCTTCGACCAGGGCACAGCCGAATCTCCGGCATACGGCTACTACCCAGGGGCATTGCCAAACCCGAACCTGACCTGGGAAACAACAGCGACAGCGAATGCAGGCCTCGACTTCGGATTGTTCTACAACAGGGTGGTAGGTACGCTGGATGTATACCAGCAAAACACCAGGGACCTGCTGCTGGAAAGAAACCTGCCAACTACCACCGGTTATGAGCGCGTGATTGACAACGTGGGTGAGACGCGCAACCGTGGCGTGGAACTACAGTTAGGGACTATTAACCTGGACCAGCCAAACGGAATCAGGTGGAGTACTGATGTGAGCTTTGCCAGAAACAAAGAGGAAGTGGTGAAGTTGGCAGACGGTGTGGAGCGCGATCTGAGTTTTGGCGACTATGGTTTGCATGTAGGTCAGCCGCTGAACGTGTTCTACGATTATGAGAAGATTGGCATCTGGCAGTCAGGTGAGGAAGATGCGGCCGCTGTGAACCAGCAAAATCCGGGAGATATCCGGGTGAGAGACCAGGATGGTGACGGCGTGATTACCCCTGAAGACCGCATTGTAATAGGCAATGAGACCCCGGACTGGACGCTTGGCGTCACGAACAGGCTAGGTTACAAAGGGCTGGAGCTTTCCTTCATGGTATATGCCCGTATCGGACAAACCATCATCAGCGAGGCAGCCGGTTCCTATAAAGTAGACGGTCTGGAAAACGGACCGATGGTAGACTATTGGACACCGGAAAACCCAACGAACGCTTACCCAAGGCCAAACGCTGGCACCAGCAGATCCAGCACACGCTACTACTCTACCCTGCAGTACGTGGATGGTTCTTTTGTAAAGATGCGCGATATAACACTGGCTTACACCTTCCCGAATGCCATTTCGGAAAGGCTGAAACTCGCGCGCCTCAGAGCTTATGTTACCGCTAAGAACTACTTTATTCTGCACAGCGAAATAGCTCCTTATGATCCGGAAAGAGGCGGTGCGCTTAGCTTCCCGATGACAAAGCAAATGGTATTTGGCTTGAACCTCGAGTTTTAGCGACACAATCAAACCTGAAAAATCATGAAGAAGATATTATATAAATTCATACTTCCAGCCCTGCTTTTGGGCTCTGCGTCCTGCGAGTCTTTTCTGGATGAGGAAAACGTGTCTGGCCTTACCTCCGAGGGCTATTACTCCACCACAGAGGGCATTGAAAGCCTGGTGAACTCCCTGTACACGCCCATGCGCTTCTGGTACGGGAAAGAGAACGGCATTGCCTTAACAGAACTGGGTACTGATATTTTTACCCGTGGCAGCGGTATGGAGAACCCGCCGGTGGCGCTCTACAACTCTGACCTTTCAGGAGCTAACGGACCCATCACTTTTTACTGGACACGCTTGTATGCCGCCCTTAACGCGACAAATGCTGCCATCGCCCGCATTCCTGACTCTTCATTGCCTGCTGACTTAAAGCCGGTACGGGAAGGAGAAGCCCGCTTCCTGAGAGCATTTTACCTGTGGCACATCGTGGAAACTTGGGGCGGGGTGCATTTGGCAACAGATGAAACCATAGGAGTGTCCACCACGGCGAATCGTTCTTCTGTGGAGGCTTTTTATAACCAGATATTTGAGGACCTGCAATTTGCAGCGGCCAACCTGCCTGTTACCTCAAACCAGTATGGCCGCGTAACCAAGCCCGCAGCAGAGGCTTTTATGGCGCGCATGCACCTGTACCGCGGTAATTATGCAGAGGCCTCACAACTGGCACAAAAAGTAATCAGTGACTATAACTTCAGCCTAGTGCCAACTTATGAAGGGTTATGGGACATCGACAATGTTGGCAATTCTGAGGTAGTATGGAACGTGAATTTTACTGCTGATCTCGTACTCAACAGGGAGTTCGACGGCCTGACCAACTCCAGCAGCGACGACATCCTGCTGCGTGATGGCGGCAACAACTCGCACCTGTTTTTCCTGATGACCTATGATCAGTTGCCGGGCATGCAGCGTGATATCACGTATGGCCGTCCGTTTGCCCGCTTTATGCCAACGGCACACCTGCTGGACCTTTTTGACGAAACAAAAGATGCCCGCTACGACGTCACTTTTCAGACGGTATGGTACGCAAACAAGCCCGGCACCTACAACGTCACCTCTTCTGACGGCACACAGCGCTCCGTAAGCTTTGCCGCCGGAGATACGGCCATCTATGCCACCAAGTATGTGGTGCCAAACGCAGTGAAGGATGCAACGACTTATACCATCATCGACAGAAGCAGAACCTATGATGTAAGTGCGGGGGATGCGCCGCAGGTAAGAGACCGGTTTATGTCGCTGAAGAAGTTCCTGGATACTTCCCGCCCAACTATCTCACAGATGTCGGGACGGCGCGATGCTTACGTTATCCGCCTGGCTGAAATGTACCTGATCGTAGCAGAAGCTGAGATGATGCTGGGTAACATGTCTGAAGCGGTTGAACATATGAACGTGGTACGCAGAAGAGCCGCTCTGCCCGGACAGGAAGCGGAGATGGAGATAAGCGCAGACCAACTGGACATTGACTTCATACTGGATGAGCGTGCCCGGGAGTTTGCCGGTGAGCAGCAGCGCTGGTTCGACCTCAAGCGCACGAATAAACTGGTAGAGCGGGTGCAGGCATATAACCCCGATGCCGCGCCTAACATACAACAGTTCCACAGTGTAAGACCTATCCCGCAGGCACAACTGGATGTGGTTTCCAACCCTGGTGAGTTTACCCAAAACGAAGGCTACAACTAATAAGGGCAGCAGCGGGAGGCAAAACTTTGTTTCCCGCTGCTTAATCCATAAGTTATAAGCCAAAACGAACTGAAACTGTCAGCATGATTAAAGACGAGAAGAAAATGACGTTTATCAAATTTACTTTCCCCATTCTGCTGTTGCTGGCTGTAGCCTGCCAGCAGGGCAAGCCTGCGGCAGAACTTGCTACAGAGCAGGAACAGCAGCCTCAGTCTACAGATAAACCTTACTCCGTCTGGATGGCCGACTCCGACATCAAGCGCAATCCGGAAGGCTGGATGATTGATTTCAAGGAGAAGCCGAAATGGGACTATACCCAAGGGCTGTTCGCCAGCGCTATTGAAAGGGTCTATGACAAAACCGGGGATGAAAAGTACCTGAACTACATCCAGGCCTTCGCCGACACCATGATCAGCGAAGACGGGACCATCATGACCTATAAAAAAACAGACTATAACATCGATCGTGTAAACCCTGGTAAGTTCCTGATGGAGCTGTACAAGGAGACAGGCGACGAGAAATATAAACTGGCTTTAGAGGAACTACGCGACCAGATGCGCACGCACCCGCGGACATCCGAAGGTGGCTTCTGGCACAAGAAAATATACCCGCACCAGATGTGGCTCGATGGTTTGTACATGGCTTCTCCCTTCCTGGCACAGTATGGGGTGGAGTTCAACGAGCCTGCGCTGTTTGATGAGGTAACGAAGCAAATCAGCCTGGTAGACAAGTACACCTGGAACAGCGAGAAAGGGCTCTGGCACCACGGCTGGGACGAGAGCCGTGAGCAGAAGTGGGCCGATCCGGAGACAGGTAAATCACCGAATGTATGGGGCCGCGCGATGGGTTGGTATGCCATGGCGCTAGTGGATGTGCTGGATTACCTCCCGGAAAATCATCCAAGGAGAAACGAGGTGCTGCAGATTACGCAGAAAATGGCCAATGCTCTTACACAGTACCAGGACAAGGACACAGGCCTTTGGTGGCAGGTGGTGGACATGGGCGGCAAAGAGGGCAATTACCTGGAGGCTTCTGCTTCCAGCATGTTTACTTATTTCCTGGTGAAAGCTGCTAAGAAAGGCCATATCGACCAGCAGTACATGCAGCACGCTGAAAAGGCATATACTGGTATCCTGAACAATTTCATAGAAAAGAATGCCGATGGCTCCATCAGCATCACCAACGTGTGTGCGGTGGCCGGCCTGGGCGGTAATCCTTATCGTGATGGTACTTATGAATACTACATCAACGAAGAGCGCCGCAATAACGATCCAAAGGCAGTGGCTCCTTTTATCATGGCCTCGCTTGAGTTCGAAGAACTGAATAAAACGGCATCTAAATAACGCAAAAGCATTTGAATGAACCCACCCCTGCCCCTCCCAGGAGGGGAATTACACACATAAGGAAAATTCCCCTCCTGGGAGGGGCAGGGGCGGGTAAAGATGTTTCAACGCACTCTTTGATATCATTCCGCAAACGAGTTTATAAAACCAAGACACCATGACCATAAAAAAACACGCTTACTTCCTTGCCTTCCTGCTCTGCCTGGTGCTAAACCATGTGCAGGCGCAAAAGCATGATTTTGTGGTGGCCAAAGACGGAAGCGGTGATTTCTTAACAGTGCAGGAGGCCATTAACGCGGTACCTGATTTCAGAAAGAACCAAACTACGATTCACATCAAAAACGGGGTCTATAAAGAGAAGCTGGTACTGCCGCCTTCTAAAACCGCTGTGAAGTTTGTGGGGGAAGACGTGCAGAAAACCATTCTGACGCATGACGACTATGCGGCGAAGAAGAACCGCTTTGGCGAAGAGATGGGCACTACCGGTTCCACCAGTTTCTATGTTTTTGGAGATGATTTCTCAGCCGAAAACATCACCTTCGAGAATTCAGCCGGACCAGTAGGGCAGGCTGTGGCGGTGCGCGTGGACGGGGATAAAGTGATGTTTTCCAACTGCCGCTTTCTAGGCTACCAGGATACACTCTACCCGCATGGCGAAAAGAGCCGCCAATATTATAAGAACTGCTACATAGAAGGCACCACTGACTTTATTTTCGGCTGGTCTACTGCTGTGTTCGAAGACTGTGAGATTTTCAGCAAGGAGGGAGGAAGCTATATAACGGCGGCCTCTACTTTAGAAGAAACACCCTACGGCTTCGTGTTCCTGAACTGCCGCCTCACAGGCAATGCGCCTGCCAACTCCTATTACCTGGGCAGGCCCTGGAGGCCCTATGCCAAATCCGTTTTTATCAACACCTACATGGGCAACCATATCAAGTCGGAAGGCTGGCACAACTGGAATAAGCCGGATGCTGAAAAGACATCTTTCTACGCGGAGTATAACTCGAAAGGTCCGGGTGCCAATGCAGCCAAACGTGTGAATTGGTCGCATCAGCTCTCAAAAGAACAAGCCGAAAATTATACCCTGGAGAAGATTTTTGGTGATTGGGTGCCGGGTAAGCCAACAGCTTCAGCCAGTAAATAGTAGAGCGCCAGCTTTTGCGCAGGGGCCAGTACAGTATGAATGAAAACCGCATAAACAGTTTCACCATGATGCACAACCGCTTCTTTTTATATGCCAGCCTGGCAATTTCCTGTTGGAGTTATTCCTGCTCGCAGGGCGTAACTCAAAGCAAGACAACCGAAAACACAACGGCAGCTACCTCCACTCAAACTGCCACAGAGGTTTCAAAGGTATGGGTGGCAGATCAGGGAGATGGTACCTACAATAACCCTATCATTCACGCCGATTATTCTGACCCGGATGTGTGCCGCGTAGGCGATGACTATTACATGACTTCCTCCAGCTTCAATGTTGCCCCTGGTTTGCAGATTTTGCACTCCAAAGACATGGTGAACTGGAACATCATTGGCTATGCCCTGGACTATAACACACCCATCGAACATTTTGCGAAGCCGCAGCATGGCAACGGCGTATGGGCACCTGCTATCCGGCACCATAATGGGGAATTCTACATTTACTGGGGCGACCCTGACTACGGCATTTATATGGTAAAGACCAAAGACCCGGCGGGGCAGTGGGAGGAACCGGTGCTGGTGCAGGCAGGAAAAGGCCTCATTGACTCCTGCCCGCTGTGGGATGAGGATGGCAACGCCTACCTCGTGCATGCCTATGCAGGCAGTCGCGCAGGTATTAAAAGCATACTGGTGGTAAATAAAATGAGCCCGGATGGCACGAAACTGCTGGATGATGGGGTGATGGTGTTTGACGGCCACGACGAGCACCCAACGGTGGAAGGGCCTAAGTTTTACAAGCACAACGGGTACTACTATATTTTTGCCCCTGCAGGCGGCGTGTCCACGGGTTGGCAGCTGGTGCTGCGCTCCAAAAACGTGTTTGGTCCATATGAGGAAAAAATCGTGATGGACCAGGGCAACACCAGCATCAATGGCCCGCACCAAGGCGCCTGGGTAAATACCCCTTCAGGCGAAGACTGGTTCTTCCATTTCCAGGATGTGGAGGCTTACGGGCGTATTGTGCACCTGCAGCCAATGAAGTGGGTGAACGACTGGCCGGTAATTGGCGTGGACAAAGACGGCGATGGCAAAGGCGAACCCGTGATGTCCTATAAGAAACCTGATGTCGGCAAGACTTATCCTGTCGTGACGCCACAGGAGTCGGATGAGTTTGAGGGAAACGGGCTTGGCCTGCAGTGGCAGTGGCATGCAAACCCAAAAGCAACCTGGGCTTTTGCAACAGGAAGCAAAGGAGCGTTGCGGTTGTTTACAGACCAGCTCCCGGAAGATTATAAAAACTTCTGGGATGTGCCGAACCTGCTACTGCAGAAGTTTCCGGCAGAAACCTTCACCGCCACTACCAAGCTGAAATTCTCCCCCAATCCAAAACTTCAGAACGAGCGCACTGGCCTGATTGTAATGGGTGAAGATTACGCTCACCTTTCACTTGTAAGCAAGAAGGATGGTATATACTTAGCCTTTAATACTGTAGACGATGCACACAAAAGTACGCCTGAAAGCGAGCAGTTGCTGGACAAACTGAACGGCAACGAAGCATACCTCCGGGTAGAGATAGATAAAGGTGCCCTGTGCCAGTTCAGTTACAGCGAAAACGGGAATGATTTCAAAAAAGTAGGCAACGCCTTTACTGCTGTTCCAGGCCGTTGGATTGGGGCCAAAGTCGGCATCTTTGCCACCAGAGAAGATAAAATAAATGATGCCGGCTATGCCGATTACGATTGGTTCAGGATCACACCAAATACATCCTCCACTTTCCAAAGCAAGAAATAAATACAAAGCATATGAATACAAAGAAGATATCCGTAAACCGGCTGTTACTGCTGATAGGGCTGACTGGTGCACTCCAGTTCTCCTGCCAGCGCCAGCCAACTGCTCAGGCAAACACAGCAACAGCTGCAACAGCTGCTGCTACAACAGGCACAGCTACAACCGCAGCAAATGCAACCACTAGTACGGCTGCAGATTTATACGAAGGCATTGAGTTTGACATGCCGCGGGTACAGGAGCCAACATTCCCGAACTACAGTGTCAGCATCGCAGACTTTGGTGCCGTAGGCGACGGACTTGTGAAGAACACGCAGGCGTTTGAGAAAGCCATTGCCGATGTTTCAGCGAAAGGTGGTGGCAAAGTTGTAATACCGCGTGGTATGTGGCTGACAGGTCCAATTGTACTGCAGAGCAATATCAACCTGCATGCCGAGGAAGGGGCCATGGTCATTTTCAGCGAAGACTTCAATGATTATCCACTTGTTCAAACCAGCTTTGAGGGTTTAGAGACCTACCGGTGCCAGTCACCGATTTCGGCAAGAGGGGTGGAGAATATCGCCATTACGGGCAAAGGTACTTTCGACGGCTCCGGCGATGCCTGGCGGCCAGTAAAGAAAAGCAAAATGACTGATGCCCAATGGAAGAACCTGGTAAAATCAGGTGGCGTGGTGACCGAAGACGGCAAGATGTGGTACCCTTCTGCAAATTCCATGAAAGGGGATACACCGGGCAGTAATTTCAACGTGCCCACACACCTGAAAACAAAAGAGCAGTACGAGGCCGTAAGGGACTTCCTGCGCCCAGTAATGGTAAGCCTGATTGAGTGTAAAAAAGTGATGCTGGACGGACCTACTTTCCAGAACTCACCTGCCTGGAACCTGCACCCGCTCATGAGCGAGGATGTTACCATCCGTAACCTGAACGTGCGCAACCCCTGGTACTCCCAGAACGGCGACGGTTTGGATCTGGAGTCGTGTAAGAATGCCGTTATCCATAACAATACCTTCGATGTGGGCGACGATGCCATCTGTATCAAATCCGGTAAAGATGAGGACGGTCGCAAAAGAGGCATGGCCACTGAAAATGTGATTGTGAAGAAAAACACGGTATACCACGGCCACGGTGGCTTTGTGGTAGGCAGCGAGATGTCTGGTGGCGTAAAGAACGTGCACGTTTCCAACTGTACGTTTATGGGTACGGACATCGGCCTGCGCTTTAAGAGCACGCGCGGCAGAGGCGGGGTGGTAGAGAACATCTACATCTCCAACATCGACATGATTGATATCCCAACACAGGCCATCAGCTTTAACCTGTTTTATGGTGGCAACTCGCCTGTACTGGAAGAAGACCAGAGCGCAGACACAGAAGCAAGAGTAGAAAAACTGGTGCCCGTTACGGAAGAGACACCTTCTTTCAAGGACATCTACATGAAAAACATCAGAGTAGCCGGAGCAGAGCAGGCAGTAGCATTACAGGGCCTGCCCGAGATGAACCTGCAAAATGTAAACATTGAGAATGCGGTGCTGAAGGCGAAGAAAGGCATCACGGCGGTAGACACTGATGGTATCAACCTAAAGAACGTGAAAGTGATAACGGAAAGTGGTCCTGCGCTGACCATCTACAACAGCAAGAATATCGATGTGAAGGGTTTGTCTTATGACGAGAAACAGGGACCTGTGGTAAAGGTAATGGGGCCGCTGACAAAGAACGTGAAGCTCGAAAGCAAAGACTTCAAAAACGCTTCACAGCAGGTATCCAAAGGCAAAGACCTGAACAACACGGCACTCACCATGGAGCAATAGTATATGAAGCAGAAAGCAGCCCATGGTTAGCATAAGCTGCTTTCTGTAAATTGTATAAATCCTTTGCCACTACTCAATCAGTTAACGCAATTGTAATAAAAAACTATGAACAGGACTCGCGGTAGGAGGAATTGGAGTTATTCTAAGCCAGTAAGCCCGGGACAACTGATTGTGGATATTAAATCTAATGGATTATTAAAATGTGAGCTCAAATCTCTAAAACGCACAGTTGTTCTACTGGCGTTTTTCCTGCTGTGCTGCATCTCTTCTACCAGTTGTACCGGCCAAACACAGACTGCTCAAACTGCTGAGTCTATCAGGTGGGGCAGGGGCATACTACAGCAGAATCAGGAGTGGTATTCCGGTTCTGAAGCTGTCCGCATCGCCGACAATCTCCTTTTGTATCAGCGCAATAATGGTGGCTGGCATAAGAACACGGATATGGCAAAAATTTTGTCTGAGGAAGAGAAAGAAGTGCTCCTATCCAAAGCAGAAAAGGAGGATGTAGCAACAATTGATAATGGTGCCACCTTCACACAGCTGGAATACATGGCGAGGGTGTATGAGGCTACGGGGCAGGAGAAATACAAAAAAGGCTTTCTGCGGGGACTGGACTATTTGTTGGAGGCCCAATACGAAAATGGCGGATGGCCACAATACTATCCTATTCGAAAAGGATATTATGAGCACATCACTTTTAATGATGGGGCCATGATCGGAGTGATGCAGCTGTTACGCGATGTGGCTCAAAGAAAAGAGCCTTATACCTTTGTAGACGCTGCACGAAGAAATCTGGCAGCTAAAGCCATCGAAAAGGGCCTGCATGTAATTCTGCAGACACAGATAAAAGTAGACGGCAGGCTAACCGCATGGTGTGCACAGCACGACCGCCACGACTTAACTCCTCAGAAAGCCCGTGCTTATGAGTTACGATCTGTCAGCGGTGGTGAAAGCGTGGGCATTGTAAAGTACCTGATGGAAATAGAGAACCCAAGCCCGGATATAGTGCGTGCCGTGGAGGGAGCGGTATCGTGGCTGGAGCGTGTAAAGATAACCGGAATCCGGGTGGATAGGGTAAAGGATCCTTCCATGAAAAGAGGCCATAATGCAGTAGTGGTCAAAGACCCCTCGGCACCTCCCTTGTGGGCCCGTTTTTATGAGATAGGAACAAACAAGCCGATGTTTGTAGGCCGTGATGGAATTGTGCGGGACAAACTTTCAGAGATAGAGGAGGAGCGAAGAAATGGCTATAGCTGGTACGTCAGTTCCCCGCAGGAGCTGCTGGAGAAAGATTACCCTGACTGGAAGCAGAAGTGGGGGACTACACAAAAATAAGTTGCCTGAAAAAATTTACGCTGGTTGCCTTCGCTCAGAGATAACAGCAGCGGTAGATCCTAAAAACTCCAAAGCGCTGGCGGCACATATTTTTAAGCAAAGCGCTTGAATGAATGATAAATGCTATGTACAATATGATGACCAAGAGTTTAATATTTTTTAAAAATGCGATACGATGGGGGCTGTTTGTCCTCCTGATGCTCCCCCTGCTCAGCCACATCCAGAAGAAAGAAACCACCATTTTCCTGATAGGAGACTCTACGTTGGCAGACAAACCCTACAGCAAAGGCAATCCGGAGAAAGGTTGGGGACAGGTATTCCCGCTTTACCTGCAGGAAGGCGTAAAGGTAGAGAACCATGCGGTGAATGGGCGGAGTACCAAGAGCTTCCGCGACGAAGGCCGCTGGGACAAAGTGCTACAAAAGCTAAAAAAGGGCGACTACGTCATCATCGAGTTCGGCCACAACGACCAGAAAGACCAGGACCCTAAACGCTACGCTGCACCCGAAACAGACTACCGCAAGAACCTGGAGCGCTACATCTCAGAGACGCGGGCAAAAGGTGCCATACCGGTGCTGGCCACACCTATTGTGCGAAGAAAGTTCGAAGACGGTGAACTCACCGATACGCATGGTAAGTATCCGGAGGTGGTAAGGGAAATGGCTGCGAAACAGAATGTCCCTCTGCTGGACCTAGAGAAACGCACGAAAGAACTGGTGTCTCGCTATGGCGAAGAAAAGTCCAAGGCGCTGTTCCTGCACCTGGAGCCCAACGAGTATGAGTCGCTGCCGGAAGGACGCTCTGATGACACGCACCTGTCGGCTTATGGCGCATTTAGAGTGAGCGACTTGGTGGCCGAGGAAATGCAAACGGCTTTACCAGAAGTGGCCAAACGGCTGAAAAAGTAAGCTATATTTCATAATCTATTCCTATGAAAAAGTACATCGGTATCCTTCTATTATTAATCAGTATAGCCTTTGCTGCTTTCGCGCCTTTAAAGAAAAATCCGGTAAAAGTATACCTCATCGGGGATTCAACTGTCGCGGATTATACCGGAGACTATGACGCTGAAGACTACATGGCCACACGCTATCCGGTAGCAGGGTGGGGGCAGGTATTCCAACCGTTTATGCGCCCTGACAGCCTTCGGCAGATCAGGAATATCATCAAAAGCGACAGTGTAGTGGTAGTAGACAAAGCAAGAGGCGGCCGTAGCACACGTACTTTTTTTGAAGAAGGCCGTTGGGCAGAAGTTTATAATGCGCTGCAGAAAAATGATGTGGTGATGATGCAGTTCGGGCACAACGATGCCGCCGAAAACAAGCCGGAGCGTTACACCAATGTACCCGCTTATAAAGAGTATCTGCGGCTGTATGTAAAACAGACGCGCGAAAAAGGCGCACTGCCCATACTCCTCACACCCGTTAACCGCAACTATCCCTGGAAAGACAGCAATCTAAGTAATGTGCACGGCGAATACCCGCAGGCGGTAAAAGACGTAGCCAAAGAACTAAACGTGCCGCTCATCGACCTGACACAGCTGTCCATTGATGCCTTCACAGCCAAAGGGCAGGAGTATGTCACCGACCACTACTTCATGAACCTGCCAGCTGGCAAGTATGAAGCCTATCCGGACGGGCAGAAGGACAATACGCATTTCCAGCCAGAGGGAGCCAGGGCAGTGGCCCAACTGGTATACAACGGTATGAAAAAACTTAAGCCGGCAGAGCCGACGGCGAAGAAGTAAAGGTGAGGCAGGAGGTGGAAATATCAGCAGCAAACTTAAACTTAGCATGCATGTATAAATTCAATCGCCTTTACTTGGTGGCATTTATGTGGTGGCTTCTGTGTAGCAATGTTTTTGCACAGTCTGTACAGGCTCCAGCCTTGAAACTGTGGTATACAAAGCCAGCTGACAATTGGAATGAAGCTTTGCCTCTCGGAAACGGGCGCATCGGTGCGATGGTCTTCGGAAATCCTGAGCGTGAGCAGCTGCAGCTAAACGAAGAAACAGTTTGGGCGGGTGAGCCTGGCAATAACACGAACACAGCATTAAATAGTGCACTCCCCGAAATACGCAGGCTGGTTTTTGAAGGGAAGCATAAAGAGGCGCAAGCACTGGCGCTGGAGAAAGTCCCCAGGCATGCTCCTGCCGACAACAACTATGGAATGCCTTATCAGCCCGTGGGGGATTTATTTTTAACTTTTCCCCATCATGATACCGCACAAGACTATTACCGTGACCTGAACATTGAGCAGGCTGTAGCCTCTGTGTCTTATAAAGTGGATGGCGTTACTTTTAAAAGGGAGATGTTTACGTCTTTTCCTGACGAGGTGATTGTGGTTAGGTTAACCGCCGACAGGCCGAAAAGCATCACCTGTACGCTCAGCATGAATAGTCCGCACAAGCAATACACAGTGGCAGCAGCACAAAACAAGCTGGTATTGGCAGGCGTTTCAGGCGATGTAGACAACAAAAAAGGGAAGGTTAAATTCCAGGCGCAGGTACAACCTGTAGTGGAAGGAGGAAACGTTTCTGCTACGGACACTTCGCTGCAGATTACAGGTGCCGATGCTGTTACCATTTATATCTCGATGGGTACAAACTTCAGAAGCTATAAAGATATAAGTGACAATGAAGCTGAAAAAGCAGCGAAATACCTGAGCGGGGCCAGCAGGAAGAAATATGAAAAGGCAAAGGAAGCCCACATCAAAAGCTACAGAAAGTACTTCGACAGAGTATCCTTAGACTTGGGCGTAACCGAGGCGGAGCAGCAACCTACTGATGTACGCCTGGCTGCTTTTGCCAACGGAAACGATCCGCATCTGGCGGCGCTATACTTTCAGTTCGGCAGGTATTTACTTATCTCCAGCTCACAGCCTGGTACCCAGCCTGCCAACCTGCAGGGTATCTGGAACGATAAAGTCTCGCCGCCCTGGGACAGCAAGTATACTGTCAATATCAACACAGAAATGAACTATTGGCCTGCGGAAGTAACGAACCTGCCAGAGATGCACGAACCGCTCTTTGCCTTGCTCAAAGACTTAGCGGAGACAGGCAAAGAAAGTGCCCGCACCATGTACAAGGCCAGAGGCTGGAACATGCACCACAACACCGACATCTGGCGCATGACGGGTCCTATAGATGGCGCTTTTTACGGACTTTGGCCGATGGGAGGAGCCTGGCTTACGCAGCATATCTGGCAGCATTACCTTTTTACAGGCGATAAGAAATTCCTGAAGGAGATGTACCCTGTGCTGAAAGGCGCAGCCCTGTTTTATGTAGATGTATTGCAGGAGGAACCCTCTAGCAAGTGGCTGGTAGTAGCACCGTCCATGTCCCCTGAAAACGCGCACCAGAGCGGTGTTTCTATTGCGGCAGGCACTACTATGGATAACCAGCTGGTATTCGATGTTTTTTCCAACATAATTCGTGCAGCGGAGGTATTGGGCACAGACAAAGCTTTTGCGGATACGGTGAAAGCAAAAAGAGACAGGCTGCCGCCCATGCAAATAGGGCAGCATAACCAGTTGCAGGAGTGGATGCACGACTGGGACAGAACAGGCGATAAGCACCGCCATGTGTCGCATCTCTATGGTTTGTACCCCAGTAACCAGGTGTCTCCGTTCAGCAACCCTGCCTTGTTTGCTGCCGCCAGAAATTCGTTAGTGTACCGTGGAGATCGGTCTACAGGTTGGTCTATGGGTTGGAAAGTGAATTTGTGGGCAAGGCTGCTGGATGGGAATCGCGCCTATAAACTTATCCAGGACCAGCTAACGCCTGCTGGCAGCGAGGCCTCTGGAGAAGGGGGAGGCACTTACCCGAACCTCTTCGATGCGCACCCGCCTTTCCAGATAGATGGTAACTTTGGGTGTACGTCTGGTATGGCCGAAATGCTGGTGCAGAGTCACGATGGGGCTATTCATTTGCTTCCTGCGTTGCCAGACGCCTGGCAATCTGGTGAGGTGAAGGGGCTGGTGGCAAGAGGTGGTTTCGTGCTGGACATGAGCTGGGAGAACGGAAAAGTGAAAACACTAACGGTGCATTCAAATCTGGGAGGAAACTGTAGAATCCGTACTTCAAGCCCTTTAACCTTGGCTGGAAAAGGCGAGTTGAAGCAGGCCCAGGGAGAGAATGAAAATCCTTTTTACCGAGCAGCTGCGGTGAAAGAACCTTTGGTTTCAGCAAAAGCAGATTTGCAAAAATCGGACATACCCAAAGTGATTGAAGTAGATTTAACCACAAAAAAAGGCAAGGTATACCAGCTTCAGATGAGGTAAGAAGCGCCTTTTACAATATTTTATGATAAAAAATATCTTTAACATATGGGTTGCTTGCTTCTTCGCCTCTTTGTGCTGTGTGAGCAGTACCTTACAGGCTCAGGAGCAACCTAAATCCGATGTAGGAAATTTTTACCCCCTGCTGGATGCCTACTCCAGCAAAAACAACAGCCGCTTGTCTTACCTGTCAAGAAACTGGCGGAGTGTGGAGAAGTGGCGGAAAACAGCCAAAACAAAACTGAATGAGCTGCTCGCTTTCAATCCTGAACCGGCACCGCTCAACTCTGAAATTTTAAGCACTACGAAGCGGGAAGGCTACACGCAGTACCTGGTGCGCTATAATGTCAACGCTTTGCAGAAGACGGAAGCCTTCCTGCTTGTACCTGATAACATAACCAAACCAGCGCCTGCCGTTATCGCGTTGCACGACCATGGCGGGTTTTACTTCTTCGGGAAAGAGAAACATACGCTAACCGATAATCAGCCGGACATACTGGAAGCGTATGTGCAGAACCTGTATGAGGGCCGGTATTATGCGGATGAGCTGGCGAAGCGTGGCTTTGTGGTGCTTTGCCCTGATGCTCCATACTTTGGATCTCAAAAGCTGGACCCGGCACTGCTGACAGATGCAAAAGGATACGACAAGAAAGTGGAAGGGGCCAGCGAAAGCGAGCGCATCCAAATCTACAACAAGCAGGTGGCAGGGCCGAATGAAGTGGCGATGAACAAAACCATCCTGACCTCCGGCACTACCTGGCTTGGCATCATCGCCCAAAACGACAGAGTAGCCATAGACTTTCTTTTGTCCCGGCCGGAGGTAGATCCGGAGCGAATTGGCTGCATCGGCCTGTCCCTGGGCGGCTTGCGCAGCACTTATTTGTTTGGCCTTGACTCACGGATAAAGACTGGTGTTATAGCGGCATTTTCCACTACGTATGAGCAGATGCTGCAGCAACACGCGCACCATACCTGGATGATGTATGTGCCGCGGCAGTACCAGTTCCTCGATTTGCCTGATGTCGCTTCTCTGAATGCACCGCGCCCCCTGATGGTGATGAACTGCAAACAGGACAAACTTTTCAGCCTGACCGGGATGCAGGCTGCCGAAGAAAAACTCTCCACCATCTATTCCAGTATGAAAGCCCCGGAGAACTTTGCAGTGAAGTACTACGATGTGCCGCATTCTATGACCATCGCGATGCAGGAAGATGCCTTTGCCTGGCTGGAGAAGTGGTTGAAGTGATCTTCCGCTGACTTTCTGAAAGAATCTTGTTTGAAGGAAGGCTAACCTTATCTTTAAGAAGTAGAATACGCTGATACATAACGACTCATTTTATGAAACTAGAACATTTTGCACTGAATGTGGAAGCGCCTGTAGCAATGGCGGAGTGGTATGTGACGCACCTGGGCCTGAAGGTTGTAAAGCAGTTAAAGGAGCCGCCGTATATGACGTTCCTGGCTGATGACAGCGACAGAATCATGATTGAAATCTACCTGAACCCTGCAGATGAGGTGCCGCCCTATAGAGACATGAACCCGTTGCTGGTGCACCTTGCCTTTGTTTCCGAAGACCCTGCACTTGACAAAGAACGGCTGGAAAAAGCAGGAGCCAGTGTCGTGTCTGATCAGCGCCTGGAGGATGGCTCACACCTGGTGATGCTTCGCGACCCATGGGGGCTTGCCCTGCAGCTTTGTAAAAGAGGCACTCCCATGCTGGCAGCAACTGAGAGGCGATAAATTTTAGCATCGACCTAATCCCCCGAAAATGAAATTAGTCCGCTCTTCAATTCCTTTTCTTGCTTTTATACTTATGTCGGTATTCTCTTCCTGCAGTAACAGTAGCAATACAGCCAATCAATCTAAGGCAGCAGCCTCCACTGATGCCTGGGAACATGCCGCTGAAGTTCTGACGCAGATTGTGCCGCCCACTTTTCCGGATAGGGATTTCAACATCATGGCGTATGGTGCCCTGGCAGACGGAAAGGCGGATAATTCTGCAGCCATAAAAGCGGCTATAGAGGCTTGTAACCAGGCAGGTGGCGGACGTGTGGTAGTGCCGGCAGGGAAGTACCTGTCAGGTCCGATTTACCTGGAGAGCAACGTAAACCTGCACCTGGAGAAGGGCGCCACTATCCTGTTCTCCACAAATCCAAAAGATTACCTGCCGTTGGTGTATACCCGCTGGGAAGGAGTGGAGCTGATGAATTACTCGCCCCTGATTTACGCCTTCGAAGAAAAGAACATTGCTGTAACAGGCGAGGGCACCTTAGATGGTCAGGCAAATGAAACCAACTGGTGGCCCTGGAAAGGAAACAAAAAGTATGGCTGGCAAGCAGGTACACCAAACCAGACCGACGACGATAAAAGAGCCGCCTTGTTCGAAATGGCAGAGAATAATGTGCCTGTCAGCGAGCGTCAGTTTGGAGAAGGTTTTTACCTGCGCCCGCAGTTCGTACAGCCTTACCGCTGCGAGAATGTGCTGATAGAGGGCGTCACCATCATCAACTCACCCATGTGGATACTGAACCCCGTGCTGTGCACGAATGTAACCATACAGCAGGTAACCGTCGAGAGCCAGGGGCCAAACTCCGACGGCTGCGACCCTGAATCCTGTAAAAACGTGCTTATCAAAGACTGCTACTTTAACACCGGAGACGATTGCATTGCCATAAAATCCGGCAGAAATGCCGATGGCCGCCGTATTAATGTGCCAAGCGAGAATATCATCATACAGGGTTGCTCGATGGCCAACGGACATGGTGGCGTGGTCATCGGGAGCGAGATATCAGGTGGTGTGCGGAACGTGTTTGCGGAGGACTGCACCATGAACAGCCCTTTGCTCGACAGAGCGCTGCGCATTAAAACAAGTTCTATGCGTGGTGGGGTGGTAGAAAACGTATACCTGCGCAATATAGAGGTGGGGCAGGTAGCAGAGCAGATAATCCGCGTCAATATGTTCTACGAAGACGAAGGCCCTTACCTGCCTACTGTCCGCAACATCGAGGTAAAGAACATGACGGTAAAAAATGGTGGCAAAGTGGGGGTGCTCCTGGAGGGTTACGAGCAGTCGCCGGTAGAGAACCTGCGCCTGATAAATGTAAAGATAAACAAGGTAGATGTGCCTTATAAATTCTCTAATGTAAAAGATGTTTTTTTCAATGATGTCATCATCAACGGGGAACAGATTGAATTTGAAGAAACGCCTGAAGTACAGGACTAGGGGCTATCGGTCACCCTTTATACCTTGATTTTTCACTCAAAACACGGAGCTTATAACTATATAAATTCCAACTGCAAAGCCCAGCACAGTTTCAACTCTAAGTAGGGCATATCCAAATCCAGGTTTTCTTAGGTTTTTTACCAGGGCATATCCAAAACCTGCCGTAACAAGTATGCCGAGCACTAATTCAAAAATATTCATAGTCTTATTTGATATTCATAACTGATTTCTTTAATAGTATCTCCATCTTCCATCTAACCGTACGATTGCCATTCAAAGCTTATACTTATTCTGATAAAGCAATTCGTAGTTTTAATTTCACTTATATACGTGAACACCCAAAAAGCTTTTTTAGATTGAGCAAAGGAATCAAGCGCTACAAAAAGCGAAGCCAGCAAAATCGAATGAGGACTAATCAGCCACTTGTTTAGCTTTAAAAGCGCCTGGTGCCACGCCATAGTACTTCTTAAACAATTTGTTCAGGTGGCTTCCATCTGTAAAGCCAAACTCATAAGCAATTTGGGAAATACTCCTGTCGCCGGATTGCAGGCGGCTTTCAATCATCTTCAGCTTATACTTCAGAATGTACTGCTGCAGCGATTCTCCTGTCTGCTTTTTAAAGAAGATACTGAGGTAACTGTTTGAAAAGTTGAATTTCTCTACCAGCCGCTCCATGCGCAAGGCCTCAGGCTCGTAAATATGCTGGCTGATGTACAGCATGATGTCTTCTATCAACTTCGAACTCTTCGTTTTCTTTTTGTCAATTAACTTCTGCCGCACCATGTTCCTCGCCAGTATGCCGAGCATCGCCTGCATGATGCTGTGCATAATGAGTTCGTAGGAGCTTTCTCCCCGGTTGCTGTATTCATAAAGCAGCACCGACAGCAATCGGTCGAGGTGCTCCTTTTCTTCGCTGTCTGAAACAATTGTTCCCTGGCATTGATAAGGCGAGTTCAGGATAAACGCTATTGTCCGCATGTAGTCAGGCACCTTCAGTAAAGTCTCGTCTTTTATATAAACTTCTGTAAAGCGGATGTAGCAGAAGGTAGTATGCTCCTGAATATCAAAGTAATGGTAGTCTTCTGGTCCGAGTAAAAACACATCACCGGCTGTGTACAAAACAGTGTTGTTATTTATCACATGCAACCCACGCCCACTCCTGATAAAGATAATTTCAAAGTAAGAATGCTTATGAACCGGGTGCTCCCATTTACTGGTGTCGAACAGGTAAATATTGAAGGGTTCATACTGGATATAGCGTCTCATAAAATGAAAGTACAAATAAGTAGGCAGATTTACCATAGAACAATGGATTTGTACAAGGTTATGAGGAGCTCCCTTTTCTACTTTTGATAACGCTCACAAACCTTCAGGTGAAGCAGCTCTCTACCTGGCCACTAGGCACGGGAAACTGTTCCGTGTCGCACAGTGGGTGTGATTGGCTCACTTAAAACCCAGGTGGAATTATCCTCCAGGGCCAAAGTGAGAAGTGCTAGTGAAGTTTGAATCCTGTTAAAACAAAATCTAAAAAAGTATGAAAAACATATCTGGAGTTTACAAGAGCCTGGCAGCCTGCGCCTTTATCTTTATTTGCGTGTTCGGCATCAGTTCTTTCAATACAGAAGAAAAATGGGAGCCGCTACTGGATAAGGACCTGTCGCAGTGGGAAATGTATTTAAGCTACCGGCACAAGGACGGCTACAACGGCGAAGCGCCAAAAGAGGAAGACGGAAGCATCATACCTCCCATTGGGTATAACAAGAACATTAATAATGTATTCTCGGTGGTAGAGGAAGAGGGCGAGCCGGTCCTGAAGGTAAGCGGTGAAATTTATGGATGTGTCTACACCAGGCAGGAGTTCGAAAATTACCATCTGAAGCTGAAAGTAAAGTGGGGCGACAAGAAATGGGTGCCAAGAACAAATAAACTGAAAGACTCCGGGGTGCTGTACCACTCCATTGGCGAGAGCGGGAAGGATTACTGGCGGGCCTGGATGCTCTCACAGGAGTTCCAGATAATGGAAGGGCACATGGGCGACTACTGGACCATCGCTTCCTCCGCGATAGATGTGCGTGCCTATATACCGGAAGGTGACATGAACACCGTAGCCAGCACAAAGCAGCCTTTCCTGCCGCTTGGCGCAGGCACAGACCTGAGCGGGTTCTGCCTGCGCAGCGAAGACCACGAGAGCCCGGCAGGGGAGTGGACAGATATAGAATTGGTTTGCTTCGGGGACAAAAGCCTTCATATAGTGAACGGGCACGTGGTGATGGTGCTTCAAAATTCCCGCTACATGGACAATGGCAAACCCAAACCCCTTACCAAAGGAAAGATACAGCTACAGAGCGAAGCCGCCGAGGTATACTACAAAGATATCAATATCAGAAGCCTGGAGGAACTGCCCCAAGAGTACGCCGCCTATTTTAGCAAGTAATCAGGGCTGCACAAAGCCGTACTCAGGCCGCCTTAGTCCCAGCGGAACGACTTGTTAATAGCATGATGAAGTAAGCACTAAAGCCCCGGCGGAGCGACCTGTTAAGAAGTCACGAACAGGTCGCTCCGCCGGGGCTATATTGATTTACAGCGCTTGCCAGTTGCTGAAAACTGATGAAGCTCCTGCTTTTGACTGATGCCGGTCATCAGAATCCTGTATTCGCTGGTATACCTTTATGCTGTAAATCAGTAAGATAAGTTAGGAACTGACCCGAGGTATTTCACTTAACATCAGCAGCAATGAAAACTATCCTGGTACCTGTAGATTATTCTCCCGATTCAAAAAGTGCGCTACTGTATGCGCTGAAGCTGGCGCAAAAGGCCGGCCTGAACGTTGTTATATTTCATGCCTTTCACCCCATGGTGTCGCCTCCTGCAGCCTACGATATTCCATCTGTTATACCTGCGCTGGAAAAGGAGAAGGTCCTGGAGTTGGAACAGTATGTAAAAGACAGTAAGCGCGATCAGCCAGAGGACATTGTTATCAATTATACCTGTGTAGAGGGGGCTGGGCAAAGTGGAGGTTCTCCAAATCATGCCATTGCAATAGAAAAAGGGCCTCGTGAAAGGTATGCGAGCCGTGTTACCTATGTAGCTAAAATGGGAACCGTTTATGAGCAGATCATGAAGGCGGCAGAAGCGAACAAAGCTGACATCATCGTAATGGGCATGCAGGGTGGAGGAGCCCTAAGTCAGGTTCTGATCGGTAGTACCACCGTTTCTGTAATGCGCAACAGCAGGGTTCCTGTGCTGGGAGTGCCGCTGGGTGCTAAGTTTTATGGATTTAAATCGGTAGTATTTGCGGCAGACCTGGGCAGGCAGCCCAATAGGTTCCTGCTTGCAAAGCTGCAGGAGTTCGTAAAAACCTTCCGGTCTAAGCTTCAGGTGCTGCACATAGACAAGCATCATGGCCTGCAGCCTGATGATGAACGTTTACAGCCTGCACTGGAACAACTTGACGAGCAATTGAATGCTATAGATTTTAAGGTGATACTGCAACAGCGGGTGGATGCGGCAACAGGCATACAGGCGTACCTGCAGGAGCATAAACCAGACTTGCTCATACTAAACCCGCAGAAGCACAATGTTCTGCAAAGGCTTCTTGATAAAAGCGTTACATCTAAAATGATCGCCTATAACCATCTGCCGCTGCTTACGCTACCTGTCACTGAGGCCTCCAACCAACCCTTAGTAGAGGAAGAGCTGGAGAGTACAGGTGATCGTGGATGATGAGCTCCTGCACGAATCCTGATGGTGCATAATCAAAACAAAATAAAAAAGCCCTGCCTTTACCGACAGGGCTTTTTTATTGCCGCTGCACCCTATGAGATAAAGGGAGTAGTAATGCCAACTCACATAAAGCCCCTTCGATAAAAATATAGGTGACTTATCAAGTATAAGTATATCTGTTGGCACGAAGTGAAGGTGTTTCCAGTCTTTGTGTTGAGCGCCTTGTATTTGTTGCGGTGCTGAGCGATAGCGAGGCAGCCGGAGCAGAGCTAAAGAGGCCCCCTACCCCCGGCAGCTTCAAATGCACAGCGCGCTGCACAAAAGAGGGCCCCTACCCCCAAGACGAGGCCTCTCGGCCTTGAGAGCTAAGACTAACACAATGAAACAGTAGGTCTAATGCCGCTGGATGAACAGGCACTACGGCAGCTTCGGCGGATTTGAAAATTCACCAACATTCTGGAATCTGCTTCATAAGATTCGGTATAAAATGAATAGGAACAGGTCTTGGTTCAACTTCAAAAAGGCGGTGAAGCAGGTTGTAATTCTTGCAAATGATTAAGAAAGTGACTATTATGATGTAGCAAATCTATGGCTGCGGTGCACAGCTGGTAACCTGTACCAAACTCTGAAAGCAAAGAAGCAGCTGGCATCCGGATTACCTTTGCTATCGGCAGTTGAGTGCTGGCCGAACAAAGGAAGCAAGAATGTAAAAGTACCAGTTAGAATTGGCTGGTTATACCATACCCGAAACACGCCTATGAAGAAGCACACTTTGTTTACCCTTATAGCTGCCATAGTAGCCTCCACCCCCATTGTAGCACAGGAACTGCCAAAGCCCGAACCCCGCCAGCTGGAGTGGCAACAGCTTGAAACTACCGCCTTCCTGCACTTCACGGTAAACACCTTTACCGGAAAAGAATGGGGCGACGGAACAGAGAGCCCGCAGATCTTCAACCCGAAAGACTTTGATGCGCGAAAGATTGTCAAGACCTTGAAAGACACAGGTTTCAAAATGGCCATCATCACGGCCAAGCACCACGACGGCTTCTGCCTCTGGCCATCAAAATACACAGACCATACCGTTGCCAGCAGCCCCTGGAAAAACGGCAAAGGCGATGTAGTAAAAGAAATTGCGGATGCCTGCCAAGAGTACGGGATAAAGTTCGGCTTTTACCTCTCCCCCTGGGACCAGCATGAGGAACAGTATGGCACGCCGTCTTATAACGCCTTTTACAAGAACCAGCTGCGCGAATTGCTGACGAACTACGGAGAGGTGTCAGAGGTATGGTTCGACGGCGCCAAAGGGGATAATGCCAAAAATATGGAATATGATTTTGACGGGTATTGGCAGTTAGTGCGTGAATTGCAGCCAAAGGCCGTCATGTTCTCGGATGTGGGGCCTGATGTGCGCTGGGTTGGAAACGAATCCGGAAACGCAGGCGAAACATGCTGGTCTACGATTGACACAGTGGGAATGGCACCCGGAAAGGCAGACCCGAAATACCTGAACGTGGGCGACCCGGAGGGCAGTTTGTGGATTCCGGCGGAGACGGACGTATCTATTCGGCCGGGCTGGTTCTATCATCCGGAAGAAGACAGCAAAGTAAAATCAGGAAAGCAGCTGGTGGACCTCTACTATAAGTCAGTAGGCAGGAACAGTTTACTCTTGCTGAACATCCCGCCGAACCCAAAAGGCCTTTTCGCAGAACAGGATGTGCGCAGCCTGCATGACTTCAGGAGTATCCTGGACGAGACTTTTCGTGAGAATCTGGCTGTAGGAAGAGTCACAAAACAGTTAACCGACCAGAAACTCACTACTTACATCACCCTAAAAGAAAAGCAACCCTTGGTATGGGATTTCCAGAAAGAAATAGCTTTTGACAGAGCCATGTTTCAGGAGAACATCGCAGAGGGACAACGGAATGTAACTGCTTTAATGGAATACTGGGACGGCAAGGCATGGCAGCAGGTCGACCAGTTCACCACCATCGGGTATAAGCGGCTGCTAAGGTTTCCGCAGATCAAAACTTCCAGAGTCAGGATAACCGTGTTGGAGGCGAAGCAGCCGGTGCAGTTAGCCGAAGTGGGTTTTTATAAAGCCTCCCCAAGAGAATAGCTTACCGGTAAAACAAAGTGTTCCACCCTTTCAATGTAATCTTCCATGAGTTCAAGACGAGATTTTATGAAGAAGTCTGCGGCCACCATCGCCGCTTTCACCATTGTTCCACGCTTTGTGCTGGGGGGCAGGGGCTACGTGGCGCCCAGCGACCAGTTGACCAAAGGTGTCATCGGCGTGGGTTCCATGGGCCGCAACCACTTCCCCTACGGCGACACCCGGGTGGTGGCTGTGTGTGACGTGGACCAGAACCATCTGAAGAAAGCAGTGGAGATGGTGGGGAAAGGGGTGAAGACCTTTACCGACTATCGGGAGCTGATACAGCTGCCGGAGGTAGACATCGTGCACATCGCCACCCCGCCGCACTGGCACGGCCTGATGGCAGCCGACGCGGCCAGAGCCGGCAAGGATATCTGGTGCGAGAAGCCCATGACCCGCACCATCGGGGAGGGCAAGCGCGTGGTGGAGGCTGTGCAGCAGCACGGCCGCATCTTCCGCCTCAACACCTGGTTCCGGTTCGAGGATATTTTCTACGGCATGGGCACCCCGGTAAAGCCTATCAAGAAGCTGGTGGAAAGCGGCATGCTCGGCTGGCCCCTGAAAGTGACGGTGGGCCGCGGAACGGGCTACGACTGGAAGTTCTACTGGGTAGGCAAAACCAGCCTCGACCCCATGCCGGTGCCGCAGGAACTGGATTACAACATGTGGCTGGGCCCGGCCCCCTACAGACCTTATAACCCGCACCGGGTGCACGGCACCTTCCGGGGCTACTGGGACTATGACGGCGGCGGCCTCGGCGACATGGGGCAGCATTACATGGACCCCATCCAGTACTTCCTCGGAAAGGACAACACCAGCCCCGTGTCGGTGGAGATTGACGCCCCGCAGCAGCACACAGACGCCGTGGGCACCTGGCGCCGCATCACCTATACCTACGACGACGGCTGCCAGATTATCCTGGACGGCGAGGGCAAGGAGGAGAACATCCCTTACATAGAGGGGCCCAACGGAAAGCTTTACCCCGGCTTCCGATCCGATATCCCGGACCTGCAGCGGAAACTGGCTGCCTTCCCCGACCCAGAGCCGCAGGTGACGGACTTTGTGGAGGCGGTAAAGAATCGCAAAAAGTTTGCCCTCAACGAAGAAAACGGCCACCGGTCCTGCACGCTCGTGAACATGGGGCTGGCGGCGCTGCGCCTGGGGCGCTCCCTGAAGTTTGACCCGGTAAAGCAGGAGTTTATCCAGGACGAGGCGGCTAACCGTTTGGTCTACCAGCCCATGCGCTCCGACTGGACACTTGTTTAATTGAACTTTCAGCTAATATAAAGTAGGATAATATCGAACAGGACGCTCTAAAGCCAATAAAAATATGAGAAAAACAGCACTACTGCTCCTTGCCCTGGTTACTGTCAGTACCCTGGCCCTGGGGCAACGAAAGGACGACCAGCGTACACTCACCACCAAGATTGCTGACCTGCTGGCGGAGATGCCTGCCAGGGACAAGGAGCAGTTGGAGGCTAGTATGGGTGAGATGGCAGCCATGGGCCGGGACGGCCTTGTGGAAATGACCAGCCTGCTCTCCGCGCCCGGCAAGGGTGATAACTCAAAAATAGAGTTCGCCCTGGGCGGCTTTTCCTATTATGTGATGCAGTCGGCAAGGGAGGACTGGAGAAAGATGAGTGTGGACGCCTACTGTGCATCACTGGCGAAAGCAAGCGACGAAGAGAACAAGGCGTTCCTCATCCGGCAGCTTCAGATAGTAGGCAAAGACGACGCCGTTTCCTGCCTGCAGCCCTACCTGGGGGATGAGCGGCTGTGTGCTCCCGCTGCTGCAGCCCTGACCAGCATCAACACGGCCAGCGGCAACAGTGCTTTGCTGCAGGCACTGCAAAGCACCCAGGGAAGCTGCCGCTACGCACTGGTGGAGGCCTTGGGAGACACCCGACCTACAGCGGCAGTGGCTGCCCTTACGCCACTGGCAAGCAGCCAGGACGCGAAACTAAGGAAGCTCGCCCTCTACGCCCTTGCCAACATTGCGGACCCTTCTTCGGAGGCCGTGCTGGCGAAGGCAGCGGAAGAGGACAGGTTTACCTATGACAATGACAACGCCGCTGCCGCCTACCTGCTCTATGCCCGGCGCCTGGCAGAAAACGGACAGCAGCAGCAGGCAGAAAAGGTGGCGCAGTCGCTGCTGCAGCGTGCTGAAGAGCAAAGGCAGGTGCATACCCGCACCGCCGCCTTAAAACTGCTCTCCGAGCTACAGGGCGAGAAAAGCATGCCACTGCTCGTGAGCGCGGCCGGCGAAAGTGACCCCGAATACCGTGCTTCTGCCCTGCGTTTCGCCGCTCCCTATGTTAACCCCGCCACAACAGCTATGTGGGTAAAGAAACAGAAGAGGGCAAGCGCACCGGTGCGCGCAGACATTATTACAATGCTGGGAGACAACAGAGCAACGGCAGCTTTGCCCACAGTTAACAGAGCGCTGCGGAACAGGAATGACGAGATAAGACTGGCAGCTGTTGCAGCAGCCGGTAAAATCGGGCAGGAAGAGGCACTTCCCCAGTTGCTCAGAGTCATGAGGAAAGGCAATCAAGAGGACGCCGTCGCCGTAAGGAACGCTTTGCTTATCATGAAAGGTGATGGCATGACGGATAGGGTAGCCGACGCCCTGCCAAAAATGCCTGCAGAAGGGCAGGCGGAGCTGTTGGCTGTGTTGGGTGCCCGCGCCGCGCATAACAGGATAGATGAAGTGTTCTCCTATGCTGAAAGCAACAACCCAACCGTGCGATTGGCAGCCTTGTCTGCACTCGGGCAAATGGCCAGGAAAGAAGATCTCCCCCGGCTGTATACCCTCCTGAACAATGCATCGCAGCCGGAGGAACTGCAGGCGGTGCAGCAAGCCGTTATCGCGGCCGTGCGGGAGTATGAGACGCAACCGCAGCAGGCTGAGCTGGTCCTGCAGCAAATGGCACAGACCCCTGCGGAAAAAAAGTCAGCCTATTTTGATATCCTGGCGGGTATCGGAGGGGAACAGGCGCTCCATACTGTTTCAGAGGCGTTCCGAACCGGTGATGCAGCTTCCAAACAGGCCGCCGTCGTGGCTTTGTCGGGATGGTCCGATGTAAGCGCGGCCCAGGAGCTGTACCGCATCAGTCGGGAACCAGAAAATGCTGCCTACCTTGATCCGGCATTGAAGGGATATATCCGCACCGTGAGCCTCTCCAAATACCCTGCAGACCAGAAACTGCTGCTGCTTCGTAACGGGATGGAGCTTGCCAGAACCAAAGAGCAGAAGCGGCTGATACTGCAGCAGGTGGAGCGGAACAGGACGTTCCCGGCGCTGGTCTTCGCCGCGAAGTACCTTGACGACCCTGAACTGCAGCAGGAGGCTGCCCTGGCGGTGATGAACATCGCGCTGTCGAACAAGGAGTTTCAGGGTGATGTGGTACGGGAGCACCTGACGAAGACGATGCAGGTGCTGGAAGGGCCTGACAGTGAATACCAGAAGGAGGCTATCAGCACGTTTCTGGCGGAAATGCCGGAGGGAGAGGGCTTTGTGTCGCTGTTCAACGGAAAGGACCTGACCGGCTGGAAAGGCCTGGTGGAAGACCCCATTAAGCGCGCGCAGATGGACAGCAAAACGCTGGCCCAGAAGCAGGCGGCGGCCGACGAGGAAATGAGAAGAGACTGGAAAGTAGAAAACGGCGAGATAGTTTTTGTCGGCAAAGGATACAATAACCTTACGACAGAGAAGAAATACGGTGACTTTGAGATGTTCGTGGACTGGAAGATATACGACGACGGCAGCGGGGAAGGAGACGCCGGCATTTACCTGCGGGGCACGCCCCAGGTGCAGATGTGGGATACCTCACGCGTGGATGCCGGGGCACAGGTAGGTTCGGGGGGGCTGTACAACAACAAGGTGAACCCAAGCAAGCCGCTGAAGGTAGCCGACAACCCGCTGGGCGAGTGGAACAACTTCCGGATATTGATGCAGGGCGACCGTGTGACAGTGTACCTGAACGGAGAGCTGGTGACGGACAACGTGATGCTGGAGAATTACTGGGACAGGGGCATGCCTATCTTCCCGGAAGAGCAGCTGGAGTTGCAGGCACATGGTTCCCCGGTGGCTTACCGGGACCTGTACATCCGTGAGATTCCCCGCGCCAAGCCTTTTGAGCTAAGTGCCGCCGAGAAAAAGGAAGGGTTTAAGGTACTGTTCGACGGCACCAACATGCACAACTGGCAGGGCAACACAGCAGACTACGTGACTGAGAACGGTGAGATGGTGGTGCGGGAGCCAAAGTTCGGCAGCGGGGGCAACCTCTATACCAGGGAGGAGTATGGCGACTTTGTGTTCCGTTTCGAGTTCAAGCTGACACCTGGCGCTAATAATGGCCTGGGCATCCGCACACCGCTGGAGGGGGATGCTGCCTATGTGGGCATGGAGCTGCAGATATTGGACAACGACGCTGATATTTACAGGAACCTGAAAGAGTACCAGTACCATGGCTCCGTGTACGGTGTGATACCGGCCAAACGCGGTTACCTGAAGCCGGTGGGGGAGTGGAACTATGAGGAAGTGATAGTGCGGGGCAACAAAGTGAAAGTGATTCTGAACGGAACGACTATCCTGGATGGAGATATCGCAGAGGCCAGCAAGGGAGGCACATTAGATGGCGAAAACCACCCCGGCCTGAAACGCGCGAAAGGGCATATCGGCTTTCTTGGCCACGGCTCCACTGTCTGGTTCAGAAATATTCGGGTAAAGGATTTAGGTAAAAACAATAAAAGCATCTAGGCAGCGCCAGTACCTGGTGCACCTTAATAAAGCTGAAGCCGGAGCAGGTAAGACTGCTCCGGCTTCAGTATTTAGGAAAGTAAACTTTAACTAACAGCCACAACCTCAGCTGCCAGAAACTCTTCTACTTTGTCTACCATGTCTGGCGAACCGATAACCAAAGGGCAACGCTGATGCAGTTCCGTTGGAGTCTTGTCCAGAATCCGCTCAGAACCATCTGTTGCTTTGCCTCCCGCTTGCTCTATGATCATGGCCAGGGCATTGCACTCATACACGAGGCGCAGTTTACCGTTTGGCGATTTGGCTGTTGGCGGGTATAAATAAATCCCGCCCTTCAGCAGGTTCCGGTGGAAGTCTGCCACCAGCGAGCCAATGTAGCGGGCTGAATAGTGCTGCTCTTTGCAATAACTTAAATAAGCTTTGATTCCATCTGGAAAGCTGTTTACATTACCCTCATTGCAGGAGTAGGTTTTGCCATCCTGCGGGGTTTTTATGTTCGGATGAGACAGGAAGAACTCGCCGAGCGACGGCTCGTAAGTAAAACCATTCACGCCGCAGCCTGTGGTGTATACCAGCATCGTAGAAGAGCCATAGATGATGTAGCCGGCTGCCACCTGCTTTGTGCCATCCTGCAGGCAGTCTTCGAGCGTGCCGTCTTCCCCGGTGTCAGACAGCCTCCTGTAGATAGAGAAAATAGTGCCTATGGCAACATTCACATCAATATTAGAAGAGCCATCGAGCGGGTCCATCGCTACGATGTACTTGCCCTTTGTGTTACCCGTCTGAATGACAAGGTCTTCTTCCTCAGATATAACGGTACATACTTCTCCGCCATTTCGCAGCGCCCTGATAAAACGAATGTTGGCAATCACATCCAGTTTCTGCTGCTCTTCGCCCTGCACGTTCTGTTGCCCAAAGTTACCGGTTACCCCCAGCAAACCAGCACGGTTTATCTCGCGGTTCACTATTTTGGTTGCCAGGGCAATATCCCGGAGCAACTGCGACAGTTCGCCGGTAGCATAGGGGAATTCCTCTTGTTTTCGCATGATAAACCTGTCGAGGGTTGTTCCTACAGGTAATGCCAGTTGATCATCCATAAGTTGTTTTTTTGAGCTATCTACATTTTATTTAAAAGCACAGTGCTTATAGTATTAAGGGTTTGCTGTTTTGCCGAAGCATATTACCTCGACAACAGCAGGTGTCAGGTCTATTCCGAGCAGCTTTGCCCTCATGAATTAGCCATCAATGTTGACTCTATACTCTTATTTTAAGAATAAAGATTCTTGAAAATTAACTAAAGAGAAATGCCTCTCTTCCAGGGTATAAAATCATCCTGCCCCAACTGCACAGCTTTTGGCTGAACCTTGCCGCTGGCTACTTCTATAATTAAATCCAGCATTTCAGCACCCATTTCCTCTATGTTTTTTTCTCCTGCAATCACAGGGCCTGTATCAATATCAATAATATCAGGCATGCGCTGCGCCAGCTTTGTGTTAGACGACACCTTAATGACCGGTGTAACAGGGTTGCCCGTTGGTGTGCCCAGGCCAGTGGTAAACAGGATGATGTTGGCCCCGGATCCTGCCATGGCGGTAGTGCTTTCCACATCGTTTCCGGGTGTGCAGAGAAGCGTTAGCCCCGGTTTAGTGGCATATTCACCATAATCCAGCACATCTGCCACAGGAGAAGTGCCTCCTTTCTTGGCTGCTCCGGCAGATTTAATAGCATCCGTAATCAAACCGTCTTTTATGTTTCCCGGGCTTGGGTTCATATCAAAGCCAGAACCTACTGCCTCTGCGGCATAAGCATAAGCCCGCATCAGTTGTACAAAGCGGTCTGCTGTTTTTTCGTCTACACAGCGGTTTATCAGTTCCTGCTCCACACCACACAGTTCCGGAAACTCTGAAAGCATGGACTTACCCCCCAGCGCCACCACCAAATCAGAGGCATGGCCCACGGCTGGGTTAGCGGATATACCCGAGAACCCATCGGAGCCGCCACACTCCAGGCCAACCACCAGCTTGCTAAGCGGAGCGGGCTGGCGCTCCTGCTTGTCCGCTTCTACAAGGGCAAGAAAAGTTTGTTTAATTGCCTTGGCCAGTAGCTCATGTTCCGTCCCTTCTTGTTGCTGCTCCAGCATAATGAGGGGCTTTGTGAAATTCGGGTCGAGTGCTCTAAGCTTCTCCTCCAGAATACTTGCCTGCGCATTCTGGCAACCCAAGCTTAACACGGTGGCTCCTGCCACGTTAGGGTTGTGGATATAGCCGGCCAGCAAGGCGCAAAGTGCTTCAGAATCCTGTCGTATACCGCCGCAGCCTCCTTCATGGGTTAAAAACTTAATGCCGTCGATATTCTCGAAGATGCGTTTGTGCCCGTTGGATGCGTGGTTTTGGAGTGGCAACTGTGCGATAGCGGCTGTGTTGCCTGCCTGGTACAGCTCCACCATCTGCTGCACATAAGACTTATAGATATCCTGGCGGCCAAAGCCCAGTTCTTCCAGAAAGGCCTGTTTGATGATATTCACATTTCTGTTTTCACAGAATACCAGCGGTATCACCAGCCAATAGTTGGCGGTGCCTACCTGTCCGTCGGCGCGGTGGTAGCCCTGGAAAGTTTTGTTTGCCCATTTCGACACGTCTGGTGCCCGCCAGCCTGTGGTTTTGGTTTTACCAGTAAAAGTGGAAGCCTGGTGCTTTACGTTTTCTATGGATATTCTGCCCCCTGCAGGAATTACCGTTACTGCTTTTCCTACAAGAGAACCATACATGATGATCTCCTGCTCAGGCAACATCTCCTGTTGGGTAAACTTGTGCTTGGCAGGCACATCCTCCACAAGGGTAATAGTTAAATCCTGATAGGCTACTGTATCACCTGCAGGCAAATCCGTAAGTGCAACCAGCACATTATCATCGGGGTGTATTTTTAGAATCTTCTGAGACATATTATATCCATTCAGCCTGCGCAATCGATTGCGCAACAGCAATTAACAAAATTTATCTGTAAAATAAGCAAATATTCATAATAATTTACAAAGGTAAGTAAGTCCTTAGTTACAGTTTACCAAGAGAAGAACTTATGTTCAACCTCATGAGCAGGTTGGTAACGCAGTGCGTATGGGAGGCTCCTTATAAATGATGTATCTATATATAACTTTACTATATAATATACGTACATCAATTCAATTCTTTAGTTTGTTAGGTTAGTTGAATTTGGTTTATTAAAAAGACCCTGGTAGTGAACGGCCAGGGTCTTTTGTTTATACTTGCTTGTAGCTCTCTCTCATACTTCAGAATAGCGATACAGCCGGAATTCAGAGTAGCTTGGAAATAATTTGGCCATGAGGGCGAAAGCACAGGATGTAGCACAGAAGCTTTAAACAGGAAAAGGATAGCCGCGGCTATCCTTTTCCTGTTTAAAGCTTCTGTTAATTTAAGGGAGGTTATGGCGTGACAGTTCCCTGCAGCAAGGTGCTGGTAATAAACTTGAGCTGCGTTTCTGCCGCCTTCGCTTCATACTGAATGTCTGTCAGGCGGTTGGCGGCAACCAGTTCGTTCCGCTGTGCCTCCCGCAGCTCAATGGCGGTGAGCAGGCCCAGGCGGTAACGTTCCAGCGCGATGGCTGCGTTCTCTTCTGCCAATAGTACATTCGACTCCTCCAGTTGCAGCAACTGCAGGCGGTTGCTGTATATGTTGTAGGCACGCGCCACTTCCGACTGCAGCCTGTTCTGCTCCTGCTGGTAGGCGAGGTTGGAGGACTCCATCGCTATTCTGGCATTCTGCGTTTGCCGCCTTACCTCAAAGCCATTGAAGATGGGCAGGTTCAGGCTTGCACCGTAGCTAAAGCCCACAGACTCCCGCACGTTTGTTCCTATTTGCTGGCCCACAATCGCAGGGTTCTGCTCAGACTGGTTTTTGCTGTAACTACCGTTCAGGTCTACAAAGGGCAGGCGCAGGTTCCGGGCAGCCCTCATGTTAAGAAGGGCAATCTCTCTGTCTACCTGAAGGCGCTGCAGGTTGATGTTGGCGGCCATTCCGGTGCTTATCTGGTCATACTGTATGGTAGGGTCTACTACAATAGAATCGGTGGGCACAAACTCAATATCGGGGTCGCGGCCGAGCAGTTGGTTCAGGTTAATTCTGGCGTTTTGGAGTGCCTCCTGCTGTAGCAGGTATTCGGAGCGGTCTGTATTATAGTCCACTTGGGCACGTAATATCTCCACCTTCGCGCTCACTCCCACATCATACTGCGCCTGCGTTATCTCCACACGCTGTTCTGAGATGGCGATGGCGTCTTCAAGCGACCTGATACGACGAGCCTGGCGCACTACCTCAAAATACGCATCGCTGACGGCAGCTAAAGAAGCCTCTATGGTAGCTTTTGTGAACAGTTCTCCGGACTTTTCGAGGGCTTGCAGGCGATCATAGGCGATGAACATGCCAAAGCCATCAAAAATTGTCCAGTTCAGGAACACCCCCATGTTGGTTTGTTGTGTTTTGAGGTTGTTAATTTCACGGGGCTCGTTATTGCTGAACTGGTCGCGGGTATCGTTTCGGTTATAGTTTCTGGTAAGGCGTCCGTCTACAGTCGGGTAAAAGCCCGCATTGCCCAGGGTTACGTTGTTTTCAAGTATCTGCTGGTCTGTAGTTGCAACTTTAATATCAAAGTTATTTTCTAAACCAATACGCAGCGCCTGCTCATAAGAGAGTTGTTCCTGGCTGAATGCTTTGCCTGGTAGTAAGAGTGCTGCAAAAGAAAGAAGCAGCACTGTAGCTTTTATGGAAGACATAAAAATTTTATGTGTTTATATGGAGTCTTATGATTTATCTACTCGCCAAGTACAGGCTCTGGCTTTCTTACACGTGGCATCTTCTCTTCCTCATGGTCATCATCCTGCTTGTGCGCTACGTTGGCTTCAGCTGATGAGAAGTAAGAATAAATAGCCGGGATGATGTACAGGGTCAGGCCGGTTGCAAAGATAAGTCCTCCTACCACAGCAATACCCATTGAAGCGCGTGTTTCGGAACCTGCTCCTAAGGCTAGGGCTATTGGCAAGGTACCTAAGATGGTAGATAAACTCGTCATCAGGATAGGGCGGAAACGAGACACTGCTGAGTCTACGGCAGCCTCCAGTTTTGTGAGGCCCTGCTCTTTGCGCTGATTGGCGAACTCCACCAGCAGGATACCATTTTTGGTTACCAGACCTACGAGCATAATCATACCAATCTGGCTGAAGATGTTCATCGTTTCGCCGAAATACCAAAGGCTTAGCAGCGCACCTGCCAGGGCCAGCGGTACGGTGAACATGATAATAACAGGGTCACGGAAGCTCTCAAACTGGGCAGAAAGTGCCAGGTAGATAAGGCCCAGTGCCAGCAGGAAGGCAAACATCAAACTACCTGAACTCTCAGAAAAGTCCCTTGACTGTCCTGTCAGGGCTGTTTGGAAGGTTTCGTCCAGTACCTGGTCTGCAATCGCGTCCATCGCATCCACACCGTCTCCAACTGTCTTTCCTTTCGATAGAGAGGCACTAAAGGTGGCAGCTGCAAAACGGTTAAAGCGGTAAACCTGTGGCGAAGCACTTTCTTCTTTCAGCTCAATCAGGTTGTCTAACTGAATGATTTCGCCTGTGCTGCTCTTCACATACAGGCTGCGCAAATCGAGTGGCTCGCTGCGGTTTTCACGTGCTACCTGGCCTAATATCTGGTACTGCTTACCGCCTTTAACAAAGTAACCGAAACGCTGGCCGCTTAAGCCTAACTGTATGGTTTGTGCTATATCGCGTATATCCACACCCAGCGACAAGGCCTTCTCACGGTTAATTTCTACCCGCAGTTCTGGCTTGTTAAACTTCAGGTTTACATCCACAAAGTTAAAAGTAGGGTCAGCCTGAGCCGCCTCCAGGAAAGCCGGGATAACTTCCCGTAGTTTCTCCATACTCTGCGACTGCACCACAAACTGCACAGGCTGGCCGGAACCACGCCCGCCCCCAAGTCCTTTGTCACCGGAGGCAAAGGCCCGGGCTCCAGGAATCCTGTTTATCAATGCCGGCAGCTCGTCTACTATCTGCTGTTGCGATTTAGTACGTTTTTCGGGGTCTACCAGGCGTAAGCGGACAAAACCGGAATTTGAGTTACGCGTCATAGACGTAATGCTGTTGATGCCTTCCACAGAGTCATTTGCCAGGGCTGTCAGCTCATTCATGTACTCGTCCATGAATTCAAAAGAGGCACCTTCCGGGCCAGTGGCATTTATTCTGAGTCCGCTTCTGTCTTCATCCGGCGTTAGTTCCGACTGAAGTGTTGATATTTGCCACCAGATAACTCCCGCTGAGGCAACCACAAGTATAAAGGCAACCCAACGTACCTGCATAAAGCTTTCGAGGCTGCTGCGGTAACCATCCGTAAGTGATGTAAAGAACGGTTCTGTCTTTCTGTAAAACCAGTTAGGTCTTTCCCTGTGCTTCAGTATACGTGAAGCCATCATCGGGGTAAGTGTTAGAGACACAAATGAAGAGATGATAACGGAGCCGGCCACCACAATACCGAACTCCCGGAAAAGACGACCTGTCGTATCTTCAAGAAAGGCCACGGGCATAAATACCGCTGCCAGGGCAACAGTGGTGGATATAATGGCAAAGTAAATTTCTGAGGAACCTCTCTTTGCCGCTTTCATCGGCTTCTCACCCCGCTCAATGCGGGCATATATGTTCTCAAGCATTACGATGGCATCGTCCACCACCAGACCAATGGCCAGTACAATTGCCAGTAGCGTGAGCACGTTGATGGAGAAATCCATGACGTACATAATAAAGAAGGAGCCGATGAGCGACACCGGAATTGCCACTACCGGTATAAGGGTAGAGCGCCAGTCGCGCAGGAACAGGAAGATGATGACTACCACGAGCCCAAAGGCTACGAAGATAGTTTCTTTCACTTCCGCAATAGAAGCCTTTACATACTGAGAGTTGTCAAAACCAATGATAAGCTCTATATCGTCCGGAACGTCTTTTTTGATGCGCTCCAGGCGGCGGTAAAATTCATCTGCAATTTCAACCTGGTTAGAGCCTGGCTGCGGCACGAGTACCACGCCTATCATGGGTATACCATTGTAGCGTAACACCGTTTTTTCGTTTTCCGGGGAGAGTTGTGCAAAGCCAATGTCACGGAAGCGAATCAGACGGTTTGCATCCTCCCTTACAACCATGTTGTTGAACTCTTCCACAGTAGAAATACGGCCCATTGTTCTGACGGAGAGTTCTGTGGCAGATCCCTCAATGCTACCAGACGGCAATTCTACGTTTTGGCGTGCCAGCGCATTCTGTACCTCCACAGGCGTCACCTGTAAGGCAGAGAGTCTGTCAGGGTCCATCCAGAGGCGCATCGCGTAACGCTTATCGCCCCAAATCATTACTTCGCTGACTCCTGGTATCGTTTGCAGTTGCTCTTTAAAGACATTCAGGCCCATATCCGACAGTTCCAGAAGCGTCCGTGTCTCACTCTTCACACCCAACATGATAATGGGGTTAGCATCGGCATCGGCTTTTGAAACAGTAGGCGGTTCTGCATCTTCCGGCAAGCGGCGCTGTGCCCTCGCCACACGGTCGCGCACATCATTGGCGGCCGTTTCCAGGTCTATATCCAGGTTAAACTCAACTGTGATGTTACTGCTACCTTCGCTGCTGGTGGAGGTAAGGGTTCTGATACCGGCTATACCGTTGATAGATTCCTCCAGCGGTTCAGTTATCTCAGATTCTATTGTCTCGGCATTGGCCCCTGTATAAGAAGTCCTGACGTTGACGATGGGAGGGTCTACGCTCGGATACTCCCGCACACCTAAGTAGGTGATACCGATAAACCCGAACACCATAATCGTGATGCTCATCACGATAGCCAGCACAGGGCGCTTTATACTTATATTGGATAAGCTTGCCATATATTCTTGTTTTTTATAGAGGAAACCTCTACCATTTCTTTTTTCGTTTTGCCAGTCAGGTTACCTGCCGCATCACAGGTATATAACACACCAACCATTTTACAGCTGTTTTGTCTTTATAAAACATCCAGTATTTTGCGAATGGTCTGGAGGTGCTCTGTAAAGGGAAGGTGGCTGCTTTAAAAGCATTTACAGTGCTATCGCCCTTGCAGTAGGAGCAAACACTGTACCTGTTGTGGTTTATAAGGCTTGTTCCTCAGAAGACCTTACATTCCGTATGTTCAGGTCAGAACCCGGACGTACCTGCAGAATACCAGAGCGAATGATGGTATCGCCTGGGGCAATGCCTTCAATAATCTGGATAAGGCTTTCGGAGCGCTGCCCGATTTTTACCATCTGCGGAACCGCCTTGCCATCTTTCACCAGAAATACTTTCTGACCTGATGCTTCCGGTATAATGGCTTCTGTTGGAATAAGTATCGCCTGCTCCACCTCTTTAAGTGGTAAATCTATCTTCACAAAAGCACCTGGCTTCACATCTTCGTTCTTGTTGTCGTACAGGGCACGCACCTGCATGGTGCGGGTAGCAGGATCTATGTTCGGCTGTATGGCGTAAATTTTAGCTTTATATTGCTCTGCCACACCTTCCGACGTAAAAGTGACTTCATCGCCTACCTTCACCATCTGGCTATAGCGGCCTGGTACGGCAAACTCTATTTTAACCGGACTGATATCCACAATACGGGCAATAGGGGTGGTGGCAGAAACATAGCTGCCCTCGCTTACCTGGCGCAAACCAACCACACCATCAAACGGCGCATGCACGTAAGCCTTGTTAAGTGTAGCTTTCAGTGCCTGGATGTCGGCAGTGGCCGTAGCCAGTTGGTTGCTTACCTGGTCATACTCCTGTCTGCTGATGTAGTCTTTCTCCAGCAGGGTGCGCTGGCGCTCTTCCATATCGCTGTACAGCTTCTGGTTAGACTGCAGTTTCTGCAGCTGGGCACGCATGTCGGCATCGTTTACTGTAAGCAGCAGCTGGCCTTTTCTTACGCGGGTGCCTTCTTCAAAATTGATGTTTGTTACCCGGCCGGCAATCTCGCTTCGCAGCTCCACATCTTCGTTCGGGAGCACGGTACCGGTAGAGGTAATCCTATTCTGGTAAGCAGTAGGCGAAACAACAAATACATCCACGGCCACTTGTTGAGCCATAGGTCCGCCTGCCCGCGCGCCTTGTGGTGCTTCTTCTCCTGAAAATGCTTTATTGATAACGAGATAGGCGACGGCCGCAACGGCCACCAGGATCAGGAGGGTTTTAACAGTTTTATTCATGTATGTTTAAACACGGGTTTGGAAAGAGTCTGCAATAATATAAAATAAACAGGCTGCTGCAGCTTAAGTTCCTGCTGTAGCAGCTTTAAAATTACGTCCTTTGCAGAATAATTAAAATATTGCGCACTGAATATCTGCAAACAGGCACTTAGGTAAGACAGAAAGCCTGTTTAAAGGTTTAATCGGTGCAAAAAGATTTTTTTGTATGACAGAGAAGCCAGAGAAAAGGAATTTTTTCCAGGATGTGTATGAGGTTGTCGAGCAGATACCAGCCGGACGCGTAACGTCCTATGGTGCCATCGCCAGTTATTTGGGGTCAAAAGGCTCCGCACGTATGGTGGGTTGGGCGCTTATCGCCTCGCATCCTGCTATTAAAATTCCGGCTCACCGGGTGGTGAACCGTATAGGAATGCTAACAGGGAGTCAGCATTTCGATTCCCCCAACGCCATGCAGGAGCGCCTGGAGCAGGAGGGGGTAAAAGTGGAAAATAACCAGGTAGTGGATTTTCAGAAACTATTCTGGGACCCGGCCAAGGAACTGCTGTAACCCGAACGGTATAAATGCTCAGGTGCATCACGCGTGGTTTTTATGGAAGCCGCGCTTGATGCACCTGAGGGTGAAAGGATAGTAGTCACAATGTGGCTACACCTGGATAGGAGTAGTGATCCTGAGTGAGAACGATGCAATTGCCATGCTTGTCAAATGTGCGGGTAAGTCTTATGAACGTGCCATCGTGCTTGAATATATACAGGCACTGCAGGTTTGGGTCAATTTTGTTGCTCCATTGCCCTTCTCCGTTCAAAGGTCTAAAGGCCAGGGTGTCGTACTTTTTGGACCATTTGCCCACCATCATCACAATGCTCTTCCCTTTTTTGTCAAGCTGTACATATTCGTACCGGTCCTGTTCATCACTGTATCTGATGTAGCTTTCGCCCTGTAGTATGCTGCCATCGGCCTGGCTGAGGTCATACCGCTCCTGCACATAATTGCCATGGAAGGCCTTGCTGAATTTAGCGCTGCCTTTTGTTTCTGTGAGCCCCTCTCCATCGGCTTTCTTCACATAATGGCTGACCTGCCAGTCCCCGACAATTCGATCGAGCACCTTATTTGCTGTTGTCTGCTTAAAGGTGAGTTTGTTACTTTGCTGGGCCTGAGTAGCAGGCGTTGCTCCTATCAGCAGCACTGCTACCAAAACGGAAGTGAATAGATTTTTCATGGTTTTATTTTGTTAGGTTGATAATAGAGTAAAGTTCTGCTTATGAATTGAGCAACAGAACTATACAAGTATAGCCACTTTTTTAAAGCGCATTTTGGCTTTTAGACCAACAGAGCCTATAAGTAGCCATAGCGATAGTTTGTCTGTACTAAGATGGCTGAACAGCAGTATTTTATCGACGAAAATTAGGGCAGGAGCCTCTGGAGCGGGAGGAGGAGCAAAAAATGTGGGGGAAAACCCGGGAGAGAACTTTGGAACAGGGGAGAGATAAAGGTAGAAACAATGGGGTGGAGAATTTGCAGAAGCCGTCTTTTTAAGCTCTGGAGAATTGCTATGGATGAAAAGAGAAGGGGCACAGTGCGCAGTATCTATACCGCGCACTGTGCCCCTTTTTTGATGAAGAATGTAGCTTATAATTTGGCTACACCCGGTAAAGAAAAGTGATATTGTGAAGTAGCCTTAAGATTACCGTTCTTATCGATTGTGCGGTTTATTTTCATAAACGTACCATCGTGCTTGAATATGTATAGGCAGTGCATAGACGGGTCAATTTTGCTGCTCCACTGTTTCTCTCCTTTCACAGGTGTAAAGGCCAATGTGTTGTACTTAGGTAACCACTTGCCGACCATCAGCACGATGCTCTTCCCATTTTTGTCGAGTTGTACCAATTCAAACCGGTTTTGCTCTTCGGAATATCTCAGGAAGCCATCACCCTGCATTGCGCTGCCATCGGGCTGTAGCAGCTCAAGCTGCTCATGCACATAATTATCTTTAGAGTCCCTGCTAAAGTTTGCAGTCCCTTTTGTCTCTATAAATTTTCCTCTGTCAGAGTCATACTGGTTAACCTGCCAGTTTCCTACAATTCGCTGAAGTAACTGGTCTGCCTCTTTAGAAGTGAGGGTTTTGTTTCCCTGAGCCTGTGTAACAGGCGCTGCTCCTATCAACAGCACTGCCGCCAATAAGAATGTCATTAGTTTTTTCATGGTTTTATTTTTTTAGGTTGATAATAGAGTAAAGTTCTGCTTATGAATTGAGTAACAGAACGATACAAGTATAATCACTTTTTTAAAGCGCATTTTGGCTTTTAGACCAACCCGGGATAGTTGTAGCCATAGTGATGGTTTATGTGTACTAATGTAGCTGAGCAGCAGTATTCTGTCGACGAACGCCAGGAATATTTGCCTGTGAAAGAGCGGAATGGCCGGAAGAGAAGGATGCGAGGAGGTAGGTTGACAGGCAATGTAGAGCGGAGAAGGGAGCGGCTTATGATGGGGAGAAGCCAGTATCTGAGGGAGGAGCGCTTGTCGTGTAGCGTTAAATTCAAGAGCTCATAAAGCAGGCACAGCATTAGCTTAAATTATAAGCTAATGCTGTGCCTGTGCCCTGTGTAAAAAACTTTGCTTTAAGCCATGGCCCTTTATTTAAAACCGATACCAGCTGAAATACCAAACCAGGCGGGGGAAAAGCCCGTGCTGTTGAAGGCGGGAGTCCAATCGAAGCGGAACACAAACCCGTTTTTTAGCGGCTGAAAACGATAGCCAAGATTAATAAAGCCGCTGGTGCCCCAGCCTTTTGCGTCTGTAATGCCTGTATTGTTCGTGTCGTACACGTCCGCGTTGGCATAAATAGGTGTGATTCCCAGGCCAGCCTCGAAAGCACTGCGCCTTTCGCCAATTAGATAATTAACGGCGAGCGGGAACGTTATAATACTTGCATCTACAGAACGACCGTCCGTATCTGTGCCATTTGCACTCAGACCTCCAATGCCCGCACGAAAGCCGAAGCCATCCTGCACCCCCCTTTTAATTCTCATGTCATAGTTTGCTGAAATACCTATGCCATTTCCGAGGGCTTCTACAAAAATTGCCTTATTATAACGCCCAGGAGTTTCGGATTGTGCCCTGACCTGAAAATGCAAAGCAGCGATAAAAAGGACCGTGAAGAATAGTTTTTTCATGATTTTAAATATTGGTGCAAGTTTATTTTTGAATGGAATACTGGTGAAAAGCTTTGACCTTTTGCCTATGGCTTCACAGCCAGCGTAATGGCATTGTAGCCGGCAAAGAGGCCAAAGCCATTACGGATGTTGTTGGTGACCTGCGTGGGAATATTCCCGAAATCGTCTCCGCCTGCCTGCCTCTGCAGTGTCCGGGCGTACTCGTAGTATTCCTTTGAAATGTGCGCCACCTGCACATAGGTAGTTTTCTCCGGTGGGGTTTCCAGGTTCAGCGTCAGGGGCAATACTTGGCCATCAAAAAGCTTATCGCTGAAGAAGTAACGCCATTCCATTGAAAACTCCTGTTCGATAGGTGCCAAAAAGCCTATGCTGATGTACCTGTCATAAAGTCTTTCATAGATATAGCTCGTGTCTTGTCTGTAGGCCTGTATATAGTAAAAATTCTCCTGCTCCGGCTCATCATCCAACTCAAAAGAGAGAGTTGTCTGTAAGCCCCAGTTAGGGTCATAGGGTGCCCTTTCAGCTTCGATATTGGTAATGACAGGCGCGGCAGGTATGTAACTGGTAGCACTGGCGTTTGGAAAACCAGGTGCGCTCACCTGCAACTCATAGTGCTGCAAAGCCTGAGGTTTCGTATCCGCCTTATAAATGCCATTGCCCATATGCTGCAGGTCGAACAGCACTTGTCCGGCCTGGTATACCTGCACGGAGGCATCGGATAGCTGCTGATAAGCATCGTTGGAGAAAGGGCTCCTGCTAGCGCTGACATCCACTGTGAACAGGCTGTCGGGATTAATGACAGCATTTACAACCAGTTGCGGCTCGTGTATAGGCAGGTCCAGTTCTACCACTGTTTCGCAGCTGCTCAGCAGGAAAGGCAGGCTAAGCAGTAAAGTGCGTACGTATTTTAACTTTCTCATCATATTTTTAAAACTTAAAGCCATAGCTGAACGAGGGTAGCACCGGGAACAGCGACACCTGGTAGAGTTGGCGGGAGTCATTGCCGACAGCATTGGCAGGGTACGGCCTGCTTAGGCGCAGGAAGAAAGGGTTTTTGCGGTTGTAAGCATTGTAGATGGAGATATTCCAGCTACGCTCCCCCCACTTCTTTTTCTTTGTGTGCGTCAGGCTCAGGTCGAGGCGGTGGTAAGCGGGCATGCGGTAGTTGTTGCGCTCCCCGAGGTAGTCTACATTTCCTATGGTGGACCACGACGCTCCATCATTGTAATGAACTTCGTTATAGGCTTTGTAGCTTGCGGCGGGCAGTGTGGTTACAAAGCCGGTATGGTACTGCCAGCTGCCGCCAATACTGAGTTTTTCGGTGAACTGATGGTTAGCAACAAAAGAGATGCTGTGGCGGCTGTCATAAGTATAAGGGTACTTCTGCCCTAAGTTAATGCTGTCCATCTGCCGCCAAGACCAGGCGAGGGTATAGCCAAGCCAGCCGGTTGTTTTGCCAGTTCGCTTGCGCAGCATCCACTCTGAGCCATAGCTCCAGCCTTTGCCACTCACGAGGCGCGTCTCGTAGGGCGGCGATACAAAATTGGCAAAGTTGGCTTCCGGGCCCGCACTCATAAAGTCGTTGATGAAGTTCGCGCCTTCCCTGAACTCCGCCACGTCCTGCATCTCTTTGTAGTACAGGTCAGAGGTCAGTTCCCACTGCTGGGCCAGCACCGCAGCCGCTCCCAGTGTGGCCTGCCACGAGCGCTGCGGCTTCACCTTATCAGTGGCGGGCACCCATATGTCGGTGGGAGTGCCTGTGGAGGTGTTACTGACCAGGTGGAGGTACTGGGCCATGGTGGCGTAGGAGGCGCGTAGACTGATGCCCGTAGCCGAGGTATAGCCAAGGCCCAGGCGCGGCTGCAGCGAAGAATAGAATTTCCCGTTCACATCAAACCCCGACAAGTGCAGCCCTATATTGGCCTGCAGGCGTTCGCTCAGCTGGATGCGGTCTTCGGCATAGGTATAAAATTCCTGCGCCCGGATTCTTGAGAAGGAGTCGGTGGTAAGGGTGAGGGTGTCTGCTTGCAAAGTGACAGACTCCGGCCTGAAGCGGTGGTTGGTATAGCTGGCCCCGAACCGGATGCTGTGCCTGGGGTTAAGTAGAAAATCAAAATCAGCCTTGGCTCCCCAGTCCTTGATGCTGGAGCTATAGTCGGTAGAGCGATACAGGCTTTGGTTGTTCTCCTGCTGTCTCGCCTCGCTTCGCTGGCTGAAGCCGTAGCGGGTGTGTGTAAGGGTGAGGTTGCTGAACAGCCGGGGCCCAAACGTGTGGTTCCAGCGAAGGGAACTGGTGCTGTTGCCCCAGCGCATGCTGAAGTTCTCTTCCTCTTTCAGACTCAGGTTCTGGTACTCCTGCTTATCTGAAAACTTGTCCTGCCCGGCATAGAGGCTCAGGTAAAGGCGGTCGGTGGGGGAGAAGGTATGGTTGATTTTGGCATTGAGGTCGTAGAAGTTGTAGTTGCTGATGGTTTCGCCGCTCATAGCTGCCACCGCTCCCGCCAATAGATCGAAGTAGGTGCGCCGGGCGGCTATCAGAAAAGACGTCTTTTCATTTTTGATGGGGCCCTCCAACAGTAGCTTAGAGGATATCAGCCCTATGGCACCCTCCCCGGAGAAAGCTTGGTTATTGCCTTCCTTCAGCTGTACATCCACCACCGACGACAATCTTCCACCGTAGGGAGCCGGAAAACCGCCTTTAATCAGGTCCACGGTTTTAATGGCATCCGGGTTAAATACAGAAAACAAACCCAGCAGGTGCGACACATTATACACTGGCACGCCATCGAGTAAAATAAGGTTCTGATCCGGACTTCCGCCGCGCACCACCAGGTCAGAGGAACCTTCGAGCCCCGCCTGCACCCCCGGCATCAGCTGGATGGCTTTAATGGCATCGGCCTCACCCATCAGCCGCGGGAGCTGCTTTACCTCACTGCCGTGCATCGTCAGGCGGTTAGCCTGCTGCAAATCCGTTACCTTCTCCGCCACCACGCTTACTTCCTGAATCTCATTCGATAGCGGCTGTAGCTGTAAGGTCAGAGAGGTGTCCTGAGATATGGACAGGATTTGCAGCGCCAGCGGTTCATAGCCAAGGTAGCGCACCTGCAGTTGCACCGTGCCAACGGAAACGCTGAGGCTGTAGAAGCCATAGGCATTGGTGGCAGTGCCTGCTGTGCCAACTGATACAGTAGCCCCAGCCAGGTTTTCGCCGGAGGCCGCATCCCGTACATGCCCGCTCATAGTAAAGCGCTCTTTCTCTTTCCTGCTAACTTCTTTCCGGATTGGCTGCAGGATAATCTGGTTCCCTATAAGGCTGTAGCGGGTGCCGGTGCCGCGGAGCACCTCGTCGAGCACCTGCCGCAGAGGCTTTTGCTCAGCTTGCACGCTCACCTTCTGCTGCAGCGGCACCAGGTCGTTGCTGTACGAGAAGGTAAGGGTATAGGCCCTGGTAAGTTCCGTCAGCACCTCCTGTAAGGTTGCGTTGTCTTTATGCAGGGACACCTTCTGGTCCAGTACCGAGGTTTGAGCCAATACCGAAAAGGTAAAAGCCAGCCATCCAATGCCGAAGCAAAGTAACCGTTTGCTCATTTGTTGTTTGTCTTCAGGGTGATATTCGTTATTGACAACCCTCGCCGCTCAGGGTATAAGTGTTGTCGTCTTGCTTCTTATATTCCAGCTGAAGGGTGGCCTCCAGCACCTGCAGCACTTCCTCCAACGCTGCATTCACAAAGCTGCCGGTAAAGCGGCAGGTGGCCAGTGATTCGGGCTGCAGTTGCAGCCTCACGCCATAATAACGCTCCAGCACCTGCACTACTTCGGCTAAGGACTGCCCTTCAAACTGCAGCCTGCCTGACTGCCATGCCCACGCATTTGCGCTGCTGATTTTAAACCTGTCAATCGTATTGCTTTGCTTATTTAAAACTGCCGCAAAACCGGGTGTTACAATTGCCTCCGCGTTGGCCTCAGAGGCACTAAAGGCTACTTTGCCGGTTGCCACGGTTAATTCTACTGTTTCCTCCGCCGGGTAAGCGCGAAGGTTAAAAGAGGTGCCCAGTACTCGTGTGTTTGCCGCCTCCGCCTGTACAAGGAACGGACGTTGCGGATTCCGCTGCACCTCAAAAAAGGCCTCTCCCTCTAACTGTACCACGCGCTCGGCTGCGTCAAAATCAGGGTCATAGGCAAGCAGGCTGTTCCTGTTCAGCCATACCTGGCTACTGTCAGGCAGCATAACTGCAATCGTGCCGTTCCCCGACCGCACGACCTGCATGCCGTAATAAGGGAAGAAGTAAAACTGCATCACCCAGGCAAGACCAATGAGCAAAGCCACCGAAGCCGCCACGCGCAGCAGCGTGCGGTACATCGGGATAAATTTGGCTTCCGGCTTCTCCGGTGCTGCCTGCAAACGCCCTTTTACTTTTTGCCATGCAGCGGCTGTGTCTACCTCTGCCGGAGGGGCAGGAGGGGTTAATTCCCACAGCCGCTGCTGTGCCCGGAATTGCTCCGTATGTGCCGGGTCCTGCGCCAGCCACTGGCGCAGCGCCTCCTGCTCGGCAGGAGAGGCCTTGCCTTGCAACTGTTTGGCGGCAATGTCCCAGTATTTGCTATCCATGGCAGGGCTCGTGTTTAAGTAAAGTAAGTTTGTGTATAGCCTGGAGGCTTTCGCCGAAGGCACCGGTGTTTTTTGTGACGTTCTTATACATGACAAGTGAAAGCAGCCTGACCGCTACTCCTTCAGGAAAAAAAATAAAAAATCATTTTAAAGAGCACCAGTAGCAGACTCAGCAGTACTTTGCGCAGCACAGTGAGCGCTTTTTTGATGTGGTTGTCAACAGTGTTGGTGGAGATGCTGAGAAATGCTGCAATTTCCTTATGGCTCATTTCCTCATACCGGCTGAGCAGGAACACCTTCTGGCACATGGGAGGCAGCGTTTCAATAGCTTGCTGTACTTTCTGCTGTGTTTCCTGCAACTGGACGTCCAGTTCGGTGCTGTTAATTGCAAGAGACTGCTCTTTCCGATATTGCGCGTCCAGTTCTGTTCTGCGCTTCTGGCTGCTGGCGTAGTTCAGCGCTTTATTGATGACAGCCCTATACAGGTAAGCTTCGGGGGTGGCAATATGCGGCCGCTGTTCGCTGTTCCAGAAACTCACGAAAACATCCTGCACGATATCCTCCGCTGCATCGGTATCGCGCGTAATACGGTGCACACGCTGGCAAAGGCGCTGATAATTGCGCCTGAACAGTTCCTCATAAATTCGGAGTTCTTCCTGTTCGTCAGGCATAAGGGAGGGCGAAGTGATAAGTAAAAGTATGAAATTTTAAGCTAAAGTATAATGCTATTGCAGCCACCGTTAACAGGTGTTCCGGGTAACCCAGGGGTGCGGCACCCACCATTACCTGCTCCCTCTGACTGAACACTGAGACGATTACTATATTGCGGTCAAGCCTCTGCTACACTTCTAAATACCAACCTGATAACTTTATCGTGATACCTGATACGTGTGTCGTGATACGCGTCGTACAAAACGCTGTTGAGGGTGAAGAAGGAGTTGTTGAGGAGACTAAGACAGACAGTTGTCTAAAAGAAAAGGCAGCAGGTGTAGTACAGTTTCAGAAATCGTAGATTTGCAACATGGAAGCTAATTTGAGTCCGGCAGGCACGTTGGGTGCGGGCAATGCCCTGAGCCTGCCAGAGGTGCGGAACATTACCCAGAACCGGTTGCTGCTGCACCTGGTTTTCTGGACGGTTTATGTGGTTTTCTTCGGGTTGTTGTACGGCAGCTACATCGATGATTACTACAACGCCTTTATGGTGGAGCTGGTGGAGCTGCCTTTTAAGATGGGGCTGGTGTACTTTAACATGTACTACCTGATGCCCCGCTACCTGCTGCAGAAGCGTTATCTCGAGTTTTTTGTGTATTTGCTTTTGTTGATGGGGTTGATAGGTGCCCTGATGCAGTTCGTCCTTATTCCTTTTCTGATTCACCCTCTTTTTTGCCCCACCACTTACGCAGAGGATAACCTGACTTTTTACCGTTTTACCAGAAACATTGTCAATATTAATTATGTGGTGGCGATTACGGCGGTGATTGCTTTGCTCAAGAACTGGTACAGCCACCAGCAGGCAGCACAGCACCTGGCCCAGGATAAGCTGGAAGCGGAACTGAAGTTCCTCAAGGTGCAGATTCACCCGCACTTCCTCTTCAATACACTCAACAGCCTGTATTCGCTCACGCTTAAGAAGTCTGATAATGCGCCGGAGGTGGTGCTGAAGCTGTCAAGCCTGATGGACTATATGCTGTATGATGCGAATGCAGCAACGGTACCGCTCCAGAAAGAACTGGATTACATCCAGAACTATATAGCCCTGGAGCGCATTCGTTATGGGGAGCGGGTGGACGTCAGCTTTATCCAATCCGGAAGTGTGGCAGGCAAGCAGATTGCGCCCATGATACTGCTGCCCTTTGTGGAGAATGCCTTTAAGCACGGCGTGAGCAACGAAACGAAAAATGCCTGGGTGCGCATTGATGTGAAGGTAACTAACGAGCAGCTGGTGCTGCTGGTAGAGAACTGCAAATGCGGCGACCGCGCTAGCAAAAGCCCCCGTGACATGGCCTCCGGCATAGGCCTAAAGAACCTGCAGCGCCGCTTAGAACTGCTCTACGAAGGCCATTACATGCTGGAAATTGAGGATGAACCAGACAGTTATGCGGCTAAACTGGAAATAAGATTTTAAATTAGACGCTAGACTTTAGATAGTAGACGTTAGACTCTAAAGGTAGTAAGCCTCTTTTAGTTATTGATCTTAGCTGTACAAACTTGTACACTTCCTTTCAAGGTTGGATGATAAAATAGAAGAACCTACTGAAAGTCTAAAATCCAGCGTCTAAATAAAAATTTATGAAATTACGATGCATGATTGTGGATGATGAGCCGTTGGCACTGGATGTGCTGGAGACGTTCATCGAACGCCTGGACAGCCTGGAACTAATATGCCGCTGCCATAATGCGGTGGAAGCATATGATTGCCTCCAGAACGAGCGCATTGACCTGATGTTCCTGGACATCCAGATGCCAAAACTCACCGGCATCGATTTCCTGAAATCCCTCGCGCATCCGCCTAAGGTCATCTTCACCACCGCCTACCGCGACTATGCCGTGGAGGGCTTTGAACTGAATGCAGTGGATTACCTGCTCAAGCCAATTGCCTTTGAGCGGTTTCTGAAAGCAGTTTCAAAGGTGTCTGTTGCAGAGCAGTCTGTGCCTGTTGCCCCAGCCGTTTCTCCTGCAACTGTGCCAGTTCCCGCTGCTGCCCCCAACGCTACCTCAGACTATAAAGAAGCTTTCATCTACCTGAAAGCCGATAAGAAAATGGTGAAGGTGATGCTGTCAGACATTCTTTACATCGAAAGTCTGAAAGACTATATCCGGGTGAAGACGGAGGCGAAGGAGATTATCTCTTACCAGAAAATCAGTTTCCTGGAGGAGAAGCTGCCAACAGACAAATTCCTGCGCATCCATCGCTCCTTTATTGTAGCGCTGGACAAAATCCAGGCATTCTCCGCCAGTGCCGTCGATATTGGCAAATCCGAGATCCCGATTGGCAGATTCTACAAAAATGAGGTGCTGCAGATTCTGAACCAGAACAACCTGTTGGAAGCCTGACGGCTTCAATTATAAATTAGGAATTAGACATTATGAATGAGGATAGCTGTTGTGCAATCCCATTCCTGTTCATTTTTTATTATCAGCTTCATTTTTTCAGTCCCAGCGGGACGACCTGTTGATAGACTGAAGTCCTGTAAGCACCTTTAGCTCCGGAGGAGCGGCCTGTAAAATATCCCGAACAGGTCGCTCCTCCGGAGCTAGTAAAGGAAGCTTTTATTTCTATCAACAGGCCGTCCCGCTGGGACTAAAAACCATAATAACTGGGATTTTCGATACCTCCGTTACGAGTTATGAATTAGAAGTAAAAAATCAGAAATTGTGGAAGTGCATCCAAATAGTTTTTAAACTGACAGATCAGTATAGCTGTTGGCTCAGGCACCCATTCATAATTCATAATTTGAAATTCATAATTCCCTCAAGAAGTGTATATCTCCAGGAAGAAGTTCTTCTACCCCATCTCTGAACGCTTGCGGAAGTACCTGCACCACTACGACCGCGAAACAAAGCTGCCTTTGCGTTATGAGGATTTGCTTCATCACGCCGATGCCTATCCGTACTTCGATAAAAAGGGGAAGGACACCCTTTGGGAATCGGTGGTGTACGACCAGCACCTGCAGCAGGAGCTGAAAAAAGGCCTTGCCATGATATATGCGCTGCTCAAAACGGATGGGGATGTGTCGGTGATGGAGCATGTGTACGTGTCGCGCATCGATTACTGCACCTTTGGCAATTCCCATCCTTTCCGGGTGCAGGTGATGAACCACCTGAACGACAACTACGACTACTTTTATGTGAAGCGCGCCGATGCATCGCGGGTGTATGGCCTGGAACTGGAGCACATCCTCTCGCCAAGCCGCATCAATTATCTGGCAGATGGCGACACGTTGATAGAGGAGCATATTGCCGGTATTCCCGGCGATGTATTCATCAAAGAATACCTGGACCGGCCAGCCTCTAACAAAGTGCGGATTGCCAAGGAGTTTGTAAAGTTTAACGAACGCTGCTTTATGCGGCTGCTCGGCGATATGCGTGCATACAATTATGTGATTGACGTAACCCCGGACTTTGAGGATGAGCAGTACCGGGTGCGGCCTATCGACTTTGACCAGCAATCCTATGAGGGCAGGAAGAGGATGTACCTGCCACAGTTCTTTAAAGAAAATAACAGCATGGTGGCGCTGGTACAAAAGCTGTTAAAGCCGGAAGCCATTAAACAGTACCAGAATGAGGAACGCACGCTTATGTTCCGCCGCCTGCGGGCTGCCCGGTATCGCCTCAAAGACCTTATCGACTGCATGCGCAAGGATACTGTGTCCACTCCTGAGAAAATTGCGGAACTGCGTACCGAACTGGCGAGGCATCATAAATCAGAAGAATTTCTGAATTGCCGGAACATGGGCGATCTCGTGCGGCTCCACCTGAAAACCGTTATCACCAAAACTTCTGGAACGGGCAAGGCTTAGGCTGCCTTAGAGCCGCTCTAAGTTAGTTTTGGTGCGTGCGCTGTTCTCCAGGTTGCCGGTGTTTACGGTAGAGGCGGGTTCAAACATCAGCACTTCTGCTTCTTCATGGGCTACAGGACGATGCTCTACGCCGCGCGGCACAATCAGGAACTCCCCCGGCTGCAGCGTCACTACCTTGTCGCGGAGGTGCATTTCAAACTGCCCTTTTATCACCATAAAGAATTCATCTTCGTGCTCGTGGTGGTGCCACTCAAACGGACCCATAAACTTCGCAAGCTTTACTTGCTGCCCGTTCAACTCCCCGGTAATGCGCGGGTTCCAATGGTCGTTTATAAGGCTGAACTTCTCGGTAAGGTTTACTTTTTCTACTGCTGGCTTTCCCATTCTTAGGTGATATTAGTCATTAATTGAAAATGCGCTCTCTTTTTATTTGGACTTAGTCTAAATAGACTTTAGCTTTGTATTGTTCGTAAGAAGCTACAACAGCTAAGTTAGAATAGAAGATGCAAACAGCCACCCCATTAGCCGAAATATTTACCTCCAAAGCAGGAGCTGTATACCAGTGCGACCGCCGCAACCGAGTATTAGTGAATTTTGCCGGTCAGTTAACAGTGCTGAAGATTGACGCTTTTCTGCGACTGAAGCGGGCGGTGGATAGCATTGACTTAGAGGAAATGGCAGCCAGCACAGCGCGATCTTCTGATTTTGAGCTTATTTCAGTGTGCGGCTGCGAACGCTGTTATGTGTTAACATTGCCGGAGCTGTATGTCTTCAAAGAACTATTGGGCCAGGCAAAGTTTGCTATGTCGCTGAACAGCATGCTGCATGAGTGCCTTCATACTGAGTTAGCCTCGTAGGCAGGCTTACAATTCCTTTGCATTTTCATCGAGCACAGCCCCTACGCTGTGCTCTTTTAATTTAGACTGTTTCCATATTTCGGACTATTATATACAATCTACAGACAAAACTCGTAGATTAGATATGTAAAGGGAAGCTAACCATAGCACAGCCCTAATTTTAAGACGAACCAATTAACACCCTATACCTAAATGAAGGATTTATTAAGACTAAGAACATCCCTCACCGAGGAGATTGAACAAATACTGAACGAACAGATAAAGATGGAGGCAGAAGCCTCGGCAATGTACCTGGCGATGTCGAGCTGGTGCGACCGGAATGGCTTTGATTTTAGCGCAGGCTACTTCAAGAAGCAGTCGGATGAGGAGCGGGAGCATATGCTGCGCCTGTTCAAATACGTATCTGACATGGGCGGCCGGGCTGTCTCTCCAAGTATATCTAACATTCCACTTGAGTTCGAGTCTTTCAAAGGCGTTTTCGAGCAGGCTTTGCAGCAGGAGATTGCTGTTACGCAGTCGTTCAACCGCATTGCCGACAGATGCCAGAAATCAAAGGACTATGTCACTTTCACTTTCTTACAGTGGTTCCTGCAGGAGCAGATTGAAGAAGAATATGTGGCCCGACGTGCGCTGGAGCTATTTGAGCTGATTGGCGAGGATGGTACCGGCCGTTACGAAATTGATAAGCGCGTGCCGAAAATCACGTATGAAAATACTTACGAAGGATAAGTATAGCACATTAAAAACACAAAAAAGCCTTTGGAGCATATCCAAAGGCTTTTTTGTGTTTACTGCCTTTCGTTTGGACTAGCTCTTAGCACATGTTCCTGAAAAGCTTCCTGTGCTTTTACCTCATTCATTTGCGGCAGCCAGGCATTGTCAGGCTGCATGCAAACAACAGGGGCGTAGTCGCAGCGGTCGGTGCATTCGGTTTTCACTATCTCCACCTGGCCTTTTAGTCCCATGTCTTTAATCATACCTCTGAAAAACTTGCCTAAATCTTTGCCGCCTTTCTTTTTGCACTTGCTGCCGGTGCACACATAAATTACTTTATCGGGGGTATTAAAATGTTTACTCATGTAAGGGTTTACGGTTTTATAGGTAGCTAACGCCTATTTGATGAGAAATAGTTTATGCGAATAAAGATAGAAAGGCTGAAAGCTTTGTTTGAAAACCAGAAGTTTAAAGAGTGTCTTACGCAGGCAGCCACTCATGAGCATCCTGATTACTGGGGACGGGTACTGCTTTGAACAACTTTTGCGTTCTTATCTATCAGTCTGATTCTGCCATCATGTGCTGGTTTAGGCTCTTTATAAACAACATCTCCATCATAGCTTTGATATCCTCCTTCTCCAGGCTTTCCTGTAAAGCCATCTTTGCCTGCATAGTATAGAAGGGTGATGTTGTTGTGCCCCCTTTTGCTATTAAAAATCGGGATAAAGCCTGTGGTGCTATAAACCAGCATGGTATTGCCGCCATTTCCACCGCTGCCGCCATCTGTTGCGTTTCCGCCGGCAGTGCCCGACGTGCCCGGGTGAGAGACAATACTGGATACCATTTTGCCCTTTGCATCTCTTGTTGTTACTTTATATGTGGTGCTTTCCATTCCGCGCTGTCCGTTCTTCCCATTTACACCTTTTCCCCCGTCTCCTCCACGTGTATCAATGGTTAGGTCTTGCAGTTCCACAAAATGAAGGGTGAGTGTCAGGTTTCCTCCGTCGGCACCATCTTCCCCATGTTCATTCCCGGTGCCGTCTTGTCCATTTTTCCCCTTTGAGGTGATGGTGCATTTCTTCCCGATATAAGCTGCCTTGGCTTCCAGAACTCCGTAAAGTGCAGGGTTGAACACAATCGTAGCTTTATCATGCATGATGAGCGTGTCTACAAGAAGTTGATTTTTTGAATCAACCACATAGGTGTCACCTTTCGCTATTTCTAGTTTAGAGAGTGATGGTGTTTGAGCGTAGGTATGAGAGATAAGTGCAGACGCGAAGCAGGATATGAGTAGGCATATTTTGTTTTGCATAAGCTTGGGTTTAGATGTAACAGACAGAATAGGTATTCTCTAATATAAGACTTCTTTGTTTAAAGTCCTGTTTTGTTTGTACTTTAATACTTAATCTACTCTTACAAATCAACTCGCCTTGTACTTATCTTTTTGTGCATGAACATAACTAAAACAAGAGCAGCTAAATAGGTAGCTTCTTATTTGCTGTGCTTTCTGCTGTAAGTCGGAACAGCGCCTGCTGTGCTGGCACAGGGCGACCAGGATACCAGCATCGGGTACATACGGCTTTCAAAAGACGAGGCCTAACGGCATTGGGAGCGTAGCATCATAGTTTGCCCTCACATCCGATACACCCCCTTCGTCGGGTCCTGCTGTAGCAGTGCTGTCAGCGCCTGGTACAGGTCCGGATGGTGACTGCTGAAATCGTGCGGGCGCTCAAAGAATGACTCGGCACTAACCGCGAAAAACTCGTGCTCATCGTAGCAGGCCTGCAGGCGAAGAAAACCTTCTGGCTCTTGCTGCCTCGACTGCATTTCCTTTGCTGCCAGCCTGTTCCATTGCGAAAGGTGTTCCTGATCCAGGAAGTCATGCTCATTGTTTTGGATGATGTTTTCGAGGTGGAGCGCGTGTGCCATTTCGTGCAAGCCAAGGTTAAAGCCATCGGAGTCATTTCGGTAGCCAACTTCAAAGTCTTTCCAGGACAGCACAATGTAGCCGCGCACATTCACTTCGCCGGAGTGGTAGCGTTTAGAGATACTAGAGTAGTAGCGGTCGGGATAAAGAAGTATTTTGCTGAAATGAGAGAGGTAAACTGGTTTCAACCCAAACGTCAGCTGTACGGCAGCGGCGGCAATCTGCACTTGCATGGCTAAAGTTACTTCAAAACTGCCCCCGCGCGGGATGAACGTTTTCCGGAGCAGGAAGTTAGCGACCCGCTTTTCAAACTGACGCTTGAGGTGCTGCGGTAAGGATGCATAATAAGAAGGTTGCTGCTTCCGTAAGGCCTTCACAAAAGGGCGTAGGCGCAGCTGCTTTACACCATACTGCCCCAGTTGCATCAGTGCATACACCAGCACCACCATCAGGACAGCCTCTACAGGCGTTAGCTCTGCCAACTCCAGCGTATGTAGACGCGCGCCAAAGAAGACACAGAACGAAGATTGTGACAGGCTGAAAGCAGAAGTAAAAGGGAGAATGTTCAAACAGGATCAGTTTATACTACCTAAATATAGAACTTTTTAAATCACAGACGTATTCTTAGCCATCCATTATTCTATATCTACAAGAAAAAATTAGCAAGAGAGCACGCTTGAAGCTGAGCATCATTATACCGACCTATAACGAGGAAGCTGCTATAAGGCCGCTGCTGCAGTATTTACAGCAGCATACCAGTCCAGGCACAGAGATTATAGTGGCAGATGGAGGAAGCCAGGATGCAACCTGTGCCATCGTGAAACAGGAGGGAAGGCAGGTGCTGCGTTGTCAGCAGAAGGGGCGGGGCCCACAGATGAATGCAGGAGCAGCGGCTAGTACAGGTGATATTCTATACTTCCTGCATGCCGACACTTTTCCTCCTGCTGCTTTTGAAGCACAAATAAAAAAGGCGGTGCAGCAGGGCATAGGCAGTGGCTGTTACCGGCTGCGCTTCGATTTTCCGCACTGGTTTCTGCGGCTGAATGCCTGGTTCACTAGATTTGATGTGGATGCTATCCGTTTTGGTGATCAGAGCCTTTTTGTACGGCGGAATATCTTTTCCAAAGCAGGAGGCTTTAACGAACAGCTGCTGTTATTGGAGGACCAGGAAGTAATCGGCAGGTTGAGGAAAATAGCTCCTTTCACCGTGCTGCCCCGGCAGGTGGTTACCTCTGCCAGAAAGTATAAAGAGGTAGGCGTATACCGGCTGCAGGGAGGGTACTTTCTGGTGTATGGCCTCTACCGCATGGGAGTTTCGCAGGAGTGGCTGGTGCGGGTGTATAAGTGGTTAGTACGCCAGTAGCCGTAACTGTTTCTAAAGTACAACCTGAGAACTGTTGAGTCGTCAACAGACTTGTTCAGGTAAGCATCTACTGGGTTTACCTGCTGCTTAGCTGGCTTTCGGTCGTAAATGTTCTGCCTAACTTTACCTTATCTCTTCGTAACAGTATCCGTAAACAGCAGGTGTAGTATTCATCTTAAATATCAGGATAAAATGAGCACCCTGAAATCTGGAACTAAAAAGACAGTATGATGAAAAAAAACTTTATGTACCCCTTTTCGGCAGTGCTTACAGGGCTGCTTCTTGGAGGATGCAGTCCCTCTGCCACCACTACGGAGAGCACTGCAACGGCAACAGAAACAGCTGAAATGAACATGGGCCGTGGCCTGGATTTGGCCAACATGGACACAACGGTGGACCCTTGCACTGACTTTTACCAGTACGCTAACGGAGGCTGGATAAAAGACAATCCGATTCCGGCTTCGGAAAGCCGCTGGGGATCATTTAATGAGCTGACAGAGCGGAATAACGCTGTACTGCGTGAACTGCTAACGGAAGCAGCCTCTAACACCGTTGCTCCAAAAGGAACCGCCACACAACTGATCGGGGATTTCTATGCAGCCGGTATGGACTCCGTAGCGGCAAACGAGGCAGGCATTACACCAATCAAGCCTGAGCTTGACAGGATTGCGGCTGCCAACTCTACCGCTGATTTGATAAATACAGTAGCAGAACTGAAGACAAAAGGCATAAGCGGTTTCTTCAGCATGTATGTGTCGCAGGATGACAAGGTAAGCACACAGTATGCGCTACAGGCAGGGCAGGGAGGCTTGGGTTTGCCTGATCGGGATTATTACCTGAAGGATGATGAGCGCTCTAACACAATCCGAACTGAATATATAAACCACCTGCAGAACATGTTTCAGTTGATGGGAAACGGGGCGGGAGTAGCACAGCAAAAGGCGCAGACGGTAATGAGCATCGAAACAAAGCTGGCACATGCTTCGAGAGCCCGCGTGGACCTGCGGGACCCATACGCCAACTATAACAAGATGACGGTGCAGGAGTTTACCAGCCAGAATCCCAGCCTAAGGGTAAGTCAGTTGCTGGATGGTATGGGAGCGCAGGCGGCAGAGGAAATCATTATCGGGCAGCCAGACTTCTTCAGAGAGCTGAACAGTATGCTGAAAAGCGTGCCGCTGGAAGATTGGGAGACGTATGCGCAATGGCATGTAGCGCGAACGATGGCACCTTACCTGAGCGATGACTTTGTGCAGGAGAATTTCAACTTCTATGGTAAGGTGCTGAGTGGCGCAAAGGAAATGCAGCCGCGCTGGAAGCGTGTGCTGCGTGCCACAGACAGTGCACTGGGAGAGGCTCTGGGCCAGTTGTATGTGCAGGAAACTTTTTCGCCGGAAGCCAAGCAAAAAGCCATCGAGATGGTGGACAACCTGCAGGAGGCCTTTCGGGAGCACGTGCGCGAACTGGACTGGATGAGCGAGGAGACCAAGGCGCGTGCCCTGCAGAAGCTAGGCGCCTTTGCCGTGAAAATAGGATATCCTGACGAATGGGAAGATTATCAGGGGCTGGATATCAGCCGCGATTCTTACGCCGCAAACGTGATGCGTGCCAGCCAATATGCCTTCCGCGACAACATTGGAAAGATTGGGCAGCCGATTGACCGGGAAGAGTGGTTTATGTCGCCGCCAACGGTAAACGCCTATTATAGCCCAAGCATGAACGAGATCGTGTTTCCGGCTGGTATTCTGCAGCCACCGTTCTTCGACCCACAAGCTGACGATGCCGTGAACTATGGTGGGATGGGAGCCGTGATCGGGCATGAGCTGACCCACGGGTTTGACGACCAGGGTGCGAAGTATGATTTTGAAGGTAACTTGAAAGACTGGTGGTCCGAAGAGGATTTAGAGCAGTTTAATACCCGGGCCACTGCCGTTGCTGATCAGTACAACGAGTACACGGTGCTGGACAACCTGCATGTAAATGGCAGACTAACCTTAGGCGAGAACATTGCTGATATCGGAGGGTTAAATATAGCTTATACGGCTTTGCAGAAATCGCTGGAGCAGAACAACCCGGGCAGGATTGCTGGCTTTACGCCAGAGCAGCGGTTTTTCCTGGCCTGGGCTCAAATCTGGCGTGTCAACATGCGGGATGAGGCACAGAACCAGCAGATCCTGACAGACCCACACTCTCCGGGGCGCTTCCGCACAAATGGGCCTGTTTCCAACATGCCGCAGTTCTACGAGGCTTTTGGCTGCGACCAGGGCGACCAGATGGTGCGAAACGAAGAGAACCGCATCAAAATCTGGTAAACCGTAAGAGCCTGTATCAATAATGATACAGCCAAATAGGCGCTGCAGTGTAACCTGCAGCGCCTTTGCTTTTTCTATGGAGCCGAGCTCTACTCGTTTACGATTTTAACCGTGTGCTTCACTATTTGCCTTGGCCAGCTGGAACCATCTACTGGCTCCTGCTCTATTTGTTCGACCACGTCCATCCCTTCCACCACTTCACCAAAAACAGTGTACTCTGTGTCAAGGCCTGGTTCCCCGCCTAACTCTAAATAAGTTTGTATCTGTTCAGGCGTATACTCCATTTCATGCTGTGCCTCAAATGCCCTTAGTTCCTCCTCCGTTACCGACTGGCCGGTTACAATATAAAAGTTATGGGAAGATGATTCCTTGTCCGGGTTGCGTTCGTCGCCGTAGCGGGCCATGGCCAGCGCACCGCGCTTGTGGATGTAGTTCGGGTTAAACTCCTGCGGAATTTTATAGGCACCCTGGCTCATCTCACGCTCATCTGAGTCACCGCCCTGTACGGCAAAATCTTTCACGACCCTGTAAAACTCTCCTTCGTTGTAAAAGCCTGCTTTTGTGAGGCGAACAAAGTTGGCACGGTGAAGCGGCGTGTCTTTGTAGAGCCGCACCTTAATGTCTCCGTGGCGGGTGCTGATAACAGCAAGGCTATCCTGGTTTTGCTGCTCATAAGCTGTTAGCACCTCCACTGCATTTTCAGTAGTAAGCGGTTCCAATTGCCCGGACTCTTCTGCTACTTCATTGGTTTCACCGGTTGTGCCATCGGAGGTTTGGTTACAGGAAACAGCTGTCAGAAGGCAGCCAGCTAGCACTAGCGATCTCAGGTTTGAGATAGAGAAAAAATGTTGTTTCATGTCTTTAGCTATTTTGCATTGCCTTTAAATATACGAATCTGAAAGAGATACTCCAATCAAATATCAATCCAAGGATGTATTTTATTTAATTTTGTATTAATCTAATATATTAATCTGTTGTATACACCATAATATATATTTTGGCGTATAGCACAGACTACCATTTCAAAAACATATGGGAATGCTGCTTTAACAACACAGGCAGCCAAGTTCCAAATTAGTTTAGATGTATACCAAGTGCAAGTTATACTGTAATATAACAGCAGGTACAGTTGTGCCTTTCAAAGGAGGATTATTCTTAAAATGTTGATAAATAAAATTTTTTAATATATTGCTTTATTAGATTTATAATCATAGTTTAGGATCGCGTTACTTAAAATATTTTCATTTTTATAGTTATCAATTAACCCCCTTTTAATGTTTATGAAGAACAGTTTACACTTTCGTGGTTTAATGCGTTCGCTTCTGTTTGGTGCTGCCGTTACGACAGCAGCATGTACCTTTACAGCATGCGATAACGAGGCGGGAGATGCCGCTGAACCGCAGGCTATTGTACAGGCAGATAGCCAAAATGGTGCTATCATCCAGGGTCAGTACATTGTTGTACTTAAGAAAGATGAGAATCTGCGTATCAGTTCAAGCGCTACGTATGCGCAACGAACAGAAATGGTACGTGAAATTGGCCAGAATATTTTAGCCGAAAATGGCATTCGGGATTTTCAAATAGTGCAGGCTTACGGGCAGGCCGTAACAGGAGTTGCCGTGAAAATGTCAGCCGATGAGGCTGTCCTGTTGCGCAAAGACTCTCGGGTTGATTATATTGAGCCAGACCGTATCGTGATGCTTGCCAAACCGGGAACCGGTGGTGGTGGCAGTACAGGCCAGGAAGTGCCTTACGGTATCAGCCGCGTTGGCTATGCAAGTGGTGCAGGAAAAACAGCCTGGGTAATTGACACGGGTATTGATTTGGACCACCCTGACCTGAACGTAGATGTGACCCGTAGTGTAACCATGTTTACGAGCGGAAGAGATGCCAGCTCAGCTGACGACGGAAATGGACATGGATCGCATGTGGCTGGTACGATTGCAGCAAGAAACAACTCCACAGGCGTTCTGGGTGTAGCATACGATGCTACTGTTGTCGCTGTAAAAGTGCTGGATTCGCGTGGTAGCGGTTCTTACTCGGGTGTGATTGCCGGTGTGGATTACGTAGCCGCCAATGGAGCGTCTGGTGACGTAGCGAACATGAGCTTAGGCGGACCTGTTTCGCAGGCATTGGATGATGCTGTGATAGCTGCCGCGAGTAAAGGTATCTTCTTCGCTTTGGCGGCAGGTAATGATGGTGCTGATGCAAATAACTCTTCTCCGGCCCGTGCAAATGGAGCGAACATTTTCACAGTATCTGCTATGAATGCTACTGATGACTTCGCATCATTCTCTAACTACGGCAATCCGCCTGTAGATTACTGCGCACCGGGTGTTAGCATCAAATCCACCTGGAAAGATGGTGCATATAATACCATCAGCGGTACTTCTATGGCATCTCCGCACGTAGCAGGTGTCTTGTTGTTAACAGGTGGCAAGCCGTTGACTGATGGTTATGTTAAAGGTGACAAAGACTCTACTCCAGACCCAATTGCACACAATTAATTCGAAAGTTTAAAGTGAGTGTATAAAAGAGGGCAGCCGTTTGGCTGCCCTTTTCTTTTGTAGCAGGTAAGCTAAAGTCTTTTGCGCATCACATAATCGTTCATCCAGTAGGGCCCGATGGGTATGTCTTCCTGCTGGTGCACCTGGTAACCGCATCGCTCGTAGAATTGCTTTGCCTTATTATAGCGGTTTACGTTCAGGTCCAGCACGTGGGCGCCGTGTTGTTTTACTTCCTCTTCTACGGCTGAGAGTAATACTTTACCGTGCCCTTTCCCTTGCTCACCCGGCAGCAGGTAAATCTTGTTCAGTTTATAAATGCTTGCTGCCTTATCCTTCACCGAATAAGAAGCAAAACCTACGGGTTTGTCTTGCTCAAACAGCAGCAGGTAAGTTTGTCCTTCCTGCAATTGCTTCGCCAGTTCGTCTTCGGCATAAATTGCCTCAAACATATAATCAACCTGTTCCTGGCTCAGAATGCTACTGTAAGTAGGTCCCCAGATGGCTTCAGCAAGTTGATGTATGGTTTTTATATCTGCCTCAGTGGCCTGTCGTATACTATAGCTCGTGTCCATAAAGTGTGTGTTGCTCGGCCGAAAGTTAAGCGCTAAGTAGCAAAATGACAATGCTCCCTACAGATGGCTTGGCTGTGATACAATCATACTTTTGTACCTTGTTATATCCGTTCAACCCGAAAAGAAATTAATGAAAGCAGTTATTTTAAAAGAAATAGGAAAACCACTCGAGATAGTAGACAAAGAAAAACCAAAGCCCGGGGAAGGAGAGGTGCTGGTGCAGATAAAAGCCGCTGCCCTCAACCACCGCGATGTCTGGATTCAGCATGGGCAGTATGCTAACATACAGTTGCCTGCCTTGCCGGGCTCTGATGGAGCCGGCGTGGTGGCTGAAGTAGGAGCAGGTGTGGACGAAGCCTGGGTGGGGAAGGAGGTTCTGATAGACCCTTCTACAGGCTGGGGAGATAACTCACGGGCACAGGGGAGAGACTTCAGGATTCTGGGTATGCCGCAGGAAGGTACTTTTGCCGAATATGTAAAAGTGCCGGCTGCAAACTTGTATGAAAAGCCGGAGCATTTAAGTTTCGAGGAAGCAGCTGCCATTCCTTTGGGAGGAGTTACGGCCTACCGCGCGCTGTTTACACGGTGTGAACTACAAAAAGGCGAGCGCGTGCTGGTAACAGGTGCCGGTGGCGGTGTAGCTCTTTTTGCCGTGCAGTTTGCGGTGGCGGCGGGTGCCGAAGTATGGGTTACCTCCAGTTCCGAAGAGAAGATAGCACGAGCCAAAGATCTCGGAGCCAAAGGAGGCATTAATTATAAAGCAGAAGACTGGGGCAAGAAATTGAAAGAACAGGCTGGCGGTGGTTTTGATGTGATGATAGATTCTGCAGGAGGGGAGGGCTTTACGCAGCTCGTCCGGCTGTCTAACCCCGGGGCACGCATTGGCAACTACGGCCGCACGGCAGGCACTATCAAAGAACTGAACCCCGCTGAAATTTTCTGGAAGCAGATTTCCATCAACGGCACTACCATGGGTACGGCTAAGGATTTTGCTGATATGGTCAAGTTCATCAAAGAGAAAAAGATCAAGCCTGTTGTAGATAAAGTTTTTCCCTTAGAAGAAGCAGAGCAGGCTTTCCGGCGCATGGACGAAGGCAAGCAATTCGGTAAGATTGTGCTGAAAGTAGGGTAGGCATGCTTCTGTTCTTGTTATTAGGTTTGATGCTGAAATGCTATATTTAATTGGAGGGAGCTTTAGGAAATGGGTAATATTTCGTTTCCTAAAGTTCTTTCCATTTTTTTCTAAGCTGCCGTAGACTCAGCTTATCCAGCGACTCACCTGCAGCCTTTTCCATCTTGCCTTCCTGTGCTCTCAAGGCCGAGTGGCCTCGTCTTGGGGATAGGGGCCCTCTTAAGGGCATCGCGCTGTGCATTTGAAGCTGCCCTCGCTCCGCTACGGGCTGCTTCGCTATCGCTCAGCACCGCATCAAATACAAAGCGCTCAACTCAAAGACTGGAAATAGGTTCACTCCGTGCTAACAGATTTCAGTAATGTGTTTCGAATGTAGAGCCTTAACAATGGATAAAGCTATAGGCGACCTAAAAAGCTGACTCCCATCCTTGGACTTTGAAGGGGGACCCCTGCACCCCCAGGAGGGGTAGGGGTGGTTTGACCCGGGACATCAAAAAATGCAAAGGTGCTGTGTAATTGGCTTAATGGATAAGGTACAACCACTCTTTACTACTATTAGGTACTCAAGCAAAACAGAAGAAGCGAGCCAATTGGCTCACTTCTTCTGTTTAAAGCTTCTATTAGATGAAAACAATCAACAACTCACAATCATCAATGAACAATTATTGATTCTGCTCCAGCAGATTTAGCAGAAAGGCATACTGCAGGGCTGTCTCTTTATAACGCTCGAAGCGGCCGGAGGCGCCACCGTGGCCGGCAACCATGTTGGTGTGCAGTAGCAGCATGTTTTCATCCGTTTTCATCTCACGGAGTTTGGCTACCCACTTGGCCGGCTCCCAGTACTGCACCTGCGAGTCGTGGAGACCCGTGGTCACGAGCATGTTGGGGTAGTCTTTGCGTTCCACGTTGTCGTAAGGCGAGTAAGACAGCATGTAATCGTAGTACTGCTTATCGGCTGGGTTACCCCACTCGTCAAATTCGCCAGTGGTGAGTGGAATGCTGGTGTCGAGCATAGTGGTGACCACATCTACAAACGGAACAGCGGCCAGCACTCCTTTAAACAGCTCCGGGCGCATGTTCACGACGGCACCCATCAAAAGACCGCCCGCGCTGCCGCCTTGGGCAAACAGCTTGTCCGGGTTGGTGTACTGCTGCTCTATCAGAAACTCGGCGGCGTCTATAAAGTCCGTGAAGGTATTTTTCTTTTTCAGCAGCTTACCATCTTCATACCACTGGCGGCCCATTTCCTGGCCTCCGCGAATGTGGGCGATGGCAAATACAAAGCCCCTGTCCAGCAAACTGAGGCGCACTGAACTAAACGTCGGGTTGGTGCTGTAGCCGTAGGAGCCGTATGCATACAACAAGGTTGGATTGTTGCCGTTCAGCTGCATGCCTTTGCGATAAACCAGCGACACCGGAATCTTTGTGCCGTCGTCGGCAGTGGCGTAAAGGCGTTTGGCTTCGTAATTCTCCGGGTCAAAATCACCCACTACTTCCTGGCGTTTCAGCAGATCACGTTCCTTCGTCACCATATTGTAATCATAGGTGGATCCTGGGGTAGTAAGGGAACTGTATTCGTAGCGCAGCTCCTTGCTGTCGAAGTCAGGGTTGGTGCTGATGTAGGCGGTGTAAGCTTCTTCTCCGAAATCAATATAATAATCCGTCTTCGGGTCGTTCCACTTTTTCACGCGTATCTGTGAGAGGCCATTCTTCCGCTCCTGTAGCGTCAGGTAATCTTTAAAAATCTCGATTCCCTCCAGCAGTACATCCTCACGGTGCGGTATCACTTCTTTCCAGTTGGCCTTGCCCGGCTGGCTCACCGGCGTCTGCATCAGCTTAAAGTTGGTGGCGCCGTCCTTGTTCGTTACGATGTAAAATTGGTCGCCGAAGTGGTCCACGCTGTACTCGAGCCCCCGCTCGCGCGGCTGAATTACTTTAAATTCGTCGTTTGGCTTATTGGCATCCAGGTAACGGTACTCGTTTGACAAGGTGCTACCACTCCCGATGATAATGTAATCATCAGATTTAGTCTTGTAGACGAAGGTGCTGAACGTCTCATCGGCCTCATGGTATACTTCTTTGTCCTGAGAGGTGGGTGTGCCCAATGTGTGCTTGAATATCTTGAACGAACGCAGCGCCGGGTCCTTCATGGTATAGAACACGGTTTTGTTGTCGTTTCCCCAAACCGCACCGCCAGTAGTATTCGGAATGGCATCCGGCAAGAACTCACCTGTATTCAGGTCTTTAAAGCGGATGGTGTACTTGCGGCGACTCACGGTGTCTTCGCCAAAGGCCAGTAACTGGTTGTTCGGGCTCACGTTCATGCCGGCGGCGGAGTAGTAACTTTGGCCTTCAGCGCGTTCATTTGCATTCACCATCACTTCCTCGGGTGCCTCCAGAGTACCTTTCTTGCGGGCATAAATCGGGTATTCTTTCCCTTCTTCATAGCGGGTATAATACCAGTAGCCATCATCTTTGAAGGGCACCGACTCATCGTTCTGCTTTATCCGGCCTACAATCTCTTTATATAGCTTTTCCTGCAGTGCCACCGTGTGCTCCAGCCGCTGCTCTGTGTACTCGTTCTCGGCGTTCAGGTAAGCAATCACCTCCGGGGCTTCGCGCTGGTTCATCCAATAGTAATTGTCGATGCGTGTATCGCCGTGCGTGGTAAGCTCCTTTGGTATTTTTTTGGCCACGGGAGGTTGGGGTGCCTGTGTAGCTGTTTGTGCGGAGGGAGTGGGCGTAGCGGACTGTTCCGTTGTAGCGGTGTTGTTACTGGTGGTGGTGTTGCTGGAGGAGCAGCCGGCTCCAACTGCCAGGCATGCTGTAAGTAAGGTGGCTGATGCAGCCACTTTTGAATTAAAGGTTTTCATAGTTCTTTCTTTATAAATGGCTGATGTGCCTGCTGCAACAGCGAAAAGGCTGGTATAGCACAGCTAAATTCAGGAAAAATCTGGAGGAAACAAAACAGGTATAATGTGATGCATGCAGCTTAAATTTTTCTTAATTTAACGCATCATCAATGTATTATTAAGGTTAAAAAACACAGCAACATGGCTACACAAGCAGAATTTGAAAGCGCAGTAGAAAAATCAAAAACATTGACAGAGCGTCCGAGCAACAACGTGCTGCTGCAACTGTACGGTCTCTACAAGCAGGCAACAGACGGAGACGTAAACACAGAGCGGCCCAGTGGCTTCGACTTTAAGAACATAGCCAAGTGGGATGCCTGGAAACAGCAGGAAGGCAAGAGCCAGGAGGCCGCGCGGGAGGAGTATGTGCAGCTTGTAAACAACCTGGCCAGCAAATAAGCAATCCGATATAGCAAAAAAAAAGCAGCAACTTTAAGAGGCTGTTTTGATTTCATTTAGATAATTTCTTAAGCATGATATGTATCATGGTAATCTGAATCATTGTCTCGGCTGATTTGGTGCTGCGTTCATAGTCCTTGGAGAGCCTCCGGTAGAGGT
>NZ_QRGR01000083.1 GCF_003367245.1 Pontibacter diazotrophicus | reverse complement strand
GTTAGAGCGTATTTTAGATTATCAATGAAAAAGATACCCATCTTGCTTTGTATGCTTCTGTTAAGTCAATGCAAGCAAAAGCCCTTAGAATCAAAACTAAATGATAGCAGCTTTACTCAAGGGGAAGTAATCAACTACCAATATGATAAAAGTGGAAGGTTAGTAAAAGAAAACTGGACGTCTTGCTTTATGGCAGGAGGTAAACCTGATAGCTTAGATATTGTCATGACCTACTTTTATGATGTTAAAGGACGAAAAATAAAAGTCGAAGAACATGATGGTTCTGATGAACTCATTTCAACTACATTTTTTGATTATGACCTGAGAGACTCTCTTTTGTCAGAGTATACAATTGATATTCATCGAGACACTACACTGCTCGTTGAAAATAGCTACGGGGAAAATGGCAGTCTTCATTTAGTAAAGCATAGGAGACTCTTGAACAGCCAATCTGTAGATGATATACTCAATGGTAACAGCAACTATGATACGCTTTTTACATTGACAGAGAACTTTTACCAAGCGGGTTTTATAATAAAATCTACAGATAGAGATAGCCAAAATGCTTTAGTTGCCGAGAGGGAATACGAGTATGATGGGCAAAAGCTTGCAGGGATGACAGTTTATGAATTTCCTGACTCAAAAAAGCAACTTTCCTTAACACACTTTTACTTACTTCCTGACAATTCCTCGAATGTTGAAAAAGTAACCCTTAACATCTTAGGTGATACTGTTGGGATAAAACAGGTAGAAAAGTATGGTAATGGGAAAATAGCGAAGCTTACTGAGGTTGAGGGACTAAGCAATGTATTCATCACTAACTTCGATGAACAGGGACAAATAACTACAGAGATAGCAATTAGTATGGTTGTGGGAGAGAAGTCTATAGAATTCTTTACCTACGACTCTTCAGGAAGAAAGATAAAAGTAGTTTCCAGACATGAGCCTTTAACAGAAAAAGAAAAAAACATGCTCTAAC
>NZ_QRGR01000082.1 GCF_003367245.1 Pontibacter diazotrophicus | reverse complement strand
GGTTTACTGGCCTCTATTCTGGTCGATAAATATCAGGACCACCTGCCGCTCTACAGGCAGAAGCAGCGCTTTGCCCGCGAAAACATCCCCATTGCCTCCTCCACCATAGAAGGGTGGGCCAAACAGGCCCTGGAAAGGCTCGAGCCCCTCTACCAGCAGCTGCTCTTCGACACGAAGGCAAAAGGCTACCTGCAGGCAGACGAGACACCCATAAAGGTGCTCGACTCAGGCAAGAAGGGGGCCTGCCACCAGGGCTACTACTGGGTCTACCACTCGCCATTAGATAAAACGGTGCTCTTCGACTACCGGCCCACCCGCGGTGCAGCCGGGGCAGCGCTATTGAATAAGTTCAAGGGCTACCTGCAAAGTGACGGCTATGCAGTCTACGAGAAGATAGGAGCGCGCCAGGATGTGGTGCACCTGGCCTGCTGGGCCCATGCCAGGCGGGAGTTCGAGAAAGCACTGGGCAATGATGCCAAACGTGCCGGCATAGCGCTGCTCTACATCCAGCAGCTCTATGCTGTGGAGCGCAGCGCTCGGGAAGCGGATATGGATGCGGCAGCCATAAAGCAATTGCGGCTCGACAAGTCCCTGCCTCTGCTGAATCAGATGGGCAAGTGGCTGGTGGAGGAGGTAAAGCACGCGCTGCCCAAGAGCCAGATAGGCAAGGCCATGAACTACAGCATCGCCCGCTGGGATGCCCTCTCCGCCTACCTCTATGACGGAGAGCTGCAGATAGACAACAATCTGGTGGAGAATGCCATCAGACCCGTGGCCCTGGGCCGCAAGAACTACCTCTTTGCCGGCAGCCATGAAGCCGCACAGCGAGCAGCCATGATCTACTCCTTCTTTGCCAGCTGCAAAAAGCACGGGGTGAACCCTTACCAGTGGCTTAAACACACGCTGGAAAACATCATGTCCATCAACCACAAAAACCTGCGCGAGCTCTACCCGCAGAACTTTAAGGACAAGTCAAACATGTAGTTCGTCGGGCGGATACG
>NZ_QRGR01000081.1 GCF_003367245.1 Pontibacter diazotrophicus | reverse complement strand
GGCCGTGAGGCAAGGGAGAAAGCGACCGCTGAGACAAAGTAAAACATCTGTTCAACTGTAAATAAGACATACTACATCATGAGCCAGAAGAAGATAAACGTGGCAATCGTGGGGCTTGGCTTTGGGGCCGAGTTCATTCCCATCTACCAGAAGCACCCCAACGCCAACATGTACGCCATCTGCCAGCGCACCCAGAGCAAGGTGGACGAGATAGGGGACGCCTTCGGGATTGAGGTAAGATACACCGACTACGAGGAGCTGCTGCGCGACCCGAACGTGGACGCCGTCCACATCAACACGCCTATCCAGAGCCACGCCGAGCAGTCCATCGCAGCGCTCAAGGCTGGCAAGCACGTGGCCTGCACCGTACCCATGGCCACCACCGTGGAGGAGTGCCGCCAGATAGTGGAGCTGGTGCAGGAGACGGGGCTGACCTACATGATGATGGAGACGGTTATCTACAGCCGCGAGTTTTTGTTCGTGAAGGAGCTGTACGAGAAGGGGGAGCTGGGCAGAATCCAGTTCCTGAGGGCCTCGCACCAGCAGGAGATGGCCGGCTGGCCCGGCTACTGGGAGGGGCTCCCGCCGATGCACTACGCCACCCACTGCGTAGGGCCGGTGCTGGCATTGCCCAGGACGGAGGCCGAGTACGTCTCCTGCCTGGGCTCAGGCAGGATAGACGAGGAGCTGATTCCGAAGTACGGCTCCCCCTTCGCCATCGAGACCTGCCACATCAAGTTCCGCGACTCGGACCTGTCGGCGGAGGTGACGCGCTCGCTGTTCAACACGGCGCGGCAGTACCGGGAGAGCTTCGACGTATACGGCTCGAAGAAGAGCTTTGAGTGGACGCAGATAGAGCACGAGGACAGCGTGATACACACAGGCGAGACGCCGGAGCGGGTGAAGATTCCGGACTACGCGCACCTGCTGCCGGAGGAGATTCAGAACTTTACGCAGGCGGGGGTGTATGACTCGGACGACAACCAGCACCTGTCCTTCATCCAGGGGGCGGGGCACGGCGGCTCGCACCCGCA
>NZ_QRGR01000080.1 GCF_003367245.1 Pontibacter diazotrophicus | reverse complement strand
ACATCAGAGAAAGCGCAGGGGATTTGCTGAGGCGTGGCAGAAAAGAGTCTCACCCGCTGGCGCAGGCAAGGCTGCGGGCCTTCTACCTCTACAGGAGCGGGCAGGCAGTGGAGTACGGGCAGATAGCCAGAGAAGTGGGCTACGAGCGGCACGCGGTCGGGCAGTGGTTCCGGTGCTACAGGGAAAAGGGGCTGGAGGCCTGCCTGCGCGTGGACCCCGGCGGCCACAAGAGGGAATCGGCCATAAAAGGGAAGGTGTTGGAGGAACTCAGGCAGCGGCTGTCCTCCCCCACTGGCTACTTCACCTCCTACAGGCAGATTCACCTGTGGCTGCTGGAGGAGCACCGCATCGCCTTGAGCTACGAGCACGTGCACCGCTTCGTGCGCCGCCACCTGGGGGCAAAGCTGAAGGTGGTCAGGAAGAGCAACATCAAGAAAGACGCGGCCTACGAGGAGAAGTATAAAAAAAACTGAGCCTGCTGCTGACCTTTGTCCTGCGGCGCTACTACACCCCCCTGGCCAGGGAAGGAAAGGTGAGGGAGTGGAAGCTCTACTTCCAGGACGAGAGCAGGTTCGGGCTGATGACCGTGCTCAGGAGGGCCATCACGCTGGCGGGCGTCAAGCCGGTGGGGCCTTACCAGCACCGCTTCATCTACCGCTACTGCTACGGGATGGTGGAGCCCCTGAGAGGCGCCTGTTTTTTTGTCACCGCTCCCCACGTGAACACGCTCTACTTCGAGTACATGCTCACCGAGTTCGCCGCTCATGAGCCGGAGGTGTTCAAGGTCATCCTCCTCGACAAGGCCGGCTACCACAAGGCAAAGGAACTGAAGGTGCCGGAGAATGTGCGCCTGGTCTTCCTGCCCTCCTCCAACCCGGAACTTAACCCCGTGGAAAGGCTCTGGGAGGACATGAAGGGAAAAGTGGCCTTCAACAACTTCAAGGATGAAGGAGAGTTGGAGCAGTGGATAGAAAACACCGCCAAGGGCTACTCCTCACAGCAAATAGCCTCCCTGACTGGATATCCCTACATCAAAAAGGCTGTCGCGCAGG
>NZ_QRGR01000079.1 GCF_003367245.1 Pontibacter diazotrophicus | reverse complement strand
TGGAGCTGCTACATTTGAGTGGACATATAGTTAAGCGAAAAACCTATAACTTAACACTATGTCACAAGAGAGAAGAAAGTTCGACAAAGAATTCAAGGTGATGGCTGTAGAGCTCAGCAAGACCAGGGAGAACATGCATGAGTTAGCCAAAGAACTGGGTATCCGCCCTGAGCTTATCTACCGCTGGCGCTCAGAGCACCTCGAAAAGCCAGAAGGCAGTTTTACAGGCCATGGAAAACCCAGGCATACTCCAGAGGAAGCAGAGATAGCCAGGCTAAAGAAACAGCTCCGCGATGTGGAGATGGAAAGGGATATCTTAAAAAAGGCCATCAGCATCTTCTCCAGGGGAGACGGGAAATCTACAGGTTTATAACCTCTCAAAGCTCCAGATTTCCCGTTGACAAGATGTGTGAGGTATTCCAGGTCAGCAGGAGCGGCTACTATGATTCTTTAAAAGGAACAGTGTCAAAAAGAGCCAAAGAAAACCAGGAGCTACTGTCTCTGATTAAGGAGGAGCACAAGAAGAGCAAGCAGCGTTATGGAAGCCCCAGGATAAGCGAGGCCCTGAAAGCCAAAGAAGTCAAGGTTTCAAGGCCTAGAGTAGCCCGGCTGATGAAACAGGCTCAGATCAAGGCCAGGATGGTAAAAAGCTTCAGGGTGTGCACAGATTCAAAGCACAGTTTTGCAGTGAGTGAGAATCTGCTAAACCGAAACTTCTCGCCTATGACCACTGGCCAGGCGTGGGTGTCGGATATAACTTACATCAGAACCTTAGCCGGGTGGCTATACTTGACTGTAGTGCTGGATTTAGCCGATAGAAAAGTAATCGGCTGGGCCTTGAGTGAAACCATGAGAGCAAAGCACACAACAGTGGCAGCTTTGAAAATGGCTGTCAGAAACAGGCCTGTTGCTCAGGACCTGATATTCCATTCTGACAGAGGTGTGCAGTACGCCTGTGACGAATTCAGAAAAGAACTTCAGGTTTACCCCTTGATTCGCCAAAGCATGAGCCGGAGAGCCAACTGCTGGGATAACGCAGTGGCTGAAAGCTTCTTTAAAAGCCTGAAAACAGAGGGGGTTTACGGCTCCAGGTTTGAAAATCAGAGGGCGGCTGCAGTAGAGATCTTCGAATACATCGAGATCTTCTACAACAGAGAAAGACTCCATTCAAGTCTGGGATACCGTACACCCAAACAAATGGAAGAAATGTTAAACATTTAGCAGCTTAATCCTTTGTCCAATTTATTGTTGCAAGTTCA
>NZ_QRGR01000078.1 GCF_003367245.1 Pontibacter diazotrophicus | reverse complement strand
TGTCGGCTCCCCAACATTAGAACTACCCTGGAGTATAAAATTCAACAAATTTAAATTCACTTCTGCTACCACTACTATGGGTGTTCATTGTGGGTAACCCGACAGGGTTATCCACTGTGAACACCCTGCGCGTTTGCCCTGGCGTACTCCAGCGGACTCATCCCTTGCAGGCTGTCATGGGGGCGGAGGTGGTTGTAGTCCTCCAGCCAGCTCTGGGCTGTCTGCCTGACCTGGTCCAGCGAGTCGAACAGGTGCGCATCCAGCACATGCTCTCTGAAGGTGCCGTTGAAGCGCTCAATGAAGGCGTTCTGCGTCGGCTTGCCCGGCTGGATGTAGACGAACTCAATGCCCTGCATCCGGCTCCACTCCTCCGTCAGCGAGGCAACGAACTCCGGCCCGTTATCCATCCGGATGCGCTTTGGCTTCTCTCTCCTCCTTATCAGGTGATTCAGCACCCACACCACCCGGTTGCTCTTCAGGGAGAAGTCAACCTCGATGTGCAGCGCCTCCCGGTTATAGTCGTCCATCACGTGAAAAGAGCGAAATTTCCTTCCGTTGGCCAAGGCATCGCTCATAAAGTCAATCGACCAGGTGTGGTTCACCTCCTCAGGCACCTGCAGGGGCTCTTTTACCCGCTCGGGCAGCCGCTTTTTGACTTTCCTCCTGATGCTCAGCCCGATGTTCTTATAGACCCGATGCACGCGCTTGTGATTCCAGGGCTTGCCTTCCCTCCGCAGCCGGTGGTAGGCTTTCCAGAAACCCTCCCTCGGGTGCTGCTCGGCCTTCTGCCGCAGCGCCTCCTCCACGGCCGAGTCATCCTTTCGGCTTTTGTAGTAGTAGACGCACTTGCTCAGCTTCAACACACGGCACGCCCTGCTGATGCCTACCTCTGGCAAAGAGGCCATTTCCTGAGCTATCTGTCGCTTCTGGCAGGGCGCTAGAGCTTTTTTTCGATAATCTCTTTGGCTACTTTCAAATCCAGGGCCAGTTCGGCGTACATGGCCTTGAGGCGGCGGTTCTCCTCCTCCAGCTCCTTTAGCCGCTTGAGTTCGGTGGCGTCCATGCCGTTATAGCGCTGGCGCCACTTGTAGAAGGCTGCCTGGCTCACGCCGTGCTCACGGCTAATCTCTGCCGCGCTCTTGCCTGCCTCGAACTCCTTCAGGATTTTGGCGATCTGCTGCGGGGTAAATGTCTTTCTCTTCATAAATAACTGTTCAAAGTTAAAGGTTTTACTCTACTTCAAAACAGTTCTATTTGCTGGGGAGCTGACA
>NZ_QRGR01000077.1 GCF_003367245.1 Pontibacter diazotrophicus | reverse complement strand
CGTATCCGGCCGACCAAGTACGTCTTTCCCTCTGTTGTAGCAGTTTCTACTTTTGTTGAAAAACAAGATGATAGAACAGAAAGAAGAGATGCTACGCCTGGTGGCGGTTTATGAGGAAAGCGGTGTGAGCCAGAAAGCCTTCTGCCAGTCTGCCGGATTAAACCTTTCCCGCTTTGGCTACTGGGTCAGGAGAGTGAGAAGAGAACGGGAGACTGCTGCCGGATTTGTAAAGGTTGATACTACCCTTGCTTCCCATCCAGCCATTGAGTTGGAACTGGTTTATCCCAATGGTGTAAAGATAAAGCTGCAGGAAGCAAACCTGCCGCTCATCAGCCAACTGCTGCGCCTATAACTGATGCTGAGCCTTAGCTCCTCCCATACCTATTATCTCTATGCTGCTGCCGTGGATATGCGCAAAAGCTTCGACGGGCTTTGCGGCCTTATCCGGAATCAAACAGTCAAGAATCCTGCTTCGGGCGAGGTGTTTGTCTTCCTCAACCGTTCCCGCAACCTTATCAAGCTGCTGCACTGGGAGCACGGCGGCTTTGTGCTCTACTACAAGCGCCTGGAGCAGGGCACCTTTACCCCGCCCGCTCTCTCTGGTACAGGTGGCAGCATCCGCTGGCCGGAACTTGTGCTCATGATAGAGGGAATTCAGGTAGAGAAGAGCCGGCAGAAGCTGCGCTACCAGCCGTAAAAAATGCTGCAAAAGTGCCTCCAGCCTATGAAAAACCAGCTTCTTTGGCTATTTTTAGAGCATGGAACCAGCACTGGAAGAGTTCTCGAAACAAGAGCTCCTCTCCCTCTTAAAGGAGCGGGAGCAGCCAGTGCTTGAGCAGGAGAACACACGGCTAAAAGCAGAGAAGGTCCATCTCGAGCAGGAGCTTGCTTACTACAAGGCCCAGGTGGAGATGTATCAGCGGATAGCCTTTGGCCAGAGGCGGGAGCGCTTCGAGGCGGATGCCGCGCAGTTGCCGCTTCCTTTTCAAGTTCCTGCTTCGCAACTTGAAGAGCAGGAGCACCTGGTAGCCCAGCAGGTAAGCTACACACGCAAAAAGCAAAGCGCCCATAAAGGCCGCACGCCGCTGCCTGCCCATCTTCCGGTAGAGGAAGTGGAGATTTACCCCGAGGGGGACCTCTCCGGCATGGTCTGCATCGGCAAGGAGGTAACAGAAGAGCTTGAGTGCGAGCCGGCCCGTTTCTTTATCCGCCGCTACATCCGCTACAAATACGCCCTCCGGAACCAGGAAGGGGTAAGCATCGGAACTCTGCCGGAGCGAGTGATCGACAAGGGCATGGCCGGAGCCGGTTT
>NZ_QRGR01000076.1 GCF_003367245.1 Pontibacter diazotrophicus | reverse complement strand
TTTAGTTGAGGAAGCAAAATAGAAACAAAACAACTTAGAAAAATTATGCCGCACATCCGCACCGGAAAAGCGCTAAAACAAACACCCAGCCTATCTGGTGCGGCATAATCTTTTCTGCGGCATTATGAATCTTATGCCGATATCGGCATAAGATTCACTCCGTCGGCCATCCCCAAAGGCTGAACCGCTTCACAGACAAGGCTGCCCGCTTCGGGGACGAGGACTACAGCAAAGAGGAGCTGATAGCCGAGATGGGGGCCAGCTTCCTCTGTGCCTTCACTGGCATCCAGGAGGAGGTGTTCGAGAACTCAGTGGCTTACCTGCAGGGATGGGTGAGCAAATTCAAAGACGATAAGACGATGATCATCTACGCCGGCACCAAAGCCTTCAAAGCCGCCAGCTACATCCTGAACCTGAAGGCAGAGGAAAGCAAGGAAGCGCTGCCTGCCGTGGCCATGGCCGCTTAAAGAGAGAATAGGCGATGTCTAGCGTAATTGGGCAACGTGACAAAGCAAAAGAGGCTGCTCTAAAAAGGCAGCCTCTTTGTTTGACATCATACAACGTCAGCAGTGAACCGTTCCGGGTTCTGGTATATGATAAAAAGAGCAGGAGGCCCTTGAGGCGCGCAAGGTAATAAATAATTCCATTTACAAATATGTAGCGAAGGATATTTTTGTGCCGCCTATTTCCTTGCTGTGCTAACCGCTGCACGAGCCGGCGCCAGGGCAGAGAAAGTGCCGCTAATCAGGCACTTGCTATTGTCCTTGTTGCGGGTACCAGCTGCGCCAACATGTCCCGGTGCCGGGTTAGCATGAGTTGCAGCACAAAGCCCATCAGCGCATCGTCTTTCAGCGTGCTGTCCCTGTATGCCATAAACTTCCTGAAGCTAGCCGGATCATGCTCCCTGATAAAGCCGGTCAGGCGGTAGTAAAGGTCCAGAGCCTGCTTCTTGCCCAGGGCGAGGTTTAGGTATTCATAAGCTGCTGTTTCCATGGCTCTTTGAAAGCAACGAAGTTAATATATTGTAATTTATTATACTAATATAAATATAATAAAATATAAACAGCCATTAATTTATCTTTGCCAATGATGGGGCCATTTTTATATCCTGATAAAAGTGGTTTTGCAAGCAGAATAACGCTTCTAGTATGACGGAGAAAAAGCAGGATGAATATTTTATTTATTCAAGGTTTCTTCCTCTTGTTTAGCCTAGGGCTGGAGTTCAGCTTCAAAAGCTGATGAAGGTTGGTGGGGCAACGCTTCTGGAGGTCGTGGTGGGCTATCTCATAAGTATATTTATGAACTGTGTCAAAAAGCAAGTGTTTTCGTCTGTTTTTTAGCAGTTACATTCAACTATTTGCACAGTAAACCTCCCCTGAATTTACGATACCAAACACCTGCTTAAGTAGTTTATTAATCACC
>NZ_QRGR01000075.1 GCF_003367245.1 Pontibacter diazotrophicus | reverse complement strand
ACCATAGCCGTCAGGCTAAGGATAAAGTATATCATTTGGTGATGGTTTTAGTAGCCCGTTCTTGTCTCTTCTTTTTTCTTTCCTGCCTATCCTGATTACCCTTCTGAGCACTTTCCAAAACCACTCTTTCACGGCTCTGCTGCCTTCGCTGAGTGCCTGGCAAAGCTTGAGTATCTTTTTTTTAGATGCTTCATCACCTTCCACTCGCTGAGTTCGAAGTCTTCCAACTGCTGCTCCAGATAGCCTTTGAGCATGTGCTGCACCTGAGCAGAAAGAAGAATGGCTATCAGCCGGCTGTAGAGGTAGCACTCAAAGCGGAAGATGCTCATCCGGCCGACCTTGTCTATCTCCATGATGCTCTTCCATATCTTGAAGAGCAGCTCAATCTGCCAGCGCAGCCTGTAGTAAAGCTGCACCTGAAGGGGGCTGAGCTGTTCTGGACAGGTGTTGGTGATATAGATATTATAGCCCATGAGCTGTTTTTTAGCCTCGCTTGTCTGCCAGCTGTACTTGCCACTCTTGCTTTGGTTGGCCTGCTTGCGCTGCTGCTTTTTCGCCCGTTGCTCTGCCACCTCCGCCGGCACCTTCTGGGCAACAAGCCGTACCTTGAGCTTGTCTTTGCCTTTGCCCAGGGATACCTCAGGCAGGCAGTTGCTGCCTTTCTCCAACCGCCCCAGAAACTGCTGCCAGTCCAGCAGCACCAGCTTGCCTGCCTCATCTTCGATGTAGAGGCGGGTGCCCGTCTTGTAGCGGCTGATGAAAAAGCCGCCGGCTCTGTCCAGGGCCTGCAGGTGCCTTGGCTTGTAATAGCCCAGGTCCAGTATGTGCAGCTCCTTTCCCGCCTGCTCGTAACTCAGGCCCTGGAGAAAGAGCGTGTCGTTCTCCTTGCCGTCGCGGACCTCAAGCCGCAGTATCGAGCCCTGCAGCAACTCATACTGCTGGTGCAACTTGACGGAGGCTCCTGAAGTGGAGCCTCCGTTGCTGCGGTAGAAGGCCGCCAACTGGCCCGGCAGTTGAAAGCTGGTGGAGTCTGTGACAATAACCCTGGAAAAATGGGGATGGGCAGCCTGCTGCTGGCCCACATCAAGCACCTGCCTGAGCAGGAGCTGATAGCATTGGCGCATGAACCCGACGGCAAAGGTGTTGAAGCGCCCGTCCAGCGACTGCTTGGTAAGCTCCACCCCGTGCCTCTCTGACACCTCCTGGCACATGTCGCTCAGGCTGAACTCTTTGCCGTTAGACTCCATGAGCAAATGTAGCTGCAGAAACATCCAACCGCTCAACCTCGAGGTGCTCCGCTCAACAAACCTGCTCTCCCGGGCAAGCTTCTCCAGCTCCTCTTCCTTGAAAAAGGATTGCAGCTGCTCGAGCAGACCTTCCTTGCCTTCTAATAATCCTTCTACACTTACCTCCATCCTGCAAAGCTACAGCTACTT
>NZ_QRGR01000074.1 GCF_003367245.1 Pontibacter diazotrophicus | reverse complement strand
CTGTTTTATAAAAAGTACAATGAAGAAGGAGAAGAGTACACCCTCTACGCGCTCTCTGGCGCAAGACACGAGGACTTCGCCCATCTTCCGGTTATCCGGCATACGCCCATTCTGGACCCCACGCTTCGCGGAGAGCATATTGTCCGCTCAGATGATATCACCAAAGATCCCAGGTACGGCCAGAACCGGCCCCATCACGGAATGCCGGAGGGGCACTTGCCTGTGCGAAGCTACATGGCGCTTCCGGTAGTAACCAGGAGCGGGAATGTGATTGGCGGCCTGTTCTTTGGGCATCCGGAGCCTGGTGTTTTTTCAGAGAATGAGGAAGAACTGGTGAAAAATATTGCCGGCCAGGCGGCAGCTGCCATCGACAATGCCCGCCTGTTTGAGGCAAAGCAGCAGGCAGAGCAAAAAGCCCGGCTGATTATTGAGTCTATCCCCCAGATGGCATGGACAGCTTTGCCTGACGGCTCCCTTGACTTTTTTAATAGGCGGTGGCTTGAGTTTACGGGACAGACAGCAGAACAAGCCCAAGGCGAAGGATGGCAAGAGGTTTTTCACCCAGAAGATTTAAGCCTGACTGTTGATGCATGGCAGCGCTCGCTGAGCAGCCAGCAAGATTTTGAGGTAGAGCACAGGATTAGATGTGGGGCAGACGGGAGCTATCGCTGGCACCTGAGCAGAGGAGTACCTGTGAAAGACTGTGATGGAAATATTTTGCAGTGGGTGGGCACCAACACGGATATCGACGACCGCATGCAGGCACAGAAAAAGATACGGGAGAGGGAAAAGCTGTTCCGGGAGGCCGAGATGGTGGGCAACACAGGCAGCTACGAAGCAGACCTTGCCACCCTTCGCTTCAGTTTCTCTGATAACTTGTACAGGCTACTGGGCTACGAACCCCAGTCCTTTGTTCCCTCCCTTGATTTTATTGACGCTGTTTCCCATCCCGAGGATGTGGCTGATGCACGCCCGATCATCAAAAAAGCAATACGGGATAAGCAGCCTTATGAGTACGTGCGCCGAATCTACAGGCCTGATGGGCAAATGCGCTATTTTACCGTGAAAGGTAAAGTAACCCTTGATAAGCTTGGGAGCCCGGTTAAAATCCTGGGCAAGGTTCAGGACATAACGGAGCAGAAAGAGGCAGAGCAGGTAATAAACAAACACCTGACACTCCTGAAGCAGGCGGAAGAAACAGCGCGCATAGGCAGCTGGGAGTATGACATTGACACCGGAGCACTCCACTGGTCAAAGGGCATGTACCGCCTCTTTGGTATACCGGAAGGCAGCCCGGTAAAGCCGGAGCTCTACTTGGACTATGTGATAGAAGAAGATCGTCCTGTGGCGGAAAGAATAGTGCATCACTTCCGGGAAAGTCAAGAGCCTTTGGAGGAAACCATACGCATCAGACCCAACAGTCAGGTAGTCACCATGAGGGTAAAGGCTGTCCTGCTGCGGGACAAGCAGGGAAGGGGCAAGAAGACGCTGGGTGTTAACCTGGACATATCCGAAATAAAGCAACTGGAGCAAGAAAACCTGGAACTTCGGCTGGATCAGCAGAAGGGCCTGTTGTTGGCCATACTGGAGGC
>NZ_QRGR01000008.1 GCF_003367245.1 Pontibacter diazotrophicus | reverse complement strand
GCCTTCAACAACTTCAAGGATGAAGGAGAGTTGGAGCAGTGGATAGAAAACACCGCCAAGGGCTACTCCTCACAGCAAATAGCCTCCCTGACTGGATATCCCTACATCAAAAAGGCTGTCGCGCAGGCTAAAATAGCTATGGAATAACCTTCATACTATTTGGTATTATACACCTGATGTGGTGGTAATTAACCTGTTTCAGAACGACTCGTGGCTGGTAAACAGGCCGGAGCATGAAGAGTTTAAAAGAGAGTTCGGCACCGAGGCACCAACAGAAGAAGCGATTGTAGAGGCTTACCGGAACTTTGTACTATCAATCCGAGCAAAGTACCCGGAGGCACACATCATCGCCGCACTCGGTAGCATGGATATTACCCAAGAAGGTTCCCCCTGGCCGGGTTACGTGGCCAAAGCTGTAGCCTCTTTAGACGATGCTAAAGTGTACACACACTTTATGCCTTTTAAGAACACGCCGGGCCATCCCAGAGTTGAGGAACAGCAAAAAATGGCAGAAAGCCTGATCAACTTTATTGAAGAGAAAATCTATTAACTCCGAATCATAACTATCAACTCACCAGAAGCACGAACAACGGTTAACAAGCTATCGCTTCTTACTCACCCACTTATTCCCCTTCAGCCAGAAGCGCCAGGGCAGGCTGGCGTCCTCGCCCGCATAATCGATGCCGATACGTGGTCCAGCGGCTATGTCTTCAGAAGGAAAACTGATGCCTTTGTCTTCGAGCCAGATGGTGTTGCCGGTCAGGTCGGCGCCGTAAAGATTTTTGTTGATGCCCATGGCGATGCTCAGTACCCCCGGCCCGGCGGTCAGGTTGAGCTTGATAACTGCCATTTTCCGCCGCAGCAACATTTCCTCTACTCCTACCTCCGGCTCAATGGCCCGCACCAGCACTGCATCGGCTTTATCTTTCTGGTTTGTAATGATGTTGAACAGGTGATAGATGCCGTACACCAGGTACACATAAGCAACACCGCCTTCGTGGTACATAATCTCGGTGCGTTGGGTGCGGCGGCTGAGGTGGGCATGGCAGGCCTGGTCATTTTCCCCTGAATAAGCCTCGGTCTCGACTATCATGCCACCGGTCAGGATGCCATCTATATTTGTATAAAGATATTTGCCGATCAGTTCCTGTGCCAGCTCCACTACATCAGGCCGGGTATAAAATTCTTTCGGTAGCTTCAAGTTTCGTTATTAGTTGTGCGTTGTTCTTTATTCGGTTTTTAATAAGTTGGTACGAGGCTACGGCTAGTGAGTTAAATACGTCCTACCCTCCATTCATAATTTATAATTCGTAATTATAACGTATCTTTGCGCCCAGATTGGTGGCTCTTACTACTGCCGTGGTAAAAGCCTTAAAAGGGAAACAGGTGCAAAACCTGTGCTGTTCCCGCAACTGTCATCTTCATAAAAAGGGTTAGCCTATACACCAACGGCCACTGTGCGGCATCTGCCACATGGGAAGGCGGGCTAACTGAAGAGAGCCAGGAGACCTGCCAGTCCGACACTGATTTGTCGTATGCTTCCGGGTAAAAAGCTGCACGGCCTTCGCTTCATGCGCTTGCTGCCTCTGCCTTTTTACCTTATCGCATGCTTCGGGATAAAAGCAACCGGGTACGTGGTATTATTTTCTTTTCGTAAGTTTTTTGCGCTGGCTGCCTGCTCTTTTGGGTTAGCTGTACCTGCTGTGGCACAACAAGACTCTACTGCGCACCAACTGCGTACGGTGGAGGTTTTTGGCAAGCCTGCCGAGGTGTATGCCGCCGGCAGCCGCGTGAGCACTGTTGATAGCAGCTACCTCAGCACCTATGCCTCCAGTTCGCTGGCAGACGCGTTGCAGGCCCGCACGCCTATCTACTTTAAAACCTATGGCGTCAGTGGGCTTTCCTCTGTCGCTTTTCGGGGAACCAGTGCCACGCAAACGGCAGTGCTCTGGAACGGACTCAATATTGCCCCTGCCACATTGGGCCAGACTGATTTTTCTACCTTGCCGGTCAGTGGTATTGGGGAGGTAGCGGTACAGTATGGCTCCGCGGCGGCTACATACGGTAGCGGAGCCATTGGAGGAGCAGTATTATTAAGTTCTCCTGAATACAAGGGCAAGGGCTTCGGGGCTGATCTGCAGCAGGAGGCGGGCAGCTTTGGCCGCTACTTCAGCAGTGGCAGCCTCCACTACAGTGGTGCTAAACTAGAGGTAGGCGCCAGTGCTTACCTGCGCCTGGCAGAGAATGATTTTACTTACCGGGACCTCTCCCGCTTCCGCACTCCGGAAGTAAAACAGGAACACGCCGCGCAGCAACTCCGTGGCTTTACGCAGGACCTCACCTACCACCTATCCTCCAAAACCAATGTGGCGCTGCACACCTGGTACACGTATGCCGACCGGGAGTTACAACCAGCCATGGGCTCAGCCTATAATAATGCAAAGCAGCTGGACGAGAACCTGCGCCTGATGACAACCTTTGGTCACAGCAGCCGATGGGGCCAGACGGACATAAAAGCGGCCTATTTTAAGGACTACCTGCACTATACCGACAACTCCACCAATTCTGTGGCCGATGTACAAACATACCAGTTGCAGGCGGAGCAGACCTATACGCAAGGCCAGAACTGGAGCCTGCGCGGGGGTATTAACCTGCAGCACTTTGTGGCAGAGAACGACGGTTATGCGGGGCAGCAGGATGAGAACAGGGCTTCTGTATTCGCGCTCTTCCGGTACAACCCTGTGGAGCCGCTTGCCCTTAGCCTCAACTTCCGACAGGCTTTTGTCGAGAATTATGACCCACTGCCCACGCCCGCCCTTGGTTTTAACTGGAAGTTCTATAATAACAACAGGCACCAGCTTTCCCTGAAAGGCAATGTCTCAGGCAGTTACCGCGTACCTACCCTCAACGACCGCTTCTGGATTGGCGCCGGCAACCCAAACCTGAAACCGGAGCAGGGCTGGAGCTACGAGGGAGGCCTACGCCACCTGCTGGTGCTGGGCAACACGCTGCTGCTGGAAACAGAAGCCACAGCTTATCATATGTTTGTGGACGACTGGATACAATGGGCACCGGATTATACCGGTAACTGGCGGCCAACAAACCTGCAGAAAGTCCGCTCGCAAGGTATAGAACTCAGCAGTACCGCTACCGCTACCGTAGGTGACGTAAAACTCAGCGGCACCGCAGGCTACACCTATACCTCCTCAGAACAGGTGGCGGTGTATGAAGGTACAGGCGACAAAGGCAAGCAGCTGATGTATGTGCCGCTGCATAAGGCTACGTTTTCCACAGAGGCAAGCTATCGTGGCTGGTCTGTGCTGGGTAACCTGAACTACACCGGCCTGCGCTATACCAGCAACTCTGAAACCACCAGCCTAGATGATTTCCTGCTGCTGCAACTGGCCCTGAACAAGAAGCTGCAAATCCGGCAGAACACGCTCATCCTCACGCTCCGCTCCGATAATGTGACGAACACAGAATACCAGACAATGGCTTACCGGGCCATGCCGCCTCGCGGCTATACTTTCAGCTTACGCTTTATTATTCCTTAAACACTTTTAGACTATAAAATGAGAAAACTAAATTTCTTTCGCAGCTTCTTTTTAGCAGCTACACTAATTACTTCCTCCGTTGCCTTTACAAGCTGTGATGACGAAAATGATGTAGAACCAGTTATTGAAAATGAAGTCCGCGGCCCATATGACCAGGAAGGAGTCTTCATTATAAACGAGGGCAATTGGGGTACACCAAATGGCTCTATCTCTTTCTTAAGCGACAGCGCAGGGCACCAGGTGCAGAACGGCATTTTTAGTAACGCGAATGCAGGAAGACCACTCGGCGACGTGATTCAGGACATGGAGCTTTATGATTCCCTAGCCTATATAGTGGCTAACAACAGCAACAAAATAGAAGTGGTGAATGCATATACTTTTGAATCAGTTGGCGTAGTGGAAAATCTGCAGTTGCCCCGCCATTTCGTTGCCCTCAATAATGAGAAAGGCTACGTAACGGAGACAGTAGATTATGCAGGTTCCCAAGGTCGGGTGTCAGTAATTGATCTGAATAACTATACCGTTACCGAGACGATTGAAGTAGGCATGGAACCCGAGCAACTCTTAGTAGCGGGCGGTAAACTTTATGTAGCCAATAGCGGCGACAATAATGTTACAGTTATCAACACAGCTACTGATGCAGTAGAGAGCACAATTACTGTTTCGGATGCACCCACAGAACTTGCACTGGATCGTGACAACAACATTTGGGTGCTGAGTGCGGGGCGAATTACTTATAACGATGATTGGACAGCGATAGATTATGACCAGACAACTGCCGGAGCACTAAGCAAAATCACGCCAGGTACGCAAAATGTGCAAACCTACACTTTCGGCAGCAACCAAAGCCAGCCAGGCAACTTAACTATCAATGGCAACGGAGACAAACTGTACTTCAACTATGATGGTGGTACCTATGTGCAGGACGTGAGCGCCACCAGCCTAAGTAACACCGTTATTATAGATCACAGCTTTTACGGCTTAGGTGTGGATCCGGACAACGGCTATATCTATGGCGGTGACTCCAACGGTTTTGCCGGGGAGGGAACTGTGCATGTATATCAACCAGATGGCACTAAAGTAACAGAGTTCAGGGCAGGTATCGGCCCGAACGGCTTTGTCTTCAACTAAGCTTTCTTATACCTAGTAAACCAGCAGCGCCTGCCCCCCAAAAGGAGCAGGCGCTGCTGGTTTATGCTTATCTATAGTTAAGGTTATTGCACATCATCGCGCTGTATAACGCTGTCTTTACCGTCGCCGGCGTGCACCGCCCCGGTTCTTTCACCGTTATGGTTCTCATGGTCGGCGTGGTCGTAATGGCGTTCCATGTCAGCACCGGCAGTATCGTAGCGGGAAGCGCCTTCATTTTCACCCCCCACCATCGATCCTTCCTCTCTTATGTCGCTGCGTTCTGTGTTTACTTCACCTGGATCTGTGCCTGTATCGCAGGCGGCCAGACCAAAAGTGGCGATGGCCGTTGTGGCTAAAGTGAGTATAGTCGTTTTTATTTTTTTCGTATTCATATGATTCAGTCCTTTCCGGTTAAAATTGAAATCCGTTGTTTTACTAACACCCGGCTCTTTCATGTACGTCTGTCAGAAGCTTATTGTTAAATTCCGACACCGCCGGGGCATGAGTGCCGTACACCATGTAAAGCTTTTACAAAAAAAGAAAGATATGGAAGAGAACAAGCAGAAGGCTCCGATGCAGGAGACAACAAAGGATGATTCGTCGGATGTAGAAAGAGTAAAACAGGACAAGCCGACTCCTCCGCCACAAACTGAAACAGAGCGGGAAATGGCTAAAAACAACAAGGGGAGAGAAGAGGAGGAAGCGGAAAAAGGCCACTCCTGATTTTTGAATGTGGTATCCGGCGCTGTAAATTGCGCTGGTAAAATATATTTATGAAAAAACAGCTCCTGACACCGCAGCTCAAACGCCAGCTAATACTTATAGCCGTTATCAGCCTGCTTTTAGCCTCTGCTTTAGAAATTTATGTCTTTGGGTTTACCTCTGACTTTATGATCCGGTGGCTGCGCAGCTTCTTTGTGTTTTTCGTGATGATTTCCGTTACGAAGCTAGCCATTGTACCGGCCGTAAACAACGGCGTGAACAGGATTATGAAATGGTAGCAAAACCGTCAATACATAACAAAGCCTGCAGATAATACCTGCAGGCTTTTGTTTTTTAGGGTTTAAAGCAGTGGTAGTCTACATCTCTACTGTCATGAGTGCGTCGATGTACACTACAAGCGTGGCAGCAATAGGGTTATTGTCTGTAACAGCGTTCAAACGGAACGTAACAGGGCTGCCCATGCGTAACAGTTCGGTTAGCTTTTCTTCTACTGTCTTATCGGGCAACACGATGGTACTTTCCTGCTCCTGCTCCGCCATTTCTTTCAGGTGTAAACTGGTAATGGCGCTCAGCATAGTAAACTCATTGCTGCCGGATGGGGCAAATTCTATCGTGCCAGAAACAAAAGGCGCTTCACTTCCTGCAAAGTCTTTCACCTTATAACTTATCTTTCTGATGACGAAGGCATCTATATCATTGGCATACTTCTGCACCTGCTCTGTGTTCGTGTATACATCCTTCTGTACAGAAAACTGCATCGCGGCGTCAGCAGGCTTATCAATACGCAGCTCAAATGTCTGCAGCACCTCTACATTCTGCTCAAAAAGTGAGCAAGCAGCTGCCAGACCCAGCAGGACAACCGTTACTACCATTTGTAAATTTTTCCAGGAATACATGATAAGGGTGGTTGTGGTGGCTTAATAAGTTTGAATCGGGGCAATGGAGCAGTATCACTTTTATAGCATTCTTTTGAATACAACAAATATACACTATTTTCTATTATATAAAACTTTTTATAAAACATAGTTATTTACCTATATATTAACACAAATATGTATCTTCTCAACATGTTTTACACTTGTTGAACCCCTGAAACATTCCAGCTGTTGCAAGGGCAGCAAACATATTGGAATTGCACTTTAATATGTAGTTTTGCCTTTGGGTTTACGCCCCGCCCTATATCATTCAAACACCGATTCAATTTTGGAAAAGCCTACTATACTGCTCATTACGCCCCCGCTTACACAACTCAATACTCCTTATCCTGCTACAGCCTACTTAAAGGGCTTTTTAACAGGACGCGGATACCAGGTGACGCAGGCCGACATGGGCATTGAGCTTGTGTTACGGATGTTCACCAGAAAGGGGCTGCAGCAGATATTCGGAGCCATTGAGGCAGGTGACTATGAACTTTCTGATAACAGCCTGCGGATGCTGCGCCTCAAGCGCGAGTACTTGCAGACGATTGAGCCAGTTATCCACTTTTTGCAGAACAAGGACAACACGCTGGCGCAGCAGATTTCCTTCAGCCGTTTTCTGCCGGAGGCATCACGCTTCGACCAGGTGGTGGAGGACATTGACTGGGCCTTCGGCAGCATGGGGATCACGGACAGAGCCCGCTACCTGGCTACCTTGTACCTGGAGGACCTCGGCGACCTGATAAAGGAAACCGTGTGCCCCTATTTCGCCTTCAGCCGCTACGCCGATAGCCTGGCGATGTCAGCCACGCACTTCGACCCACTGGAGGAGGCGCTCCAGGAAACGCCAAACCTGGTAGATGATATATTGCTACAGTTGCTGGAAGAGCGGCTGCAAGCAGTACAGCCTACCATTGTGGGCTTCTCCATTCCGTTCCCCGGCAACCTGTATGGTGGCCTCCGGATGGCACAGTACATCAAACAGAACTATCCACACATTAAAACCGCCATGGGAGGCGGCTATCCTAACACAGAGCTGCGCAGCCTGCAGGAGTCGCGCCTGTTCCAGTACATCGATTTCGTGACGCTTGATGATGGTGAAGGACCGTGGCTGAAACTGCTGGAGCACCTGCAGGGGCAACGCCCACATGACCAGCTGCAGCGCACGTTCCTGCTACAGGAGGGCAAGGTGCAGTACATGAACAGCTGCACTGACCCTAACGTGCCGCACACGGAGATAGGCACCCCCGATTACAGTGACCTGCGCCTGCCTGACTACCTTTCGGTGATAGACGTCATTAACCCGATGCACCGCCTCTGGAGCGACGGCCGCTGGAACAAACTCACGATTGCCCACGGCTGCTACTGGAAACGCTGCTCCTTCTGCGACATTACACTGGATTACATCAACCGCTATGAAGTGGCGCCAGCCACCCTGCTGGTAGACCGCATGGAGCAGATTATTGCCCAGACCGGGCAAACCGGATTCCACTTCGTAGACGAGGCGGCCCCTCCTGCCCCACTCCGCGACATGGCCATTGAGCTGATTCGGCGGGGCGTAAAAATCTCGTGGTGGGGAAACATCCGCTTCGAGAAAACTTTCTCGCCGGACCTTTGCCGCCTGCTGGCTGCCTCCGGCTGCATTGCCGTGTCGGGTGGCCTGGAAGTGGCTTCCGACAGGCTGCTGCAACTAATGGAGAAAGGAGTAAGCATCGATCAGGTGGCCCGTGTAACGGATGCTTTTACGCAGGCAGGCATTATGGTGCACGCCTACCTCATGTATGGCTTTCCGACGCAGACAGCCCAGGAAACCATTGACTCGCTGGAGGTAGTGCGGCAACTTTTCGTGAATAGTGTGATACAGTCCGGCTACTGGCACCGCTTTAGTATGACGGCGCACAGCCCGGTAGGCAAAAACCCGGAGAAGTACGGTGTGGTGAAAGTCGGTCCGGAAGAAGGGCCTTTCGCAAATAACGACCTCTGGCACGACGACCCGACCGGCACCGACCATGAACTGTTCGGGCAGGGACTGGCGAAAGCCATTTATAACTACATGCACGGCATTGGCTTGGAACAACCGCTTTCTTTCTGGTTCGATTTTAAGGTTCCACGTGTAAAAACCCGCTCCGACCTTATTTATAAAGCTATTCAGCAGGCACCAAAGCCTGACGCCGAGCGCCGCAACGCCCGCGTGCTTTGGTTGGGCAACCAGCCGGAGATAGAGTTTACCATGATCGCCAAGAAAGGCCAGACCATTGAGCGTTGTGTGCTCACCTTCTACGAAAAAGGAGAGGATTTCCAGGTGAAGACCACCGCCAGCATCGGGCAGTGGGTATTTGATGTGCTGCAAAAAGCGAACCCGGACAATATAGAAGCGGTGCTTCTGAAGCAGCTGGAGGAAAGCTTTCCAGCAGATGCACACCTCAGCTTTGCTGAGTTTCTAAGCTCGCCAAGCTGGTTTGAGCTGCGTGAGAAAGGCCTGCTGCTCTTGTAGCAAAAAGTCGGGCAAAGACTGGAAAAATCGAAATTCAGCCTTTGCCCGTGTTATAGGTTTTAGTTTGATAAGGCCTGCGGCACCTGATAATCGATTCCGAATCTTTTCATGTAGTCTGTCAGCGGCTCCAGGTCCATGCTTGCCCGTCTCTTGTCTACGTTCACCTCGTCTTCTATAGTGTATAGCTCGTATTGCCCTGTTTCAGCGTTCATGCGCAGTTGGCTGCCGTAAAGCTGTGGCTGTCCATTGTTCATCCGCACCCTGTCTTCCATTAACGCCAACTGGCTTTTGGCTGCCTCCCCTTTGGCCACTGCCTCCCGCAACATGGGCAGGTATTTTTCCATCGTTTCTTTATCGGAGTGCTGAATTACCAGGAAAGCAGCTGAATTGGCTTGTGGGCCCACCATACTTTTACCAGGCCAGCCGTACTTTTCCAGTATAGCCACTACTTCTTTTTTATTCGCCTCATCCGTTTTGGCCATTTCCTCCCAAAGCGCCTTCATTTGAGGAGACTCGGGCCCGAACTCTTTCTGAACCGGCTCAATTTTCATTCTAATCTCCTGGTCCGTTTTGTAGATCTGCTCTAATTGTGCCTTCAGCGGTTTATTGTAGTTTGCCTCCAGGGTTGCCACTTTTTTCTCCAGGTCCTGCACAAGGGTTTTCCAGCGTTTTTCCTGGTGAAGGCTGTTCAGGTCAGTATCCTGTTTTAGATGGCTTAGGTTAATATATCCTTTGGCTACAGCCTGCTGCAAGTGCGATAGCGCCTTGTTGTTGTCTCCGGCCAGAGCCCAGGAGCATGCCGCATTGTAGTAGTCGGTGGGGTTGTCTTTTCCTTTTGCCAGGGCCTTGTCGTACATTTCACCAGAGGCTTTATACTCTTTGGCATTGTAAAGCGCACTCGCCTCACCTATACTTTGAGCCGACACAGCAGCAGCCATACTTGCCACCAATAGCGTGGTCAGGAGCATTCTTTTCATCTCTTTTCTTTCTTAGTTTACTAAAGAAAAAAAAATCTACTCATAATAACTAATTATTTAGTTATATATTTTATATCAAGAAAAATCCTCTTTAAATTCCATACTAGCTACCCACTATAAAGACGCTTATACTCTAAAAGCATGCAACAAAGCTATTAGTTCTCAGCCTATGCTTGATTGCTGTGCAACCTTATGAAGAAACCTATTCCTGCTTTCTGTGTGAGGCGCTGCAGGCAATTATCAATTCTTTAAAAGCCTGTAAGAAAGCTATCGCGCTCCTTCAACGTTCATCTTCAAACCATAAACTGAGTCCATCGCCGTAATAAACAGCGTTTTGCGGTCTTCACCACCAAAGGTCACGTTGGCTGTCCAGTCTTCGTCAATGGGGATATGGGCAATCTGCTCTCCTTCTTTACTGAAAACAGTCACGCCTTTTCCGGTGAGGTAAATATTCCCTTTGTTGTCGATGGTCATACCGTCCGATCCCATAGGCGCAAAAAGCTTCCTGTTTGAAAGTATTCCATCTTGCTCAATGTCGTACACATATGTTTTACCCGCACCTATATCGGCAACATACAGTTTCTTTCCGTCTGGCGTGCCTATGATTCCGTTTGGTTGCTGAAGGTTTTCGTCTACTCTGCGCATCTGGCTACGGTCAGGGCTCAGGTAGTACAGGTGCTGGCCATCCTGCTGCATTTGCGGGTCGCGTGTCCAGTAGTCCCGCTTGTACAGCGGATCGGTTATGAACATACCACCCTCAGGCGTGATCCAGATATCATTAGGCCCGTTGAGTAACTTTCCCTCATAATCAGAGACAAGCACCGTGGGGTTTCCTGACTCGTCGAAGGACCAGAGCTGGTTCTTTTCATCTGCAGCGGCAATCAGGTTACTTTTGGCATCAAAGTACAGGCCATTAGAGCGCCCGGTTTTATCAGAAAACGTGCTGATCTCGCTTGTACTTGCCGACCAGCGAAGGATCTTATCGTTTGGCTGATCAGTGAAATATACATTCCCTTCCCTATCCACGGCGGGTCCCTCGGTAAAGGTATAGCCATCGCCAAGCTTCTCCACCTGTGCGCCTTTGGCAACAATAGACGCCTTGTCTGTGATTTGCGCTGACAGCATTACTGGTAGAAACAGAATGAAAACGATGCTAAAGAATGTTGCAATTGAATTAGGGTGCTTCATATCAGAAAAGTTTATTTATGAATATACTTTAATAAGACAGGCCACACAAGTAAACTACAGCTGCCTGCTTTTTGCTTTTCTTCTCCAGAAGAAAAGTAACCGGAATATACAGTCTTTTACGCCATGCTTTCTCTAAGTTATCCTCACCTTTAAACTTCAATGATTTGTAATTAGCGCCAGAATATTCATTTTGCTGCAGAACAATAATTGGACCCGGTAATTGCATCGCAGGTAATTTATAATTTATGCGATATAATAAATCCTATAATTTATTTTCTGCAACAGGCAACGGCTTCAAAAATTCAGCCGGATTCGATAAGACGTGTGCCTGTTAAGATTGTTCTCTGATGGAAGCTAATTTCCTGCACCTCAATGGTTATTAGCTGTCTCACTCTTTCCATCTGGCTACTAGTGCGTGTACTTGTTGTCCTTTATTCGGATAAAAGTCTGTTGCTGCACACCATTGCAGGATTGCTGAAGAAAGTCTTTCAACAATCAGCACGTCTAATCCTACGTTCGCCATTTCGTTAAAGCATAGCCTGATTCATGTGCTTGCTTTGCTCCTGCCCGGCTTTCGGCCGATGATCTTTTGTTTTACCACAGTTCTTTGCAAGAATCTTTAAAACTGATGCATTGAAGACTCCACAGGTTGAACCTCTAAAAGGTTAGACAGACAAATGAAACAACGCAAGTACTTGGGTTTTTAAAATCAACTTCATGAAAAAGATCGATCAAATCAAGCGCAATACTCCTCTTTCACGAATTGCCATTCTTTTGTTTATACTCATTTTTATTAGCACAGGCTGCGATAAGCTTCAGGAGGAGTTTCCTGACTTCTTTCCTGAAAACCCAAGGCAACTGAAGGATTACAGGCAGGTAGACTTAGTGGCCAACACTGCAGCGTATGATGCAGCAAGGGTTGACCCTACGCTGATCAATGCCTGGGGTATAACTTTCAGCCCGGGTGGTGTGATTTGGCCGACTGCTGAAGGTACAGGCCTGAGCTATTTGTACAACCAGGATGGGGATGAACTCAGAGGTCCTGTCACTATTCCGTCACCTACCTCTGAAACAGGTGGTCACCCTACTGGCATTGTCTTCAATGGCTCGTCCGGCTTTCAACTTCCTAACGGGCAGCCGGCACGCTTCATTTTTGTTGGAGCGGATGGCGTTATCTCAGGTTGGAACGGTGGAGACGCAGCGGTGAAAATGATAGACAACTCTTCATCTGCCGCCTATACTGGCCTTGCCATAGCCTCAGATGAAGGCGAGACATATCTGTATGCAGCCAATTACCGCGAGCGTAAAATTGAAGTGTATGATTCAGAATTTAATGAAGTGAGCGATATGCTGTTCATGGATCCGGCTATACCGGCTGGATATGCGCCTTTCAACATTCAGAATGTTGGCGACAGGCTGTATGTAACTTATGCCAAAGTAGCAGCGAGTGGGAAAGATGAAGCAGGACTTGGTAATGGCTATGTGAACATCTTTTATCCAGATGGTAACCTGGAGAGGCGTTTTGCTTCCAAAGGGGTCCTCAATTCTCCCTGGGGTATAGCACAGGCGCCTGATGGCTTTATAGATGATGGTTCTAACAACAGTGCGGCTTTCCGAAACGTTATCCTGGTCGGCAACTTCGGGGATGGACGCATCAACGCTTATACTGCCAATGGAAAGTTTATCGGGCAACTTCGGGATGATGACAGCCCCATTGCTATTGATGGCTTATGGGCAATAGCCTTCCCTCCAAGTACAGCTACCACTATAGATCAGAACAGGTTATACTTTGCAGCCGGGCCAGATGAGGAAACAGATGGCCTGTTTGGCTATATTACTAAATAAAGCAGCGGCATTTGCATGATTCACCTGCACATTCTCATGGGTATATCTGAAGGTGAAGAGTGTATAAGTGCAAGTGCTAAAACCCCGACAGGTTTAGCTATATCCTCTAAAGAGAGTTTCTTAGCTAAAGCTGTCGGGGTTTCTTTGTTACTTGCTTTGTCTCTCAGGAAGTGTATGACCCGATGGAACTAAGAAATAACAGCTCAGAGAACCACTTGAATATCTGATCAACACATTAGAAGCTACCTCTCTTTAAAACTGTTACTATGGCAGTTTCCCTGCCTTTAGCCTAGCCTTACTTCCCGCTGCATATATAAATCACGCTGTACGTCCTGGCCCAGTACAAACTCCAGTTCGCCTACTTCTCTGAAGCCGTATTTCTGATAAAACCGCTTGGCCCGTTCGTTGTGCTCCCACACCGTTAGCCACACCACATCATGATCATGCTGCAGGGCTTTTTCTAGGCTCAGTTGCATGAGTTGGTCACCCAATCCGCGGCCTGTCCAGGCACTGGTGATGTAGAGGCGGTTTATCTGAAGCGGACGCTCCGCCTGAATGGCTTCTGGTGCCGGTCCTTTGTTGAGTTTCAGGTATGCTATGGCCTCTCCTGCCACCTCTACCAGTATAAACTTGGTTGTGGGGTCGGCTAATTCAGTGGCCTGTAGTTCTGGGCTGTACATGGTAGGCCGAAAAGCGGCCATGTCCTCAGGCTTGTTGTAAGCGGCAAAGGATTCCTCAAACGTGCGCCAGCCTAAGTCAGCCAGCAAAGCGGCATCGTCATTGGCTCCGGCACGAAACGTAAAAATATTTGAATCAGGAAAAGGCATGTATTCTTTTTTGTTGCGAAGATAACGCTCTATAGGAAACGATAAACTGCTAAGATTAAACCTCAGGCAATTCATCTTCAAAATAAGAAGCGGAACGATGTTCCCTGAAGGTGCATCATTCCGCTTTCTTACTAACTAAAATAAAATCTACTGCTACTCCCGCTTTGTTTTCAGCAGGTTCTTTAGCTCTGTTAACTCATCTCTGTACTTGGCTGCCTGTAAAAAGTCGAGGTCTTTGGCGGCGGCTTCCATTTGCTTTTCTGTCTTCTTGATGAGCTTTTCGAGTTCGTCGCGCTTCATCATCTGTATTACAGGTTCAGCAGCGAGAGACACTCCCTCTGCCCCGGCATACATTTTCACATCCCTTCCTTTGCCGTCGGTTGCGGCTCTCTGTTCGAAGACCTCATCATTGGACTTGAGGATGGTACGTGGCGTAATACCATGCTCCTCGTTGTAAGCTATCTGGGTGGCACGGCGGCGGTTTGTCTCGTCAATCGCACGTTGCATAGAGCCCGTCATGCGGTCGGCATACATGATCACTTTACCTTTCTCGTTACGGGCGGCCCGGCCCATCGTCTGTATCAGCGAACGCTGGTCGCGCAGGAAGCCTTCTTTATCGGCATCCAATATCGCCACCAGGCTTACTTCCGGCAGGTCAAGCCCCTCGCGCAGCAGGTTTACCCCCACCAGCACATCAATAACTCCCAAACGCAACTCCCGCAGAATCTCTACCCGGTCCAGTGTCTTCACCTCAGAGTGCAGGTACTTTGCCTTTATGTTGAGGCGCTCCAGATATTTGGTCAGTTCTTCAGACATGCGCTTGGTAAGGGTGGTAACCAGTACGCGTGCCCCTTCTTTTACGCGCTCGTCTATCTCATCCAGCAAATCATCTACCTGATTGGTGCTTGGCCGCACCTCTATTACAGGGTCCAGCAGACCAGTAGGACGAATAATCTGCTCCACAATCACGCCTTCTGAACGCTGCATCTCATAGTCGCCGGGTGTAGCACTTACAAACACCACCTGGTGCATCATGCTTTCAAACTCGTTGAAGGTGAGCGGGCGGTTGTCCATGGCGGCAGGCAAACGGAAACCATATTCTACCAAGGCTACTTTGCGCGAGCGGTCGCCGCCCCACATGGCGCGCACCTGCGGCACAGTTACGTGGCTCTCGTCAATCACCATCATGAAATCGTCAGGGAAGTAGTCGAGCAAACAGAAGGGCCGGGCACCAGGGGCACGGCGGTCGAAGTAGCGGGAGTAGTTCTCAATACCGGAGCAGTAGCCCAGTTCCCGGATCATCTCCAGGTCAAACTCGGTGCGCTCTTTAATGCGCTTGGCTTCTGACGGCCGGTCCTCCTTCAGGAAGTACTCGTGCTGCGCCACCATGTCGAACTGAATCTCGTTGATGGCCTGGTGCAGCGTGTCTTTGCCAGTTACGAAGAGGTTGGCCGGGTATAGCGAAATCGCCTTCTCGTCCGACAGCTTTTTGCCGGATTGCGGATCGATGCGGTGGATCGCCTCCAGTTCGTCTCCGAAGAAATACAGGCGGTAAGCAAAGTCTGCATAGGCTGGAAAGATATCCACGGTATCGCCTTTCACCCGGAATGTTCCACGTGTGAACTCCGCTTCGGTGCGGCTGTACAGGATCTGCACAAAGGTATACAGGAGGTTGTTCCGGCTGTAGCGCTGGCCCGGGGCAAGGTACAGCACATTTTTTCCAAACTCCTCCGGGTTACCGATACCGTAGATACAGGACACGGAGGCCACCACCACTATATCGCGGCGGCCCGAGAGCAGCGCTGAAGTAGTATGCAGCCGCAGCTTCTCTATTTCTTCGTTTATCGCTAAGTCTTTTTCTATGAAAACATCCGAAGAAGCAATGTATGCCTCCGGCTGGTAGTAGTCGTAGTAAGAGATAAAGTATTCTACCGCATTGTTAGGAAAGAATTGCTTGAACTCGCCGTAGAGCTGGGCTGCCAGTGTTTTGTTGTGGCAAAGCACCAGCGTAGGCTTGCCTACGTTCTGTATAACGTTGGCCATTGTGAAGGTTTTTCCGGTACCGGTGGCACCTAAAAGCACCTGCGACGGCTCTCCATTATTTATGCCTTCAGTAAGTTGTTGTATGGCTTTCGGCTGGTCGCCGGTTGGTTTAAATTCTGATGTTAGCTGAAAATCCATTCGTTGTTTTTACGGATATGATAGGATATACTATAACACAAAGAGCAGGCAGTAAGTTTACGCTTTTGCTACAGTCATAGCTATTTGTGCAGGCTGCCTTCCGCGGAGTAAAACAGCAAAGCCTGCTCTTAAAGGCAGGCTTTGCTGTTCTATACAATCGCGTACACAAGCAGGTGCTTTGTTTAATCGCCGCCCCTGGTAACGTCGTACTGCCAGATTTCGCTGGAGCGCGTTGTGCCGTTCCGACCTAAACCAATGTAGCCATAGTCGCCGATGGCAAAGCCAATAGCGCTTTCTCTGCTGGCGGCGCGTGTAGCACCACTCAGGGTGCGCCATGTATCGGTAGCAGGGTTATACTCCCATGCGTCGCTCTGCGCTGCAGCATTTGTTGGGTTTGAACTGTAAGGCTCTCCTGTTTGAGTGTCAGCCCGACTAACTCTGGTTCCTCCCAATAGATAAGCTCTATTGTTGATTGCAAAAGCAGTGGCATTGGTGCGTGGCGTAGGATACTCTGTACCAGGGCGTTCCGCTGAGTTTAGGCTGCGCATGTTACGCCAGGTGTCTGTGGCAGGAGTGTATTCTATCAAGTCAGTCTCTAAAATACCGTTGTTGAGGCCTCCCCCTATATATCCCTTGTCGTTTACAGTAAAGGCAAACCCGTTTACGCGCCTTGCACCAGACAATTCTGTTCTTTCAGTCCAGGTACCCGTTGCTGGGTCAAACTGCCAGAAGTCTTTGCGGTAGCTGCCGTCATAGCCGGCCGCTACATAGCCTTTGTTTTCGAGGGTCATGGCAACAGCGCCAAACCGGGCTGTACCAGGGAAGTCGGCAATCTGTGTCCAGGTGCCCTGTCCTGCCGGATCAAACTCCCAGAAGTCATTCAGGTTGTTGGTGCCGTCGTAGCCGGTGCCGATGTAGCCTTTGCCGTTTGCAGCAAAACCAACTGCCCCACTTCGGGCCACACCAGGGAAATCCGCCATCCTGGTCCACTCATTACTTTCCGGGTTATACTGCCAGAAATCATTTAAGCGATTTGTACCGTCAGAGCCTGTGCCTACGTATGCTCTTCCGTCGATGGTGAAGGCAACGGCGCCGGTACGCGCTGTTCCGGCAAAGTCAGACTGTCGCGTCCAGTTACCAAGCAGAACTTCTTCGCTGTCACACGATGTAAACACACACATGGTTAACATGAGAAATAGGCTCGTTAACAGGCGCATGTTTTTATAAAGGATTGTCATAGCTCAGTAATTCTTATTTAATTGTAGTATAGTAAAGTCTTAATTTAACGCTCTGTGGCCCACCCACAACCAACCTGCTCACGCTCTGAATATAAGTAGCAACCGGAGGGGCCAGAAATAACGCATTACCTCTCGTGTTTTCCGTCTTCAGCTGATCAATGATATAAGGAGTAAGGTTAAACTCATACCGGTTGCTGGTTTCCTGGTAAGCAGCCGTCAGCGCTGGACTATTGGCATCGAGCGGGTTAAGCAGGAGTGGCCTGAACGGCACATTTGTCCTGTTTGTACTGTACAGCGACAGCGTAGCAGGAGCAGGATACTGTGTTGTATTGCTCAGCGGCTCTACCACCAGTACCGCACGGTTGATCAGGTCAGGCGTTAACTGGCTGCTCAGGTCATTCAGGTAGGGGAATTCCAGTTTTATCATGAGACCTGCACCAGCCTGCGTTACACTTACATTGCCTGTTTGTTCGGCTGGCACTTCTCCACCACTGCGCGTTACGCCTTCCAGCGGAGTACCTTCTAAGTCTGTTTCTATCTGGTTGTACTGCAAGTTGGAGTTCGTTACAGTAAAGTCTTTTGTTCTCGCGGTCAGAGTGCCGTCTACTGTTTCAGAATAGTACAAGCGTACTCTTGCACCAGCCAATGCATAGCCTAACACGGCGCTTCCCTCCGTACTTGCTACTTTGAGGCCCTTAAAGTAGTTCAGGAAATTTGTGGCATCTGCCAGCCTGCTGTCGCCTGCTTTCTTCAGGTCGAGCCACTCCTGCCCCAACTCATCAGACAACGGAATAGCGAGGGTATCTTGACTTACCGGCCGTGGGGTAAATGTAAAAGAACTAAAAGGCTCTGGTGCGGCATCAGTTCTGCTGATGTTATAAAGTGCGTTATCAGTATAGAAAACAGAGGCAGGCTCTTCATTAAAGAAATAAGGGCTGAGTCTTCTTGCCTGTATGTCGCTCGTAAGCCTGTAAAACTCCAGGGTCTGTGCCTGTGTGGTATCCCCATAGTAGTAGCCGCTTAAAGGTACAACCAGTTGCAGAGAATCATAAGTAGCGTCTGCCGCAACGGTCCATGCACTGCCCAGGCCAAGCTGAAACAATGAATTTGACTCCAGTGTGCCGCTGTAAGGCGCAGAAAACTGGCCTACCAGCATCGTACTTTGTCCTGATGTTGCTACCGAGTCAAGGTATACCGTCGAAACATTCACTGTCAGGGTATCTGTGAATCTGCCGGCAATGTTGTCATCCACCAGCCCCACGCCCAGCTCATTGGGATCTTCGCAGGAGGCAAGCGCCAGGCAGCAGCAAAGGAACAGCGTTATTTTGTTTCGCAGGATTGCGTTTTTACTTAAAAATTGCATAGGTTAATACTGTTGTAAACAGATTCTTCTTCTAATTTGATAATAATACAATGCGGTGGGGCCTGAAATTTTATCTGTTTCAGCCTCCGTTAATAGCTGCTGACTAGCAAACAAAGTGCCTTTAGGAAAGTGCCACAAAACGCTTCTATAAAGAATTTTCTTTTCCAGGCCCCAAATATAACACTATATTTTCGCTATCAGAAAGATAATGTCCTATACTAAACTTCCTTTGGCACAAGATATTGCACAACTACTGCCTGAAACTCAAGAAACATTGCTATATGTTTCAACTGTTATCACCCTCCAATTCTCAACCTTACATTGCCAGCCTTTAAACAGCCACCGTTGCTGCCCTCTCCCTGTTAAAGGAAGCAGAAAGGCCTGCCAAAAGATGACAGGCCTCCTGCTTTAATCAACCATTTTTAATCAACAAACAATAGGTACTAAAGATAAAACTGAAGGTAAATCTTTTATAAATCAGCTGGCCTGCCTGCATACACGCACCACCCTGACTGCCGGGTATATCACATAAATAGCAGGGCAAATCTGGGTCGGCTCCTCATCCAGTTCCAAAGACAACTTCAACTGGAGCCCTTCCTGCCGATATTCCTCCGGCAGATTTCGGGTAGTTACATATCCTCCGTGCAGTTGCCCAATGTAATGGTTGCTCTGGCTCCCGGCTAAGGTGGCATCATCCTTTAGTTTCAGGATATACCATCCGTTTTGGCAGTTATCGGGACCGATTACCTCTGCCTGCATGCAGGTAGGAGCCGGATCACTCTCCGAGCAACTCACCACCAGCATCGACAGGCAGAGGTAAAAAATCACGATACAGAGGAAGCTTTTCATAGTTTCATTTTGACTAAGGCATCGTTTACTGCAATCAGGCGTGGCACCCTTTTGGGGCACCACAACCTTTCAGGCAGTTTTTTTCATAGCTTATTAAGTTTAGAGCGGAGTGTTTCATAGCTAATAGGGAATAGAGCGGGCAATAAAAATCTGTGTTAAAGGACGCGTTTCTGAACTAACCAAACAGTGTTAAGAACAAGAGCCCCAGGAGCGCATACCAGCCGTACATATTCTGTTGCAGTACAATGTTTAGTGCAGTAAAAACATCGCGTATGGCATTCATGTCAGTAGCAGCTATGGTTTAGTGTGTGTGCTCATCTGAATGACCCGGCTTTTACCGGAAGGGTTGCATGGCTATGAAAAAATCACCTGCTTTTTTTCCCGGCATTTAATTCATAGTTCACGGCCATGTTCAGGCCCACCGCGTAAGGCCTGCCCTGTGGTAACGGGGCATTCTCCGTCTCAGCCAGAAGCGTGTTAAAATAACTCCTGAACTCGGGCCCTACAGTAACTGACATGTTGCCACCCAACCGCTTGCCTACTCCCCCGGATACATTGCCGGACCACTGCAGCTTTCGGAAAGGCGAATCGTCCTGCAGGTCATATGCCACATCCTCCACCTCAGCGGAAGAAGCCAGAATAGTAGTTTGCAAGAGTATGTTCGCGGCAACGCCTGCTCCTCCATACCAGAACCAGTCTTTACCCATGTTACCCTCATACTGCAGCCCCACGGGCACTGTGAGGAAACGGTGGCGTTGGTTTACCTTATACTCTGGTGTTCTGGTTACATATAAAGAATCTGCAGCGAGGTTAGAACTGATAGAAGGAATGAACACAGTAGAAGGCCCGCTGGAATTAAAACCTCTTGCATAAGAATTCCCCAGGGACTCCTGTACCATGTAGCTGGACCTGGAACGCGTTGTGTTTTGCAGGAAGCCAAGCCCTGTGAGCAGTTTCAGCTTTTTGCCTAATTTGAAACCTGTCTTTGCTTCGAATCCAAAAGAAAATCCGGGATCAGCATTCTCAGCATACTCCTCGCGCGCTTCATCCATGTACAGAGAGGAGATAGATGCGGAAGAGGAACTACTCGGCATCAGGCTCATCTGGTCGCTGGCAGCACTCATATCCTGGCCTGAAGACCCAATATTCTGGTTGAAGTAGCCTGGAGCATAAGCCATTCCCAGTGACCAGCGGCTGTTCCCTTTACTATTCTCTTTTTCTGAGTCTTTCTTGCTGGCTGCCGCTTCATTGTAAGCAAGCAACCTGGCTTTCTGCTCTTCCTCCATACGTTTGGCATGGGCCATCACCTGCTCATTCAGTTTTCTAAAGTCGTCGGTAGCCTTTGCCTCGGCTCCTTTGGCAGCAAACGGCTGTTGCAACAGGGCAGGGCTGTTGCCAGCCTGCTGTTCAGTAGCTGACAGCGCGGCTATCGTTTGCCTCAAAGACCTGCTCAGGATGAGAGGGTTCTCTTTCTCTACTGCTTCCTCAACTGCGTCCGGTGTTTTGGTTTCTGCTATGGTTAAAGTAACTGCAGCCATCTCTGCAACAGGGTCATTTCCTGCATCAGGCTGAGGTAATGCAGTTGCATCTGTTACGCCTGTTTTGCTACGCGATGTGGTGCTGGAAGCTTCTGCAATGGCACCCAGAGCGGCAGGGGCCGGCGCTGCAGGATTTATTTCTGTTGCGCCAGGAGCAGGCGCTTTTCTTTCTGCCTGTTTCGGGGGTGTTGTGGTGGCTGCTACTGCGCCTGCCATCTCCGCTTCTTCAGAAGGGGCACTTAAAGTAGCTGCGGGCCCAGAGTTTGTGGCAGGTGCCACGGTGGCTATTGGCTGTTCCGTGCCAGCGGGGCTGCTGAAATACCAGGCACCTAAACCGCCTGCCAATAGCAGGAGCGTGATGCAGGCAGCGGCCAGTTGCCGGTAAAATCCCGCGTGCTGTTTATACGCACCATTTTCCTGCACCGTAAGTTCATGGTCTATACGGTCCCAAAGGTGCTGAGACGGCGACGCCTCAGCATCGTACATACGGCTCTGAAACTCTTCTTCGAGTTTACCGCGCTTATCGTTAGCTGCTGATGACATTCTTATAGTTATTTTCCTGGCGGGAGATCATACCCTGCAGTATGGCTCTCGCACGTGAATACTGTGACTTAGAGGTACCCTCTGAGATATCCAGCATCTCCCCTATCTCTTTATGGTTATAACCTTCTATGGCATACAGGTTAAACACCATACGGTAGCGGGGAGCAAGGCTTTGGATCATGCTGAGCAGTTCATCCAGAGAGTAGCCTGTCAGGCTGGAGCTTTCGGAGGCCAGGTTACTCACCTCCTCCGCCTCATGCGACACCGTGAGCAGTTGTTTGCCGCGCAGGTGCTTCAGGGCTGTGTTCACCATAATTTTCCTGATCCAGAACTCCAGCGGGCAGTCCCGCTTAAAATTCCCGATATTTGAAAACACTTTCACAAACGCCTCTTGCATAATATCTTCAGCCTCAAACGTGGTAGGGGCATACCGCAGGCAAACCACCATCATCTTTTTTGAATAAAGATCATACAGGAGACGCTGCATCTCGCGTTTGCCCGCGATGCACCCCTCTATGAGCTTATCCTCATCTGACTTAGGTTTTGTAAATAGCTTCAAAAACTGCCTGTTTATTTTTGCCCTACACACTCACATGATTCCCGTGGAGGCGGAATGGTTGCAAGCACCTGAAAATATTTTTTTAGTTTCAGAATTCTTTTCTTGCAACGCCCATAAAACGCCCCAGAACCTTTGTAAAGATAGAGAAATTTATGATTTACAGTCACAACATCAAACGGAAATTATTTAAGTAATTCTAAAATTTATTACACGAAATTAAACTCCTGTTATTCGAACTTCAGAGGCTATATTTGAAGAAAATGAAAAAAGCCTCCCGGGCAGGAGGCTTCTCTTCTCAAGTATAGTATGGGTAAGTATTTGGATAAATGTATATAGCGTTAAAATCGCCGGTTAAGTAATATGAAAAGCTGGTGACTTTTGTCCTGATGCTTCTATCCTTTACAGCGTGTGCATGTGCAACAGCTTATAGCAAAACACTAGCAACAGTGAAAACAGCAGCAACCAGGCATAACTTACAATTTTCAGCGCAAAAGCAGATGTTGGGGTGTTGCTGCTCATATCTTCGAATGCCTGAAGCTGTGCCTCTTGCCGTACTTGTTTTGTCAACAACTGATAAGAAATCCTAAACCCTGCCGCTACAATAACCACATCGTCCAGGTAACCGAAAACGGGTGTTAAATCCGGCACCAGGTCTACAGGACTTAGAGCATAGCCAATAGCCAAGGCCAACAGCATACGCACATACCATTTTACACGGCTATCGCGGTACGACAGGTATAAAGCGTAGATTTCTGTATTTATCGCGTGTGTTTTCTGCTTTAGGGTGTCTAATTGTGTCATCTGTTCTGTATCGTTCTATGGTCATTCTACGAGAACAGCACAGCATAAAGTTGCAATATATCAGCACACTAAGCAAAACAAAAACAGGATTATTTCATGCTACTCATTCCAGATAGCCCAGGCAGCATCGGCTTGCCGGTACAGCATATCCAGACCATTACACGTCTGAGCACCAGCTATGGCTCCTTTTTTCAGAAAAAGCGTTTGCTCCGGATTATAAACTAAATCATATAGGTAGTGCTGCTCCGTCAGCGCCTCGTAGGGCAACTCGGGCATAGTATCTGTATATGGGTGCATACCCAGGGGGGTGGTGTTGATAATAAGGTTGTAAGATTGCAGCAAAGCCGGTGTCAGTTCATCGTACCCCAGCTCCTGCTTTGCCGGGTCCGGGTTGCGTGACACAGACCGGTAAGGAATCTGCAGCGCATCCAGGGCAGCCCATACCGCTTTGGCGGCGCCGCCTGTACCCAATACCAATGCCTGCTTCCGTTCCGCTTGCGGGTAAAATTCTTCCAGAGTGCTCTTAAAACCGATATAGTCGGTGTTAAAGCCTTTGGTTTTGCCTTCGCTTATGCTGATGGTGTTTACCGCGCCTATTTTCGCAGCCACCTCATCCAGTTCATCCAGCAGCGGAATCACGTCTTGCTTATAGGGCACCGTTACGTTCAGCCCGACCAGTTCCGTTTCGTGTTGGAGCAGTGATTTCAGGGCCTGGGCCTCTGGCAACTCATATAGTTCATACTGCGCCTCCTGTATTCCCTCCCTTTCAAATTTTTGGGTGAAATACTTCTTTGAGAAGGAATGGCCAAGCTTTTTGCCGATAAGTCCGAATTTGCGCATGCTGTTTATATGTTGTTTTATACTCTTGCAGTATCGTCGTCAGTAAAGCGGTCGATGAGGTACACGAGCAGGAAACCAAAAATCGCCAGCACAATGGCATACCCCAGGTAAGACTCCTGCCCTGTCAGGGACTCGTAGGTGCCAGGCAGCACGTTCTCCTGTAGCAGCGGTTTTACTACGCCGTGGCGGTCGGTGTATGTTTCCAGTGTCTCCTTCCATGGCCATACCTTATTTAAAGAGCCCACCATAAAGCCCGTCAGCAGGGCTATCGTGGCGCTGTGGTAGTTCTTAAGTGCCCAGTTTAAAACATGAGAGAAAGACAGAATACCCACCACGCAGCCTAATCCAAACACAGCAATAATGCCTAACCGCAGCTCCTTCACCGCATTCAGGATGAACTCATACTTTGCCAGCAGCACCAGTAGAAAGGAACCCGAAATACCGGGCAGAATCATGGCACAAATGGCGATGGCCCCGGACAGGAAAATAAACCAGTAGGCCTCCGGCGTTTGCGTAGGCGTTGCCACGGTGATATAATAGGCAACAGCCGCCCCTATCAAACCAACCAAAATCACTCCAGGGGTCCAGCGGGCAATCTTTTTACCCACCACTAAGGCCGAGGCCACTATCAGGCCAAAGAAGAACGACCACAGCAGTTCCGGGTAGTTCTCCAGCAAAAACAGGATAACACGCGAAAGCGAGACAACAGAAAAGCCAATGCCTGCCAGCAGCACCACCAGAAAACTCCCGTTGATGTGCCGCCAGAAGTCTGCCAGCCGGAAGCGCAGCAGCAGTTTTACAGCCTCACCGTCTACAGAACGGATGGAGCCGAGCAGTTCCTCGTAAATGCCTGTGATAAAAGCAATAGTACCGCCTGATACCCCAGGCACTACATCAGCGGCGCCCATGCCTGCTCCTTTTGTAAAAAGTAAAAGGTAATCTCTTAAGTTTCGTCTTTGCATAAGTGTGATAATAGCTCCAGGTAGCAGCTAAAAACAAAATTGCCCGTGCGGCCATACCGACGGGCAATTTATATACTAATTTATATACTTCTGAGCTTCGCTTTATCTTTTTAGCAAGGTTTTTCCATATCCAGGAAATGGTTGAAGGTGTCGCCACGCAGGCCTAAGCGGATTGTCTCCAGCGGGATGACCTCACTTGGCGCAATGTTACCCAGGTTAACGTTAGCACCCAGTAACTTAATAAACCATACCTGCTGTGCCTTCTGCGGCGCCTCCCACAGGATCTTTTCAAAAGGGATCTTCGTCAGGATTTCTTCTACCAGGCCGCTTCGTACCTCACCGGTAGAACGGAACAAGCCGACATTACCGCCTTCACGGGCTTCGCCAATTACCTTCCATGCGCCGGCATCCAGTTCTGCCTGCATCAGCCTGATCCACATGTACGGCGGAATGATCTTCTGGTCATCCTTGGAGCCCACCTCTGAAAGCACGGTTACCTGCTCCGAAAGTGTCCGGATGTATTCACACTTCTCTTCGTGGTCCATTTCGAGCGACCCGTCGGACACCTCCGCAAACGTCATCTCATATTTATCGAGCACACGGCGGTAGTCATCAAACTGGTTGCGCACAATAAAGGCCTCAAACAGCGTGCCCCCGAAGTATACCGGTATACCGGCGGCTCTGTACACATCCAGCTTTTTCTGCAGGTTAGGCACCACATACGAGGTGGCCCAGCCTAACTTCACAATGTCTACATACTCTGAGGCTACTTCCAGGAAGTCTTCTACTTCCCGGATACTTAACCCTTTGTCCATGGCCATGGTATAACCGCGCTCACGTGGCTTTGGCGCACGCTCTGGAATGCTATTCAGCGAATAATTCATCTACTTCTATTTGCGATACTGATCAATTAATCGGGATAATGCGCGCTGCGACTCCAGTTCAGGGAAGAACTCGAAGAGCAGCTTATGCTTATCGAAGTCCAAAATTAACGCATTTTCCAGATAATTATAAGCTTCGCGGTATTTTCCTGCCGAAAGCATGTAGGCACAGGCCCTATAATACAGTTCAGCCTCTTTAGGCTGTATTTCTATCGCATTTAAAATTATGTCAGTAGCCTCTTCGAAGTTGCCCTGCTCGTAAAGGATGATGGACCAGTTCAGGTAGATGTCCTTGTCGTCGGGCCTGATCTCGGCGGCACGCTCATAACTCTCCAAAGCCGACACCACATGGCCTACATGATACTCCGCGGCAGCAAGCGCTACCCAGTAATCGGCGCTGTCGTCATACATCTCCACGGCCTTCTTAAAGAAGTGCACCGCTTCGTACCACTTGCCCTGCGCATCCAGTATCATCCCGATGCCGAACCAGGCCTCATCCATCTCCGGGTCTAAATCCACAGATTTCTGATAATAGCGGCGGGAAAGATCCCACTGCTGCAGTTTTTCGTAGCACTCGCCAATGTTGCAGTATGCCTCTGCCGTGGGCGATCCGTGCTCCACCATCGCATTAAACGCGTCGATGGCCTTTGGGAAATCACCCAGGAACACGAGCGCATTGGCCATGTTGTTGTAGGCCGTGATAAAGTCCGGCGTAATGATGGTGGCGTAATCATAGGCAGCGATGGCCTTGTCATACGCGCCCATTTTATTATACACGTTCCCCAGGTTAAACCAGGCAACAGACGAGTACGGCTCATTGTCCACAAACTGCTGAAAGAAGGGCACATTCTCGCTGATGGTGTTTGTAGCGTCAAGGCAATATATTATCTCCTGCATCGCCGCCTCATTCTCCTGGTTCAGCTCAATACACTTCTTATAGTACTTAACAGCCGAGCTGAACTTGCCCCAGGTCTGGTAGGCAAGGCCGATGTTAAAGTAGATATCATCCCGGTCATCCTCGGCATAGGCCAGCGCTTTCTTAAAGTAATCAATCGCCTCCCTGAACTCCCCGCGCTGCGTGAAAATAATGCCGCGTGTCAGCTGCACATCTGCGTTTTCCGGGTCTACCTCCGCTACCTGGTTAATCAGCACAAGCGCATCTTCAAAGCTGCCTGCCATGGCCAGTAACTGCGCCTTATCAATCTGCAAATCAGTAGAGAAGGGATACTGCGCAATGGCAGAATCACAGGCTGCCAGCGCCTTCTTATATTCAAAGCTGGCTGTATAATGATCTATAATATATTCAAAATCAGTCAGGTCGAAAAATACAGTCTCGTTGCTGCCGAGCATCCGCTCGAAGCGCTGTATCAATTCAAGTTCCTCGTTATGTTCTTCGAAATTTTCTTTCATCTCCAATATCCAACAAGCTGCTAAATCAGCCTCTGTCTTACTACATTTTTACGGTGCAAATAGTTTATTTACCGGGGTTGCCGTCTACTTCTGAAGCAGACAGCTGTAGCTCTTCGCATACCCAAACTATTGACTCTGAAAGGGGTCTGAATGCAAGGTTTATCGCCTTGCGAATTTTATCGTTACTGAATTCATGGCTCTTCGCCGCTACCCGGGCCGTATCTTTTGTTATGAGTGGCCGGCCACCGGTAAGCCACGTGCGCACATGCTCAAAGCGCCACACCACCTCCGCCAGTGCCGGAGGCACTTTGGTAGAAGGGGCTTTTTTGCCGAAGCCGCGCGCTGCCTGTTCGAAGAAATCTTTGTAGCTCATGAGCCCCGCATTCAATATAAATCTTTCTCCTGAAATATCCGAGAAGGCAAGCTGCAACATCGCCGTTACCACATCCCGCACATCCACAAAGTTGGCACTGCCACCCGTATAAAAAGGCCGCTCCTGGTATACATATCTAAAGAGCTGCGTGCTGCTGCGGCTCCAGTCTGCAGGGCCAAGTATAACCGAAGGATTTACGATAACGGCATTCAGTCCTTCGGCTATGCCCCGCCACACTTCCAGCTCGCCCCAGTATTTAGAGCTGGCGTAGGCGGAATGTTCCTCTGCCGGATCCCACTTATCTTTCTCGGTGAGCAGCGTAACGCTTTTAGGCCGCCCCACCGATGCGATGGAGCTTACGTGGCACAGCTTGATGCCCGGATGTTCCAGGCACACGTCCACTATGTTGGCCGTGCCCTCTATGTTCACCTGCTTTAGTAGCTCCTCGTCCTGGGGTGCGTACGACACCACGCCTGCGCTATGGAAAACGTGGGTCACATCCTGTAGCGCCTTCCGCAGAAACAGCGGGTCCAGCACATCGCCCTCCAGCCACTGCACCTGCTCCGAGCCGGGCACAGCAGGTACCTGCCCCCGGTAGACCGCCTTTACCTTATGCCCCTGCTCTAAAAGCGCCGGGATTAAGAAAGTGCCAATCAGGCCGCTGCCACCAGTTACAAATACCATGTCTTTGAGAAAAAATAAAAAAGAAGGGTTATTACAATTGACTGTTGCGAATGGGAAGCGCCAGCGCCTTGCTCAGGTATTTACTGTTGAATACCTTCTGCAAACTGTTGGTATGCTTCAGGCCATGCGCGTCAGAACCCAGGAAGTCCACCAGGCCGCCTTCAATCAGACGCTCGGCATACTCCTTTGCACCAGGCGAGTAATAGCCCGTGAGCGAATTAAGGTTGGGTTGAAACAGCACGCCATTCTCTCGCAGGGCTACCAGCGCATCGAACTTACCATAAAAGTAGGTATAGCGTTCCGGGTGGGCCAGCACCGGCTTGTATCCCCTGGATCGCATTTTAAAGATTGCCTCCCGTAGGTTGAGCGGCTCGTTCAGGAAAGATGTTTCAAACAGCAGGTAGTTATCGCCAAAGGTCAGCAGTTCCTCTCCGTGCTCCAGCTTGTGCAGCAGCCCTTCGTCCAGGTAATATTCGGCGGCACAGTCCAGTTCCATCTCAATACCCGCTTCCGCTACCGCCTGCCTTAGCAAAGCCAGCTTTTCACGGATAATTTCCGGCGTGTTCTTATAGAAGTCGCTCATGATGTGGGGTGTCATGATCAGTTTGCGGTACCCGAGCGACTGCATCACCTGCACCAACTCCAGGGATCGCTCCATGTTCTCTGACCCGTCGTCTATGCCAGGCAGAATGTGAGAGTGCATATCAACGCCCAAAGCGCTGAACGACTCTTCCTTCGGAGTACTGTCCCCAAAAATATTCTTCAAAAACTGTATCATCTCCTAAATACTGACTCTTTCAGCTGTGGGCTCCCGTATAATATTATACTTCAAAATAACAGAAATTAAGGGCGCCTTCAAAATAAACTCTGGAACGCCCTGTCCTGCACAAAAGCATACCATTAAACATATATAATAATTACCATATAACCAGCATAAGCTGTCTCATGAATAAATGATGCTCAATCAAACCGCATAACACCTCCATATCACGCTTACTTCCTTTTCCATGTATCGGCGAGGCTTTTATTATCAAATTCATAATACAAGACCCTTTTTACCAGCAATTATTAAAACAAGTAAGGTTAAAACAAATTCATTTTACGAAAACAGAAAATTTAAGCTCAAATAGCGTTACTTTTATATAGCTTTGTAAACTACGGCTATTGATTACCCGTTATACGGCTACTGATTTACCTGCAACTCTAAACTATAAATGGAACTAAAGACAACTGAAAACCAGCGTATGATTGCGGAAATGGTCCGTGATTTTGGTGCAAAGCATATTAAACCGAAGATGATGGAGTGGGACGAAAGCCAGGAGTTCCCGGTGGAGGTCTTCAAAAAATTAGGAGAGTTAGGCTTGATGGGCGTACTGGTGCCGGCTGAATACGGCGGGTCAGGATTTGGCTACACAGAATATGTAACAGCCATCGCAGAGTTGTCCAGGATAGATGGCTCCATCGGTCTTTCCATGGCAGCGCATAACTCCCTGTGCACCGGCCATATTCTACAGTTCGGCAACGAGGCGCAGAAGCAGCAGTACCTCCCGAAGCTGGCTTCCGCGGAGTGGATAGGGGCATGGGGCTTAACGGAGCCAAATACAGGCTCTGATGCAGGCAACATGCGTACGGTAGCCGTACAGGACGGTGACCATTGGGTAATTAATGGTGCCAAGAACTTTATTACACACGGCAAGTCAGGGAATGTGGCGGTGGTGATTGTACGCACAGGAGAAGTTGGTGACTCGCATGGTATGACCACCTTCGTCATTGAAAAAGGCACCCCTGGCTTTAGCGCCGGTCGCAAGGAAAACAAACTTGGCATGCGTGCCTCTGAAACAACAGAACTTATTTTCCAGGACTGCCGCGTGCACAAAGACCAGATGCTGGGCAATGTTGGCGAAGGCTTTATACAGGCTATGAAAGTGCTGGACGGCGGCCGTATCTCTATTGCCGCCCTTTCGTTAGGAATAGCACAGGGTGCCTTTGATGCTGCGCTGGCATACTCGCAGGAGCGGAACCAGTTCAACAAGCCGATCTCCAGCTTCCAGGGCATTGCCTTTAAACTGGCCGATATGGCCACTGAAATTGAGGCAGCTTCCCTGCTGACCTATCAGGCAGCAGATATGAAGAATCGTGGCCTGAACGTGAACAAAGAATCTGCCATGGCCAAGTTGTATGCCTCCGAGGTCTCGGTGCGTGTGGCCAACGAAGCTGTTCAGATTTTCGGCGGCTATGGCTTCACAAAAGACTACCCTGCCGAGAAATATTATCGTGATGCAAAGCTTTGCACCATCGGCGAGGGAACAAGTGAGATACAAAAACTTGTTATATCAAGAGCAGTACTTAAATAATAAACCTGCAGTGAGGCGTTTATTTAGCCGTTTTCCGAGCTTTCAAAATAAAAAGATTGGTTGGCGGTAAATATATTTAGCCAATCTGTTGATTTTTAGGTGCAAGCTTAGTTAAATTTGCAACCCTAATTCAAAGAGAAAAGAGAGAAATATGATTATTATTAACGTAAAAGATAACGAGTCTGTAGACCGTGCATTGAAGAGATTCAAAAAGAAATTTGAAAGAACTGGCGTTCTGAAGGAGCTGCGTTCTAGAGCTTACTTTGAGAAACCATCTGTAGCAAGAAGAAAGCAGAAAGAAAGAGCGGTATACAAGCAGCAGCTTTTCGCTAACGATAACTACTAGTCTTTCTAACAAGATACTTTATTTTTCCATAACTTAGTATACCTGATTCAGAACATCAGGTATACTAAGTTATGGAATTATTTTTTAAGTACCTCCAGTACGAAAAGCGGTACAGCCCGCACACCCTTACCTCCTACCACACTGATTTAGGTCAGTTTGCCCAGTACCTCCAGCAAGTGTACGACATCACGGATGCTGCCGAGGCCGACCACACCATTATCCGGTCCTGGCTACTGACCCTGGTGCAACACAACATACAACCCCGCTCTATTAACCGGAAGATTGCCTGCCTGCGATCTTATTACCGTTTTTTGCTCGCACAACAGCGCATTGCCGTAAACCCGATGCTGCGCATAAAAGCCCCTAAAGCGTCTAAAAAATTACCCGCCTTTGTGCTTGAGGAGCCCTTTAATACGCTGCTCGACAACTTTACTTTCGAAGATAACTTTGAAGGCCAGCGCGATCGCCTGATCCTGGAGTTTCTGTATGGCACCGGTATACGCCTGGCAGAACTTCTTGGCGTGGATCATACTGATATTGACCATAGAGCAAAGGTAGTGCGCGTATTGGGCAAGGGAAACAAAGAGCGCATCGTGCCCCTCAACGACTCTCTTCTAAACAGTATCGCCGCTTATGAAGCCCAGAAGAAGCAATATTTTGCTGATAACAATTCCGTAAAATTGCTCGTTACTAATAAGGCACGTCCCCTTTATCCCAAATTCGTTTATCGCGTTGTAAAAAAATACATTAGCTTGATCACAACCTCCGAACATAACAGCCCACATGTGTTGCGCCATTCTTTTGCGACGCACCTGCTGAACAAGGGGGCAGATCTGAACGCAATAAAGGATCTATTGGGGCATGCAAGCCTTGCGGCAACGCAGGTATATACCCATAATTCAATTGAGAAGCTTAAATCGGTTTTCGAGAAAGCCCATCCAAAAGCGTAAGTTTAACTATTAAAATTCAAGACTATGAAGCTACAAATGTATTCCGTCAACTTCGATGCCAGCGAGCAGCTGAATGCCTTTATTCAGCAGCGGGTGAATAAGTTGGAAACGTTCTACGACAGGATAATAGACGGGGAGGTGTTTATGAAGGACAATGGCAGCCAGGGTGGCACAGATAATAAAGAGGTGGAGATTCGTTTGTTTGTACCGGGCTCAACGCTCTTTTCACAGGAAAATGCGGACTCCTTTGAGGCAGCTGCTGATGCCGCTGTTGATGCGATGCGCCGCCAACTGAAGCGACACAAAGAGAAGCAAGCAACACATTAAGGAAGCTTTGCTTTCTAATTATGAATTAAGAATTATAAATTCTGAATTAGGAAAGTATATAAAACAGAACGGCCTGCTATGCATAGCAGGCCGTTCTGTTTTATATACTTTCGTGTCTTTCGTCTAAGAGACTACAGGCCAAACTCCGCTTTAATTTTCTCCACGTGATCCAGCTTCTCCCAGGTAAAAGTCTCGAACTCCTTTGTTTCTTTCTGGCCGTTTCTACCTACTTCCACCTGCTTCATATAAGGTGTTCTACCCATGTGGCCATAAGCCGCTGTTTCAGAGAAGATAGGGTTCTGCAGCCCGAAGCGCTGCACAATAGCGTAAGGACGCATGTCGAACAGCTTGTTTACTTTCTCGGCAATTTCGCCATCGCTCATGGTGTTGCCGTTCGAATCTTTCACGTTGGTAGAGCCATAGGTAGTTACGTACAAACCAACCGGATTTGCCACGCCAATGGCATAGGCTACCTGCACCAACGCCTGATCAGCCACACCGGCTGCCACCAGGTTCTTGGCGATATGACGGGCCGCATAGGCCGCAGAGCGGTCTACTTTAGATGAGTCTTTGCCGGAGAAGGCGCCGCCACCGTGTGCTCCTTTGCCACCATAGGTATCCACAATGATTTTACGGCCAGTCAGACCAGTGTCACCGTGTGGGCCACCGATTACGAACTTACCAGTCGGGTTAATGTGGTAGGTGATGTTGCTGTTGAACAGTTCCTGGATACGCTCCGGCAGTTGCTTCAGCACGCGTGGTATCAGGATGCTGTCCACATCTTCTTTGATCCGCTGCACCATTTGCGCCTCCGCCTCGTTCCTGGCTTCGTTACTTTCGTTAGAAGCTTCTACAAACTCATCGTGCTGTGTAGAGATAACAATGGTGTCGATTTTCTCCGGCACGTGGTTGTCGCTGTAGCGAATCGTCACCTGCGATTTAGCATCCGGGCGCAGGTACGTCATTTCCTTACCTTCTTTGCGAATAGCGGCAAGCTCCTGCAACAACAGGTGCGAAACACTAAGCGCCAGCGGCATATAGTTGTCTGTCTCGTTTGTAGCGTAGCCGAACATCATACCCTGGTCTCCTGCCCCCTGATCTTCCGGGTTTGAACGCTCTACCCCCTGGTTGATGTCAGCGGATTGCTCATGGATGGCTGAAATCACACCGCAGGCTTCCGCATCAAATTTATATTCAGATTTGGTGTAGCCGATGCGTTTAATCACCTCACGTGCCACTTTCTGCACATCTACATAGGCTTCGGTTTTCACCTCTCCGCTCAGCACTACCAAACCAGTAGTTACCAGTGTTTCGCAGGCCACCTTCGACTGGGGGTCCTGCTTCAGGAATTCATCCAATAATGCATCTGAGATCTGGTCAGCCACTTTATCCGGGTGGCCTTCTGACACGGACTCAGAAGTAAATAAATAAGGCATTTTATGTGGGTTTAGGTACAAAGTATAAACCAGCTAGCCTATCCGGCAGCGGCTACAAAGCTAAAACATTTCTGCAACAGTTAAAATATATAGGTAAAAGAGAAGAACACTATCAGGAAAGATAATGCTGCCTCAGCATATACTTAAAATAATCCAATACTCCATCAAATTATGCACACGCTGCCCTTAAAAGTTGCTGCTGCTGCCTTTGTTGCAACAACCTTTTGAAAATATGCCCCGTTTGAAGAGCATAACAAATCACCCGTATTATATATATGAAACGTATACTAGCAGTACTTACCTTATTTACCTTTCTGGCAGGAGAGGCTTATAGTCAGGACAACTCCCCTTATAAAACAAGTTTTAAAGTAGATGCACCCATTATTGTGGCAGGCATGGGGCTGACCTACTATGGCCTAACCAGAATGCAGGACAAGAATGGTCTGACAGAGGAAGAGGTTGCGAACCTGAACAAAAACGATGTGAATCGCTTCGACAGGTTTTCAGCAGGCTGGGACTCAGAATCAGCAGACAATCTCAGCGACTTCCCTTTTTATGGCTCCTTTGTAGCACCGCTGGCACTACTCCTGGATGAGGATGTAAAGAGCAACGCCGGGCAGGTATTTGTGCTGTATTGGGAGACAATGGCGGTAACAGGAGCCTTTTTTACCATGGCGAATGGTCATGTAGAGCGTGTGCGCCCTAACGCCTACAGCCCGGATGTTTCTTTATCAGAAAAAATGAGAAGCAACACCAAGAATGCCTTTTACGGGGGCCATAATTCAGCCACAGCAGGAGCCACGTTCTTTGCGGCAAAGGTTTTTCATGACTTCAACCCGGACTCGCCGGCAAGGCATTATGTATGGGCAGCAGCAGCTACTGTGCCTGCTGTAGTAGGGTACATGAGAATGCGGGCAGGCAAGCATTTTCTTAGTGATGTCATCATAGGGTATGTAGTTGGCGCTGGTGCCGGCATATTGGTACCTCAGCTGCACAAGAAGTCTAACAACACAAACCTCAGCCTGTTTCCTGTAGCTGCACCAGACTACAGAGGCGCTGCCTTATCTTACACATTCTAAAAATCGAATGAAAAAAATCCTGCTGTTATGGCTTGCTATATACGGTTTCGGGGCTAATTATGCCTGGAGCCAGACCAGCAACTCCCCTTACCACGTGAACTGGCTGCGGGACGGTGCTATAACAGCAGGTGCCATTGGTGCATCCGTGGCTGGAAGTCTCCTGATAACAAATAAAGAAAGGTTAACAGAGGCAGATCTGGTAGGCTTGGATAGAAACGATGTGAATCGCTTCGACCGCTTTGCAGCAGGCAACTACAGCGCCAATGCCGAACACACCAGCGACTACTTCTTTTATGGGTCCTTTGCTACTCCCCTCCTCCTGCTGCTGGATGATAAGGTAGTGCAGGATGCACCACAGATATTTTTATTGTACGGCCAGGCCATGTCTATTACAGGAGGTATATACAGCCTCTCTGCCGGACTGATAAACCGGAAGCGGCCAAGTGTATATGCCACTGACGCTCCGCTGGAAGCCAGGTTACATAAGTATGGCGAAAACTCATTTTATGGCGGGCACACCGCTGCCACCGCCACAGCCACTTTCTTCGTCGCCAAGGTTTTCCATGACCTGAACCCGGACTCTCCGGCTCGTCCTTATATATGGGCTGCCGCCGCAGCCGTACCCGTCACTGTGGGGTATCTGAGGTTAAGGGCTGGCAAACATTTTCTGAGCGACAATATTTTAGGGTATGCCATTGGGGCAGGCATCGGCATATTGGTGCCAGAGCTGCACAAGCGGGATTCGCGGGTGGCACTACTGCCTGTAAGTAGTCCTGAACATGATGGTGTGGCCGTTGTTTATACTTTTTAGCCTTGTCTGGAAAAGCATAAAAAAAAGAGACTCCCAAACAGGAGCCTCTTTTTTGAATAGGGTTGCTAAGTACTAGTACCCCGGATTCGGTTCTAACAAATCGTTTACCACTATCTCAGCCTGAGGAATCGGGTATTTCAACTGGTTCTCGTCTGTTACGTTCGGAAGCACTTCGATGGCTCTTCCTGTTCTGATAAGGTCGTACCATCTATGGCCTTCCACAGCAAGTTCCACTCTTCGCTCCTGCTCAATTTTTAACCTGAGCTCAGCCAGTGATGCAGCATCAGTAGCTTCTAAGCCGCGCATCTCTCTTACCTGGTTCAGTCTCTCCAGTGCACCTTCCAGGTCATTCTGCTCGGCACGGGCTTCTGCACTAATCAGGTACATCTCTGCTATACGCGCAACAGGCCAAGCATCAGCACCATCCGCACTCTGGCGGTACTTATAAGCCATGTTATAGTCCCTCCCACCAAACGTAATTGGCTGCAGCGTTGTGTTCTTGCGCTCATCTCCGGCCTCGAATGCTGCGGCCAGCGAGTTGTCGATTGGCAACTCAAAGCGGCCACCATTTGTCTGCTGTCCTGTGCTTGGGAGAACAACGTTCGCAATCAGGAAGTAGCTCATTGATGTACCATCGTTTGGCGTGCTGTTCAGCTGGAAGATGTGCTCAGCATTGCCCTTGTTTGTGAAGATATTGTCATAGTTATCGGAAAGCTGGAAATTGCTGTCTGCTATGAGTTCTTCTGCAAGTCTTTCTGCCTCAGCGTAGTTCTTAGTGGCCAGGTATACTCTTGCCAGCAGCGCTTTGGCGGCAGCCTTAGAGGCGTAAGCCGCGCTTCTGAACTCTCCTGCGTTTTCTACAGCGAAGGTTAAATCCTCGATAATAAAGTTCCATACTTCCTCTTCGGAGTTTCTGGCAACTTTATCGCTTGTCGGCTCTCTCAGGATTGGCACTCCGCCCCATCGTGTCACCAGGTTATAATAGCCGTACGCTCTTAAGAAACGTGCTTCCGCTATTACTTCCTGCTTACGCTCTGGCCTGCTGAAAGTAGACTCATCCAGCGGCTCTACCGTTTGCAGAAAGAAATTTGCTCTGTAAATGCCCTGGTACAGCCCTTGCCAGTAAAACTGGATAAGCAGGTTATTGGCCGCAATAGCATTGTCGTCCACCTCTCCATGCTGGAAGAAGGTAGCCCTGTACGCTAGGTTATCAGCAGACAAATCGTCTGTCAGGAATGCCAGGTACTGGTAAGAGCTGGCACCACCCTGGAAGCCGTCATACACACCATTCAGCAATACCTCTGTGTCGCTCGGAGTAACAGCCTCCGGCGATATAGAGCCGCGTGGCTCTATATCCAGTTTATCTTCGCAGGCAGTCAGCGATAAGCCAGCCACTGCCATGCAAATAACTTTGAATTTTATCTTATTTATCATCTTTGTAAAGTCGAATAATTAAAAGCCTATGTTCACACCCAGCGTAAAGCTTCTCAACTGAGGCAGCGTGGCCTGGTCGTTGGCTGCCGTTACAGCATCCTGTGCGTTAGAGCTTACTTCAGGGTCAAATCCGGAGTACTTTGTAAAGGTTAGCAGGTTCTGGCCTGTAGCATAAACTCTTACCTTTCTCAAACCTACTCTGTCTACCAGCTGTCCTGGCAAAGAGTAGCCAAGGTTTAATGTTTTAAGGCGCAGGTAAGAACCATCTTCCAGGTATCTGGAAGAACGCTGTGTGTTATAAGTACCGGCAGCACCGTAAATAGCTCTTGGCACAGTGTTGCTAGTGCCCGGGGCAGTCCACCTGTTCTCTGCTTCGTCTCTGGCAATGGCGTTGTTGTTCTCGCGGGCACCCAGGTTACCGGCTGCATCCAGTTCTTTCCACATGGCATAGATCTCGTTGCCTACACTGTACTGGAAGAACACGCTCAGGTCAAATCCTTTGTAAGCGAAGTTATTAGTGATACCACCGAAATAATCCGGCACGGCGCTTCCTACAAACGTTCTGTCTGCGCCAGTCGTAATGTCACCATCACCATTCACATCCCTGAACATAACATCACCGGCTCTTACACCCCTTGCATATAGCTTGGCAGGCACTTCCTCATCTGTCTGGTAAATACCTACCTGCTCCAGCAGATAGAATGCACCAACTGGTTGCCCAACCGCCACTCTGTTTACAAAGCCTCTGTCAAACGGTTCGTTGTTGTTCAGTCTGGTTACCTCGTTGTTAATGAAGGCAATGTTAAAGTCAGTAGACCACCTGAAAGCGCCATCGAAGTTTCTGGTTGTGATAGCAAACTCAAAACCTTTGTTTTCCACAGAACCGATGTTCTCTGTGATGCTGGTGTAGCCGGATGTTCTTGGCAACGGTCTGCTAAGCAACAGGTCATCTGTTTGCTTGATAAAGTAATCTGCACCAAGGCTGATTCTGTTGTTAAACAAACCAAGGTCTAAACCTACGTTTGTCTGCTTTGTCTGCTCCCATCTCAGGTCCGGGTTAGGAAGCTGCGAAGGGGCAATACCTGACTGGTCGTTGTAGTTGCGGTCACCTGTGATGAGGGCCATGGCGGCATAGTCGCCAATACCTTCCTGGTTACCGGTTATACCGTAGCTGGCACGCAGCTTCAGGTCACTCAGGAAGTCGAACTGCTGCATAAATGCTTCCTGCGAAAGTCTCCAGCCCACAGAAACAGATGGGAATGCACCATACTTGTTGTCTTCAGAGAACTTAGAGGCACCGTCGCGTCTGATGGCAAGAGACAACAGGTACTTGTCACCATAGTCCAGGTTAACACGCCCTAAGTAAGACTCCAGCGCATTTGATGTCCAGGTGCTTGTACCTGAAAGGATTTTGGCTGCCGAAGTGATGTAATGGAAGCTGGCAGACGGGAAATCCGTTCCCTGCACATTTTGTCTTTCTGTTACAAACTCCTGGTAAGTATAACCCGCTAAAGCAGACAGGTTCAGTTCACCAAAAGATTTTGAGTAGTCAATAGTGTTCTCGACAAGGTAGTTGCTCGCCACACCGTTACCAGCCAGGCCATATCCTTTTGTACCGAAGCCCTGCCCAGACGTGATTGGCTCATACTGGAACTCCTTGTTGTTGTACCAGTCGCCACCGGCAGAAAGTCTGTACTTCAGGCCCGGGATGATTTCGTAAGACCCGAAAACATTACCGAAAACACGGAAGATGGTGGTTTCATACTGCGGCTCCAGCGCCCCCTGTACCGGGTTGTTTCGCTGTGTGGCAAAGTAAGTACCGTCTTCGTTATAAGCAGGCTGGTCCGGGCGGGACTGCAGGGCGTTTGGCCATGGCGCAAAAATGCTGTTATCACCGATGATACGGTTGTTCACTGAACGGCTAACACCCAGATTAGAACCAATCTCAACTTTATCGCTGATAGAATGTTCTAAGTTCAGGCGGAGGTTCTTACGCTCATACTCATTGTTCAGGATAATACCTTCCTGCAAAAAGCGGGCACCGGAGATATAGAAGCGTGTCTTATCGTTTCCGCCTCTTACGCTTACCTGCAGGTTAGAAATGGCAGCATTGTTCCTGGTTATTTCGTCTATCCAGTTCGTGTTTACAGCAGGTGCACCCAGAAGGTCAACTGTATTGCCCGGATTGTCATTCATGTAGTTCTGGCGCGCCTCATTTACGACATCCACATACTCATTAGAGTTAAGGAAATCCACTTTTTTTGTAAAGCTCTGCACACCTGAATAAGCATCAATGTCTACCTGTGTTTTGCCGGCTTTACCTTTCTTCGTAGTAATCAGCACAACACCGTTAGAGCCTCTCGAACCGTAAATAGCGGCAGAAGAAGCATCTTTTAACACCTCAATCGATTCAATGTCGTTCGGGTTGATTTCAGACAGCGGGTTGATTTCCTGGTTGCCGAAGCCACCCTGCGAAATATCTGTATTTGAAACTGGCACACCATCTACTACATATAGCGGGCTGTTACCTGCCGAGATAGAACTTGTACCACGCACACGCACAGAGATACCTCCCCCCGGAGTACCTGAACTGGAGGTAACATTTACACCGGCAATTCTACCCTGAATAGCCTGGTCAAGACCAGCAACGGGTAGGTTCTCGATTTCCTCTGATTTAACAGACGCTACCGAACCAGTGATATCGCGCTTTTCCTGGGTACCGTAGCCTATGACCACCACCTCAGAAAGCGCCTTGCTGTCTTCTTTCAGCGCCACGTTAACAGAAGTTTTGCCAGCAATGTTTACATCCTGGTTTACATAGCCCAGATACGAGAACACCAGCGTTTCGCTTCCCTCTGGCACATCCACAGTAAACTCTCCGTTTGCTCCTGTGAATGTGCCAATAGATGTACCCTTTACCACCACGTTCACACCTGGCAGCGGTTGTCCATTCCCAGCGTCGGATACGACCCCTGAGATAGTCTGACTTTGCGCCCACACCTGACTTACAAGTGACAGGAGCATCACCAAACTAAGAAATATAACTTTTCTCATGAAGTTAAATAAAAATAAAATTTGGTTGGAAATTTGTTTATAACTCGAAGTTACAACATAAAAAAACAAATCTAAACTAAGATGAAAAAAACCTCACATTCCAGCCATTCAATCGCCTTATTCCCAGCACCCCTCTCTCTTTCTGTTATAACTCAACCTGAAGCCCAAGTGGTTATCGTTAAATGTGAAATTTACTTTTTTCAATAAACCACTAGTATCCCTTTAAATCTCTTCTGCTTTTAGTGTTAAAACATTGAAGCACCGGCTATTACGCTCCTGAAACCAAATATTTCAGATTCCATTGACCTAAGCCACTAATTGTACATTCTTTTACCCTGGGCTAAAGCCAAGCATTAGACCTGCACAACTTATGTTATATTCATTATTTTTTTGTTCCAGTACCTGCTCCTTTGATTAGAGCCATGATTGAAAGAAAAAAAAATTTTACACACTTCTCCCAGAAGCCATAAAAGCAAAAAGCGTATGATGCCAGGCACCATACGCTTTTCGTGATAGGTTAAAGAATTTACTCCTTCAGGTTCTCTTCAAAGAGTTTGAAAATACGCTTGTACTCATCTGTCCAGCTGGATGGCTCTGTGAAACCATGATTCTCTACCGGGTATACAGCTAGTTCCCAGTTGTCTTTCCCCAATTCGATGAGGCGCTGCGACAGGCGCACAATATCCTGGAAATGCACGTTGGTATCTACCATGCCATGGCACATCAGCAGGGCACCCTTCAGGCCTTCTGCATAGTATATAGGTGAGCTCTTTGCATAAGCAAGGCTATCCGATTGAGGCGTGTTCAGGATGTTGGAGGTGTAGCCGTGGTTGTAGTGTGCCCAGTCTGTAACAGAGCGCAAGGCAGCACCCGCAGCAAATACATCGGGCTCTGTAAACATGGCCATCAGCGTGATGAAGCCTCCGTATGAGCCACCATAGATACCAATGCGGTTCGGGTCTACGTTATACTTCTCTACCAGGAGCTTTGCCCCGTCTACGTGGTCGCTCAGGTCTTTGCCGCCCATAAACTGGTAGATGCCGGTGCGTACGTCGCGGCCGTAGCCGGCGCTGCCCCTGTAGTCGATGTCCAGCACGGTATAGCCCTGGTCAACCAGGAAGTTATGGAACATGTACTCCCGGAAATAGCTGCTCCACCACTTGTGGGCATTCTGCAGATAGCCGGCGCCATGTACAAATACCACGGCAGGTCCGTTGTTCTGTGGGTTCTCCGGGCGATACAGGCGGGCATATACATCCGTATTATCCTTTACCTTAAAAGAAATAACCTCCGGCTCACGCCAGTCATAAGACTTAAACTCTTCAGTCAGCGATTGCGTCACCTGCTTCGGCTTCGCGTTTTTTCTGTTATTCAGCACATACAACTCCCACGGCTGATTGCTGGTAGAAGAGCGAATGGCCAGATGCTTCTCATCCGGCGACAGCGTGACTTCCTGGGCACCAGGCATGGTGGTCAATTGTACCATCTCCCCTCCCTGCAAAGGCATACGGTAGAAATGCTGCTCGCCCGGGTGCACCAGGTTTGCGGTAAAGTACCAGTTTTTTTTATCATCTGACATCCGCAGATCCGACACCTCAAAATTGCCGCTGGTAAGGGCCTGCTTTGTGCCGCTGTTCACATCCACTGTATACAGGTGCGAATAGCCGCTTTCCTCTGACTGGAACCACACGCGCTTGTTGTCCGGCATCCAGCCAATATCGCCGGAGCCGTATCCGATACCGGGACCGCTTATCCAGGCCTCATCGCGCTGGCGGTCCAGCACCGACAGCTTACCTGTCGCAGGGTCTAACTTCAGAATCCAGCGGTCCTTGTTGTCCTGAGAGCGAGCTACCACCACTGCCTCGCTGCCGTTGTCAGACCAGAAAGGGCCATAGATAACGGTGGCACGCTCTGCTATTTTCTTCGCTTTGCTATCGGTTGTGTCCTTTGCTGCACTGGCTTTCGCCTCTCTTTCCTGCAGGTAAGCAGGCTGCTCCATAATGCCAGCGACATCCTTCATGGAGACGGCAAAAGCGGTATCACGCTGGGTATCGTACACAAAGAATTCATAGGTAGCTTGCGCATCACCTACTTTTGTGCGGGTGTTGATGTCTTCTGTATAGCCGGAGGAGGTAACGTAATCCGGCACAATGGCTACCTTGGCGTTTTTCGGGCGGTTTACCAGTTGATAAGTGATAAAGCGCTCATTCGGGCTCAGGTTGATGCTGCTGACAGACTTATCCTCTATGTAAATCTCTTTCGGGCGGGACGGCGCGTCCTGCTTCTGTTGCTTTTTCTGCGCCTCTTTCTCAGCCTCGCGATCCCGCACAATCTGCAGCAGCGACAACTGTTGTGACTTTAGCCAGTCCCGCTGGGCATCTTTTCCCTCTTCTGCCGCCTTTCGTCCTTTTTTAAAGTCGGTTAGCTGTACAGTTTGCCCGTCGGTCGCATGCCAGGCAAAGAGGTTATTGTCCTTAATGTAAACTACCTTTTGCTCGTTATGGCTGAACGAGGGGCTATTTTCCCGCTCTACAGTATTTGTTATCTGATGCGGCTTCCCGGACTTTATATCATACAAAAAGATGTCGCCGTTCTTCTCGTACACCTTCTTTGTTTCCGCGCGGTTATATTCTCCATAAGGAGAAGGCAGGCTCCGGCGTTCCTGCGGGCTTACCTTCCAGATGTTTTTGCCGTCAGCAGATACACTGTACAGCGAGTCTGCTTTGTTGCCATCCGGATTCCAGTTGAAGTAGATCTTTTTGCCGTCTTCTGACCAGAAGATGTTGCTCGGAGAAGTACCCATCCATTTCGGGTCGCGCATTATTTTCTCCACGCTGAGTTCCATCTTCCCGTCCTGCGCCTGCATGGCTCCGCCACACAGCATCAGGTAGGCCACCAGGGCTACGGCTCGTTTTCTGAATAACATGAATGTTTTTTTGTAGGTTGATTGGTTAGTAGGTTGAGTAATTAGCTCTGTTGCGAATAAAATTAAGAAACCCAAACTCATTAAGCAAAACCGCCACCTGATGCATTTAGTTTCAGGTGGCGGTTCCGGCATTTCTTAGGATTTCTTTTTCTTTCCGAAATTCATATCCGGGTGCTGCTCGTCATGCGCTGTGATTTCCTGGTAAAATTTAGCCAGAGTTAGTAACTCCGCTTCGCCGAAAAGCTTACCCATAAACGTGATGGTGGTGGGCATGCCATTTTTCTGGAAGCCGTTTGGCAACACCACACACGGGTGCCCTGTCAGGTTGGTCATCACTAAGTTGTTACTGGCAAAGGAAGGGCTCAGGTATACGTCTACGTCCTTGAGTTTCTCCTGCATCTGCTGCACCAGCAAAGTACGCACGCGCTGTGCCTGCAGGTACTCTACGGCTGGCACAAAACGGGCGGCCCTAAACGTATTCGGCCAGGCATTCTTATGCTGGGCCACCAGCAGGCTGTCGCGGCCACTTCGGGTAAGCTCATCAAAGGCAGCCGCCCCTTCCACAGAAATCGTCAGCGTCAGTTCCCTTGCCGGCAAATCTGGCAGCTCAATCGGCACCAGTTCTATACCTGCCTGGCGCAACGCGGCCAGTGTCGCCTCATCGTTTTCCTTGAAGCCGTAGCTGCGCTCAAAATCTTTTTTCAGGTAACCTACGCGCAGCTTCTTTGCATCTATGCCCGGGTTATAGTTGAAAGGCGCATCGTACACCGACTGGTCCTTCCCGTCAGGGCCGTAAATGGCATTAAACACAATAGCGGCATCTTCTGCGGACCGGGTAATCGGGCCTATCTTATCCATAGACCAGCTCAAAGCCATGGCACCATGGCGGCTCACGCGGCCAAAAGTAGGGCGCAGACCTGTGGTACCGCAAGCGGTGGACGGAGAAACAATAGAGCCTAAGGTCTCTGTGCCAATGGCAAAGGGCAGCAAACCACCCGCCACTGCCGCAGCGGACCCGGCAGAAGAGCCACTCGAGCCCTTGCTGATATCCCAGGGCGAACGTGTTTTACCGCCGTACCAAACATCACCCATGGCCAGCGCGCCTAAGGTCGTTTTCGCTACTAACACGCCTCCTGCATCCTGCAGGCGCTGCACAACGGTGGCATCCTCATCTATTACCTGGTCTTTGTATGGCATAGCGCCCCAGGTTGTTTTATACTTCTTTGTCGACAGCAGGTCTTTCACACCAAACGGTATACCATGCAGCAGGCCTCTGTATTTTCCGGCTTTTATTTCCTTGTCTGCCTGCCGTGCCTGTTGCATGGCCAGTTCTTCTGTGAGCGTGGTGATACATTCCAGGGTAGGGCCATACTTCTTCAGGCGCGCGATGTAAAATTTTGTCAGCTCTTCAGAGCTTATCTGCTGCGTACGCACCAGCTCTGCCAGTTGCGGAATAGAGTAAAATGCCAGCTCCTCGCGCTTCTTTGGCAGCTTCACGTTGGCGGGGGGCGCGACATCAAAAGCCACTTTCTGCTTTTCAAAGGTATACCCCACCGGAATGGGATTGAATACCAGTGCCGGGGCTACATCGTTTGGCAGTGGCACCTTCCGGATAGCTTCATAACTCTCTTTGAAATCCTCCATCTCCGACAGGGTAGAGTCGAGCTGTGCATTTGTGAAGGTAAGCCCTATGAGCTTTTGTGCATCCTGCAGCACATCCAGCGTAATTTTATCTTCTGCTACTTTCATTATAAATGCTCCTGAAACAAAGCAGGCGGCACCCAACAAAGCAATTGCATTCTTTTTCATCTATGTTATTTGAAAATTTTAATTCAACTAAAGTACTAAAATTTGATAAAAAATAAGGGGTAGACATAATGTCTACCCCTTATTTTCATTTGTTCAGGAATATAGATTAGTATCCTGGATTTTGCTCTACCAGATCCTCAGAGTTTAAAACTTCTCTTTGAGGGATTGGCCAAAGCAATCTGTTCGGATCAGTTATCTCAAGCTCTTCAGCAGCTCTTTGTGTACGGCGGAGATCAAACCATCTGTGTCCTTCGTTTGCCAACTCGATTCTTCTCTCCTGCAGAATAGCATCGATAAGGGCTTCCTGTGTTAACTCAACTACAGGAGCAAGTTCTGCTCTTTCTCTGACTTCGTTCAGCAGGCTGGTAGCTTCAAGTAAATTCTCTATACCACCCAGTCTTGCCAATGCCTCAGCCCTATTCAGGAGCACCTCTGCATATCTGATTAACATTACGTGGTCAGTACCGTCTGAAATCCTGGTATACTTCCCAGTGTAAGTAGGTGTTAAAACGTTCGTATTTAAACGTTCATCACCCTCTTCATGCGCTGCAGCTAAATCTGGTGATGGAGATACTTCGTTACGGCCTCCCAAACCTGTTGGCAACCAGAAAAATGCAATACTATTATCGTTTACAGGATCAAACTGAAGCTCCCAGATAGACTCTGCCGTATTTCGCTGCTCATAGATATCCTGGTAGTTATCTACCAAAGTAAACCTTTCAGACTCTATTACCTGCTGTGCAAGTTCTGCAGCATCCTGGTAGTTTCCCTGATATAACTGAACACGAGATTTAAGGGCAAGTGCTGCTGCCTGCGTAGCACGTCCTTTTCCGGCAGCACCAGCGAAAGACTCTGGTAGGTTAGCGATAGCATAGTCCAGATCTTCCAGCACCAGCGCAATCACTTCAGCCTCAGAGGCACGTGGGGTTGGGTTTGCATCCTCAGGCGTTATTGTAGGTTCGGTACGAAGCGGCACCCCTAGACCATTATCACCAAACCCGGTTGTAGAGCCACCGAAATAGTTAATCAGGTTGAAGTAGTGATAAGCACGCAGAAACCTGGCTTGTCCTAATACAGACTCCTGGTTAAAGGCTGGATCATCCACATTCGGAACATTTGCGATAAGATTGTTAGCTCTATTGATACCTGCATAAATCGCATTCCACATGTTGCTCAGTTCCACGTTATCTGGAAGAATATTCTGCTGAGAAATTTGAGCAAATGAAGGAAACGTTCCGCTATGTATTGCATTGTCCGCTGTTAAATCAGCAAATGTAAAATAACGCAGTCCCATGTAGTTGACACTTTGCAAAGCACTATAGGCACCAATTAGACCTGCCTCAGCACCAGTTCTATTATCAAGAGCAGTCTCTGCAGGTAAAGAAGCCTGTGGCTCAACATCCAGCGGGTCGCATGCCGTAGAAGACAGCAGCAAGCCCAACGCAACTATTTTAAAATATTTATTATGAATCATTTTGAATCAGATTAACAATTAAAGACCAATGTTTACACCAAAAGTGATGGTTCTTGCCTGTGGATAAACCAGGAAGTCTGTTCCGAGAGCGGCGTTACTACCACTGAAAGTATTTACCTCCGGATCAAATCCTGAGTAATCCGTGATAGTGAACAAGTTCTGAGACTGCACAAATAGTCTGGCACGCTGCAGGTGCACACGCTCTGTTAAGCTTGTTGGCAGGTTATAACCCAGTACAATGTTCTTCAGTCTTATGTAAGAACCATCTTCCAACCATCTGTCAGAAGTTCTTCTGTTGTTGTTCGGGTCACCATATACAGCTCTGGGTACATCTGTATCTGTGTTTTCAGGAGTCCATCTGTTAAGTACGCCAGCTGTCTGACCAAACACACCGTTCATACCTTCAGAAAAAGCACGTGTGTTGTTATAAATCTGATTGCCTTGTGTAAACTGGAAGAAGAAAGAAAGGTCGAAGCCAGCATAAGAAAGGTTGTTAGTAAGACCACCTGTATACCTAGGCTGTGCACTTCCAATAATCTGCTGATCGTCACCAGTGATTCTGCCGTCTCCATCCAAATCCCTGAATCGAATGTCCCCTGGACTTGTGGCTGCAGACTGATAAACAGCACCTGCATTACCTGTACTTGCTGCTGCTGCATCGTTTAACGCGGTGATCTCGTCCTGTGTCTGGAATATACCATCCACTACATATCCTCTGAAAGCTCCTAATGGCTGTCCTTCTTCAACCCAACTGGCAAATCCGACACCGTAAGGATTACCGCCATACAATTTGGTAATTTCATTTCTGTTGAAGGCAATATTAAAGTTCGTATTCCAGTTAAAGCCGTTTGGTTCGTTTGACTCAATGTTATAAGAAGTCAAAGCAAATTCAAGGCCCTTGTTTTCCATAGAACCTATGTTCTCCTGTACGCTTGTGAAACCAGAGCTACCTACTAATGGTCTTGCCAGTAAAAGATTGTCTGTTAGTTTCAGGTAAGCGTCTACATTTAACACTATTCTATTGTTCAGCACACCAAAATCCAAACCAATGTTAGTCTGCTTTGTCTCCTCCCAAGTCAGGTTAGGATTACCTAACTGCGTTGGAGCCAGACCGGCCTGCTGCAGGTAGTTAGCACCTGCACCAACAAGTGCCAGGGCGTCAAAATTTCCAATTTCGGAGTTACCAGTAATACCGTAACTGGCTCTCAACTTTAATTCGCTCAGGAAGTCTAGGTTTTCCATAAACGCCTCCTCTGATATTCTCCAGCCAACAGATGCAGCCGGGAACACACCATAACGGTTGTTAGCACCAAACCTGGAAGATCCGTCAGCTCTTACGCTGGCAGAAAACAGGTAACGGTTCATCAGGCTATAGTTAAATCTGGAAAAGTAAGATTCCAGTCCCCATGCTGATTCAGAAGAAGAAGCATCTGTTTTAATAGAACCAGCAGAAAGTTGCTGGATATCATTACCAGGGAAACCAGTAGCAGCAGCAAATATGGAGTTAAAAGTAGATTGCTGATAAGAAATACCCACTAAAGCAGAGAAATCATGAATCTCGTTAAATACTTTATTATAATTCAGGGTATTTTCATTCAACCAGGACACGTCCTGTCTGTAAGACATCTGGCCTAAACCGTTAGAACCAGCACCAGTATTTGTAGTCGTAGGTCTAAAGTCTTCTTCACGGAATGTCAGGTAATCTATGCCGAATGTAGTTCTGAATCTCAGGCTAGGAAGTATATCCCACTCTGCAAAAGTATTACCAATTACACGGGCACTAATAGCGGACAAAGTAGGCTCAACGGCTGCGGCAACCGGGTTTTCAGTAGAGGCGCCTGGGTCTTTTGCATAAGTACCGTCTTCACGGTATACCGGGATATCGCTTGCCACCAATAAAGCAGTACTAACCACACCGTTGATATTGTTATCGTTCTGTATACGGCTGTTAACCGAACGGCTTATACCCAAGCTTGTACCAACACGGATCTTGTCGCTAATGCTGTGGTCCAGGTTTAATCTACCATTGGCACGCTCAAAAGCAGAACCTATTACAATACCTTGCTGATCAAAATAAGTACCTGACACCAGGAATTTAGTTCGTTCATTACCTCCGGAGATAGACAGGTCATAGTTAGAGATAGGAGCTGTTCTGAAAATCTGATCTTGCCAGTCAGTATTTGGCGCGGTAGATGGGTCCTCAAAAGTTGAAACAGCACGTAAGCCGTCTGGTCTATCTACTGCAGCCCACAATCCGGCATCGTTTCTGGCACGTCTGAAACCATTGAAGAAGTAGGCCGTTAAGTCCGCTTGTGAAGCAAAGCCCAAGCCTGTAGCATCACCATACCTGTTGAAGACCATTTCATTGTAAAGCTCTACTTGCTGCGGACCAGTCAAAGTATTCAGCCTGTTCCAGGTTTCCTGCACACCTGTGTAATAACCGAAATTAATTTTAGTTTTAGCATTGGCACCACGCTTTGTAGTGATCAAAACAACACCATTAGATGCTCTGGAACCATAGATAGCGGCAGAAGCAGCATCTTTTAGAATTTCCATAGAAGCAATATCATTCGGGTTAAGGTCAGCCAGTGCATTTGTCTGCTGCCCACCAGTACCGATAGCAGAATAGTTACCTGTGTTGATTGGCACACCATCTACTACATAAAGCGGCTCGTTGCCGGCACCAATAGAAGCCGCACCACGCACACGTACAGCGATGCCGCTACCAGGAGTACCTGAGTTTTGCGTTACCTGTACACCTGCTGCGCGTCCCTGTAAGGCTTGGTCAACCGAAACTACCGGAATGTCCTCCAGCGCCTCTGCGGTTACAGATGCAATCGACCCTGTTAGTTCTTCTCTTGTCTGGGTTCCGTAACCTACTACTACAACTTCCTCTATACTTCTGGAGGATGCCGTAAGTGTTACATCAATAATGTTACGCTCGCCAATCCGTACCTCTTGATCAGCAAAACCAAGATAACGGAATACAAGCGTATTTGCGTCTGCTGGAATATTGTTGATAGAGAACCGGCCTTCTACGTCAGTGCTAGCCCCGACAGTTGTGCCTTTCACAATCACACTCACTCCAGGAAGTGGATCTCCGCCCTCCGAGGTTACTTGACCCCTGATCGAACGGTTTAGCTGTCCCCATGATTGCACCACAATGGCAAACATAAGCAACATGCTAAGCAGTACATGTTTCTTCATAAAAATGGTTTGTTAAAAAATTGTTTGTTAGATATTGTTTGTAGCTCCCAAGGTAACCCAAAATATTCTAATGCAAAAACAATTCTACATGCATAAGAAAAAAATAAGAAAACATCTTAAAACAATCCTATAATTAATAGCTTTTAGGCTATTAACAGCAGTAAGCGATTAACCACATAGTCTTATTAATGAGCACAATACGCTCTTATCTGCTGATGCTCTCTCCGTTTTGTGCACCATCACGAAAGGTTGTCATACCTGAAGAAGAAGCAAAAAGCCTGCGAATAAATTGCAATCCTACTTCTTGTACGGCTATAATTTTATCATTAATTCAGTTTAATTACACCTTGTGTTATAAAAGAAGGAATTTAAAGCTTAAAAATTATGAAAAGCGCAAAACATGTCTATACACTAATTATTTTTTAAAGAACTCCACCTCGCTATAAAAGATAATTAAAAAGAGATAAAAGCTAAAGTAACATCGGTAACTCCTCACCTCTGCCACTACCAGCCATCACTTACAACTAATGTTATGACAATAAATTGTGGATACACTGCTTGTATACCTTATAAGGATTTATATCAATTTTGTTATATATCTTATTCATTAGGTTCAAGTTAACCCATCTGCTTATCTACTATCACTAAACTTTTATACTTTAAGCACAAAACATTGCAAGCTGCACAGGCGACTATACCACTACTGCCCTATTTCCTGCATTTGTTGTTCGTTGCAAATGACAGCCGCTACTTCAGAAAAACCACCTCCAGTTTGTCGCCGACCTGTACTGTACCTGCTGTACTGCTGGATAACAGGTTTTGCCCGAAGACTGTTTTGTGGCGGAGTTGCCGGTAAGTTGCCAGCGTCCGGAGCGGCTCCGCACTTTTCTCAGCTGTTTCCTGGTTGATGGTCGTCACCACGCAGCGGGCACAGGGCTTTACAGCCTGAAAAGACACTTCTCCTATAGTAAAGTTGTTCCAGCTATCCTCCTCAAAGGGCGCTCCTCCCCGGAACACGAAGTTGGGTCTGAACTGGTTCATAGGCACGGGCTGCTTTAGCCTGCTGTTGAGGTCATCAAGGGAAGCCTGCCCAATGAGCAGGAAGGGGTATCCGTCAGCAAAGCTTACCACCTCTCCATTTTGAGCATAGTCGGTATCCACGAGGCGCCGGGCCTGCTCGGGCATACGCACTAAGCGCGCCGGCATACCCAGCGCTTCCGTGAACCAGGCACTTATCGCTGAGTCCACCTCCTGCGCAGTCACCGTATCGTCCCAGACAGTTACCTGTAATTGCGGCACTGCGGCATCTTTCACTTCAAAAGGTATGTACAGCGGCTCCAGTGCTTCTTGCTTGTGGCTCACTGATAATCCTTTCTCTAACAGCGACACCTGTAACAGAGCTATCTGGGCATGCTGCCGCTGTGTCAGGAATTTTCCTTTGTCATCCACCAGCATCCAGCGGCGGTCGTAGCGCAGGCCACGGTCTTCCAGTTCCGCTGCGGGAACACTGATGCCTCCTAAAGATTTGATTGGGTAAATATAAATTTCGGATAGATACAGGTCAGTCATTGGATTTGGGAATGAATGTGGTCCGGACACAGCGCAAAGAAGTGTGGCGGAGCGCAAATTTAAATTTTGCTTTGCTTTTATCAAGATAATCTCTTCTGTTTCTAACACATCTACACAACAGAAACCGTAATATTATTTGCAATAGCTCTCTTCTTCCCGCATAAAACAGCTGAACCATGCACATCAGGAACCTGCTTTTCTTACTCTTTGCCTGCCTCTGCTATCAGAAGGCATCGGCACAAAGCACCGGCAGCTGCGCTGAAAGCCATATGCGCGCTGTGCAACGGCAGGCTGCGGCCACGCCCGAACACCAGCGCCTGATGAACCAGTACAACATGACCTTCTACAAACTTGACCTGCAACTGGAACGCAACAGCACCTACATTGCCGGCAACGTGACTTTAGCGGCTGAAGTAAGAGACTCTCCCCTTACCGTTTTCGCTTTCGAGCTTCACCCCAATTTTCAAATCGATTCGGTGCTGGTAAATGGCACCAGGGAAACTGTTATCAGTCGCAATGCTGGCGATGTAGCGGTAGAGCTATCCTCTTCTGTAAATACAGGTGCGCCCGTTAGCGCCATCATTTACTACAAGGGCACTGCTCCCACCGGGGCCGGCGCTGCTATTGGCAACGGATTCAGCACCGCCACGGATCCTAACTGGGGCAACTCCGTTACCTGGAGCCTCAGCCAGCCCTATGCCGCCTACGAGTGGTGGCCAACCAAACAGGTACTCACTGATAAAGCCGACTCGGTGCATGTATTCGTAACAACCAGCGCAGAAAACAAAGTAGGCTCCAATGGGCTGCTGACGCGTGTGGCAGATGTACCCAACAACAGGAGGCGCTTCGAATGGAAGTCCCACTACCCGATAGCATACTACCTGGTGTCAGTAGCTGTTTCTGACTATGCCGAATACCTGATTAGCGCCAATCCGGAAGGCGCCGCAGCATCTGTGCCTATATTAAACTATGTGTACAGCGGGGGAGCGCTTGACTTTTACAGAGAAGAGATAGACCGGACGGCGCCCTTCCTGGAGTACTTCTCAGAGCTGTTTACGCTCTACCCTTTCCATGAAGAGAAATACGGCCATAGCATGGCCCCAATGGGCGGCGGCATGGAGCACCAGACGATGACCACGCAAAGCACCTTTACCTTCACCCTCACGGCCCATGAACTGGCACACCAATGGTTCGGCGACCATGTTACCTGCGCCACCTGGCAGGATATCTGGTTGAATGAGGGCTTTGCCTCCTACGCTGAATACCTGGCCCTGCAGCGCTATAGCCCAACCGACGCCGGCACCTGGATGCAGCAGGCGCATGCCTTCGCCTTACAACGCCCCAGCGGGAGCCTTCGCGTCAGGGATACCACCAGTGTCAGCCGCATTTTTGATTACCGCCTGACCTACAAAAAGGCCGCAGCTGTGGTGCACATGCTGCGCTTTGAGGTAGATAATGATGCGCTGTTTTTTGAGGCGCTGCGCAACTACATGCGCCAATACGGTGGAGGCACAGCCTATACCGCTGACCTGCAGCGTGTTTTTGAGGAAACAACCAACATGGATCTCAATTACTTCTTTGACCAGTGGTACAATGGCGAAGGTTATCCCATCTTTAACGTCGAGTGGAACCAGGAAGGGAACAGGCTGCTGATAGTAAACCGCCAGACCACCAGCAGCACATCAACTCCATTCTTCAGAACAGATCTGCAGTACCTTATCAGAACCGCCACAGGAACCACCACCGTTCGCGTGACACAGGACGAGCCACTGGAGCAGCACCTGCTAGAGGTGGAAGGCACTATAACAGCTGTCGAAGTAGATCCTCAGAACTGGGTGCTCAACACTGCGCTGCCTGCACAACAAAACCCTGCTTTAGAAGTGCCAGCATTAGAAGAGGTCGTGCTTTACCCCAACCCAACACCTTCCTCCATACAGATTGACAACCTCTCCTTTGGACCTACCGCTGCCATCATCTATAACACAGCGGGGCAGATAGTAAAACGCCTTCCTTTAAAAGAGACAATGCGGGTAACTATGGATGTTTCTGATTTGTCCGCCGGGTACTACATATTACAGCTGAGCAACAACAGGCAGCACTATCGCGCCCGCTTTATTAAAGTGGGTGGAAGATAGGCATGTATCGCTTCAGTACTGCATCATGTAAATTACCCGCTGCGCTTCCTTTACATTATACTCAAAGGCCAGGCGTTTATAGTTGATGGCGTCGATGATGGTACCAACGGCGCAAAGACCGCCGGTAAAAAAGTAAAGCAGGCCCATTCCAATCTGACCGAGCAGGAACCGGTGCACGCCAGCTACGCCCACTAACCCGATTAGGGCTGTAATGAGGACAATTTGTGAATCTTTGCGGCGGGAACGGTAAATGTGTACAAACCGCTGCGCTTCCTGGTCCGACATGTCCTTTACCAGCGTCTGAATGTAGTTCATTTCCTCCGGGTCCAGCTCCGGCATCAGGTTTAGAATATTAGCCATAGTTTTATGTTAGGTTTTTATTTTCAGTTCGATAATACGTCCACAGCAGCAGTTGCCCGCAACGCCATAGTAAAATTAAGACTGCGGGCAACGCCAGCGGATGCGCCTCCCACGAAGCCTGCCATTCCCCCCGGAACAAGTAGGCAATGCCATGCCCCAGGCCACAACCCCAACACCCGCTCCCCCATACCCAGCTAAAAGGGCAAAAGCTAAACAAATGCTCCCCGGCAGGCTCCATCAGCGCCAGCGCACCAATACCCAGCACCCAAAACAATACCTCGAACAGGCTGTTTTTCTGTTTGAGTGCTGTCAGGTAATGCTTTTGATGAAGGCCTGGTTTCAACTTCATAATATAGCGCAACGTACGGAATGATAGCGTCTTAATTTAGAACAATATTCTGAGAATCAAAAACTATGAAAACATCCCTTCGCCTGCTGCCACTGTTCTTGGCCTTCTGCCTGTGTGGCTGCTACCGCATCTTGCCGTCTAAAGGAGGCGCCCAGGGCAGCATCCGCACCGAAGCCCGGCCAATTAATCCTGATGATATTGCGCTGCCCGCGGGATATTCTGCTGAGGCAGTGGCCACCGGCCTTACCTTCCCGACGGCAGTGGCATTTGATGAGCAGGGGCGGCTGCACGTGATAGAGGCAGGTTATTCTTATGGCGAAGTGTTTCTGGAGCCCCGGCTGCTGCGCGTGGAGCCCGGCGGCAGCCTCACGACGGTGGCAACAGGGCAGAAAAATGGTCCCTGGTCGGGCATCACCTTCCACAACGGCAATTTTTATGTGGCAGAGGGCGGCGTACTGGAAGGAGGCAAAGTACTGCGCATATCCCCTGAAGGCAACATCACCAGCTTGGTAGAGAACCTCCCTACGATGGGCGACCACCACACGAACGGCCCCGCAGTAGGACCGGACGGCAATTTATACTTCGGCCTGGGCACTGCCACTAACTCTGGCGTAGTAGGCCAGGACAACTACAACTATGGCTGGCTCGAGCGCCACCCCAATTTCCACGACATACCCTGCAAAGACGTTATACTGGCTGGCCGGAACTATACCAGCGAAGTGCCGCTCCCGTCTAAAAGCGGAAAGCAAACAACGGGGGCTTATGTACCTTACGGCACACCTACAACGGAGGGGCAGGTAATAGAGGGGAGCCTCCCTTGCTCCGGATCTGTTATCCGGATATCGCCGGAGAGCGGGCAGATGGAGTTAGTGGCATGGGGCTTCCGGAATCCCTTTGGTTTGGCCTTCTCTCCCAACGGCACCTTGTATGTAAGCGACAACGGCTATGATGTGCGCGGTAGCCGCCCGGTATGGGGCAACGGCGATTACCTGTGGCAGGTGCAGCCAGGGCAGTGGTACGGCTGGCCCGACTACTCCGGCGGCCTCGCCTTTAACGGCGACCGGTTTGACCCGCCTGGCGAAGACGCCCCTCAGCCTCTGCTGGCACAGCACCCGAACGAACCTCCCCAGCCTGCTGCCACACTGGGAGTACACTCCTCCTCCAACGGCCTCGACTTCTCCCGCAGCAGCGCCTTCGGCCATCAGGGGCAGGCATTTATCGCGCAGTTCGGCGACCTGGCACCAGACGTGGGCAAGGTGCTGGCTCCGGTCGGGTATAAAGTGGTGCGGGTTGATGTGGCAAATGGCACGGTAAAAGACTTTGCCGCAAACAAAGGCAAAAAAGTGGCCCCTGCTTCAAAACAGAAGTCAGGCGGCCTGGAAAGGCCTATTTCTGTAAAGTTCTCTCCGGATGGGCAAAGCCTGTACATCGTGGACTTCGGCGTGCTGAATGTGGAAGGAAAGGAGCAGGTGCCGCAACAAAACACCGGCGTTATCTGGAAGATCACCAAAAACAGCAATTAGCCTTATGAAACGACTTATACAATATTGTACGATTTTCCTGTTGATGCTACTCTTATGCTATTGCGGCACGGCAAGGAGAGGTGAACCCGTTTTTGCCCCTGTTCCATTAGCAGACCAGGAAATAGCCAGAGGCGAGGTAGTATATATGAACTACTGCCACAAGTGCCATCCTGGTGGTGAGGCCGGCTTAGGTCCTGCCATCAATGACAAACCCCTGCCTGGTTTTATGATTAAGCTTCAGGTGCGTAATGGTTTGGGGGTGATGCCGGCGTTTAAAGAAGAAGTGATTCCTGATGAGGAACTGGATGATATGGTAGCCTATCTGAAAGCACTCCGCAAAGCAAAAGAAGAAGAGTAATTCACAGCGAGCAACGTATATCTAAATGAGGGATAAAGGCAATAGAGAATTGCAAAAGCTATCTGTATGAGAAAGATTGTACTCTATATAGCCGCCAGCTTGGACGGTTATATAGCCCGCTCCAACGGCAGCACAGCATGGCTGCACGACGAGACATATACAATAAAAGGAGAGGATTTCGGCTACAGCGAATTTCTGCAGACCTTTGACACCACGCTCATGGGGCACAGCACCTACAAGGTTGTTCTCGGCTTCGACATGCCGTTCCCCTACCCTGACAAAGAGAACTATGTCTTCAGCCGCTCTTCCGGACACACAGACACGGAGTATGTACAGTTTATAAGCACTGATGCAGTAGAATTCGTACAGAAGCTGAAGCAAAAGCCGGGCAAGGACATCTGGCTTATAGGCGGCGGACAACTGAACACGCTCCTGCTCAACCACAACCTCATCGATGAAATCATCCTCACTTATGTTCCAAGGGTGTTAGGCGAAGGCATACCGCTTTTTGCACCCGGAGCACAGGAAAAGAAGCTAAAAGTGCGCAGCAGCAAAAGCTACGACAATGGATTTGTGCAGGTGAGGCTGGGGAAATAAATGCTTTTCAGCGGTTGCCTGAGCCTGCTTCAGTTTTTTATTACCTTTGCCGCACACTTGTCCTGACAACAAGTGCTGACATTAGGCATTCTATACTTTGACGGATAAAATCAGGAATCAACTCAGGGGGCTGGCCATCTACCAGATTATTGGGGGCAGTTTGGGCATCGCCTTCACTGTTGTGGTTATGCTGCAGGGCGATACAATTCTCACGCAGCAAGTGCTGCGTGCTTCCATTCTTGCAGCGGCGCTGTTTATTTTTTCTGTTATCTGCGGATCCATATTGCTCCGCAACCCACAGCGTGGCCTTAGGCTTTCGCTGGTGAACCAGGTGCTGCAGGTGGTATACTTTGCATTTGGTGCCTATAGCTTTCAGTATGTGGCAGGCCTACGCATTGGCTTGGGCTTTGATATGGTTGGCTCCTGGACCTTTAAATTCCGCCTGGCCCTTTCCTCCTTCCAGTTTGCCCTTGGCACCGACACCGGGCAAAAATTTATTGGCATAAACCTGCTGGCGCTGTTCCTGATTTTCTGGATAGAGAGTTTGCAGGACAAGGTAAAGCCTGACCGTCAACGTCAACTATAAGAACTTAAGCCTGATATAAGTATATTTATGCCAGGCCCAAGCTAATTATTTAGAAAAAGGCAATTGCGTTTGTATTGTTATAAACCTGAATCACTTCAAGTAAATCGACCGTATTCACTGACACTGTTGCCAGGCCAGCACCAACACTAACAGGTACCCCCACTACAAATGCAGTAGCAAACGGAGCCGCGGCAATACCAAGCACGGAAAAACCAACACCGCCTAAAGCAATATTCCTGATAAGCGCTTTTCTTCTTGCCTTATGCTGATGCTCCCGCATAAGCTCCTCCGCCGCCTCATTCCCTGTGATTATCCCCGTCAGCATGTCTACTGTTTGCGCACGAGCCTGCTTATTACCAGATTCAAGAGACTGCAGCTGCTTACCGTCTGGCTGATGTGGGTAACATAGCCTGCACTATTCTCAGCGTAGGTGCTGTAGCCATTAATTTTACCGCTTATTACCGGGAAAAGCCACTGGTTATTGTAAGAGGTTCCGGCTATGGTGTCTCCAGAGGCTTTATCAACCCTGTAAATGTATTGCGTGTCTGACGCTTTTATCTCTTCGTCTTTGGAGGCTAGTGTATAGCTGGCGCTTTGCTTTTCATATTTAATCCGCCCTGTGACTTCTCTCTCAACCCCATCAAGAAACATCACCTTATACGCATAGGCACGATGCAACTTAAAGAGCTTCTGCCTGTTCTTTTTTCCTGCATCCTCATCGCCTAACCCGCTGCCCTGACCAAACAATTTCACATTCGAATTATCAAATTCTACTCCTGCCTGTTGAGAAGACTGAGCGTGTGCTCTAAACCCACAGCATAGAATGAAAAACACCCCTGCTACTACCTTTCCTGCTGATTTTATTTTCATGACGCCAATATAAATGGCTTCATATATAGCATCCTAATTTCATGTTAATAATATTAGAAAGGTTATATAATCACTTATTTCGTTTCTTTTCGAAACTTACAGACAGGCAGCATCTTCCCCAGAACCGGCAATATAAGTATTTTTATATATTAGAAGTCACAGAAACAAAAGGGGCTTGAGTTTCAACTATTATGATTTCCCCTCGTAAAACGCCGCCGGCACGCCCCGTACGCCAGGTTTTACAGCGAACAATCCTCCGCTTCCGGGATATTTCTCTAATTGCTCCGGCGTTAGCCATTCCCTTACAGTTGTAATATAGAGGATGTCAAGGTTCTCTCCGCCAAAGGCGACAGAGGTTGTGTGCAGAGCAGGCACTTCCACGCGCTGCATCACTTCGCCAGTGGCAGGATCGCAGCGTATGACTGCGCTACCTCCCCAGAGGGCAATCCAGAGTTTGTCTTCAGCGTCTATAGTCATACCGTCAGGTGAGCCAGACGCAGGAATGTGAATTACAGTCCTGCCCTTGCTGATTTCCCCGGATTTGTCATCATAGTCAAAAGCCTGCACCGTCATGGTTGGGGTGTCTATGTAATACATCGTTCTTTTATCTGCTGACCATACAATGCCGTTGGATATAGTGACATTATCCACTACCCGATGGAAGCTTTTGTCTTTGTCCATCCGGTACAAGGCTGCGGCTCCTTCCTTTACATCGTAAGCCATGGTGCCAACCCAGAATCTGCCGGACGGATCCGCTTTCCCGTCGTTGAAGCGCACAAGCGAATCATCCAATGGCTTTGTAACTAAGGTAAGTTCTCCTGTTTTTGTATCCATTCTATGGATGCTGTTTTCAACAGCCAATAGAACGCCGCCTCCTTCGATAGGCACAACCGTACCTGCCTTCCCGCCTGCCGGAAACTGTATGTCTTTGTTGGTAGCGGGATCATAGATATGCAGTTCCGCTGCTTCTATGTCCACCCAGTATAGCCTCTTTTCAGTAGGGTGCCAGATGGCCCCCTCGCCTAACCTGGCTTTGGCGTCCAGCACCAGTTCGGCAGTTGTGTTTTGTGGGAATGAAAATGATTCTGTCATAAGCAGGCATAGCATCAGGTTAAAGCACAATAACGTCTTTTTTATAAAGAAAGATTAGATTTTCAGGGGCTTCACAAATGGAGGGCAATTAAGATATATAGCGCTTCTTGGGAGTACACCCTGTGCAGACAGGGATAATGACTTCCGTATTATAGCAACAGCGGCCACTTCATTTATTATGAAAGTGGCCGCTGTTTACAGGAGAAACACGATTGCTTCTCTTCAACTTTTCGGGTAAAACATCAAATGATAATCAAGCTTCGGCTTGAGGGAAAACATTATACAGTATCAGGTTTATCAGCAAGGCTGCAACTTGGATATAGCTGCTCCTCCCTTTTATGTTTCATTTCAATCCTCTCTTCATCCAGCATCTCCTGATTGATAGCATCAGTAAAGCCTCTGGTGAAGCCAAAGCTATCATCCACTGTTCTTTGGCTGTAGTTCCAGGTATCGGAAATCCATCCCGGACTACTATTTCTTCTAGGTCTTCTCATCACACACACTCCTTTCTTTCATTAGGTGCCAGAAATTTTCAGACACAAGTTAATTCAATGATTTATATTATTTTATACGTAAATTATTGTATTAAGTGGTGCAGCAAACGAGAGTAAACTGTCGCAGGAAATGTAGAAATGATGAGTCTCGGAACGAGTTATATAAGAAGGGAATCAGCAGGCCCTTCAACAAGCATTTTAAAAGAAAAGGCCGGTGCAGATATGGAATCTGTACCGGCCTTTTAAATAGAGTTATAAAACAACTTACTTCTTTTTCTTTGCCTTGGCTTTCGCTTTTTTGGCTTTGGCGGCTTTCACTTTTTCATCGGTTTCCTCCGCCTCCTTTAACAGCGCTTTCCAGTCGTATTTAGCTTCGGCGCTGAAGTCGATGGTGGCTTCGTAGTCCTCTTTATCTACTTCCAGCACCTTGATGTCTTTCGTCAGGTAGTTTTGAATCTCATCCAGAATCGGCTTCTCCTCGGGGCTGCAGAACGTGACAGCAATGCCTTTGGCCGTGCCACGGCCAGTGCGCCCCACCCGGTGCACGTAATTCTCCGGCTGCTCCGGCAGATCATAATTCACCACATAGTCTACATTCGGAATATCGATGCCGCGTGCGCTCACATCAGTTGCAATAAGCAGTTTGGTGTCGCCCTTGCGGAACTTCTTCATGGCGTCGAGGCGGTCTTTCTGATCTTTATCACCATGAATGGTCATGCTCTCAATTTCCACGCGCTCCATGGCTTTCATCACCCGCTCGGCACGCACTTTGGTGCGCACAAACACCAGTATTTTCTTATCCGGGTTTTCCTTCACCACGCGCTCCAGAAAAAAGCGCTTGTCGTCCATGTCCACGTACATCACCGAGTGGTCCACGTTCTTTGCTACCGGGTCTTTTGGTGATACCTGGATGCGCACCGGCTTGTTCACCAGCGAATAAGCCAGCTCTTTTATTTTCTCATTGATAGTAGCCGAGAAAAACAGCGTCTGGCGCTGGCGCGGCAGTTTAGTAATTAACTGCCGGATGTCGTGTATAAAACCCAGGTCCAGCATATGGTCGGCCTCATCGAGAATAAGAATTTCCACACGGTGCAACTGTATATACCCCTGGCTTACGAGGTCGAACAAGCGGCCTGGTGTGGCCACCAGTACATCAATTCCTGCCTCCAGTTTCGCAATCTGCGGGCCCTGCTCCACACCACCGAACACGCTGAAAATATTCACACGGGTGCCTCGGCCAATTTCGTTAAACACCTCGGTGATTTGAATAGCCAGTTCCCGTGTAGGCACCATTACGATACACTTAATGCCGTCGCCACGCTTCCTGTTCTTACTGAACTGCAACCTGTCGAGCACCGGGATAGCGAAGGCCGCCGTCTTTCCCGTTCCGGTCTGGGCAATGGCCAGCACGTCCTCCCCTTTCATGATGGGCGGAATAGCTTTGTACTGAATATCGGTGGGCTTTGTGAAATTAAGTTTGCTTAAGCTTTTCTTTATTTCATCAGAGATGCGGTAGTCTTCGAACTTCATAGGAATGTGATTTAATGGCTACTGCCTATAAATACGGCAAAAGCAGGTTACAAAGGTAGAGAATAATGTCATTGATCGTTCATTGTTGACTGCCACCAGCATACAATGCCTGAACCCGCTACTCCCGCCCAAGCCCACCGCCTGGCATTTGCACTGCATCAAATAAAAAATGATAGTTTTAGAAACTTTTTTGATAGTATTACTATTATAAATGAAAGTTTTGTAACTTTGCAGCACCTTAAAGGTTACAGAGCACAAGAACATACCCGGCTCATATATATGGCCGGGGGAATTGAAGATAAACTATCAGGAACAGAAGAACACAAAAGGCATAAACAGCAAAAATGGCCACAAGCATACACATCAGCCTAGATCACAAATGTTACCTGCGCGAGCCGGAGAGCACTGAATTGGGTAAAAGGATTATTTCGGAGAGCATCAGGCTAATTGATGCGCTGGGCTTTGAGCATTTTACCTTTAAGAAACTTGGAGCAGAGATTGGTTCTACAGAGGCCTCTATTTACCGCTACTTCGAGAACAAGCATAAGCTGCTGGTATACCTCGTGTCGTGGTATTGGGCCTGGGTAGACTATACAGTAACGTTCCAAACACACAATATAGCAGACCCACGCGAGCGCCTGTGCAGGGCACTGGAGGTGCTGACAAAGGCCGGACAGGATGATGATCCGAGTGTGGCTTATATAGATGAGCGCATCCTGTACCGCATTGTAGTGGCGGAGTCGTCTAAAGTATACCACACCAAGGAGGTGGATGCCGAAAACAAGGAAGGCTATTTTCTGGAGATAAAGCGCCTCTGCCACCGCCTGGCGGAGATGGTGCTGGCCGTAAATCCAGCTTACCCTTACCCGCATGCGCTCATCAGCACGGCGATGGAGGCGGCACACCAGCAGTTGTATTTTGCCAAGCACCTGCCATCGTTAACGGAGATAAAAGACACGCAGCATCCGGAAGAAGAAACAAAAGATTTCCTGAAGCACCTGCTCTTTTCAGCAATTGATAGTATACAATATAAAAGCAAGTAAAGTAACCATGGCTAACCCTAGCAAACAAAAGCATGCAACACCCATGCAGCGTTTCCTGAACCTGCTTTCGATAGAGAAACGGGAAATTATATACCTCTATGTTTATGCAGTAGCGGCAGGACTTATCAGTTTGGCGCTGCCCCTGGGTATACAGAGCATTATTGGCTTTGTGTCCAGCGGGCAGATATCGGTTTCGGTAATAGTACTTATCGGGCTTATCGTGCTGGCTCTGCTCATCGTAGGCGGTTTGCAGGTGATGCAACTATGGCTGGTGGAGTACCTGCAGCAGCGCATTTTTGCCAGAAATGCCTTCGACTTTGCTTACCGCATACCACGCCTGCAGGCAGAGGCCCTGAACAAATACTACCCACCGGAGCTGATGAACCGCTTTTTTGATGTGGTGTCGCTGCAAAAGGGACTGGCGAAAATATTGCTGGACTTCTCTTATGCTGTCATCCAGATCATATTCGGCCTGATTCTGCTCTCGCTTTACCACCCTTATTTTATTTTCTTAGGAGTTATACTGGTTGTCGTTCTGGTCTTCATTATCTGGAGAACCGGAGACAAGGGCGTGGAGACAAGTATCAGGGAGTCGAAGTACAAATACAAACTGGTTGCCTGGCTGGAGGAAATGGCCCGCTCCCTGAGCACGTTTAAACTGGTGGGGCACACCGACCTGCCAATGCAACGCACTGATGGCTATGTGAGCAGCTACCTGGAAGTACGAAAAGAGCATTTTAAAGTACTCATGACGCAGTACCTTAGTTTTGTGGGCTTCAAGACCTTTATTACAGGTGGCCTGCTGGTGCTGGGCTGTATTCTGGTAGTGCAGCGGGAGATCAACATCGGGCAGTTTGTCGCCTCCGAGATCATTATCATCTTGATTATGACAGCGGTAGAGAAAATTATTGTGAAGCTGGATACGGTGTATGATGTGCTGACAAGCCTGGACAAAATAGGGCATGTAACAGACTTACCAATCGAAGAGGTGAAAGGCATAAACCTGGAAGACCTTCCGCTTAATGGCGGGCTTGGCATACAGGTGCAGCACTTGCGCTACCGCTACCCAGACCTTCACAGAGCAATCCTGGAGGACATCAACTTTAACATAAAGCCATCGGAGCGCGTTTGCCTGGCGGGCTACGACAATTCAGGCAAGAGCACGCTCATCAGCCTGCTGCTGGGCCTGTATCCTTCTTACGACGGAAGCATCATCTACAGCGGTGTGTCACTCCGCGACCTGCACATTGGCAACCTGCGCAGCCTCATCGGCGATAACATGTCGAAGGAGCAGGTATTCGACGGCACCCTGCTGGAGAACATTACACTGGGAACTGACCTGCCGCTGCAGGATGTGCTTTGGGCAATAGAACTGGTAGGCCTGAGTGATTTCGTGCACCAACTGCCAGAAGGACTCCAGTCCTACCTCGTAGGCGGCAGTCAGCGCCTGCCGGGCAGCATTGCCCGCAAAATAGTGATGGCGCGCAGCCTGGTGCGCCGCCCTAAGCTGCTCATTATCGATGACTTCTGGGTGGGCATGAGCAAAAATGAGAAGATGAGATTAATGCGCACACTCACCAGTGAGCAGTTTAACTGGACGATGATCATTGTGTCCAACGACCTGGATGTAATGCAACTCTGCGACCGCACACTCCTGTTGCAGGACGGAAAACTGGTAGCCTCCGGCAATTATGAGCAGATAAGCCAGCACGAACTATTGAAAGAACTAACGGAAGTAACAGCTTAAAAGCTATGGCAAAGACAGTAAAAGATAAAGACCAAAGGAACTACATGGAACTGGAGGCCATGCAGCAGGTGCAGACGCCTCGCCAGGGCCGCATCCTCACCTACTGGATCGCAGGTATCTTTCTGGTGGTTGTGCTGTGCCTCTTTTTACCCTGGACCCAGAACATCAGTTCGCAGGGCACGCTAACGGCGCTCACACCACAGGACAGACCGCAGACAATAGAGTCTGTTATAGCAGGCCGTATTGAGAAATGGTACCTAATGGAAGGCACCTTTGTGAACAAAGGTGATACCATTGCAACCATATCAGAGATAAAAGAAAAGTACATGGACCCGAACCTGCTGGCTAACCTGGGACAGCAGGTGGAAGCGAAACAGGGTTCTGCCGTGGCAACAGGAGCAAAAGCCGAGGCCATGCAGGAGCAGATACAGGCGCTGCGAGAGGGCCTGGTGTTCAGCCTGCAGAAGGCCCGGAACAAGGTAGAGCAAAACCGCCTGAAATTACAGAGCGACAGCATGGATGTGGTCGCGCAGCGCACGGAACTGGCTATTGCCGAATCACAGTTTGAGCGGCAGGAGAACCTGTATGAGCAAGGTCTGAAGTCGCTGACAGAACTGGAGCAGCGCCGCCTGAAGCTGCAGGAAGCGCAGGCAAAGCTTTTATCCCTGATAAACAAGTTCGATGCTTCCCGCGCGGAGCTGCAGAACGCCGGCACAGAGCTTAACTCCCTGCAGGCGGATTACGCCGATAAAATTGCGAAGGCAGAGGCAGAACTGAGTTCTACCCGGTCTTCCATTTTTAGCACACAGGCAGACGTGGCAAAGCTACAGAGCGAGTACACCAGCACGCAGGTCAGAAGCCAGTACTACCACATCCTGGCGCCCCAAACCGGCTACCTGGTCAGAACACTGAAAGCGGGTCTCGGCGAAACGATAAAAGAGGGCGAGGCCCTGGCAACCATTATGCCGAATAATCCGCAATTGGCAGCAGAGCTGTATGTAGATGCCCTGGACCTCCCACTCATAAAGCCGGGAGATGATATGCGCCTGCAGTTTGAGGGTTGGCCTGCCCTGGTATTCTCCGGTTGGCCAGGTGCCAGCTTTGGTACTTTTGGCGGCGAGGTGGCTGTAATCGACAACACAGGCACAAACGGCCAGTACCGTCTGCTGGTAGTGCCGGACCCGGCGCAGGAGGATTGGCCTGATGCGTTGCGTGTCGGCTCCGGCGTGCAAGGCTGGGCCATGCTGAACACCGTGCCTATCTGGTACGAGATATGGCGCCAGTTGAACAACTTCCCGGCTGATTATACAGGCGACGGTACGAAAGGAACAACACAGAACACAAATAAAGCTCAGGCGAGCTACGAGTAATAAGTTGACGCATGACATTGAAGAATAAATATATAATGCTGCTGCTGGCGCTTCTGCTGCTTGTATCTGGTATGCCTATAGCACAGGCACAGGTGCAGCGCCCGCAGCAGGCACAGGATTCCATTCGGGCCCTTACGCTCCGGGACTTCCACCGCCTCATCCTGCAACACCACCCAGTTGCCTCACAGGCTGCCCTGCTCACGGAGCAGGCGCGGCAGGAGTTGCGAATGGCGCGCGGCACCCTGGATCCGGTTATCAGCAGTAAAGTATACCGCAAAGAGTACAACGGCAAGGAGTACTACAACCTCTGGAGCAACACGCTGCGCGTACCCACCTGGTTTGGCCCGGAGTTAATAGCCGGCTATGATCAAACACAAGGGCAGTACCTGAACCCGGAAGCCAGCACACCAGAGAGAGGCCTGAGCTATGCCGGAATATCTGTGCCACTGGGCCAGGGTCTGTTCATTGACGAACGGCGTGCTATTATCAGACAGGCAGACCTGATGCAGGGTATAGCAGAAGCAGACCGTGTAAAACTCATCAACAAGCTGCTGCTGCAAGCCACCAAAGATTACTGGGACTGGCTTTTGTTTTTCCGGGAGGTACAGCTGTACCAGGAGTCGCTGGAGCTGGCAGAATTCAGGCTTAGAGGAGTTCGGATACGGGTACAGGAAGGAGACCTTGCCGCCATTGATACCGTAGAGGCGCTGACCGCCGTGCAGGACCGTCAGGTAATGCTGCAGCAGGCCCAGCTGGCCTACAACAACACCAGGCTGATGGTGGCCACGCACCTCTGGGGCCCCGATCAGGTACCGCTGGAGCTGCAGGAAAGCACAGTACCTGCCTTAACCGGCAGCGAACTGACCTCGCTGCCCCAGGACTCGGTGCAGCAGCTGCTGGTAATAGCGAAGGCAAACCACCCTGACCTCCGCAAGCTCTCCCTGAAAGGGCAGCAGCTGGAGGTAGAGCAGCGTTTTGCCGCCAATAAGCTACTGCCCAAATTAAACGCCGAGTACAATGTGCTGCAAAGTGACTTTTACCTGAATTCTGATGTGCTCGAGCGCCAGCATATGGGGGCTAACTACAAACTGGGCGTAAGCTTTAGCATGCCATTGTTCCTTCGGGAGGAACGGGGAAAGCTGCAGCTCACAAAGGCCAAGCAGCAGGCAAACAGCCTACAGTTGGTGCAAGCTGTCCGCGAGGTGGAAAACAACGTGTTAGCTGCCTTTAACGAGTGGCAGGCGCTGGAAGAGCAGATCAGGCTGCAGGAGCGAATGGTGGAGAATGCAGAGACACTGCGGAACGGAGAGACTATCCGCTTCCAAAACGGGGAAAGCTCTTTGTTCCTGGTGAACGCCCGCGAAGTGAAACTGATGGAAGCACAACTGAAGCTCTATGCTCTCCGTGCAAAGTACGCCAAAGCCAAAACAACATTATATTGGTCTGCGGGTGAGATTTCGGTGGATTAATAAATGGTTCGAGTATTAGGCAATGGGAATAACGGAGTGGTGTTACGAACACCGCGTTTGCTCCGCTTTAAGTCCCGGCGGGATGACCTGTTGATAGCCTGATATGCAATGGATTTCCTGAGCTCCAGCGGAGCGACCTGTAAACACAGCCCCAACAGGTCGCTCCGCTGGAGCTAAAAATTGCAGCATTGATTTCAATTAACAGCCCATCCCGCCAGGGCTACTGCATTACAACATTGGCTAAACATTCCTGTATAGGCGCAGTCAATCAAGTATAAAAATGATGCTTTCGCTGATGCCATTACGCACAGGGCAGCAAGCGTAGCAAAACCACTTTTGAAGCCACAGAATCCGTCTTGAAGCTCCTTTATCAGCAGTAAGAATACTGTTTCCTACCCCACCTAGTGCAACGCAACGGCACAAAAAAGCGCAAATATCTGTTAAAGCAGATGGTACAATTCTTGAACTGATACCCCTACAGAAGATGTTCAAACATCTTCTGCTTTTATCTATTTTCCTGAAGCTTAAATAAACAACCCGTGATAAAGAAAATTCTTGCCTACACGTTATTTTTAAGCTCCCTCCTCTTTAATACAGGCTGTGAGAAGGAAGCTTTAGCATCTCCTGAAGGAGTAACGGCAGAGCCGGAAAAGGAGAAGGAATATTACCTTTCTTCGGAGCTGCTGACAATCGTACCTAAAAGTATGCTGCAATCTGTTGCCTCTTCGCAAGGTTACGCCACGTATGGAAACCAGATCAAGTATGGCGTATCGGTTTACAAGGTTATCTACAGCACCACCTATCAAGGCCAAGATATAAAGGCGTCTGGTTTGATCTGTATACCACAGGGCATCTCCACCCCTGCACCGATTCTGAGCGCACAGCATGGCACTATTTTCACGCAAAATGAAGCTCCTACTAACTTTACAGGGCTTTCCGGATTTGAGCTTTTTGCCGCTGCCGGCTATGTTACGCTCATTCCCGACTATATCGGTTTTGGCGAGTCGAAAGACGTTTTCCACCCTTACTATGACCAGAAGCACTCGGCGATGGCTGTGGTGGACATGATAAAAGCTACAAAAGCTTTTGCTGAAGAGCAGGACATTCAATTAAGTGACAAGCTGTTCTTAGCGGGTTATTCTGAAGGCGGATACGTAACCCTGGCAGCGCAGAAAGAGATAGAAACTAACCCTGCACATGGCCTGAAAGTGACAGCTTCTGCCGCAGGTGCCGGTGGCTATGACTTAACTGCTATGCTAGCCGGTGTAGCTTCAGGCGAGCCTTACACTTACCCGTCTTACCTTGCGTATGTGCTGCAGTCTTACATCTACACCAATAACTGGAACCGCCCGCTGACGGAGTTCTTCCAGGAGCCTTATGCGGGTAAGCTGCCTTCGCTTTTCAACGGCAGAAACAGCGGTGGCACCATCAACCGCAGCCTGACCACTGATCCGAAGAAACTTTTTGCGCCTGCGTTTTTTGCAGGACTGCAGGAGGCAGATAGAGAAACAGCACTGAAGCAGGCGCTGCAGGCAAATAGTTTCCTGGATTGGGTACCGCAAAGCCCTACCCGCCTATACCATGGCACAGCAGATAACATTGTGCCTTTCGAGAACTCGCAAACCACCTACGACCGCTTTAAAGCCGGAGGAGCCACACAAACGGAATTTATTCCGATAAAGGGCGGCACCCACGGCAGCTCCTTTGTACCGATGCTACAAAACCTGGTGCCCTGGATACAGTTGTTCTAAGTTTGTTATTTTGAAAAATAATTTAAACAGCCTCACTGGTTATACCGGCGGGGCTGTTTTTTTAAGGCTAAGAAGTTAAGTTTAGCTAATTAAAGCCTCTCTTCGTCCTTCATACAGCCTGCCATCTCCTCACCCCCTTTATTTTTTTATCCTCCAGAGCTATTTGTTGCAGGGCTGGTGCTGATTGCTTTATTCTGTAGAAGAAGCCTAAAAGCCTTCAAACTTATATATTTATCTAATCTAATATTAAGAACTAATCTTCTATCTTCGCAGCACAAAGCAACCTTACTTTCTTTTTATGAAAGCCCGTAAGCTGGCACTGCCAATTAATGCCCCAGACAAGTCCCCTCTCGAAAGCACTTGTAAGGGGGCCTCTATGAAACGTCGTTCTTTTCAATTTCCTTTCCTGCTCATGCTGTTCTCCCTCTTTCTGCTTCAGAGCTGCGAAAAAGAGGAAGAAAAACTAAGCCCGGAGGTTCAAACAGTTGAAATCACCATGCTATCACCAACAACGGTTATACTGAAGGGCAATATTGTGAACCTGGGCAGGATACCGATTCGGGATTACGGTTTTGTCTGTGGTTTTACACCAGATGTGAACGATAAAAGCGGCTACAAAATCTCGTTGGGAGAAGACGCGAAGGTCGGGCCGTTTACCAGTGGATTAACAGGCTTGGGCGAGCCTACAAGTTTTGACTATAAACGTGTACTCTATGTAAGGACATTTATCAAAAATGACAACGAATCCTTCTTTGGGGAACTGCTAACTGTTTCGCTTCCATCGTATCACGTGCAGTCGGTTACACCTTACAAAGGGAAACCCGGTGATAGAATAACAATAACCGGAAAGTTTCACACGAGCGACATAAACCAAGTGGAGGCAAGTTTTGCTAACATTACTGCAAAGGTAGTAGAGGTTGCTCCCACAAAGATAGTGGTAGAAGTACCTTCAGGCATCACCAGTGGTCCTTTACAGATACCCATAGTTCTCCGGTTATCAGGCCAGAGTTTTCTGGCAACCAATAGTTTTGAGGCTATTCCGGTTTTAAAGGATTTTTTCCCTAAGTCGGGTGCTATAGGAACAATCCTCACTATTACCGGAGATAACCTACCTCTTAGTAACAGTAGCTTCACTTCTTCTGAAAGTTTGAAAGTTTATATGGGTGGCGTAGAGGTGAGGGTACTAAAAGCAGATTTTAGCGTACCTGGTTACCAACTGGAAGTGCCTGAGAACTTACCTGCTGATGTGGTTAGTATATATGTGCAGATGAACGGTACCAGAACACAGTTACCAGGACATTTTACTGTAACGCCACACACTATTACCTCTATCTCGCCTGCTTCTGGTTTACCTGGAGACAATTTCAAAATATTCGGGAGCAATTTCATTATAAGACCTACTTATTATAATGAAAACATCAGTGTAGAAGTTGGTAATATGCCAGTTCCTCTTGAACTTGTTTCTGCTACTGAGCTGACTGTTCACGTTCCGTCTGGCTTTCCAGAGGGTGATCACAGTGTAGTTGTTAAATCAAAGCTGCATGCTGTAGAAGCGCCACAGAAATACAGGGTGTTCCATCCTTCTATTACCAGCTTTTCTCCCGCTTCTGGACATATAGGGCAGGAGGTTGTTATTAACGGAACTTTCCTGCCTGATCGACTTCATACGGTAGAGTTTGGTAATGCATCTACAGCTGCCATTAGCACGTCTAATTCACTCCGTGTTCAGGTGCCAATGGGAATTAATGCAGGCAAAGTGAGTGTAAAGGTGAAGTATGGAAACTGGTTAGCTGAATCAGAAGATGAATTCACAGTATTGGCCCCAACCATCACTTCCTTTTCACCTAACACTGGTACGGCAGGCTCGGTTGTAACTATTTCCGGTACAGGATTTAGACCAGACACCCCTTATATAGCTATGAAGTTTGGCACTGCCGAAGCCACCATTTTAAGTGTCACTGAAACCACCATTCGTGCAGAGATACCCTCCGGCATTACTGGCTCTGTAAAGATAATAATGGAGCAAAATGGCCAGACTGTAATCAGCAACAACAACTTTACTGTAACGAATTAACTGCAGATTATAAACCATAAGTATAAAAAAGCAGCTGTTGCTTAGGAACAGCTGCTTTTTTATACTTATGGTTTATCCTGTTAAGAATCGCACAGCCAATGATAGACTCAATAAATCAGCTTAAACATCAATGAGAAAGCATGTAGCAAGCACTTCACTTTTACAACCTCCCTCCCACCACAACCTTCTCTTTATACTCCCGCTTTTGCCCGTTCAGGTCGAATAGCTCAATGTAGAACAGGTAATAACCGATGGCTGCTTTGGTGCCGTCTTCCCGCAAGCCATCCCAACGAAAGAAGCCGTTTGCAGCCAGCAGTTCATTGCGGGCCAGCTTCCGTATTTCACGGCCCTGTGTGTCGAAAACAGTGATGTTAGCGACAAAGCCAGTTTGATTTGTAGTGAAATTGATGGTTGTAAAATCCTCATATCCATCCCCGTCCGGAGAGAAAACCGGGGGCTCCACCTGAAACAACTGCTGCGCTGCTGCATTCTCCTGCGATTGTGAATTGCGGTAGCCGGGCGTGGCGTAACCTGCAGTGCTGGCCGCAGAGTGGAAGTTGCTCGCCGCGGTTGGCCCCTCCAGCCGAATCCGCTCCAGCGAAACACCATTCAGGTCGTCTATCAAATCAAAATGCATGTTATTATGATAAGAGAATCGATCGGCTGTTTGTCCATCCGGTTGTATCACCACAACAGTTCCTGCTTCATCAGGGTAAGGGGGCAACGCGCTCATCCGTAGAAAAGCCTCGTCCTGAGCAGCTGGATAATTCGTCTTGATGTTGCCGGGGTTAGAAGTGAGCACCACGTACTGTCCCGGTGCCAGCACATAGTTAGAGGCTGTTACAGTACGGTTACCAGCAACACTATCGCTACTGGTGTTGGCAAGCTGCCAGTGCTGCAGGTCAATATACTTGCTGCTTCGGTTCACCAGTTCCACAAAGTCTACGCCGCCTGACCTCGGGTTAAACAGGATTTCGTTGATGACCACATCACCGGGTTCCGGAGCAGATGGCAAGGCAAAGTTATAGATAATGGGCTGGGGGCTGAGGTTGCCGGAACAGTCACTTATTTGGGTGGCGGTTAGATTATACTGCTGGCTCTCCTGTAGAGGGGCAGCTAGCTCAACTATAACTTCCACAAAAAGTGGCCCCTGTACCTGCACATTGGCAATTGGTATACCTGAACTGAGGCTGTAGTTGACTGCCATCGCCGCCTGTGCACTGTCGAGCCGTTCACTGAAGCGCAGCAGTAACTGGTCAGGAGCAACGGCTGTAACAGTTGTCAGCGCAGGCGGCGTGTTATCAGGATTTGAAGCAGCCACAGTATTTGCCTGCGCAGGCGTACCGCCACGGGGATCTACAGAGGCCGTCCAGTTTTCAACACTGCCGCAGGGATTGGCAACATCAACCATTTCGAGACTCCAGCCACCTTCACGCTTGCTGTTGACTTTGTACCAGGCATCTGAGTAGTTAACAGCATAAATGAGGCGGCCGTTGGGTTGGCGCAGCTGCAGCAACTCTCCACTGTTGTTCAGCCCCGGAAAGTTACTGATGCCGATGACATTGCCGTATGCCGCGAAGTTCGCCACCTGCGCATTCGGCACCACCACCGCATACTCCCCCGGTAGCAACTGCGCATTTGGGAAAGTAGCTGTAGAAGTGGCATCGGAGTAGCGAATACCTTGCAGGTTAAGCACTTTATTTGTAGGATTATGTAGCTCGATATACTCTTGTGGCGGCAGCCCCACGGCAGGCGATTCATCCGCCATAATCTCTGTGATGAGCAGTTCGTTGTAACCCGGCAGCACAGCAGGTGGCACAAAGCTGAAGCTTACTTCCGCGGGAACTGAGAACCTGTTGCCATATATGTCTGAAAGACCGGCTACTCTCAATTGGTTGGTGCCACCACTAAAGTTCTGGCTAAAGACAAGCCGGACTGTACCAGCTCCTGTTAGCTCCGCTATGACAGGTTTTATGCTCCCGTTCAGGGTATAGTTCGCTTCCTCCTGTGCCGGCTCTGGCTGTAGCGGCTCATTAAACTGCAGCGTTAGCTCCTGCGTGTTCACTGTTTCTAGTTCCGCCAGTACAGGTGGCTGCGTATCGGTAATGGCGAAGTCATCGAAAAAGAACTTCTGGTTATTGGCAGAGGAGTAGCGTAGCAGCAAACCAAACCAGTTGGAGCGTTTATAAGTGGCATCCGTGGCCGTGCCCTGGCTCACATAGTTCTGGCCGGAGCCGGAGATATCTATCGCCAACTCCCATTCATACGAAACACTTCTGGTTACGCGCACCCGCACCACATTATTCGTGCTGCTGCCAATGGTCTGGTCTTCGCCGTTGATGAGGTTGACAGCTGTTCTGCCTGCGTCTTTCCGGAAAAGACTAACTTCATCCGGTGTGCCGCCGATGCGCACAAAGTAGCCGCTGATGCTGTTGCTTTGCAGATCTTCGGAATCAGAGATGAGGAAAATATCGGCATAGTTACCGGCAGAGGTAGCCAGCTTTAAATTCGCCCAGAATTCCCAGGTAGTACCTGCAACGGCTTGGGAGGGTGTAGCCAATTGTAGCACGGTGCCGGTTACAGACGGGCCGCTACTTTGCAGTTGCCCCTGCTGGTTTACTATAAAACTACTTTCGTCACCAGTCCAGGGAGGGCTATGGGTAAAGTCACCATCAGCGAAACTTTCCTGGAGCTGCGCTTGTGATAAGAGCGGAAGTAGCAGAAGTATAGCGAGTAAAGTTTGTTTCATTTGCATTTTTCTGAATAAAACTTACTTACTTTGCGAATAGCATAAAATATATAAGCGCTTCTTGCAGATGCTGCAGAACCTTACAGGCAGCAGCAAAACCTAATTTTGCACCTTTACGGGATAAAACTGCAAAAAGGATATATAGCAACTTATTACTGGCTGCACAAAGCGGTTTAACTTGTGCTGATGGTGTTTAAAGGCACTTTAGCTCCATAAAAAATTAGACATTAATTATTTATCTATACCTTAAAAACAATGAAAGTAGCAGTTGTAGGCGCCACAGGATTGGTTGGCGGTGAAATTTTGAAAGTACTGGAAGAACGTAATTTTCCGGTAGATGAATTGTTGTTGGTTGCTTCAGAAAGGTCTGTTGGAAAACAGATGGAGTTTAAGGGTAAACAGATAAAAGTTATCGGGATGCAGGACGCGATTGCGGCTGCCCCACAAATTGCCATTTTCTCTGCCGGTGGCGGCACCTCTACAGAGTGGGCTCCTAAGTTTGCAGCAGCTGGTATCACGGTGGTAGACAACTCTTCGGCCTGGCGCATGGACCCTACCAAGAAACTGGTAGTGCCTGAAATAAACGCAGACGAGCTGACGCAGGAAGACAAAATCATCGCGAACCCGAACTGCTCTACTATACAAATGGTGGTGGCGCTGAACAAGCTGCACGAAGAGCTGAAGGCGAAGCGTATTGTGGTAAGTACTTACCAGTCGGTAACAGGTACGGGCAAAGCGGCTGTAGACCAGCTGATGAACGAGCGTGCCGGCAAAGAAGGCGAGAAAGCGTACCCATACCAGATTGATCTGAACGTGTTGCCGCACATTGATGTGTTCCAGGACAACGGATATACCAAAGAGGAAATGAAAATGATCCTCGAGACAAAGAAGATCATGGGCGACGACTCTATCCGGGTAACGGCTACAGCCGTGCGTATACCGGTAATGGGCGGCCACTCTGAGTCTGTAAATGTAGAGTTTGAGAAAGACTTTTCTTTAGACGACATCTACCGCATCCTGAACGAAACAGAAGGTGTGCTGGTAGTAGACGACGTAAAAAACCTGAAGTACCCAATGCCGAAAGATGCACACGGCAAAGACGAGGTGCTGGTAGGGCGTGTCCGTTTAGACGAAACACAGCCGCGCACTGTAAATATGTGGATTGTAGCTGATAACCTGCGCAAAGGCGCCGCCACCAACGCGGTACAAATTGCGGAGTACCTGATGAAGCACGAGTTGGTGTAGGTTCTGTTTTTCGATACACGCATCTCGTAGCACGAAAAAACAGACAGTTCCCGGGTTTACTTATCCGGAGCAAAAAGATGGGGGCTCCTTAGTCCCCATCTTTTATTTATGCTGATGATAAACCTGTATCATACTTAGCTAAAAATCTCAGGGTGCAAGACGCAGGAGGAAGCCGTCATGTATGTTTTATATCATCCCAAAAGACAATTGCTGCTGAAATAAGCTAAATGCATCCTGACTTTGAAATCAATCTCTTAAACAAAAGAGAACTATAAATTCATTTTTTGTGTATCTTCCTCACTTCAACTCCTTTTATCATATGAAAATAATATCACGTATTTTGTTGTCTGCTGCTGTTTTAGGTTTTGTTGCCTGCTCTTCTGAGAAAGAGCAAGAGGCCACTACTACAGCGCCTCTGAACACAACAACTTCAGCACAAGCTACAGGTACTGCAGCACAGGGCGCAACAGCAGCCCTAAACCCAGCGCATGGCCAGCCAAACCACCGTTGCGATATTCCGGTTGGAACACCTTTGAGCGCTCCTGCACAGCCTAATTTGAATATGCAACCTACAGTTACGCCTCCTACGCCAGTTATAAAAGGAGCAGTAGCATCTGGCGTAAATCCGCCCCACGGCGAGCTAGGCCACGACTGCTCTGTTCCGGTAGGGGCAGCGCTGAACTAGTAGTAACGAAGGCCCGGCTAACCTCTCCCGCAGCAATGGTAGTACATACTCCTGGCGGAAAATACGTTCTCTTCATCAGCCGTTAACGAACCTTTAAGTTCAAAACCACGGCTTTCCTGGAAACAAAATATTTATACTTGTTTGAGGGTCTCTTAGTGCCAGGCCTACGGCATACCACTAAGAGACCCTCAAATTAAAGGCACTTGATCAACAGCTTTTTAACATCAGGAACTGGCATGAGCGCCGCAACCATTTATACTGATAGACTCATACTTATACCCTTCACACTTGCAACTACCCGCTTCCTTTTAGCGGGGGATACGAGCATTTTAAATGAGATCGGCCTACAAATAACTGCTAATTGGCCTGATCAGGAGGCCATTGAAACGCTGCCAAAAATCCTAAGAAACCTGGAACTGGTGCAGGAACCAACCGGGTTTGAGTCGTGGATGATTGTGCTGAAGAGCAAGAAGACCGTAATTGGCGATGCAGGTTTTAAAGGAAGACCGAATGCGGAGGGGGAGGTTGACATTGGCTATGCCATTATTGAGCAGGAGCACAAGAAAGGCTATGGCATGGAGGCAGCCAAAGCCCTGACAGACTGGGCCTTTCAACAGCCTGAAGTAAGAGCAGTGACCGCAAAATGTCTGATAAGCAATACAGCTTCCGCCAGAATATTAGAGAAACTGGGGCTGCAGAAAACCAACAGAGATGATGAAATGATACACTGGAGCGTTATAAAACCTAACCAGCACAAGTTAGTTGCTCCAACCATCTGACCTGACCCCAATTAGAAAGAGCCGGGCTAGTTAGCCCGGCTCTTTCTAATCTAGCTAAATCTAGCGCCTTCTCATACTGCGGGCTCTTCTCCCTCTCCCTCCGGGCAACCGGTTTCTATCATTTCGCTTAGGTTACCAGCACATTCCACAGGAATAAAAGGATAAATGGTAGTGCCATCACTACAGTACTTAAAAGTAGCAAACCTGGACCTACTGCGTGGATACACCCATCTGTCTTCATTACAGCCGTACACCATCAAAGGGAACTCCATGTAGTTATAGTCGGTGTAAGAGACGACCTGTCCATCTTTTGTAAACAGAAGCCTTCTATTAAGTTGCGGCACAGTTTCGCCTTCCCACCTAAACCCAATCGCGTCGCTGATAGCACGCTTGTCTTCTCCCGCCTGAAAGAAGTACAGCGTATCCCATTCAAAATCTGTCAGGCTTTCCAGTTCTACTACATTATACCCGTTTTCCCCCATCTCCTCTTCATCAACAGCAGCCTGCAGTTCGTCCAGCAAGTCGGTATTGCTGTCGGAGCAGCTTAAAAATGTAGTGATTGTCAGTAACAGCAATAGTTTTCTTATCATGATATGCTTTTTATAGTGCAGGTATACGGGAACAAACACCGTACTAAGTTTTATAAATAAGGATGTACAAATTAAAGAAAGGACAGATTACGCTGAAAGTAATAATTTTTACTTAAAAGTCTACCTTGTACAGCCACTCCATCTGGTTTTGTGTAATATTTTTAGGCATTGCCCGGAAAAGGCTGTTGCGGATGCTGCCTAGCAGCGGTTGCTGCCATTGCGCCACCTGCCCCAGCAACCTGGAGAGGCGAATAACTTTAGCTGTACGGGCCACTCTCCGTTTTTCGTATAGTGCCAGCGCCGCCGCTATAGCGGTTTGCTGCTCCAGGCACTGCCCCAGCACCACCGCATCTTCAATGGCCTGACAGGCCCCCTGGCCCATGTTCGGCGTAGTTGCATGCGCAGCATCTCCTAACAGCACGACCCGCGCAAACACAAACTTTTTTAAAGGCTCTATGTCAGCAATGTCGTTCCAGATGATCTGCTCCGGTTTTGTACCAGCCAGCACAGCCGCTATGGGAGGATTTACTCCTTCAAAGTGCGCTGCTAAATCTTCAGGAGCCATCTGTCGCATGCGCGCATCACGCTCCGGCGCATTGATGCAGGCATACCAGTAGATGCTGTCGTCCTGCAGTGGCGCAATACCCACGCGGCCCTGTGGTGCCCATGTCTCCGCTGAAATCATAGTATTGATCTCCACTCCCGGGTTCTGTATTACAGCACGCCAACAGGTATAGCCGGCGTAGCGCGGCTGGCGCTGCGGCAGTAGTTGGCGGCGCACCACGGAGTTAATGCCATCGGCGGCAATAAGCAAATCGGCTGTGGCTTGAGTGCCATCGGTAAAGCTTACCTGCACCTGCTCTGCCTGCTGGTTGATACTGGCGCAGCGCTTGTCTAACAGCAGCGAGCCTGGCTGCAGGTGATGCTGCAGCACTTCGTGCAGGTCGGCTCTGTGTATCACAAAGTTGCTGATGCCGTACTTCCTGCTCAGCGGTTGGGTATCGAGGTTGCTGATAATTTTTCCGTTTTCATCAAACATCACCAGCGCTGTCAGCTGTTTCCCACGTGCCACCACTGCCTCTGAAACGCCTAAGCGTTCCAGGCCCTGCATAGCGTTGGCAGCCAAACCTACTCCGGCTCCCACAGGCTTTAGTTCAGGTGCGGCTTCATACACCACCGCCTCGATGCCTGCCTTCTGAAGCGCAATAGCCGCACACAAACCGCCTATTCCACCTCCTATAATGATAACTTTCATTTCCCTGGGTTTACATTCTTCATGCCAGAGTCCCAGCGGGACGACCTGTTGTTAGCTTCGTATTTCATAAGTTTTTCTAGCTCCAGCGGAGCGGCCTGTTTATACATCATAGAAACAGGTCGCTCCGCTGGAGCTAGGGAGGAAGCCAAGATAATTTCTATTAACAGGTCGTCCCGCTGGAACTAGTGCTTGACAAACATTGGCTGTTGTAGCATTTATTATGTGACAATAAGACTTCTGCACCTGGTATTTATCTGTTAAGCACCGCTTCTGTCACAAAAAAGCAGCATAAGTATAACTTCATGCTGCTTTTTCTGTTCATTCATCTTTATCAAATTTCCTTTGCGTCAGGCCCGTACTTCACTTTGCTTCGGATAGTGCCCAAAGACTTTCGCAATCCACCTTGGCAGGAAAATAGAACCTAGTATGAGGTATGGGTAGTACGTAATCAGGCGGTAGAGTACAACTACGATGCTACTGAAACCGCCCAGGAATATGCCGAAGAAGCTTGGGAACGCCATCTCCACAATACCGGCACCACCTGGTGTAATGGCAATCAGCATCACAATCCAGAAGATCAGGTTGCGGGAAATAATCAGCATGTGCTCGCTGAGCGTAACATCGGTAAAAGCGGCAATAAGGCAGTTGAGCAGGAAGTAACGGGCGCTCCACACAAAAATGGTCGAAATAACAGCTCTGGACCAGTAATTAAATCCCTTGCCTTTGAGTTGCTCCGATGCCCATACAATTTCGTTGCCGTGCTGGAACGCATTCACGCGCCACTTACGCAGGAAGCGGATAGAAGTAACCTTTAGCAGCAACCACTTAAATGCCCTTGGTTTTACAAAAAGGGCATAAATCATGGCGAAGGTATATACTGCAATCAGGCTATAGCTGACATAAAAGGCCGACTGCAGCTTTGTGACATCGGATGGATCTAGGTTGAATGTGGGGAAAACCTGCCCCTGCGTCAGCAGCAGCGCAATGGGGGCCGCCACAATAAAGAACATGTTATCCAGCACAGCCGTGAGCATGACATACGCCAGCGACTTACCAAGCGGAATACCTTCTTTGTTCAGGATAATGGTGGCAATAGTAGTACCTCCCACTACAGAAGGTGTAATGGCAGAGGCAAACTCCCAGAGCATGATCACGTCGAGGCTGTTGCGCCAGGTCAGGAATTTATCTGTAAGGCTGCGGATACGGTACATATAGCCAGCATCGCGCACCACCAGCACCAACAGCGCCGCCACCAGCCACCATACGTTGGCCTGGGCTAAACCCTTCAGTTCACTTACCTTGTCGTCTCGTATAAAAAGCCAGACGGTAGCCGCCAAACCCAAAAATACCGGTATCAGAATTTTGACGGGGCTAAAGTTCTTAAGTATTGTCTTCTCGTTCTGGTCCATGTAAGTGTAATGGCTTAAGCCTGCCCGTTCTGCGGCAGAGTGCCAGCGGTGGCAGAGGCATAAAGCTTATAACTAATCGTATGCCAAACGGTTAGCCTGAACAGTAATTTTGTTTTGTATTTCCTGCTACTCTTCTATCAACAGTTGCATTACCTGCGCTGCCTGCCCTTCGGCCACGGTTATAATGAAATCATTGAAACCCTCGCCCACTTCCACACCTATCAGGTTGAGCTGCAGCATGTCCAGAATAGCCAGGAAGTTGAAGATCATCCCGATCTTGTCCGGAAACTCTGCAATGAGCTGCGAGAAAGCCAGCTGATTGCGCTCCGTCACCATCCGCATGATAAGGTCACGCTGTTCTTCAATGGTATACGGATACGTGATAACGGTGTGTTTAGGTCGGCTTTGCTCCTCATCGTAGCGCACCATCACCTTCTCGAACACCCGCATCAGCTTGTACAGGCTCAGGTCCTGCAGTTCGTACTCAAAATGGTTAGCAAGAGCTATCTGCTGCAGTTCCTCGTGTATGTTGCCTCTGTTCTCCTGTGCCATACGCTGCTCTTCCATGGCGGTCAGATCCGGAATAGCGCTTTTATACTTTTTGTACTCCAGCAGGTGTTGTACCAGCTCCTCACGCGGGTCTATTTCATTGCCTTCCTCGTCTTTGTCAGCGCGCGGCAGCAGCATTTTAGCCTTTATGCGCATGAGCGTTGCAGCCGTTAGAATAAAATCGCTGGCTACCTCTATGTTAAGCTGCTCTAACTGCTGCAGGTATCCCATGAATTCATTCGTAATCTGAAAGATCGGAATATCGTGGATGTCCAGTTCGTCGCGCTCAATAAAGAAGAGCAGCAAATCAAAGGGCCCTTTGAACAATGGTAATTTAATCTCGAAACTCACCTGTTATAAGCTATGGTTTAGGCGCTTGGCACAGCGCAGTTCACAAAAATAAGGATTTTCGGCAGACAGCTACCATAAAAGCCTCCTCTACAACCAAAAGCCGGACAGGCATGGTTCAGAACTTCTGCCTCAAATCAGCGTGTATCAGAAAAAATATTTGCCCTTGCCGCCATAACTTTGCCTTCTAAAAAGCAGCCTAAGCAACTTATTTCAATATAAATATAGCTTTCACTATATAATATAAGCCTTTTTTTCTTCGCTTCCGTATGAAACAAGGCGGCTAAAGAGTATGCTTTTATCTAATTTTATTAACTTTACCCGTTGGCTGTTAGCGTAATTGTTGCCATTAGTAAACTTTCGCTACATTTTTTTGTTGGGTCTATAAAGACAACCCTATGATTATTAAACCCGGAGAGCTGCTGGCCTCCATCGACACACCTGCCGACCTGAGGAAGCTGAAGGAAGCGCAACTGTTGCAGGTATGCCAGGAACTCAGGCAGTATATCATTGATGTCGTTTCGATACATGGCGGCCATTTTGGTGCCAGTCTCGGCGTAGTGGAGCTTACAACAGCCTTGCACTATGTGTTCAACACTCCCTACGACCAACTGGTCTGGGACGTGGGGCACCAGGCTTACGGGCACAAAATATTGACGGGTCGCCGCGATATTTTCCACACCAACCGCAAGTATGGCGGCATTTCCGGGTTCCCGAAAAGAAAAGAAAGCGAGTACGATACGTTTGGCGTAGGCCACTCCAGCACCTCCATCTCGGCGGCACTGGGTATGGCCGTTGCCTCTAAATACAAAGGCGAAGACCAGCGCCAGCACATTGCCGTGATCGGCGACGGTGCCATGACGGGCGGTATGGCCTTTGAAGCGCTGAACCATGGCGGCGTGGCGAACGCCAACCTGCTGGTAGTGCTCAACGACAACTGCATGAGCATTGACCCGAATGTAGGTGCGCTGAAAGAATACCTCACCGATATAACCACCTCCCGCACCTATAATAAGATGCGTGACGAGGTGTGGAAAATACTGGGCAAAATCAGCAAGTTCGGCCCGGATGCCCGCACGGTTGTCTCAAAGATTGAGAGCGGCGTGAAAGCGGCTATCCTGAAGCAGAGCAACCTGTTCGAAGGCCTCAACTTCCGCTACTTCGGCCCGATTGACGGACATGATATAGACCATCTCGTGTCAGTGATGGAAGACCTGAAACATATCCCGGGTCCGAAAATCCTGCATTGCCTCACCACTAAAGGCAAAGGCTTTGCCCTGGCCGAGAAAGATCAGACCAAATGGCACGCGCCAGGCCTGTTCGATAAAATTACGGGCGAGATCTATAAAAAGCACCACGACACGCCGCAGCCTCCAAAGTACCAGGATGTGTTTGGCCATACCATTGTAGAACTGGCGGAGCAGAACCCTAAAGTAATGGGCGTTACGCCTGCCATGCCTTCCGGTTGCTCTCTCAACATTATGATGAAGGCCATGCCGGATCGTGCCTTTGACGTGGGCATTGCCGAGCAGCATGCGGTTACTTTCTCTGCTGGTTTAGCCACGCAAGGTCTGATTCCGTTCTGCAACATTTACAGCACGTTTATGCAGCGCGGCTACGACCAGGTGGTGCACGATGTATGCCTGCAGAACTTGCCGGTGGTTTTCTGCCTCGACAGAGCTGGTTTTGCCGGTGCCGACGGTCCTACCCATCATGGTGCCTATGACATTGCCTATATGCGCTGCATCCCGAATATGGTGGTATCTGCTCCTATGAACGAGAAGGAACTGCGCAACCTGATGTATACTGCTACACAAGACGGTGCCGGTCCGTTTACCATCCGTTACCCGCGCGGTGAAGGTGTGATGCCGAAGTGGCGCACAAAGCTGGAGCTAATCGAAATCGGCAAAGGCCGCACCGTACAGGAAGGTGAAGAAGTAGCCATCCTTACCTTCGGCCATATTGGCAATTATGCGGTTGATGTGTGCAAAAAGCTGAAGTACGACGGTATTACCCCTGGCCACTACGATATGCGCTTTGCCAAACCGCTGGATGAGGAGTTGCTGCACCATATCTTTAGCAAGTATGAGAAAGTGATTACCGTGGAAGACGGCTGCCTGCAGGGTGGCTTCGGTAGCGCTGTACTGGAGTTTATGGTCGACAATGGCTATACCTCACAGGTAAAACGTTTGGGTATACCTGATCAGATTTTCGAGCATGGCTCACAGTTAGAACTACACAAAGAAGCAGGCATGGACCCTGCAGCTATTGAGCGCACCGTTCGTGAAATGATGGGCGTTTCGGTGAAGGCGCGGGTTTAGATTAAAAATACAATAATTGTATATAAAGCCTCACAGTGTGTTAAGCCCTGTGAGGCTTTTTGTTTGTCTGAATCAGGATTTACAGGATGTTAAGGATGAACTGGATTACTGATGCATCATAATTCACTGTAATATAATATACTCTGAATGTATCCTTCAGTTCATAACCAAGTATGAAAGACTCAAATGAAATAAATTTGTAAATTCAATCTTGTGTATCCTCAACATCCTGTAAATCCTGATTCAGACAATATGGCAAACACTTATATAGATGCGGGTTCCGTTGATGCATTAGTTTTCCTGCATGGCTTCTGTGAGAGTAAGCAGGTTTGGGCAGATTTTATGAAGCCGCTGCAGCAGCAGTTCAGAACCATCGCTTTGGACCTCCCCGGCCACGGCGATAATACGGAAGGTATCAGCAGCTACAGCATGGAAGACATGGCCGAGGATGTGAAGCGCCGGTTAGATGAACTGGGCGTAAAGAAGTGCCTCCTGATCGGGCATTCCATGGGGGGCTACGTTAGCATGGCCTTCGCAGAAAAGTATAGCCACATGCTAAATGGTCTCTGCCTCTTCCACTCCTCTGCCCTACCCGACACAGATGAGAAGAAAGAAAACCGTAACAAAACGATCGATTATGTAGAGCGTCATGGAGTGGTAAACTTCATCAACCCTTTTGTAGAGCCGCTCTTTTACAGCGAAAACCGGGCACGGCTGAAAGAAGAGATCGAGATGATGAAGGAAATCGGCCGCCAGACACCTAAAGAAACGGTACTGGGTGCGCTCGCCGCCATGCGCGACCGCTCTGACAGATCAGAGGTGCTGAAGAAGGCAAAATACCCCGTGCTGTTTATTTTCGGAAAAGATGATGGTGCCGTACCGATGGAGAAAGCATTGGAACAATGCCACCTGCCCGATAATAGCATGGTCTACTTTATCGCCAAAACCGGGCACATGGGCATGTTCGAACGCACCTACGAAACCCGCAAGACACTGGAGAAATTTGCCGAAACAACCTTTTGAGGTAGAGAGCCTTCCGAGTTAGAAAGTTAAAAAGTTAGAGGATTAGAAAGTTATAGTTTGATGCCGCCCCGCTGGCATTATATTAGATGACTCCCAGTCACGGCAAAGCTCATTTTGTATCATCAGGTTATCTCCTGTCTATTCTATTAATATCTTAGTTAAACAACCCAATTTTTAAACTTTTTAACTCTCTAACTTTCTAACCCTTTAACTTTCTAACTCAGAATGTCCCAAACAGCCACGCCACCTTCAGCACCTGCCCGTATTCTGCCGACTATTGTGTTTTCTCAGTTTGCAGGCACCTCGCTTTGGTTTGCCGGCAACGCGGTGCTGCCGGAGTTGCAGGCGTCGCTGCAACTGCAAGAAGGCGCGCTGCCCCTGCTCACATCTGCTGTGCAGTTTGGCTTCATACTCGGCACACTCTGCTTTGCTTTTTTCTCGCTGGCTGACCGCATGTCACCAAGGCTATTGTTTTTGATTTGTGCCTTATTGGGTGCCATAGCCAATGCCCTGGTGCTGTTTTCTGCTACAAGCGTGGGAGGAGTGCTGCTGTTGCGTGCGGTGACAGGTTTTCTGCTGGCGGGCATTTACCCGGTGGGCATGAAGATAGCGGCTAGCTGGTACAGTGGCAGGTTAGGCAAGGCCATCGGTTACCTGGTGGGGGCGCTGGTGCTGGGCACTGCTTTCCCGCACCTGCTGCGGGGACTCGGGACAAATCTTCCCTGGCAAACAATGCTGTTAGCCGTTAGTGCATTGGCAGCTCTGGGAGGTGTGCTGATGTACCTGTTGGTGCCTGATGGTCCTTACCACAGCAAGGGCACACGGTTTGATATGGGCAATATGCTGAAGGTGTTCAGGGAAAAAGAATTTCGTGCTGCGGCCTTTGGCTACTTCGGGCATATGTGGGAGTTATATACCCTATGGGCTTTTGTACCTTTTATATTAGCCTACGGACTTCCGCAACTGTCACCGGATCAACTCTCAATTTATAGCTTCAGTGTAATAGCGGCCGGGGCTATCGGGTGTATCGGGGGAGGATATCTATCGCAGCGCTGGGGCAGCAGTTGGGTGGCATTTGTGCAGTTGCTGCTGTCAGGTGTTTGCTGCATCCTGTCGGTATGGGTGCTGCAGGAGCCTGCCTTGTTGCTGCCTTTTCTGCTGTTCTGGGGAATAGTGGTGGTAGGTGACTCGCCGCAGCTTTCTGCGCTCACTGCTAAAACGGCACCTCCTCAGCTTGTGGGCACAGCCCTTACCGTTGTCACCTCTATTGGGTTTGCCATCACCATCGGAAGCATACAAGTTACGGGTTACCTGCTTACTGTTATACCGCCACACCTGTCTTTCGTTTTACTCGCTGTCGGGCCTTTAGTTGGCCTGCTTTCACTGCGCCCGCTGCTTCGAAAGCAAAAACGGCAGCCTGCTGTTACGCAGACTGCCGCTTAAAAAATCGAAACTTCTCTTTTATATACTATAGATTACGGAAAGAGTTGCGTCCTTATTTTGCTTTCAGCTTCATTTCCGAGCCATCCGGCACTCTTAAGTTCATTTCATCTTCCGTCAGCTTCGTCACTTCAAAGTTCTGGCTTACGTCCTCATCCTCAAACTGAAGTGTCAGGCGATTGGCAGCCTGATCAAAGGACCATGTACCTGTCCTTAACATACCACTTTCGCCCATCGCAAAGCGGCCATCAGCATAAAACTGCATTCCTCCCTGCTCATCGCTATCTACCTGGTCTACTTCCTGACCGGCTGAATTCATTTCCTCATCAGCCACCCAGGTTTTACTGTTTGTTCCAGAGATCATATTTTCGGAACCAACTTCATCACTTCCGCCACAGCTTACCAGCACTACTGCAAATAACATAGCCAACAGCGTGTTCAGTTTATGCTTATAATTTATTTTATTTTTCATCATACCGTTCATAGTTTATTTTTTATGCGTCTGAAGGCTTGAGCCACTGCCATAGCCTCGTATGCTTGCTTCTTACGGTCTTCTATATCATGCCGTTGCAATGCAGCGGCACAACTAACTCCCTTTGCAGGCGTATTTTATGTTAAGCGGCTTTTGCTAAGCATCGTAGCCGCCTAATTATTTAACGTTGACTTAAAATTTATACCGATATGGGATTAATGGATTTTTTTAAGAAGGGGGAAAAAGCGCCTGCAAAACCAGCAGCAAAGCCGGCTACAAACCCGAAAGGAACAGAAAAAGTAACCACAACTCCGGGAAACCCGAACCAAGCATTTTACAATGAAAATGACAAGAGTCAGATAAAGCCTACCACTCCTACGCAGGATATTTATTCTGTGCAGAGCGGGGACTCTCTTTCTAAAATTGCCAAGAAGCACTATGGCGATGCCAATGCCTGGAAGCGCATTTACGAAGCAAACAAAGACACAGTAGGCCCTAATCCGGACCTGATCCGGCCAGGCCAGCGCCTCGTGATTCCGAGAGACTAAATCAACTCACTTATAACAGCAGCGGCCAGCATTTTATGCTGGCCGCTGCTGTTTTTCACAACCTGATAGCCAGAGGCTTTTAAAAGTTCCTACCCCTCCCTCTCCTACCTCCAAACCCTTCATGCTCCGCCACAATGTAGCTCCCTTTGATTCGAAGCGGCAAAGTCATGAGCATCTCAGCTGGTTTCCCGTTAACAGTACCCGGCTGCCAGGCAGGCATTTTGTTTATCATTTTTAGGTATGCTTCGTCCAGCGCAGGGTCCAAACTCTTTATGATGATGGGGTCCTTTATTACCCCTTCCTTATCCACCAGAAAGGTGGCCACCATGATTCCCTGTATGTGCTGGTTCCGCAAATGCTCGGGAAACTTATAATGCGTGCTGATAAAGGATTGCACATTTCTTTTGAAAACAGGCAATACAACAGGCGCACCAAAAACTGTAGTGTCTGCCCCGCCTTCAAACCGCTGAATGATGTTGTAATAATGATTTGTAACAGACTTTAGCTTCTTGTCAACCTCCACCTTCTGAACCTCCAGGCTGAGCACATCCGCCACCACTGGGTAACCCTTCTCATAAAAGGCAGGGTCCGGTATCCACCTTTCGGCCTCTCCTGCATTTTCTGGTTCCGGCTCCACACGCAGCCTGTTCGGGGATGTGTACTTTTTCTTTACTTTGCCTTTGGCATACATCACCCCCTCGAGCACCTTGCCTTTTTCGCCAAACTTCTGGCGCACAATCGGATTACCTCCTTCAGGACCATAAGTCCATTCGCCAGCCTGGTAGCCGTTCTGGTAAGAACCTTTGAGCAGCATATCCACACCATTCTCATCCGGTACAACAGCGGCATAGCTGCCATTGCCGTCCCTCACGGTTTGATCGCCCTGCTGATTCCAGCAGTTTCGCATGATTAAGTCATAATCCTGCCCGTAGTACACCTCCATCATGGGTTTGCCATCGGGCCACCAGAACCGCCATTCTCCAACCAGTTTCCACCTATCGAACTTGCCTTGGCAGTCGAGTTGCCCGTTGGGGTAATAAAAAGACCAGGTGGCCCATTTCTCGCCCCTCTCATTATAATGCCCTCTTGCCAGCATTGTGTCATTTGCATAGTAATCCTTGATGCCATGTATAAATTCAGGAGCATTCAGGTCTTTTATATGTTTGATATTTGCCGGCAAATAGGCCAATCGTTTTACTACAGCAGCTTCCGGTTTGGTTACCTGCCACTGGGCGTTGTAATGTATCACGACGGGTCTGTATTCATCCTCCTGCTGCGCGAAGGTGAGGAGAGGGCAAAGCACTAAGGCAATGAGAAGTAAAGTCTGTTTCATGTTAGAGCTGCTCAGGCTAATTCGGACCCAAATATAATATATATCCTATATACTACACATAAAAAAACCGCACAACCATTACGGCTATGCGGCTTTCAATCAATAAGTAATTTTTAGTGCTTAGAAGCGCTCGTCAGCAGAGAAGAAGAAATCGCCTTCAATCTGCGCGTTCTCATCAGAGTCAGAGCCGTGCACGGCGTTCGCCTCGATAGACTTTGCATACTTCTTACGGATAGTACCTTCCTCAGCCTGCGCCGGGTTGGTAGCGCCAATCAGCTTACGGAAGTCTTCCACCGCATTGTCTTTCTCCAGAATCATTGCCACGATAGGGCCGGAAGACATATAGTTTACAAGGTCGCCATAGAAAGGACGCTCTTTGTGCACTTCGTAAAATTTACCGGCACGCTCCTCAGATAGCTTTGTTTTTTTCATTGCCACAATACGGAAGCCGCCTTGCTCAATCATTTGTGTAATACCGCCAATGTGGTTATCTGCCACCGCATCAGGCTTAATCATAGTGAATGTCTTGTTTCCAGCCATGTTTCTTTAATCTATATAAGTTATACTTTAGTTTCGGACTGCAAAAGTAGGGCATTTCAGATAAAAACAGCATACTTTCTATTATACTTTAGTTAACTCCTATATTGCACGCAGGGTTATTCTACCACGACTGATGCTGCCTAAAGCGCTAATTAATTGCTTTAGAAGTATTTTATTCTCAAATTTGCGCCTTATATCCTTATTAATCAGAGGATTTAAACCTATAGTATGCACAATATCAATGCGCTGCAAGAGCTTTTGCAGGAGCCTAAAGAGGTGATGATCACCACACACCATAAACCGGACGCGGATGCGTTGGGTTCTTCACTGGGTTTGGCAGGTTACCTTAAAAAGAAAGGCCACCGTGTTACGGTTATTACGCCTTCTGATTACCCTGAATTCCTGAACTGGATGGAGGGCAACGACGACGTAATCGTGTACTCTGAAAAGAACGATGCCCTGGTACAGCGTATCATAGCAGAGTCGCAGGTGATTTTCTGCCTTGACTTCAACACGCTTTCCCGCATCAGCGAGATGGGCGAGTATATCCGGCAGGCCCAAGGTGCGAAGGTGCTGATAGACCACCACCTGGAGCCGGAGGATTTCGCTGACCTGGACTACGCCAATACCAGCGCGGCCGCCACAGCCGAAATTGTCTATGACCTGATAAAGGCAATGGGCGACGCCGACCTGATAGACACGGGCATCGGGGAATGCCTCTATGCGGGCATTATGACCGACACAGGATCTTTCCGGCACCCAAGCACCTCTCAGAATGTACACCTGATTATTGCTGATTTGCTGCAGATTGGCGTGAAAACCTCTAACATCCACCGCCTTATTTACGACAGCTCTACGGAACTGCGCCTGCGATTTTTGGGTTATGTGCTGAAAGACAAGCTGGTGGTGCTACAGGAGTATAAAACGGCCTACATCTCCATTACAGCGGATGAATTGAAAGCCTACAACTCTAAAACAGGTGATACAGAGGGCCTTGTAAATTATGCGCTTTCCATTGAAGGCATAGTATTTGCAGCGCTCATCATCGATCGCACCCAGGCTGTGAAAATGTCGTTCCGGTCGGTAGGTGATTTCTCTGCAAATGAGTTTGCACGGTCGCATTTTAGCGGCGGAGGCCACAAAAACGCAGCTGGCGGTATTTCCATGGACACACTGGAGGCCACCATACAAAAATTCGAAAGCCTGTTGCCGCTTTATAAAGACCAATTGCAGCAGGCCCTAACCAAGTAACAATTTATATCAACTTATATCAATGCTATCTAAAACCAAATTTTTGTTGCCAGTGATAGCTGGCGCTTTTCTGTTGCAAGGCTGCAACAATAACAGTGATGAATTTTATACAACGGCTGATGGCCTGACCTATAAAATTTACGAAAGAACCGAGGATGGTGCGTACGAGAACAAAGGTCAGGTTTCTCCTGAGGACACTACTGGCGCCAAAATAGGAGAAGTAGTGACGATGCAGATGTCTTACCAAAACGCTGAAGACTCTGTCCTGTTTGATTCCCGCACCCAGGACCAGCCGGTTATGATCCCGGTAATGGAGCCAACGTTTAAGGGTAGCTTAGAGCAGGCCCTGATGATGCTGTCTCCGGGTGACAGCGGCGTGTTTAAAGTAAGCGCTGACTCTCTTTTCGCGAAAACATTCGCCCAGCCGATGCCTCCATTCATCAAGCCAGGTTCACAGTTGACTTTCTTCATCAAAGCAGAGAAAGTACAGTCAAGAGAGCAGGCGATGGCAGACCAGCAGCAGATGTTTGAGCAGCAGATGCAGGAAGCGCAGGCGCGTGCTGTGGAGCAGCAAAAAGTGGATGATCAGAGAATTCAGGAGTACATCCAGCAAAACAACCTGCAGAATGTACAGAAAACAGAATCAGGCGTTTATTATGTAGTAAATGAGCCAGGCAAAGGCCCACAGGCCAGTGCAGGCGACCAGGTTTCGGTACATTACAAGCTGACGCACCTGGATGGTAAAGAATTAGAGAGTTCACGCAACAACCCTGCGGCGAATGGCGAGCCATTCAAATTCACGCTCGGCGAGGGCCAGGTAATAAAGGGATGGGATGAGGCAATTCAGAAGCTGCAGGAAGGCAGCGATGCCACTTTACTTGTTCCTTCTACTCTGGCTTACGGTGAGCAGGACCGCGGCCCTGATATGCCAGCCAACTCCATCCTGCGTTTCGACGTGGAACTGGTGGATGTAGAGAAGCAGTAGTACCTACTAAAATTATTCTTATGCAGAACATTAAGTCATATTCAGGAAAGAGAAGCCGCCTGCTACAGGCGTTTCTCTTCTTCTTCACCATTGGAACTCTTGTTTCCTGCTCTCAGGATGAGCAGTCACCCTACTATTTTGACCCGGTAGCACAGCGGGAGACGGATGACAAGCTCATTAAGGAGTATCTAAGTACTAACAATGTGGATATGGCTGAGGTTACCCGTACAAACTCTGGGTTATATTACCAAAAGCTGGAGGAAGGCACAGGCGCAAAGGTGGAGTCCGGGGATGATGTGGAAGTGCACTATACCGGCACGTTACTCGACGGCACCAAGTTTGATTCCAGTGTAGACAGGAACAAAACCTTTGTGGTTGAACCTGTTGGTGCAGGCAGAGTTATTCCGGGCTGGGATGAAGGCCTGAAGCTGATGAAGGTAGGTGAAAGAGCCCGCCTATATATCCCATCGCACTTAGGCTATGGCCGCTACGGTTCACAGGGCGCCATACCCCCAAATGCAGTGCTTATTTTTGATATAGAAGTAATAAGCATACAGTAAGTTTCTGATAAACTCAAAAAGCCGGAGCATGTTAAATATAACAAGCTCCGGCTTTTTTATGCCTATCGGTTAACCCTGCTCCTACTCCGCCAACACCTCCGATAGTATAGCTAATGACTTTATCTCACCCAACCGGTCTACATGCAACTGGTAGTAGCGGATTAGGATGTCCAGCAGTTCGCGCCGGACACGCCCATTAGGAATGATGCCTGGTGACGAATCTTTCAGCAACAGGTCAAAGAAACGCTCGTGCGCCTGCAGCGCCAGCACAGGTGGTGCCGAGGTAGCAGACTGGGCATTGGCCGAGAAGGCTACCTGCTCCACAATCTCTGCCCCGGAGCCCGGACCGAAGCCCAGATGGTAACTGAGCTGTAGCAAAAACACGAGGTGAAAGTTCTCAAAGCCCTGCTCCTGCGCATCAAAGAAGATGATGGCATTGTAAAGGAAGTGAAACAGCACCGGATTCTCCTCCTCCTCCTTTATAGTGCGCGACACCATCTCTGACAGAAACAGCAGGATACTGCTCTTCCGGATATCAAAAGGAATAGAGGAAAAAGGATGAGCGATTTTGAACTCCGATATGCGCGTAAGGCCGCCTCTGGGCGAGGTATACACGACCATCTCCAGCAGCGTGAACGGCTGAAACAGGGCAACGCGTGAACCTGGCCCTTTCTTCCGCACCCCGTTTATGATGTACGACTGCACCCCCAGTGCCTCCGTGTACACTCTGGCAATAACGGAAGTTTCGCGGTACTTGATATGGTTCAGTACAATGCCCCGTGTTTTAACTAGCATAAAGGTTGGGTACAAGTATCAGGATAAAAGATATAAAGCATATTCTCATACAGGAGCCTTCAAGTGAACATAGGCTCTCATGTGAAAACAGTAAAAACCCACTCCTGCCCCTCCGAGGAGGGGAATATTTTACTCTTGCAGAAAATCCCCTCCTCGGAGGGGCAGGTAAAAAGAATCCATATGCAGTGTCGTCTACTATTTGCAATGGATTAAAATACGCTTAGAAAGCAATGAGGCTATTCAGCTTCTATTCCAGTACGGCTATTTTACTGATACAGGTTTGCCCACCTTCCGCACCTGAACTCATCACCAGGTATACCCCGGCTTTCACGCGTTTGCCGTTGTAATCGCGGGCGTCCCAGTTCAGTGTGCCTCCCAGCGCTTTTGTCTTGTACACCAGTGTTCCGGAAATGTCGGTGATGCGGACATCGGCATTGTTTGGCAAACCCGAAACACCCACCAGTCCGGTATAGTCGCGGCGCACGGGGTTCGGGAAAACAGTGGCGCACTCAGGCTCACCTTCTGTGATGGTGGCACCTGCCCTGTAAGAGGCAACGCCTGCCTCTGTGGCTATGAACACTTCCCCTGTTTTATGCTCCACTGCTACTGATAGCACTTTGTCTGAGGGCAGCGGGCTGTTCTGGGTAGTAAAATGATGTATCACTGCATCGCCGTCAGGGCTGAAGAGCCAGAGGCCGTGGTCGGTTCCCATCCATTTCCGGTTGGCACCATCTACTGAAATGGAGCGCACTATCTGACCGTTCAGCAGCGGCCTCCTGTCAATAACCGGGATGTGAGCATCATATGGCTGTGTTTCAAATACAAAGCCGGGATTATAATATACACCTACTCCACTGGCTGTACCTACCCAGATGTCGCCGTTCAGGTCTTTGGCCATACTATAGACAGCACCGTCCGGCAAGCCGCCATTCCCCTCCCCGGCTCGTAGCTGGCGCACCCGGTTCTGTGTCTCATCAAACACCACAAGCCCGCTGCTGGTGTTTCCCCTGCGCGAAACAGAGAGCCATTTCTGGTTGTAGTCGTCCACCTGAATCAGGTCCAGGTTACTACCATCCGCTACCCCCGGCAGCAAAAAAGATTTCCAGGTGCCGTCTGGTTGCAGCACATGCAGCCCCGGTGCGCCAGAAAGTTGGTGCCTGTTTACCACCCACACGTTACCCGCTGCATCCACGTCCATGTCTGTAACCCGTACAGCGTTGGCAGCCGCATCAGGGGAGTTACTGACCAAGGTACTGTTGCTGTTATTATAGCGCAATGTATTGCCTGGTCCACCCCACTCTACTAAGCCATCACCATAGCTCCCGAAGTACATTTTATCTGTTACAGGGTTATAGGTGGCAGCTACAAGGTCCCGGGCCGGAACGTACTCCTGCGGGTTTGGGTACAGAAACTGGTTATAGCTTGTCCACTCGCCGTTTTCATGCACAAAAAAGCCGTCCTGTATTCCGGCTTCTGAATAGCCTTCGTTAAAGCCACCGCTTAGTACATAGGCTTTGCCGGCATGCGTATACACCCGAAAGCTGTTGCCGGAGTAGGGCCCATCAGGGGCAAAAGCAGCGGCAGCGTTCCCATCTATGGTTAGCCGCACAAACCCGTTTGTTCTGTCAGCTGCCCATACCAAACCATCTGCTCCTGCAATAGCCTGCTGTGGCTGCTCTAGCAGCTGGTGCGTTAGGTGAGAGATGTTGTTTTGCTGGTCGAGCAGGTACACACCTGCTGCTGTTGCCACTGTCAGATAGTTGTTGGATGCGGTAATGGTGTTTATGGCTGTGTTTGGAGCCACTGCGGCTGGTTGCCAGCTTCCAGCAGTCAGGCTGTAAACGCCGCTGGCGGCTGTGCCGGCATAAAGCCTGTTGTTAAAAGCAGCCAGACTGGTAACAGTTTCAGGAGTGGGTAAGCCATTGTTAAGGCCCGACCAGTTATGGAAGTCCTGAAGGTTAGTTCCTGTATGCTGTGCTGCAAGCAAGCCGAGGTTAGTAACCAGGTATATGCTGTCGCGCAGTATGGCGGAGGCTTGCACCTGTACGGCCTCGCCACCCGGACCAAGGTTGCTGTAAGTATCTTTTATCTCCCGCTTTTGCAGATCCAGCGCCACCACCCCGAAAGAGCCGGAAAGGTAGGCCAGCTTATTGTGAATGAAGATGTGGTTGATTTCTTTTTCTCCGGCAGTAGGCTTCCGGAAAATATCGCTGATGTTGTAGATGATGTTGTCGCGCAGCAGATCGACCTGTGTGTTGGCATAGGCTATTACCAGGGTACTGGTTTCCACATCATAGCCAATGGTGCTGATTTGCTGCTCCCGAAGGCCATCTACTTTTGTAATGGTTTCAGTAGTGTTAAACTCCTTATCATAATAGAAAAGTCCGTTGTCGGCAGCTACATATACTTTGTCCCTGGCGTCAGCCACTGCTTTGCCCTGTTGGTAGGGAACATGCACCTGCCAGGCACCCAGCGCCATTCTACTCTGCCCATACCCCTCCAGGCCGAGCAGCAATAGCCCCAGCACTGTCAGAAAGCACAGCCAGTGCATGCGCTGCGTCTGTCGGGGTTTGTTGCGGCTAAGGTTCATAAATGTACAAACGGCTTATTTTGTCTGGCATTGTTCCATTACATTCAGCTGGCTATACAATACCGTCTGCAGGCTTTATGAAGGAACAATCAACTCCGCCCTTTCATGCCTTTTACAAAGCAGTGGCGGCAACGTGCTTCGTAAGAATCTGTTTCGCCCAAAAGCACCTGCTGCTCGGAGGGCACACTTCGGAAGGAGTACGTGGCAATATCGCCACAATGCACACATACCGCATGCACTTTGGTTACATACTCCGCCACCGCCATCAGCGCAGGCATTGGTCCGAATGGCTTTCCCAAGTAGTCCATGTCCAGGCCGGCAGCGATAACGCGTACACCGCTGTTAGCCAACTTCACACATACTTCGGCCAGACCTTCGTCAAAAAACTGGGCTTCGTCTACGCCTACCACGTCGCAGCTACCACCCAGCAGCAGCATGTCCTGTGCAAAGTCAATAGGTGTGGAGCGGATGGAGTTGGCGTTATGCGACACCACGTCCTCCTCATGGTAGCGTTTGTCTATCCTGGGCTTAAAAATTTCAATCTTCTGCTTCGCAATTTTTGCCCGGTTCAGCCTTCTGATAAGCTCTTCTGTCTTTCCTGAGAACATCGATCCGCAGATCACTTCAACCCATCCTCTCCTGGTAGCGTGGTTACCGTTGCCTACGCGTGGTTCAATAAACATTGTCTGGTAATGTGGTAATTATGTAATGTGCTAATTCTCTAATGTGGCAATGTGCTGATGGCTTTCCGTGCTGACACGGTAATTTATTGTTGAATAGTTGAATTGTTGTTTTTCAACTCTCTAACTTTCTAACTCCTAAACTTTCTAACTGTATTTAAGGTGTGGCAACTTTGTCTGTTCGGGCACTTTTCCGGTGGCATCGCCACTTACTAATGTACACTGGCAGGTCAGCCGTTCGTTATCCTGCAGGCGCCCCCTGCTGCGGTAGCGGTTCTCGGCTTCAGTTAATGGCCCGAAATGCTCCAGCCCCTGCAGCACAATGATGCGACAGGTAGTACAGCGGCCTTTGCCTCCGCAGGCGTGCATCCAGTCGTTGCCCTGGGCCTGCAGGGCCTTGAGCAGCGTTTGCCCCGGCGCAACTTTTACTTCAAGCTGCGCGAGGTTTTGCACCGTCAACTTCGGCATAATTTTATAACTTTACAGAAGAAAGCATACCCCATGGAAGACAAATATAATCAATTACACATAGAGCGTTACAGCAAACAGCTGGCAAATCTGCTTTGCGACCGTCACTTCGCCACCTACGATACCCTGAATGGCCCTCAGCTTCTTGGTTTTACGCCGATAAAGCAGGTAAACCTGTTTGTAATAAAAGAACTGCTGCTGAAGTGGCACCAGGAGATGGCCAACCTGCGCAGCCCCTACTTCGACTATGAGCATGAGGACGTAAAAGAGGCGCTGCTGAACTTTATGAACGTGCTCTCGCGCAAGATCCTGATGAAGCGCAATGCCTTAGAGCCGCTGCTACAGAAAGCTATCTACGATACGTTTCTGGTCGTGCTGGCCCCGGTAACAACTTTTGAGGAGAAGTTCCTGCGCATACAGGAGGAGATTACACTGCCCAAGCTGCAGGAGAACCTGAAATACATTGCTATTGACAAGCCACTTTTTGCAGGCTTTGTTGATACACTTTCATCCAGCAGCCGTGACCGGGAGTATATCCTGAGCCGTTTTCAGCTGTACGTGAAAGCAAACCAAGGTAAGCGCACGCCCCTGAGTGAACTGGTACAGCAGTTCAGCAGCCTGTTGCCTATTTCAGAGCAGGAAGTAACAGGGCAGCCTGCCCCGGTTGTGGCGGCTACTCCGATACCAAAACCTACTCCGCCCGCTCCAACACGTGAACGGGAAATTGTGTCGCCTATCCACACGGCACAGCGTGAGGCGTCGGCTCCTATAGCTCCGGCAGCACGCCCTGCCTACCGCCCGCAGGAAGACGAGGATACGGAAGAGGAGGCGCCAAAGAACGCACGCCCCACCCTGAACGACAACTTCCGGAAAGCGCCTGCTGCCTCGCTGGCCGACTCGCACAGTAACCAGAAAATTGAGTCGCTGAAGAACTCTATTTCTATTAACCAGCGCTTCAGTTTTATTAACGAGCTCTTTAACGGTGACAACATGACCTACTACCATACCATTAAGGCGCTGGATGAATACAATGACCCGGAGGCAGCAAAGCGCCATGTAACACAAGACCTTGCTAGCAAGTATGACTGGAGCAAAAAGCAGGAGCACGTAAACAAGCTACTGCGCCTGATAGACCGTAAGTTTGCGTAACTCAGGTTAAATATATAACAAGAGAGGCCATTGCTGCAGCAATGGCCTCTCTTGTTATCAGGCACTTTCAACATCATATTCCATACATTGATAGAATAAAACAAGCCGCTTCCTTAAAAATAAGGAGTCAGCTTAAAAGAGAGCAGCAGGCTGTTGCAAAATAGAAAGCGAAACGCTAATTATGCAGCTGTGATGGGTTTAGCCTGTGCCTGGGCATCAAAAAAACGCCCTTCCCTGTTTTTCAGAAAAATCACCGTTAGTTGACACAAAGAGAAATTTAACCCGTAACCTAAATAAAACAGAACCTTATTATCAGCCATGAGAGAAGATTTTGACTACGACGATGACTTCGCCAGCAACGATTTTGATGACGAGGAAGAGGATGATGACTTTGGAATGACCTTTGAGGAAGACTTGTACCTGATGATACGGGAGAAACTTCGTGACACCATTCAGCAGTTCAAAGGCAAGTACCCTGCAGCCATGAAGAAACTGGAAAGCGCTGTTAGCTCCTTCAAAGTGAATGTTAAGAACACCGATGACGCTAAGTTCTACCCATTAGCCGCCAAACTGCTGAGTGAACACATCAAGCCTTTGGCGCAGGAGTATGAAGAGGTGCAGGAAATATACGACAACATGCAGTCAGACATCACCCGCTTTAAAAACCAGCGCGCGCATGGTTTTGAAGGAGACCTGTACCTGTCGGAGTAACAATTAAATCTATCTGCCAAAAGCCCATCCTGCAGCCGCAGGATGGGCTTTTATGCTTTTTACGGATACAATTCCGGCATTATAGTGTAATTTTCTATGAACCGCAACGTTAGCTACTAGAATTGTTGCTTGGAGTTTGTTTTTACTCTTACTTTAAGGCTTGAAAAAATAATTTTAGATTTTTTCTAATGCTTGCAACCCTTTGTCGGCTTTTGGAATCTACTACGTAGAAAGATTTTTATAAGCTGTGCTACTGAACACTGCGCTGAAACACATACTGATTACACAAACTTAATATTCCAGTACTTATGGCTGCTAACAAGCTATTCGAAGGAGAACAATGCCTTATCCAGACAGTGGACAAGAAAATTGTACTCACCACCCATCGCCTCATGAAAATCAGTTTCTCCTGGGTACTTCCAAGGAAGGATTCCGTTATGCTGGAGGATATTATTACATGGGAAATTAAGCAGACAGGCAATAACCTGTACCTGGGCCTGAGCATTATGCTGGCACTTACTACCTATTTTAATGATTCTTTTGCGCTGTTCAGCGGATTTTTCCTGATCCTTTACCTGATGACGCGCTACCGCAAAATACATATCAAAACGCACGACAATGTGATGGTGCTGCCCCTGAACGTGGTGAATGAAAGCGGCGTAAATGTGCTGATTGACACAGTGCGTGTGGCGCAGCAGGACCGCATTGAGCGGTTAAGAAAAAAAACTCCTGTTGCGGCTGCGGCCTAAGCCTATAAGAACATGTCTGTATCCTGTTTTCAAAGCGAAGATAAGTGGTTTCAGGTTCGGGCAAGGATTCTCATAACAGCATAATACCGTTATTGCGTGACTGATTCTATCGGGACAGCTGCCTTCATATCTTTAGAAGTGCACACCTGCTGTTCATACCATAAGCTTTAAACAGGCTTTTATAACAAAGTATTAAAAAAGACCTTAGCACCATGCAGCCACCCCACAGCTGCTGCATGGTGCTAAGGTCTTTTTGTTCGCACAATATCTTACCATTAATCTCGTATTATTACTATATTTATGCGTTTTACAGATTAATGCAGCATGCCAGTAGAAGAATTGATATTCCCGGACAGATTGAAGGCACACCAGCAAAAGATAAAGCAGGTTTTCAACGAAGTTAGTAAAGTGGTGGTAGGCCAGACCTACATGGTGAACCGCCTCCTGATCGGCCTGTTTACTGGCGGACATATTCTGTTGGAGGGGGTGCCTGGCCTGGCAAAAACATTAACCATTAACTCCTTATCCAAAGCACTCCATCTTGATTTCCAGCGTATCCAGTTCACGCCCGACCTGCTGCCTTCTGACCTGATCGGCACGATGATCTACAACCAGAATGCATCTGCTTTTGAGGTGAAGAAGGGGCCTATTTTTGCCAACCTGATACTGGCTGATGAGGTAAACCGTTCACCGGCCAAAGTACAGTCAGCACTGCTGGAGGCGATGCAGGAGAAACAGGTAACCATTGGAGAGTCTACGTATATGCTGGACCTGCCCTTTCTGGTGCTGGCCACGCAGAACCCGGTAGAGCACGAAGGTACTTATCCCCTGCCCGAGGCACAGGTAGACCGCTTTATGATGAAAGTGTACATCGACTACCCGAAGAAAGAAGATGAACTGGAGATTATGCGCCGTATGGCCAACATGAGCTATTCAGACACTGTGTCCAAAGTGCTATCGAAGGAGGATATCTTTTCCATCCGGAATGAGATAAACCAGGTACAGATTTCGGAAACGCTGGAGAAGTATATCATTGAGTTGGTATTTGCCACACGCCGCCCTGCCGAGTATGACCTGAACGACTTTGCCCCATACATCCAGTTTGGTGTGTCGCCGAGGGCCAGTATAGCCCTGAATCGTGCGGCAAAGGCAGTGGCTTATTTTGATGAGCGGGATTATGTGCTACCGGAGGACATTAAAGAGGTGGCGCATGATGTCATGAATCACCGCATTATACTAAATTACGAAGCCGAGGCTGACGGCATCAAAACAAAAGATTTCATAGAAGCCATTCTGCGAAAAGTGCCTATCAGCTAAGCGCATGCAACCAACTCAGGGCTCTGCTTTACGACGGCACTTATTTGTACTCTTTCCGCTGATTTTCAAACACTCTTCCTAACACCTGCGTAACAAACCTAATTCTCCTGTACCATATGGCTGTTTGCCCCGGTGTGGGAGCGCTTTATGTTGTTTTACTTAAATTCAAGGATATGCTTAGAGGTTTGTTTAAATTGTATCTGTTTCGTAAGCTGATGGGTGGCGGCGGCGGCGGAAGAGGCCGGGGTGGTTGTGCCGGTATAGGATGCGTTGGTTTAATTATCATACTCGTAATCGCATACTTCCTTTTTGGCTCTTTTTAAAACGAGAATCGTCCTCTAACCTATAGCTCCAAACTCTCTGCTTATCTGAATGATTATTTTTAGAAGAAGCCCGCCTCTCTGGCGTGCTTCTCGCAGAGCATAATTCTGAGCCGCTCTACTCATAGCGATAAAGATGTTTCTCCTATATGCTTTATCAGTCAAGGCTCCAGCCCCTTTTTTACCAAGAGATATGTCTGTAGATTAGATATTCTTACTTTTCCATTTATTTTTCTTGTCGAAAGTTGCTGCCACTTTCCTTTGTTGCTATAGCATCGTCTACTATCTCAGCCTAATCTCTCGGACTTCCTTTCTCCCGCTATACCTTTTGCATTCTGCATCAGAAACAGGTATAATACCTTTTGTCTTTCAGGATAGAATTTAATATAAAAGAGTTAATATAAAAGAGTAAGAACATAAAGCTACTGCTCCTTTTGTGCCCTCCGCTCTAAATTAAATACGTTTCCCAAAATAGCTTAAGTTAAAAGAATATATAAACCGTTATAAACACAGGTTACCACTCACTGATATTTTATACTATTTCTAAAATCAACCAAATCAGCACCTATGGATAAGCAGCAGATTCTAAAAAAGCTAAGCCGCAGGAATTTCATTCGTAACTCCGTTATTGCAGCTACTGGTGTAACCCTGTTACCATCTGTACTAACCAGTTGTAATGTTGATGAAGACTACATTCCCAGTAAAGATTTTGGATTCTTTGAGGGAGTAGCCAGTTTTGACCCAACGCAGGAAAGGGTCGTTTTATGGACCCGCTACACTCCTGCGCCTCATGAAAGTGGTAAACCTGAGATATTGCTTGATGTAGCGACGGATCAGGCTTTCAATGAGGTGTTGGTGAGTCAGTCTGTGGAGGTTGATACCATTAGCGATAATACTGTAAATGTGGATGTGAGTAACCTCACCTCTAACACGAAATATTACTATCGGTTTAGAAACGAAAGCAACGGAGCCATCTCCATTGTTGGGGAAACCAGAACGCTGCCAGCTGCCGGAGAAGCCACTGAAGTGAAGATGGCGGTGGTATCCTGTGCAAACTATCAGTCGGGTTTGTTTAATGTGTATGGCGCTGTGGCTGAATCGGATGCCGATGTGGTGGTGCATTTGGGTGATTATATCTATGAATACGGCCTGGGTGGTTATGGTACAAACACATTGACCGTTGCACTTGATAGAATACATCACCCAAAGGATGAAATCATAACAATCGACGATTACCGGGCCAGGTACCGGCAGTACAGAAGAGATGAGCAATTGCAGAAAGCCCATCAGCTAAAACCATTTATATGTGTTTGGGACGATCATGAAATTGCAAACAATGCTTACGAAAACGGGGCTCAAAACCATCAACCAGGTGAAGGCGACTTTGAGACCCGGAAACTAAACGCTATACAGGCATGGCATGAGTACTTGCCTGCCCGCGTTGAGGACAATGCGAAGATTTACAGAAACTTTGAAATTGCCGGAATTGTAAATTTAATGATGCTGGACACCCGAATTGTTGGAAGAGACAGGCAACTGAATTACAATGACTACTTAACACCAAACGGATTAGACGCTGCAGCATTTCTAACAGACTGGCAAACCCCCAACCGAACTATTCTTGGCTCAGAACAACGCTCCTGGCTCATGTCTACGTTAAGAACCAGTTCAGCCACATGGCAGGTATTAGGGAACCAGGTGTTGATGGGCAAGATGTTTCTTCCTGCTGAATTGCTCCTCGTTGTATCGCAGATTGCTGCAGGTAATGCAAGTCCGGAGCTATTCGCTCAGCTAACTGCCCTGATAACACAGTTAGTCAGCATCAAGGTCAGAATACGTCAGGGAGACACCACCGTTAGCGATGCAGAAAGGGCCAGAGTGGAAACTGTACTTCCATATAACTTAGATGCCTGGGACGGTTACCCTGTGGAGCGGGAAATGATATACGCCGTAGCAGCAGGGAAAAAGCTTATTTCCCTGGCTGGAGACACGCACAATGCCTGGTATTCAGACTTGTCAGCTGCATCAGGCAACAAGGTAGGGGCAGAGTTTGCGGCCTCTTCTGTGTCATCTCCTGGCATTGAGCTTATTTTTGGCAACAACGCTGAAGTGCTGGACGGTGTGGAGCAGGCCTTTACCACGCTTATTGATGACCTCCATTATCTGAATGCATCAGACAGAGGATACGTAATGGCCACTTTCTCAAACAGTGAAGCTCAAGCTGACTGGCGGTTTGTAAGAACACTTGCCGCGAAAAACACCACTACTACTACTGACTATACTGCTTCTGAGGGATAAACTTAAAAAAAAGGAAAGTAAAGGCGGCTGTGGAACTGCCACAGATTAAATTACAGGCTTTGATAGAGAAGAGAATATGGTTCTTTACGCTCCTGAATCATAAACCTTTATCTATGGCACAAGGCATCATATTGCAAAGGCGTGGTAAGTAAATTATCTGATTAGTACCGCCCACCGATAGGCCGATCATGCAGGCCTGTGTTTTTTGGAAACTGCGGAAGCCGTTCCGGAGCTAAAAAAACAGAAGCAGTATCCGTTAAAGACTCCATAAAAGAAATAAGATCTTCCTTTTCCTGTGCTGTCAGGTTAAGGGGGCTGTCGGGCAAGGTCTGGTTTGGCACATCAAGCCCCAGACCGGCTCCCCCACCTGCATCATAGAATTCTACCACTTCTGCCAGTGTTGCAAAGGCACCGTTATGCATATAGGGTGCTGTGAGCCCCGCATTCCGTACAGTAGGTGTTTTAAACGAATGTTGCCAGGCATCCGCCGGAACCACACCTGCACGACCAGGGTCCTCGTCGAGTTTGGCGTGTGCAAAATCAGCAGAAACTGTCACCCCCAGCACTTCCGTCTCGCTTTCCAGGTAGCGCGGTGGCACCGTACCGTTGAAAGTGGGGGCAAAATGGCAGGTCCCGCAGGCCGCTTTTCCCATAAATAGATTAAAGCCGCGCTTTGCAGAAGCATTTAGCTGTTCTGTTTCGCGGCGCATGTAGCGGTCGAAAGGAGAGTTGAGCGCCACCAGGCTTTGCACATAGGCAGCAATGGCCCGATTAATCGTATTTGTATTTAAGCTATTGTCCGGCTCATCTGCAAACGCCCGCTTAAAATGCTTCCTGTAGGCAGTGCTTTGCTGTAGTTTTTGCACAACTTCTTCGTAGTTGCCGTGCAGCTCATCTGACTTTACCAGTACATCCGGCACCTGGTCCTGCAGGTATACTGCGCGGCTGTCCCAGAAGTAAGCATTGCTGAAAACAGCGTTCAGCAGGGTTGGCGAGTTACGCTGTACAGTTCCATTAAAATCGAAAGCTACGCTGCGGACCTGGCCATCGGTAAAGGCTTTGGAAGGAACATGGCAACTGGCACAGGAACGCTCGCTGTTAGCCGACAGCACCGGATCAAAGAAAAGAACCTTGCCCAGCTCTATTAGCTCAGGCTTCTGCTCCTTTCGGTCTTGTTTGGCAAAATAAGCCGCCTGTAGAAAATCAGCACTAAAAAGGCTGTTGGCATGGTCGTTTACCGGCTTGGAGACGGAAGCAACTGTTGGCAGCAACTCCTGCTGCAATGCTGTAAGTGCCGCGTAAGCCGGGTCTGCCAGCTCTCTTATATAGTATAACCTGTCGAAGGTCTCAAAATCCGAATGCTGCTGCAGGTATAGAACAGCCTGCTGCAGTTGATGTACGGCTTTGCTGCTATGGGCTTTTGCCTTGCCGCTTGTAGTTCTTGCGTACTGTTGCGAAGCATTTAGCACTGGCTGTAGTGCTATTGTGGCGTACTCTATTTCTCGTCCGCCAGCAGGTGCATCAAAGCCGGTAATGCCCAGGGTCGTAACTCGTATCAGTTCTTCGCGCAGGCTTTCAAGGATTTGCTTATCTGTTAGTGGCTGATGGTGCAAACTGTTTGCCACCAGCGATATTGCTTCCTGAAGGGAGTAAGACAGCACAATAGCGTCTTTCCTCATGTCCTGATTAACCTCCTCTGAAAAGAGCAGTTCCTCCAGTACCTGCAACCCCTCCGGCAGAAAGGTTCTGACACTGGGTTTCTGAAATTGAAGCGTTTGGTAATTTGCCTCCTCAATTAGAACCTTTGGCAGTGGAGCCCCATTGATTTTCTTTGCCAGTTCCGGGTCCAGGTACTCTACCAGGTATTCCACTTTCTTATACGCCTGCTTTACCTCATAGAAAGCGCCCTGCAGCTGCTCAACAGCAACCTGCTCCTGATCTGATGACTCCAGCGTTTCTGTCAGGTACTGCGACTGCTGCTTCAATACAGCCATATCCTGTATCAAGCTTTCCTGGACGGTGCCGGCTACTCTGTTAGTAGTGGCAGTTTCGGCCTTGAATGAAGTCAGTACAACACCTGAGAACAGGCACACGCTCATCAGTAGCAACACTGACATCAGATTTCTCTTATGGATGATATTGTTTTTGCAGATCATGAATAGAAATTCTATTTGAACATTACTACAAAGTAATCAACCAACTATTATCAATGCTTTATGTATAGGTTATCCTATAGTTAACAAACAGTAGAATCTTAAGTATCAAACATGACAGATATTTGATACTTGACTCATAAATCAACCTCCATAACATCACCTTAACAGGAACATTGTTTTCATGATGATTCGATAAACTTTAACTAACCATAGAGTAAACTTAATACAGTTGTTTTGGGCATTGGAAATTTAACTCATAAACCATTACAACAACTATGGACAAGTTCTACAAAAGGCTTCTTATGGCAGCTATTATCTCTGGTGCAGCTGTTACTTTTCAGGAAACAGCCGCGCAATCGGTAACTTCCGCAGGCAGTGGCTCCCCAAACAAAAACAAGATAGGCAGCTTTACCTCTGTACAGCCTATCGGTCAGTCTGAGACCATTACGTTCCCTACAGAAACACATGCCATCCAGCAGCTGGCAAAGACGGGGTTCACCAGCTATACCGATGGTAGCACAGGAACGATACCGGGCAATAACGATTTCACTGCTTTTATTCCCATTGAAGGCAGCAGCAAGAAAGGGTACTTAACCATCAACCATGAAAATAGCCCTGGCGGAATTTCTATTCTGGATATGCGTCTGAATGAAGCAACCAATCTTTGGGAAGTTGAAGGAGTAAGAAAAGTAGATTTTTCTCCTTTGGTACAGACTGTACGCAATTGCTCCGGCGGTATTACACCCTGGGGCACGTTAATCACATCAGAAGAAACCTACAATACAGGTGATGCCAATGGCGATGGTTACCAGGACGTGGGCTGGCAGGTAGAAATAGACCCGGAAACAGGCAAGATTGTTGACTATGACGGCGACGGCAAACCTGACAAGCTTTGGGCAATGGGCCGCATGAACCATGAGAATATTGCTATAGGTGCCGACAGGGTAACTGTTTACCAGGCTGAAGACGGCGGCTCGAGCGGTGTATTTAAGTTTGTTGCCAACACACCGGGTAACTTGTCTGAAGGAACACTATATGTATTGAAGCGCGACAGCGAGGCGGCAGCTACCGGCAGTTGGGTGGTGGTTCCGAACGCTACAAAGGCAGACCGTAATAGCACGAGAAGCCTGGCTCCTGCTGTAGGTGGCACCAACTGGAGAAACCCGGAAGACATTGAGTTTGGCCCGGATGGCAAGATGTACTTCACATCCAAAGGAACAGGCACTATCTGGCGCTTTAAGGACGATGGTATGACCGTATCAGAGATTGAGGCATGGGTAACGCCGCAGCTGTTTGAAGTGAAGTACAACGGCGGTACCCAGACTGAAAACTGGGGAACCGGTATTGACAACCTTACCTTTGATGGGGATGGCAACCTGTGGGCGCTGCAGGATGGCGGCCGCAACAACCTTTGGGTAGTCCGCCCGGACCATACGCCTGAGAACCCGAAGTTAGAGCTGTTCCTGACAACTCCTTTCGGATCAGAGTCTACCGGCCTTACCTTCTCCCCTGATTTTAAGTATGGCTTTGTTTCTATTCAGCACCCGAGGCAGTCTAACCTGGCCACCTTTACAGATGCTGCAGGTACTGAGGTACAGTTTAACAGGGACATTACCTTTGTTTTTGCCCGCAAACAGTTTCTAGGTAAGGAGAACCGCAATGCAACTGCTCTGGTGCCAGCGAACATGGTAGAGGTTTACCCTAACCCGTTCCAGGCAGTTACCAAAGTAAGGGTAGAGGTGCCTGAACAGGGTCTGGTAAGTGTCGAAGTACTGGATATGCAAGGCCAGAAGGTGGCAACCTTGTATAACGGCAACCTCAAAGCAGGAGAATACACGTATGATTTCAGCCCTTCTCCATCATCTGGCAGCACGATATACCTGGTGCGTATGCAGGTGAACAACCATAAGTCAACCACACGGATTATCCAGGTGAATGAGTAACCAATTGAACAGATATTATACCAAGGCTATGGGTTTTGTGCCCATAGCCTTTTCCTTTTTACTCCGGTTTAACTCTCGGGTACTTTAGCAAAAGCGGTTAGAAGCGAGAGTAAGATTCAGAAATACAGGGACTCCCATATATATTAAAAAATACAGCGTAGCAAAACAGAACTATCATTAAATGAAAAGAATAATCATTACCGGGTTTATGATGATGGCCATCTGGCAACCCCTTAAAGTCAGTGCCCAGGCAAGGCCGTTAGCGCAGCAGGAACTGGCATCTGCCAAAGTATATGATAATGTACCCGAGGCATTGCAGCAAAAAGAGGATGTATACCGCCTGAACATCCGGCAGCAAACCTACTATAGCTTTCCCTCAGAACTGTGTGAACTGGTAAACCTGCAGTTCATCAATGCCATGAAAAACAAGATTACTGACATTTCTCCTGAAATCAGCAGACTGCAGCATCTACAGGAAGTCATTTTCAGCGAGAACGAACTCCGGGAGTTGCCGGCTTCCTTTTATACCCTGGAGGCACTACAGGAGGCAGATTTCAGCCACAATCATTTTACCGAACTGCATGCCGGCTTCGGAAACTTACAGCAGCTACAGGTCCTGCACCTCAACGGGAATAAGATAAGGACCATTTCACCCCAGATTCGACGCATGCGTGCGCTCCACACACTCAACTTAAGTTATAACCATTTAGAGATGCTACCATCTGAAATAGGAAAAACCAGGAAGTTAAGCGATCTGTCACTGTCGCAGAACCAACTGCGGGAGGTGCCTCAGGCGCTCTTTCAACTGAAGGCGCTCAAAAGTCTGGCCTTAGATTTCAACCAGCTCACATCACTGCCCAAGCAGATAGGCAAGGCAACATCCCTGCAAAGTCTTTTGCTGGGGCACAATCAACTGAAGGCTGTGCCGGAGGAACTGACGCAACTGGATAACCTGGAGCTGCTCGACCTGAGTTATAACCAGCTTACCCACCTGCCGGCAGCGCTCGGAAAGATGAAGCGCCTGCGTACTTTGTTACTAGTCGGGAACAACATTCCGGAAGCAGAGCAGGAAAGAATAAGAAAGGCCCTGCCTTTGGCCAGCGTTATTTTTTAAAGGGAAAATTTACCCTGAAAGGGACTTCTATGCAGAGATGCCGGTACAGAAATGGAGCATCGAACTTCACCTATATCAGGCCAGAGGAGTCCCGGCTTTGTCTGCCACCACCCTGGAACTGGTGGACAGAAAGGCGGTAAACTGAGCCCTGAGTGAAACAGTGAAGCAGAGGTTTCCAGTAAGCATCCTGTCAGATGATGGTCAAAAGAACAGTGGTTCATACACAATCCTGTTGCTATTTAACTTCTGCACTGGAGCTGCCACGCATTTGCCCCGGGCGCTATAATATGCCATCACTTGCTGAGTGTAAACTAAAAAAGCCCGCCGTACTGGCGGGCTTTTCGCAGAGCGGGAGACTAAGCCGCTCTACTCATGATTGTAACGATGTTTCTCACCCATACATGTACAACCAATTTTTTGATTAATCTATCCGGTAGGTCACTCCAACAGAGAAGGTTCTGCCTTGCTTGTATGATGAGTAGATATACTCGTCACCGTTATACTCGTGGCTGTTCACAAAATCAGGGTTGAAGATATTATCAGCGGATACTTTTGCTGTAAATGAGTCACCCAGGCTTTTAGAAATCACGATGCTCGCCACTGGTCTTGAGCGCTCGTAGATATTTGGCGTACCACCAAGTGAGATAGCGGAAATTCTGTCGCCAAATACGTTATAGTTTGCTGTCGCGATTAGTCCCAGCGAATCGTTATGGTACGTCAGGCTGGCGTTGGCTACAAAAGGCGATTGGCCAAACAGGGGTCTTGTGTCACCTGCATCCGGCCTCACAGCACGAATAAATGCGAGTTCCTGTGGTTTGATGCTTACCTCTGACTTTATCAGGGACAGGTTGGAGCTCACGATAAAATTATTGAGACTGGAAGAGATAAACGACAGGCGCTTGTTTGCCTCAAATTCTAACCCGTATACTTTCGCATTGTCCACATTCTGGATAAAGATCTCATTGTTCTGCGCCAGTGTGTTGATGGTGCGCTCTATCGGGTTCTGGAAGTTCTTGTAGAATGCACTCACACTTACATACTCACCAAGATTAGGATACCACTCCCATCTCGTGTCGAAGTTGTCGATGGTGGTTCTCTCCAGGTTCGCGTTACCCGTAAAGGCAGGCTCTCCTACAAAGTCAAATGAAGTATAAGGTGCAATCTCTCTGAAGTTTGGTCTTGCCAGTGTTCTGGAGTAGCCTCCTCTCAGGTTCATCTTTTCTGTCAGGCTATAAGTAGCATTAACAGACGGCAGCACATCTACCTGCTTCAGTACACCTGGTTCAAGCGATTTGTTAAAGCTTTCAACATATATATCCGTTGCCTCCACACGTGCACCAGTTACTAACCTTAGCTTCTCTGTAAGCGGAAGATCAATCATTCCATATCCTGCGTAAATTGATTCCTGGCCGTCGTAGTTGTTCGTGCGTTGTGAGCCATCCTGCAGATAAACACCATAGCGATACAAGCCACCGCTTTCAGGGTCTTGCGGGCGGGCCACAATACCAAGGTTTCCAGGAGCGAAGAAGTCGTTGATGTTACCGTTGTAGCCATAACCTTCGTTAAATCTGTAACGGTAGATGTTCTCCCTGAACTTTCTGTCTTTACGAAGCGCTGCAGCTCCAAATTTTGTTTTTGCCTCCAGGCCATTCCAGATGGTGAACGGAGTTTCAATGTTCACTTTCACATCCAGGTTTGTCTCATCCAGATCTCTGAAGAAACGTGACGGCAACGTATAGGCAGCAGGCTGTATTCTGTAAGTAGTGTCTGTGCCGTTCACAAAGTAGTCGTTGGCAAAGAAGCGTAGATCCGGCTCATCCTGCTGCGATAGCGTGAAAGAGGTTAACCAGTCAACTTTGCTGTTTTTCAGACCAGGCAGCACATGATCTCCTTTTAGCTGGGCGCTGGATAAGGCACGTTGTGTATATTGTAGTGCTCTGGACTCAAAAATAGCTCTGTCGTCGCTCACTCCCGAGGTGCCTGGGTATGTACCAAACAGGTATCTGCTGGAGTTGCTACCGCTCTGGTTTCTAATCAGGTTCAGGGATAATTTATTGTTGCTGTTGAGTTTGTAAGCGAAGTTAGATAAGAAACCAAGCGATACCTCTTCAACACCCCTCTCATCTTTGTACAGGCTGTTGTTGTTTAAGCTATTAGCACCAATGCTGTTCAGTTCCCACAGGCCGAAGGTGCCGTTATCGTAGTATGAGTAGTTTCTTTGGTAAGAAAGCCCCATCACATAGCCAAACTGGCGGCCGAACACCTCTGTCTGGTTGCCTAAAGAGAAAGAGTGGGCATGGTTGACAGGAGCTGTCATTCTTTTGGGACTCATCTCTGTGTTAAAAGCATTCGTTGCTTCGTCTATTTGCTCAGCATGCTGCCTGTTAGAATAACTCTCGTACGGGATTGGATAATCTATCACATCCGGCACAGCTCTGGTACCATCGTCAAAACCAAGCCAGTCTGTTTCACCTTTGTTGGAGTTCAGGAACCTGCTGTTGAAAGTAGCCTGATCGTTATAGCCAACAGATGTTGAAAACTGCAGTGTGTATCTGTCCGGGAAATCTTTTGTGGTGATGTTTACAAAACCACCGGAGAAGCTGCCCGGCATATCAGGCGTGAATGTTTTGGACACCATCAGGTTGTCCAGCAGGTTAGACGGGAAGAGGTCCATCTGCACGGTGTTCCTGTTTGGGTCAAGGCCAGGAATTTCAGCGCCGTTAAGGGCGGTTTTAACATAGCGGTCGCCCAGGCCACGCACATACACGTACTTGCTGCCTTCCAGGGAAATGCCCGTTACACGTGTAAGGGCTGAAGCTGCATCGCTGTCTCCGCTTCTGGAGAACTGCTCCGCCGACACACCGTCCATTACCACGGCGGCTTTCCGCTGCGTGTTGCGCAGGGTATTTTCAGAGCTTCTGATGGCTCTACCCTCAATCACAACTTCTTTTAGTTTGGTGGTAGCAGATCCCAGCTGAATGTTGAGAACTGTTACTTCATTTTCTTTTACTACAACACCTGTTACCGTTTTAGGCTCATAGGAGATGTAGGATGCCTGCAGCTCATAGGTGCCAGGCTGAATGTTTGTCAGATTAAATTTACCATCCAGGTCAGTAGCTGTACCGTTGGAGGTACTTTTTATCACGATGGTAGCCCCTATCAACTCTTCGCCAGTCTCGCTACTTGTGAGTTGACCTCTGATAACGCCGCTTTGCGCAAATGCAAAGGATACGGTAAGACTTAATAAGCCTATTAGGCTCGTAATTTTACGTAACATGTAAATAAATTAAGATTGGTGAGAAAATCCAGGGAAATAAATCCGGTTCTGACTACCTATAGTCGGGGTAGCCAGAACCGGATTTTATGTTATTGCAGGTAACCGAGCTGGTCGATGTATGTCCAGCCTTTCATCCAGTTATTGGCGTTGTCGAATGCGCCAACGTAGTCCACGTTTGTAAAGAAGCTGCCTTCAGGCATGGAGGCTCCGGAAAGAGCCGCGCTACCAGACGCTGCGAGTGGGTTCAGTGTTCCATTGTTCTGTCTGCTGATGTTTGCCAACACAGGATCCGCTGTTACCCTGTTGCTGTTCTCGCTGGCGTTGAGGTAATCCACCAGAAAGCCCTGGTTAGGAGTAACTGCGGCTATTCCTTCGAATGTGTTATCAGCAACGTTCGTAAAGATGTTGTTTCTGAACATAAGGTCGCCTTCCTCTAATCTCTGGCGGCTGTCTCCTACGTTTTCGTCACTCAGGTCTTCTACCACAATACCTCCTCTAAAGTCAGCGAAAACACTGTTGTAGATTTTACCTCCGGCATTATCTACCAGCATCACAGCGTTCTGGCCATCCAGGGAGTTACCACCAATAATGGTAGCATTAGAGATTACAGGGATAGAGAAAGGCTCCGCATCATCCGGGTTAGAACCACCGTCAAACTCACCACCTGTTCCACCAGCACCTTCGCGGTAGATACCAAACCAGAACTGATTGTTGCCTCTCCAGCCTTGGTCATAGTCAAACTGGTCGTCATCGTTGAAAGCAGACACAAGGTATTTGGTGTTTACAGTACCACCGAACCACTCAAATCCGTCATCCTGGTTCGAATAAACTTCTACATACTCTATAGTAGTACCAGAACCAACACCACCCATTGTCAGGCCGTTGATTTCGTTATTGGAACCGATAACTGTACCAGCATGCCGGATAGACACATATTTGAATATGCCTGAGTTATCTGTATCGTTTGTACCGCCATAGGTACCTCTTGTCTCTTCAGTAGGGATACCTTCGATAGCTCCTTCGCCACCTGGTCTGTTTATAGTAGCCTTTCCGAGTATGATAACGCCACCCCATCTACCAGTAGCATCAAGCGGCATGTCATCAATTCTTGTTACATCATCCTCCAGTGCCGTAAAGATAATTGGCTTCTCAGCAGTGCCCTGTGCCATAATTTTACCGCCACGTGCTACAATCAGCGCGCTTGCGTTCTCACCTTCACCTGGTTTGGCTTTGATAACTGTACCTGGCTCAATAGTAAGTGTCTGACCATCGTTTACAAACACAAAGCCATCCAGGATGTAAGTGTTGTTCGCCGTCCAGGTGACAGTACCTGTACCGGCAGCGCTTTCTGTTATAACAATCTCCTCTCCTACCGGATCTACTATTACTGGCCCACCATTATCATCGTCATCACATGATGTAAAGGTGCACACAGAACCAGTTAGCAACAGCGCAAGCAAAAATTTACTTGTTACTTTCATATTATTTTGAGTTTAGTTGTTAGTGACTTCATTTATACCGAAACCACTCAGGGCCTTAATCAAGGCTAAGCACTGATGCAGGATTAAGCTCAGGCTTCCTCCTTCTGATTTCTGTCACAAAGGTAGAACGGCTACTTTAAGGCAATTTTAAGGCGGGGTTACGATACCGTTAAGTATGGCGGAGGTATGTTAAGAGAGCTTTACTTTAATATTAACACTGCTTTACCCGTGCATTACCTAAATATTAAATTGCTTGGTTCTTCTGTAACACTTCCAATATTATGTTACAAATCAACAGGTAACTCACTGATATTTAGTAAATTGAATTAACTAACACATAAGAACAGCTTCTGATATTCTTAACATTAGCATAACATTGGGATAATATGCGAGTAACAGTAAAGCTGTTATTTTGCAGCGTGATTTAGGAGAAGGCACAGCTACAGTCTGACTAACTGTAGTGCTTTAAACTTTTAGACCACTTTGAGCTTGCCAGCATTATATATAAGTGCGGCAGTTCGGCTTTATGATAAAGGTTTAGTTTTCTCACCCAGACCAAAATAGAAATGCATTACAAAATCAAAGGAGCTGCTTTAGTGCTCCTTATGCTCCTGCTATGGAGCAGCAACGCCTACAGCCAAAGCCCGATAAAAAGCAGCTGGGGTAAAGGCCTCAATGTGATTGCCGTAGATTCTTCCTTCAGCTTGAAGTTCAGCACAAGATTTCAGACGCTGTACCAGGGTGTTACCAACCCCTCTACAAATGAGTGGGACGATAACTTCACGACCCGTAGATTCCGCCTCAAATTTGATGGTTTCGCTTTCTCTCCAACGTTTGTATACAAAATAGAGCTTGCCCTCAGTAACCGGGATATTGGGCACGACACGCGGTTGCAGTCTAACAATGCCGATAACATTGTGCTGGACGCCGTGGCCAAATGGAATTTCGCACCTAACCTGTACCTGTGGGCAGGCCAGACAAAGCTGCCGGGCAACCGGGAGCGTGTTATCTCCTCCCAAAACCTGCAGTTTGTAGACCGAAGCCTGCTGAACGCACGCTTCACCCTTGACCGGGACGCAGGTTTACAGCTGCACCATGTGCACCGGGTAGGCCAGGTGGTGCTGCGCGAAATCGGCGCTATATCAATGGGGGAAGGCCGTAACATCACGGTAACCAATATTGGTGGCTACGATTATACCGCACGTGTAGAGGTATTGCCCTTCGGTGAGTTTAAAGGCAACGGGGACTATTTTAACAGTGACCTGCTCAGAGAGCAAACACCGAAGCTGTCTGTAGCCGCCACCTATGATTATAACGACAATGCCTCCCGTGAAGGCGGCCAGTTGGGTGACTTCTTAAGCGAGCAGCGGGACCTGAGCACTGTGTTTGTGGACGCTATGTTTAAGTACAGAGGCTTTTCTTTTATGGGCGAATATGCCAATAAAGAAGCTTTTAGCAGCTCAACAAACCAGGAAACACCAGGCCCTGTGGTACGAAGAGACGCAGAGGGAAACATAGAAGAAGCTTTTACCACAGGCAACGGCCTGAACCTGCAGGCAGGATACCTCTTTAAAACCAACTGGGAAATTGCAGGCCGCTACAGCAACTATAACCCTACACCTATACTAGGCCGAAGAGCACAGGATCAATACACAGTAGGTATATCGAAGTATATTGTGGGGCACAGCCTAAAGGTACAGAGCGATGTAACACTGCTGCAGCAGGAGCGCCGCGAGGATGCCTACATGTTCAGGATGCAGATGGAAATCTCGCTGTAAGTTCATAAAACTTAACAATTACTTAATACACGACAAGGTGCAGATTGCCTGCTTGTAGCACAACTTTGCATACTCAAAATCGCCTGATAACAAAGACTGAACGGCTCTACTGCCACGGCACACAACTACTTCATATACATTATAGTATAGCCGCAGTAAAGTAATATTGATATATTCAAGACCATCTAAAACCAACCAACCCATAACATCTTATTGTATGTTGAATCTTAGGCTTAACTATTTCAAAATAAACGCAGCCCTTCTTTTAGGAGGCACTCTGCTCTTCAGCGCCTGTGGCGGCAGCACAACCGAAGGTGCCAACAGCGACCTTTCAGGTAATATCCAGATAGACGGCTCCTCTACCGTATACCCCATCACAGAGGCTGTAGCGGAGGATTTCCGTGAAGAGGCACCTAACGTGAGAGTGACTGTGGGTGTATCAGGCACAGGCGGCGGCATGAAGAAGTTCTCCCGCGGCGAAATTGACATTGTGGATGCTTCGCGCACCATGAACGATTCTGAGAAGCAGCTTGCGGCAGAGAACAACATTACTTTTGTAGAGCTGCCTGTAGCCTACGACGGCTTAACAGTAGTGGTGCACCCGGAGAACGATTGGGTAAACGACATCACCGTAGCAGAACTGAAGAAAATATGGGAACCTGCCGCTCAAGGCACTATCACCAGATGGAACCAGATTCGTCCGGAGTGGCCTGACCAGGAGATTCACCTGTACGGTGCCGGTGTAGAGTCTGGTACTTACGACTACTTTACAGAAGCCATTGTAGGCGAAAGCCACGCCAGCCGCGGTGATTATACGGCCAGCGAAGACGACAACGTACTGGTGCAGGGCGTTTCTACTGACCCATATGCCCTTGGCTTTTTCGGGTACGCTTACTATGATGAGAACCAAGACAAGCTGAAAGCCGTGCCGGTAAACGACGAGAACGACAGCAACGGACAGGGTGCCATCCTGCCCTCTCTTGAAACAGTAAAAGACGGCTCTTATGCACCCCTTTCCCGCCCGCTCTATATCTATGTTAATTCCAGAGCAGCTAGCAGACCAGAAGTAGTAGAGTTCGTTAACTTTTACCTCGACAACGCGGCAGAGCTTGGCGAGGAGGTAGGTTATATCCCGATGCCAGCCGAAATATATGAGGAGCAGAAGCAGAAGTTCGAGCAATTCAGCTCAGGCGCAAATGCTACTACCCAGCAACAGTAACAGACAATAGGATAGCATGCGTACGGCAAAGCCTTTTTGCTGTACGCATGCTTACAAATAAACAGGCAGCGCCTTGAGAGTATCTGAAAAAATAATCGAGGGCTTGTTGTGGTTATCAGCGGTAATCACAATCCTTATCACGATAGGCATTATCTGGGTATTGCTCTCGGAGTCTATTGCCTTCTTCAGTGAAGTATCCATTGTCCGGTTCCTGACCGAGAAGGAGTGGACACCCCTGTTTGCCGATAAAAAGTTTGGCATCATGCCTTTGGTGGCAGGCACTCTGCTCACCACATTTATTGCCATTGCCGTAGCCTTACCCCTTGGCCTGACCATCGCTGTTTACTTAAATGAGTATGCACATGCCGGGTTTAAACAGGTGATAAAGCCGATGCTGGAGGTGCTGGCTACCATCCCAACAGTAGTGTATGGCTTCTTTGCCCTCACAGTAGTCACACCTTTTTTACAGGGCTTTATACCTGGTCTGGCTGGTTTCAATGCCTTGTCGGCAGGTATTGTGATGGGCATTATGATCATCCCAATGATTTCCTCGCTCAGTGAAGATGCCATTAGTGCCGTACCGCGCTCCCTGCGGGAAGCTGCCTATGGCATGGGCTCCACCCGCCTGCAGACTGCATTTGGCGTGATGGTGCCTGCGGCCTCTTCGGGCATTGTGGTATCTGTTATACTGGGCATCTCCCGGGCAGTAGGCGAAACCATGATTGTGGCCATCGCCGCAGGCCAGCAGCCGCGCCTTACGCTAAACCCGCTGGTGCCTATTGAGACCATCACGACTTATATTGTGCAGGTGAGTTTAGGCGACGTGCCCCATGGCTCCCTGGAGTACCGCACCATCTTTGCCGCCGGTATCACCCTTTTCATTTTCACGTTTGCGCTGAACAATATCAGCTTCTGGATAAAAAAGAAATATCAGGAAAAGTATGACTAATTCAGAAAAGAACAGGCTCAAAGACAAAGCATTTCAGGTTTTCGGTGTCTTCTGTACGTTCATCGGGCTGGTTATACTCGCAGTTTTCCTCTTTGATATCGCCATAGAAGGCTTTTCCCGCATCGACTGGGACTTCCTGACCAGCCTGCCCTCGCGCAGGGCGAGCCGCGCCGGTATATTAACGGCCTGGGCTGGCACTCTCTGGATACTGGTGCTGACTGCCATTATCGCCTTCCCCTTAGGTGTGGGTGCCGGCATTTACCTGGAAGAGTACAGCAGGAAGAACAGGTGGACGAACTTTCTGGAAATTAATATTGCAAACTTAGCAGGGGTGCCTTCCATTATCTATGGTTTGCTGGGCCTGGAGGTATTCGTGCGCCAGATGCGCCTGGGCGGCAGCCTCCTGGCAGGTGCGCTTACCTTGTCGCTCCTGATCCTCCCCATTATCATTGTAACCACTCGTGAGGCAATCAAAGCGGTGCCCCGCAGCGTGCGCGATGGTTCTTTTGCCCTGGGCGCCTCCAAGTGGCAAACTGTCTGGAACCAGGTGCTGCCGGCATCTTTTGGCGGCATCCTGACAGGCATCATCCTATCACTTTCAAGGGCTGTGGGCGAGGCTGCTCCGCTTATCGTTATTGGTGCCCTGGCTTATGTGCCTTTTACGCCAGCCACACCGCTTGATGAGTTTACTGTGCTCCCGATCCAGATCTTTAACTGGACCTCCAGACCACAGGAGGCATTTTTGACGAATGCAGCAGGAGCCATTATAGTTTTGTTAGCAATTACCTTTTTGCTGAACGGAATTGCCGTATACTTACGCAACAGACAGCAAAAGAAAATCAAGTGGTAACAATAAGGATCAGCAGGATAAGAATCAGGACACAAGACTAATTTTTCTACCTTCAGCACGTTATACTAATAGCAGATAACGCCAGTGGAGGTAAAGAATGTACAGTGTTTTAGATCAACAGTAACAGCACGCCTGTGCCTTATGTCTTTTATCGATTCTCTTCATTTATGAATAAAAAAACAACGAAGCTTGAAGCAAAAGAGCTGAATGCCTACTACGGCGACTTCCATGCCCTTAAGAGCATCAATATTGCCATGGAAGAAAAAAATGTGACTGCCTTCATTGGCCCATCCGGCTGTGGCAAGTCTACGTTCTTGCGCACCTTTAACCGCATGAACGACTACATCGACGGCTTCCGGACAGAAGGAGATATTCTGCTGGACGGCAGAGACATCTATGCAAAGGACGTGCGTGTGGATGAGTTGCGGAAAGAAGTAGGTATGGTGTTCCAGAAGCCAAACCCTTTCCCGAAGAGCATTTTTGAGAATGTGGTGTATGGCCTCAAAATACAGGGCATCAAAAACAAGAGTGTTTTAGAGGAAGCGGCAGAGAAGTCGCTGCGACGGTCTGCACTCTGGGAAGAGGTGAAAGACAAGCTCAACCAATCAGCACTGGCATTATCAGGTGGGCAGCAGCAAAGGCTGTGCATTGCCCGCGCACTGGCCATTTCGCCTTCCGTGCTGCTGATGGATGAACCTGCCTCTGCCCTCGACCCGCTTTCTACTGCTAAAATAGAGGAGTTGATCTATGAGTTGAAGAGCGAGTATACTATCGTTATTGTAACGCACAACATGCAGCAGGCGGGCCGTGTGAGCGATCATACTGCTTTCTTTTATATGGGGGAACTGGTGGAGTTTTCTAAAACCAAGACAATGTTCACGAGTCCGCAGGACAACCGCACACAAAATTATATAACCGGGCGTTTCGGATAAGCTATTTGCCTCCTTATAACGTTTCCTTATATATTCTCACCCATACTAATTTAGATTACGATGCCTCATATAGATGTAGAATTAGAAAAACTTAAAACGAAGCTGCTGGAAATGTGGGACCTGGTGGAGTACCAGCTGCAAAGCGGGCACGATGCCATGCTGCAGGCCGACCAGGAACTGGCAAAGCAAATTATTAAGCGCGACAGAAAAGTAAACCAATTCGATGTGAAGATTGACCGCATGTGCGAGAACTTCTTTGCTCTGTTTACACCCGTAGCCGTTGACCTGCGCATGGTACTGGCGGTGCTTAAAATAAACGCCAACCTCGAGCGTATTGGCGACACAGCAGAGGGTATCGCACGCTTCGTAAAAAAACTGGATGCGCCTGTAAGTGAACCGCTGCTGGAGATGACCAAGGTGGTGCCCATGTATGAGGAGGCAATCGCCATGTTTGCAGATTGCCGTGTCGCTTTCAAAACAAATGATCCTGTGCTGGCAAAAACGCTGATCAAGCGGGACAGAGCCTTAGACAAGATCTACCGCAAATCAGACACTATCGTGACAAAATTTATGGCGGATAACCCGGAAAAGATTTCTGAGGCGCTGGCAGTCCTGTCTATCATCAAAAAGGTAGAGCGCGTAGGCGACCAGGTCACCAACATCGCAGAAGAAATTATCTTCTACCGCGAAGCCAAAGTGGTAAAGCACAAGCAGGACAAGAAAAAGAAGAAGGATTAACTTAATTGTTGAATGGTTAGATTGTTGATTGTTGGGATCAGCAGTACTAAAAAACATGCAGAGCACGGGCCGTTATGGCTCGTGCTTTTTCTTTGAATGGAGACCTGAACAGCTTGTTCATTTTACAGCCATTTAACCATCTACCACACAATAACCACCCCAAAGCTACCTTCGGAGTAAATTGTGCCTTACCTTTGCGGTAAAACTGAGAAGCAGTGCTGTTTAAAGAGATTTTATACTTAATTCAGAAGGATTTAGTGCTGGAGTGGCGGCAAAAGTACGCTTTCAATGGCATGCTGCTGTATGTCGGCAGCGTAGTGTTTGTCTGCTACCTCAGCTTCGGGTTGCGCTCTAACGTGCTGGTGGTGCCTGTCTGGAATGCAGTGTTGTGGATTATCCTGCTGTTTACGTCAGTAAACGCCATTGCCAAGAGCTTTATGCAGGAGAACCGGGGGCGACTGCTCTACTTCTACTCCATTGTGAGCCCGCAGGGCGTTATACTGGCCAAAATAGTATATAACACCCTGCTGATGCTGGTGCTGGCCCTGATGTGTTTCCTGTTTTATGCCTTGGTGCTGGGCAACCCGGTGCAGGATGTGCCGATGTTCCTGCTCTCGCTTCTGTTAGGAGCTATTGGTTTCTCCACCTCCCTTACCATGATTTCGGGTATTGCCTCCAAGGCCGCCAACAGCAGTACGCTCATGGCTGTGCTCAGCTTTCCCGTTATCGTGCCGATGCTGCTGATGCTCATCAAAATGTCAAAAAACGCCTTGGACGGTCTTGACCGTAGCCTCAGCCTCGACGAACTGCTTACCCTGCTCGCCATAAACATGATCGTCGTCACTGTTTCTTACATTTTGTTCCCGTACCTTTGGCGTTCGTAGGGTTTTAGCTTATGCCAGAGCAAAAAAAGCATTTTTTTAGGCGCATTTGGTGACGAAAACGGCTGAAAAATGTTACAAGTAAAAAGAGCGGCGTGCGCTCTGTTAAAAATAGAAGAATGAAGAAGAATTGGTGGAAAATACTGGCCGTGTTACTATTGGTGTTTACCGTAGTGGCTGGTATGCTATCGGAGGTGCCTCGCCTGGCTATCCTGAACGAGACCATCCGGAACCTGTACTTTCACGTGCCGATGTGGTTTGGGATGATCCTGATCCTGCTCATCTCCTTTGCCTACTCTATCAAATATCTGAAAAAGCCCACCATAAAAAATGATATCATTGCCGCTGAAGCAGCCAAAGTAGGTATCCTGTTCGGTGTGCTGGGCATTATCACCGGTATGGAGTGGGCCAGGTTTACGTGGGGCGAATACTGGAGCAGCGATCCGAAGCAGAATGCCTCGGCTATTGGCCTGCTTATTTATTTCGCATACCTCGTGCTGCGCAGTTCTTTTAATGAGCAGCAGCAAAGAGCCCGCATCAGTGCCGTGTACAACATCTTTGCCTTTGCGGCCCTTATCCCCCTGCTGTTTATCCTGCCGCGCATGACAGACTCGCTGCACCCCGGCAACGGCGGCAACCCGGGCTTTAACACATACGACATGGACAGCAGCCTGCGCATGGTGTTTTACCCTGCCGTTCTGGGCTGGACACTGCTGGGCGTCTGGATTGTGAATGTGAAATCAAGATTAGAATTACTCAGACAACGACTATATGAAACTGTTTAGAATACTGGCAGTATGGTGCTTTATGCTATGCACCACAGCAGGCATCCAGCAAGTGCAGGCCCAGGCAGAAGCCACGACAACGGTGGTAGCTGAGCCGGAAGTGGAAATGGCCGACGTTCTTCGCCAGGACGGAAAAATTTACGTAGTGGTGGCCGTACTGCTCACGGTGTTAGTGGGCATGATACTGTACCTTATCTCCTTAGACCGAAAGGTAGGAAAGCTGGAAGCGCAGCTGAAAGATGACTTGGTTAACCGTTAACAGCAAACTGGCTATACAGCTTGAGGCCAGAGAAAAGCTGATATCAATCATGTAAAAATTAGCCTGCCGCTATGGATTTATATTTACCTGAGGCGTGTTAGGAATCGGAATAAGAACAAATATTATTTCATATACAGATGAAGAAGTCACACATCATCGGGATTGTAGTCATCGCTCTTGCCATTGGCATTATCATGTCTTCTGCAGGCGATGCCAGTACTTATGTATCATTCGGAGAGGCTATTGAGCGTGCCGAGGAAGGCAACGCTACAAAGGTACACGTTGTGGGCCGCCTGAAAAAAGATGCAAAGGGCCACATCGTGGGCATGAATTACGACCCATTGCTAGACCCCAACTACTTCTCCTTTACGCTGGTAGACACCAACCGCGTAGAGCAGCAAGTGGTGTACTATAACCCAAAGCCACAGGATTTTGAGCGTTCAGAGCAGGTGGTGATTACGGGAAACATGCAAAATAACGTGTTTGTGGCAGACAAGATCCTGCTCAAGTGCCCGTCTAAGTACGTGGAAAAAGAAATACAGCAAAATACAGCAAGCTTGTAAACGAAGTTAAAGAGTTAGAAAGTTAGAGAGTTAAAAAGTGAAGGCTCTCCTACTTGACAACTCTCTAACTTTTTAACTCTCTAACTTTCTAACTTTTCAAGATGATAAATACGCTGATTGGGGATATTGGCCATGCAAGTGTGATTGTGGCTTTTGTGGCGGCCATTGTGTCCTCTTACGCATATTTTATGGCTTCGCGCTCCAAAGCAGAGGCTACCGGAGACAACAGCTGGCGCAACCTGGCCCGTGGTGCATTTTATGTACATGGTGCAGCTGTGCTGTTAGTTGTCTTCAGCTTGTTCAACATTATTTACGAGCACCGCTACGAGTACTATTACGCCTGGAGCCACTCTTCCAATCACCTGCCGGTGCATTACATGATTTCCTGCTTCTGGGAAGGCCAGGAGGGCTCATTCCTGCTCTGGATCTTCTGGCACGTAGCGCTGGGCGTGGTGCTGATTAACGCGGGCAAGAAAAACAAAGTATGGGAAGCTCCTGTGATGGCGATGTTCTCGTTTGTGCAGCTCTTCCTGACTTCCATGATATTAGGTATTGTGATTGGTGACCTGAAGATAGGCTCCTCTCCTTTTATCCTGATGCGTGACTTTATGACGGATGCCCCGGTGTTCGCCATGGACCCTAACTTTGTGCCGCAGGATGGTACTGGCCTAAACCCGCTGCTCCAGAACTACTGGATGGTGATTCACCCGCCGACGCTGTTCCTCGGTTTTGCCGCGACACTGGTGCCATTTGCGTTTGCGATGGCCGGTCTTTGGAAAGGTAAATTTACGGAGTGGGTGAAGCCTGCGCTGCCATGGGCACTTTTTGCCGGCGTTATCTTAGGTATAGGTACCATGATGGGTGCTTACTGGGCTTACGAAACCCTGAACTTTGGTGGCTACTGGAACTGGGACCCTGTAGAAAATGCCGTGTATATCCCGTGGCTGGTGCTGATAGGCGCTATCCATACCATGGTGGCTTACCGCCGTGGCAAGCAAGGCCTTAAAGCATCGTACATCCTCGTTATCGCTTCCTTTATCCTGATTCTGTATGCTACTTTCCTGACAAGAAGCGGTATCCTGGGAAATGCCTCTGTGCACTCCTTCACAGACCTTGGCTTGTCTGGCCAGCTGTTCGCTTACCTGGCGGCCTTTGCTGTAATGGCTCTTGCCCTGCTGGTGTATAGATGGAAGAGCATCCCGACAACAGAGAAAGAACTATCGACCTATAATGGTGAATTCTGGGTATTTATCGGAGCTGCCGTGCTTTGCCTTGCTGGTTTCCAGGTATTGGTAACCACTTCTATCCCGGTGTACAATTCCTTCTTAGGCTTTATCGGTATCGAATCGAATGCAGCCCTGCCTGCTGACCAGATTGAGCACTACACCAAATTCCAGCTCTGGGCTGGTGTGGGCATTGCTATTCTGTCTGGTATTGGCCAGTTGCTGTGGTGGAACAAAGGCGAAAACACGAAGAAAACGTTCTTGGATGCCATCACACTACCAGGTATGCTGACGCTCCTTTTCGCCAGCCTTATCATCGTACTGTCGAAGATGGGCATGCTGTCTGAGACAATCGATAACCCGGTTTATATTACACTTCTGGTGGCGGCGCTTTTTGCTGTGTTCGCTAACCTGAGCATTATCCTGAACCTGCTCCACCGCAAAGTAACACTTTCAGGTGGTGCCGTATCGCACATAGGTATTGCCCTGATGCTGATTGGTATCCTGTTCTCATCCGGCTACTCTAACATCATCTCGCAGAATACATCCGGTATGGTTTACTCTCGTGAGTTCCCGGACGACATTAACCGCGATAACGTGCTATTGTGGCGCAATGCTCCTGTTGAGATGGACAAGTATACGGTGAGCTACCACGGCCAGTATCAGGAGGTAAAAGGCGTACCCGAATATGTAGACCGCGAATTGCTTTTCCCGACATCAGATGAGTACAAAGCCATTGCCCGCGGTGTCATCAAAGTAGGCGACAAGGTATACTTCCAGACAGGGGATACTTTAGAGTTGGAATCACCGGAAAACACCTACTATCAGGTGCAGTACAAAGAGCGTGAAGGCGACAAGGAGTTTACCCTGTACCCGCGTGCGCAGGTGAACCCGAATATGGGCTTACTGGCTTCTCCGGATATCAAACATTTCGCAGACAAAGACCTGTACTCACACGTCTCCTCTGTTCCGGACCCGAACGAAGAAAAGGACTGGGGCGAACTGCAGGAGTTTGACGTAGCCGCCGGCGATACCATCATCCTGAACGACTATGTAGCAGTATTTAACGGTATCGAGCGTATTGAAAAGGTGCCTGGTGTGGAATTGGCTCAAGGCGATGTGGCCGTGCAGGCAGACATGAAAATTATGGGCGAGCGCAAGGATTACCATGCGCACCCTGTCCTGATGATTAAAGACCAGATGATGGGCCGCGTGCCGGAAGAAATTGCTGACCTTGGCCTTCGCATCACCTTTATGAACATTGACACGGAAAACAACCGTTTCAAGATTGGTGTGAACGCCACGCAAAAAGACTATATCATCCTGAAAGCAATGGAGAAGCCGTTCGTAAACATCCTCTGGATAGGTACGCTGATCATGAGTATAGGATTTGTGATGGCCATTGTGCGACGCAACAAAGAAGGAGGCGGCAGCAACAAAAAGCCAGCCAGCACGCCAAAACCAAAAAGAAAAGTACAGGCAGCTTAATCCTGCCTCTGTCATCATTCAAAAAGCCTTTGCCCATAGCAAAGGCTTTTTGATTTTAGCGTGGGTTGTATGCAGAATACCTTCTAATTTTGTCGGTGTATGAAATTAATTCAAAAGAAGCGCATCGCTTTTGTGGGCGCAGGCAACGTGGCCTGGCACCTGGCACAGGCACTCGCCGCCGCCGGGCACGAAATAAAGGCAGTTTACAGCCGCAGCCGCACTTCCCGCGAGGCCTTAGCCAGCAAACTGCCACAGGCGCAGCCCATCGCCACGCCTGATTTTAAGGACCTCACACTGGATGTAGTCTTTATCTCTGTTCCGGATGCTGCCCTTGCTGAGGTAGCCGCCGCTTTAAAAGTAGCTCCCGGCACCCTGGTAGTGCATACCTCCGGCTCACAGCCGCTCACGCTGTTGCAGTCCATAGAAGGAGCGCGTACAGGTGTGTTTTACCCCTTGCAGACATTCTCTAAAAGCAAATCCCTTGACTTGGCACAGGTGCCGCTGCTGGTAGAGGCCTGGGATGAGGACACACTGCAGCAAATAGAGGCTTTGGCAAGAAGTATCAGCAGCCAGGTGCATACGGTATCATCTGAGGCCAGAAAGCAGCTGCATCTGGCGGCAGTCTTCGCCTGCAACTTCACCAATCACCTGCTGGGCATCAGCCAACAAATACTGCAAGAGGCAAACCTGCCAGAGCAGTTGCTTCAGCCCCTCATAGAGGAAACTGTGGCAAAAGCTGCTCAGCAGAACCCTTTCGCGGTGCAGACAGGCCCTGCCATACGAGGCGACGAAAACGTATTGCAGGCACACCTGCAACTGCTGCAGCAGCACCCAGGATATGCATTGCTGTACCAACAGCTTTCACGAAGTATACAGACGCAGGCACCTAACGGAGACGCCAAGGCAAATCAGGGCTAACCAAAATGGGCTTTCTCTGGTTTAAGTAACATGGTCAACATCAGCCGCCTGTTTTGATTCGGCTGATGGCCTTTGTAAATTGCACCTTCAAAACAGAGATAGAAGAAATGAAAGTTGTAAATATAACCTTTAAGTTTGCTGACGGTTCGCCAGATGCAACCCATCCTGCTGTGGAGGGAGAATCGGTACTGGATGTAGCCTTGAACAATGATATAAAACTACAACACAACTGCGGCGGTGTGTGCGGCTGCAGTACCTGCCATGTGTACGTAGAGGCTGGCATGGATGATCTGCCGGAGATTTCTGATAAGGAGGAAGACTATATTGATCGTGCTGTGGACCCGCGCATTAATTCCCGTTTGGGCTGCCAATGCGTGGTACAAGGCAACGAAGACGTTGTAATCACCATTCCGGAACAGGATTTCCTGGGACACTAAAACGTTTAACATTGGTCATTTATCAGGTCTCTTCATATATAGTAAGCTGATAAATGTTAATTGATAATTGATAAATGAAAAGATATGAATAAGAGCTACGAGCCACCAATACACTGGAACGATTACGAAGACATTGCCATGGCGTTGTACGAGAAATTCGGTGATGATTTCACAGAATCAAAAATCTACCGCATCCGCTTCACAGAGTTACTGGACTGGGTACTGTCTTTGCCAAACTTTGAAGGCACGCGCGAGCAGGCTAACGAAGGCCACCTGGAGCAGATACAGGCCGCCTGGGTATACGAGTGGCGCGACAACCAGGACTAAGCTTTTTCAACAGCCAGATAGGCTAAACACATTATATTTTGATACTTTTAAAGGTTCTTCTGAATAGAAGGACCTTTTTTCTTTTTTAAAAGCATCCACGATCCACTTTAACAGTTTTGGTAGTGCCGTGGCTAATGCTAATATCTATTAAACCTTTGTCTTTTATCTAACCATGTCCATTACTCAAACAGATCTTACCCGCATCAACACCTTTATTTTTGATGTGGATGGTGTCCTGACAGACGGCCTGCTGTACTGCTTTGCAGACGGGGAGCAGGTGCGCGCCTTCAACATTAAAGATGGCTTTGCCATTAAACACGCGATACAGCAGGGATATCGCGTGGCTATCATAACAGGTAAAAACGAACCGGGCGTACGCAAGCGACTTGAACAGTTAAGCATTGAGGATATTTTTATGGGCGTAGAGGAAAAGGTAGAAACCTACGAGAACTACGTTTACATGCAGGGCATCCATCCGGCCACCGTAGCCTATATGGGCGACGACATGCCGGACTTTGAGGTGATGCAACGCTGTGGCCTGCGCGCCTGCCCGGCCGATGCCGCTGACGATATCAAAGAGATCAGCACGTTTATTTCTACTAGAAAAGGAGGCCGTGGTGCTGTGCGGGAACTGATCGAGAAGATCATGAAAGCGCAGGATACCTGGTAAGTAATACCGCTGATCGGGTAGTAAGAAGTACGTATATATACTTTTTTTTCAATTAAATAGCAGATTTCTTTTAATAGTCTATTGTATATATTGAAATTATTTTTTAGTTTACGTGCAGTTTAATTACCCAAATAATTATTAATTTTTATGAAGACAGGTAAAGTAAAGTTTTTTATTGAGTCAAAAGGTTATGGGTTTATAACTGAAGACGAGACAAATGAAGATTTCTTCGTGCATGCAAGCGGCCTGAATGGCGTTGACATTCAGCAGCATGACCTTGTAGAGTTCGACACTCAGGAAGGTAAAAAAGGAATTAACGCTGTAAACGTGAAAAGAATCTAACACTGTTTACTTCAGCCGTAACAGGAAAAGCCCCTTGCACAAGGGGCTTTTTTATTGCCTTTTGCACTTGCCGCCGTACCTTTACCCCAGCTATTCCTCACCCATACATGAAGCCTTTTTTAACCCTGATACGCGCCCGGAACCTGGTGCTGGTTGTGCTGAGCCAGGCGTTGGTGCAGGCCTGTCTTTTGGCAGCGGGGGTAAACTGGGCCAAAGTGCTGGAGCCGGGCTTCCTCGCCCTCACCTTCTCTACCGTATGCATTGCAGCGGCCGGTTATATCATCAACGATTACTATGATGTAAAAATAGATGCCATTAATAAGCCGGAGCGGCTGCTGGTAGGCCGCATTATCCGAAGGCGACGGGCTATGTTTGCACACCTGATACTGTCTTTTGTGGGTGTAGCTGTCGGAACGCTATTAATGGTGCGGGTCGGGTTGATAAATCTCGGGGCGGTATTGCTGCTGTGGGGGTATTCTGCCAGGCTAAAGAAGCTGCTCCTCATCGGCAACATTGCCATTGCGCTGCTATCAGCCTCTATGCTTTTAGTGGTCGCCGTGTACAACGACATGCTGAACAAAACCACGCTGGGTTACGCGTTGTTCGCCTTCCTGATTTCGCTCATCCGGGAGATAATCAAAGACATAGAGGATATGAAAGGAGACGCTACTTTCGATTGCCGCACCCTGCCCATCGTGGCGGGCATGCGGGGAGCGAAGTATGTATTATACCCTCTGATCGCCATCTTTCAGGCTGTTTTGATAGCTGCTATCCTGCACCCCTCCACGCCGCTCATTTTTGACATTTATATGCTGCTGCTGGTGCTGGCTCCCAGCATCTGGATGGTGGTAAAGCTCGTCCGGGCAGATCGTAAAGCTGACTTCAGCTACCTGAGCAACCTCAACAAACTTATCATGCTGATGGGCATCCTATCGATGCTGTGGGTATAAAAAAGCCTGAAACCGAAGGCTTCAGGCTTAGCATGACTAATAGGGTATAAGATTAGGGTAAGGGCGGCATCTCATCATCAGGTGGTTCTATTCGCTACATCAAGGCTAAGCCTGAACGATAACAAAGACATCTGCGGCAGCCATCTCTGGCTGTTTCTATTGCTGCTTTAACTTTTCAATTTCTCCGGTTTCTACCCAAAGGCATCTCCACTCCTGCTACTGCCGTATGGTGTATGCGAACAGTGCAACCATAAGAATGCTGCAAAAAGAATATCACTATGGCTATATATACGTACTGCAGTAGCAGAGGTTCTTAGCAGTCACCGTTTTGAATCCAAACTCTACAGATTCCGTGTTATAACGTATATTTGCAAGTCTATGGTAAAGCCCCACACCGAAACAACAGAGAAGACAAAGGAATTGCTGCAGCAGTACGCGCTCCGCAAAACCGGTTGCCGGCTAGAGGTACTGGCCCTGCTGCTGCATAACAAGAGCGCATTGGCGCACTCAGACATAGAGAAACAACTGGGGGATAAGTATGACCGCGTTACCCTCTACCGAACCCTTCACTCTTTTGAGGAGAAAGGGCTGGTGCATAGTATAAATGATGTAAGCGGGGCTGTGAAATACGCCCTCTGCCAGGAGGCCTGTAACCAGCAGCAGCACCATGATAACCATATGCATTTTAACTGCACTGCCTGCGGCCAGACGTTCTGCCTGAACGAAGTCAATATTCCGTCCTTATCTTTACCTTCAGGTTACCGGGTGGACAGCCTGCACTTTTCGGCTCAGGGAATCTGCAGCACCTGTGAGGAGGTCAGTAGCTAACTCAGCGCCTGTACACGTAATTTGATTATACGTTAACGAAAAAGATACTTTGCCATGGCCCGCCAGACAGACAATGCTGCCGCTTTCAGAGAACTGGTTTCTTCGCCGGTTAAATTTCGTTTGTTTATGCTGGCCCGGCTACCCATGGCCTATATGGCTGACCTGCGCGTTACCTCCCTCACCCACGAGGCAGCCACCGTTAGCATACCGTACAAATACCTAAACAAGAACCCTTTTAACTCTATTTACTTCGCCTGCCTCAGCATGGCTGCCGAACTTTCCACAGGAGTGCTGTGCATGATGCATGTACATAAGTCTACCCCGGCTGTTTCGATGTTGGTGGTGCACATGGAGGCTGATTTCACAAAGAAATCCGTGGGTAAAATTTTCTTTACCTGCCAGGATGGGGAACAGATATACGCAGCCATTGAGCAAACCAAAGCCACCGGAGAGGGTGTAACAGTGATAGCCACCAGCACAGGCACAGACGAAAACGGAGACCAGGTAGCCGAATTCCGCTATACCTGGTCACTGAAGGCAAAGCGAAAGTAAAAAGCTCCAAAGTCCTTCGAGTTTATACCCTGCACCGCGCCCTTCATGACACACCGGCACTTCATCATACATAAACCCTATGGCTACCTCAGCCAGTTTGTGAGCGACCCTAAAAAGCAGAAAAAGAAAAGAGTGCTGACGGAGTTATATGATTTCCCGGATGGCACCATGGCGATTGGCCGTTTAGATGAAGACAGCGAAGGGCTGCTCCTGCTCACCACCGACGGAAAAGTGAGCGAGTATGTCCGCAGCAGCAAAATAGAGAAGGAGTATTATGCGCAGGTTGACGGGGTAATAATCGACGAAGCCATTGCAAAGCTACAGCAAGGTGTGGAAGTCAGTATAGAGGGAGTGCACTATGTCACCAAACCTTGTGTGGCAAGTATACTGAAACAGGACCCAGGCTTTCCGGAGCGAAGCCGGAGAGTAAGAGACGACAGGCACGGCCCAACCAGTTGGGTATCCATCACACTGACAGAGGGCAAGTACAGGCAGGTAAGAAAGATGACTGCAGCCGTTGGCTTTCCGACCCTGCGCCTGGTCAGGGTGCGTATTGGCGCCATTCTGCTCAACGGTTTACCGACAGGAGCAGTAAAGGAAGTAGACACCTTTCCGCTCACAAGCTAAGTATTAAAGCGATTTCTAAAGGAAAAGAGCCTTTGCTGCCTTATGCGGTGAAGGGCAAAAGCCGTAATTTTACCTCACGTGATTTTACCTCAAAAGAAGAAATATGAGTAAAGCAAATTGGAAAACCGTAAAAGAATATCAGGATATCACCTATCAGAAGTCAGACGGCGTTGCCCGCATTGCCTTTAACCGGCCAAACGTGCGCAATGCCTTTCGTCCCAAAACCGTGGCAGAGCTTTTTGAGGCATTCCTGGATGCCCGCGAAGACACCTCTATTGGCGTTGTGTTGCTTTCGGCCGAAGGCCCTTCCACCAAAGATGGGGTTTACTCCTTCTGTAGTGGGGGCGACCAGAATGCCCGCGGCCACCAGGGTTATGTAGATGAAGAAGGAATGCCACGCCTGAACATTCTGGAAGTGCAGCGCCTGATTCGCTTTATGCCCAAGGTGGTGATTGCCGTAGTACCTGGCTGGGCTGTGGGCGGCGGCCACAGTTTGCATGTGGTATGCGACCTGACGCTAGCAAGTAAAGAGCATGCCATTTTCAAGCAAACAGATGCCGACGTAACCAGCTTTGATGGCGGCTACGGTTCTGCTTACCTGGCGAAGATGGTTGGCCAGAAGCGCGCCCGCGAAATCTTCTTCCTGGGCAGAAACTACTCCGCACAGGATGCCTACGACATGGGCATGGTGAACGCCGTGATTCCGCATGAAGAACTGGAAGATACTGCATACGACTGGGCGCAGGAAATACTGGAGAAATCCCCTACCTCCATCAAAATGCTCAAGTTCGCCTTCAACGCCACCGACGACGGCATGGTAGGCCAGCAGATATTCGCCGGTGAAGCTACCCGCCTGACATATATGACCGAGGAAGCCAAAGAAGGCCGCAATGCGTTCTTAGAGAAGCGGAAGCCGAATTTCAAGGATATTAAGTGGATTCCGTAGAGCAACCATCTTATAGAGGTTTCGATGAAGAGGCGTGATAGCAAAGAGTTCTTTGTTTAAAGCACTTTTTACCCACCCCTGCGCTTCCCTAGAGGGGAATTTCTGCAAGAGCAAAATATTCCCCTCCTCGGAGGGGTAGGGGTGGGTTCTTACATCCAGGAAAAACCTTCTTGCGCTACTCCCCTACATAATATTAGCTGTACGTGCTGGCTTCTACAGGCAAACCCGCTATATTTGCGGCTTCATTACAAGCTGTACTTTTGAAACGACCAGATAAAAAGAATATAGTCATTTTTGCTTCGGGTTCGGGGAGCAATGCCCAGCGCCTGCTGGAGTACTTCGAGCACCACCCAGAGATTCGTGTGGCCGCCCTGTTCTCCAACAACCCGAAAGCGTATGCCCTAAAAAGAGCCGAGACATATCATGTCCCGGCTCTTTTGTTTTCACGCGAGGAGTTCCTCCACACCGACAAGGTACTGCAGCAAATACAGCAGTTTAACCCGGACCTGATTGTACTGGCTGGCTTCCTGTGGCTCGTTCCAAAGAACCTGCTCCAGGCATTCCCGAACCGCATCATCAACATACATCCGGCCCTGCTACCGCAATATGGCGGCAAAGGCATGCATGGCATGCACGTGCACACCGCTGTTGTGGAGGCCGGTGAAAAGGAGTCCGGCATCACCATCCACTACATTAACGAAGAGTACGACAAAGGCGCCTTTATACGGCAGGAGCGCTGCCCGGTGCTGCCCACCGATACACCCGAGGACCTGGCTGCCCGCGTACTGCAGTTGGAGCACCAGTACCTGCCCCTGGTGGTAGAACAGCTGATAAAAGAACAAGATCAACCTGATAAAGAAGACTAACCTTACAAACAATCATTCCCATGCAATCCGTTAAAATCAAATCCGCACTCATCTCTGTTTACTATAAAGACCGCCTGGAGCCACTTGTAGAGCTTCTGAAGCAGCACAACGTGACCATTTACTCCACTGGCGGCACACAAACGTTCTTAGAGGAGCAAGGCGCTAAAGTAGTAGCCGTAGAAGACCTGACCGCTTACCCTTCTATCTTCGGGGGCCGTGTAAAGACGCTTCACCCGAAAGTGTTCGGTGGCATCCTACACCGCCGCGACAACGAAAGCGATCTTTCTGAAAGAGAAAAATTCGAGATACCGCCGATTGACCTGGTGGTGGTAGACCTGTACCCATTTGAAGAAACTGTGGCTTCTGGTGCTTCGGAGGCAGACGTGATTGAGAAGATTGACATCGGTGGCATTTCCCTGATTCGCGCAGCAGCTAAAAACTTCAAAGATGTGCTGATTGTATCGTCCAGAGACCAGTATGGTGACGTGGTAGAACTGCTGCAAGCCAAAGACGGTGCCACAGACCTGGAAGACCGCAAGCGCTTCGCTGGCAAGGCCTTCGATGTTTCCTCGCACTACGACACACACATCTTCAACTACCTGAACGCCAATGGCGAAGAGCAGGTATTCAAGCAAAGTCAGCGTGAAAGCACACCACTTCGTTATGGCGAAAACCCGCACCAGAAAGGCACTTTCTATGGTAAATTGGAAGACCTTTTCGAGCAGCTGAACGGCAAACAACTTTCCTATAACAACCTGGTGGATGTGGATGCTGCCGTGGCACTGGGCGCTGAATTTGAGGAGCCTACTGTGGCCATCCTGAAGCACACGAACGCCTGCGGCTGCGCTACTGCCGATACCATAAAAGAAGCATACCTGCTTGCGCTTTCTTCTGATCCGGTGTCTGCCTTTGGTGGCGTCATCATTGCCAACAGAACCATAGACCTGGGAACTGCGGAAGAACTGAACAAGCTGTTCTTTGAAGTGCTGATTGCCCCGGAATACGATGCCGACGCACTGGAACTGCTTCGTTCCAAGAAAAACCGCATCCTGCTAAAGCAGAAGCCGGTAGAGCTGCCAATAAAACTGTTCAAAACTTTATTGAATGGCGTAATTGAGCAGGACAAAGACTTAGCAACCGAAACAGAGGCTGACTTCAAAACCGTTACCAAACGTGAGCCGACAGCGGAAGAGAAGAAGGCATTTGTGTTTGCCGCCAAAGTTTGCAAGCACACCAAATCGAATACCATTGTGCTGGCAACAGACAAAATGATGTACGCCAGCGGAGTTGGCCAGACCTCCCGCATCGATGCCATGCGCCAGGCAATTGAGAAAGCCCGCAGCTTCAACTTCGACGTAAGCAAAGCGGTGATGGCCTCCGACGCTTTCTTCCCATTCGCAGATAGCGTGGAAGTGGCAAACCAGGCTGGCATCAAAGCGGTTGTGCAGCCAGGTGGTTCTATAAAAGACCAGGATTCCATTGACTACTGCGATGCACATGATATGGCGATGGTTATGACAGGCGTGCGCCATTTCAAACATTAAGATTAGTACTTACCCCTGGTAAAAATCCCTGCCTTTGCTTAAAGGGCAGGGATTTTTTTATGCTTTGCCAACTGGCTTACCTCCCCTGCACACGCTATACAACAAAAGAGCGTTCAATTATTTGCAGTTGCCGTCGTTATAGAAGTTCTCCTGTAGCAAAGTACAAGGCGTATCTTATAAAAATACTTTTATATTTCTTCCGGCTTTGGCTGCTGCATTATTAATTCCGGCGAAATTCACTAATTTTGCGGCATGTTTCTGATTAGAAATATTCTATATTCAAAATATAATTAGGCAAGCAGGCCTGACTCTTAATAATGGGACTATTCAACTTTTTGACCAGTGATATAGCAATTGACCTTGGTACTGCCAATACGCTGATCATCCATAACGATAAAATTGTAGTAGACGAGCCTTCCATCATCGCCGTAGACCGCACCACCGGCAAAGTACTGGCCATCGGACGCCAGGCGATGCAGATGCACGAGAAGACCCACGAGAACATTAAAACCATCCGCCCCCTGAAAGACGGTGTGATTGCTGACTTTCACGCGGCCGAGGAAATGATACGCGGCATGATCAAGATGATTGACACGGGCCGCCGTCTGTTCCAGCCGTCGCACCGCATGGTTATCTGTATTCCGTCCGGTATTACGGAAGTAGAGAAACGCGCTGTTCGTGACTCTGCACAGCATGCCGGCGCCAAAGAAGTATGGATGATACAGGAACCGATGGCCGCTGCTATTGGTATCGGTATTGATGTGGAGCAACCGATTGGTTCTATGATTGTGGATATCGGGGGTGGTACTACTGAGATTGCCGTAGTGGCCCTTTCCGGTATTGTGTGTGACCAGTCTATCCGCATTGCCGGGGACGTGTTTACAAAGGATATCCTGGATTATATGCGCCGCCAGCACAACCTGCTGATTGGCGAGCGTTCTGCTGAGAAAATCAAAATTGAGGTAGGTGCCGCTCTTACAGAGATAGAGAATCCGCCTGCCGACTACGAAATCCGTGGCCGTGACCTGATGACGGGTATCCCGAAGGTAATCAAGGTAACGTACCAGGAAATTGCCATCGCCCTGGACAAGTCTGTTTCTAAAATAGAGGAGGCTGTGCTGAAGGCGCTGGAGATTGCGCCGCCAGAGCTGTCAGCCGATATCTACGACAACGGCATTCACCTGACAGGTGGCGGTGCCTTGCTGCGTGGCCTGGACAAGCGTCTTGCTGCCAAAACAAAGCTGCCTATTCACATTGCCGAGGACCCGCTAAGGGCTGTGGTACGTGGCACAGGCGCTGCTATTAAGAACATAGAAGGATTTAAGAACGTCCTGCTAACCTAACAGGGCTCCCATGCGGAATCTTTTTGCTTTTATTTACCGGTTCCGTGCTTTCCTCATCTTTGTGTTGCTGGAGATACTGTGCGTGTACCTGATTGTGCGTTATAATACGTACCAGGGTGCCGCCTTCTTCAACTCCGCAAACAATTACGTGGGGCAGGTGCTGGAGTACCAGAGCGGAGTAACTGACTATTTCCGGTTAACATCCGTCAACAACTCGCTGGCGCACGAGAATGCGGAACTGCGGAAGGAGTTGATGCGCTATCGCACGCAACAGGTTTCTGACAGCACTAACCTGCTGGACTCCACTTTCTACGCCGCCACTGACACAAGCCGAACCGCACCTTACATCCTGCACGCCGGCAGGGTCATCAACAATTCTGTGCGCCGCATGAACAATTATCTCACGCTTTCTGTTGGCGCTGCGGATGGCGTACGGCCAGGCATGGGCGTTATATCTCCGGATGGGGTGGTAGGCCGCGTCAAGACAGTATCAAGAGACTATGCAACGGTTACTTCTGTGCTGCACTCGCAGATGCTGATCTCCGCCAAAATAAAGAGCAGCGACACCTTTGGCACCATTAAGTGGACAGGCGGCGACTACCGCACCGCAATGCTTGACTACATTCCGCTGCATGTGAATCCTGCTGAAGGCGACACAGTGGTGACAAGTGGCTTCAACACTGTTTTTCCGGAGGGCGTCCTGGTTGGCACCATCACTTCTGTGGAGAAAGAGCAGGACAAGAGCTTTTACACGATAGAGGTACAGTTGGCGGTTGATTTTGCGCAGCTCTCATATGTGTACGTGGTGGAGAATACAAGAAAAGAAGAACGCGAAAACTTAGAACTGGAGGCAGGCATTATCATCGATGAACAGTAGCTTTGGCATAAGACATATCCTGCAGTTTATACTGTTTGTGGCATTACAGATTCTGCTGATGGATAACCTGGTGCTCTTCAGTACCGGCTTCTGCTTCATCTATATTGCTTTTCTGCTGTTCCTGCCCATCGACATGAACAGGGTATGGCTGCTCTTCCTCGGTTTCCTGACAGGCTTTACGGTGGATATGTTTTATGATACCATGGGGATACACGCAGCAGCCAGCGTGCTACTGGCATTTTTAAGGCCGCATGTATTGAACCTTCTGACGCCGCGCGATGGTTATGATGCGAGTGATTCAGTTAACATCCACGTAATGGGTTGGCGCTGGTTTCTGGCTTATTGTTTCACATTAACATTGTTCCATCATGCCGCAGTGTTCTTTCTGGAAACAATTAACTTTCAGACGGCTTTGTACACATTAGGCAAGATACTGGCCAGCACTCTTTTCACTACAATTGTGATGATAATCCTCCAACTCCTGTTTTTTTCGCCTAAACGAGAGCGGATAGATTATAGATGAACTACTTAGAGACCCGCAAGTATATTATTCAAGGCATCTTCCTGTTGGTAGGCGCCCTTTTTGCCCTCCGGTTATTTTATATACAGGTGGTGGACAGCAGCTATAAGCAGGCTGCCGAAACCAACGCCATCAAATCTGTTATCCAGTATCCTTTCCGGGGCCTGATATATGACCGCAACGGCGAACTGCTGGTGCAGAACACGCCGGTGTATGACCTGATGGTGATACCGAAAGAGGTAAAAGCGCTGGACACGCTGCGCCTCGTGGAATTGGTAAATCTCCCCCTGGAGGATGTACGGGAGCGCCTGAAAAAGGCCCGCTCCTTCTCCTATGTGCAGCCCTCTGCTTTTTACCAGAAGCTAAGCACAGAAGAATTTGCCCGCATACAGGATAACCTCATCGACTTCCCTGGCTTTTACATCAATGCCCGGACAGCGCGTGGTTATCCACACCAAAGCCTGGCACACGCCCTGGGCTATATTGCTGAAATCAGCCCGAAACAGCTGGATGATTCCACCTACAGAGGCTACCGCCCCGGCGACTACATTGGCAAGAGTGGCATTGAGTTGGAGTACGAGCAGTACCTGATGGGCAAGCGTGGCGTGAAGTATAAGATGGTGAACGTGCGGGGTGTGGAGAAAGGCTCATTCAAGGACGGCGCCTACGACACCCTCTCTGTAGCCGGAGAGAACCTCATCAGCACCATTGACCTGGACCTACAAGCTTACGGCGAGTTCCTGATGAACGGTGCAAAAGGCAGTATTGTAGCCATTGAGCCGAGTACGGGGGAAATACTGGCATATGTGTCAGCCCCTTTCTATGACCCCAACCTGTTTACAGGAAAGGACTACGGCAAGAACTACATGACTTTGCTAACCGATTCGAACAAGACCATGTTCAATCGCCCGATAATGGCAAGCAGCAACCCTCCTGGCTCTATCTTTAAGCTGGCGCAGGCACTGGTGGCTTTACAGGAAGGAGTCATCACACCCAATACAGGCTACCCCTGTAACCAGAGTTTAGTGAAGTGCTCCCACGCGCATGCGGCTCCCAGCAACCTGAGTATTGCCATTCAAACATCCTGCAACCCGTATTTTTACCAGGTTTTCAGAGCGCTTATCAACCAGGGAAAATCAAAAAACACCTATAAAGACACCGCCATTGGCTTGGCTGACTGGCGGGAGCAAATCCTGACCTTTGGTTTCGGAACCGAACTTGGCATTGATTTGCCAAACGAGAAAAAAGGCATCATAGCGTCTACGGATATGTATGACGGGGTGTATGGTGAGAATCGCTGGAAATTCTCCACCATCTACTCGCTGAGCATCGGACAAGGAGAATTGGGGGTTACGCCGCTGCAGATGGCCAACTTCATGGCGACCATTGCCAACAGAGGCTATTACATTAACCCGCATATTATCCGCTCTGTCGGAGAAAAAGGCAAACCGCTACCAGAGTACCAGAAAAAGAATTATACTGCAGTAGACGCGAAGCATTTCACGCCTGTTGTGGATGGCATGGCGGCGGTGGTGGAATCTGGCACAGGAAGAAACGCAAACCTGTCGAAGCTGGGCATTGCCGTTTGTGGCAAAACAGGTACAGCGGAGAACCCACAGGGCAAAGACCACGCAGTATTTGTGGCGTTTGCCCCTAAAGACAATCCGAAAATAGCCATCGCGGTTTATGTAGAGAACGCAGGCTTTGGTGCACAATCAGCAGCTCCTATTGCCGGCCTGATGATAGAACAGTATTTAACAGACTCTGTTACCAGGAAAAGCATGGAAAAATGGGTGCTGAGCAGGGAGTACTTAAATGTGAAGTAAAGCAATGGGTGTAGATCAGAAAGTACTCGGAAGTAGCAGGGTGATGTCGCCTGCCCCTGGCAGACGTACCTCCGGGAATCGTATGCTCCAGAACTTGGACTGGCTGACTGTCCTGATATACTTCCTGCTAGTAGGTCTGGGCTGGATGAACATCTATGCAGCTGTCTACAGCCCCGATAATGTGGTGAACATTATGAGCTTTGATATCAACTCCGGGAAGCAGCTGGTGTGGATTGGGGCTTCTTTACTGCTCATTATCGTGCTGCTGGTGGTAGATTATAAAGTATATGAACACCTCGCTTACCCCATCTACGGCGGTATAATTCTGCTCCTGCTGGTTACGCTGGTGGTAGCCAAGCCTATTGCAGGCTCCAGGTCCTGGCTCGATTTAGGAGGTGGCATACGCCTGCAGCCTGCTGAGTTGGCAAAATTTGCCACAGCACTGGCTGCATCCAAGTTCCTGAGTACGATTAACCTGCGCCAGCAAAACTTCAAAGACCAGATGAAACTGGCAGCCATCACCTTGGTTCCTCCTGCTATTATTATCATGCAGAACGAGACGGGTTCGGCACTGGTGTTTGCCGCTTTTATACTCGCTTATTTCCGTGAAGGCATTTCACCGCTGATACTGATCATCGGGGGCTCCGCAGCCACTATTTTCATTCTCACGCTACTTATCCCGAAGATATACCTGATTATGGGTGTAACCGTGCTGCTAGCACTGGCTACCTGGCTGGACTACCGCCTGCTGAAACGCTACAAGACTATTATCGCCTTGTGGGCTGTTGTCGTAAGCATGATTTTTAGTGTGGATTTCTTCGTGAACAATGTCCTACAGCCCCACCAGCAAAACCGCATAAAGGCCCTGATTAACCCGGAGGCAGACCCGCTTGGCTACGGATGGAATGTGACTCAGTCTAAAATTGCTATTGGTTCCGGCGGTTTCTGGGGTAAGGGCTTTCTGGAAGGCACCCAGACTAAGTTCGACTTTGTACCGGAGCAAAGCACCGACTTTATCTTCTGTACGATTGGAGAAGAACAGGGCTGGGTGGGGAGCACCGTGTTGATTGGCCTGTTCATGTTCCTGCTTACCCGCATCGTCATGATTGCCGAACGGCAGAAGTCCGTGTTCGGGCGCACCTACGGGTACTGCGTGGCCTCTATCATCTTCTTTCACTTCCTGGTGAATGTGGGCATGACAATAGGACTGGCGCCCGTGGTAGGCATCCCGCTGCCCTTCTTCAGCTATGGAGGCTCCTCTTTATGGTCTTTCACCATTCTGCTGTTCATCCTCATCGCCATTGATGCTAACCGCAGCCAGGACTTGGCGCGTTAGAGCACTATGTCTCCTGCATATATCTAACAGGTACTTTATTATGATAAAGGTTGGATAATAGCTCCTATCAGAGATATCTGTTATAAAACATACTGAGGAAGAGACCTTATTCTATTGAAGCGTGAATGAAGCTTAACTTCTGCCAAAAACAGAAAAATATTCAAGTAACATATAACATATGTCGTCTTTCCCTCTGAAATTGGCACAGCATTAGCTTGAATAAAGCCATACGAGTAACTTTATAAAAAGTTTAGTATTTTACCGCTCATAGCTTGCGTTTCTATTGTGTTTTTCTTATACTTACATAAGTAGAAAAAGCGGTACTTGCGGATTTTACTGAGTTTATTACCCTTCATTTAATAAGAACGGATTATGAAAGACTTTCTTCTCTTCTCTAAAACCCTTCTCCAGTACAAGGAGCACTTACTCAGCGTTCTCTTCATGACTATCCTGATGATAGGTTCACTTGTTTTGGGTATACGTGAGGAACAGCTCTACTTAAAGCAGATATACTTTGTGTGCTCGGCCTGGGGCCTGGCTGTAGTGGTGTTCATTTTCAGTTATGCCTATCGACACAAAGACGAGTTGATAAAGTAGCTTATCGCTCTTTTAACAATGCTGTGCCTTGCCCATCGTGAGGTATAACATTGCTTGCGTGTCCTCTTCCTAAAATATCAATTCTCCTTTTTTAGCATCTACTTCAGCCCTGCTCCATATCAGCCTGCTGCATGCTCAAATTTGCTTTAGCGCTTCCAGCCTCTAATTTGGCAGTGCTTAAAAGCTACTGCTGTGTTAAACCAGTTTAAGGTATCTTACCCCGGACTTGGTCCCTCCTCCACACCCTACACATTTCAAATTGTTTATAAGGGTATGTCTACAGTACCAATCATATCAGCAAATCCTTTATTGTTTTTGCAGCAGGTTCAACTAAAAAGCAGCCCCACCTGTTATGTTTCTGATGACGCACAATGCACTTGAAAACATTATCCCGTGCACGATGTTATTGAAACGGAAGGTGTATTTGGCCCTCCCTGCTATATCCTATATAATATTTTGCATCTAACTTAAACTCATTAAAGCTATGACACCAAAAACAATGCTCTCTATCATGCTGGCAGGCTCGCTGCTGTATTTCACGTATTTGTTAACAACAGAGTCAAGCTGATTTCTAGCTAAAGGTAATTGACTCAAGCACATATTAGCCAGACTAATATGTGCTTGAGTCAATTACGCGTGCGTTCAAAATGCGCAAAAAGGCAATTTCTGTTTTGAACAAAGAAAGAAAATATAAGCTGGACAAGAGAAAACAACAAAGAGCTATAAAAGCAAAACCCGCTTAAACGGTGTTTAGAGCGGGTTTTGCTTTTGATTGTGTTTCCTCTATATAGGAAGTGCTGTACCAGGAGCGGGAATCGAACCATCGGCTGCATACCCCAAAATACGCTGAATGCGCCCAATTAGACAATATTTTGTTAGTGTCGCGAAGTGTCGCGAGCTTTTGCTGTTGCTAGTGTCGCGGATTCTGTCGCAGAATTCTTCAAGAATTTAGATATTAACGTTTCGTATAAAAGGCGAACGAGGCGAAGCCGAAGTATGACTTGTATACCTTGTTGGCGTTATTAGTTTTACCCCTTCTATACTATAAGCTATCTAAGACTGCTTTTGACTCCACATAACCAGGAGGGAGTGGCTGCAAGACATCTTTAGTTGTTGAGAAGTGTCTGTTTGAAGTCTTAATCATTTTTTGCCTTTCCACGATTTCAACCAAGTCAAAAAGCATTCTTTGTACTTCCCTAGGGAAATCCATTCCCTTCGTCCTTATTTCATCATTTTCATTTCTCAAGAGCAATGAATAAGTTGCTCCATCAAAATAGTCTTGGTAGACAGTATCTAAAGCTTCAATATTCATAGAGTCAACAAGTAGAAATACTTTCCTTAAGCTCTGAGAGTCCAGCTCCACTTTATAGTTCTCTTTGATTTCTCTATTGTCTCTCAAGCGAAGATAAACGGTGCCATCTTTACTAATTTCTACATCCCTGCTAGCTTCTCTGCTCAAACCTGGCTCTATAGAGAAGGTAAAAATGTCAAAGGACTTTATTAGATGCTCTTTCTCCATTACATGTGCTCTTTCTTCTGTTTGATTACAGGAAAACACAAGAAGAAGCAAAACTATATGTAAGGCCTTATTCATAATTATCTATTGACGCCAACTATTAGCTAACAGGATGTATCTACTCCTGCTATCTGCATTATGTGCATAGGTGATTTAACTTCACTTTGGGTTAATTGCTTTTACTACCAATTGTAAAGAAATTCTTCCACTGCGTTTCATTGTACCCTAATATCCTCACAAACAAACATTCACTACTAATATAGTGATTTTCAGTCAGCCGCTAACCAAAAAAGAACACACGATTTTTTGATGAAAACTGTGCTTTTGTACTCAATGGCTAGCCTTTTTGTGGTATAAAGGTTAAAACAGAGGGAAAAGAGGCGTGATTATTGAAATATAGAAAGGAAATACTCGCGACACTAACAAAAATGGCTAACCATCTGATAACCAGATAATTAGCCATCGTACCAGGAGCGGGAATCGAACCCGCACGGCCTTGCGGCCACAAGATTTTAAGTCTTGCGTGTCTACCAATTCCACCATCCCGGCAACCTTCAGGAGCGGTTCCTGAAGTGTAGACTTTAAAAAGCAAAGACGTTGTTCGATTACAACGTCTTTGCTTTTTATTTTGCCTGAGCGGGAGACGGGATTCGAACCCGCGGCCTCGACCTTGGCAAGGTCGCGCTCTACCAACTGAGCTACTCCCGCTTTTGTTATTTCTAAACCGCCGTAGTGATTTAGTGATGCAAAGATATAGACAAAATCTGACTTGTCAATAGCTCCCGCAAAAATTTTCTGCTCTTTTTGCCCTTTCAGCTGATTTTCAGGGAGAAAAATTTCAGTTTATTTCAACTCCTGTACCTACCTTAAACAAGATACACAGAACCTGCAAGGCATCTTAAGCCATATATACTCCTTTCATAGCTTAACCTTTTTAACCAATCCTCAAGTCCAGCAGCAGGACGAAACATCCTGCTACTGTTTCACTGCTTTGTCCTGCAGGAGCCCTTTCAGTTCGTTTAGCTTCAAGAGTGCCTCTACCGGTGTGATAGTGTTAATATCTAAGGCATCCATCAGCTCCCTTGCCCGGGCCAGCTGCGGGTCGTTGAGCTCGAACATACTGAGCTGGAAGTTGTTTTTAGGAGCCGTCTTCATTTTCTGCTGTGGAGAATGCTCCGACACTTTCTCCTTTTCGAGGTGGTGCATGATCTCATCGGCACGCAACACGACATTGTTCGGCATACCCGCCATCTGGGCCACATGTATTCCAAAGCTGTGCTCGCTGCCGCCCTCTACCAGCTTGCGCATAAACAGGATTTTGCCTCCTGCCTCTTTTACCGACACATTATAGTTCTTTACACGCGGCAGGTCCTCGGCCAGCTGGTTCAGCTCGTGATAGTGCGTAGCGAAAAGGGTTTTGGCTTTAAACTTCGGGTGGTTGTGCAGGTGCTCCACAATGGCCCAGGCTATGGAAATACCATCGTAGGTGCTGGTACCGCGGCCAATCTCATCCATCAGCACCAGGCTGCGGTCCGAGAGGTTGTTCAGAATACTGGCCGTCTCCGTCATCTCCACCATAAACGTAGACTCACCCTTGGACAAATTATCCGAGGCGCCCACACGGGTAAAAATCTTATCGATTATGCCTAGCGTAGCTGCTTCTGCCGGCACAAAAGATCCGATTTGCGCCATCAGCACGATGAGGGCCGTCTGGCGCAGCAAAGCACTTTTACCGGCCATGTTTGGTCCTGTGATGATGATGATCTGCTGCTCCTCATTATCCAGGAAGATGTCGTTGGGTACGTAAGCCTCTCCTAAAGGCAGTTGTTTCTCAATAACCGGATGACGGCCTTTCTTTATGTCCAGCACATGGCTGTCGCTTACGTCCGGCTTCACGTAATTGCTGTTCAGGGCAATGCTGGCAAAGGAGCTGAGGCAGTCGATAATGCCGATGACTTTCGCGTTTTGCTGTACCTGCGCCACAAAATCCAAAGCATGCAGCACCAGGTCATTAAACAGCCCAAACTCGATGGTGTAAATGCGGTCTTCTGCGTTTAGAATCTTCTCCTCGTACGTCTTCAGCTCTTCCGTGATATAGCGCTCAGCATTTACCAGTGTCTGCTTGCGTATCCAGGAGGCGGGTACTTTGTCTTTATGTGCGTGCGTTACTTCTAAATAATAACCGAATACCTTATTGTAGGCTATCTTGAGTGAGCTGATGCCTGTGTTTTTAATTTCACGCTGCTGCAACTGCGCCAGGTAGTCTTTGCCCGAAAATGCAATTTGCCGCAGCTCATCCAGCTCTGCATTCACGCCATCGTTGATCATGTTGCCCTGGTTGGTAAGCATCGGCGGCTCCGGCTTCAGCACATTCCGGATCTCTTCCCGCAGCCCGTCGCAAGGAACCAACTGCGCTGCCAGCCGCTGCAAGGCAGGAATATCACTCAAGGCTAAAGCTTTCTGAATAGGCAGAATGGCTTCCAGTGCCTTCGCCAGCTGCACCAGTTCGCGCGGGTTTACGCGCCGCACGGCCACCTTCGAAATCAGGCGCTCGAGGTCATTTATTTGCTTCAGGTGCTGTGTGAGCTCATTCAGCAGCTCGCGGTGCTTTGTCAGGGCCTCCACCGTATCCAGGCGGCGGCGAATCTGGGCCACATCTTTCAGCGGCAACACCACCCACTTTTTCAGCAGGCGCGCACCCATCGGAGTTACGGTCTGGTCCAGCACCTGTATCAGGGGCACACCTTCCTGGTGCTGCGTAAACAGCAGCTCCAGGTTGCGCACCGTAAACCGGTCCAGCCATACATACTTGTCCTCTTCCAGGCGCGAGATGGTGGCAATGTGGCTGATTTCGTTGTGCTGTGTCTCTGAAAGATAATGCAGAATGACTCCCGCTGAGATAATGCCCTCCGCCATCCCTTCAATACCAAATCCTTTGAGGGTAGCGGTTTTGAAATGGCGGGTCAGCGACTCATAAGCCGTATCATAGTTAAACACCCAAGGCTCTAGTGCATAGTACCGGAAGTCGGGGCCATAGCGGTCAATAAAGGTGTCTTTCTCGCGCTTGCAAAACAGCACTTCCGCCGGGGCCAGGCTTTGCAACAGCTTGCCAATATAGTTCTTGTCGCCCTGTGCGGTGATAAATTCGCCGGTGGATACATCCAGGAAAGAGGCGCCTGTTTCTGTTTTTCCGAAATGGATGGCAGCCAGGTAGTTGTTGCTGCGCCTTTCCAGCACCTGGTCGTTGAAGGAAACGCCCGGCGTTACCAGCTCCGTCACACCCCGCTTCACAATGCCTTTCACCGATTTCGGGTCTTCCAGCTGGTCGCAGATGGCTACGCGCTCCCCTGCCCGCACCAGCTTTGGCAGGTACGTGTCCAGGGAATGGTGTGGGAAACCGGCCAGCGCGGTCTCGGAGGCTGAGCCGTTGCCGCGCTTTGTCAGCACGATGTCCAGAATCTTACTGGCCTTGATGGCGTCTTCGCCAAAGGTTTCATAAAAGTCCCCTACCCTAAACAGCAGCAGCGCCCCCGGGTGCTTCACCTTGATAGCATTGTACTGCTTCATGAGCGGGGTTACCGTGCCTTTGCCTTCTCCTTTCATACCTTACTTAGCTAATTATGAATGCTGAATTATGAATTAGGAATGGGGTCATGTAAACGAACCCACCCCTACCCCTCCGAGGAGGGGACTTTTCTAAGTATAGTAGCTGCCTGAGTCGCTTTGCGTTCTTGCAGCTAATCAATTTCGTTCTTTCGGACTTCTTAGTCCGAAAGCTGGCTGATGGGAATTTCCTAATCCCCGTGTTCATGCTCCCCACAATGCGGATTAGGAAATCCGCTTCAGGTTTAGTTCTGGATTAAGAAATCCAGAACAGCTAAAAGTTAGAAAGAGCTAAGCGTAATGCAAACAGCCACCTGCCATGCGACTATTTGGCTGTCTCACCAAACAATCAACAAACAGCAATCAGTTTGATTTCTGCCTTATCTGCCGGACCTTTGTACTGACACAGACATTTTCAATAACAGTAAATCTAAAACACCCTGCGTCTTACATCCTGAAAAATGCGAAAGCTCTCCATGGACGAACTCAACCGCGAATCGGTTGAGGACTTCAAAAATAAGAAAAAAATACCGTTAGTCTTGGTGCTCGACAATGTGCGCAGCCTGAATAATGTAGGTTCCGTTTTTCGCACCGCCGATGCCTTTATGGCGCAGAAAGTATACCTCTGCGGCATCACCGGCACTCCTCCCCACCGCGACATAGAAAAGACAGCGCTGGGTGCCACTGAATCTGTGGAATGGGAGCACGTGCCCGATACACTGGAGCTGGTGAAAAAGCTACAGGCCGATGGCTATAAGATTTGTGCTGTGGAGCAGGCCGAGAACAGCACCATGCTGAATGACTTTCAGCCGGATCCGGGGCAGAAGTATGCTTTTGTGCTGGGCAACGAGGTGTTTGGGGTAGAGCAGGACGTAGTTAGCCTTTCTGATGTGGTGCTGGAAATACCACAGTTTGGCACCAAGCACTCGCTTAACATATCTGTAGCCACAGGCGTGGTGGTGTGGGATTTCCTGAGCAAAACACTGGGGCAGGAAGCTTAGCCAGAGACTTATAAGATAGTACATGCGAAAGCACGGGTGCAGGTCCGTGCTTTTGCTTTTTCAGGTGCTCTAACAGCAGCTCAATCAGCCTGCAAAGATGATGTGCACTACCTTTGCGGAATTCTCTCCGTAAAAAAAGCAGCCTCCTCTTTAAACTTTCACCCTTCCGAATTGTCACACTTAGTACAGGAGGCGCTTTCTTTATCTATCTGGTAAAGAAAGCGGTACGACAACACAAGCCTCAGCACCACGTGCAGCGCTTATGCTGCACCCTGGCTTAAATTTATCCGCTAACGATTACCGTCTCACGACATACGACCCAAATAAACTATGAAAACCGAACACGTTAATTTCTATCTATCATTCCTCCTTCTATTATTTCCTCTGGCGCTGCAGGCCCAGAACCAGCCTGAAGCAGCACAAGGCACCGTAACCGGCACCGTGGTGGAAGGACCGCAGAAAACCCCTGTGGGTTTTGCCAATGTGGTGCTGCTGACTCCCCGCGACTCCAGCCTTGTGACCGGCGCCACAACAGATAGCAACGGTGAATTTGTGCTGGACCGGGTGCCCTATGGCCGCTATGTGCTCCGGATATCGCTGGTGGGGTACCCTACTAAATTTGTGCAGGATGTAACCGTTGACGCAGACAACCCTGCTGTAGCGTTGAATAATGTGCCCATGGAGGAATCCAGCACCAGGCTGAGCGAGGTGGAGATAACCGCAGAGCGCCAGCTGGTAGAGTATGAACTGGACAAGAAGGTGGTGAACGTAGAGCAGGACATTGCAGCCCAAAGCGGAACAGTAGCCGATGTGATGCAGAATGTGCCCTCAGTAACAATAGACACGGACGGAAACGTGAGCATGCGCGGAAGTGCCAATGTTACCATTCTGGTAGATGGCAAACGCACGGCATTGGCCGATGTAGGCTTGGACCAGATTCCGGCCAGCATGATCGAGAGTGTAGAACTCATCACCAACCCATCTGCCAAATATGACCCGGAAGGCACGGCTGGTATTATTAACATCATCCTGAAAAAAGACAGAGCACCCGGTTTTAGTGGCGTGGCCTCTGTAAACGCAGGAACCTACGATAACTACAACAGCTCCATCAACCTGAACTACCATTACAATAAGTGGGACTTTAACACAGGCTATGATTTCAGGAGAAGTTACCGCCCGCGCTGGAGCAACTCCTTCAGAACCAATTACCCTGGCACCGACAGCACCTCTTTCTTGGATCAGTCGTCGTACAGGCGCGGTGTGGATATTTCCCATAACTTACGCCTGGGGGCCGATTATGCGGTGAATGACTACAACACCCTCTCCGCCTCCGTTTTTTACCGCACCAGCGACGAAGACAACTTTAACGAGATCACCTACCGAAACCTGGACATAAACCAAACACTGGAAAACCAGTTCCGCCGCACCACCGAAGAGATTGAGAAAGACCATATCGTAAACCTGAACTTGGGCTACCGCCGCACCTTCGACAGGGAAGGCCAGGAACTCACCGCCGACTTAACCTACTTCACACGCTCCGGAGACGATTACAGCGACTTTACCCAGCAGAATTACAACCCGGATGGCAGCGTGGCGAACACTGCCCCCACCCTGCAGTATACTACTGCCGACAACGTAAGAAGCCGCCTGCTGGCGCAATCGGATTACGTACACCCCATCGATGAAAACAGCCGCATAGAGGCAGGCTTCCGAAGCAGTTTTCAGCGGATGAACAACAACAACATGTTCTATGATGTGGACCAGGAAACAGGGCAGCTGCTGCTCAACACCAATGCCTCCAACCATTTTGTGTATGATGAGCAGATACACGCTGCATACAGCAACTTCAGCAGCAAACTCAACAACTTCAGCTTCCAGTTGGGGCTGCGCGCCGAGCAAACCTATACCACCTCAGACCAGCGCACGCAGAACAGGGTGTTCAACAACGAGTATTTCAGCCTGTTCCCGAGTGTGTTCCTGACACAGGACTTTAATAACGACAACAAAGTACAGTTCAGCTACAGCCGCCGCATCAACAGGCCAAGAGCCTGGAACCTGAACCCGTTTATTGACTATACCGACCCGCTCAACATCCGCTCCGGTAACCCGGAGCTGCTTCCGGAATATATTAATTCGCTGGAACTGGGCTACCTGAAGTACTGGGACAACTCTTCTTTTAACACCTCGGTTTTCTATCGCCACACCACCGACCAGGTACAGCGCTTCCGAACCTTTGATCAAGGCGTTACCTATACTACCTTCATCAACCTGTCGGATAACTCCTCTTATGGCGTGGAGCTCGTGGGAACACACAACCCTTTTAAATGGTGGCGCATGAACGCGAGTGTGTCGGGTTTCAGAATAGAACTGAATGACACGCAGGGCGACACGGAACTTAGCACCAACCAACTCAGCTGGAATGCAAAACTCAATTCTACTATGACGGTATGGGAGGACCTGGCTGTCCAGCTGTCTGCTAACTACCGGTCGCCGATGGTGAACATACAGGGGCGCATGGATCAGGTGTTTGGTGCTGACCTGGGCCTGAAGAAAGAGGTATTAAACAATAGAGGAACTGTATCGCTGCGTATTTCAGACATCTTTAACACACGCCAGTTTAACTTTACCAGCTTTGGCCCCGGGTTTGAATTGGAAAGCCAGAACAAACGCCAGACCCGTATTGCCTTTATCGGTTTCACCTACCGCATCAACAGCGACAATAATGAAGAACGCCAGCGCAATGAACAGGAAGGCAACGGAGGCGGAATGGATGATGACTTTTAAATCATAATCTCCTTTTTCAGGCACTATGCTACCAGCCTGCATCGGTTGCAATACCAATCAAGACATGCTAAATCAGGTACAAATATCCGATTCTTCATATCAATATATATAATTGGCAAACAAGTGATTATAAAATTTAAATAAAATTTATCCTCTTTTTTTTCGAAAAAACAGTCCTACATGCGTATACCTTCAGCAAGAAGCATGTGTAACTGAAAATTTTTTAACTATGAAGAAGCTACTTTTATTATTTTTTGCGTTGGCTACGGTGTATACGGCAGAGGCCCAGGCCTCTTTTGGCCTGAGAGCCGGTGGTAACTTATCTAATTTATCAGGCGATGTGACAGACGACAGCCGCTTTAACAACAAATTCGGATGGCACGCCGGTCTAACAGCGAACTTGCCTATAGTAGAAGGTTTCTTCTCTATCCAGCCGGAGTTGTACTATACAAACAAAGGTTTCAGAAACGAAGAGGAGGAATTTGACTTTGATAACCTGACATACCGCAGAGAAGGTAGTGTAAACTACAACTACCTGGAGCTGCCCATTCTGGCCAGAATCGATGCGGGACCTTTATACTTCGAGGGCGGCCCGATGGCGGCTTACCTGCTTAGCGTGAACAACAACACTGACACGTTCGTTGCAGGATCGCCAGAACCACTTGCCGTAAACCGCAGCAGTACCGAAGGCCTCACCAGGTTTGAATTAGGCTATGCTGCCGGTGTTGGCTTTGGTATGCAAAGCGGGATTAGCGTTGGAGTGCGTTATGTTGGCAGCTTCACCGATTTTGCCAGTGATGCGCCGAGCGATTATTTCCAGGGTGACTTAGTAAATGCACGTAATTCAGTGTTTATGCTGACGTTAGGATTCACTTTCCCTACACGCTAGTAAGCTACCACAATCAAAAACTAAAAAGCCAGTCCTGCCTGATGTGCAGGGCTGGCTTTTTTTATGCTTTCCTCCTCTAACGCCTTAGCTATTGTTGTTATTGGTGCCTTAAGGGTTTCCAGGCTCCTATCGGCAAAATACCCGGGCTGTTTTTCTCAAAAGGCATTATCTTGAGCAAAAGTCAAGAGCGAGGATAGCTACTGCTTTGCAAGCAAACGCACCTCCCCCTGTCCATTTTCGTAATCAGGCAATAGAGAAGAAAACATATATGAATATACCCTCCCGCCTCCCCATTATAGATTTGCACTGCGACCTGCTGGTGTACCTGACAGATGTGCCAGGCTCGGCACCAGATAAGGTGGAAGAGATAGGATGCGCGCTGCCTGCCTTAACTGAAGGCAACTTAAAACTGCAGGTAATGGCGATATACTCGGCCGCAGAGCCCGGCAGCACCCACTATGCCGGGCTGCAACGCGACATGTTTAAACAACTGGCTGAGGAGGAAAATAACTGCCTGAAAGCTGTAACGGATGTAGAGAGCCTGCAGGAGGCAATACAGAGCGAAAGCAGTGTGGGCATGGTAGCGGCCATCGAAAACGCAGCCGGCTTCTGCGAGGAAGTGGAGCCCCTGGAGGACGGATTCAAAAAGCTGGAGAAGATCATCACCGACTGCGGCCGTATACTGTATATCAGTTTAACGCACCACACGGCAAACCGCTTCGGCGGCGGCAACATGACACAAAGCGGCATCACGCGCGATGGCAAAATGCTTTTGGACTACCTGCACGGTCGCCGCATCGCCGTGGATTTCTCCCACACCAGCGATGCCCTCGCCCACGACATCCTCACCCATATCGACAGGGAGCGGCTCGATATTCCTGTCATAGCCAGCCATTCTAACTTTAGACCTGTCTGGGAACACAACCGCAACCTGCCTGACGAAGTGACCCAGGAAATCATACATCGGAAGGGGCTCATAGGCATAAACTTTCTGCGGGCTTTCCTGAACACAGAAGAACCAGAGGCACTCCTGCACCACATCCGGTACGGCCTCAGCAAAGGAGCCCAGGATGCCATTTGCTTCGGGGCCGACTATTTTTACACAGCCGACAATCCTGACCTGAATCGCATTCCGTTCTACTACAAAGAGCACGAGCAGGCAGGCACCAGCTACAACTACATCCTCAACCGCCTGAAAGAAGATGTGCCGCAGGAGCAACTCAAAAAATTGGCCTTCCGGAATGCGCAGCAATTTATAGAGCGTATCTGGTCTTAGTGCTCCTGACTTACCTCCCGGACCATTTCTGCAGCCTCATAAAGAACAACCAGGAAGAGCTCTCCGGTAAGCTTATGTCATTTTCACCCTTAAAAAAGAGCGTTTCACAAAATTCCTGCGTACACAAGAATTATACATGTATCACGTTATTTCAACAAGATTATAAAAAACCGATATTGCTATAACTCATTAATTCACAGCACTCAAACTTAAGCAGCATCCAAATAATTTATGTGGTGCTATTGCATTGTCCAGGCGCACTAAATCTTATAACAGGCTGCTTCTTAAGCTCCTGATAGAAAATAATATATAGAACGTTTACCATACGAGATAAAACACCGTATAAACTTAAACAGTACCTATACTGTACCTAACCTAAAGGCACCTACAATTTCAACCCTAAACACGGAAGGCCCATGGATGCTCAGGAATACTCGCCGCACTACGTACAGATAAATGAACTGTACATCGATACAGTGGTGATAGACGAAACAGAGTTTATCACACTCTGGTGTTTCACTGTGCTCGATGATGAATACAAATTTGCGTATCTGGGTTGCGATTTCTGTCAGTTTAACCAGATCCTGATTGCAGCCGGCGAAAAAGGGAAAGAGATTGCCCTGCACATGGCCAACGTGCTCAACCAGCCGTACGATGCGCCGACCCTCATTCCGATAAAAGAACAGTTTGATGAATACCTCGAACTCACAGGCCACGACATTGTAGTATATGAGCCTTTAGCGGTAGAGGATGATTTTGAGGACTTTAATGAGGAGGATGAAGACCTGCCCATAGAGCATCTGTTTGGCGGCAAACCAAACAAGACACAGCAGAAGTACCTTATCTACCAACTCGACAAGCTGTACCCTTCTAAAGTGTTTGAGCCTGAGAAAATTGTTTCGGAAGAACTGGTGGATTGCTTTGAGGACGATTCCCTGGAACTGGCCCAGCTATACTATGACTACCTGAATGCCGCCGAGAACGGATACTCCGAAAGTGAGGCACGCCAGGTAGCAGGACTGGACAAAGAGCTTTTCTTCAGGATGGCCCGCAAAGCCGCCGACCTCTGGAAGTAAATTTTTTCCCGACATAGTAGCACCCCCTCTTCCCGCTCTTAGAAGCGCTTTTAAAGTATGCGCAAAAGATTTCTTGCTTTAAGCTTCCAGCCCAGAGCATTTTGATGGAACAGGTTTTCAAAGGCGTGACTCAATTCCCCCTTCTTTATCACATATACATTTGACACATTCCCTACATGTGTCACACTCCCTTCATGCCACAATTCTGCGGTGCGGCAGGTGAAGTACGCTTCCTTTTTAATCATGCTGAGAGCGAAAGGAACTGAAGACAAAATGAACTTTGCCATACCTTTCTTATCTTTATCTTTTCAGAATCAATTATAATCATCATTTTATGAACAAGCGATTGCTTTTCGTGCTGTGGGCTGCCTTGCTTAGCGGCACAACAATGGCGCAGAAACAACCCATGACCACTGACGATGGTCTGAACATCACTGCCTTGGGTGGTGCCATTATCTCGCCAGACGGGAATTCTGTTATTTATAGCAAATCTGAGCTCAACTGGGAAAAGAACAAACGCGAAAGAACACACCACCATGTTTCATCCAAGGGAGGTGAGAGCTACCAGTATCTGGGAGAAGACGGCGGCTCGGATCTGACCTACTCCCCTAACGGCAAATTTATTGCCCTGAAGCGCAAGGTGGATGACCACCAGCAACTGTTCCTGATGCCTACTGCCGGCGGTGAGGCCGTGCAACTGACAAAGCACGAGAGCAGCGTAGGCAAGTTTGTATGGAGCAGTGATAGTAAGAAGCTCTTTTTTGTGTCTTCTGTACCACGCAGTAAAGAGGAGCAGAAACTCTACAAAGACGGAAACGACGCGCTGTTTGTAGACGAAGGCCCGAACGGTCAGACCGAGGGTGCCTGGGAGCACCTGTGGGCATTTGATCTCAACTTAAAGGAGGCAAAGAAGCTGACAAAGAACGAACTGCTGATCGGGGACTTTGATGTGGCCCCTGACGGGAAGCGCATCGTATACACAGGCCGCACCGAAAACCGCCGCAACCAACGCAACCTCTCTGAGATCTACCTGCTGCAGCTTTCCGGCGATACGGCCACCGTGCAACTCACAGACAACAAAGCCCCGGAAGGAGACCTGAACTGGGCACCTGATGGCAAAAGCTTTGCTTATACGGCCGCCGATGACAAAGAGTGGGAGCTGCGCAACGACAAAATCTGGGTAATGGACCCGAACACAAAGCAGCACCGTATGGTGTCTGCTAAATTCGAAGGCAATATCCGCAACTATTTCTGGGCGCCGGACGCCAAATCTATTCTTTTCACAGGCCTGCAGCGCACCAACACAAACCTGTACCGCCTCAATGTGGCCAAAGGCGACGTGAAGAACCTGAGCAACCGCACCGGCACCTGGCACATTTTAAGTACTACGCCAGACCGCAAAAAAGCAGTACTCAGCTTTAGCGACTATAAAACGCCCCTCGATGTGTATGTATCAGCAGTAGACAAGTTCAACCCTACTAAACTAACTGACCTGAATCCTCGCATAACCGATTCGCTGCAGTTGGCTACGGCCGAAGTAGTGAAGTGGAAGAGCAAGGATGGCTTAGAGGTGGAGGGCTTATTGTACCTGCCAACAGATTACCAGAAAGGCAAGCAATACCCTTTCCTGCTGCATATACACGGCGGCCCGGCAGGCGTGTTTACCAACACCTTCAGCCCTGCTCACCATGTATGGGCAAACTTAGGCTATGTACAACTGGCGCCAAACGTGCGCGGCAGCAGCGGCTATACTGATGCGTTACTGCGTGGCAATATGGGCGACATTGGCGGCGGCGACTACGAAGACCTGATGAGCGGCGTAGATAAACTTGTAGCCGATGGCATGGTGGATAAAGAAAAAATGGCTGTGCGTGGCTGGAGCTACGGCGGCATACTGGGAGGTATGACCATCACGAAAACAAACCGTTTTAAAGCGGCTTCGCTCGGCGCTATGGTATCCGACTGGGCCTCGGAATACGGCATTGGGTTTAACCACGATGTGCGCCTGTGGTATATACAAGGCACTCCATGGGAGAACCCCGAAGGCTACCGTGAAAAATCTGTACTGACACACGCCAAAAACATCCAGACCCCGACACTTATCCTGCACGGCCTCAGCGATGTGACAGACACCGAGGCACAAAGCATGATGCTGTTTACGGCACTGAAGGACATGGACAAGACTGTGCGCTATATTCAGTTTCCGCGTGAGCCGCACGGTTTCAGGGAGCCGCGCCACCAGCGCATCCGTGACATTGAGGAAATAAAGTGGATACAGAAATACACCCTAGGTATAGACTGGCAGGCACCGGAGCGGAAAGAAGACGTGAAGAAGAAGGCAGAGGAGAAAGCACAGGCTTCCGCGAAGTAGTTTGTTTCTTACTATTAGGCGCTCTGCAGTATAAGGCTGCAAGCTCGCACAAGCGGAAGTAAAATAACTTAAATTCATTACAAACAGCGAGGGAAGCCTAATGGCTTCCCTCGCTGTTTTATTTTATATCATATAATATTTATTCCTCAGACAGCACTACTGAGTCAGGAACTGCCAGCCTGTCCAGTTCATCCCGCATATGCGCCCGCATATCCATCAGCAAGTCGCGTATTTTCTGGTTTTCGGCTCTGAGAAGCGCCTCTTCGTACCGGTCTATTTGTGTACGGTGTGAACTGGCAATGAAGTCGCGGTAGCGGGTATCAAACTCCTCTCCCTCCAGCAGCTGAAACTCCTGCACCAGCCCCCTGTCGGCACCGCCAAGGCTATCAGGCAATTGAATTTTCTCTTTGTCGGCCATTAGTTTTTTCATCCGTTCAAGAGCATTGCCGTGAAAATCGACTGCGCGCTGGCCTAAAGCCCTTGTTTTTTCGGTGGTGCCTTTCTCTACGGCCAGTCGGCTTATTTCTACCTGTAGCATATTGCTACTGGCTGCATAATCCCAAAAAGCAGGATCGTACATAATGCTGCGGTTAACGGTGATCGTGTCTGCTTCCGGGTTAGAGGAAGGCCTGTCGCAGGCCATCATCAGTGGAAACAAAGCACCAAAAAGGATGGTGGAGAGCTTAGTTTTAAGCATATTTTAAAATCTTCTATAAGGGTCTGTTACCTATACTACGCAGCATATATCTTTAGTTCAGGGCTGCATAAACTTCCTTAAAAAATACAAAAAACCCCTCCATACTGCTATACCTCCGCTCCTTTCTAGAAAGTGTAAGTCTTCCGGACTACTGTTAGATTACTCTCCCTGCCTTGCTCTGCCACAACGTGAGCAGGCTTCGGCTGCGCCACTAATTCCTGGGGCAGGCCGATGCTCTGGTCGTAGAGGTACAGCGTGAGCGGGATACCTGATTTTAGGCGCAACTCCAGCTCCACTTCTTTGCTGGTGGGCAAACCATGCAGGCGCGTAAAGTATACCGGGCCCTGTGCCGCATCTATAAGCTGCAGCTGGAGGTCTTCTCCTGCCAGTAAGGCACTGAGCAAAGCATTAGGTGTTTGTGGCTGCAGTACCAGTTCAAGATGGGCTGCGCCGCGTGGCGAGGACAGGCGCAGGCGCAGCAGGCGTTCATCTCCTGTAACCGAATCCTGTAGTATCTCTGCCACGGGGGCAGGCACCGTCAAGGGCTCTGCTTTGCTCTTCAGGTATTCGATTGCGGCATGTGGGTATATTTCTCTTAAGGGCCCGGTAGTGGTGGTATCCTGGAAAAATTGTTGGTTCCATTCGTCTGTCACCTGGAAAGCCGAAGCCCAATAAGCCCTTTCAGCATCTGCATCCAGAAAATAGCTTACGTGACTATGTAAAGGCCGTCCTGGAGCAGGCTTCTCGTAATCGATGGCACGTGCCACCTCTATGCCGCCTGCCAGTAACAGGAGCAGTGGCAAAAGTGGAGTTCCCCGCCAGCTGAAGCTGCGCTCAATTACACGGAGCAGCGGCAAGAGCAGCCCCAGCAACAAAACGAAAAGCGCCACCATGCCTATTGGCAGTTGCAAAGAGAACGCAGCGAACACCACCTGCACAATCGGCATCATGATAAAAACGGCTGGCACAGCAGCTAACAGCAGGATCAGCGCAAACCTGAAATTGACTTTCTCCCCCTCATACAGGCCTGTCAGGAAAATGGCCAGCACCCCAGCCAGGCTGAACAGCACCGGAAAGAGAATCAGATACATCACATTTGGCATCAGCAGATAAAGCACTACCGCTAGTACAAACTGAAACACCAGCATTCCCATCACCAGCGAAAAAAGCCGCAGCCTGAGCAAAAGCAACCAGCTCAGCAGCATGAACAGGCCCAGCGCCAGCAGCAGGTAAGCGATAAAAAACATATCAGCGCCATAGAGGCCGTTAAAGGGATGCGAGAGCGGCATCAGCTGCAACACCAGCTTGTTGATCGGGATGAACAGCAACACCACCGCAGCTATCAGCAGCAGGGACAGGAAAAAGTCTACAACTACTTGCCCTGCTGTAATGGCCCGCTTCTGCACGCCAATCATGAGCGTAACCACCAGCAGCAATGTAGCAAGCGCAATCCATAGCAGGTTCAGGTTGGCATTGTACCGGATAACCCAACCATTAATAAAGTTGAAGAAGACAGCATCAGGGGCTTTGGTAGCAGCAAGAGAAGTATGGCCGAAGTGCCGGGTAAGCGCCAGCAGATTGCTGCCATGGTGCTGCAGGCTGCGCTGGCTCAGGTTTTCAGGAGAGTCGGTAGCCTTATGATAATTTACAAAGCCAGCGATAAAAGCAGAGTTCAACCCGGTGTAGCCCGCGTTCTTAAAGACAGTAAAATCAGTGTCGTTGGGCAGGCGGCTATAAATCTCGTATGCCAGCGAACTCACATAAGGGTGAGGTGCCGCCTCTATGAACTGCTTCACTACCCAGCCGTTTCCCGGGCTCATTTCAAAGGTCAGGCTGGGGCCGGCATTACCCCGGGCTTCGAGATTTAACACCAGCGCCACTTCCTGTGCCCAAGGGTGTTCCATGAACGCTTTTGCACCATATAGGCCATATTCCTCCCCGTCTGTCAGCAGCACCATCACATCATGCTCCAGGGGCCCCTCCTGCTTCAGGGCACGTATTGTTTCCAGTATAGCGGCCACGCCGGCGCCATCGTCGCCGGCTCCTCGCGCATTGGGCTGTGAGTCGTAATGGGCTACCAAAAGAATGGCTGTGTCACCTGCGCTACTGCCTTCCAACCTGCCTATCAGGTTGTAGGCATGCCCTACGTAAGCAGCTTTTCCGGCTTTGTTCACCGCAGTAGCTTCCTGCACCTGCGGATTCAGGCCCAACTGGCGCATTTCGCTTAACAGGTATTCTCTGACGTCTGCATGTGCCGCCGTGCCCATGGCATGTGGTTCCTGTGCTATCTGGTGCACGTACTTCATGGCTCTTTCTGCTGAGAACTCTTCCGCAGGAGCATCCGCTGGTTTTGGTTCGGGCGGCATCAGCAGGTATATACTTAGCAGAGCAAAGCCTGTGAGCGCCAATAGCAGAAAGGTAGCAACGGCATTATTGCGGTACCGCATGAGAAGGTGGTTTAGAGACAATATAATAGCTGCCTAATATAGAAATTAATTCCGATAAAGTATGGCAGAAGCATCCGTATCCCTGTAAAGCAAAGGGGCACCGCCTGCTGTAGACGGTGCCCCTTTGCTTTATTTCAGCCCTTGCTGCTATACTACTTCATGCTTCTCCGGGTCCTGCACTTCGCTTTGGCGCAACTGCACAGGTTCCGTTTTCTTGCGAAGTTTCATGTTTAGCATCTCTACCATCAGCGAGAAGAACATGGCAAAGTAAATGTAGCCTTTCGGGATGTGCTGGTGCAGCGATTCTACTATCAGCATAAAGCCAATCAGGAGCAGGAACGAGAGCGCCAGCATTTTTACGGTTGGGTGCTTGTTCACAAAATCGCTCACGTACTTGGCGAAAATCAGCATAATGATCATGGCCAGGATAACGGCAATAATCATAACGATTACCTCCTGTGCCAGGCCTACGGCTGTTAGAATGGAGTCGAAGGAGAATACGATGTCTATGAGAATGATCTGTATCAGCACCTGCGACATAGTAGCGTATGTCTTGGCGCCGCCATGCGCCTCCTCTTCCTCGCCCTCCAGTTTGTTGTGGATTTCGGTGGTGCTTTTAGCCAGCAGGAACAAGCCTCCCGCAAAAAGGATGATATCACGCCACGAGACCGGGAAATCTGACTCGGTGAAAGGCAGGTTGATGGTAAACAAAGGAGCACTGGCTCCTACAATCCAGGAGATGAACATCAGCAGGATAATCCGGAAAACCAAAGCCAGCGACAAGCCGATGGTACGGCCTTTGCCTTGTTGCTCCTTCGGTAGCCTGCCCACTATAATCGAAATAAAAACGATATTATCTATGCCGAGCACCACCTCCATGAAGGTTAGTGTCAGCAAGCTTATCCAGGTATCCGGATTAGCGAAAATTTCCATATAGGTAATTGTTAATTGTTGATAATTGATTGTTGATTTTTACTCTCCTAAACTACGGTTAATGTGTGCGGCCATCATAAGAGAAATTAACCCCACTCCCTTGTTAACAATACAGCCATTTAACAATCAACAATTAAGTTAGGATTTCATGTTGATGTACTGCAGCGGCATGCCTATTTCCTCGCTGTTACCACGCATCACGGCGATTACATCCTGCAGGTCGTCTATCTTCTTGCCTGTTACGCGAATTTGCTCATCCATCATGGCAGCAGACACTTTTAACTTGCTGTCTTTAATCAGCTTCATAATTTTCTTGGAAGTTTCTTTGTCGATGCCTGCCTTTACCTTGATGTCCTTCTTCACCATAGCCCCCGATTGGTAGGCTTCCTTTGAAAAGTCCAGTGCGGTGGCATCCATGCCCTGCTTCACCATTTTATTAAGCAGCACGTCCTCCGCATGTTGCACACGCATGTCGTTTTCCATGGCGATGTGTACCTCGTTCGCCTTTTTGTCGTACTCGATGCTGCCCTTCGTGTCACGAAAATCGTAACGGTTCATAATCTCCTTGCGGGCGGTATTGACGGCGTTATCCATTGTCTGCGGATCTACCTTGCTCACGATATCAAAAGATGCCATAGTTTTCTGTTTTCAGTTTATCTCTAAAATTAGTTTTAGACGCTATAAAGCGGACAAAGTTATTTTATTTTCAGGTATCAGATGCAAGATAAAAGACGTAGGATCTCATTTATTGTTAACTGTCGGAAAGTTAAATTACTAAATGGTTAAATTGCTGCTCGAGTACACCACTCCTATCCGCCTTTTGAAAACACGGCAAAAATAAAGGCTTACATTACCGGATGCTTTTCAGCAAGCCAGGTATGCAGCCATTAACGGTAACTCAACAAACAACAATTTTACAATTCAGCCATTCAACAATCAATTCATGGAAGTTATAGAACCTGCCACACCCGAAGAATTTCAGAAGTACTACCGCCTGCGCTACGAAACGCTGCGCCAGCCCTGGGGCCAGCCGGAGGGCAGTGAGCGCGTGGAGGACGATGCCACAGCCATACATGCTATGCTGGTAGATGACGACGGGGAAGCTGTGGGCATTTGCCGCCTGCACATGAACACCCCGCAGGAGGGGCAACTGCGCTTTATGGGCATCCGGAAAGACAAGCAGGGGCAGCAGCTTGGCAACCAGCTAATGGAATATCTGGAAGCACGCGCCAAAGCTTTGGGAGCCATGACGCTAACACTGCAGGCTCGTGAGAATGCTGTTAACTTTTACCGCCGGAACGGGTATGAGGTAGTGGAAGAAACATACATCCTGTTTGGCACCATACAGCACTACCGCATGACCAAGCAGCTTTAGAACCGACTGAATGAAGAAAAAAACAAAATTGCTGCTTAGCGCTGGCGCCTTGCTGGCTGCCACCGCTCTTGTAAGCAGTTGCAGCAGCAGCCACGCCCCACTTGCCACAGTACCCCGTGTTGATCTTGACCGCTACGAGGGGCGTTGGTATGAGATTGCCGCCTTGCCACAACGTTTCGAGAAGGGCTGCCACTGCGTGTATGCCGAGTACAGGCAGAATCCTGAAGGATATGTGGATGTCTACAACTTCTGCCGAAAAGGTGGCCCGGAGGGTGAAGGAGAGGCCGCTACAGGCAAAGCTTTCCCGGTGGAGGGCAGCAACAACAGCAAACTGAAAGTACAGTTCTTCTGGCCCTTTAAAGGCGACTACTGGATACTGGAACTGGATCCGGATTATCAATATGTCCTCGTCGGTTCCCCAGACCGCGAAAGCCTCTGGATTTTATCCCGCACTCCCCAATTGAATGAGGAAGTGTACGACCGCCTCGTACAGCTGGCCCGGCAGAAAGGTTTTCCGGTGGAAGACTTAAGGCTGATGGATCAGAGTTGTTACATATAAGCCTGTGCAGTACCAGATTAATTCATCTCTTCAGCAGGCTGATAATCCAGGGGCAGCATGTCTCCTACTTTTTCCCAGCCCCAGTAACCCTCAAAGAACACATTCAGTGGCTCCACAATATTACCGTTGCTTTCTAAAAGCACTTCATCACTTTGCAGGTATAGCACAGACGTCTGGTAAGACGGCTCCCGCTTTTTGAACATGCTCTGCTGCCACACATAGCCCGCCTCTTCCTTCTCGCCTGTATACACTACCTGAAAGTAACCATCAAAGGCCAGCTTTGCGCCTGTGGCGTGCTGCTGCAGGTAATCGCTGTAAGGCACCGGGTTAATATCCAGGGACTCTATTGTTTTCGGCAGCCTTGCCCTTGCTAATATGTCAGAGATAGAATCAGTGCCTCCTACCTGGACTGCTCCGCTCCTGGCTTTAAGCGCAGCCCGTGCGGCGGCTATCTCTTCCTCGGTAGGGCGGTCAGGGTTGGGGGTCCGGTACAGGCGGCGCAGGTTAAAGCCCTCTTCCTCGAGACGCTTCTGCTGCACCGCCCGCACAAAATGCATCACGGAGCCATGGTACGCCCGCTGCCTGTTTCGCTCCCACCTGCGCTGCTTTCTTTTGCCGCCCTGCAGCAACACATACTTCGGATACCCCAGAAACACCACATAGCCTTCGCGCCCGTAAAACCTGAAACCTGTGAGCAGGTACTCTATTTTATATCCCAGCGCATCGTTTTGAATTTGAAGCGGCTCGTCTGCCTTTACCTCCAGCAGGGCTGTCTCAGCGTTGAATGTAATGGTGAGTATTTCCGGATTCAGCAGTTTACATTGCTTCCCAAACTCACTTTGCCCCAGAAACCGCTGCTTAAATACCTCCAGGTTATCGTACCACTGGCTATCGCGGGTACCTTTTACCACCACCTCCTGCAGTGCATTTTCTTTAGCCCGCACCTTAAACAGGATTGATTTTGGAAGTGCGGCCGTGTTTACCGGGTATATGATGGGCTCATAGCCCAGGTAAGACACAATTAGCTCATAATGGCCATCCGGCAGTGTCAGGGTAAAAGCCCCTGCCTCGTTGGTGGAGGTGCCGATGGTGGTGGTGTTCACGTAAACCGACACGAACTCAAGCGGCTCATCCGTTCGTTCGTCTACCACTCGCCCCTGCACCACATGCTGGCCCAGTACAGGCAAAGAGCAGAACAGGAGCAGAAGTAGGACAAGGACGGAAAGCAGTTTGTGCATATTTCAATATAAGCAGCATGCCTGTAGTTTCCGCGTTTAGCCGCCACTTTAACACAATTTTAACAAACAGCGTAGCGGCTTGCCACCAACAAATACCTCCGCTTTAAACCAGGGAAGGCACTGTTAGCGGAAAGTTCACCCACTTCCTCAACGCCATCAGCTATATCCGTCGTACCAAATAAAGGGAGATGAAATGGAGGAGCTATGAGTTACAAGTATACAATTTACTACCCGGCAGCCTACCATGAACAGGAGGAGAAAGAATGGCCGCTGATCCTGTTCCTGCATGGTGCGGGCGAACGGGGCAGTGACCTGGAGAAAGTAAAGCTGCAGGGATTACCAAAATACCTGATAGGCAAAGAAGACTTCCCGTTTGTGGTAGCCTATCCGCAATGCCCACGCCAGTCTTACTGGCAAATGCCGCTCTTGAGTGAGTGGCTGAAGGAAGTGCTGGAGCAGGTGCGGACAGATAAAACCCGTATCTACCTCACCGGCATCAGCATGGGTGGCTATGGCACCTGGCATTGGGCGGCAGCCCGCCCGGAGAAGTTTGCCGCTATCCTGCCTGTATGCGGTGGCGGCGAGCCCTCAAAAGCACGCCACCTCGCTAAAATGCCTATATGGGCTTTCCATGGAGCCAAAGACGATATTGTGCCTGTAGAGGAAACGTTGAAAATGGCTAAAGCCGTAGAAGCAGCAGGCGGACACGTAAAACTTACGATTTATCCTCACCTGAAGCACGACTCCTGGACCGAAACCTACAATAACCCTGAGATATACGACTGGTTCCTGAAGCACCAAAAAGAGGTGAAGGAGCGGCCGTAGTCCCGCTGCCCTAAGCTCAGCCTCCTGTTAAGCGCCGCGCTTCTCCTGTATTTTTTTCACCATATTCCGGAGGATGCTCCGCGGCACAAACCGGGTAGACAAGACGGTAAGCTTGTTATAGACACCTGGAATCACGACTACCTCGCCGGCCATCATACCCTCGTAACCGGCTTTGGCCACGCTTCGTGCATCGGCTATAAACTGCTTCGAGAAAAGGCCGGACCCATGTAAATTTGCCGCTTCTTTAAAGTTTGTTTCCGTTGGGCCGGGGGAGAGCGTTGTCACCGTTACATTGCTGTCTTCCAGTTCCGCAGCCAATGCCTCCGAAAAAGACTGCACATAAGCTTTGCTGGCATAGTATACAGCCATAAACGGGCCTGCAGGTGGAAACGCCGCTGTAGAAGACACATTCATAATCCTACCCTGCCGCTCCTTTGGCAGTTGCTCCAGAAACAATTTGCAGAGATGCGTGAGCGACACCATGTTCAACTGCATCATATCCAGCTCCCGCTGCAAATCAGATTCTTTGAAAGCGCCATAATAGCCGAATCCGGCATTATTCACCAGCACATCGACAGTGGTACCCTCCTGCTTTAGTTGCGCCATCACTTTTTCCGGGGCATCATGCTCGCTCAGGTCTGCCGCAATTACTTTTGTGTATACCTTGTATTTGATTGCAAACTTCAAGGCCATGCTTTGAAGCTTGTCTTCGGACCGGGCTACCAGCACCAGGTTGTGGCCGTGCTGCGCAAAAAGCTCTGCCAGTTCATAGCCGATGCCTGCGGAGGCACCCGTTATCAGGGCAGTACTGTTCAAACTAGATTGTGTTATGGACATTGTTTGTTCTTGTGAAAAGTATTAGTCTCGATTTTCGCGCATTTCCTGCCGGCGCATCGGCATCTGGTCTATCAGGCCAAAAATATTTTCCAGCGCAACAGTCCCATTGTTCCGCTGTTTTTCTGTGCCGTCTTTACCAATCAAAATAACAGAGAAAGCCTCCTGCGGCACCTGAAAGCGGCTGCGCAAGTCTTGCCCATGCTGCCCTTTCTGCCGTGTGCCGTTCACGTATACTTTATCCTGCCCAATCAGCTCTATCACCACCATGTCACGGTCATTCAATGCGGCCTTGTCGGCTTGTATAAGTTCTTTCTGGCGTACATACGCTGGGTTTTCTGCGGAAGGTGCGAAAATCAGCAGAGGGCGCTTCTTCCACTTATACTGCTCCAGGATATTTCCAGAGGACTTGGTTTGTGCATCTGCCCGCAAGCCAAACAGCATGAAGCCAGCAAGGAACAAAGAAAATACTATCTTTTTCATCCTCTAGCATACGTGTGCAGCCAGCAGCATGGTTTATACTGCCTTCTCTTTTATACTCATTCTGCTACCCTCTTTTCACTCTTTATATCGTTCCACTATATTACCAGCCGGAACCGTTGCACAACGGCAGAAAATCCTGTAACTCGGTTAGCAAAATCTAAGTCAGAAAAACAATGATGTCGAATGAAGAATCAGAGCAACTGCGCTATCCTATTGGCAAGTTTGATGTTTCGCAGCCCCTCACTGACGAGCAGATAGAGCAACATATTCTATCCATTGCCGGACTCCCTGCCAGGCTGCAGGAAGCGGTGGCAAACATGACGCAGGAGCAGTTAGACACTCCATACCGTGAAGGCGGCTGGACTGTGCGGCAGGTCATCCACCACCTCCCCGACAGCCACCTGAATGGCTATACCCGCCAAAAACTGGCTTTAACAGAGAATGCACCTACTATCAGGCCCTACAACGAGGGAGAATGGGCAAACCTGACTGACAGCCAGCAAGGGGCACCGGAGATTTCACTGGCATTGCTAACTGCTTTGCACCAACGGTGGGTGCTGCTCCTCAAAAGCCTGCAGCCAGAGCAGTTGGAGCGAAAGTTTATTCATCCAGAAAATGGAGAGCAACGGATTCGCGAACACATTGGGCTCTACGCATGGCACGGAGAACACCACCTGGCTCATATAACAGAGCTAAAAAAGCGCAAGGGCTGGTAACGCTGGCCCAACAGCAAGAGCTAATAACTGATAGTCAGTGTCTTAAGCTGTTGCAGGCCTATAAAAAGAAACAAACACAGATTTAACAAAATAACATCACCTGCGTATCATTCTTATTAAATATGCGGTTATTACTTAACGATTATATATTTTTAAATTATTTTTATTGAAAAATTTGCAATTTAAAAAAGGGCGTTCTATATTTGAATCATCAACAACAATGTAGGGTGTTGAAACTGGCAGACAAGCCCTCCGATCTCGGGGGTGGAGGTTCTGGGATAAAGCAACTTTTGATCTATCTACTGGTACAAAGACATTTGCCTAACTACTCCGTGGAGGTTCGATTCCTCCCCCTACAGCTAAAAAGCCTCTCCGACCATAAACCGGAGAGGCTTTCTCTTTTTAGCGATAACATGAATGACACTCTCTTTACCTGACACTGCCTGGCAGGCATAAAAAAATCCTGCGCCACATAATTTATGAACATGCAGCGCAGGATTAAAAGAAACAATATGAGTGTACTACTTCTGAGCTGTTATAGTAACAGGCACCTCCAGGTTCTCCCAACGGAGTACAAGGCCTTGGTCCGTTACATCGTAAGCCAGGCGCTCATTCATAGTAGCAGCCTGGCGTGGCTTGGTTGTTACGCGTAGCGCATCCTGGCCTTCGTCGTACTGTGTACCCCACTGCTTGGCTGTTTTATTGAAAATCACGGTCCATTCGTCTTCTCCCGGTATGGTATACAGGCTGTAGGTGCCGGCAGGTAACTCTTTTCCTTCCACCATTACATCCTCATCAACTGTAACAGTAGTAGCCTCGTTGGCTCCTGCGCGCCATACTTCTCCATAGGGCACTAGGTCACCCCATATCTGGCGGCCTTTTACAGCCGGGCTGCTGTAGTTAACAGTGATATCTGCTTCTCCTACTTTACCGGTTGCTGTGGCAGGAGGGCTTGCCTTTTGCTCATTCTGCGCCCAGGCGATGGTGGACATCAGCATACAAACAAACAACAGTGCGAGTGAATTTAAAATGCGTGTGTTTTTCATAATTTTTTCGGTTTGGTTAATTCAGTTTGGTCAGTTTAAAAAAGATAAACGCAAGGAACAGCGTCTATAGTATAAGTTATTTTCGATAAGCGGCTAACTCAACATGTAGTATACGCACTTCAAAATTTTTAGCTTAGATAGAAATAAACTTATACGTTTATTTCTATCTAAGCCAAGGCTCCCATCCCTGTAAAAGACCGGGTGTTGACAATACCATACGCTATCTCTTAAATAGGTTTGAGCACAGGCAACATATCCTTTACGCACAAATAGCCTCGCTTATCGACACAGCCCCCCTCTATATGCTACTGCATAAATAAAGAAGACATAACAATTTGCCGTTACCCCCCCTTTAAAATATATCTTTTTATTTAAAACAATGAAAACAGGCAGCAAGACAAAAAGTAATGAATTTAAATATTTGCCATATAATTACAACCCATCAAACTAAAAGGCGTATTACCTATCATAGTCGCACATTTAAATTATTTTTATTGAAAAATTTGCAATTTAAAAAAGGGCGTTCTATATTTGAATTATCAACAACAATGTAGGGTGTTGAAACTGGCAGACAAGCCCTCCGATCTCGGGGGTGGAGGTTCTGGGATAAAGCAACTTTTGATCTATCTACTGGTACAAAGACATTTGCCTAACTACTCCGTGGAGGTTCGATTCCTCCCCCTACAGCTAAAAAGCCTCTCCGACCACAAACCGGAGAGGCTTTCTCTTTTTAGTTCATCCTGCAACACGCCATCAATAGCTATTGGTGAAAGCACCACAACGGCAACGGCTTGATGAATCTGTGTTTTCTGACAAAAAATTCCAGGACAAGCCTGCTCATGAAGCGCTTAGCTGGACTGCGAGGTCTGCTGCTCCTGTTCCGGGCTGACCAGTTTAGCAAGCGTTTTCTCATAGTGAGGGTGCGTCGTACCCAGCAACTCGTCCCAGAACCTGAAGTACAGCCCATAGTTGCCCTTGAAGTACTTATGGTGCATGTTGTGGTTGGTAGACGTATTCAACCACCTGCCGAAGCGACTGTTCACCACCCATTTCGGGTAAATCTCATAGCCCAGGTGCCCGTACACGTTATACACCGTCATGAACAGCAGGAAAAGCAGAATCCCGAGCGGGTGTATCGGTATCAGAAACGCTATTACCAGAATAACTCCTGCTTCTACCACAGCCTCTAAAGGACTAAAGGCAAACGCTGCCCATGGCGAAGGGTTTACCGACCGGTGATGCGTGAGATGGAAAAGCTTAAACAGGCGCGGGTGATGCATCAGGCGATGTGTCCAGTAGAAATATGCATCGTGTATCAGCAGCGCCAGCACCACGCTCAGCAGCATATAACCCCAGCCATAGTCCGACACATCCTGATAGATTTGGGTATAAGGTAAAACAGCAGAAGAAGAAAGCACAACACCTACTAGCGCAAAGGTGAAAAAGGTCAGAAACGAATAGGCAACCTCCCGCACATAATCCTTCCGCTTCGGGAAAAGTGCCTGTATCTTAAGCTTTGAAAACCTGGAAGAAAAGAAGAAATAGAATACCAGAAACGCCAGCCCCGCAATCACGACATACCGGGCCGCTAGCAGCCCATAGAGCATCCAAAACTGACTACCTGCCATACTTATAAACAAGTTCTAAATGTATCTTTTAGCGGCTGCAAAAATAAAAAGCAGCCTATCCATAAACACACCCGGAGTACCAATAAGTTCTTGGGAAGTATTCAAAACTACATCCCTAAGGTAACTGCACCGCACCTGCTTTGCGAAGACGCAAAGGGATTCTCGCGCGCGCTGAAGCTTCAGCAGCAACAGATTAGCTATTATTTCCTCAGCTACGTTACTATAAAAACCACGAAATATACCAGAAAGCAAAGCTGCAAAAAGCTTTGTTGATACAATAGTATCTAATAATGAAGATTAGGATGATGAAACATGCATGGCTACTCTGCCTTTTCACAATATTAACTTCAGTAAACACTAATTATGGACAGCGCATCAGCAGGGACTCCATTATGCAGTTTGTCAAAACAACATCGTCTTTTACCATATACAAAGACAACTATATTATTACCGGAACAAAAGCAGGCGTAATGCCCGAAACCTCCAACTCTGATTTGAAACAGCAGATCAGCTTTAAGCACCGGCTCTCAAAGCCAACCCTCCCTTTAGACTCCTACCTTTTTATAACCTATACTCAGAAATCATTCTGGGATATATATAAATGGTCCAGCCCATTCAAAGAAATAAACTTTAACCCGGGCGCTGGCCTGGGGAAACTCCTTTTTAAAGATGAGAAGCTGATAGGCTCCCTGGCGCTGCAGGTAGAGCATGAGTCGAATGGCTTAGGTGGCAACAGCGAAAAAGGCTCCAGGGGCTGGAATCTTGTGTCGGCAAGTTATTCTATGTTCACTTCCCCCCGATCAGTGCTGCAGTTAAAGGCATGGCTTCCTTTTCAGTATAAAAAAGATAACCCTGACCTGATGGAATATGTGGGCTACGGACAGGCTGCTTATACCTGGGAAATAAAGAAAAGCAAGCTACTGTTTGAGGTTGCAGGCCGGAAAGGCGCTTCGTGGTCCTGGAAAGGAAACATCCGGACACAGCTAAGCTACAACCCTTTTAAATCCGGTAATACATTTATAACCCTGCAGTGGTACCAGGGCTATGCCGAAAGCTTACTCCATTACCGGGAGTCGACCAGCATGCTCCGGCTGGGAATGGCTATAAAGCCTTCTAACTTGCTGCTATACCTGTACTGATTTGTTTTGCTTTGTGCGAGCGATTGGCTGCTCCTTAAAAGCCAGGCACAGGGCCTTGTTTACGGTATCGATGGCTTCTCTTGACTCCTTCAGGAATCTTGGCATCATCAGTACAAAATCATGTATCATATCTGGATATTCTTTGTGCACTACAGGCACACCCGCCTTCTTTAGCTTTTCAGCATAGCGGTTGCCCTCATCCCGCAAGGGGTCGTGCTCTGCCGTGATGACTACGGCAGGCGGCAATCCTGTTAAATCAGCAAAAACAGGTGAGCAATAGGGTTCTTTTCTGTTTACGCCTGCCGGCAAGTAGGCTTCTCCAAACTGTTTTAGCATGTTCTGGGTAAGCAGGTAGTCGGTGTCCTCCTCTCTTCGTGAGGGTGCGGAGCCGCTGCAATCCACTGCCGGATATAACAAGGTCTGATGCAGTATCTGGGGGCCGTTTTTGTCCCGGGCCATCAGAGAAACCACAGCAGCAAAATTGCCTCCGGCACTTTCGCCCCCAACTGCCAGTTTGCTGCCATCACCGCCAAAGGTATGCGCGTTCTCTGATACCCAGCATGTGGCTTCATAGCAATCCTGCAGCCCCTCCGGAAACGGATGCTCCGGAGCCAGGCGGTACTGCACCGATACCACCACACAAGAAGTTTGATCTGCTATTCTCTTACAGAAGTTATCCCGCACATCGTAACTCCCGATGGTAAACCCACCCCCGTGGAAATACACCCAAACCGGAAGCGGCCGGTTTATACCGGCAGGCCTAAAAATTCTAAGCGCTATCTCATGGCCTGCCTTGGAGGTAAAACTGCTATTCTCTGGTTCTGGAACAGCAGGGGATTTGAGTCCGGCAAAGGAATCCATGAACTTCATAAACCTGTTGGAAGATCTGCGTCGTTCATCCAGAGGCAAAGAGGTTCTTTCTGCACCAAGTTTGGTAATACCAATCAGTAGTTGAACTGGCAAAGGAATGTTAGACATAGCTATACCATCGTAAGGTTGTTTACTTAACCTTACGATGGTGCTTCCACAATCGATATGCAGCCGCTACGCCGCGCCACAGGAAATTGTAGCGGGGTAAGCTCTCAGACACAGGAAAGAAGTTAAAATCAGTAGGGCCGTTTCATTCTAGCATATTCTCCCCTTGAGGGGAGCGGGAGGGGTGTTTACACCTGCGAAAAGAACGCAAATAGGGTAAATCAGGCAATATAGCTCCGAAATTTACACCCCTATAATCCCCTCAAGGGGATAGTCTTGGAGAATGAAACAGCCCTGTTAAAATCAGGGCTTTCTGATTTAGGTTTGCCCGGAGAACTGCAGCCGTAGCTTGAATATTGTCTACGAAACCGCCTGCTCTCTATTATTACTCACCGGAGTAACAGGTACTGCATTGAGTTGCATTTCAAGTTCCTGCTGCATTTGTTTAGCCGTTTTGGTACTGCCATCCGGGCTCCAGCCTGGCGGGTAAAAAACATACTTAAACTTATGCTCCCACGACTTGGCTCTCTTCACGTCTTTCCAGATATCGCTAAACTCATGAAAGTTAAGCTTAACCGGGTTATGCGACTGCGGCGGGTGCAGCACCCCGAACTTAGGAGCTATGTGATGCTCTCTTGGCTGATACGTTCCGAAAAGTTTATCCCAGATAATGAAGATGCCCCCATGGTTGCGGTCCAGATATTCGACGTTGCAGGCGTGATGCACCTGGTGCACCCAGGGAGTGTTAAAAACTTTATTCATTCCTTTAATATCAGGCACCAGTGTAGAGTGCAAAAAGAACTGGTAAATTGAATTGAAGGACATGCACAGGGCCAGCATCACCGGGTCAAAGCCCAGAGCAGGCATCCACATCCAGTAGATCGGCTTGTAAAAGAAAATGGTCCAGCCGTTCCGGAAGGCCGTGCCGAGGTTAAATTTTTCGGAGGAATGATGCACAATATGCGCCGCCCAGAACAGGCGGACAGTGTGGCAGAAGCGGTGGTGCCAATAAAAGTTAAAATCATCTCCTACCAGGCACAGCACCCACACCCACCAAGCCCACCCAAGGCTCTCGTAGCCCAAGTACTGCTCCCGGAGTGGCTCAAATAATTTATAAATAATGAAAAAGAACCCGATCTGGTACACCTTCGTCAGGGTGTTCAGAATGGCGGCCCCTATACCTACCCAGGTGCTCGCAAAAGAGTCTTTTACATCATATAATTCTTTGTCTTCGCGGTAGCTGATATAGACTTCCGCCAGGATGAGAATAGCAAAAACAGGAATGAAGTAAACGAAGGGGTTAGGCAGGTTTTCCAGCAGAATTTCCATAATAGCACAAGACATGTAAAGGGTAACAGAAAGCTCCAGATGCTCTCCTCAATTTGGCCTAAGTTAAGCATATATATAATTTATTCCTAAACTGCGGCAGCGGGCGGAGTAGTACATCCTTGATTTTTGCAGTTCATCTACAGGAAGATTACACCAGTGCCCCATCTCCTGAAACGGCCATTGGTGTGGCAACAACAGCTTATAGCCGAGCCAATAACAAACAATGCCTTAGCCCCTGTATAGCAGGCTAAGGCATTGTTTGTTTTAACAGTTTAACAGAAATTTAATTCCGAAGTTTACTTCTTGCTTTTTTCGTCCACTGGCTTCGCCTGTTTGTTCATTGTTTCGGCTACCGTTTTGTCTGGCATCACCTTGCTCGCGGCTACCGTCGCTTTGTTCTTCATGCCAGAGATAACCTGCGAATCACCAGCCATCAAGGCCTCATAGCCATCCTTGGCCACAGTAGCCGGATCAGCCAGCTTGCCCTCCTGCACTATTTTAGACTCCTTCATGTCTGCTTTTTCGAAAAAGCCAGTATCCGTTGGGCCAGGCAGCAGTTTTGTGATGGTTACATTTGTGTCTTTCACCTCGTTCTGTATCGCCTCTGTGAACGTAGTCACAAAAGCCTTGGTGCCGTGATATACCGCCTGCCAGGGCCCCGGCATTTCACCTGCTATAGAAGTAACCATCAGAATTTTACCCTCATTCCGCGCCACCATCTCTTTCAGGAAGAACTTGGTCAGCACGAGGTAGCCTTTAATGTTCAGGTCCACAATTTCCAACTCATGGTTGAGGTCAGTGTCTATAAACTTACCATATTCGCCCTGAGCGGCATTGTTCACCAGCACATCTATTTGTATGCCTTTTGCTTTTATCTCGTCATACACTTCAAAGGGACCTTTTTGTTCAGACAGGTCTTTGGCGATCGGCACAACGTCTATGCCGTGCTGCTTAAATTCAGCGGCCGCTGTGCTTAATTCCTGCTGGCTGCGAGCCACTATCACAAGGTTGTATTGGTCTTGTGCGAATAGCCTGGCCAGTTCATAGCCAATGCCCATCGTCGCACCTGTTACCAGCGCATATTTTTGTTTGTTTTCCATAGCATGTTAGGGTTTAGTGAGTTGAATGCTATTTTTAACGGCGATACCCTTTCTTAGTTTAACCATCATTCCACTATACCCCATTTATATACCCCCACTTGCTCCTGATCCGGGAGAGACTTATCTGGCTCTGATCCAGGTTGTCAACACAGGTGCGGAGGTTGCAAAGTCAAATTTTATGCAGGGAGTGCAGCAGCAGATGGCTTGTTGTGCAGAAGTCTTTTCAGCTTCATTAGCTGCTGCCTTGCCGGAAGCTCCTGTTGGAGAGAGCAACGGCAAGAGCCGGAATTATTTTTTTTTGTCAGGAAAGTGACAATTATCATTTCAACTCACTGGCAGGCAACCTTACTTGCAGCTTATTAACCAGATATTTAGAAAATGAAAGTATATTCAATTGCTCTTGCCGCTCTACTGGCCTTGGCCGCCTGTGGCTCCGACTCTGCCGATGGCAACTATAACCAGGTAGCCAGTGAAGATTTAATTGATGAGCAGGTAGATTCTGACGCGAAGACCTCTATAGACAGTATAGCGAAAGCAACCACCGATGGAAAAATTGTATTTCCGCTACCCGATACTCTAACAACGCTAGTAGAGCAAAAACAGCCACAGGCTCAGGTTGCCACCTTAACCGACCAGGCCATGATAAGCGACCGCCTGCAGGTTGATAACCCGCTCTTCCTGCGCGCCGATTTCAACGGAAACAACACACTGGATTATGCGGTGCAGGTGCTGCAAAATGATTCCATTCACATTACGGCGTTCCTCGACTATACCGACCAGGCCCGCGAAGTGCAGGTAGCCTCCTACCCTGCCCGGCAGCTCAACGACCGCTGGTACAGTGTATATCAGCTCAGAAAGGCCCCGCAGGACTCGCTGGTGCAGGACCCCCGAAACCAAAGGCAAGTGCTACTGCCAACAGACGGCATCTCAGTTGTGGAAGAAGAGCGCACCACGCTATACCTAATGCAGGATGGCCGTTTTATACCTTTCGATGCAAAAAAGTAAGTAATTTGCTGCATAGCGAAAAAAGTATTCACAGGTCTGGAAGACACTGTGAATGCCTTTTTCGCTATGATAGATTAGCACTTCTTGCCGTTGGGGTGTTCTATATCAACTGGAGTGGTCGTGTACTATTTCCCCTCCATTTTCAGGATGGGCTAAAGCCAACGGATAACGGCCGCTATGCTGAGATGATTCCGGGCAGCCAGAACCTACCGCCTGCTACGGCGGCATGCCTTGAACGAAAGCTGTTTTAACAACCAAATTCCTGATTCAAAGTTAAACAAGAGGCCTCTTCCTTAACAAGGGCTGTGTTTACGTTTACCAGGTCTTACCTATGTGGTTCAAGTTTCTTTCTTTCTTCTGCTTATTTTCCTTTACCGTTAAAACCACGGATGCACAAACTGTTTCTGGCCCCCGCGGAGAGCAATTCACTGCACGGGTAGTAGCGCAGGGACTAAGCGACCCGTGGGAAATTACTTATGGGCCCGACAACTTTTTATGGGTAACAGAAGCTAAAGGATACAGGGTAAACCGGATAAACCCGGAGAATGGCACCATCACAACCCTACTTGACCTCAGCAAAGAAAAGAACTTCCCGCGGTATGACAAGATGCCTGAAGAGGCCAGCGGAGGCAAACCCTGGCCCCAGGGAGGCCTGATGGGACTTGCCCTGCACCCGCAACTCCTCACCGGTAAGCCTTATGTGTACCTGGTTTATGTTTATGATTTCGATGGCGCTGCCGCGGAAGGCGATGGCTGTGCCCCGAATTATGGCGGTTGCGTTTTCACCACAAAGCTTGTCCGGTATGAATACAATGCCCGCCAGCAAACCCTGAGTAAACCGCTGGTACTTACGGACACGATCCCAGGCAGTGATGATCATAACGCAGGACGCTTACTGGTTGCCCCTGTGGACGGAAAAGACTACCTTTTTTACACGGTGGGTGACATGGGAGCCGGTCAGTTTGACAATGCAGGCCGTGAGAATTTTGCACAACGCACCGACAAGTACGAAGGGAAAGTACTCCGTTTTAACTTAGAGCCGGATAACGACACCAGCACTTACGACAAGTGGATACCAGGCGACAACCCATTCAATGCTGCCCGGCAGAGCGCTGTCTGGAGCTACGGACACCGAAATGCACAGGGGCTGGCGTATGCCGTAGTAGGAAACACGGGCAATCTATACACAGCAGAGCACGGTCCGTTTGGCGACGATGAAATAAACATTATCCGGAAAGGGAAAAACTACGGGCACCCGCTTGTGATCGGGTATAACGACGGGAACTATAATGGCCTGGCAGCAGGCGTAACCGCTCACAGCAGCCTGCCTGGCAAGTGGAACACCATGTATCCGTACATCGAAACCGAAGAAGCGAATGTAAAAGCGATTGGTACCGAAAACTACCAAGGCCCTGTTCACAGCTTCTACCCCACTTCAAACACATTTCTCCGTTCTGTTCTTACCCGCGCCCGGCAGGATGAGGAAGAAAAGCCTGAATGGCCAGCGCTGGCTCCCAGTAGTATCGCAGTGTATACGGCCTCAGCTATACCTGGCTGGCAAAACTCTTTGCTCATCACAAGCCTTACAGAAGGGCGCCTGGTCCGCCTGAAGTTAAATACCACTGGCAGTGGCCTTACAGGCGACACCCTTACGTATTTTAAAGCCCCGGCCCGCTACCGCGACATTGCCATATCGCCCGACGGTCGCAGTATATATTTAGCGATTGATAGCGCCGAGGTCTCTTCAGGGCCTTCAGAAGAGAAAGAAGACGACGGTGACTCACAGGAACAGCAGAGCCAATGCAGTGGCTGCATTATAGCCTACACGTACCAGGCTGATGCCAACACAATGAATCAGGAGAGCCTGGTGCAGGAGTTAAGAAACAGGGTACAGCGCATGAATAGAAAGAAGCAGCGTGCCGTAAGAGCAAAGCTGGCACCCGCACAGAAAGCTGCTTTCCAGTTACTGCTAAAGCCCGAATTAACTGAAAAAGAAAAAGCCCAGGTGCAGCAATATGCTTCAGGCTTGCTGGAAGTGGTGAAGCAGGTGGAGTGAAAGGCCAAATTCTTTACGCACCTCCTTCGCAACCTGATGCAAACAAAGCGTCTCTGAGCATTACTGTGTTGTCAGGCTGCAATCCGAGCGAGAAGAAGAAAAGAGCTTTGCTCCTCCCATCCGGGTGCTCTGTGCTCAGAAGATAGTCCCTGATTTTTGAATCTTCTACAATCTCACGTTTCCGATCCGGCATATACATGCTGTATACTTACAAAGAGTAGAGTTGAATTGACTGAGTTTCCAGATCATACCGCCAGTCAGAGTGAAGCGGTAAAGGTGATTAAAATAGCAGCAGGTTATCTCCAACTTACGGGATCAGGGTAACCTATCTACAAAACCGCCGCCATACTAACAGGGGAAAATCAGATTTTCCTTTTACAGTCATGCCTTAATCCAATAACCTATTCCGCAGACCTTTCCCTATATCCTTTACTATCTCGATATTATCTTTAATATCTGGAACCGGGCCCTCTAACTCAACATGCTGCTTTCCCCAATAGGCCGCAAAACTGTCATTCACGCCCATCTCCTCCGATTCGGACTTGGGAAGCATATGCAGTATATAGAGTGACTTAGGCAATACAGAGAGAGCAGGAACACTACAGGAACTACAGGATGAGTGATAAATATAGCTGTAACGCCTGTTCAATTCTTCATCAAAAACTTGGGCGTTACCTGATATCAAGTCAAGATAAGCTGTAGTAATGTTACTGTTAATATTGGTTAAACTTAAAAGAAGAAGGAAGAGCAATGGTGCAGGCAAAAGCTTTGATAATGTAGTTTCTGTAACAGGTTTTTCCTTAAAATATCTGTTAAGCAAAAGCTGCAGGTTATAGAACCATCCCAAAACAAAAAAGAAATAAATCACAATTTCGACCCGTGTTCCAGCTCTATCTCCTGTAGCCCAGGCAAAAACAAAGTACATCAATGTGACAGAAGCGACATAACTTATAATGGCAACCGAAAAATTGACCTCAAAAAAAATGCTGTTTTTCGCTTTTGAAGCAATAGGGATGCCCCACAGCAAAGCATATAGTAAACTGGCTGCCACTACAACTGCTCCCCATTTATAAAAGGCTATAGCTGTGAGCCCTAATGCTCCGGTCACAGATAACACCAAATTAGCCGGATTATTCTGTGTAGGCATTCGTGCATAATTACCAGGAGCCAATACTGCTGTCAGACTAGCGGCCACACAGATAACAAACAAGAAAAAAAGGTATGGCCTGTTTGTGAAACTCTTGTTCCAGGAGGTAAATAGTATAAACGTAAGTAGCACCATTACGCCTACCAGAGACATCTCATTTGAACCTATGACTGCGGTGGCAAGTACTGCTGAAAGCAAGATGTAAATCATTTTAAAGAGCCTGCCAGTAACATGGAAAAACTGATACAGGCAAAGCAATAGCAATAAAGTAAGAATATTGGCAAACTGATAGGTCATATAGCCGGAAAACCAATATATACCTTGAGCTATATCAGGCATCTGTACAAAATAAACAGCTAAAATAACTGAACATATAGCAGCTATCTCTAATTCGCTAAAGTACTTCTTACAAACGGCGCGAATCAGGAAATAAAAGGCACCTGTTAGCAACACTAAAAGGGCTGCGGCATATAAATTATAAACAGATAAAGGCCAGTAGATAAGCGGATTAATACGAGAAATAGCCGTAGCAAAATATCTGCCTGACCAGTTAAAGTAGATATCTGCCTGTGTTTCCCAGAAACCGCCTACTCCATCTCTTAGGGCAATCTGATAATCATCATAAGAAGGATGAACATAAGCTGTAAGGATCAGGAATGGCAGTAGCGTATAAAACCCTACTAGCACAAGTATTATCGTATATTGGCGTTTTGCAACACCCAAACCTATTGGCATATCTAATTTAAAACTTCGGTTTATTTCTAAAAAGCTATCAGTGTACTTACTATGGATACCCTTGGACTTTCCTTTACAGACCCTGGGTAGCTAATATGATGTGTTGCGAGGCTAAATATATAAAACTTAAGTAAGCAATACTTTACTCCCAGCATACCGCAACCTTCTCCCCCCGCTCCCAGTTCTGATAAGACATTAAGTTATAGTATCTTTGTAGGGAAGAACGAACAGGAGACGAATACCTTTGAAAGTAAAAGATTTTTTAGAACTGTACCGCCTCGACAGTGTGGTGCAAACCATCGCCGAACGGCTGAAAACAGCCCACCCTTACCGCCTCCAGATAAAAGGGCTGGCGGGCAGCCAGGACGCTGTGCTGGCCTCAGCGGTGTATACCCTGAATTACGGGCACCAACTCTTCGTGATGCACGATAAGGAGGAAGCGGCCTATTTTTATACAGACCTGAAGAACCTGCTCGGCGAAGAAAAGGAAATCCTGCTTTTCCCGACCTCCTACAAGCGCCCCTACAGCTTCGACGATACCGAGAACGCCAATATCCTCATGCGGGCAGAAGTGCTCAACCGCCTCAACCAGAAAACAGGTAAAGGCGAGCTGATCGTGACGTACCCGGAGGCGCTGACGGAGAAGGTTATCAATAAAAAATCGCTGGTAGAAAATACACTGGGCGCTAAAGTAGGCGAAAAGCTGGACACCAATTTCCTGAGCGAGATGCTGGCTGAGTATGGCTTTGAGCGCACGGAGTTTGTGTATGAGGCGGGCCAGTATGCGGTGCGCGGCGGTATTGTGGACGTGTATTCTTATGCTAATGATCTGCCCTACCGCATCGAGCTGTTCGGCGACGAGATTGAAAGCATCCGCACCTTCGACCCGGACACGCAGCTGTCGGTGGAGACGAAGAAGGCGATTTCGATTATACCCAATGTACAGACGAAGCTGCTGCAGGAAACGCGCGAGGCTTTTCTCGACTTTGTACCTGCCAACACCACACTCTGGTTTAAAGACGTGCGCCTGACGCTGGACGTGATTGACGAATACTTTGACAAAGCGGCCCACAACTTCGAGAAGATGATGGCGGGAAGCGGCGGCACGCAGATTGTGTCGGACCCTGAGCAGCTGTTCCAGACGCAGAAGCTGTTCAAGCAGCTGCTGGAAAACTTTAACGTGGTGGAGATAGGCAAGCGCTTTCATTTCCGCAGCGCTGAGATCATACAGTTGCAGACCAAGCCGCAGCCCTCGTTCAATAAAGATTTCCAGCGGTTGGTGAAAGACCTGCACGAGCAGCAGGGCGCTGGCTTTGTGAACCTGATTGCCACTGATTCGCCGCGCCAGATCAACCGCCTCACCATGATTTTTGATGAGCTGGACCATGACGTGCGTTTCCAGCACCTGCCCATTTCGCTGCGTGAAGGCTTCATCGACCAAACCTTAAAAATTACCTGCTACACCGATCACCAGCTGTTCGACAGGTTCTACCAGCACAAGGCCAAAGAGGGGCACTCCAAATCCAAGGCCATGACGCTGAAAGAGCTGCGCTCGCTGCAGCCCGGCGATTACGTGACCCACATCGATTACGGCATCGGCCGCTTTGCCGGCTTAGAGAAAGTAGAAGTGGGCGGCCGTTTACAGGAAGCGATTCGGCTTGTTTACCGCGACGATGATTTGCTGTATGTGAGCATCCACGCGCTGCACAAAATCAGCAAGTACAGCGGCAAGGAAGGTGGCCCACCAAGTATGAGCAAGCTGGGCTCGCCGGAATGGGAGAACAAGAAGAAGAAAGTCAAGAGCAAGGTCAAAGACATTGCCCACGAACTCATCAGCCTTTACGCCAAACGCAAAGCCGCACCGGGCTATTCGTACTCCAGGGACGGTTTCCTGCAGGCAGAGCTGGAGTCTTCGTTTATCTATGAGGATACGCCGGACCAGGCGAAATCCACAGAGGATGTGAAAGCGGATATGGAGCAGCCGCACCCCATGGACCGCCTTGTGTGCGGTGATGTGGGCTTCGGCAAAACAGAGATAGCCATCCGTGCCGCCTTTAAAGCCGCCTGCGACGGCAAGCAGGTGGCCGTACTGGTGCCTACCACCATCCTGGCCATGCAGCATTACCGCACTTTCCGCGACAGGCTGGAGCAGTTCCCGGTGACGGTAGACTATGTGAACCGCTTTAAAACTGCCAAGGATACCAAAGACACCCTGAAGCGATTGGCAGAAGGCAAAATTGATATCCTGATCGGCACGCACCGCATCGTGAGCAAAGACGTGAAGTTCAAAGACCTCGGCCTGATGATAATTGACGAGGAGCAGAAGTTTGGGGTGAAGACAAAGGAGAAGCTGCGGGAGATGAAGATAAACGTGGATACGCTCACCCTCACAGCCACGCCTATTCCACGCACGCTGCACTTCTCACTAATGGGAGCCCGCGACCTCTCCGTTATCGCCACGCCGCCACCTAACCGCCAGCCGGTAAAAACAGAGCTGCATGTGTTTGATGAAGCCCTGATCCGAGATGCCATTGTGTATGAGATGAAGCGCGGCGGACAGGTGTTCTTTGTGCACAACCGCATCAAGGATATCGAGGAAATAGCCGCCATGATTCTGCGCCATGTGCCGGACTGCAAGGTAACCTATGCCCACGGGCAAATGGAGCCGGAGAAGCTGGAAAAACGCATGATGAAGTTCGTAAATGGGGAGTATGATGTGCTGGTAAGTACCAACATCATTGAATCGGGCCTGGACATTGAGAATGCCAATACCATCATCATCAACCGCGCGCACATGTTCGGTTTGTCGGACCTGCACCAGATGCGCGGCCGCGTAGGGCGCTCCAACAAGAAAGCCTACTGCTATCTGCTGACGCCACCTGTTGCCGGGCTGCCTTCGGATGCCCGCAAGCGCCTGAGCACGCTGGAGGAATTCTCTGACCTGGGCGAAGGCTTTAAGATTGCGATGCGCGACCTGGATATACGGGGTGCGGGGAACCTGCTGGGCGGCGAGCAAACCGGCTTTATCACCGACCTTGGTTTCGAGATGTACCACCAGGTGCTCGACGATGCCATTAAGGAGCTGAAGGAAACCGAATTCCGTGAGCTGTTCCTGAGCGATAACCTGGAGCAGTTTATTGAACCGGTGCGCGAGTGCAACATCGAGACAGACATGGAGGTGCTGATACCGGACAGCTACGTGAGCAACATCTCGGAGCGCCTTAGCCTTTACAGTAAGCTCGACAGCGTAAAGAGCATGGAAGAACTGGAGAAGCTGCGCGACAGCATCGTGGACCGCTTTGGCCCGCTGCCTGAGCAGGTGCAGCAACTCGTGGAAATCGTGAAATTGCGCTGGCAGGCCCAGCAGCTCGGTTTCGAGAAGCTCACCATCAAAAAAGAAACAATGAAGGGCTACCTGCCGGCTGAGAACAACGACAAATATTTCCAGTCCGATATATTTGGCAACATTCTCAAGTATGTGCAGCAGCACCCGCGCCGTTCGCGCTTAAAAGAGGCCAAGCACAAGCTCATCGTGATAGTGGAAGACATCCGAAGCATAGCCGACGCCAAAGAGGTTTTCGAAGGCTTAGGTATACAGGAGGCTGTTTCCACACAAGCCTCTTAAAATAGCGCAACTATAGCGCAGCACTTTTTTTGCAGCCTGTCCCAGATTACGGAGGCTCTATCACGACAGCACGATGGTGAGCAGGCTGCGCCATGACAAAAATCTAGTTGTACCTTACGCAATAGAAAGCGTACCAAGAAGTTCAGAACCTATAGCATGATGAAATCAGTAAACACTATTCTGTTGATCGATGACGACGAGACCACAAACTACCTGAATCACCGCCTGCTCTCGCGCATGGAGGTAGCACCGGACATCCGGGTGGTGACAGACGGAGACGAGGCCCTGAATTATTTAAAAAAAGCTTTCGCAGGTGAAGCGGAATACGCCCGTCCTGACCTGATTTTTGTTGACATCAAAATGTCAGGCATGGATGGCTTTGAATTTTTGGAGGAGTACCAGAAAATTCCTGCAGAGCAGAAAGAAAACATCGTCATGCTGATGCTTACCTCTTCTGCCAGCTTCTATGACCTCGAAAAGCTGAAGCAGTTCCCCGATGTACGCAAGCATTACTCTAAGCCTTTGGCAGAGGCTGATGTCCGCGAAATCATGGTAACCTATTTTTAGAACAGCCTGACAATCAACAGTGGCAGCGGCACTCCTTCCGGAAGGGGTGCCGCTGTTTTTTTACCGCGAAACTGCCGTTTGTTAACTATAGCCAGTGCAATCCCGTAAATATATAACAAGCCCACACTTTGTGGGATGAACACATTTTGAAACATCTAAAGCAAAATAATACTATGGCAAACAAACCTATGAACCTAAACGGCAGCGAAGGCGAAAACCACGAAATCGGCCGCAAGTTATATAACAAAGACAAACAGTATAACCAGCAGAACGACAACCAGCGCTATGGCAACAGGAGGGAAGATACCCGCGAGTGGGGAGAAGGCAACTACTTCCATACGGGTCCCAATCCACGTGGCGCACAGGATCCGGACAGAGATCAGAACCGGGACTTCGACCGCAACCGCAACGATTACCGCAGAGGAGGCGCCAGCAACAGCTCTTATAACCAGGGCCAGAATGCGCACCTGAACGACCACTACGGCAGCCGCTCTGACAGCAACTACCGCAATGAGCGCTCCTTTATAAACCACGGAGACCGGAACCAGTACCAGCACGATGAAAGCCACAGCATGCGCAGGCCCCATACGCCAGGAGGCTCCTTACAAGGCAACCAGTCAGATGTGAGAGATCAGCAGAACGATCCGTGGCGGGAAGGGCCGGGCAGCGGAAGCCGCTATAAAGAGTCGGATTACCGCTACGGCAGCGGCTCGCATAACTGGTATACAGAAGACCGCTATACGCCGAACGATGACAAAAACCGTCGCAACAATCCTCGCCATGATGACCGCGGCTTTGTGGACCGCGTGAAGGATACCTGGAACGACATCTGGCATTCAGATGACGAGGACTACCAGCCACGCGGCAACCGCTACCAGTCAAACGCTGACCGCTTGGATACCCGTAAGCGCTACGGCTCTGAGCAGTACCGCGACCGTAACTTCGACAAAGGCCTGGAAGGAGGCCCTCGCTGGGCAGATGAAACAGACTCTGGACAGGATAATTATTTCGATGACCGCGATAACACCAACCGCCGTCGCCGATAAAACGTATACCCACCAGATTAGGTAGATTTGGTAATAAATTAGTTTTAGTTAGTAAATGGCAACGCCGGCTCTTGCAGTCGGCGTTGTTTTTTTGTATCTTAGTGTTTAGAGTTTGTTTAAACATACTGCGTATCACCTCGTACATCATTAATAAGAGTAAGCTTAAATTCTTTTTTTGATGGCTAAAAGGATGTTTCTTTTGAGTTCTGACAAAAATCATTTTAGGTGCATAGCCGGGGCCATGTGCCTCAGAACAGCTGCCACCAGGTTCAAAAAGCAATCCTTCGCAGTTCAAAAGATAGAGTTTAATCGGGCTCCGGAACCGAAATAAATTATCATATACCTAAAGATATAGCCATGCATCACGACGAAAATAACCCACGGCATCCGCAGCACAACAAGGAAATGCGCCACCGCAGGGAACACCATCCTAACCATGAGCGTGAGCGGTATTTTAATGACTTTAAGAGCCGCTGGGGAGAACCATCTCCACCACTAAACCTGCACCAGAACGAGCGGGATCTACGTGAGTTAGGCCGCTTTGAACGGGAGGGACGGTATCATCAGCAGCATGAGGAATGGCTGCCGAACCAGCAGCGCAGGCCGCAGCCACCACGCAATGAGAACCAGCCTCGCGATATTTCATGGCGCCAGCGCGATGTAAACTTCGACAGAGATAACCAAAGGGTGGAGGACCGCTGGCAGCAAGACGATACCATACCACACCCTAGAGAAAAGCGCCGTCGCAGACAGGGGCCAAGCGATGAATACGGTTATGATGAAAGAAACCGTAGGTAACTCCTATTACAATTTCAGAATTGATCTTTCTATAAAACAGAAAAAGCCGGACTCATCCGGCTTTTTCTGTTTTATAGGCTTTTGCTAAAACCGCTTCCGTATACCCACACCAAAGGAAACAAGCTCCGGAATGCCCGGCACCAGGTTTACCGACAGGTCTGTGTTTTTCTTCAGCTTATAGTTGTACTCCAATTCACCGGCATACCAGTAAAACTTATACTGCCAATCCCCTTTACGCTCAAAATAGCCGTCATCCACATAGTCCTCAATATTATTCCAGTCGCGCCTGTACACGAGTGTAGGGCCTACGCCACCATTCAGGGAATGGCGGTTTTTACGGAAAATGAGCCCACGCCAACCAATATGCGTGAACCCCGCCAGCACAGCAGCACAGTCGGCATACAGCCCCTGCTCTACCCGCACACTTATCACGTCGCGCACCACAAACCGGTCATACCCTACTATCGCGCCGTAATTAAAAGTAATGTAGCCTTTGTTGTCGAGCCTGTTGGGGAACATCTCCGGGTACGGGCTCTCCTTCAGATGCACTGACAACCCGAAGAGTTTAACAGTAAAAGCGTTCTTATGGGCAGCTTGTTCCTGCGCCTGCACACCAAGGGGCAATTGGCAAAGTAAGAAAAGGCAAAGTAAAAAAATAAGGATACGGGGCATAGGGTTCTTACAGTCTATCAGCTTGCTTTACCCATTTTTTAGCTGCTGGGTTACTTATACGTGCGGGCAAGGGCATACTAAAAGATACTTTGTACCTTTGTTACCTTATGTCGGTACTGGAAGATTTACTAACGCAGGTCCGGGCCTGCCGCATCTGCGAAGAGCACCTGCCATTGGGCCCACGCCCGGTAGTACGTGCCAGCACTACAGCCAAGCTGCTGGTAGTAGGGCAGGCACCAGGCACCAAAGTGCATGCCAGCGGCACCCCCTGGGACGACCAGAGCGGTAAGCGCCTGCGCCAGTGGCTGGGGCTGGACGCTACCACTTTTTATGATGCGTCGCAGACAGCCATTGTCCCGATGGGCTTCTGCTACCCGGGCAAAGGCAAAAGCGGTGACTTGCCGCCCCGCCCTGAATGTGCCCGCCACTGGCACCAGCAGTTACTGGACCTGCTGCCCAATATCCAACTCACACTGCTCATCGGGAAGTATGCGCAAGACGGTTTTCTGAAGCATGCCGCCAGGCCAACGCTTACAGAAACGGTGGCCAACTGGCACGAATACCTGCCGCACTACATGCCGCTACCGCACCCCTCGCCCCGCAACCAGTTTTGGCTCAGGCGCCATCCCTGGTTTGAGGCCGATGCCGTACCGGCACTTCAGCAACTCGTGAGCGACCTGGTCAAAAAAACCTAAAGCCTGTATTTTCGTTGCAACATATCTACTCCCTGAACAAGCGATTCACCACCCTATGATCAACTATCCCTCCAGCAAACTACCCGACATAGGCACGAGTATTTTTACTGTCATGTCGGCGCTGGCCAACGAGCAACAGGCGATTAACCTGTCGCAGGGCTTTCCGGATTTTAACTGTCCTGAGCCGCTGATAGACCTTGTGAGCAAGTATATGCGCGAAGGCTTCAATCAATACGCGCCAATGGCGGGCGTACCGGGTTTGCGCGAAAACATCAGCACTAAAACAGAGAAAGTATACGGTTACCGTCCCGATCCTGACACAGAAGTAACAGTGACCTCTGGTGCCACAGAAGCTTTAAATGCAGCCATTACGGCTGTGGTAAAATCTGGTGATGAAGTGGTAATACTGGAGCCGTGCTATGATGCGTATGTTCCGGTTATCCGGCTGTGTGGAGGAGTTCCCATTTTTGTGTCGCTGGCACTCCCTGATTTTCATATAGACTGGGACCAGGTAAAACGCCGCATCTCCTCCCGCACAAGTCTCATCATCCTGAACACACCGCATAACCCCACCGGGGCCGTGATGTCGAAGCAGGACATGGACACACTGGCGAACCTGATAGAGGGCACCGATATTCTGGTGATCAGCGACGAAGTGTATGAGCACATGGTGTTCGACGGACAGCAGCATTACAGTGTACTCCAGCACCCGCAATTGCGCAAGCGCAGCTTCGTTATCTCCTCTTTCGGGAAAACATACCATACTACCGGCTGGAAGGTAGGCTACGCTGTGGCTCCTGCCGTACTCACCGCTGAGCTGCGCAAAATGCACCAGTTCATAACGTTCTGCACACCAACGCCGCTTCAGATGGCCCTTGCAGATTTTATGGAAGAGGAAACGCATTACCGTAACCTGCCGGATTTTTACCAGGGCAAGCGCGACTTCTTTAATGAGCAGCTAAAAGGCTCCCGTTTTGAAATAGTGCCTTCTGCAGGCACTTACTTTCAGCTGGCAAAGTATGATAAAATCTCAGACGAGTATGACCTGGATTTCGCGAAGCGCCTCACCAGAGAGGCCGGTGTTGCCGCCATACCCGTCTCGGCTTTCTACCACGACAAAACCGACCACAAGTACCTCCGCTTCTGCTTCGCCAAAAGCGAGGATACCTTACAAGCCGCCGCTGCAAAGCTGGTGCAGCTGTAAATTTATAATGATGTAAGATGCACGTGCGCAGCACAGAGCTGTAGCCCGCCACTTGCTCACCTTCGAACAACAATCAACAAATAACGATAAAAAATGGACCTACGCATCACCATCGTTCAGACAGCGCTGCACTGGCAGGATGCGGAGAAAAACCGCACCATGTTCTCGGAGAAGCTAGCTGCCGCTGCCCCTCAAACCGACCTGATCATACTGCCCGAGATGTTCACAACCGGGTTTAGCATGGAGGCGGAGGCATTGGCTGAAGAGGCTGCAGGCCCTACTTTGCTGTGGATGCAGCAGGAGGCGCAAAAACACCAGGCGGTGCTAACAGGCAGCGTGATGGTGAAGGAAAACGGGCACTACTACAACCGCCTGTATTGGGTACGGCCCGATGGCTCCTATGAGCAATATAATAAGAAACATCTCTTCCGGATGGCGAAGGAGCATCACACATATTCCACAGGCGGAGAAAAAATAGTAGTAGAACTGAAGGGGTGGAACATCTGTCCGCTGGTGTGTTACGATCTGCGCTTCCCGGTATGGAGCCGAAACGTCAGCAATAGCTATGACCTGCTGCTGTATGTGGCCAACTGGCCCCAGGCCCGCAGCCTTGCCTGGCGCACGTTGCTGCAGGCACGCGCCATCGAAAACGTGGCTTATGTGGCCGGTGTGAACCGCGTGGGCACCGACGGCAACAACCACCCCTACTCCGGCGACTCCGCCATCATTCACCCCAAAGGGCATCACCTGTTGCAGAGAAGCCAGATAGAAGGTATACATTCCCTGACGTTGAGCAAGCAGGAGCTAAACGATTTCAGAGAAGCCTTTCCAGCGCATCTGGATGCGGATACATTTCATTTGGGTTGATTGAATACCACAGCACATTAAGCCAATGCCATAGTGCCTTCTCTTTTTCTGTTGTACCGGGTCAAACCACCCCTGCCCCTCCTTGTCCAAGGAGGGGAGTTTACTGCTATAGCAGAATCTCAACCAAAACTTCTGTTAGAATTCTCCTAAAAACCGCTTTACTTCCTCTAAAACTTCCTCCTCCCCCACCTGCCTGAGCTGTACATGCGGGCGAGCCTGGAACATACGCTGTAGGCGGGAATGCTCCCCCAGCAGCAACACAAGCCTACCTGCCTTTTCCTCAAACAGCTCTTCCAGTAGTGCCATAGCCTTACCCAGGCCAGGCGCAGTTGCATCGGCTTTAATGCACACCACCGCTTGATCACTTTCTCGGAGCAGGCGCAGGGCATAGTGCTGTATGAGTTCATCTGATTCCGCATCTATGTCCAGCACCGCCACCTCCGGGAGCTGTTGCTTTACCTGTTCGGGCAGCGGTTTACGGTAGGTGATATGAGTTGTTAGCTCTATGTAAAGGAAAGCCTGCATTACCTTACCACAAATTTTGACGATGTGCGTTTCCCGCTTTCGGAGGTGGCCCGGATAATGTAGAGCCCTGACTTCAGGTTTTGCAGCGGCAACACATGATTGACGCTATAGCTACCACGGCTGCGATACAGGAGCTTTCCAATGGCATCATACACCTGCACCGTTACGGGCTCAGAGGCCTGTGCCCTTACAGTTTCTCTGGTGCTTCTGTCGGTAGGGTTGGGATATACTGCTACCTGCAAGCCTGCTTCAGGAGCCGTAGGTTCTACAGAATTGCCTGCAGATTGCTCCAGCAGGTAAAGCCCACCACCTTGTGTGCCGATGGTGAGGTACAATTTATTCTCTCCGCCTAAAGGTGCCGCCGTTATACTCAGGCCTTTACCGAGACGCGTTGCCTGGGCGCCTTCCAGCAGGTCGTTCTCCAGCAGTTCTGTTTCTGCGGTCAAAGTATTTCCCTGTAATGCTAACGCAAGGTTCCGGTACACGCGCAGTTCTCCGCTTTCATCTGTTGTGAGCAGGTCCTGGGTACCATCGCCATCTACATCGGCTATGGCAGGATACAGGAACCGGCGCGAGAAGTCTGCCGCTATACCAGCAAAGTTCTTTTGCTCCGAAGCATAAACCGGCGAAGCCGCATTTCCGGTGTTAAGGTAAAAACTCAGGCTACCATCGCTCTTGCCTAAAAGTAGATCCAGGTCGCCATCTTTGTCCACATCTGCAAAAGCAGGAGAAGCACTACCCGGTACAGCCTGCACTGCCTGCAGATCAGCAAAGCTATACAGCGCAGCCTGCCCTCGTGGGGCTTTATTCGGAATGAATGCGATGCGGGGTGAATTTGCCTGCGGCCCTCTGAACGTCAGCACGAGATCTGCTGCTCCATCACCGTTCATGTCGGCAAAAGCAGGTTTGATGTTGAAGATTTGTTGGCTTTGCAAGTCGAGGTAATCATTTGTCACCAGCTCAAAAGCTGGCGCTGTAGCTGTGCCTGTATTTCGGTAGAAGTGAAGCGCGGCACTGTAGTGGCCGTTACGATATGCGGTAGAATTCCCTACCAACATGTCCAGGTCACCATCTGCATCCATGTCCGCAAAGGCAGGGAAAGCTCCTTCACCCACATCAATCATCTGCCCCTGCAAAAAATCATCCTGCACAAATGTAAAGTCGGGCTGATTGGCAGCACCCTGGTTACGGTAAAGCCAGCTAGAAGTCTCAAAATTAATATCCATTAGCTCATCTGTTGCCTGCGGTGCCACCAGCATATCCGGCACTCCGTCGAAGGTAACATCTTCGTAGTAAGCAGCCGGAAAAATAGGAAAAGAAGCGGGCTTTGCAGCCGGGAAAGCAGGTGTAAAGCCTGTCATCAGAGCATCTGCGGCCGAGCCTTCGTTCTCCATCAGCACCAGGTTATCACACATCACACCACCCATCACTAATTCTTTATCGCCATCGGCATCCATGTCCAGGAGCAGCAAAGAGGAGCCGTCGTGTCCTGAGTGTTGCGGCGCAGCCACCCGGCAGTGGGCCCCGAAAAGGTAGCTGTTGCAGCCATCGCACTCTGTAATGCCGCCCCACCAGTTTGTTTGCTGCTCATACGTCAGGGTGCCGCAGGCCAGCCCCTGCTCTGCCTGCATGTTCTGGTATAGCTCCAGGGTATATCCCCTGGAAAACTCTGCAAGAAGCACATCCAGATCACCGTCATTGTCAATGTCTACAATGGCCGGGATATCAGTGCTCTTCATCTGCATGTTCACCCTGTTATCCCGATAGAAAAGGGCTTCTCCCGCTAGAGTAAATTTCAGCTGGCCCCCTGTTGGTGGTTCCTGTTTAAAAACCCGTATCCCCAGCGGGCTGCTCGTAAAAATATCTTTCAGGCCATCGCAGTTGTAGTCACGCAGCAATACCCAGTATTCCAGGTCCGCAGGGAAAAACGCCTCATACGCTGGCGCATACTGGTACTGCCACTCCCCGTTTTGCTGCACCGCCAGCCAGGTGTAGACCTTTTTCAGCTGCCTGTCGAAGACAAAAAGGTCATCCTGCCCATCCTGGTTCAGGTCGATGGTGGAGAATTGGGGTGTATTGAGGCCTCCGCTCCAGGGGGCAGCCAGTTGCCCTGCCTGCGTCGCAACAGGCACGTCGTGGCGGAACCGGAAAGCCACAGGCTCCTGTTGCTGGGCCATGACAGCTGCCACGGAGCAAAATGCAATCAGAATAAGAGAAAAGTACTTCTTCATGTCTGGGAAAGAGGCTGCCTATATGCCAGGGCCGTTTTATTTAGCTACCGGCACCTGTGGGTGCTATCGCTTTTAAGGTTTTGAATGTATATTGCCACAGGTAAAGGGCGCTGCCTGCTTAACGAAAATAACAGCCCTTTCAGCATCATTGTAAGTTAAAATTACGCATTTCATGCAGAACAACATTGCCTTTCTATACCAAAAGTACCTGGAGTGCCGCCACGTGAGCACAGATTCACGCGCGGAGCAAGACCAGAGTCTATTCTTTGCCCTGAACGGGCCCAATTTTAAAGGTGCCAAATTCGCCTTGCCAGCCCTGGAGAAAGGCGCGAAGTATGCGGTGGTAGACGACCCGGCCATGGCGGCAGACAATGTGTTTGTGGTGGAAGACACGCTGCAAACGCTGCAGGATCTGGCGCGTCACCATCGCCGGCAACTGAGCATTCCTGTTATCGGCATTACGGGATCTAATGGCAAAACTACCTCCAAAGAACTCATTTATGCTGTGCTGAGTCAAAAGTTTAACACCCTCTACACGCAGGGTAACCTGAACAACCACATCGGGGTGCCGCTCACGCTGCTGCGCATAAAGCCGGAGCATGAAATGGCGATTATAGAAATGGGCGCCAACCACATTGGGGAAATTGCGCTGCTTAGCAGCATTGCACTGCCAACACATGGATTGATTACCAACATTGGCAAGGCACATTTGGAAGGCTTCGGAAGTCTGGAGGGCGTGGCGCGCGGTAAGAGTGAACTGTATGTGCACCTGTTTAACTCTGGCGGAACTGTGTTTGTGAACACAGGTAACGAGCTCCTGATGCGCATGAGCCGCCGCATCGAAAACAAGATCACCTATCCCGCCCCCGGCGACTATTACCACAGTGAGCTGCTGGAGGCCTCGCCTTACGTGGTGTACCGCGACGAGGAAGGCAACCAGGTACAGACGCAGTTGGTAGGCAGCTACAACTATGAAAACATGGCAGCAGCAGCCTGTATCGGCAAATTTTTTGGTGTGCCGTTGCAGCAGGCCAACGAAGCCATCGCTGCCTACAGCCCGGTGAACAACCGCTCACAGGTACTGCAAAAAGGCAGCAACACGATCATTCTGGATGCTTACAATGCCAACCCTACTTCCATGGCTGCTGCCGTGCGTAATTTCGGGAGCATGAATGCGCCTCACAAAGTGGTAATTTTAGGCGATATGTTTGAAATGGGCACTGAGAGCGCTGCCGAACATCGCGCCCTGGGTGAAGCCGTAGCCGAACAGCCCTTCGACACGGTGCTGCTCTGCGGCAAAGACATGAAGTATGCGGCAGAAGTAAAAGCGGATTTCCTGCACTTCGAGACGAAGCCCGAGTTACAGGAATGGCTGAAGGATCACCCCGTTTCTGAAAGTTATGTGCTGGTGAAAGGCTCCCGCGGCATGGGACTGGAAACACTGCTGGAGGTGTTGTAAATTTGGAAATTGAGGAAAACAAAAATGAATTTGTCATCCTATCTTGAATGGATGTGCAAGAGTCCAAAAAACGCAATAATGGCGTATTGAACATACTAAAAAGCAAAGAGCCTGAGTGCGCATACTCAGGCCCTTTACTTTTTAATAATCACTTTTTATCCTATCTCCTTCCCCTCTACCCTAAAACGGCGAATCGAAATTCTTTAGCAGCGGCAGCACTTCATCCTTCGGAGACACCAGCGGGTCATTGATACCCCAATCTATGCCCAGGGCAGGATCATTCCAGAGAATACCACCTTCGGAGGGCTGGTTATAAAAGTTAGTGCACTTATACAGGAAAGTGGTATTGTCTTCCAGCGCTACGAAGCCATGAGCAAAGCCTTCCGGTACATAGAACACGTTATGCTGCTCCGCATCCAGCAGGCACGTTACATGCTGGCCGAATGTCGGGGAATCCTTGCGCAGATCGACCGCCACATCCAGTGCCCTGCCTGTAGTTACGCGCACCAGTTTGCCCTGTGCATAAGGAGGCTTCTGGAAGTGCAGCCCACGGAGCACTCCTTTCGATGAAACGGATTGGTTATCCTGCACAAAATCAGGCTGCTGGCCAAAGGGTTCAAACCACTTCATGCTGAAGGTCTCTAAAAAAAATCCCCGGTCATCCCTGAAAACGCGCGGCAAGAACTCTATCAGGCCCTCAATGTGGAAAGTTTTATGCTCCATGTTTCTTGTATCTTCTGTGTTTGTGCTTTTAAAATTTGTTAAATGCCGTAATATGTATTCCGGCGAGAGATATAATTTTGAATGACTGAATTTTGAATACCTGAATGTAAATCGCTTGGCATTTAATTATTATTCATTTCATTCAAAATTCAGTTATTCAATTATTCAAAATTACCTTACCACCTCCGCTATCGCGTGCAGGTACTTCTGAATGACAAAGCGATCGTCGAAGCGGGAAACGGCTAATTGGCGGCTGGCCTGGCCCATGTTTTCCAGGTCTTCCTCCTTCAGTTGCAGCATCTGCAGCATTTTCTCAGCAAGGTCCTCGGCACTGCGCGCACGGCAAAGGTAACCGTTCACGCCCTGCTGCACCACCTCCCGACATCCCGGTACGTTGGTGGCGATAAGAGGTTTGGCCATGGCAGCTGCTTCCAACAGGGTACGGGGCGTTCCTTCGCGGTAAGACGGCAGCACCACGCAGTCGGCCTTGCTTACAACAGCTGCTACATCATCGGTGGTGCCTAAATATTCGATCACCCCTGTTGCCAGCCATTCCTCCAGTTGCTGCTGCTTCACCGCCGACCTGCTCCGTTCATCAAACTGCCCTAACAGCTGGCACTTCACCTCCGGGTACTGCTCCTGCACCAGCTTGCTTGCCTGCACAAACTCAGCCACTCCTTTATCAAACAGCACGCGCGCCACCATCAGGAAAACGAACGGCTCGCTGCGCTTAAACGCTGCCGCCGGCACAAACTCCTGTAGGTTGATACCCGAGCCCGGCAGCACATCGGTTATACCCGCACGCACGAGGTTGTTGCGCAGGAACAGCTTGCGGTCGTCTTTATTCTGAAAGAAGACTTTAGCCGGGTAGCGAAAGGCGAGTTTATACAGGCGGAGCGCAATGCTGGAGATATAGTCTTTGGTGATAAACACAGTGCCCAGGCCCGACACATTATTAATAGCGGGTATACCAGCCCAATGTGCCGCGATGGCGCCGTAAATGTTGGGTTTGATGGTATAGTGCAGCACCACGTCCGGCTTTACCTGCCGGTAGGCCCGGTACAGGCGCCAGGTCAGCATCAGGTCTGTGAAAGGGTTGGTTCCTTTCTCCATCTGCACCGGCACAAAACGGCAGCCTGCCGCCATCAGTCGTTCCGAGTAATCATCCTTCGGCGCAATAGCCACCACCTCGTGCCCTTCCGCCAGCAGTGCCTTTATAAGGCTCCTGCGGAAGTTGTAGATGTTCCAGGAGGTGTTAATGACAAGGGCTATTCGCATAGGGGCAAATCAGCTCGGCAGCATTGGGGTCTTTAGGTATAAAAAGCCGTAAGTTAGCCATTTTAGCTTAGCATCAGAAAATTTAAAGTAATTTGCGGCAAATACGCTTGCATGCATCCAATAGCCTTATTCACTTTTATGCCATCTGTTGCATTTCTGCATACGCACGTATTGGTTGTTGTTCTGTTCCTGCTCTTTTTCGCTGTGAAAGCCATTCTGCTGCTGTTTAACAAACGCGAGACCCTGGACAAGGTAAGAAGCAAGACCAAGATAGTGGACATGATTCTGGGCACCCTGATACTGGTAACAGGTGGTTACCTGTTGTTCCTCTACAGTGGCGGCATCCCTACCTATCTCATTGTAAAAATTGTACTTGTGCTGTTAGCGATTCCTCTGGGTATTGTGGGCATTAAACGGGAGAACAAAGTACTAACGGTGCTGACGCTGTTCATCTTCCTGTACGTTTACGGAGTAGCTGAAACAAACAGCCTGACCATGAGCAAGGATGAACCTTCTGTGGCACCTATCAGCCATACGACTACTGAAACACCGGAGACAGATGCCACGGAAACCAGTGTTCCCGGCCCGAACCAGTCAGGTGCTGCACAGCAGGAGATTATTGATGCTATGAATGAGACGCAACTGGCGAATGCCAAAGCCATTTACACACAGGTATGCGCCACCTGCCACGGCGAAGACGGAGCGAAAGGCCTGGGAGGTGCGGCTCTTTTAACGCAAAGTCAATTGACCTTAAATGACAGAATTAACGTTATTGAGAATGGCCGCGGTTTGATGCCTGGTTTCGGAGACCAGCTAACGCCGCAGGAGGCTGAGGCGCTAGCCGCCTATACCATCACGCTAAAAAAATAATTAATGAGTAAAAAGAACTTCTACGAAACCGCCAAACCGCAGGAAACTGCTGTGCTGGTGGCCGTACCAAACTATCGCCAAACCGATGCGCAAACCAACGAGTACCTCGATGAGCTTGCCTTTTTAACGGAAACAGCTGGAGCCGTAACTTTAAAACGCTTTGTCCAGAAGCTGGACAAACCCGACATCCGCACGTTTGTGGGCAGCGGGAAACTGAACGAAATAAAAGCCTACATCACGGAGAATGAGGTGGACATGGTTATCTTCGATGATGACCTGAGTGCCTCGCAGGTACGCAACATAGAGCGCGAACTGCAGGTAAAGATTGTAGACCGCAGCTTACTTATACTGGATATTTTCGCGCTGCGGGCCAAGAGCGCTCAGGCGCACGCACAGGTAGAGATGGCACAGTACCAGTACCTGCTTCCCCGCCTCACCAACCTCTGGACGCACCTTTCAAAGCAGAAAGGTGGTATTGGTATGAAAGGACCGGGTGAAACGGAGATTGAAACTGACCGCCGTATTGTGCGCGACAAGATAGCCTTGCTGCGGGAGCGCCTGAAAAAATTTGAGAAACAGAACTTTGAGCAGCGCAAAGCCCGTTCAGGCATTGTGCGCGTAGCGCTGGTAGGTTACACCAACGTGGGCAAATCCACGCTGATGAACCTGCTCTCCAAGTCAGAGGTGTTTGCGGAAAACAAGTTGTTTGCAACCGTAGATGCCACTGTGCGAAAGGTAGTATTTGATAACATCCCTTTCCTGCTTTCTGACACGGTAGGTTTTATCCGCAAGCTCCCGACTAAGCTGATTGAATCTTTTAAATCTACCCTGGATGAGATACGGGAGGCTGACCTGCTGGTGCATGTGGTGGATGTGTCGCACCCGTCTTTCGAAGATCACATTGCGGTGGTGAACGAGACACTGAAGGATATCAATGCGGCAGAGAAACCGGTGCTGCTGGTATTTAATAAAGTAGATCAGTACCTGCAACAGCGCGAAGAGGAATTAGAAGCAGAAGGAGCCGAGGTACGTCCGTCTATCGAAGATTTAAAGGCCACCTATATGGCAAGAGTGCATGCCCCTGCCCTTTTTGTATCGGCTACAAACAAAATCAACATCGATGCGCTGCGCGACGAGCTGCAAAGCAGGGTAGCAGAAATCCATTTCCAGCGCTACCCTAACAACGTATAAGCCTTGCTTGCCTGTGTATGTATAAAACTGGCTCGTAGTATACCAAATGCTGCATAAAAGAAAGGAAGCCTTCTCAGGCTTCCTTTCTTTTATGCTTACGCCGTAATTGAATTCACCAGAAGGCATGCGCTTCAGCAAGGGCAGTTATACCTTTAAACCTGTTCCAGGTTTTTAAGCACGTCTGTGTGAAGTATATTCCCTTCGTTATCTGAAATAATTTCATAGACAGGGGCTCCAAACCGTGCGACGTACAACTGATTCTTACGGCTGTTTGCCTGGCGTGCATTCGTAAGATACGTTGTATTGTCTGTATAAGACTCTGGCTTTACCTGAAGCGCATAGCGCAGTTTGCCATCTACATAGGCTTCATAATCGATGGCATAGGTATGATACACCTCACCAGGCACTTCCTGAAACACAGTATGCGGAAACATGGCCTGCAGCGTCTTTATAGTGTTCCTTTCCCGCTCAACCACCCTATTCCAGGTTTCGCATACCACCCGGAAGCGCACGCATTCAAAGCACTCCTCTACAGACAGGCCACATCCGTTATTATGAACAGCGCTGTAAAGTATTTCCCCTTTCTGGTAAAGCCGTTCCCGTGTTCTGCCGAACTGGGTATTTAGGTTTTTAAGATTCCAGCTCAAACCGTGAACAAAGTCCTTGTCTGTTCTTATAAGCAACTCATTCTGTAACATGGCTTGCGTGGGTGCGTCCCACCTTGAAAGCAGGCGTTCTCTTTCCTCTCCGCTTTGGTAATAAAATGCCTCCCACTCCTCTTTCGATTTAAAGGTTTTCAGTTCGATTAGCGTCGTAAGATGTCCTACTGACCAGGGTTCTCCCAGCATCAGCTCATTCCAGGCGTCGCTGGTTGACCTGAACTTTGCCGCATCAATTGGTAAAACGAATTCGGTTTCCACGTGTATTTATATTGGGGTGAATTATACTTAAAGAACTTTACTCCTCTTACTCTCGCAGGAGATTATTTGAACAGATTTATTTGGCCCTGCCTTTCCTCTCCGGCTATGGCTACATCTGAGCATCAGGCAACTTATGCTCAGATGTAGCTCAGCATGAATCAGGAAGAGCAAACAACAAGCCAAAGCCTCCTTTTGACACGGGTCACCCTGCTCATTTCCTATACGTTTTTCTTTGGTTGCAAGTCCTGCTCATCTATTGCTTGAAAGTATAAAAGCAGGCATCTTAGCAAGTTAGCAAAATAAGATAACGAGGCTACATAAAAAACAAAGGCCCCTAATATATTTAGGTTCCCACAACGCTGCACAACAGTCGTTTTAGGCAACACTACTGCTCCACGCCGTACAACCATTTACGTATAGTTACAGTACTTAGCAATGCCGTAGTTGTTGCTTTTCTGGCACTGCAACGGCAAAAAACAATAGAATCGATATGAAAACATTATATATTCTGAGGCACGCTAAATCGAGCTGGAAGTTCGAAGAACTCAGCGACCACGACCGCCCCCTGAACAAGCGCGGCCGCAGTGACGCCCCGCTCATGGGGCAGGAACTGGCAGCCCGTGGCATCCAGCCTGACCTGATAATCTCCAGCCCTGCCGTTAGGGCACTCACCACAGCCACCCTTGCAGGCAAGGAAATGGGCTACGACGCTGACGATATTGTGTTGGACGAGCGGGTGTATGGCGCCGGCAAGAAGGACCTGCTGGAGGTGGTGCAGGAAGCACCCGCCGAAGTAGAACACCTCCTGCTGGTGGGCCACAACGAGGCTATCACCGACTTTGCGAACATGCTGACACCAGAGCACGTTGCCAGCCTGCCAACAGCAGGTGTGGTGGCACTAGAATTTAACTGCGAAAGCTGGTACGATATCAGCAGAGACAACGCAACAATGCTCTTCTACGACTTCCCGAAGAACTATAAGTAAGCGCAGGTTTTAATTTTATACTTTGAGCTGAAGATGAGTAACTTCAGGTTCTGACAGAACTCGTTTTCAAACACAAGACATAAACAGGATCTAACGCATTAATTCCCTTCCAACTAGTACATTAACCCGTAGTAGCTTTACTACAAGCTTAGAGAAGACAACCACCCATATGGAAAAAGAGAAAGAGGAACAGGCTACCCCTGATTACCCCATGATAAACAGAGAGCTGAGCTGGCTTGCGTTTAACTACAGAGTTTTGCAGGAGGCTAAAGACAAAAATGTACCTCTGCTGGAGCGCATCAAGTTTATGGCCATTTTCTCAGCTAATTTAGATGAGTACTTTAAGGTGCGGGTAGCTACGCTCAAGCGCCTCATTAAACTGAAAGAAAAAACCCGCAAGAAACTGAATACAGACCCCTCTGAAATTTTTGACCAGGTGATAAGTGAGGTTAAACGCCAGCAGGAGGAGTTTGGGCATGTATTCCGTGAAGGCATACTGGCAGACCTGCGCGCGCACAACATCAACCTGCTCACAGAGCATGAACTGAACCCGGAGCAGCAGGAATGGGTGAAAAGCTATTTCCAGGAGACAGTGCTGCCATTGCTGCAGCCCATTATACTGGATGAAACAGAAACACATCTCTTTCTTAAAGATCAGACAGTGTATCTGGGCGTAAAGATGTGGGAACCGCAGGGAGAGGGCCTGAAGCCAGAGCGCTACGCCATGCTCGAAATACCGACTAAAAAACACGGCGGCCGTTTTGTAAAGCTGCCGACCGTAGACGAGCAACGCTATGTGATGTTCGTGGATGATGTCATCCGGTTCTGCCTGCCGCGGATCTTTGACAAATATCAGCAGTTTGATTCTCACGCGGTGAAAGTGTCGCGGGATGCTGAGTTGGATATAGAAGAGGAAGTATCGGGTAATTTGATGGCGAAGATCCGGAAAAGCCTGAAAAAGCGCGAAACTGGCTATCCGGCACGCCTGCTCTATGACCCGGAAACACCCCATGACTTGCTGGACATGATGATGGCGCATACCGGTATTACCGAAGATGAACTTGTAGAAGGCAGCAAGTACCATAACTTCCGCGATTTCTTCCAGTTTCCGGATTTTAACCTGCCCAACCTGAAGTATACCCCACAGCCTACGCTGGTGCACCCCCAGCTGGAGCAGGAGCCTAGTATGCTGGCCGCCATGCAAAAGCAGGACTACCTGGTACACTATCCTTACCAATCTTTTGATTATGTGCTGCGCCTGTTTAACGAAGCCGCCGAAGACCCGAAAGTAACTTCTATGAGCGCCACGCTATACCGGGTAGCAGATAAATCAGCCATTGCCAAAGCCCTGGCCAAGGCAGCCAAAAACGGCAAACTGGTAACAGTAGTGGTAGAGCTGAAAGCACGTTTTGATGAGGAATCGAACATTTTCTGGGCCGGCAAACTGCAGAAGGCGGGTGCCAACGTCATTTTTGGTGTGCCAGAGTTAAAAGTGCACTCCAAGCTTGGCCTGATAACCAGAAACGAAGGTGGCAAAATGATAAATTATGCCTACCTGAGCACAGGCAACTACAACGAAGATACCTCTACCATCTACGCCGACCATGGCTTATTTACCGCTGATAAGCGCCTCACCAAAGATGTAGAGCAGGTATTTAACTTCTTTATAGACCGAAGCCCGGATAAGAAGTTCGATCACCTGCTCATGGCACCGCTCAACATGCGGGAGCGCTTTGTAAAGCTGATAGACCGGGAGATAAGGCATGCTAAAAAAGGCCTGCCCGCCCGCCTTATTCTAAAGATGAACGCCCTGCAGGATGAGCGCATGATAAAGAAGCTATATACTGCCAGCCAGGCTGGCGTAAAAGTGAATTTACTTGTGCGCGGCATCTGCTGCCTTATGCCGGGAGTGGAGGGAGTAAGTGAAAACATAGAAGTGCGCAGCATCGTGGACCGTTACCTGGAGCACGCGAGGGTATACATTTTCCACAACAACGGCAATGAGGAATATTATGTCGCGTCTGCCGACTGGATGACCCGCAACCTGAACCGCCGGGTGGAAGTGGCTTTCCCGCTGCTGCAACCGCACCTTGTGAAGCAGGTGCGTGATATCATTGACCTGCAGTTAGCCGACGATATAAAAGCCAGAACCGTAGACAACAGCTATCTGGGGCAAGGCGACCAGACAAACATGCGCTCGCAATACGCAACTTATGATTACCTCCGTGATTTGATACCGGAGGGGATGAACCCGATACGGGAGGAAGAATAAACCTGGGTTGCCGAACAAAAAGAGGGAGAAGTTCTCTGTATGAACTTCTCCCTCTTTTTGTTTAAGCCTGACTTACCGGAATATTAGTTGTTATTGCGACTCTTTTCTACCCATTTGCGTGGAGGCACTGCATAAAGCTCCACGCCTATATAGCCCGTTCCCGCCAGGTCATTATCTATGAGCTCATTAGTAGAACCGATTTCATCAAAGATCCTGTTACGGTAATACTGCCGGAAACCTGCTTCCACAGAAAACCACAGAAAGTCATAAATCTCGCGCTCCATGCGCACCAGAGCTTTTATATCCGTGCGCCGCAACTCCACCTGGCCAAACGGGGAGAGCGGCGGTTCGTTTAAATACAGGTTATAACTGGCTCCTTCCAGCCTGTACCCCACGTACAGGAGTGTTTTTTCGTTTGCATTGTGCCGCAGGCGTAGATTAGCCGGAAAGATAGACTCTACGCCCCACTTATCATTAAAGGTGCGGTTATAAAGCACACCTGGTAATACCCGCCTGCGGCCAAACGTATACCCAAGCTGCGCGCCAATACCCCAGGAATGATCAGGATTCAGTTTCCAGCCATACGCTATGTCTACCGTTGTTTTAAGGTAATCGACGATGTTAACATTATCGTTTGTATAGTCTCCGTTTAACTCCCCCTTCACGCGGATAAGATAAAAGCGGCGTTCATCAAGAGAGTGCAGGTACGCCAGCTGCAGACCAATGCTCTTCAGGTTTTTATCTTCCAGATTCTGATAAAGGCTGTAGTTCGCTGGAAGGTTAGAGAAGTTATACTCCTCAAAATTGTACCCAAAACCCAATATCAATTTTGTCTGCGGCTTGTTAAGAATGGGTGCCAGCGCTCTGACATCAAACAGGTTATTCCGCCTGACGCGGTTGCTGCCGTTGCCAACAGTAGGGTCAGGAGAGCGGGACTCTATATCAAACTGCGGCAGGCGCTCATAACCGATAACAATGCCCCGGGGCTTGCCCATGTTCCTTACACCGGGCGAGGCATATTCAATAACATCTTGTAAGCCTTCCGTTTTTTCGGTTCGCTGCGCCTGCGCCTGTTGCCAGAAGCACAGGAGGACCACCACACACAGAAGTAAATTTGTTTTTATCATAGTTTATCCTTGAGCTGTTATAGCCCGCTGTATAGCAGAAAGGCCATACAGGTTTATTATTCTCCCCTTATACTCATTTGCTTTCTTTGTGTTAAAAAAAGAAGCCATAGTTTAGCATAAAGAGTTTATCATCTTCCCCTACCGTATATGAGAGCGTAAGCACAGTCCGGTTAAGGAAATCCACCCAAAGGCCACCACCATACCCCGTGTGCAGGCTGCGGAAAAAAGCTCCTCTGCTACCGCCGTCATAATAAACCCGGCCAGCATCAAACAAACCCAACACGCCCAGTTTGCCGGGAGTCAGGTACAGGTTAAAGTCAAAGAGTTGTATCCGCGCCTCGGCATTGGCATACAGGCTGCTGCGGCCAGCAAAGCGCGTGCGGCGGTAACCGCGCAGGTTAGAGGTTCCCCCCAACGTATTGGCCTGGTAAAACCGGAAATCGCCGAAGTTGTGCGCCCCTCCCACTCTTCCTGCCCATGTAAGCTGTAGCGGAAAGTTAGGGCTGATATAGAACCTGAACTCAGAACTTACATTAGTGAAATTCAGCTGCTCTCCGTTGAGTTCGTGCAGGTAGCTGATGCGGTTATAGAAACGCATGCCGATGCGCGGGTTTGCATCTGTACTGCTGCCCGCCCCGATAACATCCAGGTGAAGGAATGCAGAGACTCCTGCGTAATGCTGCACATTAAAATCTCCCCCCTCCGGATCGTAAGTGCCGGGCTCCAGCCTCCCCGCACGCGCTTCGCTCAGCAGAAAGTTCTCCCCATTGTCCGGAGTCACCACCTGAAAGCGATCATACGTAGGGCCTATACCTGCTTTCAGGAAAGTAGTGAGGTCTTTGTAAAGCGATGCATTTAAGGCCAGCCGTTTAAAACGGACATGATAATAGCTGTCGTCCAGGTCAGAGGTCTGCTCGGTTTCATTTCCAAGGCCATAGAAGTTCCGTTGGTACTGCGGCCCCTGCAGGTTACCGCTCAGCGCCAGGCTCCAGTCCCCCAGCACCTGCCGCACATCACCGGTATAGCGTATATTAAAGGACCTGGTCAGGAAGGCGTAGTTGGCCTCCAGCAGATGCTCTGCAGCATAAGGGGATTTCCGGAACTTCTGCGTACGCCATAGCAAGCCGGGGCCTAGGAACAGCCCATCGTCTACGTTATACGCTACAGATAACCTCGGCCCAAGGTACGGCAGCTTGAAGTTGTCGCGGTCGTAGCGGGTCACATTATCAGGGTCTTCCTCTGTTTTGTCTTTGGTCTCGTCGCTAAATACAAACTCATTCCCTGCCTCGGCATCATAGACAACGGTGTGCTTTCTGAGGCCGCGCACACTGGACCTGTCCACGATTTCATCTTCGTCGCCTCCCCCGATAATGCGCACCACAATGCTTTCGTTTACATCACCTGTCACCTCAAACTCATCTTCCCCGTCTCTGCCGTAGATGCGTATCTCTTTTGTTTCGTTTGTGAAAAAGGTGCGGTTGTAGATTTGCTCCAGCACTTCGCCCTCCTTGGATATTTTATATCCTGTTACTTCCACCTGCTCATCGTTCAGGCGCTTTACCTCGAAGCGTTCATGCTTGTCGCTGCCCGAAATATCGACGTACTGCACCAGGAAGTCATAGTATGCTTCGGCTGCCTGTGGCAACTTGTCCCGCCTGGACTTCAGTTTAGCAACAATCTCAGGGCCGGAGAGCGCCCGGATGGTGTCGGGCCACTGGTTCACGGCTTCTTCTATTACCTCGTCTGTTACGCTGGCTTTGATATCCTGCGCCAGCCGGACCCAATCCTGCCGGACAGGCCGGGAGGTAAGAGTGCGGTCGAGGGTGAGGGCGCTCAGGTTAAGGCCCACAATATCGGTATAGTCGTAACCGAAGTGCTGCACGTTACGGATACCCCACTGGCGCGTAGCCAGCCAGGGCAGGAAGCCATCGGCCTTAAAAAAAGCCATGTCACGGTCTTCCGGCACAGGGGTATACAGGTTGCCTTTATCGGGCTTCTCTTCCTCTACCCAGCGCCACTGCCCTTCGTGCCGGTCCCAGTCGCCGATGAGCATGTCGAGCAGGCGGGCACGGACATACTCCAGCTGGTCCACCTCGTTATCATTGTCGTCCTCCAGTTCGTCCAGTACTTTCTCTGTGCCTACCAGGTTTTCGGCATAGCCCAGGCTTGCCGTCTCCTCATGGTTCTCATCGGCATCTTCCTCCAGCAGAGCCAGCGTGTTCCCGAATTCATCGATGTACTGGCGCAGGTATGGCGTATTGGGAATGTACACTAGTTCCGGGTTTGTATGGTACACGCCTGCGGCATCGGATAGCGGTGGCACAGCCAGTGCCCCGTAAGGATGCTGCGCTGATATCTGGTCCTGGAGCAAGCTGCGCGCCGCTGTTTCCTGGAGGTATTCCGGCAGTGCCTTTGTTGGGTTCTTATCGATGGTGCGCAGCGTGTACTCCTTGGCATCGGGGTTGCGGACCTTCAGCGAGGCAGTCTGCTTGCCGCCGCCTTTCTGGTAGGGCGTCAGGCCGCCAAACTGGTTCTTCATATCCAGCAGGGGCACTTCTACCGGGGCGGCCCACTCTTTGCGGTAGTGCTCGCCCAGCAGCGTCTTACGCAGCCCGGAGGCGGTGTACTGCCTGTTGGCAGCCACTGTTATGGTACTGTCGGCATAGTTGGTATCGTCTTCTACAAGAGGTGCCGCTTCCCGTGGCTGCTTGGCATAAAGCGGTGCACGGTACGTCACATGGCCCGTGGCGCCGTCACCGTCCGGCACCCAGTATTCTACCCATACTTCTCCGTTCTCATAGTACAGGGTTTTGGCAAAACCTTTTACTTTTTGCACATAGGTTACATTGCCTCCTGGCTTTATGTACTGCACTTTGCAGCCGGACCCGCTCACAATAAGAGGCACCTCATCGGGCTTAAAGTACTCGAGGGCATGCTCATGGCCGGCAGCGTAAGTAATGTTGTCGTATTTAGTAAAAATGTCCATCAGGCCTTTGATATAAGCCTGATAACGGGGGTGTGGTATGTCCTGCAGAATGCCGCCGTATTTCCGGGCAAAGGGATAGATAGAGCCAATAACAGGCAGCGGAAGGTACATCCAGTTGCGCAGCATGGTCAGCGGGAAGATATGGTCTTTCAACGAGAAGAACCCGCCGTGCGCGCCCCTGCTCATCAGGGGGTGGTGCCCTACTACTAAAATGTCGCTGCCGCTGTTCTTTTCGATGATGTCTTCCAGTTGCACCAGGAAATCCACTTCAGTGGCAGCCCCGCAATGCGTGTTGTCGCCGTACGGCCTGTCGAAGGGGTGCAGCCACCACTCTGAGTCTATGGCGATCAACACCAGATCATCGCTTAGCTTTACTTCATAGGGACCGGGGCAGCCGTTGCCGGGCACAAAGAAGTCACCTCCCACTACAATATTCTCGTCGGTGAGGTACTCGTTCACATAGCGCTGCTCCCGCAGGATGTATTCAATGCCCCCGCGGCCACTGTGGTTCCAGTCGTGGTTGCCCGGAATCATGTACTTCTCCCCGGCATATCCCTTCAGGATGTCCAGTTGTGCGTTCAGGCGTGCCTCGGATATTTCGCGGTCGTAGGCACCAGGCTCCGGCAAACCGTTGTGGTACACGTTGTCCCCTAAAAAGATAGTGGCGCTCCGGGCTCCGGCCTCTTCCATCTGCTTTCGCATGAGCAGCAGCGAAGGCTCCCCTTCCAGGTCAGGAGCGCCCACATCGCCAATCAGGAAAACCGTATACAGCAGCTTGTTTTCCGGATCTGGAACAGACTGCTCCCAATCCAGCGCATCGCGGCTATAGTATGGTTTGTTGGAAACACAGGCAGAAAGGGTAAGGCCTAATACGACCTGCCAAAAAAGGCGGAACCGTAGTCCCTGCCGCTTTAGTAGATTTTGGATCATAGGTTACTGAGGTATAACATGCCCTGCATAAGGCAAATTGCCTGTAGTACTTGCACCAGATGGAACTGTTGCCACAGCGCTGGAGACAATATAGCATTTTATCCTGAAATCCGTGCACCACACGGTTAGCAGGCGCTGTATAAAGGAGGAAGTTGGGTACTGCATAGTGGGTTCTATAGCTGTGGGTCCCTGGCCTCATCCGTCTATAAATGGGGTACCATTGGGGTCAGCAGGACTGACATTTATAAACGAGAGAGGCTGTTTTTGGTTGTTGCTGCCAGCCTTCTGTTAACCCCTGTATCAAATGCCCGTTAACTAACCAAAAGCGTTTTTTTACCGTAACCGCAAACAATTGTGCATTTGAATATGCAGCATGCTCCCAGAGAGCCGGTTTTGATAATGTTCCTTGAGTTGCAAATACGCGCTTTTAGAACCTGACGGCAGCTGTCCTGATAGAACCGGGACGTTCCTTTTGGCGCCACAGCGTTGAAAAGGAGGCTTGTCAGCACCTGAAGTCACGCATTTTCGCTTTCAGAACAAAATCAGAACACGCTCATAAAAGCCGTTGGGCTTAGTAATTTGCCTTCCGCAACCATAATGCCCAATACAGAAGCAAAAACCTTTATGGAAGAACCTAAACTCATTAAACAAGCCAACGAGTTTGTTTTTAACTTATTCAAAGAAAGACTTTCGAAGAAACTGGTATACCACAACTACCGGCATACCCTCGAGGTAGTGTCTGTGGCACAGGACCTTGGGCAAAGAAGCAACATTGACGCTGCGGACATGCAGGACCTGATACTGGCAGCCTGGTTTCATGACACGGGCTACGTGAATGAGTACCAGGGCCATGAAGAGGAGAGCATCCGCTTTGCGAGGGAGTGGCTGACAGAGCACGATTACCCGGAAGACCGCATTGAGCGGATTGAAAGCATGATAATGGCCACCAAGCACGACGTACAGCCGCAGGGCCTGTTGCAGGAGCTGTTAGTAGATGCCGACTTATCGAACATAGGAAAGCCTACCTTCGCAGCCACGGCCGAGCTGCTGCGCGTGGAGTGGGAAATTTTTCTGGACAAATTCTTCTCTGACAGAGAATGGGCACAGTTTCAGATGGATTTCCTGCTCTCGACCAGCCTGCACACCAATGAGGCCCAGCATATGTTTGCAGCGCAGCTCGGCCTGAACATACAGGAGCAGCGCGAGCGCCTGAGCGAGGAAGACAAGAAAAAGAAAAAAAATGACAAGAAGGGGCGTGAAACGCTGGCACAGCCAAAGCGGGGCATCGAAACCATGTTCCGGAGCACCTACCGTACGCACCTCGACCTCAGCGCCATGGCCGATAATAAAGCCAACATGATGATCAGCCTCAACGCCATCATCCTGTCCATTGTTATTACGTACATCAGCGCTCAGTCTGCTATGATAGGGACTGAGTTTGCCCGGCACCGCACCATCATTATCCCGATAAGCCTGCTGTTGCTTACCACGTTAGGATCCCTGGTTTTTGCCATCATTTCAGCGCAGCCAGAGGTTACCAGCTTTAACATGAAAAAAAGGAAGAAGAAGGTGAACACACGCAACGTCAGCTTACTCTTCTTCGGTAACTTCAGCAAACTGCCTCTAGAAGGCTTCCAGGAAGGAATGCACGATATTATGCGCGACAAAAAATCCCTTTACAACAACATGATCACCGACATCTATTTCCTGGGCGATGTGCTAAGCCGAAAGTACCGGATTCTGCGCATCTCCTACTCTGTTTTTATGATCGGGCTGGTGCTTACTGTTATTGGCTTTGCTATTGCTTTTGCTACCTATTAACACGGCACATCAAAATATCCGGCTACTTGTAAAACGGAGGTAATTGATGTACATTTGCACCAGCAATTACCTCCTGCCGGCCTTGTAGTTCAACGGATAGAATAGAAGTTTCCTAAACTTTAGATCCCAGTTCGATTCTGGGCAAGGCCACTACAAAAGCAAAAAGCCTGCAAATTTGAAATTTGCAGGCTTTTTGCTTTTGTATTCCCGTCCTGTTCCAGAATCATTTGTTCACATGCGCAGCGCGACGAACAGTTTTCTGTCATAGCCGTCAGAGTGAAATGAAAAGTATTGTCTGACTTTAAAGTATCTCTCCTAACATGATGCATGTGCGACGCAGCAGGGGAACAGCCCTTTAACCTTCAGAACTGCCATGGCTAAAAGACGAGTGTGGCGCTGAAGCCGGCATTTTCCGGGCCGAAATTGGGTGCCAGCAGGAGCTTTTGCCTTCGGTTTTTCAGCTTCTGGTCTGCCAGGTCGTATAAGTAGTTCACGCCTTTTGCGCTGAAGTAACCCACCGCTGCGCCTTTTATTACATCAGTAGCCCAATGCACATTGTCATGCACCCTGGATATGCCCACAAGCGTGGCCAGCCCGTATGCGATGGGCGGAACCAGCTTATGTTCCCGATATACGGAGGCAATAGAAGTGGCAACTGTAAAGGCTGTAGAGGTATGCGAAGAAGGAAAAGAAGTATGCCCTGAGTTTTTAAAAGGGCCATCGAACCTGTCGTTTTCAGTGGCAACGTCCGGGCGGTGCCTGCCGAAAGATTTCTTGAGCGTACTCGTCGCTGCTGCGTTCACCAGTATACTGCCTATAGAGACCATGCCTGCCTTTTGCAGCTTCTCATCTTTAAGTATCAGTCCGGAGGCAAGTACCACACCGGCCGCGGGCATCAGGTATTTCTGGCGGCCGAGAGGCTCTACAACACCTGCTACATGCTCTGTTACAGTGCCTCGGTAGCGCTGGAAGAAACTTTGTACGGGCTCATCGAGGAAAACAAACGTGGTTGTCCAGAAGCCAAGCGCGGTGGCTACCAGGGCAGTGTTTTTTATTGCAGGAGAGACGGCTCCTGCTAACTTCCCCCGCTCCGCTCCCTCCTTAGGCTGTAGCCAAGAGAAAACCTGCACCGTGCTATCTGGAAATGCCTGCGCCTGTGGCTGTGCATAGATGCTGAGCGGGAAAAGCATCGCTGCAAAAAATAACTGTACCTGTATAAATGCGCGTTTAGAGAAGCAGCATGATGCTTGCATGACTTGTAATAGTGTAAGTGGAAGAGTGCTTTACCTGTCTTTTGTGTTCTATCCAGCAAAGGGAACTGTACTACTGCCCTGTTCACAGGCTTTCGCTTTTCACCCTTTGTCTTCCTCAATGGTACTACCTGAAGTTGTAGTAATTCTGTAGTGTGAAAGCTAAGAGCATATTTAAATTTTATTTTTGAAAGCGAAAATGGGTGATTTTAGGTTCTGACAAGGCTCGTTTTGAGGGTAATAGCAGCGCTATTGCACGAAAAACAGCCGTAGTCAGGTTCTGAAAGCGCACATTTGCAGCTCAAAGAATAAATTTTAAACATGCTCTAAGTGCGGCAAAGCTCCTTCAATCAGGAAAATAAGTTTTAAGAGGACGGTGAAAGTTTGTCATTCGTCTTAAACGGAGAAAGAACACAGGCTGCTTAACAGGAGCGAGGCTGATGAGCTTAGGCCCCTTTCGGGAGTCTCATGATAAGGGCTTTACCCTTTTTACCGCCTTCGGTGGTAATGTAGATGTCGCCAGTGTCGCTGAATGTCAGTCCCTCAGGTTGGCGGAGCTGTTTTTTATCCAGCATCGTTGTTTTCTGTATCTGGCCCTGCTGACTCAGGGTATACATGCGGTGGTTTCCCGCATCCAATATATATAATTCTCCTGAGGCGTCATTTAGCTCCAGCGAGGAAGGCTGAAGTGTATCATAAGCGTTCTTCTGCTTTTTACCGGGGCTTTTAAGCTGCTCCTGTGCCAGCGATATAGTAATGACGGGCTCTGCCTGCATCTTATTGTTTTCCAGCGGAATAGCATATATGCCTTTGTTGTTACCGAGGCGAGTGTCGTAGCCTTTGCCGGCAACCAGCAGCCTGTTATTTTTTCTATCGTATGCCAGCCCTTCTGTGTTCTGCGTAGCAGCCATTACAGACGCATGCAAGATGGTTTTAGGCTCTTTCCCCATGAAATCAGCTACTTCATAGATAGCGCCGTCGCTGCGCAGCACGTAGGCTGTAGAACCAACCACGGCAATGCCCTCGTAATCCCCCGGGCCAGCGAAATCAATCCTCCGGGTTACTTCTTTTTTTCCTAGATCATATAGAAAGATGGTTCCTTCCTCATCCTGCACACAAGCCAGCAAATTGTGCTTCAGAAATGATATACCGGATACTTCACGCAATTCAGACGGAAGCTCCCAACTGACTTCAGCCAAACCGTAAGGCTCTTCTTTCACTTCACTATAGCTGCCAAAAGCAAAAAGGCCGGCCTCTTCCCTGCTTCTATGTTCAGGGACTGCAGGCTGTTGCTCTAAGATTCGGCCACTGCTGTCAAAAAAGAGCAAAAGGTCCCGGTTATTTTGTTCCAGCTCCACTTTGTAGTAGGTGCTGTTATCCTGCTGCACCCTATGCGCCTCTTCAGTATTAAAATTGGCATACTGGGCCTGGAGTTGGTCCAGGACCGGGCGCGGCAGGTACTGCTCCTGAATTTCCTCAGAAAACTGCAGCAGCCTGCCTTCTGCTGTAAACAAAGCGGTACGCTCGCGTCCGTTCACATCGAACCTGGCCTCATATGTTTCCGATTCGTTTTCCCATGCCACATGCTTCGCTGTGGGATACATTTCTGTAAAACGCACTTTAACGGCTTCCGGAATATCGTTTCTGGTCCAGAGGCTGTTACATGCGCATATTCCCACAGCGCATATAAGCACTAACATATTCAGTATCTTTTCCATAGCTCTTACATTATGTTTCTTGATGTTAATGTTATTACATCATTCTGAAGGTCCTGGTCCTGTTTTGCTTAGTGAGAGAAGCAGATGCAAAGCCTGTGCATTCCGTCAGCGTAACTGTAGGAAGGCTTCATATCGTAGAGGTCGCAGATCTTTTTCACAAGGGCCAGGCCAATGCCCAACGAGCCGCCGGTATCGTTCCCGCTCATAAACCTGCCAAACAGCTGGTCTGCCGGCCCCTGCAGCATTTCGCCGGTATTCCAGACGCAAAGCATGCTTTTTTGCAGCGACACGCCTATGCTGCCGCCCTCGTGGTTATGGCGGATGGCATTTATCAGCAGGTTCGAGACCAGCACTTCTGCCAGGCCACGGTTCATGTACACATAAGTTGATTCCAGCTCCGGGGGCAGCAGTTCAAGCCCCCGCATCGACGCCATCTCCTCCAGCTGCTCCAGCTGCTCCACTACAAGTTCATGCAGCGGCACCTTTTCCTGCTCCTTAAACTCGCGGTTCCCGATGCGGGTAAGCAGAATAAGCGACTTGTTCAGGCGCGACAGCCTGTTGGTGGAGGCATACATTTCCTCCACCAACAGGGCTTGCTGCTGCGTTAGGGTTTCGGACTGCATGAAGAGCTCCAGCTTACTGTTTACAATAGCCAATGGTGTCTGTATCTCGTGAGAGGCGTTCTCGGTAAACTCCTTCAGGTTATAGTAATCGCTCTGTATCTTTTCTGTCATGGCCATTAGAACCTCTTTAAGCTCCTGAAATTCTTTGGTGGAGCTGTTTTTTAGCTGCAGCGGCTTGTGCTGGGACAAACTATAGCGCTTTACCTTATAAAGCATCTGATAAAAATGTCGCCACATGTATTTGTTGATCAGGTAGTTCACCGCTCCGAGGCCAAACAGCAACAGCAGAAAGATCCAGGCCATGGCCAGCATGGTGCTCTCAAACAAATCCTCAAAGTCTATGAGTGACTTCAGGATGGTATACTCGTAGGGATTTCCGTTCTGATAGGCGGTAAATGTCAGATACCGGAAAGGAATGTATTCTTCATCGTAGTTGCTGAAGATTAGTGTATCGGCCAGTTCCTCAATGGTAGGAGACACAGCTTCAGCCTCACGCACTACGATGGCTTCTGATATACCAGAGGTAACATTCGGGAGGCGGTTGTGCTCCTGGATATAGGCAATGATGTTCTCTTTGTCCGTAAAAAGCTGATCATCTACCTCATCATAGATCTCAGCCTGCATGATTTTATAAAAGCTGAAGCCACCTACCAGGAAAACCACGAAAGACACCAGGAGATAGTAAAGACTGGTTTTAGTTAATATTCGCATCAGCAGCTAAATTTATAGCCAAGGCCATACACCGTTTGGATGTAGTCTTCGCCACCCGCGGTCAGCAGCTTTCGGCGAAGGTTCTTGATGTGTGTGTACACAAAATCCAGCGAGTCCAGGGCGTCTACGTGGTCGCCCCACAGGTGCTCCGCAATAGACTCCTTGGTGAGCACGCGTTTTCGGTTTGCTATAAAGTACAGCAACAGGTCATACTCTTTTTTGGTGAGTACCAGCTTTTTATCACATACAGAAACCTCTGCCGCATCAGGGAAAACTTTGATAGCACCTACCTGCACTGTTTTCTGTCCGCTGAAGTTTCTCCGCCTGATAACAGACTTCAGCCGCGCATTCAGCTCAGAGAGGTGGAAAGGCTTGGTCAGGTAATCATCACCCCCTATTTCCAGCCCCGTAATCTTGTCGTCGAGCGCGTTTTTAGCGGAGATAATGATAATGCCTGTATCCGGGTTGTTCTCTTTCAGCTGCCGTACAATTTCAAGGCCGCTACCGCCGGGCAAGGTCAGGTCCACAATTACACAGACGTAACTGTAATCAGAAGCTTTCAGGCTCGCATCCCTGAAATTATCCGCTGATTCGCATATATACCCTTCTTGCTGCAGGTAGGTGAGAATTGACTCCCTTAGCGCGTGCTCGTCTTCTACTACTAGTACTTTCATGTATCCTTTAACGAGGCTTCCTATAATTTTAAATCTGCAGTAATGCTGTTGCCCGCCTGTGGAGACTTTCACGGCGCACTTGATTTCAGAACAGCTAAAGGTATTAGTCCCAGTATGCCGGTTCTGTCTGCTCCTGCCCGTCAGGAGAGAAAACTAAATGAACATCAGTACCGCTGTTGTCTAAGTCCACCTGGTAGAACTCATCATTCCCCTGGTATAGCCTTTCTGCATCGTCTATGTGCATGCCGCTGTAGTTTTGGCTGATAGCCGCTGTGACAGCATCCGGAAGTTCTGTTTCAGGAATATCATACTTATACATCAGCATTTCGCCAGAGGGTTCAATCAGGGCTTCGTGGTCAACTCCGGCCACGTCGAAATCCGCCTCATAGTTAGTGCCGCTCTTTTCCCATTCCACATCCATCGCATTCGAAAAGTTAGTGGTCAGCGTGTTTTTTACTGCTTCGGGAACATCGTTGGGGACAACGTCATTTTCGTCGTTACTGCAGGATAACAGAAATACGCTCAGTATAAAAAGGAAGTGCCTTGTTAGTTTCATGATTCTTAAAAATAAGGTTTAACAAATAACTGATGCTAAGGTCAGGCACGATTCTGTTCAGAATCTGAAGTTTACTTCTGATTTAAGAGAGCATAGCACTGGAAGAGAAGATCTCTCTGAGCATGTTTTAATTTATTGCTGTGTCCGGGTCGGAAAGATATACAAGAGTACAAATAGACGAAGTACTGTTGACCTTATGCTTGCTGCTTTCAATTTGCAGCACAAATTACCGCTTGGCTTTGAAGAAGAACTGTAGCATTCTCAGGCTTTTATTGCCAGCTTGTATTCCTGCCGTTGTGAAACACCTTTTCTCCGCAGTCGTTTTACAATCCATACAGACATTTCTCACCTAAGCAGCTTATGTTTTGAGGCTCCACAGTTTACTTACCTTACACCTGATCTGGCTAAGCGTGCTGTTTGCGGCACCACTGCAGGCAGTGGCCCAGGAGCAGGACTCAGCAGGTATAAACATCGTTGTTCCTGCTGACAGTGTTCTACCCGGGCAGAAGAATCCTTTTACTGATGCACAGCGCCTGGAGGCAAGCGACAAGCGGTTTCTGAGAAGAGCTGTTCTTCCTTCGGCTGTGCTGATAGCGGCAGGAATTTACACGTATGGGGGGCGGGGCCTGTTAAGCAGCAATGATGTCTTTGATTACAGGAATCGTACTTTCCCTGACTTTGGCACCGATGCGGATGATTTTGCTATGTTTGCGCCATTGGTGGGGCTATATGGCTTTAATCTCATCTCGCCGCTGAACCGCCACAAACTGAGTCGCCAGACTATCCTGTTCCTTTCTGCCGTAGGAATTACATCAGGCATAGTGGGGCCAACCAAATTAATTGCCAATATCGAAAGACCAAGCGGGGAACCTTATGCCTTCCCCTCCGGCCATACCGCCTATGCCTTTACCATTGCCACCTTCATGGATAAGGAGTTCCGGCATACGAGCCCCTGGATAAGTGTGGTGAGTTATGGTATTGCGGGCGGAACGGGTGTGCTGCGCGTGCTCAACAACGAACACTGGATGTCGGATGTACTGGCGGGTGCCGGAGTCGGTATACTTTCTGTGAACATGGTCTACTGGGTACATGCCAAGTTAACCGAAGGCGGCGGGCTGAAAACATCCGTAGTGCCTGTGGTGTTACCAAACGGCAGCCCGGGAGTTGGCATGTACATGCAGTTCTGATAAACTGCATGTTTATATAGTCTTATGCATAAAGTTTACTTCTGATCTAAGAGAGGATAGGGCAGAAAGGGGAAATAATACGCCCTGTCATCAAGCTATTCTGCTGAATTCATGACGATGCAATCGCCAACTTCTGTTTTATGAGGTTCTAATGAAGCTGGTAAACGATAGCGACTCCACCGGCTCCCTGGTAGTAGAATGGCGTTATGCCCAGATTCTGTTTCTCTTTAAAGCTGTTCGCGATTTTACGCTGTAAAAACGGATACGCCAGGTGTGCTACCTCAGCAGAGAGAATGCCGATGCCCGCCCCGGCAAGTACATCAGAAAGCCAGTGCCGGTCGTTAAGGATGCGCAGCACACCAGTAGCAGTAGCGAAAGAGTAGCCCGCAATGCTATACCAGGCACTTTTGCTCCCATACTCATTATGGAAGAAAGTGGCATAGGCAAACGCTGTGCTGGTATGTGCCGACGGGAAAGCATCATCGTACTCGCTGCCAGGCCGCTTTATACTTATCAGGCTTTTCAGGTTGTTGGTAAGGCTACGGTTCAGGAAGTAGGTCATTCCGAGCAATATTGCTTGTTCTGTAAAGTGATGCTTCCCTTCTACTCCGGCCAGGTTGAGCCCCACAGCCATAATTACCGGGGCGAAACCGGTATGATTGTCGATGGTAGTACTGAAGTCGGGGTAGCTGCGTTGCACCGCATCCCGAAGCCCTTCGCTGCCCTCAAACAAACCCTCATCATCCATATGCGTCAGCCCCCACCCAATAAGTATACTGGGTGCAATGGATTTGCGCACCAGCGGGTGTAAACTTCGCCTTATATCATCAGCAAGTGAGCTGGAATCTGCCTTCTGGCCAGGGGCTGAAAGTTCTAATGTATCTGAGCTTGTTTCATTCTGTTGCTGTGCCCAGGCCTGAAAAGAGTGCAGGAGTACAAAAAGAAGGAGTAATGTTGACTTCATGGTTGCTGCTTTTAGTTTGCAGCACAACTTTACCTCTTAATTCTGAAGAGAAACTGTAGCATTCTCAAAGCCTTAACTGAACAAAGAAAACAGCGGCTGTAAGCCTTCAGCTTTTGCACCCAAACCGGGCAGGAGCTAAATGAAGGAAGCACATGCCGGGGGTTTTTCTTCTGATTCGCTTGATAGAATACAACTTTATAGCGTATGAAAAGTATACATTAGTATAGCACTATATTCCACAAGCTCCCAAATGGCATACCAACCAATAGAAAATTACGGGGTTATCGGAGACCTCAACACCGTGGCATTAGTGGGCCTGAACGGCTCCATTGACTTTATGTGTTTCCCGGACTTCGACTCCCCTACCATCTTTGCCTCTCTGCTGGACGAGCACAAAGGAGGCAGTTTCTCTATACAACCCACAGAAAATAATGTAAAACACCGGCAGCTTTACCTCCCCGACACCAATGTGCTGCTCACCAGGTTTCTATCAGACAGAGGAATTGGTGAAGTGACTGATTTTATGCCTGTGGAGGAGCTGTACCAGGGCAAAGAACTGATCAGGAGAGTAACCTGTGTGCATGGGGATTTGGATTTCAGAATGCACTGTGGCCCGCGCTTCAACTATGCCCGCTCCACGCATGTAACAGAGCAGCTAAACACTAACGAAATTATATTTCTAAGCGAAGGCCCGGACAGCACCTTAATCCGGCTGAAAAGCACAGTGCCGATGCACATAGAAAACGGAGATGCGATAGCAACCTTTTGCCTGAAGACAGGAGAAAAAGCGGATTTCGTTATCGAATTTATTGACCATACCACGCCGCCTGCTATAGATATGGAGGAGTTTGTTACACAAAGGCTGTACGATAACATCAACTACTGGAAAGACTGGGTAGCACAATCCAGTTACAAAGGCCGTTGGCTGGAAGTAGTGAACCGTTCTGCCCTGGTTTTAAAGCTCCTGACCTCACACAAATACGGCTCCATTGTGGCGGCCCCTACCTTCGGGTTGCCGGAGGAAATCGGCGGCGTTCGCAATTGGGACTACCGCTATACCTGGATCAGGGATGCCTCCTTCACCGTTTACGCGCTCCTCAGGCTCGGGCACACAAAAGAAGCCAAAGCCTTTGTGGATTGGGTGGACAGGCAGTGCGACGATGTGGGAAGTGCCGGCTACCTGCGGCTCATGTACTCCCTTGATGGCAAGAAGGACCTGCAGGAAATAGAGTTAAACCACCTGGAAGGCTACCTGGGCTCCAGGCCTGTCCGCATCGGGAACGGAGCGTACGACCAGATACAACTCGATATTTATGGAGAACTCCTGGACTCGATTTACCTTTATGACAAATATGTAGACCGTATTTCTTTTGATCTCTGGAATGACCTAAGGCAGCAGGTGGAGTGGGTCTGTGATAACTGGCACCGCGAAGATGAAGGCATCTGGGAAGTGCGTGGTGGCAAAAAGCATTTCCTGTACTCCCGTATGATGTGCTGGGTAGCCATTGACAGGGCCATGAAGATAGCTGCCAATCACTCCTATCCTCTCCCGCCCAGATGGCAGGAAGAGCGGGACAAGATATTCTTTTCCATCCACAATGACTTTTGGGATGAGCGGCTACAGTCTTTTGTGCAGTACAAAGGAGCTGACACCGTGGATGCTTCTGTCCTGCTGATGCCCATTATCAGGTTTATCGGGCCCAAGGATCCGCGCTGGCTCTCGACGCTAAAGCGCATAGAAGAAGAACTGGTGTCTGACGCGCTCGTGTTCCGCTACCGCATTGATGAGGCTTTTGATGGCTTAACCGGAGGGGAAGGGACGTTTTCTATGTGTACGTTCTGGTATGTGGAGTGCCTGGCAAAGTCTGGCCAGGTAGACAAGGCACGGCTGTACTTCGAGAAAATGCTGGGATATGCCAACCACCTGGGGCTGTATGCGGAGCAACTGGGCCTGAAGGGGGAGCATTTAGGGAACTTCCCACAGGCTTTTACCCACCTGGGCCTCATAAGTGCCGCACTCAGTATAAACGACATGCTGAACGAAGAGCCAAACAAACGCAACTTTTAAAATTACAGCACCTCCTTCATGCAAATCAGAAACCTCCCGCATCTGCCTTTTACTGTGGCGTAGCAAAAGAACATGCTGCCACTAATAAATAATGCACTAAAAGAAACATTATCTCCAGAGATGCATATATAACAGGTGGTATACCTTCTCCCGATGAAATTAACTTTACCGTTTATCTTTATAGCTAGTGTACTTTTGGCCTGCAACGACAGTAACCGCCATAACCCGGAGGGTGATGCTGAGGCTACTGTTGCCAGTGAGGCAGGAGAACCTGCGCCGCTTCCCAAGGATGTCATATATGCGTCCAGTCCCCTCATCAGCGGAAATCTCTATGCCCGGCCCAGTTTCGGAGGCACCATTATCGCACACTTCGATACTTCTCAACGCCTGCATATTATTGATACCACAGACAATGTTTTCGTGAAGGTCCGCATGCAGCAGGACACATCCACCCACACAGGGTATATCTCTAAAATAATACTACCCGAACAGAAGTAAACGCAAACATGCTTATTTGTGCCTCTATGGCAACAAAAAAGGCAGCCCCATTTACAGAGACTGCCGCCTAAAATCAAGGAACAGAAAAAGATTACTTCACCACTACCCGCCGCACTGTGCTATAGTTATCAGCTTCTATCTTTACATAATAAAGCCCTTTGGCAAAGCTGTTTAAGTCCACTGTTTTTTTAAACTGGACATCGTCGCTGGTCAACGTTTCGCGCAGGATTTCGTTACCGATAACGTTCATAATGCGGAGTTCTACCTTGCGGGTATCGAGATTATTGAGTTCTACAGTAAAAACACCAGTACTTGGGTTTGGATAAATGGCAACGTCCTCATTACCGGATGCTAAGTTAAGTGGGTTCTCTTTCTCTGCCTGCTGCGCCGCCTGCACCTGAGCAGGAGTCCGGGCTTGGGCCTGCACCATAAGTACGGACATGCAAGTGAAGAGAGAAAGTATAAGTTGCTTCATATAGGTTATATTTTAAATCTTTATTCAATATAATCAAAAGTTGTTCCACTTATTTAAAACGGCAGGCACAATAATTTGTTCTTGTATTATACACCAAATAAACATGCTGTTCACCAAATTTTGACTTTTATTTTAGGATTAAAACCATACATGTAAATAAAGCGCTTTGGAGGAGGACGTAATTATTATAGGTGGGGGCCTGGCTGGCTTGGTCAGTGCGCTGGGGCTGGCGAAGGCCGGGCTGCAGGTAACGCTGGTTGAGAAAAAGGCCTACCCCTTCCACAGGGTGTGCGGAGAGTATGTCTCTAACGAGGTGCTGCCTTACCTGCGCATGCTGGGCGTGCAGCTGAGTTCCCTCAAACCTGCCCGCATCAGCCGCTTCATGCTCTCCTCCCCCACTGGCAAAACATTAGAGGCGAAATTGGACCTGGGAGGGTTTGGCCTCAGCCGGTTTACGTTCGACAATTACCTTTACCAACTGGCACAAGAGCAGGGGGCAACGTTCAGGCTGCATCAAACGGTGCAGGAGGTTGCTTTTGCCGACGATGCCTTCACGGTCGCCCTTTCTGGCGGCGAAAGCCTGCGGGCAAAGGTGGTGCTGGGAGCATACGGCAAGCGCACTAACCTCGACCGCCAGATGAACCGCTCTTTCTTCCGGGCGCGCTCCCCCTATATCGGAGTAAAATACCACCTCCGCTACGACTTCCCCAAAGACCTGATTGCGCTCCACAACTTCAGGAATGGCTATGCCGGCATCTCGGCCATAGAAGACGACCGCTACTGCTTCTGCTACCTGACAACCCGCCAGAACCTGAAGCAGTATGGCAGTATTCCCGCCATGGAACAGGCCGTGCTTTACCGTAACCCCCACCTGCGCCGGATTTTTGAAGAAGCGGAATTCCTATATGAGCAACCGGAGGTTATAAATGAAATCTCCTTTGCCACCAAAACCTGTATCGAGAACCACATGCTCATGTGCGGCGACGCGGCAGGCATGATTACGCCGCTCTGCGGCAACGGCATGGCCATGGCCATACATTCCGGCAAAATAGCGACAGAGCAGGTGCTGCATTTTTTCAGCACCTGCCACGACAGAAAACAACTGGAGGAAGGCTACAGCCACTCCTGGAAAAAAAGGTTCGCCAATCGCCTGACGGTGGGGCGCACTGTACAGCAGCTTTTCGGAAGCCCAATGTTATCAGAAGTGGCAGTGGGCATGCTAAAGCATTTGCCTCCTGCCATCAGGCTTATTATGCGCCAGACGCACGGGCAACCTTTTTAACACTGCCTTTTCTTCTATTTACATCTTATCTGCAGGCGCTTGCGTAGTTAAGAGCGTTACTCGTAATGCGTATAGCATTGTTGGGATTCCGGCAGATGCTATAACTATCCCTCGAGTTTTCTGTTCAGTAGTAGCCAATCTCATGGCGCAGCTAACGATTAACAGTAAACGAACGAAAAATACATGAAGAGCTACATATGCGCCATAGGTACCGCTAACCCACCCAACAAAATACCGCAGATGCAAATTGCGGATTTCATGGCAACAGCGCTGCAGTTTGATGAGCAAGATACCCGAAAGTTGAAGGCCCTTTACCGCGTGTCGGGCATTGGGCAGCGCTACAGTGTGCTGGAAGATTACACCCGCCAGAACGGCGATTTCACCTTTTACCCTAACACCCCAACACTGGAGCCATTCCCGACGGTGCAGCAACGCATGGATGAGTATCGTAAATATGCCGTCGATTTATCTGAAAATGCTATCCGCAACTGCCTGGACCACACTTCAACAGCTTCTCTCTCGGATATCACGCATCTTATCACGGTCAGTTGCACCGGCATGTATGCGCCGGGCCTGGATATTGAACTTGTAGAGCGGCTGGAGCTGTCGTCGTGCGTGCAGCGCACTGCCGTTAACTTTATGGGGTGTTACGCTGCCTTCAACGCCATCAAACTAGCAGACGCCATTTGCAAATCCGACCCGCAAGCCAAAGTCATCCTGGTCTGCACGGAGATCTGCACCATCCATTTTCAGAAGCACGCGCAGCAGGACCATCTTGTATCGAACGCTTTGTTTGGGGATGGCGCCGCAGCCGTTTTAATGCAGGGCCAGCCGAACGGAGAGGTAAGCCTGGAGCTACAATCCTTCCACTGCGACATAGCCCCGGCGGGTAAAAGCGAGATGGCCTGGCACATCGGCGACACTGGTTTTGAGATGACGCTTTCCTCGTATGTGCCCGACCTCATCCAGAAAGGAATAAAGGAGCTGACGGACCGATTGCTGCAAGGCCTGAAAACAAAAGCATCAGAAATAAAGCTGTTTGCCATACACCCAGGTGGCAGGCGCATACTGGAGGTAATTGAGCAGGAGCTAGGCATGACGCGTAACGACAACCGCTTTGCTTACCAGGTGCTGCGCGATTTTGGAAATATGTCGTCGGCCACCGTGCTGTTTGTGCTGAAGGCGCTGATGGAAACCCTGACCACCGACGAGCAGGACGAGCCGGTGCTGAGTTTCGCCTTCGGGCCGGGCCTTACCCTGGAGTCTATGTTACTGAAAGTACACTATGCGGATGCTAAAGCGGCGATCTAACGAACTGGAGCTGATGGATGACCTGACGCTATCCAGTGAGGACCTGCGCAGGAACCTGGACGAACTGGAGGTGATCAACCATTGGCTGGGTGGCCACAAAGTAGTGCTGGATGCGCTTAGCAAGCTCGCGGCAAAGCATAAAAGCCAGCCCCTGCGTATTGCAGACATTGGCTGCGGCGGCGGCGACACCCTGAAAAACATAGCCCGCTGGGCCAGGCGCAAAAACATACCCGTAGAACTTATCGGGATAGATGCGAACGATTTTATGGTGCAGTACGCCCGCCAACGCTGCGCAGACTTTCAGGAGATTCGGGTGGAGCAGCACGATGTTTTCTCGGAAACATTTGCTCAGCAACCGTATGACGTTATTGTCTGCAGCCTCTTCTGCCATCACTTTACCGATGCACAACTGGTGCAGATGTTCCGGCAGCTCTACCAGCAGGCACAGCTAGGCGTTATCATCAATGACCTGCACCGGCACTGGCTGGCTTACTACTCTATTAAGTATATTACAACCGCCTTCTCAGGCTCATACCTCGTAAAGAACGATGCACCGCTTTCGGTGTGGCGGGCGTTCAAGCGCGACGAACTACAACAATTGGTAAAGCAGGCAGGTGTACGGACCTATAAATTGCGATGGATGTGGGCCTTTAGGTGGCAACTTCTTCTGCAAAAGAGCTAAAAGGCCCCTCCTGCAGGAGCACCCACACATACTGAAATTTAGAACTCATGGATAAGAAAACCCTGTACTTCTGGTTACTCTTCGTAGCCTCTATCATCATATCCGGAGTCATCATCTCTATTTTTGTAAAGGCAATGAAGGTAGTGCTGATGGTGATACTGGCCCTTGCCCTTGCTCCTGTTATCTTCTTCATCCTCAAAAGGCTCCTGATACCAGGCGATAAAGACAAAACGGATAAGTTGAAGAAAAGAGACTGAGATCTGACGAAAGACTTTTTGACAAAAGATAAAAAATTCTCCCCTTTCAAACACACTTCGGAAAATCTTTAAAAAAAGATATGCTGCGCCAGCCTAAAGGTGTTCGCGTGGGCCTCTATTATATGCGCTATCTGTTTGGAATAACCGCCGCCCATGCTTACCGTTACCGGCAGGTTATGGCGGTGGCACAGTTCCAGCACCGTGCGGTCGCGCTCCTTACAGCCTGCAATGCTCATCCCCAGTTTACCCAGTTTATCTGTCGCCAGCACATCTACTCCCGATTGAAAAAAGACGAACTCCGGCTGCTCCTCGTCCAGCAGGCGCGGCAAATGATGTTGTAGGAGTTGCAGATACGTTTTATCGTCCGTGCCTTCCTCCAGCGGAACATCCAGGTCTGACTGCTCTTTATGGAACGGATAGTTATGGCCACAATGCATGCTGAAGGTAAACACGCGCGGCTCATGCTGGAAAATCTGTGCAGTACCGTTTCCCTGGTGCACATCCAGGTCCACAACAAGAATCTTTTTAAAGCCTTTGTACTTGAGCAGGTAGTTGGCGGCAATGGCTATATCATTGAGCAGGCAAAAGCCCTCGCCCCGGTCAGTGAAGGCGTGGTGGGTGCCACCGGCTATATTCATCCCGATGCCAAACTCCAGCGCAAACAGGGTTGCCTGCAGCGTACCGTTCATTATCACCACCTCCCGCTGTATCAGCTCCTCCGACAGCGGAAAACCTGTTTTACGTATCTCTGATGGGCTAAGCTGCAGGTTACTGAGCCGCTGCCAGTAAGTGGCATCATGCGTATCGAGCACATACTGCTCCGGCAATGGCTCTGGTGCAAAAAGGTTGCTTTTGGTTATAGTCCCTTCATACAGCAATTGCTCCGGCAGCAGGTCATACTTGGCCATCGGGAAGCGATGGCCCTCCGGTAAACTGTGGGCGAAGATTTCTGTCCAGGCAATTTTTAACATAACACAAAGCTAACAATAATACCGCACCACATGTTTACCGCTTCTCGTATCCTTCCCGGAAAGCATGCTAAAGAAAGGTATCGCAAAACAGTCCAATAACTAAGGGCTTTAGCAGTGCAAAACCAGCGGTGGATAAGTGTGGATATTCCTCAGAAAGCAACCGGTTATCCCCCTTTTTGATGTGGATAATTGTGGATAACTTTGTTGATAGACCATAGTTGTCCACCATTTGATGTTAACTTTATGTAAAAACGGGGGGCTAATCTTTACAATTTCATATTATTGGCGCTAAAATTAAATATTTAGCGAAGCATAAGAACCTTTACGCGAAGAGCTGCATCAGAAATTTAGCATTATTAGAATTATCCTATCAACAACAAAGACAAACTACTGATGTACAACCACTTTCACAATATAGAACCTCCCCTGCATCTTGCTTTATATATAAATTATCTAATATATAGGCAGCGCGTCGGACTGCGGCATATCATTTTTTGTCATTGGGAGCATCTGTGCTGTAACAGTGCAACATTATGCTCCCAAACAACAGTATAAAAGACCTTAGGAGGTTAACTCCTAAGGCTGCATAACGCAGACAATGTTTACAAAAGTGCATTAACACAACACACTATGAGAAAGATACTTTTACTTCCACTGTTCTTATTCTTCAGCTTTACCGGCTTTGCTCAGGTAGAAGGACCTACCACCGTACAGCAAAACCACAACCTGCTTAGCGGGCTCGATGCGCCCAATGAAGGCATTGGTATTAAAGCGGGGGTAAACTTCTCCCGCGTGCATGGCAGCGACAAAGACAACCTCGGCAATGTGAGCGGCCATACCAATTTTCATGCAGGAGTGTTCGCTCAATTTGCCTTCGGTGAGTTCTTCTCCATACAGCCTGAGGTGCTCTACTCCCGCACAGGCTATGAGCGCAATGACTCCACTTTCCGCTTTAACTATTTCGATGTTCCGGTACTGGCCGTATTTAACATCTCCGACAACTTCAGCGTGCACCTGGGCCCACAGGTGGGCCTTATGATAGCGTCAAAGGAAGAGGGCAACGAAATAGACCTAGGGCCCTATAATACCTTCAGCTATGGTGCTGCAGCCGGGCTTGAGGGCCGTATCAACCGCTTTAGACTGGGCGCGCGCTACGTGCATGGCCTCGCAGACCTGCGCAAAGAGGACGATGCAGGCAATAGTATTAACCAGGACATCAAAAATGGCGTGATTCAGGTTTACATAGGCATCGGCTTCTAATCCTCCCGCCATAGAAACAAACAGTCTTCAGGAACCGGGTTTTAGCCCGGTTCCTGAAGACTGTTTGAGGTTAGCAGAAATCTATCTCATATCATTTTCTTCTTCTGCAGCGTATTTTGTAGATGGGCTATCTTTTATAGCTGCTGTTACACCATTCAAAACACTATGGCCAAGCTACACCTGCACTCGCTTTACCTGCTTTTATCGGGGGTTTTGCTTCTCACTTTTTCTGCCTGCGACACCACTATTAAAACAGATGAAGCCATTATCTCCGAGGCCGTGGAGAAGAAAAGCAACACAAGGCCGGCAAACACTTTTGTGGTTGACACCGCCAAAAGTGAGGTGACCTGGATAGGAGCGAAAATGACAGGGCGCCACAACGGTGTATTCCGGATACAGAATGGAGAGTTGCACATGCAGGAGGGCCTGCTAATTGGCGGCGACATTATAATGGACGTGGCTAACACCCGCTCCGAGGATAAAACCATAGATGAAGCAAGCAACAAAAAGCTCACGACACACCTGCGCTCCGCCGACTTCTTTGACGTGGAGAAACACCCAACGGCAGCGTTTGAAGTGACAAGCGTTTCCCGTATCGACAGCACCCGCGAAAAAAAAGAGACACCTGATTCCAAAATCACCTATAGCGAACTGCGCATCAAAGACCCCACACACCGGATCACCGGCAACCTGACCATTAAAGGAGAGACAAAGAGTGTCACCTTCCCGGCCCGGGTAACGCTGGACAGCTTACTCCGCGCAAAGGCCAATTTCAATATAGACCGCACCAAGTGGGGGTTGGTCTATCGGTCGGATGAATCATTAGGAGACAAAACTATTTATCCGGAAGTTAATATTGGGATAGACCTTGTTGCGAAGCCTGTAAAAAACTAAGCCTTACCGCCTTACACCCAGAAGCCCGACAAGCTCTATATCGGGCACTAACACAGCCGGAAGCCCTCAGTATGCTAAGCACCGGTTTTATGCGTTCCTACTCAAACACATGAAGTATAGTATGAGAAAATTCTGGTGCCTGCTACCGCTGCTAATCCTAGGCTTTACCGCCAATGCTCAGTCTGACACCCTTCAGGCTTTTAACCAGCAACAGGCAGATACACTAAAAGTAGGCATGTTGATTTTGGGCGGATGGGCAATCCTGAACATCCTGGTAGGGGGCTTTAAACTAACCAAGGCCACGCGCAGCAGAAAGTTCTATTTCCAGATGAACCTGTACTGGAACATCGTGAACCTGGTTATTGCCGGCGCAGCGCTCTATCACATTATTTCCGGCGACCCGACGACACAACCGCTGCTGGAAAGCCTGAAGCAGCATATCTGGTACAAAAAGATTCTGTACCTGAACGTGGGCCTTGATGTAGCCTTTCTAGCAATGGGTGCTTACCTGCAGGAGCGGTCCCGCAACTCTCCTAAAACAGAGCAAATGCAGGGTTGGGGGCAGGCCGTAGTGCTGCAGGGGCTCTTCCTGTTCCTGCTCGACCTGGTACTGGTCGTGCTGCTGGAGTTTTCCGCAGACAGGCTGTTCAGCCTCATCCCACAAACGTAGGCTATAAGCACAGACATAAAAAAGCCGCAGCCGGAAAATCCGGCTGCGGCTTTTTACTTTTCAGGTAATCATTATGAGCGGTCGTGCTTGCCTTCGGCAAACTCTTCAATCATCTTTTTGTTGAAAGCCGGAATATCATCCGGGTTACGGCTGGTCACCAACCCCTGGTCTACCACTACCTCCTGGTCCACCCACTCTGCTCCTGCGTTTTTAAGGTCAGTCTGCAGGGTATGGTAGCTGGTCATTTTCTTGCCTTTTACTTTGCCTGTTTCAATCAGCGTCCAGGGGCCGTGGCAGATGGATGCTACCGGCTTACCCGATTCCATAAACTTGTTCACAAAGCTTACGGCCTCTTTGTTGGCACGCAGGTTGTCCGGGTTCATTACGCCACCTGGCAGCAGCAGGCCGTTATAGTCTTCGGCCTTCACATCACTCAGTTTTTTATCAACGGTGAATTTGTCGCCCCACTCGGTGTGGTTCCAGGCCTTAATCTCGCTGTTCTTGTTTGGGGAAATGATGTGTGCTTCGGCACCTTCGTCTTTCAGCGCCTGCAGTGGCTTTGTAAGTTCCACTTGCTCAAATCCTTCCTCTACTAATATTGCTATCTTTTTTCCTTCTAATTTATTCGCCATTATTAAATTCGTTTTCGTGTTTTACAAATAGTTCGCGTTAAAGCATGTGTATAAAATGTAAACATGCTCTTATTAATAACGACGGAGCGAACAAATTGTTAAAGCAAGCAGGTACAACACACGGTCAGATTTAACGTTATATTGCCATGACGAAAACACTTTATAAGAGCTTTGCCGCTGCCTTTGTCTTTATGCTGTTTTCTGCAGCATCTGCCGCTGCCCAGGACGTGAAGGTGATAAAGTTCGATGAACTGCAACAGCTGCGCCAGTCGCCGGGCGACACCCTGTATGTGGTGAACTTCTGGGCCACCTGGTGCAAGCCCTGTATCAAAGAACTTCCTTATTTCGAAGCAGCCAGTACGGCCTACAAAGATCAACCGGTGAAAGTAGTTTTAGTGAGTATGGATGCAGCCGAAGACCTGGAGAAACGCGTAAAACCATTCGTGCAAAAGCGTAACTTAAAGTCAAATTTGTTGCTGCTCGATGAGGCAGACGGAAACACCTGGATAGATAAACTGGAGCCGAAATGGTCTGGTGCCATACCCGCCACCTTCCTTTTTAATAACAAGCGCGGTCAGTATGAATTTGTGGAGCGCGAAATGACACAGGAAGAGCTTCAGGGATTGATTGAAAAGTATAAACCATAATTCATACTCCTATGAAAAATTTAAAACTGCCTTTCGTGTACATGGTATGCCTGCTGTTTGTAGGCCTGCTGCTATCCGCTGTGCCAGCCGCTGACAACGGCTACCAGGTTGGTGATACCGCCCGTGACTTCAAGCTGAAGAATGTGGATGGCAAGATGCAGTCTATGGCTGATTATAAAGACGCCAAAGGCTTTATTGTCACTTTTACATGCAACACCTGCCCTTACGCCATCGCTTACGAAGATCGCCTGATTGAGCTGCACAAGAAGTACGCACCAAAAGGATATCCGGTAGTAGCCATCAACCCGAATGATGCAAAAGTGTCTCCGGATGATTCTTACGAGCAGATGCAGCAGCGCGCCAAAGAAAAGAACTTCCCGTTCGCTTACCTGCACGACGAAACACAGGCAATCACGAAAGCCTATGGGGCCACCCGCACACCGCACCTGTACATTGTGCAGAAGCAGGCGGATGGCAGCATGAAAGTAGCCTACATCGGCACGATAGACGACAACTCCAGGGACGCCAGTAAAGTACAGAAAAAGTATGCAGAAGCCGCTTTAGACGAACTAGTGGAAAACAAGCAGGTAAGCCAGCCAAATACCAAGGCCATTGGCTGTACCATTAAGTGGCGCGCAGCTTAAGCGGATATTCGGACAAAGAACCTCTGGACCAAAGACATTTGGAAAGGACAAAAGAGAAGGGACTCCTAGAAGTCCTTCATCTTTTGTCCTTTTTTGTTCTTCTTGTGACGAAAGTTCTTCTGTCTAATAGTTCTTTGTGCAAATAATCACTCTTCCCGCCTGGTATCTGCAGGCAGTGGGGCGTCTGTGGGCTCAATGGTACTGGCCGCACGCAGAGCGGGGCTCATGTGCCGGCGGTGCTTCATGCCCTCCAGGCGGGCCTCCACCTCATACTTGTTGTTATAGTACCCTACCCGCATCGACTCGAGCAGATACAGCCATAGAAACCGCAGGTAGCCGTGCTCCCTGAACTGCCGGATATGACATAGTTCGTGCGCAACCCAACCTTCATCTTTCAGGAAGACTTCGCGGGATACACCGCTCAGATGTATGCTTTTCCCGAGCACCATGGCCACATTTTTACTTTTGAGCACTATGCGTGCAATTCTGGCGAAAGGAGAACGTTCTACAACTTTAAAATCCATTATTCAAAAGCATAAGATTGTACACCTGCTTATACGCAGGCAAGACTTAAATAGTATTTTGCAGGCAAACGCACAGCAACAATTAGCAGAAGCACCACATTTACAGGCAAATAACTAAGGCTTTTGTTTTGGTGCTTTGGATAGTTGTATTTACATTTGCCAGCTATAAAAGGTGCAATAGCATCTGATACAGTGCAGGTTGGCTCAAATTAAACTGTTTTACCCAGCCAGCCTGTTCGCAAAAAGGTGAAACTGTTTAGCCGCTCCGGTGGCTGCAAACGAGCCAAACCCTATGACAAAACCTATTATCCTGAGCGTTCTGGCCGCTTTTTCGCTGGCACTCTCTTACTTCTACGAAATCACCCCGGCCAGCCCGGCCACAACAGAAGCAGCCTCCGTCGCACCTCTTATAACTCCCTACGCAATAAATTCAGGAGAGGACATGGTGCGGGCACTTGAGGTAAATGTGCTGGAAGAGCTGAAGGAAAAAGAAGTCGTTACAGAAGAGTACTACATTAAAAAGCTGGGACTCCGCTTCAAAGACCCTAATTATAAGCAGTTGGTAGAGACAGCCTCCAAGTGGATAGGCACCCCTTACCGCTACGGCAGCAGCTCCCGGAAAGGAACCGATTGCTCTGGCTTTGTATCCAGTATTTACCGCGAGGTATACGGTATCGACCTCAGCCGCAGTTCCCGCTCCATGTTTCAGGACGTGAAGCGTGTCAAGAAAGACAACCTACGTACCGGCGACCTTGTCTTTTTCCGCCGAAGCGCGAAAGGCCCTATCTTTCATGTAGGCATCTACCTTAAAAACAACAAGTTTATACACTCTGCCAGCAGTGGTGGTGTTATGGTCAGTTCTCTCAAGGAGTCATACTACCGTAATTATTTCTATGCAGCTGGTCGTGTGAATTAAATGCTGCGCCAGGCGCACAAATACTTCATGGCCCTGCAGCAAAAAACTGCAGGGCCTTTTTGTTTCATAACTAAACAAATTTAGAGAGAGCAAGTATAGAAAGGTTACCGTTTGTTTAAGCAAATTGCACTCAAATATAGGTGTATACCCGGTGCAGGCGGCCCCGGCCACAGCTAAACAGATATCACAAACACAAAAAGTATAAGCACATACACAATTATGGAGAATCAGAGACCGGAAGGCAAAAAAATAGCACAAAGCCCCTTCTTCAAAAAAATGCTTAAAAAAGCAGAGGCCTACATGGAGCATCCATCTAAAGTAGCGCAACTCGTAACAGATGCCTTGAAGAAAGCATCTGCCAACAAAGGAGTCAGCGCTCTGGCCGGAGAGGTATGGGAGAATCTACAACTGCTAACACGCATGATAAAAGCGGCCATGGCAGGTGAATACAAAGGCATTCCGTCCTCTACAGTGGTTGCCGGCATTGCCGTTCTTATTTATTTCATTTCACCAATCGACCTCATTCCGGATATGATACCGGTAATTGGTTTATTAGACGATGCCACGCTGTTAGCTTGGTTCATCGCCAGTATTAAAACAGAGTTGGACAAGTATAAAGAATGGGAAGCAAGCAGAGCTGTTAAAGTAGAACCGATAGCCCCGCAACATACTGATGAGGCGCACAATGCGGATACCTCCTGGGGAACGCCTAAATACAGCGACAGAACGGGAGGCGATGTAGAGACACAAACAACCCGAACAGACATTTAACTAAACCAGACACAACTATGGAAACAAACGACAAGGATAAAAACCAGGAGCAAAACAAGCCCGACAGCAATCATTCGTCGCAGGGGCACAAGACAGATGCAAAGGGCACTGTTACCAATACACGGGAATCAACTTTGCGCTCTGCCACAACAGATAGCACCCGTGCACCTAAAAAAAGTACCGACGAAGGCCCTACGGGTGGCAACGTGAGATAAGCGTTATATAATTATTCAATTGCGGCGGCGGCAGGTTTTAATTGAACCTGCCGCCGCTTTTTTGTACTTCTTAATTGCACCTGCAGGTTCATCAAACAGGCTGTGATACACTTACAGAATATAAGGCGTATTAAAATATAGCACAATACAAATACATTAATTTAATTAAAAACATACAAATCATTTACTCTTAGACTTTTTTTAAGGAAATTATTCTATATATTTGGTCGTAAGATTTTGTACTTTAACTCTTAGCCAAGTGTCATCATCATTCCTTCGTCTTAGTTCAGTAAATTTGCACATTGATGGAATCGGGAAAGTCCTGTTTGAACGGAGCGACAAAGCAAAACGCCTGAGCATTAGTGTGCGTCCCCTAAAGGGAGTACGGGTTGCCGTGCCACCACACATCAGTTTTGAGAAAGCCGAGCAGCTTATCTACACCAAAGCCGACTGGATTAAAGAGCACCAGTCCCGCATGCAACAGCAGGAGGAAAAGGTAACGGTGTATACCCATGAGTCTGATTTTAAAACAAGATTTCACACCCTGCGCCTGCTTACCCATGCCCGCTACGACATGCGCTGTGTAGTGGAGCAAGGCTACATCAACGTGTTTTACCCGGCCTTCAAGGATGTACGCGACCCGGATGTGCAGAAATTTATCCGGAAATCTATTGAGGAGGCTTACCGCAAAGAAGCAAAACAATACCTGCCACAGCGGGTGGCTTATTTTGCTGAAAAGTTCGGGTTTCAGTACCAGAGTGTATTCATTAAGAACGCAAAATCAAGGTGGGGCAGTTGCTCGCACAACAACAACATTAACCTGAACCTGCACCTGATGCGCCTGCCCGATGCCCTCTGCGATTACGTAATTCTGCACGAGTTGGCGCACACTATAGAGAAAAACCACGGGCCAAATTTCTGGGCGCTGCTGGACCGCGTTTGTGGTGACTCTAAAAAATTAGACAATAAGTTGAAAGCTTTCCGTATCTCCATCTTTTAACCGACACCCTATCGATTAAACTCTACTAAACCACTATCAGGTAGAAAGACTTTAAGCCTGAGCACCACATTACCCATCCATAAGGCACCACAGGTAAAAAGGACAATGGCTGCCTATGTCCTGCATCTGTGTATGCACCAAATATTACATTTCACCTCTTCTCTTACATCCTTTCTCGCGAAAGAATGAAGCGGCTTCGTCATACTCATTTTAAAACCAAATCCAGAGGCTTCGGCCACAGCATAAAATCATACATGCTCCTTCTCTTTTGGAGCAACAAAAAAGCGAGGAACGTATGCTCCTCGCTTTTTCTTTTCTAAAATTCTATTCTAAAAGGAATTATCTCATCATTGCCACTAAGAAAGATACACTTTAAAATGAATAAAGCTTCTCTGTTCTAGCTGGCCTGCCGCATGGTGTGCGCAGACACATAGTTAATAAAATCACCTACTGTGTTGATAGGCACCTCATCTGGAATTGTAATATGAAAATTCTTCTCCACCTGCAGAATGATGTCTACCAGGTCCACTGTGTCGAAGCCAAAATCCTGAGACAAGCGTTTATCAGCCTGCAAGCGGTCAGGTTGTATTTTCTTGGTTCTGCTAATGATACGGATAACCTCCTTCTCAATAGCGTTACTTGTTATTTCCATAAGTTATTAAACTGTATATTCTCTAACTCTTCCATTCACTGGCACTCCGTCTTCTGCCTGTTTTAAAGCACCGGCAGCTGCTCTTTTATTTTTACCTACTATTTTATCTTTCAGTCGCTCGTTGAGCAGGTACATCACCGGCACCACCAGCAAGGTGACCAGCGTCGCGAATCCAAGGCCAAAGATGATGGTCCAGGCCAGTGGCCCCCAGAAAGCAACACTGTCGCCACCCAGGAAAAAACCCGCTTCAAACGCTGTGAACAGGGTATAGAAGTTGAGATTCAGGCCAATCGCCAGCGGAATAAGGCCCAGTATGGTGGCCGTAGCCGTGAGCAACACCGGGTTCAGACGCGTTTTGCCCGCTTCTACTATTGCCTCTTTCAACTCCTTGCCCTCGCCCAGCAGGATATCTGTGAACTCCACAATAAGAATGCCGTTTTTCACCACAATACCTGCCAGTGCCACAATACCCACACCCGTCATCACAACAGACATATCCATCCCAAAAATTGTGAAGCCTAACAGCACACCGATAATACTGAAAAGCACCTCCGACAGGATGATAAACGGTTTCGACACCGAGTTAAACTGCGTCACCAGAATCAGGAAGATGATACAGAAGGCGGCTACCAGCGCAAGCATCAGGAACTCCATGGTCTCCTGCTGTTGCTCCTGCTCTCCCCCCATACCGATTTCATAACCCTCCGGTGCTTCAAAATCCTGCAGCGACTCTTCTATCTGCTGCACTACCTCGTTGGCATTGTACCCAGCCAGCACGTTAGATTCCAGCGTAACCACGCGCTTCAGGTCCTTGCGCTTCACGCCTCCGTACGTGGTCGTATAATCTATCGTAGCCACCGACGATAATGGAATCTGACGAACTAAACCTGAATTCATGTCGCGGTACGTGATACGCATGTCCATCAGCGCATCGATGTTGTCACGGTATGGCTCTGCGTAACGAACCTGAATCGGATACTCCTCCTCATCCAGCTTAAACTTTGATGCCTCAGTTCCGAAAATGGCTGTACGCACCTCCTGCCCAATCTGCGCTGTAGAAATGCCCTCCCGGTTTGCCCGTTCACGGTTGATGTTAATCACAATCTCCGGCTTGCTGTCTTCCAGGTCGGAGCGCAACTCCTCTATACCTTCAATATTCTGCTGGTCGATGTACTGCTCCACCTGCTTCGACAGTGCAATCAGGCCCTGAAAATCCTCTCCGGCTATTTCCACCGAAACAGGCTTACCCACCGGCGGGCCGCTTTGCTCCTTGTCCACGGTGATGTCTGCTCCGGGTATACCCTTTACAGATTCCCGTATTCCGGTCAGGTATTCGCTGGTCGATTGCTCACCCTCACGGTCTTTATACTCCACAAAGGCAACGGTAACCTTTCCCTTATGAGACTGCGGCGTAGTAGAGCGATCATTCACGTCTCCGGCACCGATGGCTACATTGGAGATAACGGATTCTACATTCGGATTATTCTCTCCAATCACGTTGTAAATGCGCCGCTCCACCACTTTTGTCACGGAGTCCGTCACGGCCTGATCCGTACCGATTGGCATGTTGATGTAGGTATAAACAAAGTTAGGCTGGCCCTGCGGGAAAAACTCCACCTTAGACGGAAACAGATAAGCTATTCCAAAGGAAAACAGCAGCAAAGCTATTGTACCGGCAAAGACACCAATCGGGCGCCAGCCCACCAGCATCCAGCGCAGCAGCCTTTCGTAGCCGGACATAAAGCGCGGCAGCACACGGTTCTGGAACTTATCAATCATACCTGTGAGCACATACTTGTTCAGAAGCACGAGGAATACGACAAGAAGGGCCAAATTAGCTACACCGTACCAACCTGTCAGGTAACCTATTACCACGATGGCAAAGCCTATTCCTATCAGAATCCAGAAGGTTCTGCTGGAGCGTGGTGATGCCGGGTGCTCGCTGTGCTTGCTCATGAAAGAAGCCGCAAACACCGGGTTGATGATAAAGGCCACCAAAAGCGACGACACCAGCGTTACGATGAGGGTAATCGGCAGGAACTGCATGAATTTACCTACCACGCCCGGCCAGAAAAGCAGCGGAAAGAACGGGGCAATGGTGGTAAGGGTACCCGCCAGCACCGGCACAAACACTTCTCCTGCAGCTACCTTCGCCGCTTTTACGACGCTTAAGTTAGTGGTGTGGTAAATACGGTGCGTGTTCTCAATAACCACAATCGCATCGTCCACTACTATACCAAGGGCCAATAAGAAGGCAAACAGCACAATCATGTTCAGCGAGATACCGAAGAAGTAGAAGATGAGGAATGCCACGAACATAGAGATTGGCACCGACAGACCGACAAAGAGTGCGTTGGTAGTACCCATAAAGAACATCAGCACCAGCGTTACCAGCACAAACCCAATGATAATGGTATTTATCAGGTCATTCAGCGTGTGGCGCGTCATTTTTGACTGATCACCGGTGATGGTGATGACCAGGTCGGCTGGCAGGGAAGCCCCCTGCATCTCATCAATCGTTTCGCGGATCTTGTCTGAGGCCTCAATCAGGTTCTCGCCGCTGCGCTTGATCACGTTCAGGGTGATAACCGGCTGATTGCCCAGGCGCGCATAACTTACCTGCTCCTCAAAACCTTCTCTCACCTCTGCAATATCCCTGAGTTTGATGTTGGCTCCGGCCACAGACCTGAGCACAATTTCGCCTATCTTGTTCGGATCTGTATACTGCCCTACTACGCGCACCGATCGCTTGGCTTCGCCAACCGTTACGTTACCGCCTGAGATGGTCATGTTCTCCCTTGCGATGGCGTTAGAGATATCTGTAAACGTTACCTGCGCAGCCTGCATTTTATACAGGTCCACGTTTACCTGCACCTCCTTATCCAGCGCACCTACCATGTCTACACGCGTAATCTCAGGATAGCCCTCAATACGGTCTTGCAGGTCCTCAGCATACTGCTTCAACTGGTCCAGACTATAGTTACCTGCCACGTTCACATACATAATCGGAATTTCGGAGAAGTTCACCTCCTGCACATTTGGCTCCTGGTCCAGGTCGGTCGGCAGGTCGGTACGGGCTTTGTCCACGGCATCTTTCACCTGCTGCTTTGCCTCTGGCACTTCCACATCCGTCTCAAACTCCACCGTAATAATAGAAAAGTCCTGCAGGGAATTGGATGTCACTTCCTTTACCCCGTTGATAGCTTTAATCTCTTTTTCAATGGGGCGTGTTACCAGGTTCTCCATATCGGATGGGGAGGTACCCGGGTATACTGTCGCCACCATCACAGTTGGTATCACAACATCAGGGAAATTCTCTTTCTGCAGGTTGATATAAGAGAATATACCTACCAGCGTAATGATGATGGTAACAATATAGACACTTGTTCTATTATCGATGGACCAACTGGTTGGCTTGAACTGTTTCATAGTTTTTGATTTAAAGTCTTATTTCCGGGTCAGGCTGTTTTCTGTGAATACAACCGGCTGCCCTTCGTTCACGTTCTGGTAACCTGCCGTAATCACTCTGTCGTTAGCGGAAAGGCCACTCAGCACCTCCACGTTTCCGCCATAGTTCATACCCGTTGTAATTTCTTTGCGCGTAGCTACATATTGGTCACCTTCCTGCTGGGCCACATACACATATTCGGCCCTTTCGTCTTTCTGCACCAGGTTTACAGGCAGCACAATCGTGCCTTCATTTTTATAATCCTGGATGCGCACCACGGCCACCATGTTCGGGCGCAGCGTGATGTCCTGCGTGCTTTTCGGACGTAGCTCCACAGTAAAGGTCCGGCTGGTCGGGTTAATGAAATTGCTCACCACCTCTACCGTCGTCTCTACCTCCTTCTGCAGGTCCGGGAAGTAAACGACCGCCTGGTCGCCCTTATTGACTTTGGCCTGGTAAGCCTCCGATACTTCTGCCACTATTTTACCACCCTGCAGGTTCACCACCCGGATAATGCCTATACCTGGCGATACAGCCTCACCCGCATTCGGAATCACCTCATCCACTACCCCACTTACCGGGGCTTTGATGTTGTATTGGTCGCGCTGCTGCTGCAGTGTTGCCAGGTTGCGCTCCAGAGCCTCCATGTTGTTTTTGGCCGTGAGGTACTGCATTTCGGTGCCGATTTGCTGGTCCCACAGGTTTTTCTGCTTCTCATAAGCCACATCGGCCAGTTCCTTGCGTGTTCTTACTTCTGCTATGTTCTGCTCCAGCACCTGCGCATCAATTGTAGCCATGGTCTGCCCTTTCGATACACGGTCGCCGGGCTGTACACGAACACTTGTCAGCACGCCCGGCACTTTTGCGCTCACCAGCACATTCTGGTCAAAGTCAACTCTGCCCTGCACCTCCAGGTAGTGCCGGAAAGTATCCTGCTCCAGCGCAGAAACCGACACCGGCACTGTCTTCTTCTGTGCAGCCACGGTGGTGCCCCCTGTTTTCAGCTCTGCCTCCAGTTCGGCAATTTCCTGCTCCAGGCTCTCACGGCTCTCCTTCAGTTCAGCCAACTGTGCCTCTTTGTCTTTTGTGCATGCTGCCAGGCCAAGCACAAGGGCCATAGCATATATTCCTATAAATCGTTTCATGTTCTTGTTAAGAAAGTGATTTTTCAGTCGTTTTATTTTGTCAGCAAAGTGCCTGTCGCTCTGTCCAGGTTTACTTTTGCAATCAGGGCATCGTACATGGCGGCGTAGTAATTGGTCTGGGCCTCCCGCAGGTCCGTTTCAGCATTTACCACCTCCAGGTTTGTGCCTACGCCTTCCTGGAACTTGATCTTAGCCACACGGGCAATCTCCTCCGCCAGGGCCATATTCTCCCGCTGCGACTCCAGCACATCCAGCGAATTCGTCAGCTCTACAGAAGCCTGCTCCAACTCCAGGTCGATGCTCTGTGTGAGTGTCTGGAAACCCAGCTTGGTATTCTCTACTGCTATTTTGCCCTGCTGAATCTGATAGTGCTTGCGCAGGCCATCAAAGATAGGAAGTTGCAGCTGCCCCCCCACATAGCCGAAGTCCAGCCAGTTGCTGGTTTTCGTAATGCTGCTGAAGTCGTTGCTGGCTGTAAGGTAGCCGTAGCGGGCATTCAGGTATAGCTTTGGCAGGTAGCCTGATTTGCGGTTGCGCAGTTCCAGCTCTGCCAGGTCGCGTTGTGTCTCCAGTATAGAATATTCGATGCGGCTGCTATACTCAAAGTTCTGCGGCCTGACCTTGCTCACATCCACTTCTACTTCCGCCAGTTCGTCTGTCAGCAGGATAGCTTGCTTCTGATCAATGCCCATCTGGAACTTCAGCAAGTTTTCGCTGATGGCCATCAGGCGCTCCGTCTTCTGCTGCTCTACCTTCAGGTTGTTCAGCTGTACCCGCAGGCGGTCCACATCCAGCTTTTCGGCCACACCGTTCTCAAACATGATCCTGGTCTGGTACAGCAGCGTGTCGAGCCGCACCAGGTTCTGGTTCAGCAATTCAAAACGCTCGCGGTTTACCAGCACACCGTAATAGGCTTTCGATACCTGCTCGGCCACATCAATCTCACTTTGAATAGTGGTTTTGCGCGAAAGTTCTGTATATGTTTTCGCCGCTTTCAGGCCAATAAGGTAGGTACCGTCAAATAACAACTGGCTACCTGTTACAGTAGCATTTCCGGTGTAGGCAGGCGTAAAAGTCACGGGCACGAACGTACCCGGCTCAGGTGCATTGGGGTTACCGGGGTCCTGAAAGAACTCTGCAGGCAGGAAGCTCTGCTGCTGAATAAAGTTATCCCCTACATCCAGGGAGCCGTTTATCTGTGGCAGACCCATCGCCCGGACTTCCCCGACCTGTGCTTTCGCAATCCGCTGCTCATTGCGGGTGGCCTGCAAGCTGGGGCGGTTCTGCAGTGCATAGTCAATGCTTTGCTGCAGGCTAAAAGACTGCGCGCCCTGGCCACTGGCATAGAACGTGCCCCATAACAGCAGAAAGGTTGCCAGCAGGCTGATTTTGTTTTTCATGGTTTATTTGTTCTGTAGATAGGTAGTGGTATTATTCTTCTTCAATGATTTGCTTGTACTCGTTGATCAGTTTATGCCCCTTCAGGGTGGCTATTCCCAGCATATAATGCTCCAGGCTATCCTTCTGCACTTTTGCTATATTGAATTCATAAGGAGGGAAAAGCTGCGCATCAAACGGCATTTCAATCATCACCAGCCGCAGGCGTGCGATTGTTTCCACATCCAGGTCCTGCCGGAACAGCCCCTCCTGCATACCGCGGTGTATGTTCTGCTTTATCATCTCCAGTATAAACTTGACCTTATGCTGTTGCCACAGATTCCAGCTGTCGCGGTGATACTTCTGCAGGTCATGAAAAATAGAAGGGTGAATGCTGGTGAAGATCTTTTTCGTCATCTCCATGGCATGGAACAGTTCTTCAATTGCGTTGCCGGCGTTTTCAACATCCGATTGGCAGTCCTGCTGCACAAAGGAGAGAAAGTTGGCCAATGCCTCATACACCACCTCGTCCTTGTTCTTAAACCATTTGTATAGCGTCTTCTTCGACATGGCCAGGTGCTGAGCTATGTCATCCATGGACACACTCTTGATGCCCCGCTGGCAGAACATACCAAAGGCGGCCTCTAAGATTTTGCTTCTAGTGTCTGTTTTCTCTGCTGTTTCCATAATCTAAATCAGCGCAAAACTATGGAAACGTTTTGAATACCCAAAGTTTCCATGGTTAATTTTAGATTAACTCTTCAGCATCCGAAATGTTTTACAATCTAAAGCACAGCCACTTATAAAAAACTAATTGCTGTATCCACTGCTTAGGAAAAGAGACAATAAAGATGAACAACCAATAACATCAGGCGAATTCCCCGATTATCAGGAGGAATCAAAGCCGCTTTGGCAGGCAAACTGGCTCAGAAAAAGCAGAAGATTTATGTTAAATTAAATCTCTTAAATGCCCAGCACTGAACGCAGTTTACTGTAGCCGCTCCGGCTCAGGGGTACACGCACGCCATTCTTCAGCAGCGCCACATGGCTGTCTTTTTCCAGGGGTTCTATGCGGGTGAGTTGGGTGAGGGGGATAATATAGGAGCGGTGCACGCGCACGAACTGCTTTGGGTCCAGCACACGCTCATAATAGTTCATGGTTTTCTTCTTCAGGAAGAGGCCGTCCGGGGTGTGTACCTTCACATAGTCGTCGTAGGCTTCCAGATACAGCACATCCTTTACTGGTATAATGCGGATGTCGTTGGCGGCTTTTACCACAATGCGCAGCTGCTCCTCCGGCTGCTTGGCAGGCACTTCGTTCAGATCCGGCGCTTTGCCTTCGGCAGCGTTGATGCCTTTCTGTTCCTGCCACTTCTTCAGGGCAGCATCAAAGCGCTCCTGGCTAAAGGGCTTGAGCAGGTAATCGACGGCATTGGCCTCAAAGGCTTTGAGGGCATACTCATCAAACGCCGTGGTAAAGATTACCCCCGGTGCCTGCTCTACCAGTTCCAGCATCTCAAACCCATTGATCTTAGGCATCTGGATGTCTAGAAAAATCAGGTCGGGCTGGTGCTGCATGATGGCTTTCACGCCGGCAAACCCGTCGCCACACTCCTGCACCACCTCTATACCGGTGTGGTGCTGCAGGTACTCTACTACAATGCTGCGTGCGAGCGGCTCATCATCTATTACTAAACACTTAATCATAGTTTTTGCGGAATTTTAATGCTGGTGATAAACTGGTTCTCCTGCTGCTGTGTCTGGAGCAGGTCGTGGCGGGCATAAAGCAGGTACAGGCGGCGCTGCACAGAGCTCAGGCCGAAGCCGGTGCCCTGTTGTGGCCGCGCGGTGGCAGGGTCGTAAGGGTTTTGTATCTGCAGTTGCAGGTGGTGGTCCTGGGCGGTGGCTTTGACACATATCACCGTGTCGCCGATGGTATCGTACAGGCCGAACTTGATAGCGTTCTCCACCACCGGCTGCAGTAAAAGGGCCGGCAGGCGCATGTTCATGGTTTCATTTTGTACTTCAATGGCAGTTTGCAGACGGTGCCCGAAGCGCACTTTCTCTATTTCCAGGTACAGCTCCAGGTGCTGCAGTTCGTCGGCCAGGCTTACCTGTTGCTGGTCGTCTTTGCGCAGGGTGCCACGCAGGAAGTCGGAGAGCTGCTGTATCATTTTACGCGCCTGCTCCGGCCTTGCCCCAATCAGGGCACTAATGGAGTTGAGGCTGTTGAACAGGAAGTGTGGCTGTAGTTGCTGCCGCAAGGTGTGCAGTTCTGCCTCACGAGCCAGCTTTTCGGCAGTGGTTTTCCTTTCCTCGCCCTGCTGCCGCTCACGGGTATAGAACCACATCCAGTTTAACAGCAGCATGAGCAATATTATCAGCCAACCGAATACGATGCGCACCGGCAGCGTGGCTTCCACAAAGGCAAGGTAGGCGGCATCTCCACTGAAAGCCTTGCCTGCTATAAAGTTAAACAGCAGCATGCTTATACCCGCTAAACCCAGACTCCAACCCAGCAGGTAAGCGCCTTGTTTTACATTTGGCTGGTAAAACCGCAGACCTGTACCCATGGCATAACCACCGCTTACCAGTAGCGTGTTTGTGAGCAGGGCATCTGTAATAGCTGTGCTTATGGGCAACCCCACCGACCACAGCAGCGCTGTCTGCACCACAATCCAGAGCAAAGCCCAGCCCAGGTAAACCAATATAACGCGTAGTGGGTACATGTACCTGATGGGTTAGAAGCTCTTAATCTGGAGCCCGCCAAAGAGCGTGGTGCCTTTCAGAATAAGAACCTTATTTGGATCATAGCCACCGGGCATTACCGGCCGTTTGTCGTCAATGCCACCCAGTATGGCCACCATCTCCGACTTTATCTGCCAGTGCGGCGGGATAATAAGTGTGGTGCCGCCAAAAATCTGCGTGGCCTCCAGCATGACCGGGTGCTGTATATCGGCCTGGCTCAGGTTTAGCTCAGTGCCTCCGAAAACGCTCACGACCTCGCCCCCCAGAAAATTTTTGGAGATAATGTTCTTCTTAATACCGCCGAATATGGCGGTGGCATCTACGATGTCCTCTGTAGAGTAGGCACTGTTTGTGGCGTATTCTGCGCTGAAGCGGTGATTCTGCCCTTGGTTTGGTCCCGCCTCTCCCTCTCTTACATCTCTTTTCCGGTCGAATTGCCTGGGGTAGTCCTGACGGGGCTTTAGCATCATCCACACCCCGAGGCCTATCAGCATGATGGGCCAGAAATAGATGTGCAGGTCGAATCCATCTACCACATCCTCAATCAGGAAAACAGTACCAATGAGCACCAGAATGAGCCAGCCCGGCTTCTGGAAATTGTGACGAAAGCCAAGGAACAGGCCCACCACAATCAGAATCATTTCCCATTTAAACAGCCAGTAAGGCAAAAAGAACAGGTCCAACTTGGCCACCAGCACCACAACGCCCACTGTCACTAAAAGCAAGCCTGCCAGCACCTTCCCGCCACCAGCCTGCTGCGGCTTCTCCCAGTTACCGCCGTAGTTGTTATCCGGTTTTTGTTCTTTACTTTCCATAGTCTTTTTGATTAAGTTTATGCTCAAATGTACTGTAAACCAACCCGCAGGCCTACAACAGATAGGCGGGCCGGGGGGAGAAGTCGGTAAGCTGTAGGTTTGCGTCGGTAAACTACGAAGTATAGCGTGCTTCTGCAATTAACCGGCTCCCTAGTTACCTCTTGCCTAAGCAGTTCCGCTTCTGCTGCCGCGCGCCCGGAATTACCTGCTTTTGCCCTACTCCGGGTGCCGGCATACTTACCAACTGAGCAGGACCTAAGCTAGAATCAGAAGCGCCAAATTATTACCTTTGCATACTATGGTGGAGAACATACAACAAATAGCACAAGAGATAGAGGCAGCGCCGCTTACGAACCCTGCCGAGTTGGAGCAATTCCGCATTGCCTACATTGGCCGCAAGGGCCGCATTGCCGCTCTTTTTGATAACCTGAAGCAGGTGGCACCGGAGCTGCGCCGCGAGGTGGGCCAGCACCTGAACAGCCTGAAGAACCGTGCCCAGGAGCGTTTCGACCAGGCTCAGGAACAACTGGCCAGTGCCGCAGACCAAAACGCGGATACCGGGTTTGACTTTAGTCTGCCAACCGTACCGAACACACTGGGCACACGCCACCCGCTCTCGCTGGTGCGCCAGGAGATTGTGCGCATCTTTGAGCGCATCGGCTTTAATGTAGCCGAGGGTCCGGAGATGGAGGATGACTGGCATAACTTCTCTGCCCTGAACTTCCCGGAGAACCACCCGGCACGCGAGATGCAGGACACTTTCTTTTTAAGTGAGAACAAAGAGAAGTTACTCCGTACCCATACCTCTACTGTGCAGGTGCGCCTGATGGAAAACAACCAGCCGCCGCTTCGCAGCATCATGCCGGGCCGCGTGTATCGCAACGAAGCCATTTCGGCGCGTGCGCACATGGTGTTCCACCAGGTAGAGGGCCTGTACGTGAACAAAGGCGTGAGCTTTAAAGACCTGAAGGAGACTTTGTATTACTTCGCGAAGGAGATGTTCGGCCAAGACACGCAGATCCGTTTCCGCCCGTCGTTCTTCCCGTTCACCGAGCCAAGCGCTGAGATTGATATTACCTGCTTTATCTGCAAGGGCGAAGGTTGCAATATCTGCAAAGGCAGTGGCTGGGTAGAGATTGGCGGTTCTGGTATGGTAGACCCTGCCGTGCTCCACAGCTCCGGCATCGACCCGGAAGTATACTCCGGCTTTGCCTTCGGCATGGGCATTGAGCGTATTACGATGCTCCGCTACCAGATAAAAGACCTGCGCCTCTTCACTGAGAACGACGTGCGCTTCCTGCGCCAGTTTGAGGGGGTTATTTAATTCTAAGTGACTGAACACCAGAATGAGTGAATGTTTTGCGGTACTTTATGTAAATCACAAGTACTGCAATGCATTCACTCATCGTTTTTATAAAAATGAGTAAAGCTATGAAATTAGAGGAAATAAAAACGATAGGTGTGGTGGGTGCAGGCACGATGGGCCAAGGCATTGCGCAGATTTGTGCACAGGCTGGTTTTAAGACCATTCTGTTCGACATCAATGCGCAGGTACTGGAAAAAGCAAAGGCCACGACCACCCAAAACATTGACAAAGGCATTGAACGCGGGAAGCTGACAGAAGAGGACAAGAAAACAGCCCTGGACAACCTCTCTTTTACAGGCGACACATTGCAACTTAGCTGCCACCTCATTATTGAGGCGGTAGTAGAGCGCCTGGAAGTGAAGCAAAGTATATTCAAGGAACTGGCGAGCATGAACCCCGCAGAGACTATCCTTGCCTCCAACACCTCCTCTATTCCCATCACACAAATAGCAGCCGCTATACCGCACCCGGAGCGGGTGGTAGGCATGCACTTCTTTAACCCGGCCCACATTATGAAGCTGGTAGAGGTGATATCCGGCGCCACTACCGCCCCGGAAACAGCCGAAACTATAAAAGCACTGGCGCTGAAGCTGGGCAAAACCCCCGTGATGGCCAAAGACTCCCCGGGCTTTATCGTGAACCGCGTGGCGCGCCATTTTTATGTGGAAGCGCTGAAGCTGCTGGAAGAAGGCGTAGCCGACGTAGAAACCATTGACAAGCTTATGCAGGCCAGTGGCTTTAAGATGGGCCCCTTTGAACTAATGGATTTGATAGGTGTTGATACTAATTATTCAGTAACTACCTCCATGTTCGAGGCTTTTCATTATGATTCGAAGTTCAGACCAAGCCGCATCCAGCAGCAGAAAGTGGATGCCGGGCACCACGGCCGCAAGTCGGGCAAAGGCTTTTATACCTATGTGTAAACTCTGGGCGCTATGTGCGCTCCTGCTCCTGTTCACCACCGCCTGCAACAACAGCAACGGTATAGGGCCAAGGATACCGGAAGTGTTCGTGGACGAGCAGATAAGCGTAAACAGCCAGCTGTACCCGGGCTTGCGCCAGGACGGCGGCTACGCCTACATTAACGGCGGCTACAAAGGCATACTGATCGTGCGCCAGAACGCCAGCCAGTACTTAGCCTTCGAACGTGCCTGCCCCTACGACCCAACAGCCTCCTGCTCCCAGGTAGAGGTAGATCCCTCCAACCTGTTTATTGTAGATGACTGCTGCGGTTCGCAGTTTAACATGCAGGGCAATGTAACGGGCGGGCCATCCGTATATGGCCTCCAACAGTACCGAACAGCCCTTTCCGGCTCCCTACTCTATATTTCGAACTAATTTTTTTCTGTTGATTTACAGGGAATTACCTAGGTTTGCAAAAGTTTTTTTGGGGGTGTGCTTGCGTCATAAGGAAAACCGCCGTAATATTGCACCATCAATCAGCGGGAAAGCTGCTGAAAACAAATAAGATTCCTCCTTAGCTCAGTTGGTTAGAGCACATGACTGTTAATCATGGGGTCCCTGGTTCGAGCCCAGGAGGGGGAGCTTGAAAATCAAGGACTTACGTTAATTCGTAAGTCCTTTTTCTTTTTGGTTTAAACATGGTTTAAACTTTTCCACACAAAACACTTCTGTTATTGCCTTGAACTTAATCCGGATCAAGCGGAAAAGTTGTAGGGTGAGGAAAAAAGAGCAGCTTTACGGTCGTATAAACCACTGTAGCCGCTTATCCCTTGCAAGACGCTTACCAGACCCTTGTCAGCTACCTTTTGCCTGAAGGCATGCTGGAGCACTTCGATTCAACGGATGTCCTGCAAGACCCCGCAGGCTTACAGCTACAGCTGGAAGAAAAGAACACCCTCCCTTTAGCTTACCAAGATCAGCGTTGTGAGTCCAATGGCTTCCTTCCTGAGATCAAGCTGCAGGATTTCCCTATCCGGGGGCAGAAGGTCACCCTCTGCATCAAAAGGCGCCGTTGGCAGCTGCTAGACACCCAAGAGGTGATTGCAAGAGACTGGAACCTGGTACAGCAGGGAGCGCGAATGATAAGTGAATTCGCCGCTTTTTTAAAAGCAGTACTTGGATAATCACCCCATCAGCTGCCAGCAGTTGGCTAATTACTTCCAACTGGACGGCAAACAGCTTCAGCAGCAGTACAAGGACCACATCAGCCACTTTCATCAATGGGAGCAGAAAGCACATGCCACTGAATGGATGCTCTTTGCAGAAAACATAGGTGCTGAGTTGAGCATAGACGAGACAGCCCTCTCTAACGGAGAGCTCTACACCATCCTTACCAATAAAGCCGCTAAAGGCAGAAAGGGCGCTCTGGTGGCCATGGTAAGGGGTACGCAGGCAGAAGATATCATTTCTGTACTGGAAAAGATACCGGAAGCAGCAAGAGCCAAGGTGCGGAAGGAGACCATGGACATGGCTTCGAGTATGGCTAAGGCCGTAAGAAGCTGCTTTACGAAAGCTTACCGGGTCATTGACCGCTTTCATGTGCAGAAGCTGGCCTATGATGCTGTGCAGGAGCTGCGCATCAAGTACCGCTAGCAAGCCCTGGAGGAGGAGAGTGAGCTCCTGGAGCAGTCAAAGAAGAACAAGCAGCGCCATGAGCCGGAGCTATTCAGTAATGGAGGCACCTTAAAGCAGCTTTTGGCCCGCAGCCGGTACTTGCTCTTTAGGCATCCACTAAAATGGAGTGCTTCCCAAAAAATCGCTCGGTGCGTTAGCGTTAGACCACAGATATAGCACAGCATATTTAAACTATGAGTCAAAGTAGTACTTATCATCCTTAGCAGGAATCAGGCAAGGCTCAAAATTTAGAGAGGGCAATATGGGCATAGTTAGTAAATGCATGAGACACATGGTTTCTATTGTGGCTCCTATATCTACCACCAGATAAACTTTTTGCCTTTATAGGAAATGTAGACATCAACCACAGTTTGTGTGTTTTTTCTACACTTTGTAGAATGCAAATTAATGAGTATTGTTAGCCATAACAGCACTTTGCAAAATGTTATTTTCTAAAAATAATATTAGGTACACTATATTTTAATTTATTTCTTATACCAAAGCACAGATCAGCACTACACCCCCCGTTTGCTGGTTTATGAGAATTATAACTAAGCTCATCAATCCCCACTTACCTTCACAATCAACCAATACAACGACTAAAGCGTTATGAATTTCGCACAACCCTCAAGATTTTGCTAAAACAAGTAGTCTTTCGCTATTTTTTTTGGGTTACATTTTAATAGAACAGGTATTAAGAGAAATAATATTATTCTTATTTATCTAACTAAATCATTAAACAGCAACACAAGCCTTGTTCTTACTTTACTTCAATTATAAAAGATCAGCTATAAATATTTAGTGCAGTTAGTTTAGACAAGAATATAGCTTTCTTTGGCACTGCGTTTGCTACGTCTGAAAAAAAATAAAACCAACGTGTCTATGGTGACATAGACACGTTGGTTTTATCGAGTCAGAATCTTGCAGGATTCTGCTGTGAAGTTGCTACTTCTATAGAAATTTGAAACGCAAACGTAATTAAAAGGTTACGTTTTGCAAAATCCTATAAGAATCTTCACTTGGCTTAGCCAGCCTGCTCTCCCGGCTTATCTTCAATAACAAGTATAGCGAGAATGTAACGCTATAGGTGATACGTCTGCACCTCTGTAAAGCCAGACTTAATTTGATTTTGTGTGAATGAAAAAATAGAAAAAGAACACATTTCTAACAACCGATATCAACGCTTATAGCGGAGAACGGCATCCTTATGTGGTAAGACTATTAGTCCTTTCCGTTTTGGGAACAGGTGTGCCTTATACTCATCACAAGGAAGCCTTCGGCCTCTAATCAGGCAAAGTAGACTTTGCCTGGCAGGCGGCTTATTAACCATTTTGTAGCGGCAAATGTCAGTTAAGGCTGACTTATGCGCCAAGGGGGTGGCTGTGTAACAGAACTGCAACTGCCAAACTGTTTCATTCCATACACAACAGCAAATAAATAAACCAACAAATAATACAATATATATGATAATTTATATTTTTACTCTTACTATCTTAATAACATTTGTAATCTGGGGCAAACCATTAGTTCCCCACGAGGCCACATTTGACCTTTTAAAAGATCTCTCCATTGTTGGAATTGGTGCCATCCTAGGCATCGGCATCAAAACAGTTCTGGATCTGAAGGATAAGCTGTGGGTTTGTGCTGTAGCCAAACTCCGTTACCACGATACCTACATAAGAGTATCAGTCGCCTACCTTTTCAAGATATATGTAGACGGCAAGTACCTTCTGGTAAAGGGCAGGAATATCGAACAGCTCCAGCCCGTAGGCGGCGTCTATAAACGGTTGCCGGAGTCTTCTAAGCTTTTCAACGAATTAGTCATTCTAGATGATAAGGAGATCCCTATCTGCGACACAAGCAGGCATGACCTGAGAATCAGGGTGAAGGGCAAAAACCTGCACAAGTTCATTAGCTGGTTTGAGTCGAAGCAGGACCGTGAAATCTCTCACTGGCGTGAGTTCTGTGAAGAGCTGGTACAACCCGGTCATCTCTCTATAGACAACTTCCCTCATATTAACTACAGGTATTTACATCAGAACCCATTCTACCTTCACTGGTCCCCATACTACAAGTGCCCAGAGGTTCTGATTCATGAAGTATATGAGCTGATACCTAATGAAAAACAACTTCAAGAGCTTAAGAACCTTACAGCAAGCTCTAGTACGGATTATCAGTGGGTAGACGAGGATACTATAGAGAGGCTCGGCAGGAGCAACGGAACAAAACCTTTCGCAGTGGCAGAGCACGCCAACACCCTTTTTAGCAAAGGTTTTAAAGTGAATTAATTATGAAGAACTACTACATACCACAGTCCCTTGATCAACAGATAGACGATTTGCTGAACCGCATTGCGGAGTCGTTACAGCTTGATGAAACCAGAAGAGCGGCTGCAGAGCGAAGCTACCGTGCCGTATCGGACTGGATAAGCAGCGATGTTGGCTTTTTTAAGGAGGTTCCTTTTGATATTTATCCTCAAGGCTCCTTTAGAGTAGGTACTACCGTCAGACCCTACTCAGGTAGCGAGTTCGACTTGGATATTGTCATTCATATGGCGGCACGATATGCGGGGTTCGACCCGATGAAGACGCTGAATGAGCTGGAAAGGCGTTTACGGGAAAATGGCACCTACAACTCTATGGTGGAGCGTAAGAATAGGTGCATAAGGTTGAATTACGCCAATGAATTCCACATGGACATACTGCCGGGCTTCCATGAAAGCATTTACGACCATAATAGGCTCATGGTACCGGACAGAGCCTTGAAAGACTGGACGGCAAGTAATCCCAAAGGCTATGCACATTGGTTAGAATCGAAGTTTATAAGGCAAGATCTTATACTGCTTGAGAAAGCAAGAAGCGTAGAAGAGCTTCCTGAAAACATGCCTTACCAGCTGAAGCAGCCACTGCAGCGGGCGGTACAGCTTATTAAGAGATACAGAGATGTTTACTTTCAGGATAAACCTGAGCTAGCTACCTCCAGCATTATCCTGACAACTCTGGCGGGCATGTTTTACGGTGGCCAGACTTCGGAATATCAAGCCATCAAAGCAATTGTGAACGGGATCAATGGTGCTGTGCCCTTGCTGAAGGGAAAAGTAATAGAGATCGTTAACCCTGCCAACACTGATGAAAAGTTCAGCGATAAGTGGGATAATGAGCCTGAGCTATACGATGCGTTTGTGGTCTTCATCAGAGACTTCAAAAAAGTATGGGACCAGCTCCACTACACATCCGGAATACACAAAGTAATAGACATCATCAAACCCGCATTCGGGGACGCCGTGAGCACTACGGCGCTAAGGGAGCAGGTAGATTTTATTGAGAAGGCCCGCAGTAGTGGCAGGCTTGGTGTCGTCAGAAACTCTGGTCTTCTGACAGGAGCTGCAGGACACGGCATTAGCCAGATAAAGCGAAACAACTTTTATGGCAGCTAATTACTACAGGCCTAAGCAGTATACTCCTATTCAGCAATATGCTGCCTTTAGGCATAAGTTTCCGGAGTGGGAGGTAGTATGGAAGCCGCACGGTTTTGAAGCAAAAGGCTTCCTGAAGCCTTCTCCGTTAAGTGAAACATACTGTGTCTGCATATCTTATTATCAAGACAAGGCACCTAAAGTAATTGTCATCAGTCCTCAGCTAAAACCCAGAGAGGAAAATGGTAAAATTAAGCACACCTATGCGGATGGTTCACTTTGCCTGTACTACCCAAAGGCAAGAGAGTGGACCCCGGCACAACTGGTTTCTAACACGCTGGTTGAATGGGCTGCCTTATGGTTATACCATTATGAAACTTGGCATGCCATAGGCGAATGGATGGGAGGTGGAATAGAACACTGATCACTAGGGAATTTACTAACTAAATATACTGAAAGGAGGTGATTAAAATGGCGAAGAAAACTACTGTGCACAGAAGTGCTGACACTGGTCAGTTTGTGACAAAGAAGTATGCCGATAAGCATCCTAAAACTACCGTTAAGGAGACTGTGAAGAAATCCAAGTAGTTTTAGGCAGTTTTAATGTTGTAACCAAGCTAAGCCTTGTATGCTTAGCTTGGTTGTTTGTTTACTAGCCAACTGTTGTAGCAGGATATTAACCAAAATCCATATTTACCCAAATCCTTACTATCTTAGGCAGTTCTAATAGAAACGAAGGGTGATGACCGTGACAACTCCGACAGCGAGGCCAAATGCCGTCTAGGAAACCAGTGGGCACAACAGGCAGGATCAGGCTACAACTATTTTATGGTGTTTGAGAGCAATGCTATTGAAGGGGCTTATAATCTGAATAAAGCGAAAGAGCTGATAGGGCAGTTATAAAAGTTGGGAAAAATTGATGCTTTAAAAACAAAGATATGATTCAGTTATACAAAGCCATTTTCTTACTGTTCAAAATTGTTGCCTTAATCTCAGACTTTATTATGAGGATAATCATAGGCTTGATAAGGTATAGCAAATTTCCATTGATTATGGTAGCTATCGTAATAGTCACTCTCCCCTTGTATCTTGCTGCAATATTCAGTTTTCTAATTAGTGTTGGAATGGCAGATTTATTAAAAAGGGAAATAGATAGAGAAGGCTTTTATCCTGAGAGGGAAGGGCTTAAAGATTTTGGATATTACCTTTCGTATGGTAGCGAAAAGAAGGGGTAAATCTACTTCTTGAAACATAAAATTTAATACAAAATATAGCCTTAGAGTTATACCTTGCCTTATTAAAAAAAACAATCAATTGTATAATTCATATGCTTTAGCTTAGCTTATAATAAGCTGATAAAAAAGTAGCAGTGGGCCTCCAGCTTATTGTAAAGGTTCAGCCGGAGCCCCAACTACTGGTTTCTTTAATCAAGTTGTATAACAGGCACTTGTGTTGCTTGTCCTACATTTTCTCTAAACACGTGTTTTGCCAGGTTTGGCGTATCGTTCAGCTCATACACGTACTGGCGTGCCAGGTAGTCGTGGCACTTGATAGGGCACTGGTAAGGAGCGTGCATGAACTTCATGATATGCTTCCTGCCATTCCTTGGGTTTCCCTCGCTGTACTTGATAGAGGGCCAGTACCCCTTCACTTTGCCGGTCCTGGGGCTTATGACCTCCATTACATGGTGCTCTATTCCGATGCCCGCACCAAGGCGCTGCAGGGCCTCATAACAGTTCTTCTCGCTGTGCTGCTTCATGTATTCGCTGATAACAACAGAGGCTTTCCAGGATGGATAACGGCGAATTAGATCCGCTACCTCGCGATTAAATACTGTTTCTTTTGTCATTGTATTTTTCATTTTATAGTTAATTTAACCCGATGGGCTAAGTCGGTTTTATTGAGCCCGTTCTTGTTTTGAATATTGTGAAATGATATGTTTTTTATTTGCTGGAATGGCAGCAGGCTACGCCGCTGACTTTGTTTAGATATAGGTTAGAGCCGCTGTTGGAGGACCGCGAGAGTACCCAAACACAAACACCCCCCTATATAGGCCACTATTTGTGTTTGGGTGGGCCAGAGCTACGCTGCCCATGCCTGGGAAGGAACAAGGCTATACATAGTAGACTTGCCGGCACTTTCCTCAATAGTCAGTTCGCAGGCAATGCCATTACCGTCATATACCACTAGCCGCTGCTCAGCTATCTCCTTCAAGCGATCCTTAACAGTGTTTATGTGAACTTCAAACTGCATCGAGAGCTCATGCACTAAATCTTTTTGCTTCTTAGGCTCAACTAACAGTTCTCCCAGGCAATCGACAATCATACCTGTGTCGGCTTTCTTTCGCCTTTCCTGCATGGTACCATTGATCATTTCTTGGCTGGCGCGAGCAAGGCTATGTGTACTCTCCTCGAAGTAGAGGTACAGTGGGTCAGGTTTTTTGCCGTTTCGTAGCTTGAGGAACTTCACTGCGATTAAATCACTGTCTTTGTTGTTAGCGCCCTTCTCGAAGCCGATTTGCATGATAGTAGAGGCTTTATTAGATGCCTCCGTGCCCGTATGGCCCCTCGCCTTGTCTGTACCAGGGTTCTCGTGGATGATCAGCAAAAAGGTAATGTTATGGTCGTTAATGAGCCTGTTCAAAAAGTCAAAAAGCTCCAGCGATTCAGAGGCATTATTGAAGTCGCCTATACAGTCTGTTACCACATCCAGCAGGATAAACAGGTGGTGCGAGGATATTTGCATCGCCGCCTCTACAAATGATTTCAGTGCCTTTAGCCTATGCTGTCTTTCAAATCCAATCAGGCTGTAGGGGACCAACCGGTCATGGCTTTCAAAGGGAGGAAGCCCAGCTAACCTCCTAATATGCTGAATAGCCATCGGAAACTGCTCTGATTGGTTGCGCTCCGTGTCCACGTAAGCTAGCAGAAACAGTATCAGTTGGTTCTTCTCAAAACCGCAGAAGTCAGTCTCGCAGTATCCCTCTGACAGCAGCAGGCTTAGCAGCAACTCCGCCAGGCGGCTCTTATGGGAGCCAAACTTGCCCTGAATGATGTTGATCGTTCTTTTCCAAATGACTCCCTGGCCATTGAGCTTAATGATAGGCTGGGAGCGAACAATGGCTTTGGAGGCGTTATCCTCTATCAGCCTGATGTTTGCCTGTATCGCCTCCGGCCAACTGCCGGAATCATCTGAGGCTTTACGGTGAAGTTCTCCAGGCATATCTGTGGAAAACCCTTCTTGTGTGTTGGCAGAGCCATGGGAGTCAAGCTTGTTGCCCATGCCGGTTGCGGAAACGGGTTTATAATCTATCATGGCGCTATAGGCTTATGAATCCGTACATATTTCCATTTCCTAGCGTCAGCCGGATGTGAAAGCCGTCTAATGGGCCGTTCTCCTGCAGCAGCATAATCTGTTTTTCTGCCAACTGCCACTTTTCAGTGTGGAGCAAGCTTGATGATGCAGCCATCTCGGCGTAAACTTGGTTGTAGGCACCAGCCAGTGACTGCAGAAAGCTGTCCCTGATGTCTATATGCCTTTGATTAGCATTTGGCTTAGCGGCATACTCCTGCAGTACGCCACGCTCTTTAGTAATAATGCCTGCAAGTTGCTCTAAGCTAGAGAAGGGAGTAAAATGTGGTGTCATTACTTACTGCCTCCTTTCCTGCCTCTTGGGCTGTTGAGTTCCTCTTCGATCTCGGCCACGGTTTTCTTCTTGCCTTCCGACAGCCATTGCTCCAGGTCGGCTTGTTTGAACACGAGCCTTTTGCCGCGCTTGTAATGAGGGATAAGGCGTTTGCTGGTGTAGCCGTAAAGCGTTGACTCCGGAATCTGCAGAAAGGAAGCTGCCTGCTTGAGGTTTAAAAAGCCTTCTTCCGGCTTTGGATTTAGTAATGCTAGGCTCAAAGCCTTCTGCACGCATGACAGAACTAACTCCGTTAGTTCATCATGGCTTAGTGTGGTGAGGGTTAATTTTTCCATTATTTGTGGTTGTTTCTTTTCACAAATATGGAGGGTACGTGTTACTAGGGGTCACCCTGAGGGGTGACCCCTAGTAACGAAAATATTGATAACTACTTATTAATGAGCGACTTTATTTTATTTATTTTTTTATCTATGAATTTTAGAACTTCCTCCTGTTTCAGTTTTTCAAAGTATGGCCTAATCACCTTTAAATCTTCATAATTCTTTTTTTCTGAAGTAAGTAATTCAAAATCATCCTTCCCAGCCTTCTCTACGAGCTTCTTGATGTTCGATCTGTCTCTTCCTGTAAGGGCGCAAATAAAGTCTATTAAGCTCGCTGCGGCGTCGCTCCTGTTTATGTTGTACTCCTCATCCAAAAGCATTATCATCAGCACCAGTTGCGAGTTGTCGAGCTGCTTACTCTTAGCCTTACTACTACCTTCACCCTCTTCACTAGAGGTCGGGGAAGTGCTGTCCTCTGCCAGCATTTGGCTTGCTAGCTCACGCCTTGCCTGCAGCAGAAAGGAGTAGTGAAACTTCCATGTCCAAGTATCCATAATTACTAACTGCAGGTCCTCAGTATATTCAGCAACATCCATAGTAAGCACTTTAGCAAGGTGCTCTTTAGCCTCTTCCTTAGATTTACCAGCGATAGTTCTATACGCTCCAAGTGTCTGGAGCCTTTCATCCTCTTCGGTTCTAGTGGCCTTGCTAGACTTAAGATGTTCAATTGCCGCGTTAACATCTCTAATCAAGCCTATATTGATGTACTCTTGCACAAACGGCTGCTCAATTATCTTCTTGGCCTGCTCTAGTTCTTTGTTTATGACTATTAGCTCTTCATTTAGATTTTCTGCACTTTTCAATTTCATATTTAACTCCGAGCGCTTTAGCTCATAATTTTCTAGAGCCATTGCCATCAAAGTCTCTTTTCTCTTCAATATTATTTCAAAAGCGGCTAGGTTGATGTCTATGATACTGCTGTTCATGTGTGGATTGTATGGTTAACCTTGGCCTAAAATAAGAACTTATCTGCCTCATCCAACACAGTGTTTTCGAAATTATCTAGACAAACTTATGCAATTTTTTCGCTACTGTTGCCGAGGGAACTACTTATCCATGAGGTTGACACATACTGCCGCTTATGCATCTGACGTAACTGTGCCTGGTAGCGTCGGTGACGTTGAAGTCGAGCTGCATATTGCCTGCCAGCGTGCGTTGGTGGCCGCTCATCTCTTTAGGCGATGTTGAATTAACGGCGAATTTTCCCTCTTGTGTAGCAATGCTTTGAGGCTTACTTTCAAGCCCTTCAAACTACTTTTGAGTTACTTCCAGGCCCTTCTAATCACTTCTGGCTTACTTCTAAGCCCTTCTAAAGTGTTGTAGGCCACTGCTGAAGCTTGGCAGCACCCTTCACAAACGTGTCCCCTTCCCATAGAAGAGGTAAAAGATGAGAGATAAATTGGCGGTGGTCGTTTAGGACAAGTTGTGACCAAGCCTTATAACGCCTTATATGTTAAATATAACACCTGAATGAGCGAAGCTTGAAGCATGCTGTTGCTTATTATTAAAAGTAGTTATGAAGCAAACAACCCCACAACCTTCTAGAGAAGGGGGTGCCGCTTTTGGTGCTTTGGCGGGAGGAGTGTTTTTCAAATTACACAGCCATGCCCCACTCTCCGTGTATCAGACACGAAGCATTAAACTTGTACTGAATCATTTACTAATTAGACCAGTTATAGAGAGATACGGGGCGGCCTACGGGATAACAGCGTTCTGCTGTTACAATGACATCTGATAACTCTTCTAATTCTTCACTTGATTTCTTATTGACTCTTACCGAGGGGACCGACCAAGTGGTTTTTGCTTTCGACATTGCGGCTACACGATTCACTTTTCTAAATCCTGCCTTCGAAAAGGTATGGAACAGGAGCCGGATAAGCATAATGGATAACTCGGCTTCTCTGTGGCAAGACATTCATCCTGAAGATAAATTGCACGTGCAGCAGGTTTACCACGAGCTGCTGGAAGGGGTACTTGTAAGTGAGTTAGAGTTCCGCATCATACTCCGTAACAAGAGTGAGCGATGGGTTTGCCTAATGCCCCGGGTAACAGAAGAGCAGCTCATCATCGGGTATGCCCAGGACATCACAGCCCAAAAGGAGTACTATGATGTTTTGAAAAAATTCTCTGACAAAAAGAACGCCATTCTCAACATTCTATCGCATGACCTGTCCGGTCCACTGGCCATGATCCAGTCCCTGTCTACGATGCTGAGGGATGATGTGAAGGCAGATACCGACCACCAGCAAATGCAGCGGGTAATCAGCATCATTGAAAGAAGCAGCCAGCAGGGCATGCAACTGATTCAGGACTTCATAAAGCAGGAGTTCCTGGAGTCTGCTAACGTGGAGTTGATCAAAAGACGGGTGAACCTGGTTGGCATGCTAAGAGAAAGCATGGATGAGTACTTGTTAAACCCCTTGCTGCCCCAGAAGACTTTCCACTTCGTCACATCCGCTGATACCGTTTTTCTGTACCTGGATGACACCAAGTTCATGCAGGCGATCAATAACCTGCTGTCAAACGCTATTAAGTTCACACCGGATGGCGGGGAGATTACCCTTGCGTTGGAGGAAAAGGAAGAGACGGTGCTGATTAAAATAACCGATACAGGCATCGGTATTCCGGAGAAGTATCATGACACTTTGTTTGACAAGTTCACCCGTGCCCGACGGCCCGGTATCAAAGGTGAGCCTTCCGTGGGGTTGGGCATGTCCATCATCAAAACTATCGTGGAGTGGCATCAGGGGAGGATATGGTTCGAGAGCCAGGAAAACAAAGGCACTATTTTCTTCATAGAGGTTCCTAAAAATCAATAAAGCCAGTTTCATCTTCTACGCTCTGGTAGCATTGCTGCCTTCAGCTCTTTTCTAAAGGAAGCTTTCGTTCTGCCTTCTGTTGAGCATAGTTTAGCTTATGAGCCGGTAACTGATGCTGTGATAAATAGAGCCGGTTCCTGAGGGAAGTGCAATTCAAAGCCTATTATTCGGAGTGGGCTTTTTTGCTGCTATAAATCTTATACTCTCACGAACAATTGCTTTAGCTCAGCTACCCCACTAGTGCTAATCTCGTCACCTACACCACATAGCCTGTGAAGGTGACTTAGTATCCCTTCGTCAGAGACATACATCCTGTCCATGTAAATGCCGCTAAGGAAGAAGCGGCAGTAAATGCGGTCCCTGCTCACCCAGGTGAGTACAATCAGATCGCAGTAATTAAGTTTATCTGTAAAGTCAGCCAACTCACTCATACCTCCATGTGCCTTTATTGGGGACGTGAAATTAACGGTTTCATTTAGCATAGGTTATCTATATAGTAAATCATATTACTCATGAGTGGAAGTGCGTTAGTAGTGACCCAGCAGACAGGGGATTTCTTGAGATGTATTTGTAAATATGAATCTAAGTGGGGCTGGCTCTTGAGAATGCTGGACAAAGTGCTGTCCGGGAAAACGTGAATATATGGATACAAAAAGGAGAAGCTGGTGGGAGTTACCGCCAGCTTCTCTAATTCTAAAAATGCTTAAGGGTTAGGGAGCCACATTGATTTGCACATTGTCTTTGTGTTCATCCTTATCTAGCTCTACATGGACACCACCGGCTACCGTTTGGCCTTCGTCAGGTCCGACAGCATAGATGTAGTAGTCCCCCTTGTTGAGTTCCTTAAAATGAAACTTCCCGTCTGAATCCGAGGCACTGCTTGCATCATACCTTGAAATGTCGGAACCAGGGGATGAGTCAGCCCCGTACTTGATGTAAAACATAGCTGGCTTGAAGGATTTGCTTTCATAATAAGCGTGGCCTTTGATTTCACCTTTCCCGCCCAGGCCTTCTTTTGTACAGCTCGTCAAGCCTACAAACAGAACAAGAGCGAAGAGGAAGGCACTGAAAATGGATTTCTTTCCCATGAGTAAATGCTTTAGGTATTAAATATATGCAATAATATCAATATAGCAGTTGAATTATAGTATTTCGGGATAAATAATTTCTGCTCAAATGTTGCGCCTGTAGTTTTCCTTATAGCTCACTTTCAACAGCACATGCATTTATATGCATGTGCTGTTGAAAGTGAGCTGTACTCCCTGTGGTTGCTAAACTGCCGTGGCCTGTTCTTTAGGCTTCTGCCATGGTGGTGCATTGTTTTAAATAAGAAAATTCAAATAAGAAAATTCAAAGACTTTTATTTCTTATTCTATTTTTATAAAAACTCAACAGGCTAAATAAAGTGAAAAAATGGCTACAGTCTGCGCAAGCATTTTTCTTCCTCTTTATGGGCTTACTGTTTAGCTTCAAGGACTGATTCAGCTTTACTTCAAGAGTCAAGTGAGTAGAGCTCATTCCTCATGAGTCAGTTACTCGGCTACGGTCCTGTCTTTTCCCAAAAAACGTGAAGATTTTGAGACGACTTTAAGGGATATCTTCTATAATCGACCGTCTATGCCGAGCAACGCTTAGTGCTGCATGTTGCTGCTATGTTGCTGGGCTGTTGCTGGGCTGTTGCTGGGCTGTTGCTGCATGTTGCTGGCTGTTGCTGGACTGTTGCTGGACTGTTGCTGCTATGTTGCTGGCTGTTGCTGGACTGTTGCTGGCTGTTGCTGGGCATTGCTGAATCATTGCTAAGCCTTGCTGAATCATTGCTGGGCATTGCTAAGTCATGCTGGAGGCGTGCTAAGTCATGCTGGAGGCATGCTGAGTCATGCTGGAGGCATGCTGAGTCATGCTGGAGGCATGCTGAGTCATGCTGGAGGCATGCTGAGTCATGCTGGAGGCATGCTGAGTCATGCTGGAGGCATGCTGAATCATTGCTGGAGGCATGCTGAATCATTGCTAAGCCTTGGCGGCTCAGCAGCAGGTGTAATAAAAAGCTGTAGCATGACCGTTCACAGCCGGTTATGGCGGAAATTGATGTACTCTACCGCTCAATAGCTTCTTTTACTGCTGCGGAGTGCCGCTTTTGATGTGTGGTGTTATGTCCCTTTTGTTGACATAGTGCTGCACAGCAGGAGGTGCGTTTAAAACAGCGGTACTTTTTTGCCTCCTGCCTCATCGCCTGGCTTTCAGCGGAACAAGAAAGGCTGCCTTTATCGGGCAGCCTTTCTTGTTACAAAGCTAAAGTCCGCAGGGACCATTTATGATGAAAAGAGCATCCTGCTCTTGAGGTGCGCAAGGTAGTAAATGTTTCTATATCGCTATATACTGCCTGAACAGGTTTTGTGCCACCAGGCTGAGCATCTTCAGGCAGAGGTAAAAATAACCCAACACTGCCCGAGCTACACTGGAGCTGCCAAACCTCTCCCTTTCACACTGCTTCACCTGTGCTTTGGATGTAACGGTAGCAGGTGGCCCTGCCGATGCCCAGTATCTTGGCTATTTCCTCCACGGTCTTTGTTCCGGAGTCGAAGAGTATCCTGGCTGACTTGGCCTTCTCCATGGCTGCCTTTGACAGGCCTGTAGGTCTGCCCCCCTTCTTTCCCCTGGCATTGGCTGATTCCAAGCCTGCCTTTGTTCTTTCGCGGATGATTTCCCGCTCGAACTCAGCCAATGAGGCGAAGATGTTGAAGGTGAACCTACCGGTGGGCGTGGCCGTGTTGATGCCGTCCTGCAGGCTGATAAACTCCACCCCCCTTTCCTTGAACTCCGCCACCAGGTCTATCAGGTCCCTGAGCGACCTTCCCAGGCGGTCGAGCTTCCACACCACTACCGTATCTCCGGAGCGAAGCTGCGAAATCATCTTCTCCAGCTCCGGGCGCTCCTTGCTTTTTCCAGATTTCTTCTCTCTGAATATCTGCCCGCACCCGTGTTGGGTGAGGGCGTCAAGCTGCAGCTCCAGCTTCTGGTCCTGGGTAGAGACCCGGGCGTATCCTATCTTCATATCAGTCTCATTAACTCATCTCAAAAATAAAAAAAGATTTTGATTTTTGAGACGGCAAAATGAGACGCCATACAGGCTGCAGGGGCAGGTGCCGATGAAGGTTCCACGATCTCATTATTCCCACGTTTTCTGATAATAAGGTTGAGCAGAAAACTGCAGCTTTAGCCTGCTTCCGCAACCACAGCCTGAAGCTGGAGCGATTGCACTGAACGCACAGGCATTTGACCTTGTGGAAGGCACACCTGCTCATGCTCTCTCTGCTTTTAGCTACGGCAATGAGCAGTTTTCGTGGCTGTAACCGTGTATATCCGGATATAAGCGTATTATCCGGATATACACGGTTAACACCCCTCTGCAGGAGTTGTATTGATTTGCTGTGCTTTCATTCTTATAACCACCTATTTCGGCTGGTTTTACTCCTTGAAAGGAGACAAAAAGCTGGAATCTATGTGCAGAGGGAGCACTTATCAGCGGACCTCACCTCCCCTTTTAAAACTTTTGGGCTATCTATGCTTAAAACAGGGTTAAGGAAGCGGGTATCTTCACAAAATTTCTTATATTGAATAAGGAAGATATAATGATTAAAGCCTGTGAAACAGCCGCTAAAACAACAAATACTGCTTCAAGAGTGGGCCAGCCGACTTCCATACATAGTGCAGATAAGCCGAATAACTCCGTTTAGCTGATAGTTGGGCGGCAGTTAAAAGCATAGAAAAAGATACCCTTACTTATACAGATTCACTCAAAAATTCTCAATAGAATCACCCATGTCAACTAAAATTAACTTCACCAACTGGCTGGACAGAATAAATAAAACAGAATCAGTCAGTGACAGCATCGTTGCCTTCAATTTCGGGTTGTTTGAAACTGAAAGGAGCTATACGATATATCTGATAGGCTCAGAAACCTTTGATGAAGATGATGATGACTGGGCTACAAACGTGGACTTTGAGCCAGAGGAGAAGTACTTTGAACTGGAGCCTTCAACTGTGAATGGGAAAGATTGGGAGAGTGTCTTAGAAGTTTCTGAAGGTCTTATATCAGAATACGTGAACTCAGAGAACTTCAACAACTCTATCTTCAAGAATGCAGAAGCTATCACAACAGGCTTTGACGATGGAGACTTAGTGAGAGTAAAATAAAACCGTACGCCCAACAAAGTTCATAATTTAGGCTTCGGCTACGCCTCACCCACATTATGCACGAGTAACGTTGGGCTGCATTACAATCATAGAAATCCCGTATGACTCCAGAAGAAAAGGAAGGGCAAAGGTTCATTAACAAAATGGTATCTAATGCGAGAGCCATTATCTCTAATCAAGTGGCTCTACCTTTAGGAGTTTATAAAATGAATCAAATCATAAGCTGGTTAGAACCCTACAAAAAGACTGATGATGTAGATGTGAGCATCTTCCGAGACTATGATTTAAATGTTGATGATTTACCTGTTGGAACAGAAAGGCTCCAATGGAATATTGAAAAGCTCATTGAATTTGAGAAAGAGTTTGACGAAACCAACAGGATATTCAAAGCTGATATTCTTAGGAAGTGTAGAGAACTAATTGATACCTATGCTTCCGATAACTCAAAAGAATCAGAAGAATAACGATAGCCCAACAAGGTTTATACCTAATGCTTCGGCTGACAGCCTCGCACAGGGTATACACAAGACGTTGTGCATAATGCCAATCATGAATAAAACCTTCTTTAATGGAAGAAATCAGAAATAAAGCAAAGAAAGACTCACTCTACATTTCACTTGTCTATGTTGGATTGGGTACTATGTCACTACTTGCTATAGCCTCACCGACATTAATGGAAATAGAATTCGTTTCTATTCTTTTTTGGCTGATTCTCCTGTTAACAATGCCTGTTTCATTTATTGGATTTGGAATCCTGTATGGTGAAGGTAAAGATGGAATGGGTTATGCATTGTTGGTTCAAATAATAGTCTTTGCAATATTTTGGTTTATCACATATCGAATCCTTCTTGAAAAAGAGAAGAAGCGATATAATGCTAAAAAAAGAAAAACAGAAAGAAGCACAAATGCACAACAAAACCTATAAGTTAGCTACGCCATCTTATAGCAGAGACGTTAGCACATAATAAAAGCCATGAGTATGGTAATGTCCTTAGCAGCCAGACTACATGCTTATATCTAAATACCTGCTAAATGCCTGCAGTCAATTAATTTCTTTGTCTAGCACCTTTAGTGCCTCTACCAGCCCGTCTTGCCCTATTCCCCTGTAAACAATGCTGCCCTTTGGGTTTATCAATATGACGGAAGGGAAGGAAGTTACTAAGTACTTGCCGACTACACCGCTCTGGACTCCTTCTGACATATCCTGGAAGATTTGCGGCCACGCCATTCCGTGCTTTTCTATCATCCCGCTGAGCTTGGCCCTGTCCTTTTCCTCGTCATAAGCAATACCCATGAACTGCACCTTTTTGCCCTTGTACTTTTCATATGCGGCTTTGGTCTCGGGTATCAGTTTGATGCACGGGCCGCACCACGAGCCCCAGAAATCGAGCAGCACATATTGCCCTTTGTAATCCGAGAGCGAAACTCGATTGCCTTTCATATCCTGAACAGTGAAGACTGGCGCAGGTTTGCCTGCACTCACAGACGCCTCAAGTTCTGCTTTTTTGCGTGTGGCTTTAGCAATGGAATGCTCCTGCAGTTCCGGGCTAATCATCCCTAGCATCTGTCTTTTCTTTTCTGTTCCTAAAGATTGCAAGTAAAACAGGCTTAAAAAAGAATCGGGGTGCTCTCTGATGTACTTCTCTGTCCAAAGATGCATCGTATCCATAATACCCTGCTGCAGCCTTCCAAGCTCCTCTTGTTTGCCTGGATCCCGCATACTGTTGGAAAGGGCAACTATTTTTTGCCTTGCAGGTGTAAAATACTGTCTGTTATGTAGGGCAAACTCTTCTGTTAAAGGTGAACCCGTCACAGATGACTCCCATATCGCCTTACTGTCTCCCTCTATCTGCACGTTGTTGTCCAGGAAAAATTGTACTCCTCCAGGCACACTGTCAACAGTTATAGTATAAAAATTCAGCTCTTCAGGCTCATCAGTGAAGGCAAACCTGTTCTTTGCTGACACAGTAGAATCCAGCAGCTTGTTCTGGTTATGCGCGTCTCTCACAAAAAGATAAACCTTCTTGTTGCCAATACCAGCTATCTTACCCTTTACAGATAAGCTCTGCCCCAGGCATGAAAGAGGAGCAAGCAATATTACACCTAATAGGAAGTGTAATACTGTGTTATAGTTTATTCCCATAGGTTTGTAGTTTTAAGTAGGTAGCAAACCCTAATGGAGGATAGTGCCTTCCTAAAGTTCTAAGATGGATTATGACTAAAAGCTTAAAAGAGAATAATTTACCATACGCATATTTATAATAAATAGATAAAACTTTATAATATAAAATATCTATATTTAGAAATGTTTCAGTGCCCTTAGGTTGGAGGAAGGAATAAGAATAACAAGTGCTAACCCAGCACATGAGCAAATCTACGGCTGCGCCTTGCTCACCTCATGTACGAATACCGTTAGCTTGCTCTGCAGGCGGTCCTGGTGAACATAACTTTCGTTATAAAACAAGGAAGGCTCCTCGCGATGAAGAGACTTCCTTGTTTGAGAGTAGATACGCTTCATTACTATTTGCGAAATATACATCAGGGAACGTGGCACATCCTATACCTGCTGTGAAACAGAGCAGCAGTCCGGCAACCAAGGGTTTTATCCGCCCGAACCTGTCAATGAGAATGCCGTAGACCAGCTGGTCTGCACGTAACGTCCCATAGAAAGTTTGGCTGTACTATTCTTACAGACCCTATATTAGCAACGAATTGATGATACAGTACCTTGTACGATAAGAACCGCTGTACCCCAACCTGTTCAGGGTACAGCGGTTCCTTTTGTTTTAGATCTGCCCAGGTGTCTCTCTTACTTCATGGAGCTTTTTCCTCAGCATCGCCCTGATATCGGCATAGTCCGGATTGTCCGCCAGGTTGGTAAACTCGTTTGGGTCTCTGTCATAGTCATACAACTCTGCCCCGTCATTGCCATCGTTCCACTCCGTATAGCGCCACTGCCTGAAGCGCACACTGCGGCCGTCGTATTCTTTGTCTATGTTCTTGTACCAATACTTCTGCTCTACCATCGATTTTCGCAGGTCTGTATAAGCTGGGACATCTTCTGTTATCTCCGGATTCTTAAGAAGCTTCACCAGGCTTTTTCCCTGTATCTCCTTAGGAGGAGTCTGTCCGGCCAGTTCCGCTAGCGTTGGGTAAAGGTCAATCATTTCAACAGGACTCTCTGTAATCCTGTCCTTTGAGTAGCCTGGGGCAGCGATAATCAACGGAACACGGGCCACGTGCTCAAAAAGGGTCTGCTTCTGCCACTGCGCGTGCTGGCCCAGAGAGAAACCGTGGTCACTCCAAAAGACAATGATGGTGTTGTCGGTCAGGTCAAGCTCGTCTAGCTTATTAAGTAGCTTGCCGACCTGGGCATCCATGAAGGAGATGGAGGCATAGTAGGCCTGCGTCACTTCCTTTTGCTGCTTCTCATTCAAGCCATAGTGGTCTTTGAGCGTGTATCTTGCAATTGCAGGCTTGTTTGCCCAATCATCAGCACGCTGCTCCGGCAGCTGGATCTTGTCCAGCGGGTACATGTCAAAGTACTTCTTCGGGGCCACGAAAGGAGTATGGGGGCGGAAGAAGCCTACAGCCATGAAGAAAGGCTTGTTTCTGTGGTTCTCCATAATTTTCATGGCCTCATTCGCCACTTTCCCGTCCGTCTGGTCATCATCCGTGCCCGGTGCAGCCCAGAAAGACAGTGCACCACCAAGCCCTACTCCTGGTTGGTAGTTGGTGATTTTATCTTCCTGCTCCTTGTCAATTCCCTTAGGGTTCACGCGATAGTTCCAGGACAGGGAGTCGTCCTGCCCGTTGGTGCCTATCTGGCTCGGCACCCCGTAGTGGAAAATCTTACCAACACGAGCAGTAAAGTACCCATTCTTCATGAACATTTGGGGCATGGTCACCACGTTCGGAATCTTGTCCCGGAAGAAGGTGAACAGGTCTTTTGTCTGTGTCTTGTCAGGACGCAAACCAGTCATAATGGAGGCTCTGCTGGGCCCACACAGCGGGAACTGGTTGTAAGCCTTGTCAAAGCGCACCCCCATTTTTCGCAGGCGGTCCAGGTTCGGCGTCTTGATGAAGGGGTTGTCGAAGGCGTTCATGTCCACGTTCAAATCATCGGAGGCGATGAACAGTACGTTTGGCTGCTTCTTATCATTTTTCTTAGAGGAGCGCTTCTGGGCAGTGGACGGTTCTGCCATGGTAAGCAGCGCCAACAGCACCAGGAGCGTTTTGAGGCAGTTGTGCCTCAGCCATGCGGTTCTTCTGTACATATTTTTATCTATTAAGATTAAAAAACAATTAAAAGCTTTAGTCAGCGTCAGCCACGCACCGGAAACCCGTGTTCTGCAGCCCAGTATCCGGGGCGGATTTCATTCGGGCCGAGACGCGGTAGCCGGAGCAGTAGGAGTCGTTGCAAAGGAAAGAGCCTCCACGGGTAACGCGCTTTGGAATGGTGGGCTCATCAGGATCATAACTGTCATTCGGCCCCTGTGGGTTTGCAGTGGCTTTGCCTTCCAACTGCCTGTAGTAGTCTGGCCGGTACCAGTCTGAGCACCACTCCCAAACGTTGCCGGCCATGTCATACAAGCCATAGGCGTTAGGGGCGAAGCTTTGTACTGGGGCCAGCCCTTCAAACGTGTCCCAGCTGGTGTTTTTGTAGGGGAAGCTTCCCTGCCAGGTGTTGGCCTTTGGCTTTCCTTGCGCCACGGGCTCTTTTCCCCAAGTATAAGGCTGGTCCTTCATACCCGCCCGGGCGGCGTACTCCCACTCTGCCTCTGTTGGCAGTCGCTTGCCCGCCCACTTGGCGTAGGCATTGGCGTCGTCCCAGGAGATGTGCACCACCGGGTAGCTCTCCCTTCCCTCGATACTACTGCCAGCACCTTCTGGCTGGCGCCAATTGGCTCCCTTCTCCCAGCTCCACCATTGGGAGGCGTCGCTCAGGGCGACAGGGTAAGCGGTTGGAGTGAACACCAGGGAGGCAGCCACCAGCAGGCTCTCATCGGGCTTGGGCGTACCCGGGGGAAGTTGCTTCTTCAGCTCCTCCCAGTCAGGGGCTTTCTCAGCGGTGGTAACGTAGCCAGTGGCCTGCACGAATGCTGTAAACTGTGCGTTTGTCACCTCCGTTGCATCCATCCAGAAGGACTTCACCTTTACGGTGTGGCGGGGGAACTCGTCGGTCCTTCCCTCATTGTCAGAAGAGCCCATCACAAACTCTCCGCCTTCTATCTTCACCATGCCCTCCTGTGAGGTTCTTCCCGAGCGGATAGTAATAGTAGAAGTGTCAGCAGTAACCGCTGAGGCAAACCTGGATGGCATACTGCTGTGGCAGGATGCCATCTCCTCTTCTTGGGTGATGGCGTCGCTGGAGAGGCTTGTGCTTTGCTCTTGGGAACAGGATAAAAACCCGGCACTCAGAAGTATGGCTAAAACTTGTACTCTACTTAAAAACATATTATAGATAATTTATGGATGCACGTATTCGGCCATAGCTGGTTCATAACCAATGCGCATGGCGTTCACCATCAATTTGTCTCCCCTGTTCAGCTTGAGGCGTTCCCCGGTGTACACTTGCCATACAGGTGCTGCCTCTACCCGTCTGCCATTGTTGTCAGGTGCTCGAATAAACCCTGAATCCCAGGTTTGCACTGTATGCTTTAAAGCCTCGCCTTTTTCTCCGGCTTTTATAATGCGGTAGCCAATGGAGGCTCCTTTCGTGTCACAGGAAATTCTTGCGCCTTTGCTGGAAGCCCTTATTTGTGGGGTAGCCGTAGCAGGAGCCTTTTCTTTGCCGCCCCACCAGCCGTAAACCATTTCTCTCTCCGGGACGGCAGACATATCGCCTACCTCTTTCTCCCACTTTCTGAAGGCTGTTCTCAGCTCTTCCAATTTGGTTTTGTACTGCGGCTCCGTAGCCAAATTATATAGCTGGTGCGGATCCTTTTCTGTGTCATATAGTTCCTCTACCTCTTTGGTGCTCTTAAACCAAGCCAGCGCGTTGGGGTTTAACTTACCGGCATCACGTAAGGCTAGCATCTCCTTCATCATGGGAATACCGTACCTGAAGTCGAGGTCCTGGTAGTAAGATTTCTCCGGCATGTAGTTGTAGATGTACTCAAAGCGCTTATCCCTTACGGCCCTCACACGGTCATACTTCTCATCCATCCGGTCTCTTGCGGCATAGATGTATTGGCGCGGTTTCCCTGCTTTCTGCTCACCCAGAAAAGCTTGCCCTTGCATATAGCTGGGCACTTTAACGCCTGCCAGTGACAGTACGGTAGGCGCAAAGTCAACGCCGCTGATCATGTCTGTACTTATTGTGCCAGTTTCCTGCCCGCCTGGCATGCGTACAATCAGCGGAATATGGAGGCCACGGTCCAGTATTTCGCGTTTCATCCAGGGAAGCGCCCCACCGTGGTCACTGTAGAAGAAAATGATAGTATTATCGTACAATCCGTCTTCCTTCAGCATTCTGACTATCTCGCCTACCTGACGGTCCATTATCTGGATGTGCGTCAACTGCCGGGCAATGTCGATACGTGTCTGCTCTGTGTCTTCATAATAAGGTGGCACTGTTACCTTCGCTGGCTCCACCATGAGGCTGTCTTTTTTGAATAAGTTAGACTCATGCGTGATAAAGATGTTGAATATAGAGAAGAAAGGTTTTCCAGTCGGTCGGTTGCGGTAGGAGGCGGCTGGTCCGTTCTCGTCCCAGACAGTTACCGGAGCATCAAACTGGTAGTCCTGCTTTTCGTTGTTAGTAGTGTAGTACCCACTGGCACGGAGGTATTCAGGGAAAGCCTTCACATACTCCGGAATTACTGCAGAATAGTTAGGAACCCCCTCCCCCATGTATTTCGGGTCAATGGCCTGGGTACGCATGTGCTGTGTACCAATGGAGGTTTGGTACATGCCTGTGATGATGGCAGAGCGGCTGGGGGCACATACCCCAGCCGTGGTATAGGCGTGCTCATACTTCACCCCCTCTTTTGCCAATTGGTCTATGTTAGGGGTACGCACGGCTTTCTCCCCATAAACACCTATGTAAGGAGAAATATCCTCGCAGGTAATCCATACAATATTGGGCTTTTTGCCATTACTATTCTGAGCATTGACCTGTAAAACAACCAACACTAAAATCAGATAAATTAACTTTCTCATGATCAAAGTTTAATACATAAGGCTAACAAAGAACTTTATTACTTCACCCTCTTTAAATCAACAAATGATTCAAGTATTTGGAGTAATGTTTTCTCCTGTGAATATTTCAGCTGCCTACTGACTAGAGGGTATAACTTTCTCTATCTCAGAAGGCACATGAGCAATTGATTTCATTTTGTTGTACTCTTTCGTTAGTTCTTCAACAACATCCGGGTAAGAGTTGGCAATGTCATACTTTTCAGAAGGATCCTCTGTAATGTTGAATAACAGAGGAGTTTCATGACCAAGTGGCGCTTCCTGGGAGTAGGAGGCATGAGTAGTAAAATGCGCTTTCCATGGACCTTTTCTTACTGCATATAAATTTTCATTTATATAATAATGGATCATATTTCTCACTTGTGTCTTTTTACCGTACAGCACGTCAGAGATATTCATACCATCCAGTTCTTTGTCTTTAGGTAAAGGAACACCTGCAATACTGGCAAATGTGGGTAGCAAATCCATCATACTGATGATTTCTTCTGACACTACATTCGGCTTTATTTTTCCTGGCCACCAGGCAATAGCCGGCACCCGCATTCCTCCTTCATAGGTGGAATTTTTTCCTTCATATAACAAGCCTGCCGAACCCGCATGATCCTGCATCGGTAACCAAGGGCCATTGTCACTGGTGAATACGACCAGTGTATTCTGATCTAACTTTAACTCTTTTAATGTTTTCAGGATCTGTCCCACACTCCAGTCCAGTTCTGCTACTACATCACCATACAAGCCCCGTTTACTCTTCCCTTCAAACTGAGGCGAAGCATATAGAGGTGTATGGGGAAAATTGCTAGCGTAGTACATGAAAAAAGGTTTGTCCTGCCTTTTTTTGATAAACTCAATAACCTCTTCGGTATAGCGTTTGGTCAGATAACGCTGATCTGGCTCCTCTTCAATAACTGTCTCATTTCTATACAGCGGCAAAGCAGGCGCATTTGGACGTGGCCCCGGAGGTATACCGTATGCCCCATCTTTATGAGTAGTAAATACTTTGCCCATATCGTTGGAATAGGGGACGCCAAACCAATAACCAAAGCCCTGCCGGGTGGGTAAAAATTCCGGCAGATGCCCTAAGTGCCATTTGCCAACCATACCCGTAACATAACCTTTGCTTTTGAGCAACTCGGCCATCGTCACTTCATTAAGAGGCAATCCACTGGCTGAATTTTGCCGGAAAACATCACCTTTCCCGTACACACCCGAGCGAAAAGCCAACCTTCCGGTAAGAAGAGCGGCCCGGCTGGGGGTACAAACGGCAGCGGCAGCATAAAACTGCGTGAACCGCATTCCCTCCGCCGCCATTTTGTCCAAGTTTGGTGTACGAATAGTAGGATGACCATAACTGCTTAAATCGCCATACCCCAAGTCATCAGCTAAAATGACAATTATGTTTGGTTGTTTAGTTTGTGCAAATGCAGAAAGAACATGCATTGTGGCTAACAATGAGAATAAAGTGTGTTTTAAGATTTTCATTCTGCCTGTTATATTTGTTTTTAGGTAAATAGATGATAGGCTTGATAGATCAAACCTATCATCTAATTTGTCCAAGTAGATTTGAAGCCTATGGCAAGAGGTCCAATTAAATTAGGCCGGCTAATAACCTGGATTCTGGTCTGCAGAACTTAAATCTGGGTTGCTGTTGATTTCCTGTTGAGGAATAGGGAAAAGCAGGTGCGAATCGGCAACTTCTATGTTTTTAGCGTTTCTTATCACTTCCTTTAGAGTACCCGTCCTTTTTAGGTCGAACCAGCGCTTTCCGTCTTCGCACAGGAACTCATAGGCTCTTTCAGTTAAAACTAAATCCCTGAATGATGCTGCTGTGTGCCCGGTCAAAGAGAAGTCAACAGGTGAAGCAGCATCAGGAGTATAGCCGTAAGCACGCCTGTGAACCATATTCAACCGCTCCAGTGCCAAAGAAGTAGGCTCGCCGTTTGCCATACTTGCCGCCTCCGCATATATCAAAAGTGCATCAGGATACCGGTAAATCGGATAATCATTTCCCTCGCCCGGGGCATAACCCGCATCTTTGAACTTTCCGAACCGGATAGGCTGGGCGGCTGAAGTCTGGCTAGTAGAGCCCGCTCTGTTGGGATAGGAGGTATATAAGTTAAAGTCATATCTTAAGTCATTCCTGTCCCAGTCCCTTAAAAGAGGATATGTCGGAAAACCGAAGAAAGTACCCCAGCCAGTGGATGCGTAGACACTGTTGGAAGGGGCGTAAAACTGAGGAATAAAGCTTAAGTCATCCGTTCTCTGAAACTTCAATGAGAATATGTCTTCAGAAGAAGTAACTGCATCCGGCCCAAAGATTTTTTCAAAGTCGGCGGCCTGGCTAACAGGAACCAGCGAGTATACCCCGGAGCTTATCACTTCGTCTGCCTTGTCACGCGCATTCGCAAAATCTTCTATCGTCAGATACACATCTGCCAGCATCGTTTTAGCAGACCACATCGTAGGCTTTCCTGCAAGGCTTTGGGAGGAAGGGAGCGCGGTTTCAGCATACTTCAGGTCATCGATAATGAGGGAATACACTTCAGCCACTGAAGCTCTTTTGCCACCTAAACTGGAAAAGTCCTCTGTAGGGCTCGTTCTGATAGGAACACCGCCCCACCCTCTTACCAAGGAATAGTAATTCAGTGCTCTCAGGAAACGTGCTTCCCCCAGTAAGGCATTCTTATCAGCATCAGAGGCATTTATTCCAGGGACATACTTCAGTACGATATTCGCTAGATTGATTGCCTGGTAAAAGTAAGCCCATTCACCGTCCGTGACGGATATGATCGAACTGGGATACCCCTGATAGGAGGCTACTGGGATATAGAAACCCTGACCTGAAGCGTAATCTGACACCGCTGTATACTGTGCTCCGTATCGGAACCCATAATTTGTCCGTAGTGGGTTGTATATCGCATTCACCGCTGCATTCCCGTCTGCTAGCGTTTTATAAAATGTTTTAGAGGATAGCCTATCCAGTGGTTCCTCTTCCAGTAAGTCCTCACAAGATGTTCCAAGAAAAGACAGACAAACTAAAGAAGCAATTATGATCCTTTTCATATTATTATCCTTGAAATTGAAAGATTAAAGCTTAACGCGTACGCCTAAAGTATAAGTTTTAGCATTGGGATATCCTGAGTTATCGATGCCCATAGAGACTGAGTTGGAACCGCCTCTTGTGTTCACCTCAGGGTCATACCAGGAGTAATTCGTAAATGTCAACAAGTTCTGTGCACTTGCATAAATCTGGAACCCCTGCATCCACTTAATGGATGTTTTGCTGACTGGAAGGTTATAAGCCAGCTGTATGTTTCTCAACCTCAAGAAGGAACCGTCTTCCACAAAACGGTCAGACTCACGAAACTTAGCATTGGCACTTATCTTCGGATATTTCGCATTTGGATCGGGATTAGAAGCAGACCAATAGTTTTCATACACATCCTTCAGCTGGTTTTCCCCAAAGTAAAAGCTACTACCTTGAGAAGCTAAGTTCATATTGAAAAGATCTCCGCCCTGCTTTCCCTGGAATAGATATGTCAGCTCAAAGCTTTTATAAGACATGCTGGAGCCGAAGTTGTATAAAAAGTCAGGGTTGGGATCACCTATCACGGCTTTATCGTTGTTATTAATGGTACCATCCCCATTCAGGTCTTTATATCTGATGTCTCCATTTTCATTTAACCCATCTTCCATATAACCATAGAAGACTCCTACTGGCAGGCCTACCCGCACTAAATTCACAGAGGCTGATACTGGCTGGGGCAATACTACTCCGTATACATCACTGTCTTTGTCTAATTGGACCACCAAGCTTTTGTTCTTGGAGACATTCAGGTTCATGTCCCATTTAAAAGACTCATTATCAACAATGATGGCATTTAAGCCCAGCTCAGTACCTGTGTTTCTAACCTTTCCGATATTCATGATGGAGGTTGTATAGCCCGAAGAGGTTGGAAGCGGGACATTTACCAGCAAGTCCCTGGTATCCTTTCTGTAGTAGTCCATTGTGAAAGAGAGTCGGTTGTTCCAAAATGCCACATCCATACCCGCGTTATACTGGGCAGTCGTTTCCCATTTCAGGTTGGAATTTGCCAGCATGGTCAGGCTGGGGGCATATCCGATGTAGTTTTGATCATTGTATACCGTGCGGTAAGCATACAGTGTGTTCAGCGTCTGATAAGGGGAAAGGGCGCTGTTTCCGGTGATACCGTAGGACAGCCTGAATTTTAAATCACTGAGGTAAGTCAGATCCTTGGCGAAATCCTCGTTGATTGCTCTCCATGCAAACGCAGCAGATGGAAAATACCCCCATTTATTGCCGTTCCCAAAACGAGATGAACCGTCGGCCCTCATACTGGCGGTAAGCAAATATGTGCTTTTGTAGGAATAGTTTACACGGCCCAGATAAGAGAATAAAACCCACTTTTCTGTGGCACTTGTTGCGAATCCAGGAACACTGCCAGCTCCCAGGTTATTGGCACCTAACTCATCGGTAGAGAAACCAGTTGTATTACCGGTGTTAAAAGTCTTAAAGGTATTTTGTTGATAGGTAACTCCGCCCAAAAGCGACACATCATGATCTTCCTTCAACTGCTTTGAATATGCGACTGTGTTTTCATTCAGGATATTCATGATATCCGTAGATCCGATGCTTGCCTGGCTTTTCGGAGTGGCAAAAATAATAGAGGGAGAGAATATATCTGTTCTGTAGGAATTTGATTCTACACCTACCGAGGTTTTGAATATCAGCCTTTCAATTGGTTCATAGGTAAGAGCGGTTCCGGCTAATATAGATTTCTGGTTAACATCCTGCTTTCTTTCTAAAGCTAATGCCAAAGGATTCTCCAAACTGTTCGGGCTGAAGGAGTAAGGTCTTATGTTGCTGTAAAAGCCATCTGCATCTTTGGGGGTAACAGTGGGAGGTGCTCCTAAAACTGCACTCAGCACGGAATTTCCTTTTTGCCCGTTATCACTGTTTAATTGCGAGTTATCCGTGTTGCTCAGAATAGTATTGACGTTCAGTTTTATCTTAGGGCTAATCGTTTGGTTTAAATTAGCTCTAAGTGTTTGCCTTTCTAAACTGGAGCCGACAATGATACCATCCTGGCTCAAATAACTACCAGAAACAGAGTATTGTGAGTTCTCACTTCCCCCTGACACCGTTAAAGAATGATTTTGCATGGGAGCTTTTCGGAATAACTCATCCTGCCAATCTGTTCCCTCACCCAGCGCGTTGATCTGATCCTGTGTAAAAAATAAAGGAACACCGTCGTTCACAGCACGCTCATTTGCAAGTTCTGCGAACTCCCTGGCATTCATCAAATCAAGCGTTTTGCCAACTTCCTGTATGGCATAATAGCTGCTAAAATCTATCTGTGCTTTTCCTGCTTTACCTCTCTTGGTTGTAATCAACACAACACCATTTGCTCCACGGGAACCGTAAATGGCTGTGGCCGAGGCATCTTTTAAAACTTCTAAGGATTCAATATCATTAGGGCTCAGTGAATTAGGCGCACCAGTAAGCGCAAAACCATCTACAACATAAAGGGGTTCGTTACCACCTTGCAAAGAGTTACCCCCTCGTACACGAACACTAACTGTTGCACCCGGCGCACCAGAGTTTTGTACCACCTGAACACCTGCTGTTTTTCCCTGTAGTCCCATTACCGCGTCCGGAACAGGATAAGAGGTTAACTCTTCTGATTTTACACTTCCAACAGACCCGGTAATGTCACTCTTTTTCTGAACGCCATACCCTACTACCACCACTTCTTCCAGGGCTTTTGCATCTGTTTGTAAACTAACATTGACAACAGTCTTGTCACCTACTGCTATTTCCTGTGTTTTGAAACCTATATAAGAGACAACCAGGGTCTCATTCCCGGTAGGTAAATTCAGAGAGAATGTGCCATCTACACCGGTGGCTGTACCGATAGTAGTGCCCTTTACGATGACGGTTACACCTGGAAGCCCCACCCCACTTTCATCCGTTACCTCACCCTTTATGCTTCTGCCTGTCTGCCGCTCCACTATTTCAGCGTCTAGTGTGCTGGTACGAATCTGAGGAGGCGCCTGTGTATGTTTTTCATTTTTTACGGCTGGCTTTATCAGATATGTTCCATCTTTAGATTTTTTAAATTCTAAACCGGTCGGTTTTAGAATGTTTTCCAGGTTATGCTCCAGTGGTTGGTTGAGGTTTATGGTGTTTGCAGGAACAGCATATTCTTTCACCACCTGATCAGAAAACAATATGTCTACTTTATAGTGCCCCCTGAAATTGTTCAATGCATCCCGTACTTTGATAGTTGATGCTTTGGGAGCCTCCTGTGTGCGTGGTTCAAATGCCAGTACTTGCGCCTGGCTCTGCATTTGCCAGGTAGAAAGGAGCGCTATCAGCATGCCGCATGAACTTAATTTGTATACTTTCTTTTTCATATTCAGAGGGGATAAAGTGGTAAAATGATTACATTTTATGTTTCTTTTTTAATTTATAACTGTCTTTGACTTAAAATAAAGGCAATAGAATTCCTGTCAGCTGTATAGCAGATATTCCTTAGCCGATGAAAAATAAGCTTGTTAGGGTTTTATTAAGATTATATAGCCGTGATTTTTCACTTTTTTACCACGTGCGCTCTATGTTACGACAGCAGATACCACTTTCGTAAACATGAATTGTTAATCGTGTATTATAATTATATAAACTCAATTGTAAGTACAAGTACTGGATTGGTTACTACCGGAGAATAACAGCGTTTTAATCATATCTCACGTGTTCCAACAGGGATGGTCTATCATGTACTAGTTTACAAAAATCACGAGACTATCCTGCCGTACTACATTGATATTCATTATTTCAGAAAAAGCGTATAGTAACTCATTTACGTTATTGGCCCTGAAGGATCCGGAAACCGTCTTTTTAAGTAGATCTTCTCCCTTTACTTCTACGGTTAACCCATAGTTATCCTGAAGCAGATCCTTGATCTCATGGAGAGACGTATTATCAAAAACCAGCCGACCGTGCTGCCAGGCAGAGTAATTTTGAGGATGCAGTACTTTCTTTACCTGTAGCTCCTTGTGATTCTTATTAAGAGCAACTATATCGCCCGGCGCCATAATCAGAGGAGTGGAGTCCTGCTCTGGTGTCCCTTGGTATAGCACCTTCACCTTGCCCTCTTGTAGCACCACCTTAGCGCCACTTTCACGTGCAGACAGGTTGAATTCAGTTCCAAGAACTTCTACCTGAAAAGCGGAGTCTGTAAAAACAATAAACTTTTTGTCATCCGGCGTGTGCACCACTGAGAACCTGGCCTCCCCCCTCAAACGCACATTGCGGCTTAATTCCCCGAATCCGAAGCGCGGTACCCGGAGGCTGGAGTTTTCATTCAACGCTACCTGACTTCCATCCATAAGTATGACAGAATTCACTTCACCATTGCTTGTAGTATAGCTTTTATATAGAATGGCATCACGCATAAGCCAAGCTCCAAACTGGAGAACAAACAAAACAGAGGCAGCAATGAGCCATTTTTGCCAGCCTCTCGACTTCTTCGTTTCCAGAGAATTCCTCTGCTCAAGTTCAGGCTGTAAGTCAAAATGGTTTTGGTTCTGTATGCTGTCGTAAAATCTGGCAACAGCCGCATTGGTATCAGCACTGTATTGTAGATGCTTTACTTCCCACTCGTGCATGCATGCGTAGAAGAATTCTTCGTTATCACCGTCCTCTTCTACCCATTCCTCTATCATCTGCTTCTGCAAAGCAGTGGCCCTCCCTGCAAAATAGGCAAATAAGAGTTCGCTTGTTATCAATGGTTTTACAGACATCTGATATGGTTTATACTACATAGACAACTAAACTCTGGAAAACCCTTACTCGAAAAGCAAAAATTTTCATTTTATTTTTTAAATAAGGCTTTCACCTATTTTATTGAACAAGCCTCTATGGGAAACGTACCATAGGCACTTCTCTAAAAGGAGAGGAAATAATAAAAAAAGAGGGAGGGAAATGATAAAAGAGTGGTGGCGGCGGCAATTATTCACAGCTCAAATACATCTTCTGAAGCAAAAGATGTACTGCGTTGACTTAGCAGAGGCTGTGAAGCAGCAATACGTAAAGAATCCAAGTTTTGGATAATGCCTCCCTCACAAGCTGGCTTGCTTTTCTGATTTGCACCTCCACTGTTCTGGGTGAGAGTTGAAGGGCCTCAGCAATCTCAGAGTATTTTTTATCCTCAAACCGATGCATCAGGTAAATTTTTCTACACTTGGGCGGAAGGGAATTAATAGCAGCCTCCACCTGCTGACTCAGTTCCTCATATTCAATAACGGAGTCAGGCTGCTGACAGGCAGCCTCTGTGTTATTTTCATAAACAGGATCTAACTCTACAGTTCGTTTAGCCTCTAGCCGAAGATAGTTATAAGCCCTGTTCCTGACACTCTTATAAAGAAAAGCCCTATAAGAGGTCGATATTTCCATGAAAGTGCCGTTTAGATAAAATTGGCAGAATATGTCTGATACGATATCCTCAGCTATAGACTTAGAATAGACAAACCGCGAAGCATGGCTGCATAAGCCTTGATAATAGTGTCGATACAGTAATTCACAACCTAATTTAGGGTCGTCTTTGAAAGCCTGTCTGATAAATAACTCGTTATCTGTACCAGAAGCTTCTTTCCCATCCAAAAACACATCTTTAGCCTCTGAATTAGAGGCTGGTAAGTTAACGTCACCCCCAACAGTAGAAAACAAGTTGACAATCTTATTCATATTTACCCTTGTTAAAGCTTCTTATTATTGTAGGCTGCTGTTCTTGAATGCCGTTGTAAAAGCTTTTATAGAGACTTAGTGCTACTCATAGCATTATTCCGACTCTCTTACCTTTATTCAGATGAAGACAAATCCTTAGCACATACTTTGAGCTTTTATTTTAGCTCTGCAACGTTTAATGAATCGCAGTTAGTGACTAATCACTATTGTTAACAATGTTAATATAATATTTAATTATCTATAACAAAAAAAACAAATCGATATAATTTACCTTCTCCCAATTTCTTGATAGTTAGTCAGAAAGGTTCCCATGGTGATAATTGGTTTTGCGTTAGGTTAAATGCAGCTATATCGAAAACTGAAAAGCTCTGTAAACGCTCTATTGACTATAACAGTTGTTATAGTCAATACAAATTATTTTGTGCCCTTATCTTACATGATTGACACATCATTTAGCTTAACTCGAAGTCTTGCTTCAAAATCATCTCTTTGCTGTTCAACACCTCCTCTGCCACTCTGTAGCTGATTTAGGCTTCTTTCATTTAGTCATTAGTTGAGTTAAAAGGTTATTAAAGTAAGAACTTATCGGCCTCGTCCAACACTGTGTTCTCAAAGCTGTCTAGGTAGACCTGCGTGATCTTCTCACTGCTGTGGCCAAGGGCCTCACTTATTTGGGAAGTGGACACGTTCTGCCGCTTGAGCACGGTAGCGTAGCTGTGTCTGGCCACATAGGTGGTGACATTGAAGTCGATCTCCACCTTGCTTGCCACCGTGCGTAGGTTGCTGTTCACCTCCTTCATTATCTTCTTTACACGATTCTTCACCTTCTGCTCCGTATCATGATAGGCACCCAGGATCGGGAAGATGAACCCTGATCCGTCTTGATTTTTCCTGTAGTAGTCAAGTATCTCCAGGGCTGGTGACAGCAGGGCGATGTTGAACTGATGGCCGGTCTTTGCCCTGGTGTAGTGCAGCCTGCCGTCTCGGATATTGCCCCACTTGAGTTGGGCCATGTCAATAAAATTGATGCCTCGGCAGTAGTAGGAGAACAGGAAGATGCTTCTGGCCATCCAAAGCTTGCTACCAAGTTCGAGTTTATGGTCCGAGATTTTCTTTACCTGGTCCTTCGTCAGCGCCCGCTTCTTGGTTTTTGTGTTGAGCTTGGTCAGCTTGTATGTTTTAAAGGGATACTCAGCCTCACGCGCGTGCCCTTCGGCTATGGCCTTATTGTATATAGAGCGAATGGTGCGCATGTAAACCGCTATGGAATTCTCTGCCACCTTTCGCTTTAGCAGATCATCCTCCAAGCGTGTCAGGAAGATGTAATCTACCTCTTTAAAGGTGATGTCTTTCCCATTTGTAAAGCGGGATACGGTGCGCTTAGTATTCTGAAAAGCATCAGCAGTACCGATCTTGTCTACGTTTTTGTGACGCTGTACAAGCTCATCCGTAAATTTGAAAAAGGTGAGCTTGCCGACGCTCTTTTTGCTGAGCGCTTTGGCAATATCCTCCACAGAGTAGTGCTGGTCGTTGTTCTCAAAGTCTAGGATGATTTTGTTGGCATCACTTATAATTTTAGAGATTTTAATGTTAAGCTCTACCTTGTGGGGATGTTTTTTAGTAGGTCGCTGCTCATTAGAATCCCACAGCTCTGCGTTACAAGACTGGTCCAGTGATACATACTTGATCTTCCTATCTTTGATTAGACGCAGCATAATGGGATGCTCGCCGTTCTTGAGCACCTTGGAGGTGTAAAGGAGTACTTTCACTGAGGCCATGTTCTCTAATTTTTAGTTGTTTAATCTTACCACCGGTTTAAATATGGTTTAAACAAAAGTAGAAAACAACCACTAATATTCAAAAATTATGATAAATAAATATTTCCATAACAAGCTGAATAACAGCAATTAACAAACTACAAAAACAACACAAGGTCAAGAGGCTAATTGCTGTTAATCATGGGGTCCCTGGTTCGAGCCCAGGAGGGGGAGCTAAAAAGAAAAAGGACTTACGTTAATTCGTAAGTCCTTTTTCTTTTTAGCTTAAACTTTTCCTGCCAAAGTAAAAACTGTTCCTCTTACTTGGTAGAGGCAAAGAAGAATCAGCAGCTAATGCAGGCGCTGAAGAGCCACGGGAAATACATCCGCCACAGCACGATAAAGCATATTACTTTATAAGGCACGGGAGATCGAGAATAGCGGCGCTTTAGGAACGTATAAAGGTTTGTAGCCCCTGTTCCAGCGCATGCTGGTAGCATGTTTTGAATCAGCCAAATAAATAGGTATACCTTGGCTTGTAGGCTGGTCAATTAGAAACCAATTCCGGGGATGCCACTTATTAGATATTCTCCTGTGGTCATCCCCGGGACAGGTTATAGTTCCCTTGAATTCATTTCTACTGAATCGGTAGCTTGTTCAAGTACTCCTTCAAATTCCCCTGCTACAATATCAGTCTTACTTAACCAATAGTCGGAAGTTAGAATACTGTAATCTCTATTGTTAATAGCCTCTAGCTCCCATATAATGTTTTCTGCTTCCGGAAAAGGTTTGCTACCGGCCATTTGTTCGCTAAAAAGACGCTTAATCAGGTTGCTGTCAGCTAATCCTTTATCCAGTAAACGCAGTATGTTCTCTTTTGTAAAATCAGGTTCTTCCGCCTGGTCTAAGGGGGTAATAGAAAGGTTTATTTGCGTGGCTTTGGCGTTAGGAAATTTACCGTTAAAGGCTTTATATAAAAGCTGATTGATATGGAACAACGGGGCATGCAAACTTATATCAGGGTATTCTTCCGATATTTTATCCAGTAACATATCATTGGAGATTTGGCTTATTTGCCCCTCGTTGATTTTGTCGGCAAGTTTATATTCCAGAATAATTGCGGCTGCTTCATTGGGTTCATAATCAGTAATAGCCATTAAAAGCAACTCTTCCAAGGTATCTTTGGGCGCATTTTCGGCATCCGGATAATTAAATTTCAAAAGTAAATTTACATAATCCTCTTCTGACCAATATTCCGAAATGGCTTCTACGGTGTTCGCGCTGTTAATTGTTATAGTATAGTTCATGGTTGTAAATTATTTAAAAGGCATGTTCCACGCACAATGCTGCAAAATGGACTGAGCCGATGATATTGATAACAAAAGTGAATAGTTCGAATAGTAGGCTGGTCACTTCTATTAGTGAAGAGAAACTTAGAAAAATATCCAAGCGTTTTACCTAAAGCGGATAATAATAAAGAAAGCTGCTTCAAAATTGTTGAAGCAGCTTTCTTTATTAAAATTTTAAGTGCTTAATTAAATTTTTGGGCAATATACTCCACTAGTTTTTCGTCGCCCATTTTAAGCGAAGTACTTTCGTTGGCTACCGTATTCTTAAACTGGGCAGTTTGCGCCATAAAATGTATAAATTGTTCCTGCGTAATACCCGTACCGGTTACGTGTACTTCTTCAGCATTCTGTAGGTGCGTGGTTATTTCCTTAAAAAATTTCTGCTGCAACGATTGTTCGGCATTGTTGCCGGTATTTTCGTTCGAGTTGCTTCCCGGGCCATCATTCTTAGCCTCGGCCAAAACAACAAAACTCCCGTTGTCCACTAATTCTCTGCCTACTACAGTGGCATGGTTAGAATCTAACCACACGCCGAATTGTTTTTTGTTTTTTCCTGACATTTAGTCTTCAATAAGTATATCACTCTTAACGTGTAACTCACAGAAACAAACGGAATTGCTAACCTTTATTCACCAAAAGTGATAACAGTTTTTGCTGCATATCGGGTACAACCTACTCGGTGTTCTCCTTATCATGGCCCTGTTGAGAGGTGGTGGCTTTTTCACTCCCTCTTTATCAGTTCTGATATAACAACCTCCTCCAGGTAAGGAGCCTGTATCCATGTGTTATTAAACTCATAGACCAGCATCACCCTTTTGTCTGCTACTGAGTGCAAGGCCTCGGCAAAGAACCCGCCCATATGATAGAGGAAAACGCAGCAGGGCCTTTCGTGGCACATCATGCAGTATTATCAGAGACATCGCTTTATTATTTCCTCAAAGAAATAACCATTTCATGCGAATGCCTGCTAGCCGACTTCTCTCTGAAGGGAGTCTCTCCGGGAAAATGCACCTTACATTCTGTCCCGGAAACGCGGGATTTTGAGGTGCAAAACAGAAGCTTATACTGCTATCAGGATAGAAAGGCTCAATCTTTGGCGGGGTAGTTGCGTTGCCTGGCGAACTGCTGGAGCCAGGGATGGTCTCATGCAAGAGGCATTTACAGTATGGCCACACCCATAAACAGTTGCTTTAATCTGGCTACCCCTCCAGTGCTTATTTCTTCTCCTTTTCCGCTTAGCTGACTAAGCTTGGCCACGAGGGCAGGATCAGAAACATACATCCTGTCCATGTACAGGCCGTCCAGGAAAAAGCGGCAGTAAGTCCGGTCTTTACTGACCGGGGTAAGCACCACCAGGTTGCATTTATCAAGATTGTTTAGAAAGCCAGTCCGTTCGCTCATATCTCCAGAATCCCTATATGGGGATATGAAGGTAACTGTTTTTCATGAAGATAGGTTACTTAGTATATGTATTTATTTATATATTGAAAATCCGGTTATCCCTTTTGCTGAGATAGGGCCGCATCGCAGGAGAGGCAGTTTGTAAACAGGGGCTTAGCTTATACAGATGCGCCTTTTATCTCATGCAGCGCAGTTCCAGGTTAAGCTGGCTCCAACTGCAGCAGCCACTCCATTGCTTCGGCTTTGCCGGAGAAGCCCACAAGCTTTATGGGCGGGCTCAACTCCTGCCTGAGTGCGCTGTAAAGCCTGGCTTTTGGGGCTATAACCCAAGCCAGTTTCTTCAAACGGGTTGCTCTCAGAGCTGTGGCAAACTTCGTAGCGATGGCGTTGTAGGTCCTGTCCTCGACTTCGACAACAGAATTGCTGCAATCTATCAGCAAGCTGCGGATATGGTAGTTGTTGACTGCCTCAATGATGATTCCCAGGCAATAGCTTACCTGCGTCAACTCGTGCTGCCGTATGTCTGGCATGCAGGCGGCGAGAATATCTGTTGCAGGGTTATAGTCAAGGGCAAATGTTCCAGTGGAAACGAGCAAGTAGTTGGGCTTTGACTATGAGCCTCAAAGGTGGTACTTTTTATCGGATAATTAGTATATATTAAATTTTTATTTGTACCCATTATATAGCCCTTAGGAATCGCCTCCTTGTTGTGTTACGGGCCTTAACGCAGCACTCCATACCCTCAGCCTCACCATAGCCTTCTAAGCCCTGATACGAGACAGGCCGTTTGCCTTCAACGGGTGTATAGCCTCCGTCACCTTCACTACAACGTGTGTGCGGACGTGGAGGCAGTGAGGAACAGCACCTTTCTTTTCCCGCAGAGGAAACACTACCTTACTCTCCCAGGCTAAGCTCCGGCATCCTGCATTATGACCCGGCGATGCGGCATAAACTTGGGTGTTACAAAACAATGCCCTCCTGCGTCGTCTGCTTGACAGGAAAGTCCTCATCGCCCCACTGCTCCTTGATATTGGTTTCTATAGTGAGGCTGAGGGCGGTGAGTGGCACATCCTCCAGCCTGTTCTCGAAAGGGTCCTCGGTTCGCTCGCCCACCAAATCCAGCGCCAGAAACACAAAGGAAATGACGACGGAGACAGGGATAGTGGCAAAACCCAACTCACTCACAAAAGCGAAGGGCAGCAGCGTGGCATGTATAAACACGAAAACCCGGGAGAAAAAGCTGTACTGGCGTGGGAAAGGCGTGTTCTTGATTCGCTCACTCATGCCCTGAATGTTGTTGAACTCCACCAGCGTGTCCTCCAGTTTTACAAACCGGTAGTCTGAGAGCCAGCCTCTTTTGAAGGCCTGCTGCAAGTCCTCGCCCTGCAGCTCAAGCAGGAAATTAGGCGGATTGTTTTTGTGGTAGAAAGCCTGAAATTCATCTTCCAATAGAAAAGCCTGTATGTCAGAGTATCTGTTAGCTTCCTCGTAAATTTCTTCCTGGTCCGTTTCATTGTAAGCGTGCTTTATTCGCAGGAATACGCGCAGCGCATGCACAAAGGCAATGTGCCTGTACACCATCCGCCGCTGCAGCTCTTTTACGGCTGGGGCATCCGCTTCTATCTCAGGAATCATCATCGTGATCACCTGACGCGTCCAGGCGCGGCTGTAGTTAACCAGCAGCCCCCAAATCTTGCGGCCTTCCCACCACCTTTCATAGGCATTGTTGCTCTTGAAACCAAGAAAGATAGCCAGCGCCGTACTGAAGATAGTAACGGTGTTGAAAGGCATACTCAGGTAAGCCACCTGATAGTGGTCATGGGCAAGGTAAACAGCGACTGCCAGCAGCAGGTAGTAAAGCAGGCTTTTCCATGTATAGTGGAGGATGCCCCTCCAGCTCAAATTTCTCCGGACTATCATTTAACATCATAAATACACTAAGCTGTTTACTTCGGGCGGGGAGAATAGTTTTGACATTCCATCTGTTACCTTGGCGTCCAACTCCCGCTGTAACTTCACGAGCCTGAATTCCGGCAGAAGCTTTTTGCTTTGGCCGGAAACTAACTGCAGGCTGTTGAGTTCCGTTTGAGGCACCTGGTTCGAAAAGTATGCTTCAACCCAACTTACCAGCTCATTGTGGCGAATTCTCCACAAAACCCTGCCCGCTCTACAAAACCATCATCGTTAACCTGAGAGCATGCTCTGTGCCTCCCGCACTAATGGAATACATAGATAAGCTAGCTAATACAGGTATTTGTACATAACAGATTAAGGATTAATACGCTACAGGCACAGTTATTACATTAGTAAATTTACATCCTAAAAAGAAGATGCAGTTATAGAACATGCTTCTTGTATCTCTTTCATAAAATAAGAATGGAACTTAAACAATCAGAAGCAGAGCAGCAGGAACTGCTCCTGCAGTTAAGGGAGACACAGCGAAAGCTGGAGGAAAGGAACACACAGTTGGAATTGATCAACCAGGTAGGCAACATGCTGACATCTGAGTTGGAACTAGATAAGGTGGTACAGAATGTGACAGACATTGCCACCCAAATCAGCAAGGCGAAGTTCGGGGCTCTGTTTTATAAAAAGTACAATGAAGAAGGAGAAGAGTACACCCTCTACGCGCTCTCTGGCGCAAGACACGAGGACTTCGCCCATCTTCCGGTTATCCGGCATACGCCCATTCTGGACCCCACGCTTC
>NZ_QRGR01000073.1 GCF_003367245.1 Pontibacter diazotrophicus | reverse complement strand
TTATTCGGAATAAGCATATAATGCTCCTCTCTTTGATTGTGGTCAAGCGACAGGGGTGAAACCAATAGCTGAAGGTATGAACATGTGGCTGCTCCCTTTCCATTGCTGTTGCCATGCTCACAGACTTTTTCGGTCTGTTCCTCATGTACTTTCTTATGTTGAAGGCAGCGGCAGCCAGGAGCATGACCTTATGAGCGCCTGATTTTCCCAGCACATTGATGTTGCGCAGGCCATAGTGGTGTACCAGGCTCCCGAAGACCGGCTCCACTGTGCTCTGGCGAAGCTTTTTCATGCGCCTGCCCCGCCTGCTTTGCTGCCGGGCATATGCCCTCAGGTACTGTCTTAAAAGTCAAGGATTTTAGTTGAATTTTTCTTATCTTCCCCTTACCTGAAAGAGAGCTCCTGGCCGACAGGTGCGGGATGTTCATCTTGTGTAGCCCTGCCCAGCGGGGCTACTTTGTTTTCGTCTGCTGCGCAGACACCTGAAAGAGAGGCTCCGGCCTCCAAGCTAAGGATTGCCTCTTTTTGTTTTTGATGCCTTTGATCGTAAAGCGGGTCATACACCTGGTTCTTGCGCCACAGCGTCCAGATCAGGATCAGCAGCTTACGCTGCACAGCCACGTAAGCCTGCATCTTAGTCTTGCCCTTTGCCAGAAGCCGTTCATGGAGTGCGGTAAAAACAGGCTCTTTGTAGCGCACTACTGAAAAGGCCGGCAGGTGCATGGCCCGGCGGATATGGGCGTTGCCCTTCTTGGACATCCTGGTCTTTCCCGAGCGTTTGCCTGACTGGTTCTCCACCACATCATAGCCCGAGTAACTCACCAGCTGACCCTGCTTCTCAAAGGTGGCAAAGCCGTTGGTCTCGGCCAGGAGCACGGCCACCGTCTTGAGACCCACTCCTTTGATAGCCAGGAGCTTCTCCACCCGCTCGGCCAGCAGCGGGTCCTGGCAGATGAGTTCCTGAATAGCCTCCTCCAGCTCCTGGATGCTCTTCTCCAGCGTGCGGACCATCTTTTTGAGGCTTTTCTCCACCTGCTTTACCGCAAAGGCACTGTGGTGTAGGGCGTGGAGCTGGTTGAGGAATACGGTGCGCTGGTTAGAGAAGTCTTCCAACTGGCGGGTCAGGAGACGCAGCTGGTAGATGTTCTGCGACAGGGGTTGCCAGAGGGGCAGCAACTGCTCCAGGCCCATACGGGCCAGCCCTTTGGCGTCGATGCTGTCATTCTTGCTCTTGTGGCCCATGGCCTGCAGGTAGCGCTTGGCCTTGGTGGGCAGGATCACCGACACCTGGTAGCCCTGCTGGTGGAGGAACCAGGCCAGCTGCTCATAGTAGATGCCGGTGGCCTCCATGAGGATACGCAGTTCCACTTCTGCTGCGCGCTTGCTTTCCATCCAGCGCTGGAGCTGCCTGATACCGGCAGGTGTGTTGGCGAACTTGCGGGAGGCCTTCACCCTGACCTGACGCTCCATATCGAGGGTAGAGAAGACAACATCAAGGGAGTCTTTGGAAACGTCCACTCCCAGGTTTTGGCATAGCAGGTTTTTCATCATGTTGGGTAGTTTGGGTAAGTGAACTTCATCTGCAACCTATACTCACAGCTAGATACTAGGTCTCGCCTGCAGCAGGCGGCCTTTCGGTACTGTTCTGGCTTGGATGAAGAGGGAGGAAAGGGATCCCTGAGGGGCGACATCTTCAAGTGTCTAGTACTGTTACTTAATCCTTTCCTCCCTTATTGTATAAAAGCGAAGGTACAAATAGTAAGAATTGTACTCTTGGCTAATGTTTCAAAGATATGAGGTACTGCTCGTCATAGGCGGTCCGGGTGATTTTCCTGCACCGGGCCTTGGGGGCACACGTGGGTTTGAAGGAGCACTGCCTGCAGTCACTGGGCGCTGCCCAGTAGTTTCTCAGCAGCCTGCCGTCCGCAGTGCGGTCAAAGCCCTTGAAGGGGAGCGGCTTGCCCATGGGGCAGATGTAGCGGTCGTTCTCCTT
>NZ_QRGR01000072.1 GCF_003367245.1 Pontibacter diazotrophicus | reverse complement strand
GGGTGTTCACAGTGGATAACCCTGTCGGGTTACCCACAATGAACACCCATAGTAGTGGTAGCAGAAGTGAATTTAAATTTGTTGAATTTTATACTCCAGGGTAGTTCTAATGTTGGGGAGCCGACACACCCACGGGAGTGTCGAATTTGTAATTTGTTATTGTCTGTTTCTCAACCAGCCTGCCTAAGTCATCATAGAGGAAAAACTCATTCTCATACGTATCCCTGCGGGTCTTTCTAAGCTCAACCAGTCTGCCAGTCGTGTCGTACTTGTAGGCTCCCTTCCAGAGTAAGCCATTGCCCTCCGTTACCAGCAGAGAATCTTTTTTATTCCCGACATAGGTATAGTAGTTCCACGTCTTAATAGTGTCGCCTTGTGATTCAACTCTTTCAGCTATTTTCTCCTTTACCAGCCTATTCTCAATGTCGTAGAAGTAAATCTGTTCGAAATTAACTGTATCCATGTTAACCAGCGTGTCACTTGTCGTGTAAGTGCCTAAAAGGTTACCTAAGGTGTCGTAGAAAAGAATGCTCCTTACCCCCTGAACTTGCTGGCAACCTCTCCCCCAAACCTTCTCAATTAGCTTACCAGTCTTATCATAAATGTACCTGATGCAATCACCTTCCTTACCAATTTCACGAAGGAGTCTGTCGGATGAGTCATAATATTTTAATAATTTTAAGTTTTCAGGGTCATCTGCATTACTGTAATAGCTTTTCACTACATACTCTGGGTCAAAGCCCTCCTGCTGCTTTCCCTCTCGACTTTGGCAAGCAACTAAAAAGAGTAGAGTTAATATGTAGATTGTTTTCGTCATTATTATGACCCATAACGGACTCGTACAGGCTGCGGACGAGGCGCAGCCGAATATGGAGCCTGTGCCTTGTTAGCAGAACATGTTCTTTATACTTCAAATACTGCTTGTTCTTCTCTTGCTATCCTGTTCACTCTTGGCTGAATGAACCAGATACAGAATGGCCAGAAGATTATCCCAAAGAACAGCCCAATATATTCCCCTAATCTGGCTTCTCTATTCAATTCAATGGATTTCAAGACTTTTACTGGGAACGCTATGGTATGTAAGAAGGCATAAAAAATGTAGAAGCCTGGTAGCGCATAGATTCCTGTAAGACTTACTTTGTTGGATTCTGTGAGTATGGCTACTGCTATGAGCGATGCTATGGTCAGAAAAGCATTTATGATAAACAGATTGTAGTTTAACTTTATCTTCCTTGGCAGGTAGTCATAGAGGTAATGTCCGTAGGCAATCAGGAGTGAAAAGAACAGAACCACACCTATGACTCCTAACACATCATTTACAGTTGAGTAGCCTTCAATCGTGGTATTGCCTACCAACATTGAAAACATCAAAATCAAAAATATCTGACAATGTTTAAGTTGTAAAATTCTTCTCATTCATAATTTCATTTACTGCTAACGTTTAGTACAGGCTGCGAACGAGGCGCAGCCGAGAATGGAGCCTGTGCAGGGTTAGCAGATAGTTATTCTATAATACAGTAGTTCTTTAATCTACTTCATTAGTGGAAGGCAAGCACTTTAGTTTGACACCTGCACTATCATAAAAACATTCGTTCAGTTTGTGGCCTAAACTGTCATAGGTGACGATGCTGCCAAAGGGCTTCCGTTTTCTCATAGTACCTTCTCCCTTTTTAATGCCGTTCTGAAAGTACTTAGTAAATGGTCCATCTAACAAGCCGTGTACATAGTTGGCCTTGAATTCAGGGTTCCCATTTCTATAATAGCTAATTGACTCGCCGTGGGGTTTCCCCTCAAGTGCAGTACCCTTGTACTCAAGCGTTCCATCTTCATAAAACACTTTAGACACTCCATGTAGGAGCCCATCTTTATAAAAGCTTACATTCTTCACCTTCCCATCCTCATAGTACTCCATAAATTTTCCATCACGCTTGCCATTAACTACTTCTGAAATTACTCTGACCTGCCCATTCTCATACTTCAAAGTTTCTGTTTTTCTTGAACTGCATGCTATAAGTAATATCAAGAGAAAGAAGTAGTAAAGTTTACCTCCGTTGAAGTTTATCCCCATTTAGGTTTTTAAAATATATCTTAAGAGTTGATTAATCTTGTTCATTCATTTTTAAAAATTCCTGCTAACGTGTTTGGCTAAGGCACGCCTTCAGGTGTGGTTTAGGTTTTGTTGTGTGAAGAGTTTTACCATTTATTAGAGTTGACAATTATTGTTCTGCCGTCATCCATAAATAGTATTTCAAAACTCTTG
>NZ_QRGR01000071.1 GCF_003367245.1 Pontibacter diazotrophicus | reverse complement strand
TCCCTACCCAGTCTTTTTGTCTAAAGCTTATATACTCATTTCTTATGTTTCAGATAACGTCTACAAAAGGGGAAAAAGAGTAGCTAAGTCACTGAGAACAAACATAGGATGTTAAACAGGATATGTAGTATATTCGATGGTCTGGATCTGTTTGTACAACCACCGCCAACTGTTTATACAGAATTGAGCGGCTAGTTGGCAGGTAACTTCAAACTTCTAATGCACTACTCTATGAGGCTGGCTTTTTGTGTAAGTCCCCAGGTGGCAGGCCTATGCCTGGAACAGAACCAGGAAGGGAGGCTGGGCCGTGGCTCAAAGCCCCATCATGATAACAACGGTAACGGTGAAACGGCTTGTCCGGAGGGGATACGAACCAATGCTCGACTACTACAGGAAAGTAGCTCCACAGCTTAACGAACCGCTGTATACGAGACCCGTACGTACAGTGGTGTGTGAGGCGCACCCCGTCAGCTAACGCTGGCGGGGCCGTCTACACGATTAGGCAGAGCATGTTTTACTTGTAGGAACTCGGAGAAATATTTAAAGACTGTTAGAGCAAAGGAAACAACAACACCTAAGATAAGATGCTCTGACTCTAACGTAAAAGTGCTGCCTACAAAAGCATAGCCACTGCTCAATAATAATGTCACAGCATTCAGTAACAGGCATAGAGCAATCAGAAAGACAAGTAAATATGAATTACAAAACAGCTTCAACTTTTGCTCTTCTTCATAAGCAAGATGCTTCTCTATTATCTTTTCAGTGAAGCTTTCGTCCTTTATTTCAACCATGTTTTTATGCAGCAAGCCAAATAGCTCATCATGATTTTTCCTGGTGTTCATTTTCCAACCGTTCTTTTAATTGTTTTCTTCCCCTATGCAACAAAACCTTCGTGTTAGACTCGGTAAAGCCCGTGATGGAGGTGATTTCTTTAATGGTTTTCTCCGCCATGTAAAACAACAGAATAACAACCCTCTCATTCTCATTCAACTCCTGTATAGCGGCATCGAGTCTTTGCCTGCTTTCCCTCTGTTCTAAACTATCCGTACTTTCCGTGGCTAATGCATCAGCATGCTTACCTTCAATCGGTACGCTTTTTCTTTTAATAACTCTGAGGGCTTCATTATAGACAATCCTGTACAACCAAGTTGAGAATTTAGCTTCATTGCGGAACTTCTTTATGTTTTCAAGCACTGTCAGGAAGCTCTCCTGAGTTATGTCTTTTGCCTCTTCTTCACTATTTGTAATCTTCAGGGCCAAATTGAAAGCAATAGTCTTGTGAGTGTCAATCAAGGTTGCCAATGCATGCCTGTCACCATCTTTTGCTTTTTTGATTAAGGCCTCCATCTATTTGGCTTTGGCATTACTATAGATTAGATAGTTGACCAAGAAACCAATACCTCCGAACAAAAGAACAAAAGAGAGATAAACACTTAAGAAATCTATCTCTTTCAGAATCAATCTGACAAAGCTTGCAGAAAACAGTCCCAGGGCTACCGATATAAACAGGACCCCGTTTGTCAGGTTAGACAGCTTTTGATATTCTATAATGCTTAAACCATCTGGGTTTATCCCTCTCTCAATTAGTAGTTCCCTCTGTTTGTTTTTTGACCTGATGTGGTAAAAGACCATCAATGAAATAGCGATAATAAGTGGGAGAACAAGTATCATAACATCGTCATTTAAGGTTTAAAAACTTAACTGAAGGTTAGAGAGAATGAGAGCCAAAAAGTTACAAGCAAGATTAAAAAATTTTGCCTAACTAGGAGATAAACGGAAGTCTATTCAGCTTATCTGTCGATTTCGACAAATAACCGTAACTGGACTACCGAATATACTATATATGCGGGGCAATATAAAGAGACCAAGGGGCAATTCCCGCGCCCCGCTATAGTACCAAAAGCCCTACTCCCTCCCATTGGCTGCAAACGCGGTTTCGCTTATCTACTGTTATGTTAAATAGAGCTACTTTCTAAGAAGGGTGCGATTCCGGATGAATAAGGGGATGCGCAACAGGCTTGTTCTCTTTCCTTAAGCCGGCACTGGCGACAGCAGCCAGTCCATCGCCTGCGCCTGGCTGGGGAAGCTCTTGAAGGAAATCTATGAGTAAAACAAGCGTCATGCGCTAAAAATTGTTCAATCTCACCTCATATGGTGTCCCTCGTTTTACTACGGCTACAATCTGGTGGAGCAGCTTGTTTCTGACAGCATTCAAGACGCTCATCTTGCTTTTTCCTTCCCCGACTTTCCGCTCAAAATAGGTCTTGAGTTCCTGGTTATAGCGGACGCTGTTCATGGCCGCCATGTGCAGGACCTGCTTCAATTCTTTATTGGCAAATTTGGAGACGCCCGTTTTGCCCATCACGCTCGTGCCGCTCCTGTACTCAAAGGGAGCCACGCCGCAGTAGCAGGCAAGCTTCCTGCCGTCCTCCATCTTGGTGAAG
>NZ_QRGR01000070.1 GCF_003367245.1 Pontibacter diazotrophicus | reverse complement strand
CATTCATAATGCCGCAGAAAAGATTATGCCGCACCAGATAGGCTGGGTGTTTGTTTTAGTGCTTTTCCGGTGCGGGCATGCGGCATAATCTATAGGCTTTCGAGAAAGCTGAGCAATTTATCATCCGGTTTATAACGCCCAGTATTCAGTGCCGGGGAGGACATTCTTGCCAGCGCTTTCTCTTTTAGTTTCATATCCGCATGGATATAAGCCTGCGTTGTTTCTATGGATTCATGACCGAGCCAGAGAGCAATCACAGCCTGGTCCACGCCATGATGGAGCAGATCCATTGCCGTGCTGTGGCGCAGAACATGTGGGCTAACCCGTTTCCCAATGAGGGAGGGACAGGACTTGGATGCTGTTTTTATATGCCGCTTTACCAGATGCTCAAGAGCATCCCGACTCATTCTGTCCCCGCGCATAGTCGGAAAGAGCGGGTCGTGATCAGAGCCGCGCCGTTCCTTTAACCAGTTTTTCATTACCGTGACTGTTTCTCGGCGGAGAGGGGTTGCCCGAAGCTTGCGTCCCTTGCCTTCACAGCGGACATGAGCCCCTGTTTCAAGAACAACGTCACAACACTGCAGCTTAACGAGTTCCGATGCCCTTAATCCGGTCTGTAGGGCCATTATAAGGATTGCATGGTCGCGGCGCCCGATCCATGTTGAGCAATCCGGCGCATTGATTAAACCCTGCATTTCCTGGGTGTTCAGGAACTCAACGTTACGCTTTACATAGCGTTTGCTCGGCATGCTCAGTATCTTTTGGCAGTGAAACATATAAGCCGGCTCGTGAAGTGCAACAAAACGGAAGAAAGACCGGATAGCCGCAAGCCGTGTGTTCCGGCTTCTCGCACTGTTTTTCCGGACATGCTCGATATCGTCCAGAAACACCCCAATCATTTCGGCATCAAGTTCATCAATGCTCAGCACCATTGGTGATTTCCCGGTCTTCTCACCGGCAAACTTCAAAAGCAACCTGAACGTGTCACGGTAACTGGCGACTGTGTGGGGGCTGGCTTCCATCTGGGTGTAGAGCCTCTCCGTGAAAAAGTTCTGAATCAGTGCGGAAAGAGTCATGATCGCACCTCCTTGGCCATATGGTTTTCAGCGCGCTGTGAAGCCAGGGCCAGCAGTTCCGGAACGGCCTCTATGTACCAATAGGTATGGGAGAGCGCTTGATGCCCCATGTATGTGATCAGCTTGAGCATTTCCTCATCGACATTCTTGCCTTCCCTGTACCAGTTCAGCATGACCTTGACAGCAAACGTGTGCCGCAAATCATGAATGCGGGGGCCGACACCGTGCTTATGGAAACGCTGCCGGGCACGCAGGCCAATCATCTGGCAAACGGCTGCAAAGTTGTATCTGACGCTGCAGTCGGTCAGGCGGGTGCCTTCGTCAGAAACAAAGAAGGGTTCAGGTGTATGCCCTAAAAGCCTGTCCCGTTTCCTGGAGTATTCTTTCAGGTAGGTACTTGTGCACGCCGTGACAGGCAGTAGCCGGCTTTTTCCGTTTTTACCCTGGCACAGTGCGATAACGCCGTTTTGCAGGTCCACGTCCTTCACGTTTAGAGAGACAGCTTCGCTGATCCGCAGTCCCGTTACAGACACAAGGCCGAAGAATGCCGGGTATGTGATTGCGCGAAAGCCGTTTTTTGACGGCAAAAGACCCGCAGCCTCCACAATGCGTCTGATTTCTTCGTCGGTGTAGATATAAGGCTGCTTCCGCCTGTAACGGCTGGGTATGAGAGATTGGGGCGGTATTTCGTGGCATGGATCCAAACCGTGCAACCACAACGCAAACAACCGGACCATTCCCAACCGTCTTGCCCATGTGCTTTGAGACGCTTTTCCAAAGACCTGTTTCCATTGCAGAAAAAGAGCGGAGGTAACATGCGTCTCGTTTCTTGCTTCCAGGAAAGAAACGAATTGTTTCAAAACACGCTCTGACGTGCTCAGGTCATATCCGAGGTTACGCCGCACTTTCAGGTAACGCTGCAGCTCCAGTGAGAGACTCATGAGAGACCTCCTTCCGCCAAAGGCCATGACTGTGCAATAGTGCGCAGGCCGTCGATATCCTGGCGGGCATACAGCAATGTCGTCTGGCGCGAACGGTGCCGTAAAGTGTTGCTGATTTCCTCAAGGCTCGCCCCCCGTTGCACCAGGTTGGTTGCAAGGCTGTGTCTGAGAATGTGGCTGACCGTGTATTGCTTCGGCCTGGAAATGTTTGTTGTTTCCAGTGCCTGTGTCAGAATGGTGTTCAAAACCTTTGCATCTTTAAAAGGCCTGTATGGGGAACGGTTTGCTACGAACAGACACCGGGATGCGCCTTTCCGCTCATGGCGGATATAATCAGCTATGGCTTCCCCGGTATCCTGCAAGAGCGGTGCTTTGTCACGGAAGCCGCCTTTCCCGCGAATGGATATCTCCCCGTTGCGCCAGTCGACGTCATCTAACTGCATCGCGATGATTTCCGGTGATCGAAGTCCCAGGCGGGCCATGAGTAAAACCATGGCGTAGTTACGCTTAGCGTATTTGGAAGGTGCTGAAGCCCGTACGGCTTCCAGCAATTCTTCCACCTGATCTGGTGTCAGATGATAAGGAATGCGGCGGGCGTACCTTTGAGCAACGCTCGGGATCCCTAGTGCCAGGTTTGCCTCAATTTTCTCACTTTGGAATAAGAACCGGAAGAGACTCCGCATAGTGGTGGCAAGCGTCTTATCCCGTAGCGGCTGCACACGTCCTGTCAGGTGTTGTAAAAAATCAGCAATGTCATGCCCCGTGACTTTCGACAAATCATCAGGGCTTTCCCCAAACCTGAAATCCAGAAACCTGTCTACAAGTATGCTGTATTTGTAGACGGTTTTATCCGTTAATCCGCGTTGTCGGCTAAGGTACGTTCGATACTCTGCCTTGAGTTCTTCTCTTGCTTGTGTTTTAGATGGTTTCATCATTTTGCTCCTGTTTTAGTTGAGGAAGCAAAATAGAAACAAAACAACTTAGAAAAATTATGCCGCACATCCGCACCGGAAAAGCGCTAAAACAAACACCCAGCCTATCTGGTGCGGCATAATCTTTTCTGCGGCATTATG
>NZ_QRGR01000069.1 GCF_003367245.1 Pontibacter diazotrophicus | reverse complement strand
CCCCAGACAAGTAGCGCAGGCAAACATCTTCCGACTTAAAACCCATAACGCGTCGCACAGTTAGTGCAACCACGGCTTCATTGTAGGCACTCCGTACCCAACGAAGCCTTAGTTGTTAGCATAAGACTTTATCACCCACCAGTGTAGTCTGGATTAAAACAAGTGGCGCCACCTGAATTCTTCACTTTTACAAATTTCCCAGCTATAAGGTCTACAGACCACAAATCATAGATTTCGGTAAGCTCAGCCTGCCGCTGATCTTTAAAATGTATGGCTCTGTTATAAATAAAGGTTGATGTGTACTTTGAAAAGTCAAATTTAAAGTTTCCGACTTCTTAATATAGTATTTATAACATATAGCACTTCTAATTGTATGTCACGTAAATCTGATAATTATCAGTGCTATGTTTTAATATATAAAAAAAAATAAAGCGTAATGAAATTCATAAAAAAATTCAATAGTTTTTCTGTAAATGAGGGGTTTGATAGTAGGGAGGCAGAAGGTAGGAGTAAATTTGAAAACATGAACAACAAAGATTTTGATATGAGTGTCGAATATGATAGATGGAATGTCGAGTTAAAAGACGTTCACCAAAACCAAACGACTACATTAAAATCAAAACCTAACGGTTGGTTTTCAAACTACTATTCTGGTAGCACCAACATAGACAATACCGATTTTAACATTGAAAGAAATTCTAAAGGAATTGTTCTCAATGCCAATCAATCTGTCATAGGGAATGTTAAAACTTCAAAATTCGGTTTCTTTGGAAGAGAAGCAATAATAATATTATCTGGTGAGAAATATATTCTTAAAAGAGAATCCTTGCCTTTGAAATTTGTAGTACTTAATGAACAGCGTGAAGTAATAATAAATATTACAGGATTTGTTGACAGGAAAAAGCAAGCAAATTTATTCAGTCTTATTTATTCTCCAAGCAAACTCTTATATTCCGTTCATTTGCAGAAAGAGTTAGAAGTTTCTACCACTACATTATTCTTGTTACTTGTTTGCGGATATTGCACAGAACTATTTAATGAAATAGATAGAGGGGAATAAATTTCGACCGCAAACAACATGTAAACAACAGTACAATGTATGAAATGTTAAGAAATCATAGTTTGGTAGCGACCTTCGATATTGTAGTATCTACCCAAAGACAGTTTATCAGAAAGAGAGGCATGGTAGAATTCACTTACCATGCCTTTTTGCTTCTTGAAGAGTTCCATGAACCTGAACAGGTTCAGGTAGCTTTGCAGATACTTCGTAGCTACACCGTTGAACTTCTTAATGTAGTCCTTGAACCGCTTGGCAAGGTTGTTCAGGTTGTTCACATGGTATATCTTTCCCACCGAGTACTGCTTCTTGGAGGCGTGTATGCGGTAGTGCATGAAACCATGTGTCTTGGCGAACGACTTGATGGAGGGGTGCTTGTCAGAGCAGATGATGTTGGTGTCGGCACTAACTTTGTTGCGTAGGATTCTGTCCAAGTCCTTGCGCTTCAACCTGCCCATACAGGCAACGGTAAGGTCGATGTTCTTAGACCTGTCAACAGAGAACAGCACCTTCGCTTGGTCGTTGTTATCGCCACGCCTGTTCGTGCCGCCACGCTTCCTTGGCTTGGTCAACCCCTTTCTGCCTTTCTCACTTTTAAGAAACCAAACATCGTCAACCTCCACGATGCCGTTGAACTTGGTTTTGCTCAGTTCCTCGAAAGCAGTGAGTATCTTGTGCCGCCAGTCGAAGGCGGTCTTCAAGGAGATATCCATCTTAGAGGCTATCTCACGCAGGGAGTTGCCTTCCACCATCAGGGTGATGTACTGCTCCCACAGGTGCTTCTTCTTGATGTAGGATATGGCTGTTCCAGTTAAGTCGGTGAAGGTCTTCTTGCAGTCCTTGCACTGGAACCTTGTACGGTTTTGCAGGTAGCCGTACCGCACGATAGAGACAGAGCCACAGGCAGGGCAACCACGTTCTACGCCTTCGTTTAGCTGCTCGGCTACTTGGTTGTGCTTCTCGGAAGCCTTGGCTAAAATCTCGATGATGTTCTTGGAAAGCTGCTTTAATTCCCTGCTGTCCAACTTCTGAATCTCTTTCAGAATGTCTACCTTTGACTTTGCCATATATCCCTTTGATTTATACAAAGATACGCAGAAATAACAACAATACCAACTTTTAGCTATAACAGAGCCGCTTTTTTTAGTTTATATTAAGTTTAACGGCTCGCACGGAGGTTCAATTCGAAACAGGTTTAAGCATTGTTTTTATACTTTGTTACCCACCGTTTTTTATTCCGATGTTTCAATTGCCATCACTTCTTTTCCTTTCGTTCCCAAGTAGTGAACCAACAATTTTTCATAAACCTTATATCCATCGTCGACATTGGTAAATATGATTAGACCGTTTTTAGTTTCGGGAAATATAAAAATGATTGCCTGTGCTCCTTTATCTGCTCCACCGTGTGATAAAGCATATTGACCATCTTTAAAATCGTAAATTTCAAAACCAAGTCCAAAGTGTTTTCCTTTTGTACTTTCAACTTGATGGGTTGTCATATCGGCAAATACTTTTTCCGAAACTCCATTTCCATTCATTACGCTAACCAAAAATTTGCCATAATCCTCAATCGTAGTCAATAAATCATCCGCTCCGTTTGGTGTTTTGTTTTTGATTGTTTCATAGGAATTACCTTGATTATCGTACCCTTTGGCGAATCTGGTTTCGTCTACACTTGTATTCCAAATATATTCGGTGTCGTCCATTGACAGGGGCTCAAAAATCAAATCGGTTGCTAATTCGTTTAAGGACTTCTCAAATTTACTTTCCAAAGCTTTTCTTAAATATTCTATTCCTTCTCCAGAATATTGATATTGAGTACCTGGCGAAAATTGAAAGGTTAATTTATTTGATTTGTTGGAATGTCTCCAATTTGGGAAACCGCTTTGATGGCTTAAGATATGTCTTGTTGTCAATTCTTTACTTCTTGGGTCGTTGGCTACATCAGGGTCAGTCCAATATTTAAATATTAGCTCGTCCAAATCCCATTTGCCCAAACTTACGAGTTTCAACGTATCCGCCCGACGAACTACATGTTTGACTTGTCCTTAAAGTTCTGCGGGTAGAGCTCGCGCAGGTTTTTGTGGTTGATGGACATGATGTTTTCCAGCGTGTGTTTAAGCCACTGGTA
>NZ_QRGR01000068.1 GCF_003367245.1 Pontibacter diazotrophicus | reverse complement strand
CGGATGATAAATTGCTCAGCTTTCTCGAAAGCCTATAGATTATGCCGCATGCCCGCACCGGAAAAGCACTAAAACAAACACCCAGCCTATCTGGTGCGGCATAATCTTTTCTGCGGCATTATGAATGTTATGCCGATATCGGCATAAGATTCATTCCGTCGGACACCCCACCAGGCTGGACCGCTTCATAGACAAGGCTACCCGCTTCGGGGACGAGGACTACAGCAAAGAAGAGCTGATAGCAGAGATGGGGGCTAGTTTCCTCTGTGCCTTCACCGGCATCCAGGAGGCTGTATTTGAGAACTCAGTGGCTTACCTGCAGGGCTGGGCCAGCAAATTCAAAAACGACAAGACCATGATTATCTACGCCGGCACTAAGGCTTTCAAGGCAGCCAGCTATATTCTGGACCTGAAGGCAGAGGAAAGCGGGGAAGCGCTGCCTGCCGTGGCCATGGCCGCTTAAAGGAAGCCTTGCATCTTTCGGGCAGCTACTTTCCGATGACTAAGCTCTCCACCTGCCACAGCTTGAGCGGTAACCCCGTTCAGGCTGTGGCACATAGTGCATGGCAGATTGCAGAATTTGCTTCCTTTCAGTATCTTGAACACTATATTTCCATGTTTGTTGAACATCCATTGGGGGATTAGTTTATACATCAAGCATACGTTAAGAAGTAGATGGTTCAATTACGCGAATTCCGGCAGTACAGAAGGGGAGAGGTGCTGCACCAGTACAGGAGTTGGCGCTATGTGAAAGAGAACAGGTCTTACTTTCTGTACCTCATCTTTGACTCCGGCACCTGTGTCTATGTGGGTGAGACCAGCAACATCTTCTGGAGAGTTATCAAGCATAAAGACAAGTGCTCCGATGGAGCGGTGATTTACCTCCAGGAGTACCAGGACAAGGAAGAGGTGCTCAAGCTGGAGAAGCACTACATCCGCATGCTCAAACCAAAGTTCAACAACAGATACTGCCAGCCTCACCAACTGGAGCTGTTTCAATGATTTCATCCGCCATATGAAGGGAGACAATCTGAACCGTTTTGACCGCATCGTGGCGATGCTCGTTCACCTGCAGTCGGGCCGGGTGGTAAAGGCACAGGAGCTGGCTAGCCGCTTTCAGGTGAGCCTGCGCACTGTGTACCGGGACATACGCTCCCTAGAGGCCTCCGGGGTGCCTGTCACCGGGGAGGCCGGTGTGGGTTACTCGCTGGTGGAGGGGTACCGCCTGCCCCCGGTCATGTTCACCCGCGAAGAGGCCTCCAGCTTTGTGGCCGCTGACAAGCTGATGCAGAAGTTCAGCGACAAAGCACTGGGCGCCCATTATGAGTCGGCCATGTACAAGGTCAAATCTGTTTTGAGGGGCAACGCCAAAGATTGGGTGGCCGCCCTGGAGACGCAGGTGTGGGTTAACTCCTGCGAGAGGCTTTTCAACGAGAGCACGCCCGATGCCCTGAACGTGCTGCTGGACAGCATCGCAGAGAGGAGGCAGGTCACCCTGCAGTACCGGTCCCCTTACTCGGATGAGTCGGTGGACCGGGTTATTGAGCCTGTGGGGCTGTTCAACGAAAACAACTACTGGTATGTGATGGCCTATTGCCACCTGCGGGAGGATTACCGCCAGTTCCGTACTGACCGGATGCAGGTGATAAAGCGAACAGACCTGCCTTTCGCAAAGGAGCACGAAAACACAGGCGGCCACAGGGGCTCCGGTGTTCCGGCCGCAAAAACAAAGGTGGTGATACGGGTGGACAGGGAGGCGGCAAGGTACATCGGAACAGGGCGCGGATACTACGGCTTCGAGTCGGAAAGAGCCCTGGGTGACTGGGTAGAGATGACCTTTATGACCGCCGATTTGGAGCATGGCTTCCCCCGCTGGTTTATGATGTTCGGCGACTGCGCCGAGATAGTGGAGCCCGAGAGCCTCAGGGAGCGGGTGGGCGAGCTGCTGGAGAAAACGGTTGCTAACCTGAAACAGAGGCGCTAAGCAGGCAGCATCAGTCTTCCAGTTCCGCGCAGGCGAAGCCGGCGTCCCCAAGTCTTTCGATAATGGCAGCGGGCTGTACCGAGACGGCCTCGACCCGGAGGATATGGTCGCAGTCCTCCAGGTCAAAGCTCCATTTCTCGTGCTTATCCATCAGCCTGTCCAGCAGCGGCTTTACCTTGCTGACGCTGCGGTTTGTCGTCACCGACGTTTTGAACACAAGCACTGTTTCCATGTGAGGCGTGAGGTTTTTATCTTTCCCAGAAATAAGGCGGTTCCATGCCCAGCGAGCGCAGGTACACGTAGCCTTGCCCCCTGTGGTGGATCTCATTGTCGATAAAGTAAAGGATGGTGGACCACACCGTCCCCTCATACTGCCCAAAGGCCACAATGCGCTCATGGAACCTCTCGTCAGGAATCTGCGCCCAATACCGGTCGATTTCGGCTGTGGCCTCATCCCACAAGGTAAGGATGCTTGCTTTGCTGCCTGCCTGGTCGAGCTGCTCGTTCAACTCCTCCGTCCCGTGGCCGGCAACCTGCCGGATACCCGGAGCGGTGATAGCCAGCAGCTCCTGCGCCATAGCGGCGAAAGGGCGCATGCCGGCAACAGTGAATTCGAACAGCTCCTTCTCGGGGAAGGCCTCGATTACCCTGCGGGTAAGGCTCCTGTGCCCCTGCCAGTGCTTGAGCAAATCAGCTGAGGTGATAACCGAGGCGGCTTGTTTTCTTGTTTCTTCCAAGTTCATAGTTTGCGTATTTGTTTTGAAACTGATTGTATAGGCAAAGCTAAACCCGCAGAATGACAACAGCCTGTCAGCAGTACCTGGAAATTTCCGGCTTAACTCAAAAACAACGCTACCGTACAAAACTTGCTGTTAGCTTAATATCCTTGAAGAAGAGGCAGAGCCAGTATAAAGGCAAACAAGCTGGAGATAATGTTCTGAAACTAACAGGAGAGAATAATTTGTAGTTACCGCTGCTTGGTCTCAGCACGTTAAGTCATTAAGTTTTCACACTTACGTGCAGGTGAATTCGTCTTTCGCGAGTTCTTTTCACAGCACATAGCCAAAGCGGATCATGCTGCATACCGTGTGATGGCCGAGTGATTTACTTCGATACACCTTCTGAACAGACAATCAAACCTCTCCCTGCTATACTGTCAAATGCGCTGGTATCAGGGAAGCCGATAAGCATTCTTATGAACTGTGTTAAAAAGCAACTGTATTGGCGCTTTTTTTTAGGCGTACGTTTATCAATTCACAGCGTAAACCTCTCCGGACCTTACCATACCAAACACCTGTTTTATGAGCTTGTTCATCACGG
>NZ_QRGR01000067.1 GCF_003367245.1 Pontibacter diazotrophicus | reverse complement strand
GCAAGGCATGAAAACGCTTTTGTACAGGCAGGAGACAAGTTTTACCTCTTGGGTGGCCGGGGAGTAAAGCCAGTTCAGGTATATGACCCGGCAACTAAAACCTGGGCAAACAAAGCCAGCACCCCTACAGAGCTTCACCATTTCCAGGCGGTTACCATTGACGGCTTAATATATGTGGCAGGAGCTTTTACAGGAGGTTATCCATATGAAAAGCCTGTGCCTAAGGTGTATATCTATAATCCTGTAACAGATAAATGGCTGGATGGGCCCACAATACCGGAAACCAGACGCAGGGGGTCGGCAGGAGTAGTGGTGCACAATAAGAAAATTTACCTGGTTAGTGGTATTACAGATGGGCATAGTTCCGGACACGTCGCCTGGTTCGACGAGTATGACCCGCTCACAAACACATGGAAAACGCTACCAGACGCTCCTCGGGCCAGAGACCATTACCATGCAGCAGTAATCAATAACAAACTGTACCTGGCTGGTGGTCGCCGTTCATCAGATGCCACAGGCGAAACCTTCAAATTGACAGTACCGGAGGTAGACGTTTTTGATTTTGAAACAAATAAATGGGAAACGCTCCCCGGCAGTAGTAACATACCAACGCAAAGAGCCGGTGCAGCCACTGCTGTGCTCGGAGATGAGTTGCTTGTGATTGGAGGCGAAAGTGGTTCACAGTCAACAGCTCATGTGGAAACAGAGGCCTTCAACGTGCGGACAAACTCCTGGCGAAGGTTAGCAGACCTGGTAAGGGGCAGACATGGCACACAAGCCATCACGAGCAATAACGGCATCTATATTGTTGCGGGTTCTGGAAGCAGGGGGGGGAGCCCCGAGTTAAGCACTCAGGAAGCTTTTTACATGTATGCTCCTTCTTCTCCTGATGGAGTTGCATTAACGCAAAGCCGGTTAAATACGCCATCAACAGTGAGCTTCGGGACTGTTGACGTAAATGCAAGTAGTAGCAAAACTGTCACGATAAGCAATTCAGAAGGCAACCAGGATATAGTTATAACTTCCATTACTATAAGCGGCGGCAGTTCTTTTTCCTACAATGCCCCTTATGCCCTTCCGTTCGTTCTTCCTGTTGGGAAAAGTTTGAATATAACGGTGACATACCAACCTACCACTTCAGAAGCACAAGGAGCGGAAATGGTGATAAACCACTCCGGCCAGAACGGGAGCAGTGTTATTGCCTTAAGTGGAGGAACAAATGCTGTTTCCGCCTCACCTAACAGCCTGCATTTCTTCTCCCAGCAGGCTGGCACTACTTCCGAAGCACAAGATGTTACTTTGACTAATAACACAACCACCACATTGGAGATGTCTTCTGTTTCTATCACAGGCACTAATAATAGTGAATTTACACATAATTTTACGCAGTCGCTCATTTTAGCTGCCGGTGCTTCAACTAGTATAAGCGTGAAGTTTACACCTGCTTCAGCGGGAACAAAAGTAGCCAAAATGAGCATAACACATTCAGGCAGCACTACTCCGTTAGCAGTTGAGTTATCCGGAGAGGGACATAATAATACTGGGGGTACGGGCACTGCAGTGTACCGCATCAACTCCGGAGGGGGGGAGGTGACCAATTCTATAGGCACCTTTTCGGCCGATAATTATTTTTCACCTGTACCCGGCTATACCTACTCCACAACAAGCTCCATTTCAGGCACCTCAGATGATGCCATGTACCAAAGCGAGCGTTCGGCCACTACCAACAACGGCACCTTCAGCTACGCATTCCCTGTCAGCAGCGGGCAGTACAAGGTGGTGCTGCACTTCGCAGAAATATATTGGACAAGTGTAGGGCAGCGCGTGTTCGACGTGAGCCTAGAGGGGGTTAAGGTGCTTGATAATTTCGATATCATGCAGAAAGTGGGCGCCAAAACAGCCACTACCGAGACTTTCACGGTGGATGTGGCAGACGGCACGCTGGACATGTTCTTCAGCGCCACAACCAGCGACGGCGGGGTGAACAGGCCCAAAGTGTCAGCTATTGAGGTACTGGGTGTAGTTTCTGGTGAGAATCAGGCGCCGGTGGCCGACGCGGGGGATGACCAGGCGGTGACGGCGGCCTCAGACGGATTTGCCAGCGTGCAGCTCGACGGCTCCGGCTCTACTGACGCCGACGGCACCGTCGCCTCCTACGTGTGGACGGAGGGGGGCGCGCAGCTTGCCACCGGCGCCACGCCGACGGTGAGTCTGGGCGTGGGCACCCACACCCTCACCCTGACGGTGACAGACGACGAGGGGGCGACGGACACGGACCAGGTGACGGTGACGGTGAACAGCGGAGTCGGAGAGTTAGTGTATAACCCTTCTTCGCTGCACTTCTTCTCGCAGGAGGCGGGCACTACCTCGCAGCCGCAGGCGGTGACGCTGGCTAACAGCGGCACTACCTCCCTGGAGGTGAGCACGGTAAGTATTACGGGTACTAATAGTACGGAATTTGCCCATAGCTTTACCAGCCCAATAACTCTGGCCGCTGGCAGTTCTACCTCGCTCGATGTCACCTTTAGCCCAGCATCCTTAGGCACGAAAGTCGCGCAACTTAATATTACGCACACAGGCACCAATTCACCTGTGTCGGTGGGGCTAACTGGTGAAGGTATAGATGACACAGGTACCACTGAATTGTACCGTGTGAACTCCGGTGGCGGAGAAGTGACCAATTCTATAGGCACCTTTTCGGCCGATAATTATTTTTCACCTGTACCCGGCTATACCTACTCCACAACAAGCTCCATTTCAGGCACCTCAGATGATGCCATGTACCAAAGCGAGCGTTCGGCCACTACCAACAACGGCACCTTCAGCTACGCATTCCCTGTCAGCAGCGGGCAGTACAAGGTGGTGCTGCACTTCGCAGAAATATATTGGACAAGTGTAGGGCAGCGCGTGTTCGACGTGAGCCTAGAGGGGGTTAAGGTGCTTGATAATTTCGATATCATGCAGAAAGTGGGCGCCAAAACAGCCACTACCGAGACTTTCACGGTGGATGTGGCAGACGGCACGCTGGACATGTTCTTCAGCGCCACAACCAGCGACGGCGGGGTGAACAGGCCCAAAGTGTCAGCTATTGAGGTACTGGGTGTAGTTTCTGGTGAGAATCAGGCGCCGGTGGCCGACGCGGGGGATGACCAGGCGGTGACGGCGGCCTCAGACGGATTTGCCAGCGTGCAGCTCGACGGCTCCGGCTCTACTGACGCCGAAGGCACCGTCGCCTCCTACGTGTGGACGGAGGGGGGGGCGCAGCTTGCCACCGGCGCCACGCCGACGGTGAGTCTGGGCGTGGGCACCCACACCCTCACCCTGACGGTGACAGACGACGAGGGGGCGACGGACACGGACCAGGTAACAGTGACGGTGAACCCGACACAAAATACTGGTCAAAAGGTGGGAAGCTTTACGTTAGTGGATGCCAGAACTTATAAGGACCTATACACACTAACAGATGGAAGCAGGATAAATCTGGCTTCCCTGCCAAACCGTAGCATAAATATTCGTGCTAATACTAGTCCTTCAATAGTGGGTAGCGTTGTTTTTAATCTTACAGGAACCGAAACTTCCAGCACAAAGGACAACAAGGCTCCTTATGCGTTCAAGGGTGATGCCAAAGGGAAGTATCACAAATGGACTCCTTCAATAGGTACTTATACACTCTCTGCTACACCATTTACCTCATCCGGTGGCGGTGGTAATGCTGGCACTGGTTTAACTGTTGCATTTACGGTAGTTGATCAGGTGGTTACCAGCCAAACTTTACTCAGGACAGCAGTAGAAAGTGAAGCACAAGGGCATAGCATATCAGTTTACCCCAATCCTAGTCAGGGATATCTGCTGCATCTTAAGATTATTGGTTTCAGTGAGACAGAAAGAGTTTTAATAACCCTGTATGACTTAACTGGCAAGGCAATTCAGTATGAGAGATACGAAACTGATGAAAGTGGTAATATTGATGAAGAATTAGTCCTGAATCAACATATTAATAAGGGTGTGTACATCATCAAGGCACAATCAGCTTCCGGAGAAGCCACTACACGACTTGTAGTTCTATAGGCAAAATCGCTATCAGGAGGGAAGCTTAATCTTTTTTCTCCTGATAGCGCTATTAGCACTCTATTAAAATTTGGGTAGTCCTATAAAAGTAATGAAGCAACAGAAATAACCGCAGTAGCAGTAAGATTAGGTGTCGAATCTAATTCTTACCCTCATGAACAGGTCATGTTACTACTGCGGCAGTGTGAATATAGTCAAAA
>NZ_QRGR01000066.1 GCF_003367245.1 Pontibacter diazotrophicus | reverse complement strand
TATGGCCTGCGCAACATCAATGTGCTGGGAAAATCAGGCGCTCATAAGGTCATGCTCCTGGCTGCCGCTGCCTTCAACATAAGAAAGTACATGAGGAACAGACCGAAAAAGTCTGTGAGCATGGCAACAGCAATGGAAAGGGAGCAGCCACATGTTCATACCTTCAGCTATTGGTTTCACCCCTGTCGCTTGACCACAATCAAAGAGAGGAGCATTATATGCTTATTCCGAATAAAGGTTGTAAGAAAATCATGCTAGAAGCTGAGTTGTGCAACAGCCACCCACGTTTGCTGGGACAAGCGCAACGTCCTGCAACATTGTGCAACAAAATTTTGCTACAACCGGCAAAGCAGAAGGTAAAGTAGCCTTAGGCATTCATGCCCGGAGCAACAGCTGTAAAAGCAGGAAAACGTACCTATTACTCCAAAGTAGCCTTTAGATAGGCATCGCATGCTGGCTGTTCCCGATAATGGCCTGCTCAGTGCAGTGTTGCGCACCGTTGCGGTTAGAATGTTGCGTCTTGTTGCGGTTAGCATGGAGGCCGACAAATCAGGTGTGGACTTCATCAAGCAGGCTAGCACCTACATTCCTTCTCAAAATATCCCGTTTTCCGGGACTATTTCTTCCTCAAAGAGGCAACTAAGTTTTGTGCAAAGGACTACCTCCTATGCCATAGGCCTCGGAGTACGTTTACCTTCTCGTCAGCTTACCCGTGCAGGGAGCCCGAGGCACAACCAATCCCTCTTTTTGCTGTATATACCCTTACCTTGTCTCTTCCGCATTCACTCCCACGCCATGGCATCTCCCAAAAGCAAATTAGACCTCACTGCATTCAAACTGATAGGAGACCAGTATGACGGCGTCTTTTTTGTCTATGATCTGGAAGCCGGGAGGTTCATTTACCTGAATAAAGTCTTTGAGGAGATGTGGAAAAGAAAAGTGGACGATGTGATGGAAAACCCTGCCTCCCTGCTGGATTCCATTCACGAGGAGGACCGGGAGCACGTGACGTTGTGCTACGAGAGGCTTTTAAAGGAACGCGAAAAAATGCGCCTGCAATTCCGGGTTGTGTGGCCTTACACCACTGACAGATGGGTTCGGCTGAAAGTGTATCCTTTAGAGCAGGAAGGCCAGGCGCATTGGATGGCCGGCATGGCCGAGGATGACTCTTCCCGCATGAAGAACATCTTCGACATGCAGAAAGTAAATGCCCGCAAGAACTCCATGCTGGAGATACTGGCCCATGATCTGCGAGGGCCCATCTCGTTAGTGCAGACGCTTGCCGCCGTCATTGAAGAAGACCTGCCAAAGCCTGAAAGTGAACGCAGCCGCAAACAACTGAAGATTATCCAGGAGATCTGCAGGCGCAACATTGACCTGATACGGGACCTGGTTCACCAGGAGTTTCTGGAGTCAGCCCAGGTAGAAGTGAATAAGGAGCGGCTGGATGTGGTCTGGGAGATCAACGAGGTGATCAAGATGTACCGGGATTCACAGGAAAACCTGGACAGGGTGTTTAAGTTTTCCTCTTCACATGAACAGGTATATGCCCGGGTAGACAGCATAAAATTCATGCAGGTGGTCAACAACCTCGTCTCCAATGCCCTCAAGTTCACCCATGATGGGGGCACTATCAGCATCCATGTCGAGAAGGATGAGAGCCGTGTTGTCATCTCCGTAAAAGATGATGGCATAGGCATTCCGGAGAAGTACCGCTCCACCTTGTTTGACAAATTTACCGAAGCCCGCCGACCGGGGCTCAAAGGGGAGGAAACCGTGGGGCTGGGCATGTCCGTCATCAAAACCATCGCGGAGTTGCACGGAGGGAAAATCCGGTTTGAGAGCGAGGAAGGCAAAGGCACTACCTTTTTTGTCGAAGTTCCTGTAGAGTAGCGCCCAGATCACAGCCGCTGCGGCTGTGTGGCCGCCTAATGGCCCTTGCTCTACCCATTTAGGTATGTTGGTCCTCAACAGCCCGCGTTTTCCGGGACAGCGTTTCGGCATGGCACTCCCAGGCCGCTCAGAAGGCGCACCGGGTGCCACAACAGGTAGCTTTCCCAAGAGACCTCCTTTACGGGCCATGGGATGTGTGGCCTCATGCCTTATATTCCTTTATGGAAATGTTACATCCCTTGCTGCTTATGCCACAATAAATATTCTATAAGTCCCATGATTCAGTCTTTCCGCTGAGTTTGGCTCCTTTCACCCCTTGCTGTCCATGTTACGATCAGGCGGGGAATCGCCTTTCACAGCACAGGGCGTGTTGCCATTTTGCCCTTCATATACAACAGTGCACCAGCCCTCCCCTGCCGAAACCGTAGCGGGTAACCCGAAAGCGACTTAGCACAACCAACATTCAGGCTGGCGGGCCATGCGCCTTTGTCCTCGATGTCACCCTTAACAAATAAACATGAACTGGACAAATCTACTGCCCGAGGGCATATATGAGTATGAGAGTCCCTGTCTGCACGTGTGGGTGGACAGCAATCTGGGGCTGATGCACTATGAGTGGCTGGCTGCGCCCTCTGCCGGGCAGTTCCGCGCCGGCATCGACCTGTCCGCGGAGTGGGTCCACAGGATGGAGGTGGGGAGCTGGATCCATGACTCAAGGTGGCTGGAGGGAGTCTCTGCAGGAGAGCAGCGGTGGGCACTGGGCTGCCTCGCCCATGCCGTCGCAAACTCAAGGCTCCGGCTGCTGGCGCTGGTCAACGCCACCGGCACGCTCAGCAAGGCCGCCTTTGAGGAGGAGATCAAAGGGAGGACCGGCAGGGCAGTGGAGATAGGCGAGTTCGGGACCTACAAGGAGGCAGCCGACTGGATAGCGGGCATCAGGTTCTAACCTACTGCCAGTGCGCGCCCCGTTTGCTTGCGCCCTGTTGCCCTTGGCCAGGGTTGCATACAGCAGGGGACTATAAATTTAACTGTGGAGGAAAAGCACAATGCATTGGATTGACTTGCAGACAGGTTACATGCTGGGTGCCTCCAGGGACATGGGAGAGATGGGAAGGGCCAAGCAGCAGATGGAGGCGGAGGGCAGGGAAGTGGTGTGCGCCTGCCACCGCTCCCGGGTGCAGGAGCAGGCCGCGCAGTGGTGGGTGCTTGCCTCCCCCGACAACCCGGACAGGTTCCTGGACTATACCTTCAGCCCCGCCGGGCACTCATGCCGCACGGCCAGGGAATCGCTGTACACGGCCGTAAAGCTGCTGTGCGCACATCACTCAGCAGAATACAGGTACCTTGTCATCGCCAGGCTGTAGCGATTACCGCAGAAGAGACACCGCCGCACGCCCTGGTTGTCTGCTTATTGGAGCATGCGTGCTGCCCACCCCCTTTGCCACGCCGCTCTCTGAAAGACTTCAGGCTGAACACCCGGGAAGTAAACTCATTTGGCGGCCCCGCTGTTAGGGAGAGGTAAAAGAATAAAGGAAAAGCAAAAGGGGCCAGACCTGTGAGGCAGCCCCTTTTGCTTTTCCGCAGCACAACCATACAATGAAAAACAAACTCCCGAAGGAGCTGGTGACAGTCTCCCTGATTGACATGGACTTTATCGCCCTGGAACTTGACATAAACAACCACAACGCAGAGGTAAAGTGGCTACGGCAAACCAGCAGCGACGAATACCGGCGCGGGCTGAGGATAGCCTTGAACATTGCCTTGGAGCTGAAGAAAGAGCTGAGGAAGACAAACGCACTTGTAGAGGCATACCAATAAAGGCTTTGGCTCGCTATGGCACATCCACTCCAAGCAAGTGCTGTATTAAGTTTTAGAATCAAAGCGGAAGAGCACATCAACTCCAGCAGCAATCAGCTTTAATTGGTCCTCCGGCAGATTCTTATTTCACCTGTTGCTGAGCCGCCAAGGCTCAGAAGTGGCCAGAAGTAGTGAAAGGTGACTCCGCAACGCTAAGCATTACCAGGCATAAACGGTCGAAACAGAAGACGTCCCTTCAACTCAACACTTCCACGTTTTCCGGGACAGGGAACTGTGGGTTACGAAGAGCCTGCAAACAGGCTGTAGCAATGCTGCGCCTGCCCGCAACAAGACGTTGCTGTAACGGACGAAACAGAAGGCTGAGTAACTCTAGGCATGCGCCCGGAACAACAGCTGTAAAAACAGGGAAATGGCACCTGTTACTGCCAAGTAGCAGGACCGCCCAAAGAGACGTGGCTGCCAAAAACAAAAAGGACTGGTGGAAACGTACACACGTCCGCTCAATTTCAAGAGCCTTCCGAGAGAACCTGATGGAGCATCAGAGCAAATAGAGAACCGCATACTTACCTGAACATGATTGACCTGGGCGATCTGTAAGGAGTAAGCGTCTTTTCTTAAGCGAAGCCCTGTTTACATCCAACTGTCCAGTGGACCCCGTACAACCATAGAGCAAAGGTGCAAAAAGAAGCTTAAAGTGCGGCTCTATAGAGTCTATCAGTGAATAGAAAGTAAGCTTCTGATATCTCTTTCATAAAATAAGAATGGAACTTAAACAATCAGAAGCAGAGCAGCAGGAACTGCTCCTGCAGTTAAGGGAGACACAGCGAAAGCTGGAGGAAAGGAACACACAGCTGGAACTGATTAACCAGGTAGGCAGCATGCTGACATCTGAGTTGGAGCTGGATAAGGTGGTACAGAATGTGACAGACATTGCCACCCAAATCAGCAAGGCGAAGTTCGGGGCCCTGTTTTATAAAAAGTACAATGAAGAAGGAGAAGAGTACACCCTCTACGCGCTCTCTGGCGCAAGACACGAGGACTTCGCCCATCTTCCGGTTATCCGGCATACGCCCATTCTGGACCCCACGCTTC
>NZ_QRGR01000065.1 GCF_003367245.1 Pontibacter diazotrophicus | reverse complement strand
TATTCCCTACCCAGTCTTTTTGTCTAAAGCTTATATACTCATTTCTTATGTTTCAGATAACGTCTACAAAAGGGGAAAAAGAGTAGCTAAGTCACTGAGAACAAACATAGGATGTTAAGCAGGAGAGAGTAAAGCGTGGACTCTGTGTGTTCTTATAGATTAACTTCTGAATTTAAGAAAATAGAATATTATGCTTCCTTTTTAACTTGTGCCAGTTCAATGGCTTTGTGCAGCCTGCTGGCGAACACTTCTTTGGGAGGTAGCTGCGTCAGGTATTCTGAGACTCTTATATGCCCCTTGTCCAGCTCCAGCAACTCAATTTGCTCCTGGCTCTTTTCGGCACACAGGATTAGTCCAACAGGGCTCTCTTCTCCTTCTTTGCGCTCGTACTTGTCCAGCCATTTCAGGTACAGCTCCATTTGTCCTTTGTAGGCGGCCCTGAACTTGCCGAGTTTCAGGTCAATGGCCACCAGGCGCTTTAGCCCGCGGTGGTAAAACAGCAGGTCAATCTTGAAGTCCTCATTGTCTATGATGATTCTCTTCTGGCGCGCAAGAAAGGCAAAGTCGCTGCCCAACTCAATGATAAACTGCTGCAATTGAGCCAGAATAGCAGACTCCAAGTCTCGTTCACTGTACGTGTCGCTCAGGCCCAGAAAATCCAGCACATAGGGGTCCCTGAATACCAGCTCAGGCGTCACGGCCCCGGCTGACCGTAGGGTGTTGAGTTCTTGCCTGAGCAGCTCCTCGGGCTTCTTGGACAGCGCAGAGCGCTCAAACAGCATACTGTCCATCCGCTCCTGCAGGACACGCGTGCTCCACTGCTCCTGCATGCTGAGCTCGGTGTAAAACACCCGCTTCAGCTCATCCTCCACCCCAGCCAGCATGCGCAGGTGCGTCCAGCTCAATTGTGTACTCAGTGCGTTCACAATCTGGTCTTCCGGGAAAGTGTCCGCAACGCGTAGGCAATGCCACAGGTGGCGCTTGCCCCAGCCGCTTCCATAGGACTTAGTCAGTTCAGAGGCTAGGGAGGAAATAACCTGATCCCCGTACTCGCCACGCTGCTCCTGAAGCAACTCCTGGTTGATGGTTTTGCCGACGCGCCAGTACAGGAGGGTGACTTCACTGTTCACTTTGAGGGCGATACGACTTCTGCTTTGCTCAATGAGTGCAGCCACGTTATCGAACAGAGCTTTGGCTTCTCGGCTCTCCGGCAGGTGGTTCTTTTTCTGTGTCATGGCAACTAGATAGAAATGAACGTGCAATTTACCTATATTCCGGTACTACGGAAGGAGAATCAGCGGCCCTAAGCATGGCTGTCTTACTTTGAACTTCCCTTGTTTCACGCATAACTCTGTTAAACACATGATGAGTTATGGAGGAAATCCATTCTCAGAGCTTGGAATCGAGATAGATATTCTGATTAGGAAGATGTACTCCAAGTAGTTTTCTTTACATTACTTTGAATGGACGGTTTATTCGTCGAAATGAAACTACTATAGCCGGGAGGTGTGACATACCAATAGTAAACAAATGGACAGAGACCAACTAACAAACAGCCCTGTTATCAAGACTATCGACTTCAACTCTGCCAGAGACTTCCTTGAAGTCCTCCGGAGGTCGAATCCTCTTTGGAAAGGAAAAACAGATATTGATAACAGGTGGGTATTTCGTGGTCAGGGCGATGCTAAATGGAAGCTTCAACCCAGCGCATTTCGACCCCAAGAGAGAGGAAAGAAAACATTGCGTGATAAATACATTGCTTTACTCCAGCGTCAATATCGCAATAGCAACACGGACTGGCTGAAATGGGTTGGTCTACAGGCTGAAGCTCCTCAGGGCGTCACCGCCGCTGAATGGCAAGATCGTGTAGGTAAAACTGCTATTCAAGCGCTTGCACATGCAAAAGTCGTTCGTGATTTCGTCCTTCTTGCTGACAGTGCAGGGCACAGAGTACGCCACCCAAAAATTCTCTGGCATCTGGAAGACGATCAAGGCTCATCGTTAAATAAATTGTTTAACGGCACAACCAAGATGCATCCATTGTTTGCGATTGCGCAGCACCATGGGGTGCCCACCGGCCTGCTCGATTGGACTTATAACCCGCTCGTCGCTGCCTACTTCGCAGCTGAGAAACCACAGGGCAAGGAGATCGCCGTGTGGGCCTTGAATTTAGACATAGTGGTAAAACCTGATATATATCTGCGGAGACTCACGGTTCCACCGCAGAAGATTCCGTTTCTTGACGCTCAAGAGGGGCTTTTTGTTTGGTGCCCACAGGCATACCTTATCCACCTCCGGGAAGGTTGCTTCCCTACATTAGAAAGCATGGTCGAACTGTCAGCACAGGACCTAAAGCTAGACATGCTCCCAGGGCCGTTCTTATACAAACTCACGCTGCCCACCAGCGAAGCAATCGATATACTCCGGCTACTTTGGCGTGAAAAAGTGTCTCCTGCGCACCTGATGCCAACATTCGACAATATCACGCGGGCACTGGAAATGCAGATTGAGTTATCGCCGGATTTGTATGGTTTGCGCGATTTATTCATAAACTAGCACATGCCTATATAGAATGAAGGTCCGAGTAAACTTTTAACTCCGCATTATAATACTTACCCATTGCTCGTCTATTGAACATAAGATCTGTTATGGAAAGGCCATTCTGGAGCCTGTAATCGCGGGAGTAGTGAAGTAATGTTTTACAGGTGACTTCTGCTCAGTACCTTTTGATGGGCGAAATGATTCTGGTGTTAGAAGGAGGGCGACGTAGCCTCAGGCCCTGTCCAGAGAAAGCCGCTGTCCCGGAAAACGGACGAATTTCTGCAATAATAGAAAAGCCGCTAGTTTAGGTTAAAACAAGCAAGGCTCCTCTCATCATGAGGAGCCTTGCTTGTTCTATGTTGCCTGTTATGAGATTTATGCCGCCAAAGCAGCCGTCAAAACAGGTTCTCCTGTAAAAAGTCCGAGTTCGCCCCGCCTGCCCCCTGTTTTCTTTCTTCAGGTGTGCTTGCCGGTTTTCTTTCTTCAAGTTTGCTTGCCTGCCTGGCCGACTGCTTTTGCTGCCCCGCTCCCGCCGCAGCGCCTGCCGGGTTGCCTGTGCGGCGGGCGGGCGCTTTATCCTGTTTGTTTGCCATAAATAACTACTCCTTTAAAATTTAAAATCCAAGTGAAGTTCTTGTATACGTACATGGTATATGAAAGAACTTGGTTATACCTTCATTAACCTTCATTATACCCTTGATCAGTCAACGCATCTTAGGATGAGACAAAGTGTACAGATAAAAATGCTTCGCTTTATCTAAATATAAATCACCTTCTCTTTTCCCGTATATACAGCAGGCTAAGTTAAAAGACCTATGGAATACAAATCGATCAAGACAGAAAGCAGTAAAAACCAATGAAAAAGGAAGACCAGGCTTTAGAAGAGATAATCAAACAACTGCGCTTAGAAAATGCCGAAGCAAAAGCGAAGCTGGAAAAGCAGAAAGCCATAGAAAGTAGGTATGAAGAAAGCAAAAGCCGTTTCGAAGCCATTTTTAACCAGTCGATGCTGGGCAATAAAATTATCGACCCCGATTTAAGAATCAACCAGGTAAATGAGGCCCTGCAACAGATGCTGGGCTACACCGCAGAGGAGTTGATCGGCACTAAAATTACCACTTTCGCTCATCCGGATTCTATACCCCACTGGAAAGAACTCCAAAAGAGCCTTTGGGAGGAGAATATTCCCACTTTTCAAATAGAAACCAGCATCAGGAAAAAAGATAATTCCTATCTATGGTGCCAGGTAAGCTCTATTCTGTTCCAGGACCAGGGCATTTCCTTAGGTTATACCATTGTGGAAGATATCAGTAACCGGAAGTCCCTGGAATTAGAGCTCAAAAGGCTATATGAAAATCAGGAAACCATGATGCACATGGTTGCGCATGATCTGAAGTCACCTCTCTTCAACATCAAGCTGGCCACAGGCTTTCTGAAAGAGAACCTGGAGGAACTGCCGGCCAAGGAAAAAGAGACACAAGAGGAATCGCTTTCCTTTGTCAAAATGATTACTGATACTTCGGACAAGACCTTATCCATCATAGATGATTTAATTATCATCGGCGAAGTAGAAGCTGTTGACTTCACTCCGGAAGAAGTTAACTTAAAACCCTTTATCAAAGCTTTTTTAGATTCGTCCTCCCTCAACGCCCAAAACAAAAACATTCAGGTTGAGGTCCATGCCCCGGATAATCCGGTTTATGGATGGGTGGACCCAGATAAATTTCGGCGGGTTTTAGAGAACCTGTTATCCAACGCCATAAAATTTTCAAAACCTGAGGGAAAGGTGGTCATCACCCTAAAGCAGGAGGAGGGAAAAGCCCTGATGTTAATCCAGGATAACGGTATTGGTATTCCAGCTAAGTTAGTACCCTCCATCTTTGACAAATTCACCCAGGCCAGGAGAATAGGAACCCAAGGCGAACCCACAACCGGATTGGGGCTCTTTATCGTGAAGCGAATTATCGAGAAGCAAGGCGGTAAAATATGGGTGGAAAGCCAGGAAGACGTTAAAACTACTTTTTACATCCAGCTCAATTCAGACTAAGGGCTTTTCCGGCTTAACAGCCACAAAAGTTAAGGTAAGAGTTACAGAAGGGAAGTAATAGTATGACATTTTCCAGAAACCTCTTCTAATTAACATCCTATGTTTGTTCTCAGTGACTTAGCTACTCTTTTTCCCCTTTTGTAGACGTTATCTGAAACATAAGAAATGAGTATATAAGCTTTAGACAAAAAGACTGGGTAGGGAATAAGATTCCTGCTTAACATGGGTTCTATAAGCCCGCGCTTTATGACAATCCCTCTACCCGGCTTCTTTACCTTGAACAGTTCATTAGGCCCGGAGCCTGCATCAGGATGTTGAGCGCAAGAGAAGCTACTTTTCTGTCACATGAATAACCTATAAACATTGTATGATGGAGCAAACTTACACCGGTTTCGATGTGGCCAAAGACAGCTTTGTGGCCGCTACCAAGCTAGCAGGCAAGGTCACCACTTCCTTGCACAGCAACGACAGGAAAGGCATCAACAGCTTCCTCAAGAGCCTATCCAGCCAT
>NZ_QRGR01000064.1:2500-5265 GCF_003367245.1 Pontibacter diazotrophicus | reverse complement strand
GTGTTGGCGGCCACCTACTCTCCCGGGTGTGACCCCAGTACCATCGGCGCGTCCGGGCTTAACTTCTCTGTTCGGGATGGGAAGAGGTGCTCACCGGAGCCATAGCCACCATTGCCTTTCTTGCGATTGCTGACCGCAATGATGCTTTATAGTTGTTTTGACTAGTTGGGAAAGAGGGAGAGCATGAAAGCAGCGGGCCGCGTTACGGCTAGTGTTTCCACGTTTGAGAACGCGCTCGGGCAATTAGTACCGCTCGGCTGTGCCATTTCTGCCTTTACACCTGCGGCCTATCGACGTGGTAGTCTCCCACGGCCCTTAAGGGAGATCTCATCTTGGGGCGGGTTTCGCGCTTAGATGCTTTCAGCGCTTATCCCGTCCGAGCGTAGCTACCCTGCGCTGCATCTGGCGATACAACAGGTCCACCAGTGGCTCGTCCAACCCGGTCCTCTCGTACTAAGGTCAGGACCCCTCAAATCTCCGACGCCCACAACAGATAGGGACCGAACTGTCTCACGACGTTCTGAACCCAGCTCGCGTGCCACTTTAATCGGCGAACAGCCGAACCCTTGGGACCTTCTCCAGCCCCAGGACGTGACGAGCCGACATCGAGGTGCCAAACCTCCCCGTCGATATGAGCTCTTGGGGGAGATCAGCCTGTTATCCCCGGCGTACCTTTTATCCTTTGAGCGATGGCCCTTCCATGCGGAACCACCGGATCACTATATCCGTCTTTCGACCCTGCTCGGCTTGTGGGCCTCACAGTCAAGCGCCCTTATGCTATTGCACTCTGCGCACGGTTACCAAGCGTGCTGAGGGCACCTTTGAAAGCCTCCGTTATTGTTTTGGAGGCGACCACCCCAGTCAAACTACCCACCAAGCACTGTCCCCCTGTATCAGAAGGTTAGGCGCCAAGCAACTCAAGGGTGGTATTTCAAGGACGGCTCCACGATGCCTGGCGACACCGCTTCACAGCCTCCCACCTATCCTACACATGAGTTACCCAGCGTCAATGCTAAGCTATAGTAAAGGTGCACGGGGTCTTTCCGTCCCGTTGCGGGTACTCGGCATCTTCACCGAGACTACAATTTCACCGAGCTCACGGCTGAGACAGCGCCCAGATCGTTACACCATTCGTGCAGGTCGGAACTTACCCGACAAGGAATTTCGCTACCTTAGGACCGTTATAGTTACGGCCGCCGTTTACCGGGGCTTCGATTCAGAGCTTCGCCTTGCGGCTAACCCCCCCTCTTAACCTTCCGGCACCGGGCAGGTGTCAGGCCTTATACTTCATCTCTCGATTTCGCAAAGCCATGTGTTTTTGTTAAACAGTCGCCTGGGCCTTTTCACTGCGGCTTCTTGCATTGCTGCAAGGAAGCACCCCTTCTCCCGAAGTTACAGGGTCATTTTGCCGAGTTCCTTGGCCGTGATTCACTCGAGCACCTTAGGATTCTCTCCTCGACCACCTGTGTCGGTTTGCGGTACGGGCGGCTGCAGCGTTATAACGCTTAGCGGGTTTTCTCGGGAGCCTGATTAGGGACGCTATCCCCGCCCCCGAAGGGTTGGGGTACTTTCAGCTTTCAGCTAGCCCGGCGTACTTTACTACCGGGCCAATACCTACGGCCTTAAACGCACTATTCCGTCAGTGCGCGGTCCTTTCACTTCTCCGTCACCGCATCGCTTGCTGCAGCCGGTGCTGGAATATTAACCAGCTGTCCATCGAACTGCGCTTTCGCCTCGCCCTTAGGACCCGACTAACCCTGATCCGATTAGCGTTGATCAGGAAACCTTGGTCTTTCGGTGTGCGGGTTTCTCGCCCGCATTATCGTTACTTATGCCTACATTTGCTTTTCTGAACGCTCCAACGCACCTTGCCGGTGCGCCTTCGCCGCGATCAGAATGCTCCCCTACCAGTATGACTTGCGTCATAATCCATAGCTTCGGTGCCATGCTTGATGCCCGATTATTATCGATGCCCTCTCGCTCGACCAGTGAGCTGTTACGCACTCTTTAAAGGAATGGCTGCTTCCAAGCCAACCTCCTGGCTGTCTAAGCAAGTGGACCCCCTTTGTTCAACTTAGCGTGGACTTGGGGACCTTAGCTGATGGTCTGGGTTCTTTCCCTCTCGGCGCGGGACCTTAGCACCCCGCGCCTCACTGCCGCGTATGTCAAGTGGCATTCGGAGTTCGTCTGGATTCGGTAGGATGTGACTCCCCCTAGTCCAATCGGTAGCTCTACCTCCACATGACTCCACCGCGACGCTGCCCCTAAAGGCATTTCGGGGAGTACGAGCTATTTCTCAGTTTGATTGGCCTTTCACCCCTACCCACAGGTCATCCAAATACTTTTCAACGTAAACTGGTTCGGACCTCCAGTTGGTTTTACCCAACCTTCATCCTGCCCATGGGTAGATCACAAAGTTTCGCGTCTACCCCCCCTGACTGTGCGCCCTGTTCAGACTCGCTTTCGCTCCGGCTCCGTCCATCAATGGACTTAACCTCGCCAGGGAGGAGTAACTCGTAGGCTCATTATGCAAAAGGCACGCCGTCACCACACTAGGTGGCTCCGACCGCTTGTAGGCGCATGGTTTCAGGATCTGTTTCACCCCCTTATTCAGGGTGCTTTTCACCTTTCCCTCACGGTACTGGTTCACTATCGGTCTCTCAGGAGTATTTAGCCTTGGCAGATGGTGCTGCCGGGTTCAGGCGGGATTTCTCCGGTCCCGCCCTACTCAGGATACCACTAGGGCCAAAGAGCTTACGTGCACG
>NZ_QRGR01000007.1 GCF_003367245.1 Pontibacter diazotrophicus | reverse complement strand
ATCATGACGCGCAAACGCTTCAAAATCTCCAGGTTCTTTTTTTAATACTCATAATGCCTAGCCTTTTGCAGAGTTTTACGAAAAATCCCTTAAGTTGACGGCATTGGGTCGCGACCTGTCCGTACGAGACGAGTGCGCGATCATGTAAATACAAACTTCATTTCCACAAACTTCAGGCAACAAAATAAGGCTATGAGAATTGCACTATAAAGGATACCTGCTGGTGCTATAGTTTAAACCAGAACATCAATTGTGCTGCTGCGTTATCAGAAAAGGTAATAATTCTGAAGCAGTAAGATTGAACTATGAAAACAGCAGGAGGAAAATTGATAGCGCGTGCTATTCGTCGCACGACAGGAGCACTGGCATTTGTACTGATTACAATACAAGCCTTTTCACAAGAAAAGCCTACGGTACGCACCGAAGCGGGCGACATTGAAATTGAAGAACTGGCTGGGGACCTGAAGCACCCCTGGGGCATGGCTTTTCTGCCAGACAACCGGCTGCTGGTGACCGAGCGCGCCGGGAACCTTCGGATACTGGACACCGACAACAACCTTTCACAACCACTCAAAGGCACCCCTGAAGTATTTGTAAGCGATCAGGGTGGGCTGTTAGATGTCGCGCTGGACCCGGACTTCAGGCAAAACAACCTGGTATACCTCTCCTTTTCCGAACCAGGTGAAGACAGCACGGCATCAACAGCGCTGGGGCGCGGCAAACTGGAAGGAAATGAGCTAAAGGATTTCAAAGTCATCTTTCGGCAGGACCCCAAAGTGGAAGGCCCGAACCACTTCGGCGGACGCATCCTGTTTACGCAGGAAGGACACCTGATGCTCACCATGGCCGACAGGTTCAAGTTTGAGCCAGCGCAGGACCTCTCCAACCACATGGGTACTATTATCCGCATCAACCGGGACGGTACAGTACCCAAAGACAATCCTTTTGTAGGACAGGCAAATGCGAAGGACGAAATCTGGTCCTACGGCCACCGCAATATCGAAAGTGCCGCGTTTGATCCCCGCACCAACAAGCTATGGGTTGCCGAAATGGGACCAATGGGAGGAGATGAACTGAACCAGCCGGTAAAGGGCCGGAATTATGGATGGCCCGTCGTAAGCTGGGGAAAAAACTACGATGGCACTGATATCCCCAACCCGCCCACACACCCTGAATTTGCCAATTCTGTCATTGAGTGGACCCCTACTATTTCTCCTTCCGGGATGATATTCTATACCGGTTCTATGTTTCCTGCCTGGCAGAACAGCGCCTTCATCGGAGGGTTAACCAGCAGCGGTCTCGTACGGGTACAAATCAATGGGGAACAGGCAGAGGAAGTCGAGCGCATCCCGCTGGCAGTCCGCACACGCGATGTAGAACAGGCGCCTGATGGCTCCCTCTATGTGCTAACAGATTATGATAACGGCAAGATTTTACGCCTACACCTCCTGAAGTAGGTTGTAATAGTAACTGTCGGAAGATTTCTGCTCTGCTCAGAAAGGTAAATGGTTTAGCCTGAAATTGTTTTTCGGCTTCACAGGTTTACATAAATTTTTATTCATAGAGCGTGGCGCTACTTTATGAACAAAATGAACCATCCCTGCCCCTCCTTGAAACAAAGGAGGGGAGTTAAAGATTTTTTCAACTTCCAAATGGCCGACTTTTAGGGAAGTCTACATTAACTGTGTTCACAGAGAGCTGTATCAGTGTTGCTGTGTATTGCAATAACCTCCCTGAACCTCCTAGAAGATGATAAGGAAAGATGTTCCTCTGTCCAGGGTGCTTCTTACCTGAATCTGCCCTTTAACAGCATCTACTATTCGCTTTACTATATATAGGCCGAGACCGCTCCCTTCCACATGATCATGGAAACGTTTGAACATGGTGAAGACCTTGTCCTGCTTATCAGATGGTATCCCCAAACCGTTGTCTTCAACTGTAAGATGTGTCCTGCCTTCAACCTCTTCCATCCGCACGGTTACTTCCAGCTTCCTGTCAGGCGAGCGGTACTTGATGGCATTGCTCAAAAGGTTTTGGATGACGCTTTTTAAATTCTTTTTGGACAAACCCACCAAGAGTCTGTCCGCAGAGACTACCTTGATTTTCGCGTTGGATTCTACTATCAGCTTATGTAAGTCCATTTTTGCAGCTTCCACCACATCAAAGAAGTCTATTTCTTCGGGATCTTTACTCAAGCTTGCCTTTTCCAGCTCCACAATAGCTGTAAGGTCACTGATAGTTGTGTTAAACCGCTTAACGGAGGATTTCATCAACTGAACAATTTGGTTGACTTCAATCCTGTCTATCTGCCCCTTAGCGATAGTCTCAGAAAGTTCATCAAGCAAACCTTCGATGTTGGAAACTGGTGATTTCAGGTCGTGGGATGCTGTGTAGACAAAGTTGTCAAGTTCAAAGTTGGCACTGGCCAGGACTCTGTTCTGATTGCCCAACTCCATATTCGTCTTATAGCTGCGTTCCAGCAAATCCAGGCTTTGCAGGTGAAAAGCCAGCAGTTCCGCAAACATCGTGAACATGCCAATGACTTTACTATTGTTCACTTGTGCGGGTTTTGAATCTATGGCACAAAGGGTCCCGAAGAACTCTCCGTTCTTTAAGATGATGGGAAAGGATATATAGCTTTGAAGACCATACATTTTGGGCGTGTGGTGATTTTTGTAAAGGGGGGCCTCGCTGACGTTATCAATGATCACCGGCTTGCGGCTGTCCCGTATCTCATTGCAGATGGTCGTCTCAATCTTCAGCTCCCCTCCCTCTTCCAGGCCAAACTGCACTTCGTCCCGGACGCTGCAGGCAAGCCATCTGTCCTGCGTCACCCGGGCAACTGCCGCAAAGCCCATTCCAGTTGTTTGGCAAATAACATCAAGCATCATGGTGACAACTGGAATTTGCTTGACGGCTTCCATGTCCTTCAATAATTGGTCCGGCATATGAATCACTGGAATGTCACCTGTGTAGGAAAATAGTAGTTTTGGTAAGAGTAGTTAGTTACATTAAGCTCCCAACTGTATCGCTTTAAATTTAAAATAATTTTAGGAATTATGGTATAAAAAGCCACTTTTCCTAAGCTTGGAGAGTATTTATGACAGTACCAGCAACACCTGGTGGCAAAGCGTTGCTTTGCCACCAGGTGTTGCAAAGCTGCTTCTGCTGTATTAAAATTCCCCCGTTTCTTGGGACGGCAACAAGCGGTGACCCGTTCTGCAAGAAGCTGAGTTATCTATTCTTTGCTTTTCGGAAATATTAACAGATAAAAAATCATGAGCACTCCACTAATAAAAGAGTTTAATTATAATGTACCAATTGAGAAAGTTTGGCAGGCTTTAACTGATAAGGATAAAATGAAGGAATGGTATTTTCCTCAACTTAAACAATTTGAACCTATAGTCGGATTTAAATTTCAATTTGATGATAGCAGTGCCGAGTACCAAAAGGAATGGATTGTGACTAAAGTGGTAGAACGTTAGCGCATAATTGGGCTTATAAAGGCTATCAGGGAAATTCAGAGGTTATATTTGATTTATTTTCGGAAGAAGACAAAACTAAGTTAAGGGTGATTCAAACAGATATAGAGAGTTTTCCCAATCATCCGCATTTCAAAAAAGAGCGATTTGAGGGGGGCTGGGATAATCTTCTTGGACAGAACTTGAAGCACCTTCTTGAAAACAGTAACAATTCCACAAGCCGGTGTATAGGTACTTTTGCAGGGCTGATCCTTTTCGATTAGTCCTGCACAAAGTGTTTATTGAAATTAAATATTTAAAATATAGCGGGTACTCCGACCGCCACCTTCCTGGATGAACGCTCCCAGTTCCAGAAGATGCTGCAAATCTCTTGTTGCAGTCGCCTTGGAGGCTTTGGTAATAGCTATATATTTTCTTGCGTTCATACCTCCCTCAAAACCCTCCGGTCCTGCGTCAAGCATCCTTCTTACAGCCTTTATTTGCCGTTCATTCAGTGAGTTCCTGAACCGGTCAAAGAACTTCGATTTCTTCAGAATGAAATCGACAAGGCTGATAGCCTGTTGCTGTGAGGTTAGAATACCACTGACAAAGTATATAACCCAGGACGTGATGTCGTTGCTTTTCTGTGCCTGCTCCAAGGCATTGTAATACGCTTTCTTATCTGCCTCTATTGTCCTTGAGAGGCTAAGCAACACCGGACGGCCCAGGGTTTGCGACAAAGCTTTTTCTGCTATGGCGCGCCCGATTCTGCCATTGCCATCTTCAAACGGGTGAAGGGTTTCAAAATATAAATGTGCAACCGCCGACCTGACAGGGGCTTTCCTGATCTCATTGCCTCCTCCAGGTGCTGTATGATTGAACCATTGAATGAACCTACTCATTTCATCCGGTATGCGAGAAGAGGGAGGAGCTTCAAAATGCACCTTTTCTTTACCAAGCGCGCCTGAAACAACCTGCATCGGTTCCTCATGGCTGCGCCACACGCCGACTTTGACTTGTTTCTGCTCTTTTAAAAGCATCGTGTGCCATTGGAAGAGCTTCTCCACTGTCAAGGCATCCGCATAGGTTTTACGGGCATCGGCCATCAATTCACCCGCCCCTTGCGCCATTTTATCTTTTGTAGCTTCAAGGGTTTGATTAAGGCCGAGGTTATTGCGGATAGATGAAACAACATCCTGGCGGCTAAGGTACTCGCCTTCAATTTCTGACGTTTTGATAGCTTCAGCCACCATCATGTCAATCACAGCTTCCAACTGGGCCGCTTCAGGGAGGGCCTTCAACATCCCACTGACATGCCCCGTCAGCTCTGCGAACTCGAAGAGCATATCTTCTACTTCGCTTACATCATACCTGAATTCAAGCCAGTCGGGTTGTTGCCAATTGTAGATCATGAGCCGAATATAACGCTTAAATGGCTCAAATATAAAATAAAAATGAGCCGAATAACAAATTTAATCGACTCATACAAACTTGTATGCGCTAAGGCAGGAAACGTCGGCCTGCATCATGCCTACTTAGCTCGACTTTGGCATTTTCATAGGAACTCATTGTGATACCTAATATTGATTATTGATAGAGTTAAAAATCCATAAAATAATTTTGTGTGAACAACAATATACTTCACCTCATACCCTACCCTATTCTCCAGTACAATTGGTGTATATAAATAAGGAAGTGTTGTAACTATGGAGAGGCTATCAATAACTAAGAGGTTGCAACATCGCGCTCTTGATGAACTTTGTGCCACAAAAGCCAAGTGCCAACGGCACAGAATGAAAACAAGTGCTGAAGTCTAATACTGCTACTTGTGTGCTCATAAAAAAAGCACTTACAAGTTCTATCTCGTAAGTGCTTGATTATGAAGTGGGCCCACCTGGAATCGAACCAGGCACCTACTGATTATGAGTCAGTTGCTCTAACCGAATGAGCTATAGGCCCGTTCCCTTAAAAGGCATGCCTTTCTTTGATTTGGGAGTGCAATTTTACATATTTGCATTCAATATTTCAAATAGAAACGAAAATATTTTTTCCGTGGATCTGACACAAATTAAGAATATAATCTTCGACCTGGGTGGTGTCATCATTAACCTCAACTATAACAAGAGCATAGAAGAGCTGCAGAAACTGTGCAAAGAAAACTGTAGCATTGCCTATAACCAGAAAGAACAGAGCCAACTGTTCGACATGTTTGAGACAGGTGCCAGCTCGCCTGAGGCTTTCCGCAGTGAATTACGCGCCGCCTACGGCATCACCGCCTCTGATGAAGAGATAGACGCCGCCTGGAATGCCATGCTGCTGGACATCCCACAGGAGCGCATTGACCTGCTGCTGAAGCTAGGTAAGAAGTACCGCCTCTTTTTACTGAGCAATACCAATGCCATCCACATGAAACGTTTCAACGAGATAGTGGCGCGCAGCTTCACAATTCCAAGTCTGGATTCGCTGTTTGAGCAAAGCTATTACTCCCACCTCATTGGGAAGCGGAAGCCGGATGCAGCCATCTTTGAGCAGATTCTGGCCATGAATGGCTTAGAGAAAGAAGAAACGCTGTTTATTGACGACAGCATCCAGCACATTGAAAGCGCAGATAAAGTAGGGCTGAATACCCTTCACCTGCAGCCACCACTTACGATTAACGAGGTTTTTAAAAATGTTACCATCTAAGCAGCAGCACAACTACCCTCTTCACCTGCTGCTTTTCTGTATTACGCTCGTCACCACTACCCTTGCGGGAACGGAGTGGCGTTTTGGCAAGCTTTTCTTTGTGGGCCCGGAAGGCTTTGACTGGACAGGCACCATTACCTGGGCAGAGTTTGCAGGTGGACTTTACTTTTCATTACCCTTTTTAGGGGTGCTGACGGTGCATGAGTTCGGCCACTATTTCACAGCCAAATACTACCGTACCAACGTGACCTTACCTTACTACATTCCGTTGTGGTTTGGTATTTCTTTTTCGCTGGGTACCATGGGAGCCTTTATCCGGATAAAGGAGCGCATCTTTTCGCGGCGGCAGTTTTTTGATATTGGCGTCGCCGGGCCGCTGGCTGGTTTTGTGGTAGCTATTCCGCTGCTCTTCTACGCCTTTACACACCTCCCGCCGCAGGAGTATATTTTCGACATACACCCGGAGTACAAGCGCTTTGGGCTGGATTACGCACAATATGTGTACCAGGAAGGTTTAGGAAGCTTTTACCTGGGTAAGAACCTGCTGTTTATCGCCTTTGAGCGATTTGTAGCAGACCCGGAACTGGTGCCTAACAAGTATGAAGTCATCCACTACCCCCTGGTGTTTGCAGGTTACCTGGCGCTTTTCTTTACGGCGCTCAACCTGCTACCCATTGGTCAGTTAGACGGGGGCCATGTGCTTTACGGCCTGATTGGCTATAGGCAGTTTAACCGCCTCTCCCCCATCTTCTTCACTCTGTTCATCCTCTATGCCGGGTTGGGTATTATCTCGCCATACACAGAGCCTGTGTGGGCGGAAGAACTACTCGTGGTGTTTGCACCATTCAGTTATTGGGCGCTCTGGAAGATATTAGACGACAGGCGCCAGGGCTTGGCTGCGGCCATAGGGCTACTATTGCTCCAGTACGGTTTTTCTGAGCTTTTCCCTGAGCTGTCTGGTTACATCTGGATGTGGACGTTTTACATCCTGTACCTGCTGTTTGTGCTGAAACCGGCAGCGCCAACACTACCCTACGCCCTGTACCTGACGGCTTTTGTCGTGCTGGCACAGGTACTGATTTCTTTTGCCTTTCCAGAAGCGGATGGGTATAGTGGTTGGCTCGTGTTTGGCCTGCTTCTCTCGCGGGTAATGGGCATCTTCCACCCGTCCTGTCCTGACGAACGGCCCCTCACGCCTATGCGAAAGGCGCTGGGTATATTTGCGTTCGTCATCTTCCTTCTCTGCTTCAGTCCTTCGCCTTTTATTATTGAATAAAAAAGAAGCCATCCGGGTCCGGATGGCTTCTTCATTGCTGAGAAAAAGCTTAGAGCGCTACTTTGTCAGTACCATCCTGTTGGTAAACACCTTATTTCCAGCCTCTACACGATAGATGTATGTTCCGCCTGGCAGGTTGCCTGCTTCAAAGTCTACAGAATAGTTACCCGTTTTCAGGCTTTCTGCTACCAGCGTTTTCACTTTCTTGCCTAACACATCATACACTGTTACCTGCACCGGTCCGTCCTGTGGCACCATATAGCTAATGGTCGTTCTGCCGGAGAATGGATTTGGATAGCTGTAAACGCGTTCTTCAGGCATCACACCCGAAGCGACTACAGCCGCTGAGCTGCCAGAAGCTGAAAGCGGTTGTGTACCCGCATTCCACTGTGCGTGTGTGCGGGTGATAATGACCGCGAAATCAGCACGGGTAACATCCTGCAGTGGCTTAAAGCTAGCGTGCAGCATTGGCTCCAGGTCATATGGACCCTGTGTCAGGGAGTAATAGGCATTAATCAAATTCAGCTCCAGCGCCACGCTCACATAGCCTTCCAGACCGGCAGGAATATCAGCGGCATCCTCAATGTCATAGCTGGTACCATTCACCTCAACAGTCGGTGTTTTACCGTTGCGCTCCAACGCAAAATCCTGCAAACCTAAAGCCTGCACCAGTGAGTAAGACAACTCTGCCCGGTTTACTTTACCGTTAGGAGAGAATTTACCTGCAGTTGCAGGAAGCATAATGCCTGCAAACTTATGCTCTCTGTCCCGTAAAGCACCGCCCCTCGCTACTATAGACTCAGCCAGCAGGTTTCTATCCTTCACATCTGTTAAGGTAAAGGCACCATCTATTGGCAGGAACTGACGAATGCCCTCTCCCATCATCAGGTAATCTGCCAGGTCGATGCGCTTCAGGAGTTCATCTGGCTTATAGCCACCGCCAGAGAGACCATCGGCTAAACGGGCACTCACGGCCATTTTAATGGAGGCCTCTGCCGGGTGGCCCGTAATATCGCTTAACCCTGTGGTGCCTGCAGCTGTCATCATATTAACAACTCCGTTTATTTGCTCCGGGAAAGCCACCCCGTTCAGACCAGATACTTCAGCCGTCCAGGTACCTGCTTCAGGTGAGGCTACTGCTACGCCCCGGTCATAGCTCAGGGCAAACAATACCGGAATACCAGCACTTGTTCTCACACCATTCGGTGAAATAAGAGACAACCTTACAGGGTTACCTGTCTCACCTTCTACACCGGTAGCTTTGATTTTAGCCTCCAAACCTGTTGTGCCTTCTGCCACATTAAATGCATAGATGTTTGTAGCAGTAGTTGCTGGATTATAATCAATAGTAAAGTTTTCAGATACTGTGTTTGTATTTACATTGCTGTTGAATGTACGGTTCAGGTTGAGTGTGGAACCGTAAGGGGCCGAAGCTCTAAAGGCTCTGTCAATGGCAGCATAGGCATTGACATAACCAGCCCCCACTTCCCAGGACGCTCTATCCGGTATGTTGGTGGCAGTTTGCTGCAGAATTTCCTTTACCTGTGCTACTGTAAGCGATGGATTTGCATCCAGAAGGAGGGCAACTATACCTGCCACATGCGGAGCTGCCATAGAGGTGCCGCTCTTGTGCGTGTAATAGGGTACATGTGCCGGGTCCATGGCATCAATGTCCTGCTGCGTAGACAGCACCGTAAGTGGCTCCGTAACCTTAGCAGAAATAATGTCTACGCCAGGCGATGTAACCGTTGGACGATCTTCCCAGTTGTAAGAATTACCATCGAGCGTGAAAGAGCCGCCTTTCCCTTCGATGCCTCTGGAAGAGAAGCTTGCGAGGCGGCCAGACTTATCCCCGGCGGCAACCGCAATAACCCAAGGCGCTTTTTTATACTGCCCTGTCATAGTGCCGGAGCCTGGGCCGGAGTTACCTGCAGAGAATACCACGACTATGTTACGGTCAACACATCGCTTGGTGGCAAGTGTAATGGGGTCTGCAGGGTTTACATCTGTACCTGTGTCGCTTGTAGTACCAAAAGAGTTAGTGATGACACGGATGTTATAAGTAGCCTGATTGATGATCGCATAATCAAAGCCAGACAGAACATCCAGCAGCAATAGCGCTGCACCTGAACCGTAGCCTACCAGGCCAGCGCCTGGAGCTACCCCTTCATACTTGCCCGACGATGCCTGCCCTGTTCCGCCCACGATACCTGCTACGTGTGTGCCGTGGCCTCCGGTGGCGTCAGTGTTTGGCACATTTTCCAGTGGGGTATAAGGTAGTATCCCGGACACGGAATTTAAATTAGTGGCAGCCGTTACGTTCTGCTTCAGGTTTTTGCCAAACTGCAGGTCCGGGTGTGTACCGTCTACACCGCTGTCATTTACCAGCACGCCAATGCCTTGTCCTGAAACAGGAAAGCCACCATTCTGGGAGGTGAACGCCAGTTCGTCTCGGGCTTTGTCTACACCTGTCAGTTCAGTGGCGCCATCGCTCTCGTATTGCAGCGATTCGTTCAGATAAAGCGACAGTACCCTGGGGTCCTCTGCCAGCGCTTCAACCTGTGAAGCTGTTGCCACTATGCCGGCTATCGGCAGGGCTCTCAAAGTCAATCCGTTAATGATACCAGCCTGTGTAAGTGCTGAGATATCCAGCAGGGTTGGGGCTCCTTCTCCTTTGAAAGTGACAACTACTTGTAAGGGGGTAATGCGGTCGGTGATAGCTGTTTTAAGTTTTAAATCTACGTAAGCCTGTGCAAAAACCTGGCTTACCGTCAGAAAGCAGAAAACGACTGCGATTAGAATTTTCCTCATAAGGTGGATGGATAAAAGTATGACATAAAATGCTTTAGGTGAGAATAAAATCTAAGTACGAAATCGCATATACTGCGGATTTTGACCATTCTAACATAAAGTATACTTATACCCTTTTTATCTCCTCCTTCATAAAGAATATAGCTTTTCCATTCGCAAGTCGGAAAATCACTCTAGCACTATCTTGTTTTTCAATGTTAAACCACAGAATTTAAATACAATTTAACATGTGTCAGAAGACTGTATCCTGCTTTATGAAAACAGGGACAGCAGCAGGTACAAAAAGGTAGAAAAGCCTGATGCCTCTCTACCTTTAGTATAAATTTAATACAGTTACTATAGGCCTGCGCAGGTGTTTAGCCTTGGTATGCCAGAATACCGCCCAGCAGGTTGCGCACATTGCTGAAGCCCTGCTGCTGCAGAAACGCTTTGGCGTTGGCAGAGCGGGCACCGGAGCGGCACTGCACTATCACTTCCTGGTCTTTATAGTCCTCTATGTCGTCGAGGCGTGTAGGTAAAGCGCCGAGGGGGATGTTTTTAGCACCGGCAATATTTGCTTCCTGGTATTCCCAATCCTCCCGCACATCTATAATAACTGGAGTTTCTCCTTTGTTCAGGCGCTCCTTTAATTCTTCTGCTGTAATGTCTTGTGATGAAGTAATCATAGTTTCGTCAGTATTAGTTTTTTGTTGACAATTGCTTTTCTTGTTTGAATACGCAAAGTATAGAGTCCTGGTGCCAGGTGGCGCAGGTTTATGGGCTGCGCTGGTCCGGCATAGGTCTGGCTATGGACTTTTTTACCGGTGATATCGAAAACAGATACCTGCTCGTAGGGCTCATTGATGAACACTTCCCCCCTGGACGGATTAGGGAACACGCGCATGCTGGCGGCAGCTAAATCATCCTCAACACCCAGGGCCTCACCTACCAGTACCGGGCGCATCATGATGGCTCCCTCCAGCGTTGTTTCGCCTATCCATCCACCCGAAGGGGTATACGTGAAGCGGCGGTCCGTAGCACGCTCGTTTTTATCAAACCCGATGTTTACATAGGTGTTTCCTCCCTGCGACCAACCGATATAGAAGCTCCCCTCTACCGGAACCAGCTTAGAAAGCTGCACTTCGTAAAACTCGTTGAGGGTATCGCTGTACTGTATCTGGAAGCTTTGCTGATGCAATGTTTCCCCCGGCACGCTATCCTGTTCAGCCCATATCTTAAAGATAAGAGGAGAACCGGAAAGGTCTCTTCCAACGCGCGGGAAGTACACCCGAAAGCCACTGAGTTGGTCTGGCTCGTTCAGGTCAAAACGCTGCGCCACCTGCACATTTCCTGTCCCTAAGAAGCTGAAGCCTGCCTCTGCCGTTCCATCGTCGTAGGCGTAATAGTCGGCAAAATTTGTTTTGCGTTCTGTACTGTCGTTGGCGCGTTGCAGCGGGTCCTGCTCCCTTGTGTCCAGCCGGATGCCGTGGAGTAAGGTAAAAGGTCCGCTCGCTGGCACCTGGATGGCATCCAGAGTAGGTGTTCCTGTCACCTCATACTGGCGGGCGGCGCCCGGAATTAGGGCCTGTCCGCGCAGAAAAGTATCGGCGGTAGCTTCGTTTAACTGCTTGATATACCCGCGCCAGCTGATAGCACCCGGTAAGCCACCTAAGTTATTCAGCGTTGCCCGCACCTCTTCCGCCAGTTCGCCGGTAGGGTTTGCCCTGAACTGACGGGCAGGCATGGCAGTGTAATGCTCCAGCAGCTTGCTCACGCCCTCACTAATGGCGATATCGCGGGTGGTGTTTTGTCCTTTGCTACGGTTGCTGCCAAGCTCCACATAGTCCACGTTCCAGACGTCGGCCAAGCCATTGCGCTGCCCCACATTCCGGAAGCGGAACTGGAAATCATCGTGGAAATACCGGGGCTCCCGCAGCCCGACAAAAACCTGCGCAAAGTCGGTGACCACGCCTGGAGCTGGCTGTCGCCATACCTGATTCCAGGTGCCGGTGTTGTCTTTAAACTCCAGTTGCAGGTAACGCAGGTTGCTCTCTGTCAGGTCCGGCACATCGCCTATACCCCCCGACTGCCAATAGAAGCTGAGGTAGACGGAATCGCCGGGGTTGAGGCTGCCTAACAGAATAGGTTCGGAAGTAAGCGTATCTGAAGCTCCTGCCCCAACAGACTCGGGGACATAGGGTTGTCCGGCGGCATTAAGCCCATCAAAAGTGGCAACGTTAATAGTGATTGGCTCAAACCCGAAGCGGTTGTTGATGTATACGCCGCCATTCTGCCAGCGTGATGGATCGGGCGCTACTGTGGTGGCAGCAAAGTCATCAAAGAAAGGTAGGGAGACTGCAGCAGCGGCAGTCGAACGCAAAGGCTTTGCAGTGCTCCGCTGAATCTGGCGCATTTCCTGCTGCAGTGGTTGCAGAATGGCCTGTGCCATAGCTGCCACTCCACTCCAAAGAAAGAAAAGAATAAGTACCAGCGGCTTTCTCATGTTACTGCTTTATCTCTACAACGAAAGCGCCCGCCATTTCTGGCAGGCGCTTGTTCTTTTTTTCTTCTGAATTAATCAATGCCCATTACCGGCTCCTCACCAGCCACCCATAGGTCTACCAGTTCGCCTACGCGAATCTTGGCGCCTACCTCAGCAAACGGGCGCTGCTTCAGCACAGTGCCATCCGGTTCTTCGCTGCCCTGTACATAAATGATGTTGCCTATCTGAAGCCCTTGCCCTACCAGCAGCACAGATGCCTCATCTACCGGCATACCAATCACTTCAGGCACTTCAAACTCTGTATTACCGAGGCCATCGCCCACGTGCAGGTCCACCACAGAGCCCTTCGGAATCATTTCACCTGGCTTTACCTCTTTGCCATTCACGAATTGCTTCAGCACGGCGTTCTGCTGCAGGTCCGGCACTTGTGTAATCTCACCCTTCTTCAAGTCGTAGCTTTTCAGAATAAGCTCCGCGTTTTTCACCGAGCCATCAATGAGCTTCGGCATCTTTATCATCGGCGGGTTCTTCATGTTCACGCTGATGTAAACTTTGCGGTTTTCCTTCACGCTTGCTTCCGGCGCCGGATCCTGCGTCAGGATGGTGTAAGGCGCTAAGTTGGAGTTATAGCTGGAGTCGTTGATAAAGAAGCGTAGGTTGCGTTCCTCCAACAGATCTTCCGCATCAGTCAGCTGCATACCTTCTATCCGCGGCACTGCAATGCTTTCGCCGTGGTTTGTGGTGGAGGGCAGGTAATAATAAAAGAAGCCTACAATCAATGCCACCATCACGACTGCCATCAGCAGCAGGTGTATTAGAACACTTAAAAAAGATTTCGCTTTGAACATTTTTAATCTATAAAAGAGACAAAAGACATTAGACAAAAGATGAAAGACTCTTTCAGACTATGTTTTCCTGGTATTAATACTACTTCTTTTTGTCCCCCTTCGAAGGGGGCTGGGGATGATTTTTGCTTATGCGGATAACTCTGTCAAAACAGATTGATGTAAATCTGATCTGCGTTTAGCCGACGTTTATTACTCATCCAGCAGCCTTTCATCCCCCTACCCCCTTCGAAGGAGGACTTAACGACTGTCAGTGCTACTTCACTGATACTGTACTTGTTGGTTAAAAATTGATACGTGGCGCAAGGGCCTTCTCTCGTATCTACTTCCTGGGCCAGAGGCCCAGTTGAGTCGGAGACTCAACACTCACCCTACGTCACGAATCTGGAGATTCGCGCCAGCGAATAGCGCATTCACTTTCTAACTCTCTAACTTCCAAACTTCATTGCATCACTTTCATTCTATTGCGCTCGATGCCGAACTGCAGAATCCTGTTGATGAAATCGTATGGTTTGTACCCGTTGATGGCCGTTTGGTGGAAGATACAGGTGGCTGGCGTCATGCCTGGCAGGGAATTCACCTCAATGATGATCGTTTCCACCTCGTCGTTCTCCAGAATGCGGACAAACGCATCGATACGGGCGTATCCTTCAATCTGCAAAATCTGCGCCACACGCTTCAAATCCTCCTTCACCTTGTCTGATATTTTCTGCCGGCGTACCGGGTCAGCAGCATAACGTGCCGGTGTGATGTTTTGTCCTTCACCCGCCAGGAATTTTTCTTCTAAAGACAGCACTTCTCCTTCCGCCAGCGCTTCCGAAGCCTCAAACACTTCGTAATCCACTGTGCCATCCGGACCATACTTGGTCAGCAGGCCGCCTGTTACTTCCAGAAAGTGCTTCGCGCCGTTCCTCGAAATCAGTGTCTCCACCAGAAAGCCTGCTTTGTTCGGGAATTCCTCTTTGAAGCCCAGCGAAAGGGTGCGGGCGCACTCAGTGTCCAGTTCCTCCATCTCACGGAACATCAATGTACTGAATGCCTCCAGTTCCCGGCGGTTCTTGATCTTCTTTACAGCAGAACTACAACCATCGTCTGCAGGCTTGGCAATGAACGGATAAGGAAACTCCGCTTCTATTCCCTGGAAAAAGAGTTCTTTATCTTTTAGCCAGTCTTCTTTTAAAGCCATCTGGTGCTTTGCCACCGGAACCCCATGTTTGGCGAGAATCTCGTTGGTTTCGTATTTATTGATGGTGATGCGGGAAGAGCGGATGCCGGAACCGTTGTACGGGATGTGCAGTTTCTCCAGCTCTGTCTGTAAAGCACCATCCTCACCCGGACGACCGTGCAAGGCAATGAATACCGCATCCACCAGGTTCTTCAGCTGGGCGTACGTGATGCGCTGCGGCTCCTGCAAGCTGCGGCCGGTGTATTTGCGCGTAATGCTTTCTGCCTCTTCTATTATCTGCGCCAGCACCGGGTGCGGCTTACCGCCCTGCTCAAAATGGTGGATTTTCTCCTTTACATCGTCTGCATTGTCTTTCAGCATGATGTTCACCGGTATAGTATACAGGCGATGCGCTTCGTTGCTTCCCGTTAGGAAGATGGGCAACGGCTCATACTTGGTAGACGAAGAAAGCTTTTCGTAAATATTACGGCCGCTCTCCACAGAAATATGGCGTTCTGAAGAGTATCCGCCCATGATCACGCCCACCCGGATCTTATCCTGCCGGTGCGCCTGCTCATCCCGAATCGCACCATCCAGCTGCTGCAGCAGTCGCGTCAGCTTCACCGTGTCTTTGCCAGACTTTAATCGCTCGGCCACCGACGTGCGGATAATGTAGGTCAGGAACTGCGAGGGGTTCAGACCGATTTCGGCAGCCTGATGGAAAAAGAACGACGAGGGCAACATGCCGGACGTGGTGTTCGGGTCATTCAAGAATATCTCACCGCTTTCTGTGATAAAGCCATCCAGACGGGCATACACATTAAAGCCAAAGTTCTTAAACAGCTTGCTGCAGGCCTGACGGATCTCCTGTATCTGCTCTGTTAGCAGGTTGATAGGTGTGATTTTGCGGCTCAGGCCAGGCAGGTATTTAGAGCGGTAATCAAACACTTCGCTGCCCTTCACAATCTCAGTTGGCGGCAGGGCCAGTGCTTTACCCGTCTCATCCTGCACCACAATACAAGAGAACTCCTTGCCTTTGATAAAGGCCTCTACCAGAATCTGCTGCTCGTGCTCTATGTTGGTGAGGGTAATGCTTTCGGTATCAGCGTTGCTGAACGTCTCGTTAATATAACGCAGCAGTTCTTCCGGGTGATACAGTATGTTGCCGTCCTGCAGCAGCACCGGCATACCGATTCCCTCTCGGATATCCACCAGTTGCCGCATGCTGGCTACCTGCTTCTCTTCTCCCAGCGCCTGCCATTGGCTCTTCTGGATGGTTTTAGTAAAGAAACTGCGCTCTACGCCTGCCTCAAACTGGGCAAAATCATTTTCTTTGATAATGGAAACACCAATAGAAGAACCCTGGTGCGGCGCCTTTAATACTAAAGGCAGACCCAGTTTCTCCACCAATTGCTCAAATATTCTTCCGCGCTTTGTCTGGTCGGACCAGTCGCTGTATTGGATGGTGCTGTAATCAGGCGTAGGAAAACCGTGCTGGTTCAACATCTCCTTCTGCGCGGCTTTGTCGATGCCTATCGCGGAGGGCAGAATACCTGAACCGGAGTATGGAATATGGTACCACTCCAGCAAGCCCTGTATACTGCCGTCTTCCCCGTAAGGGCCGTGCAATGCCAGGAACGCAAAGTCGAAATGGTTTTTAAACTCATGCGGCATCAGGCGCTTGCCTGCTTTGGCGATAATAGCATCCTGTTCGGCAATACTCAGCTCGCCCAGCGATTCCATGTATATCTGCAGGCCGTGCTCCGTCTCCGGCAGGGCCTCCACCGGCGGGTAAAAGTCCCGGATGGTGCCTTTGTAGATATACTGCCAATCCAGCAATATAAAGTTGCCCAGGCTGTCCACAAACACGGGAACTGCCTCAAACAGGGCTTTATCTAAATTATCATAAACCGTACGGCCTCCTGCAAACGAAATCTCCCGTTCACGTGACGGCCCACCGAAAATTATTCCTACTTTCATCCTTGCAAAGGTAACAAATTTAGCCACTACTTCTGCAAATGCCAGTTGCTTGTGAGGCTAACGTTTTTAGTTGTTTTTTAAAGTTTATCTTCAGACTAATTGGAGCAAATAAAGGACTATCTACCTGTACAATTGATTTGCACCTTAGCACTACCCCTTCCGCATACGCCACTCCTTCTACAAACTAATACCCTACTCTCACCACTTATATCTAATTTACTATATTTGCCACAGCAACAAAAATTTCTAATTAACGAACAACGAGTATCGGATAACGAAACCCAATATACTTCATGAAAACCGTAGACCAGTATAACTTTGCCGGAAAAAAGGCATTGGTGCGCGTGGATTTTAACGTGCCTCTCGACGAAAACTACAACATTACAGACGATAACCGCATTAGAGCGGCAGTTCCTACTATTCAGAAAATCCTGGACGATGGGGGGGCTGTGATCCTGATGTCGCACCTTGGCCGCCCGAAAGGCGGACCGGAGGAAAAGTATTCGCTGATCCATCTTGTACCCCGTTTGAAAGATGAATTTAACACGACAGTGATGTTTGCCAACGACTGTGTAGGCCCGGAGGCTGCTACGCTAGCAAATGAGCTGCAGCCAGGCATGATTCTGTTGCTGGAGAACCTTCGCTTCCACAAAGCAGAGGAGAAAGGCGACCCTGAATTTGCGAAAGACCTGGCCGCCCTGGGTGATGTGTATGTGAACGATGCCTTCGGAACAGCGCACCGGGAGCATGCCTCTACAGCCGTGGTAGCGCGCTACTTCCCGAACGATAAGGTGGTGGGGTACGTGATGCAGGCTGAATTGGAAAATGCCCGTCGTGTGCTCGAAAACGTGGAACGTCCTTATACCGCTATTATGGGAGGTGCCAAAATCTCCGATAAAATCCTGATTATTGAGCGCCTGCTGGATAAGGTAGACAACCTGATCATCGGCGGCGGTATGTCTTATACCTTTATCAAAGCCGATGGTGGTACCATTGGATCCTCGCTCGTAGAAGAAGACAAAGTTGAACTGGCGGGCCGCCTGATTGCCATGGCCCGCGAAAAAGGCGTGCAGCTAATGATTCCGGTAGACTCTGTGGTAGCCGATGCGTTCAGCAACGATGCCAATGTTGATACCTGCCTCAGCCACCACATCAAGCCTCTTTGGATGGGACTGGACATAGGCCCGAACGCACGCGAAGAGTATGCTGCCGTTATCGCCAATTCTAAAACTATTCTTTGGAACGGACCAATGGGCGTATTTGAGATGTCTAACTTCTCTGTAGGTACTGAGGCTGTCGCCGAGGCTGTGGTAGAGGCTACGAGCCGTGGCGCTTACTCCCTGATTGGCGGTGGTGACTCTGCTGCTGCTGTAAACCAGCTGGGCTACGCTGACCGTGTGTCTTATGTGTCGACTGGTGGCGGCGCGCTGCTGGAGTATATGGAAGGCAAAACGCTTCCGGGTGTTGCCGCCATTGAGCGTAACGATTACTAGCCTACTGATTCTTTCTATAGAATAATTCTGAAGTCCCCTGCTGCTGAAAAGCGACAGGGGACTTATTTTGTGATTTTGATTCAGGATAGATTACCTATGCCTTTCACCTTTTCCCATCCAGCCATTGTCTTGCCAGGCTATTACCTGCCCCAGCGCTGGCGCTCTTTAACAGGCCTGGTTGCGGGCAGTGTCGCTCCGGATTTCGAGATGTTCCTGAAGATGAAAGCTCAAGTCTCTTTCAGCCACACCTGGCACAGCATTTTCTGGTTCAATCTGCCATTAGCCATTCTGCTTGCCTTTCTGTTTCACCTCATCGTACGCAATCCGCTTATCAACCATCTTCCTCTTTTTCTGCGGCAGCGGTTAAGCCACTTCAAAGACTTTGACTGGATACGCTATTACAGGCAGCACGCCTGGGTAGTGGTGGTTTCCATGCTTGTCGGCATCGCCTCTCATCTTTTCTGGGACAATTTTACTCACGAGTATGGCCTGTTTCTCAACTGGTTTCCGATTTTAGCAACAGATGTGGCTTTGGGTGACTATCAGATTCCTGTTTACTTTCTGCTTCAGATCGTGTTTTCTATAATTGGAGGCCTTGTCGTGCTTTATGCTCTCCTGCGACCTACGGTAAAAAGTACCTCTACTTTGCCAGCAGCCCAACAGGTGCTTTGGTACTGGCTACTGATATTCACAGCAACTTTTGTCTTCACGGCCATCAGATTTTCAACAGGAATTGACTTCACATATTTCCCGAATGTAATTGTAGTCATCATTTCCGCCGGCCTGATAAGCCTGTGCCTGGCATCTTACGTTTTCAGGAGCAGGTAATACCCAAGGCTTTAACTTCACCAGCACAGGTTATGCATGGTCATCGTTTACCTCCAGCCAATAGCCATCGGGGTCTTGGAAGAAAATCTGCCGGATACCATCTGAACGCAGGTTAGGCTCTTTGGACGTTTCTTCGAAGTTGCCGTAGTCAATGCGCAGCTCTTCCAGGTTCTCCATGAAATCTTCCAGCGATGGCACACTGAAGCAAATGTGCCTTTGCTTCTCCTGCACTATCTCCCGGGGTGCTCCTTCTATCAGGTGCAGTTGGCTTCGCTCTCCTATGCTGAACCAGTTGTGCCAGCCGTCTTTAAATGGCTCCGGAATCTGGCGCAGTTGCAGCACTTCTTTATAAAACTTTGTACTTCTGTCGAGGTCATGCACATAAAGCGCAATGTGGTTGATGGTGGCGGTTATTTTGTTCATATAAAAGGGTAATGGAGCATTTGGAAGTTCGAAATTACGTGTGATTCCGGACAGCTACAAAAGGGAAACACCAACTGCTGCAGTCTTTGTTCTGATATGAGGTTAGAGATAATGTGTATTGTCCACCTTTGAAGGGGGTGAGGGGGATGATTTCACCTGTAGATAATCATGCACAAAGTTGCAATTTGAACCTGCTTTACAATTGAACCAAAGTATATTATAAATTCTACCCTACCCTCTGCAAAGGAGGACTTTCTCACTAACGGAGGCTGGTTCCTGAATTAATTAGTAGTAGCTCCACCGGTAGTACCAGTTGTTGAGCCGGCTGTGGTGCGGAGGGTATCGGTTTCTACAATCGTAGTATCCACGCCTTCGCCAGCGGCAGCGCCACCAATATCAAGTCCTCCGGTTGTCATTCCTTCCAAGTCAGAGTCCTCGGTGGCCTGATTATCAGAACAGGAGGCGAATACAAGTGCCGATGAGAGAAAAGCCGCTGTCATTATAAAATTGAAAGTCTTCTTCATGATTATTAAATTTAGTTTCAGATAATTCTTCTCTTACGGACACTTTCTCTGTACGATAAAAAAACTACCAGAAAGCAATCCTGACCGGCATGTACAACGGAGTATAAAGCACGAAATCTTTCGCTGTTACACACCCTCCGGTTGCCAGGCAAGAAAGGAAATACCCTGGTTCGAAATAAGGCTGGCGGCAGAACAACCTGTTGCTCTGCCATGAGTAAACACTTGAAGTCTTTTAGGAGTATTTCATGGTAGAACAGTTGCTATGAAAGGATTTACTTCTCTTGTAATTAGGAAATGATGCTTTCCTGCTGTTTCGTCTCATTCTAAATCCTGTTTCTTATGCTTCAATACGCAACAAATAAACTCCTGAAAGCAGCCTTCGCCTGTTTTCTTGTGCTATTCAGTATCTCCGGTATGGCACAGGAGCCGGTGCACTCCGGGAACCGCGAAATAGTTTTTCGTGCGGTCAATGTCATCCCCATGGATAAAGAGCAGGTGCTCACAAATCAGGTCGTGGTGGTGAAAGACGGTGTTATCAGTGCCATGGGCAAATCAGGGGAAGTGAAGTACAGCAAAGATGCCTTGGTGATAAACGGGGAAGGTAAATACCTGATGCCGGGCCTGGCGGAGATGCATGCGCACGTACCTCCTGTAGATGAATTTGAACCGATGGAGGAAGTTCTAAAGCTTTTCGCGCTGAAGGGCATTACGACCATCCGCGGAATGCTGGGCCACCCGCGCCACCTGGAGCTGCGCGACAGGATTGAGAGCGGACAACTTATCAGCCCCCGCTTTTATACCTCTGGTCCTTCCTTTAACGGCAACAGTGTAAAAACCCCGGCTGAAGGCGCTGAAATGGTGCGCCAGCAGAAGCAGGCAGGATACGATTTCCTAAAGCTGCACCCCGGCCTCACGCCCGAAACCTTTGCCGCCATCTCCAGCACTGCCAAAGAAGTAGGCATCCCGTTTGCCGGCCATGTGTCTTATGAGGTGGGTGTCTGGCGCGCCATTGAAAGCGGCTATGCCTCTATCGATCACCTGGATGGCTTTGTGGAGAGCCTTGTGCCTGGCCTTGATACCATTCCGGAGCAGCAAGCGGGTTTGTTTGCCATGTACATTGCTGACCAGGCTGACGAAAGCCGCATACCCAAGCTGATGAACGCACTCCGTGAAAACGATATATGGGTTGTTCCGACGCAGGCGCTTGCTGAGCGATGGATAGCGGCTGACAAAGACCCCGAAGTGCTGCGACAGGCACCGGAAATGAAATACATGGCGCCTAAAACGCTTGATAACTGGACATCCACGAAAAAGAACCTGATGCAGAACCCGCAGTACGATGCAGCGGAAATAGCGGATTACGTACAGCTCAGAAGAAAACTTATTTATGAAGCGAACCGAAATGGCGTTGGGCTGCTGCTCGGCTCCGATGCGCCACAGGTATTCAATGTGCCGGGCTTCTCGACGCACCACGAGCTAAAATATCTCGTAGACGCAGGCCTTAGTCCTTACGAAGCGCTTCGCACCGGCACCGTTAACATAGGTCGTTACCTGAACCGCAACGATATTGGCGTTATCAAACCCGGCGCTGCCGCTGACCTTGTGTTATTGGCGGGCAACCCATTAGAGCAAATTGAACAAACACAGCAGATAGAGGGCGTGCTGGTAGGCAAGCGCTGGCTCCCCAAAAGCTATATAGAGCAGGAGCTCAGGAAACTGGAGAAGCGGTAGCATTTGTTTAGCATCCTATATTCTTCAGACACAAAAAGCCCTTCCGGTTGGAAGGGCTTTTGATTTGCTATAACAGCGCTGTTCAGCGTTGCATTTATTTACTTTTGAGCCGCAAAAACTTTTTGCAGTAAGTCAGTGGTTCTGGCGCCTGGGTTCTGGCGGATGTTTTTTTCCTCTTGTGCGACCATTACAAAAAGGCCATCAATGGCTTTCTGGGTAGCGTATTCATCCAAGTCCGGGTTCATTTTCTGCACCAGGGGAATTTTGTTGTAGGTGTTAATCAGGTTAGCGTAAAGCTGGGTGGCGTCTACCTTATTCAGTGAGTTCTGTATGATAGGTTTAAACTTCTCATTCAGTTGGCCTGATGTCGTGCGGCTCAGGTATTGCGTGGCGGCATCGTTCTGCCCCTGCAAAATAGACCAGGCATCCTGAATGGTCATTTGTTTAATGGCCGACACAAATACGGGTTTGGCTTCCTGTGCAGCATCTTCTGCTGCACGGTTGAGGGCAAGTACAAATTTATCTACTTCACCGCCCATGCCTATCTGGCGAAGCCTGTCTTCTACTTTCTGAGCCTCGGGTGGGAAAGGAATACGGATAGCGGGATTTTTATAGAACCCGTCTGCCTGCGATACCATGTCTGACCCCTTTGAAACGCCAACCGTTAAGGCCTCTTTCAACCCTGCCCCCACTTCATCTGAAGAGAGTTGGCTGTTGCCACTCAGGGCCGATTTTACCTTGTTCAGGTTTATCTGTGCCATGGCACCCTCTCCAATAAAAATACATATTGCTAAAATAAGAATGTGCTTCATGCTGCGAATCCTGCTGATGTAAAATAAAATATAATCGACTGTGTTTCTTATACTAACCTTAAAGTAAGGTAAATATTATTATTCACACCTAAAATCTTCTTTTTCAGATATATGCCAGGCTTGAAGGCCTTTGGTTTAATCACCTCAACCAATGAAAAGCCCTTCCGATTGGAGGGGCGTTCATATTTAATGTTTCTGAGCCAACTTTAGGCTTTCTTCGGATTCAGGATATTTTCAATCCTGACAATGGCATCATCTATATGGTATCGGCTGAGGTCGTTATTGTAACGGCTCTGGGTACTTCTCAGCTGGCGCTGCAGCTTTACGAGTTCGCCTCTTGCAATCGAACGGATATCAGACTGGCTGATTTCCACCGGCGTTCCGTAGTTGCGGTTGCTTCGGGCCGGCTCTTCGTTTAGCAGGTAGTTCATGCGGTCCAGGTAGGCCTTTTGCAGGTTGCGGCGATAGATATCAATCTTGGCGCCGCTGTATACCTCGCTCCAGATGCCGCGCTGTAGCTGGCGTACCATGTCCAGGGCATTGTAGCCTACGTTGTTCACCTCATTTTCCATCAGGCGGGCCATTCTGTCTGCGGAAAGCAGGTTGTTCAGGTGGCGCTCCTGCAGGTTGCGGATGCTCTCCACATAGCTGGCATGGTGAATATTGCGGCTGATGTTTGTCTGGTGCAGCCACTCCGGTGAAGAAAAAGCGTTATTCAGAAGCCAATCCATGGATGCTGTCTGTGTTTTGGCAGCTACGGGTGTAAAGATGTAACCTGTCTGCTCCGGCTTCAGGCGGTTTTCATGCACTCCCCCCACATTCGTTACCACGTGGCCAATGTAGCGGCTCCAAACACCAACCAGTTCACCGTAAAGTTCTTCGAGGTCATCGTAGTCATTGGTTTGGGCTGCCGTCCACTCATACAGCTTCGGCGCTACCCGCTTCAGGTTCTTCAGGCCATAAGTGCTGGACTCCACTACATTCGCACCGATGCCTTCTGTCTGGCTTTCCGGGTCGTAGCCGCCGCTACCGCTGCCGAACTGGTAAATCGGGTCGCCGGTTCTTTCCGTTATCCATTTCGATAGTGTCGGCACTTCCTCCTCTGCGCTGTTGGCATCTGGCAGGTAGCGGTAGCCCCAGTTAATGGCATAATGGTCGTAAGGCCCTAACTGACGGATGAACCGGATATTCTGGTCGCCGGGCTGTGCGATGTAGTTGTAGCGGGCATAGTCCATGATGGTGGCGGCAATGCCGTATTGCTGCGTAAATGCTCCCGAACGAAGCGAATCTGTTGGGTAGGCGGCGCTGGCTTTCATGTTGTGCGGCAAACCAAGGGCATGGCCCACTTCATGCGTAATCACCTCTAGCATCATCTCGCCCAGGTCTTCCAGCGGAGTTTCGAGGGTGCGGGCGTTCGGGTTGGCAGCGCCTGTCTCCAGTAAATACCTATTTCTGTAAGAGCGCAGGTGGTTGTGATACCAGATAATGTCACTTTCAATAATTTCCCCGGAGCGCGGGTCAGACACACTCGGGCCAACGGCGTTGCGGGTGGTACTGGCTACATAGCGTATAACGGAGTAGCGCACATCTTCCGGGCTGAAATCCGGGTCTTCCTCCGGTGAAGGCGGGTCTTTGGCGATGATGGCATTCTTGAAGCCGGCAGTTTCAAAAGCTTTCTGCCATTGCTCCACACCCGCTTTAATGTATGGGCGCAGCTTATCAGGTGTGGCTGGGTCGAGGTAGTATACAATTGGCTTGACCGGCTCTACCAGTTCGCCGCGCTCATAGGCTGCAATGTCTTTGGGCACTAACTTCCAGCGGCGGATGTATGATTTCTCGTCGGCTTTCAGCGCCTCCGAGCCATAGTCGACCTGCCGGATAGTAAAGTAGCCTACGCGGTAGTCGTTGATGCGGGGCTGCATCGGCTCTTTCGGCAGCAGCACCATCGACTGGTTCATCATCAAGCTAATTGACCCGGTGGCAGAGTTAGAAGGCGGCTCGGCAGCATCATAGGTAAAGTCCTGCTTCACCTCTATGTTCAGCGGAAAACTTTTCACACTGTTGATAAAACTGCGGCTCTCATCCAGCTTGCTCACTTTATAGTTCTTCCGCATATCAGCACTAAGGCCGCTGATTACTTTGATGTCGCTGGAGAAGAACTTGGTTACATCAATTACATACCCTGCTGAGTCTCTTGACAAGGCAGCGATATCGAACGCATAGATGGTTGGCTGGTAATTGTTGGCCTGCACCGAGAGGCTAATTGGTAGAGAGTCGGCCGCAACAGCGTTGTACGACTTCGTCTTCAGCACAATTTTGTCATTAAACTTCTGCCACACCACCATCTGCTCATTCACAGAAGAACCTGCGTTTACGTATCCGCCGCCCAGCCCGGACGGAAGGCTGGCAAACCGGCTTATCCACAGGAAATCGCGCTGCAGCAGCGAATCAGGTATTTCATAGTAGTACTTGTCCCCCACCCTGTGGATGGTGAAAAGCCCCTGGTCTGACACAGCGTCTTTTGTGATAACTTCATTGTAGTTTTTGAAGCCGCTTCTGGAGGCTGGTCTGGCCTTTACAGTGTTCTCTGTTTGGCTAGCGGCAGTTGGTTGTTGCGCCGCTTCTTTTGTAGTGGAACAGGATGTTTGAGTGACAGCCATAAGTAGGGCTAAACTTATGACCTGGTAAAACTTTGGCATTTGCTATTCAATTGTTAAACTTAGAGAATGGCTAAACAGCTCAACGGCAGCTCAGCAGCTTAAAGTTAAGTTTATTTTAAGAAAGTATGCATATGTTACAGCAGAAGGCTGCTGCCATGCTACATCATCTGTTAACATTCCCATATTTTTTTTCAGGCCAACACCTTTTCAGATAGCCAGAATACCTGTAGCTTTACTTCTGACAATAAAAAATTAACAAGCCCATGCGCTTTCATTTTTCAGCAGTTCTCTACTGCTTATTTTGTTTTTTCTTATTTAACAGTTGTACCCCGCAGGCGGCGGAGAAAGGCACCACTACCAGGAGCAGTGTTGCTAAAAAATCTTTCAGCATACAGGAGGCAACCATCGCTGACATACACGAGGCCTTTCAGGCAGGTACCTGCAGTTGTGAGCAGTTGGTAACTGCTTACCTTACCCGCATTCAAACCTTCGACCAGCCCACCAAACTAAACGCTATCGTGGTGACTAACCCGAAGGCACTGGAAAGGGCAAGGGAACTGGACCAGGAATTTGCCCAGACAAAAAAGCTCCGGAAGCTGCACTGCATTCCGGTTATTGTGAAAGATAACTATAATACGGAAGGCCTGCAGACCACAGCCGGTTCGCTGGCGCTGGAAGGATTTGCTCCGTCCGAAGATGCATACCAGGTAAAAGCTTTGAAAGAAGCCGGCGCCATTGTCCTGGCCAAATCCAATATGGCGGAATGGGCCTTCAGCCCCATGGTCACCATCAGCTCTATTGCCGGCGAAACGCTGAACCCCTACAATCTGAATCACGTTCCAGCAGGTTCCAGCGGCGGCACGGCGGCGGCTGTGGCGACCAGCATGGGCACCGTGGGTTTAGGCACCGACACGGGCAACTCCATCAGAGGCCCTTCTTCACACAATGCCCTGGTAGGCTTCCGCTCTACACTGGGCCTGACCAGCCGGCACGGTATTGCCCCCCTGTACCTGCGCAACGACGTAGGCGGCCCCATGGCCCGTACTGTAGCCGATGCCACCAAAATACTGGAGGCTATTGCCGGGTATGACCCAGCCGATCCGCTCACCAAACACAGCGAAGGGAAAGTACAGGAAAACTACCGCCAGTTTTTAAACAAAGATGGCCTGAAAGGTGCCCGTATTGGTGTGTTCAGAACCCTGAGTGAAAAGAACCCCGACCCACAGGTGAAGGCTCTTTTTGAACAGGCTATTGCAGACCTCAGAAGATTAGGTGCCGTAGTGGTGGATTCTGTGGAGGTAGAAAACTTTGATAGCCTGAGCAAAGACCAGTGGTGCTCAGTGTTCCGGCAGGACATTAACCAATACCTTTTTTCTTTAGGTGAAGGAGCGCCAGTGAGCAGCCTGGAGGAGGTCATTGTTTCAGGCAAGTATTCTCCTTACATAAAAGAAAACCTGCAACACGAATTTGAGCAGGCTGAACATCCGGATGACGCCGCTCATGCCTGTGGTGACGCTTATACGGATCCTAAAAGAATCTCTTTCCGGGATGCAGTGGTAGCCGCAATGGACAAGCACCAGGTAGACGCGCTCATTTACCCTACCTGGAACAACCCACCCGCCAGAGTGGGAGACTTCAAGGGTTACAAGGGAGACAACAGCCAGATTATCGCCCCGCATACAGGGCAGCCTGCTTTTACAGTACCTATGGGCTATACCTATGAGAACCTGCCAGCCGGCCTGCAGTTCCTGGGCAGAATGTTTGATGAGCCAGGCCTGATTAAGCTGACCTACTCCTACGAGCAAGGCACAAAGCACAGAAAGCCACCCGTACTCTTTTCAGGAGATGCACCGAAAACTGCGAAGAGTAAGTAAATCGTAAATGTTGCGGAGTAGTGGCTGCTAATGAGCGAGAGATGTTTTTAACCCACCCTGCCCCTCCGAGGAGGGAATTTAATTACAAATGTAGAAATTCCCCTCCTCGGAGGGGCAGGGGTGGGTTCTTTTATTACATACATAAATATCCTGTTCCTGACAGGTGCAAAAAGCTTCTTTAGAAAGACTGTTTCTTCCCTGAAAAGCTTTTTGCCAATCAAATCAACACACCATTTCTAATGAGTAAAATAAGCAAGTATTTAAAAGAAGTTGTAGCACGGGCTGTTAACTATAATCAGTTTCATTCTGATTTTTTAAGGAAGCTCCCGCAGGAATTTCACCCGCCGGCAAGGCTGCAATTTGTTCCTTATTTAAGTTCGGATGAAAGAGCTATCGCCATTAAAATAGAGGCATTCCGCTCGCAGATTCCAAAAGTATCTGAGGCACAAAAGATAGCCAGCTATACGTCCCCCCACTCCGGCTCTTTTCAGAAAGATGCGCAGGGGCATGCGCTTAGCGGGGAGTATGTGGAGAGCAACATTGAAGCACACGTAAAAACAGGTTCCCCGAAACTAAAGGGCATGCTCCTGCGAAGAATTGTGGAAGGGTATGGCGCCAAAAGAGTATTGGAACTAGGCACGAACACCGGTTTTTCGGGAAGCTATTTTGTCTCTGCTAAAGGAGTGGAACTGACGACAATAGAAGGCTCTGAATCCTTGTGCAATATCGCGGATAAAAACATGAGAAGGATATCTCCCCATTACCGGATCATGAACAACCTATTCGATGATGCCATTGATTTGCTCATTAAAGAGAAGGCGAAATTTGATTGCGTGTTTATTGACGGGCAGCACGAAAAAGAGGCAACCTTGCACTATGCTGAACGGGTAAAGCCACTTATGTCAGAAAACGCCATTTATATCTTCGATGATATTTACTGGTCTGATGACATGAACGATGCCTGGAAAGAGCTGGTGTACACCAAAGATTTTTCAAAAGCAGTAGATCTGTTCTCGGTAGGTGTATGCGTACAGGAAGAGAAAGCTACCGGCAAAACAGTGCTCTACGATTTAGGGGATTACCTGCCAAGGCCGAATATTTTCCGGAAGAACTGGTAACGTGATTATCATTACCGACACTATTATCAACCCAAAACAAAAATAAAAGAACTATGGCAGCATATGTAATTGTAGAAGTTGAAGTAACAGACCCAGCTACCTACGAAGAGTATAAAAAGTTAACCCCGGCTTCGCTGGCCGCTTACGATGGCAAATTTATAGTACGAGGTGGCCAGTACGAAACGCTGGAGGGCGATTGGAAACCGAACCGCATGGTAATGCTGGAGTTCCCATCAGTAGCGCGGGCAAAGGAATGGTGGAACTCACCGGAGTACACTAAAGCCAAAGCCATCCGCCACAAAGCAGCAAACACGAAGATGATCGTGCTGGAAGGATTTGAGGGCTAAAAGAATTTGGGGGTGTAACTGTACTGTAGGATAGACATCACCGCTCCTATAAATGTTTTTTGTAATCAGCGTAGCATTGAGAACTCTATCTGGAGTTCCAAATAGAGTTCTCAATGCTACGCTGGCTCTTCCGGCTCACATCTCAAGAATGTTTTAGAATATAACCTTTGCATCAATTGACGATACCGGGGTTGAGCCCAGTATAGCAGAATCGCGCTTAAGAAGAGAAAAAACACGACACCAAACAGCGAACCTCAGATGGCTTCAGCCAAGGATTCACCGTACGTTATCGTACGTTTTGGTGTCTGTATTCGAACAGCGCGCGGCCCCAAAAGGGCTAATACAGGAAGCTGAAGCCTGTTTTGATCGTGGCACATGTATTGGATAACACAAGGAACAAAGACTATGTTTATCACGCCTGCCTAACAGAAGTTATCATGTTCCAGCACAGCCTTCTCCTCATCTACAGAAACTTCAAACGGTTCAAAAGCACGTTTTTTATAAACCTGGCTGGCCTGTCTACAGGACTGGCTTGTACGCTGCTCATTTTCCTGTGGGTGAATGATGAAGTGAGCACGGATAAGTTTTATGAAAACGATAGTCAGCTCTTTCAGGTGATGACGAACCATGACAATTCGGAAAGCATTGAGACCTGGGAAAGCGGCCCCGGGCTTTTGGCGGAGGCGCTGGCGGAAGAATTGCCTGAGGTGTCGTATGCCGCCAGTTCTTCTATTATCCCTGATATGTTCACCATTTCTAAAAAGGAGAACCACATCAGCGCAACCGGTCAGTTTGTAAGCAAGGATTTCTTTCATGTTTTCTCCTATCACCTTATCCAGGGAGATAAAGACCAGGTGCTAAAAGACAAAAATGCCATTGTTATATCCGAAGCACTGGCGCTGAAGCTGTTTAATACCACGCAGAACGTTGTCGGCAAAACCGTAGAATGGCAGATTCTACAGTTCAAAAAACCGGTTGTTGTTTCCGGCGTTTTCGAAAACATCCCTCCTAACTCCTCTGCGCAATACGATTTTGTGCTCTCTTTTGAGGAGTTTAAAGACATGCTCGGAAGCGGGATACACTGGGATAATCATAACGCAGAGACGTTCCTGCTTTTAAGGGAAGGAACAGGTCCGCACCAGTTCAACAACAAGATTAGCGGGTTCATCAAAAGCAAGCTTCCAGCCTCCAATGTCTCTTTATTTATCCGGCCCTTTTCAGATAAATATTTGTACGACAACTACGAGAATGGCGTGCAGGCAGGAGGAAGAATAGAGTATGTGAAGCTGTTTTCCATGATTGCCATTTTCATACTCGTGATTGCGTGCATCAACTTCATGAACCTGTCCACGGCGAAAGCCTCCAGAAGAATAAAGGAAGTGGGCATAAAAAAGGCCATGGGTGCCAGCCGGGAATCACTTGTTTTCCAATACATGGGCGAGTCTATGCTGATGGCTTTTGCGTCGCTGATAGTTGCCCTTATGCTGGTAGAGCTTTCCCTGGCTCCTTTCAATCAAATTACCGGGAAGCAACTTGCCCTCTCTTTCGATGCGCACTTTGTTTTGGCTGCGCTTGGCGTCACCTTTCTTACCGGGCTTTTAGCAGGCAGTTACCCGGCCTTGTACCTTTCCGGCTTTAAGCCTGCCATTGTGCTAAGAGGTAAACTGGATAGCCTGGGGGGAGAACTGTGGGCGCGAAAAGGGCTCGTGGTATTTCAGTTTGCGCTATCAGTTATACTTATTGTGTCTGTTCTGGTTGTTTACAAGCAGATAGAGTATGTGCAGACCAAGAACCTGGGCTACAACAAAGACAACATCATTTATTTTAGCGCAGAAGGCAAGGTGCAGACCAACCTGAATACTTTTCTTTCAGAGGCAAAAAGAATACCGGGTGTTATACATGCATCCAGCGGGGGCAGTATCATCAGCGATCATGGCTCTACAATCGGTTTAATGTGGGAGGGGAAAAACAAGGATGACGTTGCTTTTCAAACAGTGGCTGTGAATTACGACATGATCGAAACGCTGGGTATAAACATGAAGGAAGGCAGGACCTTTTCAAGAGACTTCGGTGCAGACACCTCCAAAATCATCTTCAACGAAGCAGCCATTAAAGCTATGGGAATGAAAGACCCCATTGGCAAAGTGGTGAACCTGTGGGGGGAAGACAAGAAAATTATTGGTGTGGCAAAGGACTTTCATTTCCAGTCGTTGCATGAGCGTGTGAAGCCCATGTTTTTCAGATTAGAGCCAATAACTGCCATGAAGGTAATGGTGAAAATAGAAGCCGGAAGAGAAAAGGAGACTATTGAAAAGCTGCAACAGTTTTACACAGGATATAATCCCGGTTTTGTATTCGACTATAGGTTTTTGAACGAAGATTACCAGGAACTGTATGCTGCAGAGCAACGCGTGGCTGTGCTATCCAAATACTTTGCCGGGTTAGCCATTCTCATATCCTGCCTCGGCCTGTTTGGCCTCGCTGCTTTCACTGCCGAAAGAAGGCTGAAGGAAATAGGCGTACGAAAGGTGTTGGGGGCAAGTGAGTTCAACATTGTCTACCTGCTTTCGAGCGACTTCACAAAGCTGGTGCTAACCTCCATCCTCATTGCCTTGCCACTCAGCTACCTCATCGTAACCTATTGGCTTGACAACTTTGCATACAGAATAGATTTAGAGCTATGGTATTTCATGAGTGCCGGACTGATAGCACTGCTCGTTGCCTGGTTTACCGTTGGCATGCAGGCTGTAAAAGCAGCAAGAACAAATCCCTCTCAATGCCTGAAAGATGTATAGTTGACTTAAATTAAAAAGAACCCACTCCTATCCCCCCTCCAAGGAGCAGGGCCGCTGGGGATTGCTCACCTTTGGTATAGCAGGGTGGCATACATGCCGATGCTCTTCACATCAAGTAATGTCGATTTGCGAATCCTCCAGGGCTTCGCGCCCGCTGCCCGGTAATAGGTAACCTGTCCTTTGGGGGTTGTTGCAAAGGTCATGAGCGAGCCGCTGTTAAGCCTGGTGGTCTCCGAAAGCCACTCAATGATAAGGGCAAAGTCCCCTTCCACGGTGATGTTGTGTTTCTCCAGGTCCACCGTTATCCAGCCTGTGTGGTGCGGCTTAATGCTGATGATGGCTGGTTTAGGCAGAAGGTTTTGATGTGGCAGATTGTCTTTGATGGAGTAAAGCTTTACCCCCACCTTAACAGCTGCGTTACCCGAGCCGGCCAGGCCGAAGGAAACGCTTTGCAGCACAGCCTGCTTCCTTTTCACTTTGATCCGGGTGCCTATTTCCTGCCCAGGCCCCTCTGCTGACGCTGTATCTGAAGGGGTAAACTGATAATGGAAAGAGGTGCCTTCGTCTATGTGATATCCCACCCGCTGCGCTTTCCACTTTTGGGCCTTTGCAGTTATCTCTACCTCTTTCAGGCTCCTGTGCTTTGGCTCCAGAAATATTTTGGCATCACCCGCTCCTGCTTTTTCTAACAAAGCTTCTACTTTGTATTCACGGGAGACGTAGCCTAAGGAAGAAACCCTGAGCGCATGTATCCTGTCTTCCGGACGCAACAACAGCGTGAAGTAACCTTTGCCATTGGCCTGAACATGGTGCTCCCTCCCCACGACAGAAACAGAGGCAAAAGGTATAGGTGTGTTCGTTGCTTTGTCCAGGATGGTGCCTTTGATGCTTATTTTATCATCCTGGAACAGCCCGGCATTTAGTTCGTGGTTTAGCTGTAGGATAGGCTTAATGCCAATTGGCATCAACACAAACAGAAGAAGGCAATTAAAGGCCCATAGCTCTCTATGTCTAAATAGTCCTGAAAGGGAAAGATGTACAGGTTTCGTTAGTTGCATTTATAAAAATAGGGTTATAGCAAAGACAGACCTGCTGTGTCTAATGCCGGCAAGCAGTTAGTAAACCGCAGCATGAGTTTGTAAGTCTCTTTTTCTAAACGACCCTAATCTTAATCAAATGGTTGCTTTCCAACTTTTCTCCCGCCTAAAATGACGAAGCAAGAAGAGGCATTTTTAAACGGATAAACCACAAAACCATTGAATGGCAACTCTGTGTAGAATTGCCATTCAATGGTTTTGTGGTTTGATTACCAGGAAACAAAAGACTCAACAGGAAGACAAGAGGTAGCTGGGGTTTAGGAGTAAAACTCCATGATTTAAGTACCATCTAAACGCCTGATGGATCCATTGAAAATCTCTTGTCTTTCTAATTAGTGATACGAACGTTAAGAATACTATTGCTTTTTTGACTGCTCTAACGCCGTTTCATCGTCACTCAAATCCTGACCAAAATCAGGCATACCATCCTCGGTCCATCTCAAAACCCTGGCACGGGTATGGCGGTTAGGATCGTATAACGGTTCTCCATCAATCTCTTTATAGTCGCGGGCATGGTAAATCATGATATCGGTTTTGCCATCCTCAGCCACTGTGAAGCTGTTGTGCCCCGGACCGAAACGCTTCAGCTCTTCGTTGGTGTAAAATACCGGTTCGGGTAATTTGTTCCAGGAGGCAGGGTCCAGAAGATCAGCATCCTCGTCGGCCCAAAGTAAACCTATGGCGTAATTGGCATCGGTGGCACTGGCCGAGAAGGTTACAAACACCTTCCCATTGCGGATAAGTACTGCCGGGCCCTCATTCACATTATGTCCAATCCTTTCCCACGCATATTCAGGTTGGGAGATTACGACCTGCTTGTCAGCAAGGGTAGTTGGGTTGGTCATTTCGGCAATATACAAGCCTGTATTCACCTCCTTATCAGATGCCCTATCCACCCAGATATGGTAGCGTTGGCCTTTATGCACAAAGGTGGTAGCATCGAGGGTGAACTCATTCCTATCGCTAACCATCTCACCTTCCTCTGTCCATTCGCCCTGTGTGGGATCCTCCGACGGGTTTGACAACACATATTTGCGTATGGCCCATTTGTCCTCAGCCGAACCAGCTGCAAAATAGATATACCATTTTCCATCTATCCGATGCAGTTCAGGAGCCCAAATGTGATTGCCCATAGGACCTTCGTTGTGCTTGCGCCATACCACCACCGGTTCCGCTTCTTTTATGCCATTGATGGTTTCTGACTTGCGTATCTCAATGCGGTCATATTCAGGCACTGTGGCAATAAAGTAATAAGTACCATCGGCAGCTTTCGTCACAAACGGATCTGCTCTTTGTAAGGCTATCGGATTGTCGAATTGCTTCGTCTCCGATTTTTGCGCGTTCATTGTACATCCGCTGACAATGAGCATCACCGCAAGCGTAAGTTTTAAGAGTTTGATGTAGTTCATTTTGTTTATGATGATAGTATTAAAGCAGAAATATCCTGCAATCTAGCTTTATTAAGTATAAACGTAAAAAATACATTTATATTTAATTACCCGGTAATGGTTCTGCAATGCTTGCCAATAAAGAGCAACTTAGAACATTGCACCTCATAAACTGTGGGAGTAGAAGATAAAGTCCATAAACCATACCAAGAAAATTGCCCTTCCCAGAGCCATAGCCGAAGATAGCCCGGCGTAGCTGCCGCCAATAATGATAACATCGAAGTTTGTACTGCCAATCTTAGAATCAAATTGTTATTTATAAACGAACAGGTAAGAGCGAACGCTCCTATACCTCACTTTATTTATAAGCGCCTTACTTCACACTTGCCTCTTTTACCCTGAAAAGCAACAAAGCCACTGCATACACCAGTAGCACGCTCACTACTAGTTTTACAAGCCCACTATATGCCGTAGCAAAATCGGGGGAACTGGTAAAGCTGTGCCTTGGCTCCCCGTCGTAATCGGCATGCGTGAAAGCTACCTGGTTGAACAGGAAAGGGTAATAGTACTCCCGAAGTGAATCGTGGTAACGCGAAGCACTTTGAAGGAAGGCCAGGTGCGAAGGCAGGTCTGAACCAGCCATCGCGTTAAAGATACCCTGCACATTCACGGGCACCGACAACACGTTCAGTTGCGCTACCAGTTGGTGACGTGCCTGCAGGCTCTCCTGGTAATCTCTTGCCAGGTCTTCCACCGCCACGTCTCCCAGGTGCTGAAAGGCATAGTACCAGCGCCAGGCAAAGCGCCCCTGAATTTCAGTGGTATCGGTCCACTGCGGGTAATGGGCGAAGAACTTATTCATTGTTTCCCGCTTCGGTTTATCCCAGCCTGCGTGCACCACTTCCCGCTGTTTAATGGTTAGCTCCAATGCCTGCGGCACGGGCTGTTTCACGGCCACATACACGTTCAGCAGGGCTGGTATAATGATGGTTAGCAGCAGCCACACACCCAGCAGGGTAACAGCGTTGAAAGCAGAGTTTTTCTGCAAAGCCGCCACCAGGAAAGCCACTCCAAACCAGAAGAGGCAGTACAGCAGTACCACTCCTAACCATATGCCTATCCGCACATCGGGCACTACCTGCCCCCAGACCATGGCAACCACTGAAAGCAACAGCGCCAGCCCCAGCACCAGCATCATCCGGAAGGTTAGCTTGGCTCCTACTACCAAAGGCAGGCTGATGGGCTGCGACAGCAACAAGGGTAACGTGCCCTGCTCCTTCTCCGCTGACAGGATGTTAAAGCAAAGCCCAATGATGAGCAAGGGGAACAGGTATACCAGCACAAAGGCCAGGTCGAAGTTACCTGACAGGACTTTGAGCGGGTTGATGTTCTCGGTGTCGTATAGCTGCGACTGCAGGTTGAGCAGGCGCAGTTTGAGGTAATAGGGGTTCACGTCGCGCTGCCCCAGGGAGAGGCTGGCCCAGGAGTCCGGGTGGTTGACGGCAAAGGTGGAGTGGTAGTATCCAATATCCCCTGCGTCGGCATCACCCAAGAATTTCACCTTCATCTCTTCCACGTTATGCTCCGTCAGCACGTCAAGGGCTGCTATGTTTTCCCGCTGCCTTTCTATTTCTGTGGTGCCGTAATAAATGCCGTACAGGCCTGCAAACAGGGTAAGTGCTGTTAGAATCAACAGCCCTTTATCGGCCCTGAAGTTGAGCCATTCATATTTTATCAGTATCCGGAATATCTTCATCGTTTAAGCTACTTTTGTTTTGTCAATCAGCCTGATTCCTACTGTGCTCACCAGCACCAGCCACAGCAGCATGGCTCCTAAGGATAATAGATGGTTGCCAAGCGCCCATCCCGCAGGCGGCGTCTCATAGGTGAAAGGGGTAAAATCTTTCCAGGTCTCGCTGCTCAGGCGGGTTTCTTTGTCGCCGTACTTCAGCTGGGTAGCCTGAATGTGGTTCAGCTTTTGGGATTGGTTGTAGCGGTACTGCTCAGCCATCTTCTGGAAGTGTATGAAGTGGCTGAAGTCAGACCCCGCCATGCCCATGGATAAATGGCGCACGGCCAGGTACGGGTTCAGCAAACCGACATACTCCGAGATACTGTTCTGCTTCTCAAAGGTGCCCGTCAGCTCATCGAAATGCTCCTGAAACACATGGCTGCTCTGCTCCTCTCCCAGCGCCATCAAGATACCATCGAAGTTCACAGGCAGCTCCTCCAACGTCTCGACATTATACTTTTCCAGCAGCTCCTGCTTCAGGGCCTCCGCCCGTTCGTCCTGTGAGTTATGCCCGTCTATACCTTTGGCCACCTCCTCATGCACATCGGCTTCCATCTGCGCCTTGGTGGGAGTGGTATACAGATTGGCCCCCAGGTTGGCCGCCGCCTTTGGCGTAATGACACAAAAGAGAATCCAGATACCCAGCAAGGTGACCAGTGCCGTGCTGGAACGCTGATGCAGTGCCGACACCACCACCGACAGCACGATAAAAATAAAGAAGTAGACCAGGTAAAAGAGCATAAACAGCAGCAGCCTGATTACTACATCTCCTCCCAGTTCAAAACCGCCTCTGCCAAACAGCAGCAGGCTGGCCAAAGCTAAAGCAGGTGCCACCACCAGGGCCACCACTTTACTGTAGCCGGCTATCTTGGCCCAGGCCATCTGCCGGAGCGATATGCCCTGGCTCAGCAGAATCTTCAGCGTTCCTGTTTCTTTTTCCTGGGTAAAGGCCCCGAAGCACAGGAAAATAATGAGCAGCGGGATGAGCATCTGCAGCACAAAAGCCACCGTCATCTCGCCGAAGCGGATGAGCGAAGAAGACTGCTGCGCCTGGCTGAAGTTGGCGCTGTTCTGCCGGTGCGCCTCCATGTATACAGAGGCACCCGTGTAAGAATCCATACCGAAGTCCAGGAAGCTGATGCTGGACTTTGGCCGGAAGGCATAGGAGCCATAGTGCGCCATGCGGTGCGGGTGACGGTCAGCGGCGCTTACAAACTGGTCGTTTACCGTTTCCTGTGCTGTGTCACGCTCGGCCTGTAAGGTTTTATAGCTGTGCAAGCCCACGATGGTGGCAGCCAGCAACAACAGCAGCACTATCACGCTCAAAGCAACGAAGCGGCTGTCACGGAGGGTGCTGACGAATTCTTTTTTTGCGATACTTTTCACCATTCTTAAATGTGCATGTGGTTGAGGTATAACTTTTCCAGTTCGTTTGCCTCCAGGTCGGCGGCAGGCAACACATCCACCAGCTCACCCTCCCGCATGATGCCTACCCGCGTACCGACTTCTTTAGACCGGAAGATATCATGCGTGGCCATAAAGATGCCGGTGCCTGCGTCGCTAAGCCGCAGCAGCAACTCAGAGAACTCGTTGCTCGCCTTCGGGTCGAGGCCAGAGGTAGGCTCATCGAGCAGCAGCACCTTGGCGTGTTTGGCTACCGCAATGGCGATGCCCACCTTCTGCCGCATGCCTTTGGAGTAACCGCCCACCCTGCGGCTGGCAGCTTCTGCAGGCAAGCCTGAGCGCACCAGGTACTCCATCAGCTCCTCTTTAGAGTAATCGAACCCTGCCAGGCTGCTGAACAAGGCCAGGTTCTCCAGCCCCGTCAGGTTAGGGTACAGCATCACGTTCTCAGGTATGTAAGCCAGGTACTTTTTTACTTCCGTAACATTTCTGGCTACTTCCAATCCGTTTATGTAGGCGGCCCCCGAGGTAGGTGTAATAAAGCCCAGGAACAGGTTGATGGTGGTGGACTTGCCCGCACCGTTCTGCCCCAGCAGGCAGAATATCTCACCGGCCCGTATTTGCAGGTTCAGGCCCTTAAGCGCCAGCTTGTCCTGGTAAACTTTGCTGAGTTGCTTTGCTTCTAAAACAAATTCCATAAGGTATGTCTCTTTAGTTTTTCCGGTTGAATGATAAACTTCAATTGTTAGTGTTTTTTGTAGCTAAAATAAACCTGCCCCTCCAAGGAGGGGAATTTCGAACTTCAAAAGATGATTCCCCTCCTTGGAGGGGCAGGGGTGGGTCTTCAACGGTAGTGAAATGTGCACATCGCAACTTGAGTTATTTAAAATCTTCTGCCGCTGGTGCGAGTTTGCCCAATCCCATATCATTAAAAAGTATACCCCACTGTAGCCATATAATTTCTCGGAGCGCCCGGGCTGGAGCGGAAGTAATCATACCCGCCCACAAAATATTGCGCGTCCAGCACATTGTTCAGGTTAAAGCTGAACTTAAACTTATTCACGTTGTAGAACAGCGCTGCATTGGCCACGGTGTATGCAGGCCAGTAGTCCCAAATCAGTTCGCCTGTGTTCACCTGGTTTACCTGCACCTCCATGCGCCGGCGGCTGACGTGGTTACCACCCACTGCCACACCGAAGCCTCTTAAAGCAGGAATAGTGAAAATATACTTTGCCCACAGCCCCGCCGAATGCTTTGGAGCATTGGCAGCCATTATTCCCTGTTCTGCACTTAAATCTGAGTGCAGCACCTCGGTATGGTTATAGGCATAGTTAGCGTTCAGGCTGAAGTTGGGCATGAGGTTTCCAGTCAGCTCCAGCTCCGCTCCCTGCGACCTTGTTCTGCCGTTCTGCCGGTAGATGGGGTTTCCTTCCTCCGTCAGTTGAAAGGTATTGACAAGGGTATTTCGCTTTTCAATCTGATATACCGACAGTGTGGCAAACAAAGCTTTCCGGAAGAACTCCCCTTTCAGGCCCGTCTCTACCTGGTAGCTGGATTCGTTACGGAAGGGTTCGCTTCGCCCGTAGCGCTCGGGGTACTTGATGTACTGTGGGTTGATAGGCCTGAAGCCCTGGCTGTAGCTGGCGAAGTAATTCAGGTTGTCGCGCAGCGAATAGGTTACCCCCACACGTGGCAGCAGCACGTTCTGCTGAATGTTTTCCTCCCCGTCTCCGTAGTCCCGCTTGTCCCGGAACATCTCGTAGCGAAGGCCCAGCAGCAGGCCCAGCCGCTCCGTCACCTCTAGCTGGTCCTGCACATACAGGCCGGTGGTATGGTACACATTGTTGATGTAGTCGATGAAAAACTGTGGCAACGGGCGGCGGATATAGTTACTGGAGTTCTTCATCTCGTACACCGGGTTTTTCAAATCAAAAGTAAGCGGCACCGCCTCGCCATCTATCAGCTGCTGGCGGGCTTCAAACATGGTGCTGTTCTTATCGGTGTCGAACTTCACGTAATCAGCTCCCAGTGCCACTTTATGGCTGATGCGGCCTGTGCGCTGCGCCAGAGAGAAATAAGCTGAAAAGTTATCGGTATACTCCTTGGCCAGTCGCTCGAAGTAGCGCAGGTTCATCACCGTGTTCAGCGGGGCATCAGCAAAGGTGTTCAGCGTGCGGTGCTCCCGAATGTCCTCTGCATAGGCGAACTTCATGTAGGCAGCGTTGAAGGATAGCCTGTCGTTCATCTTGTGGTTCAGCGAGGCATTCAGCGACAGGTCGTTTACTCTGAAATGGTCGTTGGGCTGATTAATTGCGAAGGATGAGGGGAGCACATACAGGTCACCGCCTTGTATGGGCAGCCCCCGGTCCAGGTATCCGTTGAAGCTGCTGTACACCACCTCCGCGTTGATGGTGGTATTGGCTGTAGGGCGGAAAGTAACCGTAGGCGCAATCAACAGTGACTTCCGGTCGTTTCCCACCCGAAAGGTTTTGGTGTCTTCGTAGCCTATGTTCAGGCGGTACAGCATGGTTTTATCCTCGTTCAGCGGTCCTGTAAAATCCAGGGTAGACCGCATCGTCTGGAAACTGCCCACCGAGAAGCTCACTGCTTTCCGATTCTCCTCCAGCGGCTTTTTGGTGACCATGTTGATGGTGCCGCCCGGGTTAATGTCACCAAACAGTGCTGCACCAGGCCCTTTCAGCACCTCCACCCGTTCCAGGTTAACAGTAAGCGGCACCCGGAAAAAGCCATTGCCGTAGCTGTAGCCCGAGCGCAGGCCATTCACCAGGCGGAAGCCGCTTTCATACCCGTTCCGGAACCCGCGCACCGTCAGGTCATCATAGCTGGAGTACTGGTTTACCCCGGCCACGTTCTGTACCACCTCATTCAGCGTAAAAGCCTGCTGGTCTTCCATCAGCTCTTTGGTGACGGTGGAAATAGTCTGCGGCACGTCTATCACCAAACTGGCTGTTTTCGTGCCGATAAAGCTGTACTCGCTCTTGTAGGTGGTTTCCTTACGGCCCAGCACCTCCACCTCCTGCAGCGCATTGGAGATGGCTTTGAGGCGGAAATCAACATGAGCGTACGGAGCTTCTCTGCTCAAAATCACGTGCCGCATCTCCTCCCTAAAGCCCAGGCCCTTCGCAATGACTGTAAATTCCCCAAAGCTCAGGCCGCTGATTGTGAAAGCCCCATCGGGCTGTGTAACAGCAACCTGGCTGTTTTCTTTTAGGAGAAGGGTGATGCCTTCAATCCCATTTCCGTTGCTGCCTGTTACCTGTCCGCTAATGGAACCCGTATTTTGGGCCACAGCAGCAATCTGGAGCAGGAGCAGCAATAATATTCCTATATATTTTTTCATATTGGTTTTTCTGGAATGGATAAGCAAGGCTGGGCCGATTGTACAAAGCCGGCTGCGGTATGCTCTCTTACTATTTTTGATAAAGATTTAGTTAGTGTGCCCGATGCTAAACAGGCCGTCGCCTTTTTTGATGGGCGGGTTGAAGGTCTTGTAAAGTATAACACCGTCTGTCGGGCAGGTGATATCGGTCACATGATTGCCGAACAGGTCGGTGACGTAGCCCAGCTTCATCCCCTTCTTCACAAAATTTCCGCTGGAAAGGTCGCTGTAGAAGAACCCCTCGTGCTCACTGTCAACAGAAGTGCGTTTGGCTATCATCATTGGATTTTCCACGGAGGCTGGTTTACCATCAAGGAATAGTGCCATTGGATTTGCCCGGGAAAACGCGGTTCAGGTTCTTGCCGTCCATGGGGTTCACCCTCAGGCCCCGGTGCAGAAAAGCCGGCACGTTGGCCATATGCACCAGCAGCACAGTACCGCTCATTTTGGTTGGGTCCAGTTGCCTGGGCAGTTGCTGGGCAGCCATGATAGGTGCGTACTCCATGCCGTGCACACCTGCCGTAATGCCCAGTACCGGTCCTCTTTTGCTCCCGTGGAAAACAGTAACAGGTATAACTGTGCTGTCCTGCCCACTGACTACTGGCAGTAAAAACGACTGTTTGGTACCGGGTTTCACTTTATCGCCGGCAAAGAGGAAAGGCTTCACTTGTGCATGTGCTGCACCACTAATAATCAGAGATATAAACAGGAAAAAGTATATAAATGAGGTTTTCATTTTAATGCTGAAACTTTAAAAAAAAGTATGAGGACAGGGAAATGGAGGAAAAGCACGGGAAGGCTTCCTGGCACTTTGGCAGTGGCAGCCTTCATGGAAATGACCATCATCATCTATGTGATATCAGTCTGCTGCTTCGCTGTTTTGTATCAGCTTACAGAAGAAAGTATGGCCACAGCCATGCCTTGCGAACGCCAAAATGCTTCGCTGCCTGCAGGTACCATAAGACTGAAAAGGATAATCCGTTGTGCTTTCCCAGCTATAGAAATGCATCAAATTTGCCTGTTGCGCTTTACTAAAGCATAAGCTGCAACACCCTGCGTGTACAGCGCAGGACATAGAGTTCCTTCTTACAGCCACGCAATAAGGCCGTAAAGGAGCCACCACAATCTTGTGCAGGCTATTTTAATGCAAACAAGTGGGAGCTACGCTAGTGGAGGCCCACGCAGGTAGGTATTGTTGGGGAAAGTAAATTTCCAAGCGAAACTATAGGGATGTATATAGTGGCCTGATTTGGGGGCTAATACTAACTCTGAAGAGAAGGTATGAAGAGCGAATTCACTGTTGCTGTAACCATCCACATCACAGTGCACGTGCGCTTTACCAATAGTGACTTCTGAGGTTGGTTTGTCCTCTGTGTGCTCGTGCTCATGTAGTGCCAGTATCGCAACCTCAGGCGTCAGTACTCTGCAAAAGAGCACCAAAAGCAAATAGGCGATATAGGACTGGCAGCTGTTCATTTAAATACAGTCGGGTTTTCTTTTAAAGGCCTGGGGAAGCAAATTTCTGCATAGCAAGAAGCAAATATTTTAATATTGTTCTTTAGTAGGAGAAAGACCTGATTGTGTTGCAATGTTAAAGATAAGCTTTTGAGTTCGCAACTAAATTGCAATAACTTTCCATAAACAAATGATAATCCCAGATAGAATCAATCAAGACGTATCAGAGATGTAATTATAGTTAGTGATGAAGTTTACCGTCTGTAGATTGTCAAAGAAATACGTTAGCTCTACCTCCATCCTATCCTGGGCCTGCTGCATGGAGCCGAACACCTTGCCAGTATAAAAGCCTATACCTGAAAAACATAGCACCTGCCTGACAAAGTCACTCCAGTAAACTATTGCGGTTCCGGCTTTACCCTGCTTATAACTTTCATGTTTGGCTTTCGCTATAATTAAAGTGTTTAGTTTGCTGTATTTAACTAATTTTGCGAGGAATACGATGGAAGAACAGAAGAACAACCCTTTACATGGCAGAACCCTGGAGATGATCCTGGTTCAGTTAGTGGATTATTATGGCTGGGAAGAACTGGGGTATAAAATCAATATCAATAGCTTTAACAACAACCCCAGCATTAAGTCCAGCTTAAAGTTTCTCCGTAAAACACCCTGGGCTCGTCAAAAAGTAGAAGATCTCTATATCAGAATGATAAACAGAAGATAGCCTGCGCTTGCTGTGCCTGGTTTATTCCTGACGGATTATTAACAAATTCCCGAACATCTTCGCAAAAGCCAGCCGCTGTAGTTTTACATGAATGATGTTATAGACGAAACCTGTAAGCTTCTTTCAGAAGACAGCATCTTCTCTCACGCTTTGTCATCAATTTCGTAAGTATAAAATAAGGGCTCCTCTATTTAACAACCCTACACCATACATTATTAAGAAATCACATGTCTGAAGATACCTCCACACGATTAAATAAATTTATTAGTGAATCCGGCTTTTGCTCCAGAAGAGAGGCCGACCGATACATTGAAGAAAAGCGTGTCACCATCAACGGTAAAACAGCAAAGATGGGTGCCACCGTAAAAGCAGGTGACAAAGTTGCGGTAGACGGAGAAACAGTTAAATCCAGAAAACCGACTGATAAACCAATTTACATCGCTTTCAACAAGCCCGCTGGTGTTACCACCACCACCGATCCGAAAGACAAAAACAACATCATTGATTTTATCGGTTTCCCGAAGCGCATCTTCCCGATTGGTCGCCTGGACAACCCGACAGAAGGGCTTATCCTGCTGACCAATAACGGTGATATCATCAACAAGATTCTGCGGGCAGGCAACAACCACGACAAGGAATACATTGTAACGGTAGACAAGCCTGTAACTCCTGAATTTGTGGCAAAGATGAGCAGCGGCGTGCGCATTCTGGAAACCGTAACCAAGCCGTGTTATGTGCAGCAGCAGGGCAAAAACGTTTTCAAGATTGTCCTGACGCAGGGCCTGAACCGCCAGATCCGTAGAATGTGCGAGGCGCTGGACTACAAGGTGGTAAAGCTGAAGCGTGTCCGGGTGATGAACATAAAGTTGGGAAACCAGCCTGTAGGCAACTGGCGCTATCTGACACAGGAAGAAACCGACACACTGCATCAATTGGTGGCAGAGTCTGTGAACACTGAAGACGCTTCTTATCTTGATTTCGAGGAAGCGGCTGAAACACCTCAGCGTCCGGCTATCAGACCGAAGGCTGCCTTCAGCAAGCCGAAGGGAGCGCCTGCCAAACCCAAAGAAACATTTGTTAACCCGAAGTCAGCTTCGCTTCGAAAAAAAGGTGCAGCCGGTAAAACGAGCCGCGGTCCTGGAAAACCTAATGAATCGACCGGGAGAAATAAAGGTGCAACAGGCAAGCCAGGAGGCTCCTCCGGCAGATCGAAAGGCCGAAGCAGATAAGAAACTTCTGGTTTAGAATAACTCAAAATCCCCCTGCTGCTTGAGAGCCGCAGGGGGATTCTTTGTTGATAATACATCTCTATCCGGCTATGTACATAACTGGGTTTTACTTATAAACAGACAGGAAACGGTTCCTGACCAATGAACGACATGGCTGCACCAGGTGAAGTAAGACCGATGCTACTTAAAATACTTCTCAAGTGTTTTATCTTCACCTTTCCACTGTGCCACTTTTGCCAATGATTTTACTAAGGGTTCCTGAATAACTGCCGGTACTCCTCCATAATAGCTTTCACTGTACCCCAACAGGAGCGCCATGTGCCAGGGGTTATTTGCCATACCATTTTCGTCTATTAACCCGTCGTTGGCGAGGCCGTAGCCGATTCTGATGGTCTTTTCAAGCCCCCGCGCAGGTTCGGTTCTCACGAGAAGGGTTGCCTTAGCAGAAGAAGGGTTTTTGAAGAAATGTACCTGGTTTTTAAGCGCAGTAGCTTTTTCTCCTTTTGTTAGTATCAGTTCCTCTCCTTCCAGCCCTATCATCATTTCACCTGCTTCTACCTGAAAGTGCTCATGAAACGTTTTATGGTAATGCCAGCCGTTTCCTCCCCCAGGTTCCAGTTCCACCCTTACCAGTTCATATGCACCGTTTGTATCAGCCCCTGTTTTAAGAAAGGTAACGCTATAGTTTCCGGCGCTGTTGAACAAGGTCCGGTCTTTTCGGTCTCCTACGCTCATGTCCAGTTCCGGCAGGAAAAAGGCAAAAGAGACCAGGGCTAAATAAGAGAAACTGAGCAGGAATACCGGAAAGCCGATAATGGTGTACATCAGCTTAACGAGCAGCCGTGTATTTCTCTTCCAGATTTTCTTTACACCGGTTGGGTAGAACAGGTAATATGCCACCTGCACCAGATAACTGCTACTTACTGTTAGACTTTTCATAGTTTTATCGTTGTTATTACATTGTAGAATTAATGCAAATTTCTATCTTAGAGGCATATTTTTGTTTAGGATAAAAGGATTCTGATTTATGAAAGATGGATAAAATTCTTTCTGAGAACTGGGCCAACATCTTCAGTTTGAAGGAGCAGCGTATGGTTTACCAGGGAACCCGGTACGCTGAAGCAGAATCTATTTTACAAGAGCCCGGGCTTGCTACTTTTAAAATCAATACCGTTACTACACCCGGCATTGTCCTCAACAGAATGGATTTGACCTGCGAGCAGAAGCTGCATATGGTGGATGACCAGGTAGCGGAAAGCCTTCAGGCAGTTTTTTTGCTAAAGGGCGAACTTGAGTCAAGGTTTAGCACCCTAAGCAAACCTGTCAATATCCTTCAGAAAAGCCATAGTCTACAGTATAACACGTGTTTTCAGGGAGAGCATATTATACAAGCAGGAAGATTTGATGTGTATAACCTCATCTTCGACCTTGAGTTTTTTAAAAACATAGTGCAGGATACTGCGTCTGGCCCTATGGATGCATTGGCAAACAAGGTAGAGAAGAAGGAAAGCTTTCTGGTTACACCTGCCCTGCTGGAAGTGCAGCCCCGCATGGTCGAAATTATTCAGACCTTGCAGCACAATCCCTTCCAAGGCCTTACCCGGTACATTTACATTGAAGCCAAACTGCTGGAACTGTTTGCACTCCAGATGGAGCATATAGCGCTAACAGGTCAGTCGGCCAAGCAGGATCAAATTCTTTTGCCCGACAGGGAAAAGCTAAAAGCGGTGCGGGACTTTATTGAAGAAAACTATCTTTTGCCGCTGCGCCTTTCTGACCTTTCCCGCCAATTCGGCCTGAATGATTTTAAACTGAAGAAAGGCTATAAGCAACTGTTCTGCACAACAGTATTCGGCCATATTCAACAGCTACGCATGCAGAGGGCAAAACAGCTGTTATCCGAAAAGCAAATGAACGTTTCTGAGGTAGCACTTTTTATCGGCTACAATAATATAGGCAGTTTCTCAGCTGAGTTTAAAAAGCAATTCGGGTATTCTCCCAGCAAAATATGAGTGGCAGGGGGCTCGTTCGTACTAAACTGTTCAATTATCCTAATTTTATATTACATTTATTTATCAAAGTGATGCAAAGGAAACAGCGTTGAGGTTGTAATTAGTAAGCGGTTAGAAATTAACCAGATTTTAAAATTCAATATCAGCGTGTATGCTCCGGCCCTTTGTATGAGATGCAAATCATTTTAATTAAGAGTTAGCCGATTTGGAAATAGATAAACCTAAGAAATTGAAGAATAGCATTTCCTTTATTATGCCCTGCTTTAACTGTTCTGCTACCATGGACGCGTCTATTATGTCTATTATCAACACGAACTTTGAGGAGGGTGATGAGATAATACTCATAGATGATGCTTCCATTGACGACACGTATGCCAAAGCACTTTCTTATAGCAATAGATACAGCTTTATTAAGGTATTAAGGCATCATAATAATAAAGGAACTGCCGCCGCAGGCAGAAATACAGGTATAGATCAGGCAAGTTCTGATTTGATATTTTGCCTGGATTCTGACAATATCCTGAGGCCAAACAGCATTAGAGTGCTGAAGGAGTTCCTGGTTGCCAATGCGTTAGACGCAGCTGCATTTGGCAGAATCGACTATTTTTCAGAAAACTCCCTGGAGGTTACTTCCTCCTGGATACTGACAGAAAAGCTAAGCTTTATAGATGCATTGAATGATCCCATGAAGACTCCATGTGGGTCAGGTAATTACTTATATACAAAAGCGCTCTGGAAAAAAGCAGGAAGACACAATGAGTTTTTAGGTGGTGCCTATGATTCTGAACTCTTTGGTTTAAAGATATTAGCAGAAGGAGCTAAATTCTGGACATTGCCTGAAACCAGCTACTTACACAGGAATGGGTATGAATCAACTTACATGCGTGAGTATAGCAAAAGAAACGCTTCTCTTTTGTTTTTGGCTGGACTTATAGATTACTGGAACCAGGTACACGAAGACGATGTGGATTATATTTTTGGTAAAGGAAGGCTAACCTGGATGGACAACATAGCCCAAAAGCCTTTAAGACCAAAAAGCAACAAGAAGAAGAGTATCTACAAGAGAGTTGTAAAAAAGTTAAAAAATCAACTCTTGTAATCATCGTTGACCATCTGTAATACTAACCTACTTCGTGAACAAAGAGACAGAAAGCCTTATAGAAGACCTCATTTAATTTTACACTTACACTTATTCCAGAAAAACCATTTGATTTAATCACCTAGCATGCACCTGCAAAGCCTCCATAACTTACGATTCCTTCTCCTACTCCTTTTTCTCCTCATCCTTTACCCTGCCGTAGCCCAGGAAAAACAACAGGCGCCTGATGACCTGAAGTTGTGGTTCAGCCACCCTGCGACTAATTGGAACGAAGCACTGCCTGTCGGCAACGGCAGATTGGGAGCCATGGTATTTGGTGGCGTAGCAACAGAGCGGCTGCAGCTGAATGAGGAGTCTGTCTGGACAGGCAAGCCGGCTGACTTTGTGAACCCGGAAGCACGCGCTAACCTGCCAAAGGTACGGGCACTGCTTTTTGCTGGCAAATATGCGGAAGCACGGGATCTCGCCCAGGAGAAAATGATGGGCGACAAGAAAATACACAGCACCTACCAGACACTGGGCGACCTGCAGCTGGATTTTGGCCCCATCACCAAAGATATAACTGGCTACCGCCGGGAACTGGACCTGGAGACGGCCGTAGCCAAAGTGACTTACCGCGCAGGCGATGTCTCCTTTACCCGCGAAATCTTCTCCAGTGCCCCCGACCAAGCCCTGGTAGTGCGGCTCACGGCCAGCAAGCCCGGCGCCCTGGCCTTTGGGATTAACCTGAGCAGACCCGGAAACAAGGCAAAGCTGGAATTGGCCGGCGATGAAATCATTATGAGCGAACATGTAGGCGATGGAACAGGCGTCAGGATGGTGGCGCGTGTAAAAGTGCTGCAGGAAGGTGGTACAAAAGATGCAGCTGGAGAAAGCATCCGGATAGAAGATGCAGACGCCGTCACGCTTCTTTTAACGGCCGCTACAGATTACAAGGGCAATGACCAACTGGCTATGGCTGCCACACAATTAGCTGCCGCGGCAAAGAAAGATTATGAAGCCCTAAAGAAGGACCATATAGCAGATTACCAGCAATATTTCAAGCGTGTCGATTTGCACCTAGGCACAACCGATGCGGCTTATTTCCCCACCGATGCCCGCCTGGTAGCGATGCAGAACGGCAACATCGACCCACAGTTGGTGCAGCTGTATTACCAGTTTGGCCGCTACCTGCTCATCAGCAGTTCACGGCCGGGTGGCTTACCAGCGAACCTGCAGGGCATTTGGGCCGATGGCCTCACCCCTCCCTGGAGTGCCGACTACCACATCAATATCAACATTCAGATGAACTACTGGCCCGCAGAGGTCACTAATTTGTCGGAGATGCACATGCCCTTCCTGACCTTTTTAGATGCGCTGCGCCCCGATGCCCGCAAAACTGCCCGCGACATGTATGGCATAAAAGGAACAGTGGCCCATTTCACAACAGACCCGTGGCTTTTCACAGAAACCTATGGCGAACCGCGTTGGGCGATGTGGCCGATGGGCATGGCCTGGAGCGCACAGCATTTGTGGGAGCATTATCTGTTCACAGAAGACAAAGCCTACCTGAAAGAGCTGGCTTACCCCGTCATGAAAGAAGCCGCTGAGTTCTGCGCCAATTGGCTGGTAGAAAACCCGGAGACGAAGCAACTGGTTTCAGGACCTTCCATTTCGCCAGAAAACACTTTTAAGACCGAAGACGGTGAAGTAGCCACCATGGTGATGGGACCGACGATGGACCATATGATTATCCGGGATTTGCTCGGCAACACCATTGCCGCAAGCAAAGAATTGAACAAAGACGCTGCCTTTCGACGTCGACTCGAAAAGATACTCACCCGCTTAGCGCCCACCAGGATCGGGAGCGATGGCCGCATTATGGAGTGGACGGAAGAGTTCGAAGAAAATGAACCGGGCCACCGCCACATCTCGCACTTGTTTGCCCTGCACCCCGGCCGGCAGATTACAAAGCAGCAGCACCCGGAGCTAATGGAGGCCGCCCGTAAAACCATCGACTACCGCTTATCACAAGGGGGCGGGCACACTGGCTGGAGCCGGGCCTGGATTATCAACTTCTTTGCCCGCTTACAAGATGGCGAGGCAGCACATGACAACCTGCTGGCCCTTCTGCGCAAATCCACGCTCCCCAACCTTTTCGACACGCACCCGCCCTTCCAGATCGACGGCAACTTTGGGGCAACAGCCGGCATCACGGAGATGCTGATGCAGAGCCACGCCGGGGAAATACAGTTATTACCCGCCTTGCCTGCCGGCTGGCAGCAGGGCCACATTCACGGCATTGTAGCCCGCGGTGGCTTTGAGGTAGACCTGAATTGGGAGGCGGGGAAACTGAAGCAGGTGAAGGTGCTTTCTAAACTGGGCAACCCCTGCCAGGTTCGTTACGGAGACCAGGTGGTCACGCTCCAAACAGAGAAAGGCAAAAGCTATGTGCTGGATGGAAATCTAAAGCAGCTGTAACTACGGTTCAATTTCGCTTTACCTGGCCAGGGCCAGAGCAAAGTAGAAGATACCACCTGCCCTACTCTGTGAAAGATATCCTGTTACGTTTTTTCCTATGAAGTGATTATGAGCAAAATCATCGGTTAAATAATACCATTATCAATTAAATGCTGCGCATGAGGCCGTTCTAGAGATAAACGTTATTACTTGGACCCACCCCTACCACCTCCTCGGAGGGGTAAGGGTGGGTTTCCTGTGTTCGAGAAGATGGATGACTTCATACGCGCACTCCTTACAATAAGTAAGTCTGGTTTATTCCTTATACTCCAGAATATCGCCGGGCTGGCACTCCAGTTCGCGACAAATAGCTTCGAGGGTGGAGAACCGGATGGCCTTCGCCTTGCCCTGTTTCAGAATAGACAGGTTAGACATGGTAATGCCTACCCGCTCCGATAATTCAGTCAGCGACATTTTCCTTTTCACTAAGAGTAAATCCAGGTTGATGAATATCGGCATGACGTTAAACGGTTAACTCTTGTTCTTCTTTCATGCGCGCTCCAATCCGGAATATTTCGGCAATAACCAGCACAATTAAGCCTACAAATAAAGTCTTTAGATCAATGCTCAAATGTGCGCGTATGCCGGAGCCGTCGAGCAGAAAATTATGTTGTATAAACCAGTTCACAAAGGCATCGTGCGCAAAAGAAGTAACAGGCTCTAACATGATCAGAAAGGCAATCAGGCGGAGTCGCTGTGCATTTTCAACCACAAAGGGGTCGTTCTGAGTCAGGCTTTTAAAAAGTTTGCGCAACAGGTAGGTGACGGTTAGGGAAATAGAGAAGGCTATCCACATCGACAGCAGGTTAAACCCTATTATCTGTTTACTGCTTTGGTGGCTGAAAGTAAGTTTTCCGGTGTCTAATTCCAGATTAGCAGCAGATATATTCTCAGCTACGGAAGCAGTCGTCACATCTATCGACCGGCTTTCCGTTAGTCTTACTTCCACTGTTTCAGGGGTAGGTGCAGTAGTATTGCTAAAAAATTTAAAGGTAATGGCAACTGTTAATAGTATAAGAAAGAAAATCTGAATATACCAGGCTGCGGTAATAATGAACTTAATGAAGGACGCCAGTGAATATTTTCCTAAAGTTCTCATCGTATTTACCTCCTTTCAATTGAATGACTACACTAAGGAAATAAATTTTTATCGAACATCATAATTTATTTATTGATAATCAATAAATAATTACTGATAAGAGGCAACAAAGTTTTATCAGGCACTTGACGTCACCTTTTAAAAATGTATCTTGCTGATAAAACAGATACAGTAAGAGCGGATTTTCGCTATTTCTCTTTAATCAGTTTCATTTTATAAAACCTATAGGCGCATGTATCTCAAGTATTTTTTCATTTTCATCTTACTGGCAGTAACTTCTTTCTCAGCGCAGGCACAGGCACAACAGGATGAAGCATCTGTTCTCGCCCCTGTTAAGCTGCAGTTGCAAGGCTATAACAACCGCGACATCGACACTTTTGCAAAAGCCTTCAGCGATACCGTAAAAGTGTACCGGCAGCCAGGGGTGCTCAGCTATCAGGGCAGGGAGGAACTGAGAAAAAGATACGGCCAGATGTTTGCAAACACGCCTGATTTACATTGTGAAGTGGTAAACAGGATTATAGCAGGCAACGTGGTCATTGACCACGAGAAGGTAAGACGCAGCAAAGATCAGCCCCGGTTCGATGCCATTGCAGTGTACAGAGTGAAGAACAATGAAATTGTAGAGGTGACCTTTATCTCTCCCGACAAAGCCCAATAGCACCACAGAATGAAGGAAACACACCACAGTGACAAGACTTTTGATAAAATAAATTACTCGAACAAGGTTGTGTCGGGGAGAGAGTTTGAAGCCTGTACCTTTACCAACTGCGACTTTTCGGGCAGTAACTTTTCCGGCAACGACTTTATTGACTGCCGGTTCGAAGACTGCAACCTGAGTATGATGCGGCTGGAGTACACCGGATTGAAAACCGTTGAATTCCATAACTGCAAAGTAATGGGCGTTGACTTCAGCGCCTGTAATGAGTTTCTTTTCTCTGTCAGCTTCAGCAACTGCATCCTCGACTTTGTTTCTTTCTTCAGAAGGAAAATCAGGAAAACCACCTTCGATGGCTGTAGCATTAAAGAAGCTAACTTTACCCAATCTGATTTAACCGGCTCCGCATTCAGCGATTGTGACCTGAGCCAAACAGTCTTTGACCAAACAATATTAGAAAAGGTAGACTTCCGGTCGGCCAGTAATTTTTCCATAGACCCTGACATGAACAAGATTAAGAAAGCGAAGTTTTCCCTGACAGGGCTGCCAGGCTTGTTAGACAAACACGATATTGTTGTGGGGTAGTATAATTAATCTCCATTGCTATACACTTATGTTTCTATATATTAGTATTTTCTAATATATAGAAACATAAGTGTCATACATGTCAAAGCAAGAACTTATCGCCTTCGTTAAAAATGCGCTCCTCCTGTTCGTGATAATGGTTTTTTCTTTCCTGTTCTTTGATCTATATGTAGAGATCAAAAAAACAATCATGGGGATTCCAGTATCAAAAGAAGATGTTTTGGAAAGTATAAATCTGCCCCGAAACCTCCCCGTTATTATTGCGATCACTGTTATTTTAAGCTATCGGAAACACAGAAAAGACAATAATCGCACGAGCTCTTCCCGCAGGTAGGTTTGTAGCTTCTTCACAATGCTTTGAAATGCTGCCTGACCACAACAAGTGCGGGTAGTTATTGCGTATATCACTCAAAAACCTGCCCAGTGATTATAGAAGCCGAACCCGAGGATATTGATGAAGTGTATGAACTGTGGCATGAGCTGCTGGAGTTTCACCAGCCCCACCACCCGGTTTTCAGGTACAAACCCAACAGCGAACAAGTACTGAAAAAAGAACTGCTGGCAAGGCTGAAAGACAAAGACACGCGCATTTTCGGATATGTGCAGCAAGACAACTGGCGAGGTATGATTATAGCAACCTTAAAACAGGCTGCACCTGGCTTTAAACTTTTAAAAAAAGGCTACATAGCAGAGACTGTTGTGCAGGAACAGTACAGGGGCACGGGCATTGGCAATGAATTGGTAGAAGCAGCTAAAAAATGGCTGACAGACAATGGAGCCGACCACATTGAACTGCAGGTATCTGTTAAAAATAAAGCCGCTATCCGTTTCTGGGAGACACAAGGTTTTAGCCCTTCCACACAGCACATGATACTGGATCTTTCTTCTAAGGCTAAAAAAAGTTAAATTCGAAGACCTGTAGTACCTTTTTACTTATCCTCCTGACATGAAAATTCATTCTTTTCTTGCCGTATTCCTTAGTAGCCTTTTACTGGCAGGATGTGCCACTACCCAACAAGTTAACCGCGACCTTATCATTACGAACGCAAACATAGTGGATGTAACTGCAGGCGAAGTGCTGACTGGCAAAACGCTTGTAATAGATGAAGGCGTTATTCAGGAAATTTCAGACACGGAGGCAGCAAACAGATACAATGCAACTGCTACCATAGATGCGCAGGGCAAATACATTATACCGGGCCTTTGGGACAACCACATTCACCTGCGTGGCGGTGAGGCTTTGGAAGAAGAAAACAAGAACCTGCTGCCGCTCTTTATTGCCAATGGCATTACGACCGTGCGCGATGCCGGCGGTGACCTGTACCCGGCTATCCGGCAATGGCGGGACCAGATAACAGCGGGCGAACTGGTAGGACCCCGAATTATTACAGCAGGCCCTAAACTGGACGGGCCCAACCCTGTCTGGGAGGGTTCTATTGAAGTAGCCACGGTGGCGGAAGTACCCGCGGCCCTGGACTCACTGCAGCGATTGGGAGTAGACTTCGTTAAGATTTATGACAGCACTATTTCGGGGGATGTTTTCCTGGCTATTGTAAAAGAAGCAGAGGCAAGAGGCATGATGACGGCAGGACATATGCCTTTCACCGTTTCCCTTGGTGAGGCCATCGACAGTGGCCTTGATATAACAGAGCACCTATATTATGCTTTTAAGTCAGGTTCTCCACAGGAAGACAGCATCACTAACGTTATACAAGCCAGTTACGAAACAGAAAAACCTGTTGGCTTCTACACGGCCCTCGACTGGCTTTATGATTCTTATGATCCGGCCACCGCGCAAAGCTTTTTCCAGCGCATGGCTGCTGCTAATGCTGCTGTGGTGCCTACCTTACACATCAGTGAGGTGCTGGATAACCTCCATCAGGACGACCACAGCACAGACGAGTATCTGGCATACATTGGAGAAGGAATTGAACAAACATACGCCCGCCGGATTAACAGCGCCAAACGCCGTTCAGCGGAATCGATACAATTTATGAACAACCTGAACAGCAGGTTTCATACCCTTGTGCCCGCCATGCAGGCTGCAGGCGTCACCATACTGGCAGGCTCCGATGCCGGCGCTTATAACTCTTATGTGTATCCTGGCATTTCGCTGCACGAAGAGCTGGAGCAAATGGTAGAAGCCGGCCTCACTCCTGCCCAGGCGCTCCGCACGGCTACTATTAACGGCGCTCAGTTCATGGGGAAATCAGCACAATATGGCACTGTAGAAAAAGGGAAAGTGGCGGATCTTGTTCTCTTGGAGAAAAACCCGCTTGAGGACATAAGCCATACCCAAAGCATACATACTGTTATTTTCGGAGGAAAAACTTATACCAACGAGGCCCTGCAAGGGCTTCTTCAGGTTAATTAAAAATACGCTGTACCCCTATAAAACTATTCTAATAAAGCCCTTTGCCACTTTTTTGGGGCAGAGGGCTTTAATTTTTATTTACACAAAACATTTTTTTACGTTAGTAATTAATTACTATGTCTATAGTAGTAAATAATTACAACTAATTTTTAACTTATCCTCAACTTAAGCAACTTGGAAGCAGGCAGTTACTTCACCTTTTTTTCTCGCTGGAGGAAATACAAGTTATCCCACTTTACTGCTTTTATACTACTTGCTCAGCTCTTCTCATCAACTGGATTTGCCAACACTATTCCGGCAGACACCTTAACGGCAGATCAAAAGAATATCCGTCAGGCAGGAGTAGCGACAGGCTTTGCGGCAGGTTACGGAACAAGCCTCATACTCCTGCACCAGGCCTGGTATAAGCACGATCCCCCTTCTAAATTTCATTTTCATAATGACTTGCATTACTGGAACCAGGTTGATAAAGCAGGGCATTTCTGGACCGCCTTCCACCAAAGTCGTGCAGGTGTAGACATGCTGGGTTGGGCTGGTGTATCAGAAAAAAAAGCGATTCTTTACGGCAGTATGGTTGGCCTTCTACTTCAGACACCTATTGAGGTTTTCGATGGCTATGGTGAAACATATGGGGCTTCCCTAAGCGACATGGGAGCTAATACTCTTGGCTCTGTGGCGGTAATGGCACAGCAGCACCTATGGAAAGAAATACGCATTATGCCCAAGTTCTCCTTCCATAAAACCCCTATTGAACTTCAGCGCCTGGAAATGCTAGGCGAGAACTATTTTGAACAAATGCTGAAAGACTATAACGGGCAAACCTACTGGCTTTCTGTTGATATTTCTGCCTTTCTGCCTCCTGAGAGCCGTTACCCGAAGTGGCTGAATATGGCGGTGGGGTACGGAGCCGAGGATATGGTGGCAGGTAGTCCCTCTGAAAATACAAAGATGGGCTACAAATCATACCGCCAATACTACCTCTCGCTCGACTTAAACCTAATGAACATTAACACCCGCAGCAACTTTTTAAAAAAGGTGTTCTATGTGTTGAGTATTCTCCATTTACCAGCTCCCGCCCTGGAGTTTAACAGCAAGCAAGGCCTCGTCTTCCATCCTATGTATTACTAAGGCTTGCCTAATTTCCAAGTACCAACCACCCCATACCTAACAGCCCCACCAGCAAAGCAGCCAGCAGCGTGGGCAGCATGTTGTTGGAGAGTATGGTACGGTAGTCTTTGATATTGGCGACGGAGGCTGCGGCAATGATGTTGAACAGGCAGATGGCATTGCCAATAGAAGCCCCTGTTAATTGCAGGGCAAGAATGGTAGTCGGGGCAATGTTAAGCGACATGGCTGTCTCTGATTGCGAGGCACCGAATACTACGTTCGAGATAGTCGTGCTACCAGTAATAAAGGTACCCATCACCCCTACAAACGGTGCGACCACCACATATGCCTGCCCCATGGCACTCATCATCTCGGCGATGTAGCGCACCATGGAGGGTTGCGTTTCGCCGGAATAAATCATGAGCTGGGCAATGGCAACAGAGGGAAAAAGTACCACAAACACATCACCCATTTTCTTTAGCGGCCCGCTCAGGTACAGGGACTTGCTTTTTTTAAAGTAGGCCACCCCCAGTCCCACTACCACAAACGGCAGGAAAGGCGAGCCCAGCGGTCTGATAGCCCCACGAATAGCAGTACCGAACATCTCCGGAAAAACCAGTTCCCATCCAATCCACATACGTAGCGGTTCCCACAGTTTAGGCAGCAACAGCAAGAGCGCCAGCACTCCATAGGGCAGCCAGGGCTTGAGGTCAATCTTGCTTTTGCCCCGCCCCAGGTAGAGCACCGAAAGCCCCAGCATGGTTAAGGCTCCCAGTATAGTAGCCAACTCCGGTACCAGCCAGGCAAATACGCAAAAAGGTATGGCAAAAAAGGCGTATAGCACCAGCACCTTCTTTTTATGCTCCAGCGGCCCATGTTCTTTGGCCACCATCCGGAAAACGAGCAGCAGCATCGGTACACCTGCCAGTGCAATCATCAGGGCGGCTATGATGCCAATAGCATTCACTTCTTCAGCAGACAGCCCCAGCGGCACCTGCAAACCAATAAGAATGGGTGTGCCCACCGCACCAAAAAGAGCCACCATCCCATCAAACAGCAACACCACCGACACCGAGAGCACGGCGCTGAAGCCAATGGCCATGAGTATGAGCGGCACAATGGCGCCCGGTGTACCAAAACCCGCTACTCCCTCAAAGAAAGCAGAAAGTCCCAGTGCCAGCAGGAAAAAACGTATCTCTTTGGAGGGATGCAGCCCGTCGAGCGAATGGCTGATCTGGGTGATCATTTCTGTTTGCGCCATGATATTGTAGAGGAAAACCGCCCCCAGCACAATCAGGAGTATGTTGAGGGTAGTGAGCAACGAAACGCCCAACGCAGCCAAGTATTGGCTACCCCCTGCTCCCCAGTAGAAAAACAAAACCGTAGTAGCGGCCCAACCCACCATCACCGCCACCTTCACGCCCCTTGCCAGTGAGAGCACCACCAGAATCAGGATAGGCAACAGGGAGAGGATATAGATCATGCTTATATACCAGTTATCAAGAAGGGTTTCACTTGTTTTCCAGAGCAGCTATAAGTATCAAAACCTATGGCAGCACCTCATTTTTCAACGCTTTACCTTCTTCAAAATCCGATATATTCTGCAATGTTACGGAGACAATCCCTTGCATGGCATCGCTGGTAAAAAAAGCCTGATGCCCCGTTATCAGCACGTTATTAAATGAGAGCAAACGCATGAATACATCATCCTGAATCACGTACTCTGACTTATCTTCAAAGAACAGGTCTGCCTCCTCCTCATACACGTCCAGCCCCAGGTAACTAATCTTTTCAGATTTCAAGGCTTTAATCACTGCCTTTGTATCTATCAGCGCACCCCGGCTGGTGTTAATCAGCATTACTCCTTTCTTCATCTTATTTAATGATTCCGAATTGATGATATGGTGGGTTTGCGGTGTGAGCGGGCAGTGAAGCGAGATGATATCAGACTGGGCATAGAGGGTATCCAGGTCAACAAGCTCTACTCCTATTTCATTTGCCTCTGCCGGTTGGGCAATGTCGTAGCCCAGCACTTTGCACCCAAAGCCTTTCAGGATAGCAGCCGTTACCAGCCCGATTTTCCCTAAGCCTATTAGTCCAACAGTCCTGCCATGAAGGTCGAAACCCATCAATCCGTTCAAGGCAAAGTTTCCTTCTTTCACACGATTGTAGGCGCGGTGTGTTTTCCGGTTCAGGGTAAGTATGAGCGCCAGGGTATGCTCCGCCACCGAGTAAGGCGAATAGGCCGGCACCCGCACCACTTTTATACCTAAGGCTGCGGCAGCTTTGAGGTCTACGTTGTTGAAGCCCGCACAGCGCAACGCGACAAGCTTCACTCCCTGCTGCGCCAACTCTTCCAGCACTTGGCTATCAGCCTGGTCATTCACAAAAATACAGACAGCATCATGGCCTTTAGCCAGCGGTACCGTGTGCCTGTTAAGCGGCACCTCCAGAAACTCCAGTTCATAGTTGTAGGCTGCATTATTTTTTGTGAAAAACTGCTTATCGTATTTTCTGGTGCTGAAGAAGGCTACTTTCATGGGAGCAGATTAAAAGGTTAAACAATTGCGCTATAGTGATAAGGCTAATCGTAATTTATAATTCTGTAATTCTAAAATACAAGTTACGCGATAGCTGCTTTTAAGTATATGACAGATGCCTTGTCTGAAACTGACTTTTAGCTTTTTCTAGTATGCTAATCAAATGTATTTGCCCATGTACAAGCATGTTCTAAGCCGACGCGACACTCATATCTTACTAATGATTAACCACTTGAAAGATTTTTAAATCATTGGCTTAGCCTATCCGCTAAATAAATGTTCTTAAACTTTTGTGGGCAAAAACAAATTACTTAGCTTCTAACCACATTTGTACTTTAAGCTCTCTTGATAAACATGAAAAAGCTTTCTAAGCTACTATTTTCCTGCGTTGTCATTTCTGCGCTTTGCACCAGCTGCCAGCGTGTGGAAGAAACGACAACCACAGAAACAACAGCCAACAGTTACCTGAATTATAAAACGCCCGGCGAGGTACAGACAGGCGGCATACAGATGATTCCGCTAAAGGAAGGTTATAAGGTATGGACGAAGCGCTTCGGCAATAGCCCTACCATGAAAGTGCTTCTTCTCCACGGCGGCCCCGCCATGACGCACGAGTATATGGAAGCTTTCGAAAGCTTTTTCCCGGAGGCCAACATCGAGTTTTACGAATACGACCAACTCGGTTCCTACTACTCTGACCAGCCGGAGGATATGTCGCTTTACAACATCGACCGCTTTGTGGAAGAAGTAGAGCAGGTGCGGCAGCACCTGGGTCTGGATGAGAGCAACTTTTACATTCTGGGCAACTCCTGGGGTGGTATGCTGGCCATGGAATATGCCTTAAAACACCAGGACAAGCTCAAGGGACTCATCATTAGCAACATGACCGCCAGCTTTCCAAAGTATGCTGTTTACAACGCGAAACTACGGAGCGAAATGCGCCCCTCCCTCATCGATTCGCTGGAGGTATATGAGCAACGGAGTGACTTTATGAACCCGGAGTACCAGGCGCTGGTGTACGAAAACTACTATAAGAAACACCTGTGCCGGCTAGAGGATTGGCCAGATCCGGTGAATCGCAGCTTTAAGCATGTGAACCAGAAAGTGTATGAATACATGCAAGGCCCAAGCGAATTTGTGCCGGGTGGCATCCTGCAAAACTGGGACCGCTGGGACGACCTGAAGCAGCTGACTGTGCCTACACTTACTGTGGGCGCCAAATATGACACCATGAACCCGGAGGAAATGAAGGAAATGAGCCAGCTGGTGCAGAACGGCCAGTACCTTTACTGCCCGAATGGCAGCCACCTGGCAATGTGGGACGATCAGCAGGTATTTATGGATGGCGTCATTAAATTTATTAAAGACGTGGATGCTGCCCAGGCAAAAAGCAAAACCGCTATGTAAGCCCACTTTCCTGTTAATCATCTTATAACCAGAAAAACCCGGACAGTGACGCTACACATGTCCGGGCTTTTCTGGTTTACTTTGTGAGTATCAAAAGAAGGAAAATACATGCTGCAGCTCAGTTTGCTGCTTCTGATAGTGCGAATATCTATCGTTTTTTCTCCTTTGTCCTGATACTGTTGTCTACCAGTTACCGCTTCACCAATTTGCCGGAGCCACTGATGTTGGAGTTTACAGTAGGGTTGCCGTAGTAGTATACCTTTCCACTTCCTGAAAGATCAACAGTGAGTGATTTGCTGGCCCTAACCTCTGCTTCGCCAGAACCGGACAGGTTTACCGTTACATCTTCGGCTGCCAGGTTAGATGTTGCTGCGGTTCCTGAACCAGACATGTTGATGGTTTGAATATCTGTTGTACCGCTAAGCAATGCCTCTCCCGAGCCAGTCACCCGCATGATTACTTTAGATGCCTCTACCTCCAGATCAACTTTGCCAGAGCCATTGACCTGCACGGGCAACTCATCTACTACCAGTTTATTTTCGCTGTAAATCCGGCCGGAGCCGTTCAGGTACAGGGCCTCCACCTCGGGCATGGTAATGTACACCTCCACAAGCTCACTCCTGCGCACGCAGCTTTCATGTTCAATTTCCCACTTTCCGTTTCGCACCCGGGTGTTCAGATTACTTAAAATGTTGGACTCCCCTTTCACCTCCACCCGCTGTGGTTCGCCTTGGGTAATGTATACTTTGAAATCGCCATTGGCTTCCACTTCGCTAAAGGGCTGCAAGGTTAAGGTGCGTTGCTCCACATTGCCATCCCCTTTTATACAATTCACATCATCGCAGGCACTCAGTAATAGGAAGCTACACAGTACAAGTGGCCACTGAACTGCTTTTCCCAAACTTAAAGAAAAGTACTTTTTCATGTTTTACTTTGATTTAGTCGTTGATTAAAGAGAAGAGTCAGAAAAAACCACTGGCGTTGCATGGCAACCCTTTGAATAGCCCTTAAGAGCAGTTTAATATTGGGAAGGCGGGAATATGAGGGGTGAGAATGACCGTAACAGAGGCGAAGTACGGGTTCAGACGAAATAGGCATTTGCCAACCTCCAGGGCAAACTATCCCTTCAACTTAAATAGCAGATTTGTCTATATTTGAAGCCTCAATGCCTTATAACCTGCTATGCCGCATTCTACCGGAGAAAGACATAAAATAAACTACATTATGTTCCTGTGCATCGGGCTATTGGTGCTGCTCCCCTTCCTGTTCCTAACACTGTACAACCACCCGCAGGCTGATGACTTTGGCTTTGCTGTCAGGGACATGACGTATGGCTTTTGGGAAACACAGGTAAATTATTACATGAACTGGACTGGAAGGTACTTTAGCACGACAACGGCCTTTCAGATTAATCCCGTCATCTATGGAAATTTTGACAGGTATAAGGTATACTCCCTTCTCCTCATCCTGCTGTTAGTTGTATCCACCTGCCTTTTCCTCCACAAACTTCTTCAAAGGCATTTTAATGTTTTAAAAACGCTGGCGTTAGCAGCGCTGCTCTTATGCCTTTACCTGATGCAACTACCAAGTGTGTCAGAAGGCATGTTTTGGCTGCCGGGATATCTGACTTACCAGTTACCGAATATCATGCTGCTGCTGTTACTGGCCCTTCTCATCAGCTTCTTCAGGACAGGTAGCAGCAACTATAAGGTGCTTTATGTTGCGTTTGCTGCTTTGCTTTGTGTCGCAGTAGTGGGCTCTAACGAAATGTCCATCGTGATGGCTTTTACTACTATCCTGTTTATACTTTATCATAACCGGAATGACAGGCAAAACAGACTTTACCTGCTTTGCCTGTTCATCCTTTGCGTTGTCGCCATTTTAGCTGCAGTGCTTGCCCCTGGGAACTATGCCCGCATGGAAGAACACCCCAACGCCTCGAAGCCGCTGTGGGCAACTATCTATGCCGCCTTCCTGACAGTATTAAGTTTTTACAGGTGGCTTGCTCCCATTCTTGTAGCATCAGTACTTTATGTCATTTACTGGGGGTTGCCTTTAGCAGACAAAACTAAAGCCTCCAGCTTCTTTGAAGTAAACCTCCGGCTCTCGTTATGCCACTACATTGTCACGCTTTTTCTGATGCAGTTTGCTTTTACCTGGGCTGTTGGGGAACGGCCAACACCAAGGGTTGAGAATGTGATTTACTTCTTCTTTGTGTTTGGCTGGTTTTATAATGTGCAGGTAGCTCTTACCAAGTATGCGCACTTGCTGCAGGCTGAACGCAGGCTATCACCCATTTTACCGCTTGCCGTTATGTTCCTCTTCATCCTGCAGGTATTTGCTATAGACGGCAACATTGCAACGGCATATACTGATTTGCTTTCAGGCAAAGCCACTGCCTATAACAGCGCGTTGAATCAAAGATATGCTTATCTGAAAGAGTCCGATTGTGACACCTGCAGCCTTGCTCCGCTTCCTGCCATACCGAAAACGCTCTATTTTATGGATGTGGTAGAAGGAGAAGAAAACAGCAGCTTTTGGGTGAACATAGACTATGCCGACTACTGGAGCAAATCGGCTGTGTATTTGACGGCACCTAATCCTGAGATAAAAGACAACGTGACGACACTGCGAGAGGCAGGCAAGGAACTGATTGGAAACTAATTTCTATCATTTCGGCAGCCTGAGATCTCTCCTACTCTGCCGCCTCCAGCTTTCCACTTTCCTTGTACTTTAAACGCCCTACATCTACCAGTTCCCGCACAAGCGATGTCACCGTTTCCGCGTGTTTCGGTTCAAACTGCTGTACCAGCTCTTTGGGTAAGCAGGCCTGCGCTTTCACCAGTGTGAGCACCTTTACCCGAAGCGTTTCCTGCTCCGCCCCCTCCCGCTCTTTTTTGCGTTCGGCAAGACAGTAATCGCAGATGCGGCAGCGGTCATCTGTAACCTCTCCGAAATATTCCAGAAGCAATTGCGTACGGCAGCGGTTGGAGGTGGTAACATAACGCCCCATCTCTTTGGCTTGCAGCAGTGCCCGCTCACGCAAGGCAGCCAGCTGCTTTGTGTCCAGGGGCAGGCCGTTCGCATCTTCGCGGGGCTTAGTGAACACAAGCTGGGGCGAATCGTGCTGCGGCTCATATGCAATTACCTGCAGTTTGTGAAGATACTCCAGTTTACGCCGTACCTCCTGTTCCGGCATGTTCAGTTGCTTCGCCAGCCTCCGCTCCGACAGCTTAACATAATTGGTAAATGCTTCGCCACCGTATATGCGCAGGATTATCCGGATGAATTGGTCATGATCCGGATTGGCCAGTTGGAACTCATATAGCGCCAGGTTATCGAGCAGCAGCATGAGCCGCGACGGCATATAGTATCCCTCATTCAGTTGCAGGTATCCTTCTGTCTCCAGCCGTTTGATAGTGTGGTGCACCTCCAGCGGCTGCAGTTTGTAGTTTTTTGCGAAGTCGGCCAGGTCAAAGTCGAAGCTGCTCATCAGGCCACTGCCTACCGCCAACTGATAATAATTAGCGAGGCACTGGTATACCCTCCTGATATATTCGATAGACGGATGCGCCTCCTGCACCTTCCGCTGCAGTTCCGCTACATCATTCGGACCATTCAGTATCACCGCATAGGCATACTTCTCGTCACGCCCGGCACGGCCTGCCTCCTGATAATAGGCCTCCAGGCTCTCCGGCAGATCGAGGTGCACGACCAGTCGCACATCCGGCTTATCAATGCCCATACCAAAGGCGTTGGTGGCTACTATTACCCGCACCTTATCGTCTATCCAGCTTTGCTGCGCCGCATTGCGCATCTCAAACTTAAGGCCCGCATGGTAGGCGGCGGCTGAAATACGGCGGCTCTGCAGGAATTTGGCAACCTCCACGGTTTGGCGGCGGCTGCGCACATACACAATGCTCTGGCCCGGCATGCGCTGTAGTATCTCCAGCAGGCGGTTTGCTTTATCCTCGGTGTCCAGGCAGGAGTAAGAAAGATTTGCCCGTGCAAAGCTTTTTTGGAAAACATTTGGCTTCGGGAAAGCGAGTTTCTCCTGTATATCCTGCTTCACCTGCGCGGTGGCGGTGGCTGTTAAGGCGATAACGGGTACTTTGGGCAGTACCTCCCGTAGCTCGGCCAGTTGCAGATAGGGCGGGCGGAAATCGTAACCCCACTGCGATATACAATGCGCCTCATCCACAGCAATCAGGTTCACCCTCATGCGCTTTACCCGTTCCTGAAACAGTTCTGTGAGGAGGCGCTCCGGCGAGAGGTACAGAAATTTCACATCGCCATACACGCAGTTGTCTAAGGCAATATCAATCTCCCGGCGATTCATTCCCGAGTAGACAGCCAGGGCACTGATGCCTCTTTTATTCAGCTGCTCTACCTGGTCCTTCATCAGGGCTATCAGCGGCGTGATAACGAGGCACAGCCCCTCCATCGCCAAAGCAGGCACCTGGAAGCAGACAGACTTGCCACCACCGGTCGGGAGCAGCGCCAGGGTATCCTCCCCTGCCAGCACCGAGCGGATAATGTCTTCCTGCAGTGGCCTGAAGTGTGCATAGCCCCAGTAGGTTTTTAAGATGTGGTGGATGTCCTGCAAGAATCTGTTCTATTTAAGAAGCGAAGATAGGACATAAGAAATCAGACACAAGAATAAAAAGAGCAGACACAATACTTCTTGTAGCGTAGCGCATTCATTCACAGTATTTTGAAGAAAGGTCTCAAAGCAAAAATGACATAATCTTTGTGAAAGCGACAATAGCCACTAAAATTAAACAAGATGTTCCTTCAACAACCTGCTGTTGTCATTTATTGACTACACTACCGGGGCAGCCTTACAGAATAGCCGGTAGTTATGAATAAGTCTGGAGCTGCCCGGCTCAATCCAATCCCTGCCGCTACATCCAGCTGCATATTTTGCCGCACAATAAAAAGCACCCCTGCGTCAGCCTGATGCGCTGCACGTGAACCTTCGGCATTTGTTCCGAATACCTCTGCATATACCGCCACCCTATAGCTCAAATCACCGCTCACCTTAAAGGCATATTTCGTTTCGGTCCCTTCCTCCACCCAACCGTAGCCGAGGGTATAGGTAAGAGATAAATCAGGTGTGATGGTATTGGTGAACCCGAGTCTGAGTTCAGTGTCGGTATAATTTGAGACCATGTTACTATTGCCGACAGGTAACGAAACGGTTGCCGTTAAAGCGGCTTGCGGTAACACACCGGCTCCCTTCCACATGTAAAGCCTGAAACCAGCCCCAAGCGGCCCTATACCATTTACTTTCCGGTAGCTGTTATACTCCCGAATCACAGAGTCCTGAAAAGCCCCATCCACCCGCAGTTCAAGCCTTTCAAGTAAACCATAGCGGAGCGATACAGTGGGATAAGCGTGTGTCTTGGTCTCCTGTTCCTCCGCAGTATTCTTCTGATACAGGAAACCCGACTCTATCTGTAGTGTGCTTTTAGGAACCACAGTTGTACCCTGCGTCTGGTCTGGCCTGCCTGTAGAAATTCGCCCTAAGTCCTCCTCCTGTTCCTGCGCATTCCCCTGCTTCACCAGAATAAAGAGAAGAGCCGTTATCAGGAGAAACGCCTTTTGTATGGTTGGCTTTATGTTCATGCAGGTGTCATATCAGGATAGCTACTTATCTGGTGCAGGTGGCAAAGCGTCTGTTATCGTGGTATTCTCCAGCTGAATCCAGCTGTGAAATAGTAATCCGGTGCCGCATCGTTTAGCGCTCTGCCGGCTGCCACATCCAGCTGCAGGTTTGGCAGCAGCATATACATAAGGCCACCATCTACTGCATGTTCTGCCTCTTCGCCTTTCTGTTTATCACCGTACACCTCTCCAAACGCAGTCAGTTTATCTGTAATATCATATCCCAGGCTAACGGCATAGCCTTTCACCGGGTCGCCACCCACCCAGCCATAGACCAGGTTATAGCTCAGGGCCAGGTTATCTGTCAGCGAGTTTTTAAACAATGCCCTAAAATTCGGATCGGGATTTTCTGGTCGGAAGGCCCGGCTGCCTATAGGTAAGGTAACCATAGTCATGAGTGCAGCCTGTGGCCTCAGGCCCTGTTCATCCCAGAGCTTTACCTTGGCACCCAAGGTTAAAGGCGCAAAACCACTTGTCCGGAAGCGGGTGCGCCTCTCCATCACAGAGTCCCGCAGCGCAGACTGCACCCGAAGCTCCAGCCAGTTCAGCACACCCAGGCGAACCAGCGCAGTAGGATAGGCTCTTATCTTCTGCTCCACCCCCATTTCTGTATCCTCCTGAAGGAAAAAACCTGTTTCCAGCTGTAAGGTACCGCGGGGTACCAGCGAGGCCGCCTCTGCCTGGTCCGGCCTGTCTGTTTCAAACTCCGGCACCTCTTCATCCTGACAATGTGCTGGCTGCACGAAAGCAAGCAGCGCCACCACTACAAGCAGCCACCTGAACTGTGAAGTAAGTTGAGTATAAATTCTATCCATTTCTTATCACTTGCTGTCTTATCACTTGCTGTTAAAGTGATTTTATACGGCGCCTGCTGCACAAAGCTTGGTATTAAGAATTAAAATTAGAGTAAAGGAAACTATGTGGCTGTGTGCAAGACAGAAAAAGAAAAGACCTGCCCCTTAACAGGAGCAGGTCTCAGAAGTGTAAAATTTTATGATTACGCCGCCGCGGACTGACCGTCTTCACGGTCTTCGATTACTTTTTTCAGTTTCTCGATAGCTTGCGCAGCGCGTTCTTCATCAAAGCGGTTGATGTTGAGCAGCATTTTAGTTTTCTCCTGGCGCGTAATAGTCGGGTTGTTCAGCAGGCTGATGATTTCCTCTTTCTGCTTTGCCGATGCATAACGAACGCTGGCACTCTGTTGCTCTTCTTCAGCCACCACCGGTGTGTTGTTGGAAGAAGACTTCATTGTTGCCTTCTTCTCGGTTGGCACAGCTGGCTTGGCCGCCTGATCGTTGCCGCTGTAATCCATTTCCTCCGCAGGCGTTGGCTCGTAACCAGCAGCGCGGATAATCCAGGCCAGGATATTACGGTAAGCTTTACCTATGGCGCGTGTCTGCGCCATAGAGGCTATAGCGAACTCCTGGTAGTACTTTTTACCTTGCTCACGGTTAGAGCAGATAGCAAAACCTGCTCCTACCACCTGCTGGCTGCGCAAGTCAAGCAAATTCACCTTTGCCTGGTACTTTATCTCATCGTCGGTGCTGATATTCACCACATGCTCTACCACTGGCAGAATCCCGAGGCGGGAACCGGCATATTGCCAGCCTTCCACATTCACGTATTCTTTGCCTTGTATATTCTGATAGAGACGGTTCTCTTTAATAAACTTTGCCAGGTCAATCGCTAAGTGAAGCGTCTCATCAGACTTGGATATATCATAACTTTCGACCTTAGGTTTTTTCTGCACCTTTGTCTCTTTATTCTCTTGATTCATACTCATTTAGCCTTTTATCTTTGTACATTAATTAAACAGAGCAGATAAACAAATAGTGCAAAAAACAAGAAAAACAATGCATTATATAAGTCTGATTCTCAGCGACTTAAAAATTATTTTTAATTTATTTTTCACCTACTGCACTGCGGGCGTCTTTTGGCTAAAAGTTGAGAAAAAGGGTGGAGTATTGATACGAAATTTTCAGGGTTAAAGATGTGGGAAGGGCAAAGTTTGGAGAGAAGGCAGTCACACTATCAGTTTAGCAGCGATGAAATTAACAGAAAAAAGAAAAGCCACTGGCATCAAGTGCGCAGCGGCTAATCTCCTTTGGCTTATCTTGGTTGTTGTGTGCTACTTAAAACGGCGGCTCCTCATCGAAGTTTGATGTTGGGAAACCACCACCACCACCGCTGCCACCGTCGTTCATGCGGCTGCCTAAGCGGATGGCACCTGGTGTTTCAGTATCGAAGGTTGAGTTAGGCAAGGCATTGAAGCCTCCCATAGCATCCCCTCCCCCGAAATCATTGTCCAGGTTTGTAAATTTAGTATACTTACCAATAAATTTCAACTGCACGTTTTCCAGCGAGCCGTTACGGTGCTTGGCAATAATCACTTCTCCTACGCCGGCTGTCGGGTTACCCATTTCGTCTTCGGTGATGCCGTAGTACTCCGGCCGGTAAAGGAAAAGCACCATGTCCGCATCCTGCTCAATGGAACCGGATTCACGAAGGTCAGACAGCTGCGGGCGCTTGTCGCCACCACGGGTTTCCACGGCACGGCTGAGCTGCGACAGGGCGATAACCGGCACGCTCAGCTCCTTGGCCAGCATCTTCAGCGCCCGTGAGATAGAGGCAATTTCCTGTTCGCGGTTACCACCACCCTTGCCGTCTGAGTTACCGCTCATCAGCTGCAGGTAGTCAATAATAATCATCTGTATATCGAACTGGGCTTTCAGACGGCGGCACTTGGTGCGCAGCTCGCGGATTGAAAGGCCAGGGGTATCATCAATAAAAATAGGTGCCTCTGTTAACCTGGAGATTTTATGGTTAAGCTGTGCCCACTCGTGGTCCACGAGGTTACCTTTCTTGATTTTCTCTGAATCCAGCTCTGCCTCAGATGAAATCAGACGATTCACCAGCTGCAGCGACGACATCTCGAGCGAGAAGATAGCCACTCCCTTTTTGAAGTCAACAGCGGCGTTGCGCATACAGGAAAGTACGAAGGCCGTTTTACCCATCGCAGGGCGGGCTGCCAGAATCACAAGGTCAGACTTCTGCCAACCGGAGGTCACGCGGTCCAGGGCGGCAAGGCCACTTGGCACACCCGTCAGACCATCCTCCTGCTTACGCTTCTCCTCCAGTTCTTTGATAGCGGCATGCATGAGCGAGCGCATGTCGTCGAAGTTCTTGCGGATGTTGGATTCCGATACTTCGTAGAGACGGGCCTCCGTTTTATCCAGCAGTTCAAATACGTCGGTGGTATCTTCAAAGGCACTGGAGAGGACCTCTGAGGAAATAGAGATTAAGTCCCGCTTAATTGAGTTTTCCGTGATAATACGGGCATGGTACTCAATGTTAGCGGCCGAGTTTACGCGTGTGGTCAGTTGCGTGACATAATAAGCTCCGCCTGCCAATTCCAGTTCTCCGTTCTCGCGCAATTCGTGCGTCACGGTCAGGATATCTATCGGCTCCGACTTATCGAACAGGCCAATAATAGCTTTAAAAATGCGCTGGTGTGCCTCTTTATAAAAACTCTGTGGCCGTAAAATGTCGATCACTGAGGTTAGGGCATCTTTTTCCAGCATCAGAGCGCCTAACACAGCCTCCTCCAGGTCAAGTGCCTGCGGTGGCTTTTTGCCCAATTCCGAAACAGCAGGCGCTTTCTTTTGCCAACTGTTACGGTTGCCCGCCTGCCGCACATTCATTTTCATCTCCTCCATAGGTACAAATTTAAAAAACATGCCAGGCAAGTAATCCACACACCCCTCCGAGTAATCCACAATCATATACAAGATATCAACATAATAGGGTTCTGCTATTTTAATTTAGGGAAGGACTTCTAACTTTGCCTGCTTGCAAACATATTGCTTAGATATGGAGAAGAAGGAATTACAGTATATACACCTCATTGCCATGGGTGGGAGCATCATGCACAACCTTGCCCTCGCGCTACATGACAAAGGCCTGAAGATAAGCGGTTCGGACGACGAGATTTATGAGCCTGCCAAAAGCAGACTGGCAGAAGCCGGGTTGCTTCCTGAAAAGGAAGGTTGGTTCCCTGAGAAAATTGATGCCCGGCCAGACGCCGTTATACTGGGTATGCACGCCCGCCCCGACAACCCGGAACTGAAGCGTGCGCAGGAGCTGAACATTCCGATTTACTCTTTTCCTGAGTTCATCTATGAGCAGAGCAGAGATAAGCAGCGCATTGTCATTGGCGGTAGCCATGGCAAAACATCCACCACCTCCATTATTATGCACGTGCTGCAGCACCTTGGCCGCAAGTTCGATTATGCTGTTGGTGCACAATTGGAGGGCTTCAACCGCATGGTGAAGCTTTCAGAAGATGCTCCTGTCATTATTATAGAAGGTGATGAATACCTCTCCGACCCTATTAAACGCGTTCCTAAGTTCCACCTGTACCATCACCATATTGCGGTTATTACCGGTATCAGCTGGGACCATATTAACGTATTCCCGGACCCGGAAATGTACCGCGAGCAGTTCCGCATTTTTGCTGAGATGACTCCAAAAGCTGGTACGCTCATCTATAACCAGGATGATGAGCAGGTGCAGTTAGTGGCGGTGCCCCGCAACCCGGCCGATATCGTGTACATCGGTTATGGTGTGCATGAACACAGCATCCGGAACGGCAAAACTATTCTGCATACTAAAAAAGAGGGTGATGTGGAGATACCGCTGTTCGGAGAGCACAACCTGCGCAACATCAGCGCAGCCAAGGAAGTGTGTAAGAAAATAGGTGTGAAAGCGCATGATTTTTACGAAGCACTCAAAAGCTTTAAGGGTGCTGCCAAGCGATTGGAGAAAATCGGCGAAAAAGGCAACAGCATTATATTCCGGGACTTTGCCCATGCCCCTTCCAAAGTAAAAGCAACCACCGAGGCTGTGAAAGCACAATTCCCGGAGCGTGAACTGGTGGCCGTGCTGGAACTGCACACTTTCAGCAGCCTGAACAAAAGTTTCCTGCCACAGTATGCCGGTGCACTGGATAAAGCGGATGCTCCTATCGTGTATTTCAGCCCGAAAACAATAGAGCACAAGCGGATGGAGATGCTCACAGAAGACGAACTGAAAATCGCTTTTGAAAACGAGCGTCTGCACGTGTTCAACGATGCAGAAGCTTTGCAAAAGCACTTGACGAGCCGGAACTGGCAAAATGCCAACCTGCTGCTCATGAGCTCCGGAAACTATAACAACATGAAAATGGAGGCGCTAACGAAGGCGGTTCTTTAAATAAAAAATTATTGCTATGAAGTTAAACTTAAAGCGCCCCATCGTCTTCTTTGACCTTGAAACAACCGGCACCGACATCTGCAAAGACAGAATTGTGGAGATAAGTGTACTGAAAGTAATGCCGGATGGCGAGGAAATCCTCAAAACCCGCCGTGTGAATCCTACTATTCCCATCCCGCTGGAGTCGAGCCTCATCCATAAGATTTATGATGCCGATGTGCAGGACTGCAAAACCTTTAAGCAGATTGCCAGGGATATGGATCAGTTTCTGAAAGGCTGCGACCTGGGAGGGTATAACCTGCTGCGTTTCGATATCCCTTTGCTGGCGGAGGAGTTCCTGCGCTGCGATATCGACTTTGATATTGACAGCCGGAACGTCATCGACGCCTGCCGTATTTTCCATCAGATGGAGCAGCGCACCTTATCTGCCGCTTACATGTATTACTGCGATAAAAAGCTGGAGAACGCCCACAGCGCCGAGGCCGACACAGTAGCTACATACCACATTCTAATGGCACAACTGGACCGTTACCAGCACACTCCTGTAGAGGTGGCCGAAGGCGTGGAAGAGTTCCCTATCCAGAACGACATGGAACTGCTGCATAAGTTCACGGTACAGAAAACCGCTGATTTATCTGGCCGCATCGTGTACAATAACGCCGGGCAAGAGGTATTTAACTTCGGCAAGCATAAAAATGTGCCGGTAGAAGAAGTACTGCAGAAAGAGCCGGGTTACTACGACTGGATGATGAAAAGCGAATTCCCACTCCAGACTAAAAAGGTGCTCACCCGCATCCGCTTACGAAAAGTGCAACTGTCGTAGGTACTGCTGAAAAGCAGAAAGACAATTCACTAACAAATATAGTACTGAAAAACAGACGCGGCTGCTAACATCATGTTAGCAGCCGCTTCTGTTTTACAGTATTGTGTTACTTATTACTATCAGAACGTCGTCGCTCGCTTCTCAAAGAAACATCCTTCAGCAGGCTGTTTCTTTCGGAGAATTTATGCGTGCAGTTATTACCAGGCGCACGCGACTCGCACTCACAACCGGTGATTTTGTTGCCTGAGAAGGTGAAGTAGCAGAAACCACAGCCAGCACCAGACTGGCACATATGCTTGGAGCCACTGCTACTCAGGTACAGGCTTTTATCTGCGGCCACATCCAACTCCAGCGCCATCGACCGGAAGGCACCGCTGCGCATGCCTAAGCCTACTAGATAATAAGCTGGCGTGTCAGTTTTTGTCTCCTGCACCTTCCGTATCATCACCTGGTCCACTACAGTACCATCCCCGAACTCCCGGATAAAAGGCTGCAGCAACTCCTCACGGGACACAATATATTCTACCGTATCAAAAACAACCTGACCCAGCAACCTGCCATCATAAGGCGCCACCGGCACCTCTCCTTCTCCTTCCTCACCTAATTCACTTTCCTCCCGTATCGCCTCACGCCTGGAGCAGGCAGAGGTTGCCACAACAAATAAAAGTAGCATAAACAAAAGAGTAGTCTGGCTTAACAGGGCAGAACGGAAGCGGGCAAAATTGTTTTTAACCATATTTTATAACAGGTTTAGTTTCCTTTATAATATTTAAGCGCCTCGGGCATGTAGTCGCGCAGGGTGCTTTGGCGCGTTCCGGCGCTTGGGTGGGTCGACAGGAACTCGGGTGGACCCTGCTGACCGCCACTTGCTTGTTCCATGCGCTGCCAGAACGGAATAGCCTCCCGCGGATCATAGCCGGCCATAGCCATAAACACAAGGCCTAATTTATCAGCTTCAGACTCCTGGTTACGCCCATACTTTAGCAGGCCCAACTGTGAACCTACACCGTATACAGACATAATCAGGTTAGAAGTAACCCCTGGTTGTGACCCTGCAAGTGCAGAGAGTGTCTGCCCACCGAACTGCTGTGCCAGCGCCTGGCTCATACGCTCGTTACCGTGTTTGGCAATGGCATGGGCTATTTCGTGGCCCATTACCACAGCAAGGCCTGTTTCATTTTGTGCCACTGGCAAAAGACCAGAATAAACCACGGTTTTACCGCCAGCCATAGCAAAAGCATTTATCTGGTCGTCCTGTACCAGATTAAACTCCCAGTCAAAGCCTGCCAGTTCATCCTGCATGTTATTGGCTGCCATATACTGCTCCACAGCTTGCTGTATGCGCTTGCCTACCCGCTTCACCATGGCGGTAGCCTGTGCGTCTCTTGAAAGCTGGTGTTCACTCAGGAACTGCCGGTAAGCGGCATAACTTTGCTGCTGCATTTCTGCATCAGACACTAAACTAAGCTGTCGGCGTCCTGTGATGGGTACTGTCGTACAGGCAACCATCATAACCGCAGCTACAGCAAAAGCAACTATTTTCTTATACATTGTCATAGATTTTTAGTGATGTGAGAATGATTTCAAATTTTGAACCATTTTCAATCAGACTCAAATATAATACATTTAAAATTTGTGGAACGCTATATTTTCGAGCAGGCACATCATACAAATAACTCTCAAATCAGCCTAAAAACTAACGCTCACAATTGCACCGTTTATACGTCTGCTACGCTATAAAATGTTATTAATGGCTAATGACAACAATAACGGGAAGGCCAGCGGGTAAAACCTAAATATAAAGGCACAGTATATGCGGGATGCACCAAAGAAAAAATGGTGAATTATTTTATCAAAATTACTGTCCAGCAACATTAGAAACCCTATTTTTGAAGAACAGAACATCGACCTACACCCTTTATGAAAATATTAGCCATTGGCAGAAACTACGCAGAACATATAGCCGAATTAAATAATGAAGTGCCGGAAGAACCTGTTATCTTCTTTAAGCCTGACACGGCAGTACTTCGTAACAATGAACCGTTTTACTACCCGGAATATACCAACGATGTGCACTATGAGGCAGAGCTGATTCTGCGCATCAGCCGGGAAGGTAAGAACATCGACAAAAAATTTGCATACAAATATTATGACTCCATCGGCCTTGGAATAGACTTCACGGCACGCGACTTGCAGTCAAAAGCAAAGGCGAAGGGATTGCCCTGGGCTTTGGCGAAAGGTTTTAACGGCTCCGCTCCTATCTCGGATTTTTTGCCTTTAGACCAGTTCCCCGACCTGCAGAACATCAACTTTAAGCTGGAGGTAAACGGCGAGACAAAGCAGCAGGGAAATTCAAAAATGATGCTGCACACGTTTGATGACATCATCGCCTACATTTCACGCTTTATAACACTAAAAACAGGAGACATTATTTTTACAGGCACACCTGCGGGTGTAGGACCTGTGCAGATAGGAGACAGATTAGAAGGGTATGTTGAAGATAAAAAATTACTTGATTTCGAAGTTAAATAAGAAGCGGCTCTCGCTCGCACTACTTTCCTTTATTACCACATTCGGTGCGGCGGCACAGATAGCACCACAGCCAGGATACTTTTTGTTCCCGATAAAACCAGGAGAGCGCAATTACCTCTCAGGTACAATGGGTGAGATACGCTCTAACCACTTTCATGGCGGGCTTGATATTAAAACCGAACAGCGTATCGGGCTTCCGGTGCATGCTGCTGCGGATGGGTATATTTCACGTGTAAAGCAGTCCACCTACGGGTATGGCAACATTATTTACGTGACGCACCCGAATGGCCTTGTCACGACCTACGCCCACCTTTCTGCTTACAGTGAGCCACTGGCTACCTTTATGTTGCAGAAGCAGTATGAGAAGAAGGCCTTTGACCTGGAGCTTTTCCCGGAACCCAACCAGTTTCCGGTAATGCAAGGCGACGTGATTGGCTTGTCTGGTAACACCGGTGGCTCAGGAGGCCCGCACCTGCACTTCGAGATTCGCGACACAGAAGACCGCCTGTATAACCCGCTGAAGTATAGGTTTCAGGAGGTGCTGGATACGACTCCACCCGAAATCTATAGCCTGGGTATTACGCCCCTGAACATCCATGCCCGCATCAACAATGAGTTTAGCCGTGTGGAGTATCGCACGAAAGAGAAAGACAATAACTTTACCATAGCCGACACTGTTTTCGCCAACGGGCTGCTTGGGCTGGAGCTGCAGACAATAGACCGGCTGGACGGGGCCGATAACAAGAACGGCACGCAGGAGGTAACGCTGTACGTAAACGGAAAGCAGATCTACACCCATTACATTGACCAGGTGCCGTTTGAGCTGTCGCGCCAGGTATCGCAGCATATTAACTACAACCTGTATAAGCGCCAGGGCCGCACGTTCCAGAAAGCCTTTATAGACTATGGCAACAACCTGCCACTGTACAAGGCCAACGGGCGCCAGGGCAGACTGAGTGTGCACCCGGACTCGACGTACCAGGTACAACTGGTGGCCCGCGACTCATATGACAATGCCTCCACCCTCAGCTTTGTGGTAAAGGGGCAGCAGCCGTCATTTACAAAGACCTTATCCAAGGCAGTCAAAAAGCCTTCGCTCGACTATGAGCTCATCGGTAATGTGCTGAAAATTAGCGCTGGCGACACCAGCAGCACTGCCCAGAACATTGAGCTGCTGAAAGGCGGAAAGTCACTCCTGCTGGTGCCAAGTTACATGAAGGATAATCACTCCGTAGGTCTGTTTGACTTGCGCGCCGGCCTGCCAGACTCGATGCGTTTCTGTGGCGTTACCGTGCCGTTCCATTTCCAGAAGTTGATACCACCCGGGCAGGATGTGGCATTCTTAAACAACTACCTGAAAGTAGACTTCAAGAAGCAGTCTTTGTACGATACCTTATACCTGCAGACACAGCTGGACCGCGGTGTATATACGATTGGAGACTTCTTCACGCCACTGCACCAGGCCATGACGGTGACGATAAAGCCTGATACAACTGACGTGAAAGACAAGTCTAAAGCAGCCGTATACTTCTTAGGCACCGGGCGCAGCAAAGGCTATGTAGGAGGCACCTGGAATGAGAACAACACCATCACGTTTACCACCAAAAGCATGGGTAAATTCAAGGTGCTGGAAGACACAAAAAAGCCTTATATCAGGCTGGTGAGCAAGAACCGAAACCAGGTTCGATTCAAGATCTCAGATGACTTGTCAGGACTTAATTCCTATAACGCTTACGTGAACGGACAGTGGCTGCTGATGAAGTATGAGCATAAAACTGCTACCATCTGGTCTGAAAAATTAGATAAAAACATACCTTTGTCCGGTGAAGTTGTCTTGAAGGTGAAGGACAATGCCGGCAACGAAGCCACCTATACTACCACCATCTGATAAAACTAATGGAACTGAACATCGGAGACAAAGCCCCTGAATTTGAGGGCAAAGACCAGAACGGTAAAACCGTAAAGCTTAGCGACTACCGTGGCAAAAAAGTAATCCTGTATTTTTACCCAAAGGATAACACCCCCGGCTGCACAGCCCAGGCTTGCAACCTCCGCGACCATTACAGCGATCTGCAGCAGGAAGGCTACGAAGTGATCGGGGTAAGTACCGACGATGAGAAATCGCACCAGAATTTCATCAGCAAATTTGAGCTTCCGTTCACGCTGATAGCCGACACCGACAAGCAGATTGTGGAGCAGTACGGAGTGTGGCAGGAAAAGTCGATGTATGGGCGTAAGTATATGGGCACCATGCGCTTTACGTTCGTAATTGATGAGAACGGGGTAATCGAGGACATTATCCGGAAAGTAAAAACAAAAGAACATACTGGCCAGATACTGGCAAAGTAAGCAGATAGAAAAACGCAGCTGCCCGACCGGGCAGCTGCGTTTTTCGTATTTATAAAAAACTACAGCAATACGCTGGCAAAAGGCTGGTCCTACAATCTGGCAACCACACGGGAATCCTCTGAAATTCCTAAAAAAAGCCTTGAAAAGCTGTGATTATCGTAGTATTACTTGTATCACACTACATATTTGTTTAATATTCCCAATCATTAACTAATAATTCTATTGAAAGTGAATCCACACAACAAGAGCATTGATGAGCTGAAGGAAGTTGCAGCACAAGTGCGCCGTGATATCGTGCGCATGGTACACGCCGTTAACTCCGGCCACCCGGGCGGTTCCCTGGGCTGCACCGATTACTTTGTATCGCTGTACTTCAAGGTAATGAACTATAGCACTGATTTTAAGATGAATGGCGAAGGCGAAGACCTGTTCTTCCTGTCAAACGGCCATATTTCGCCTGTTTTTTACAGCACCCTGGCCCGCGCAGGCTTCTTTGATCCAAAAGAACTGGCCACTTTCCGCAAGTTAAACTCCCGGTTACAGGGCCACCCTGCCACAGAAGAAGGTCTGCCAGGTATCCGCGTAGCTTCGGGCTCCTTAGGTCAGGGTCTGTCGGTTGCCATTGGTGCCGCCCAGGCAAAGAAACTAAACAAGGATAACAGCCTTGTATATGTATTGATGGGTGACGGTGAACTGCAGGAAGGACAGGTATGGGAGGCAACGATGTATGCCGGCGGAAAAAAAGTAGATAACCTGATTGCCACCATAGACAGAAACGGCCAGCAAATAGACGGTTCCACAAAAGAAGTAATGCCGCTGGGTGACCTGCGTGCTAAGTTTGAGGCTTTCGGATGGCATGTAATGGAGGCAAACGGAAACAGCTTCGAAACACTTCTACCCGCTTTAGACCAAGCAAAAGCCGCTACAGGTAAAGGAAAGCCTGTGATGATCCTGATGGACACAGAGATGGGGTATGGCGTTGACTTTATGATGGGCTCGCATAAATGGCATGGCGTAGCACCAAACGATGAGCAGCTGGAAATTGCCTTACAGCAATTAGCTGTAAACGAGGCCGCTGACTACTAAACAACACAAAGCAATACCGGACTTTGTGCTGTCTCTTTCTGATACCCGACTTGCTTTAGTACCCCTTACATGGCCCTTTGGCGTAATATTTTCGCAGCATTCACCTTATTGCTGATATTTTCAGTAAGCGGTAACGTGTTAGGCCAGGAGAAGCAGGAGCAGCCTACAACAAGGATTCTGTTCCTGCTGGACGCTTCAGGAAGTATGCTGGCTAAATGGGAAAGCAGCGACCGCATGACGGTTGCCAAAAACCTGCTCGCCCACCTCGTAGACTCGCTGGAGCGCTACGACAATGTAGAGGTGGCGCTGCGGGTGTATGGGCATCAGTTTGGCCGTGAGCGCAACGATTGCAAAGATACGAGACTGGAAGTACCGTTTTCTGGAAACAGCACGGCGGCCATCCAGAAGAAGTTGACAGAAATTATACCGCGCGGCAATACGCCGATAACATATTCACTTCAGCAGTCGGCTGGAGATTTCCCGGAAGATAAGGCGCGCAACGTCATCATCCTGATTACAGATGGACTGGAGTCTTGTGGCGGAGACCCCTGCGCTATGTCGCTGGCCCTGCAGAAGAAGCGTATTTTCCTGCGCCCTTTTGTGATAGGCATTGGCATTGACCCGGAGTATGAGAAACAACTCAGCTGCATTGGCCAATACTTTAACGCTGCTGACGTGCAGACCTTTGAAACGGTGCTGACCGAAATTGTGACGCAGACGCTAAGCCAGACAACGGTGAGCGTGGAACTACTCAATGAGCAGGGACAGGCAGTGGAGAGTAACGTGAACATGACGTTCCTCAACTCCCTGACCGGGCAACCGGAGTACAACTACGTGCACTACCAGAGCGGAGAGGGAAAGGCCGATATGCTGGACATAGATGCGCTGCTACCTTATGATCTGGTGGTGAACACCACACCTGCTGTTGTGGAACGCAACATCAGCATCAGGCCCGGAAAGCACAATGTAATCAAAGTAAAGTCGCCGCAGGGTATACTAAACCTGAAGCAGGATGGCCCCTCCCCTTATGGGCAATTGCCTGCCATTGTAAGGCCGCATGGTAAGGAGCAGACGCTCCACGTGCAGCAGTTCGGGGAGCAGCACAAGTACCTGACAGGAACGTATGACCTGGAGATTCTGACTATGCCACGCATTTACATGAAGGGGATAGATCTGAAGCAGGGGCAGACAAAATTGATTACCATACCGCCGCCGGGGCAGTTAGCCATACCTTCCCAGATAAAAGGCTATGGCAGCGTATACCTGATGGAGGAAAATGGCGTGCAGCGCTGGCTTTGTAATCTGCCGGAAGAAAACAGTAAAGTAACGATGGCCTTGCAGCCGGGAAATTATAGATTGGTTTACCGCATGAAAACAGCCCAGGCGAGTAAATTCACTGATGTAAAAGATTTTACTATCAGGTCGGGCGCAACTACAACCGTAAAAATTTTCAACAGATAGATGAAAGAATACAAGTATACAGAGAAAAAAGACACACGCTCCGGTTTTGGAGCTGGTTTGCTTGAGCTTGGCCGCACAAACCCCAATGTTGTAGCCCTTTGTGCCGACTTAGTGGGCTCACTTAAAATGGGTGATTTTATCAAGGAGAACCCGGAGCGTTTCTTCCAGATTGGTATAGCTGAAGCCAACATGATGGGCATCGCCGCCGGTCTGACTATTGGCGGTAAGATTCCGTTTACCGGTACGTTTGCCAATTTCTCTACTGGCCGCGTGTACGACCAGATCCGACAGTCTATCGCTTACTCTGGCAAAAACGTAAAAATATGCGCCTCCCATGCAGGCTTAACGCTGGGTGAAGACGGTGCCACGCACCAGATTCTGGAGGACATCGGCATGATGAAAATGCTGCCGCACATGACAGTTATCAACCCCTGCGACTATAACCAGACAAAAGCGGCCACCATCGCTATTGCTGATTACGAAGGACCGGTTTACCTGCGCTTCGGCCGCCCGGTGATACCTATTTTTACAGACCCGAACCAGAAGTTTGAAATAGGTAAAGCCTGGATGGTGAACGAAGGTACTGACGTGAGCATTTTTGCTACAGGCCACATGGTTTGGAAAGCGATTTTAGCTGGTCATATATTAGCCGAAAAAGGTATCTCTGCCGAAATTATCAACATCCACACCATCAAGCCACTGGACGAAGAGGCTATCCTGAAATCAGTGGCTAAAACAAAATGCGTGGTAAGCGCCGAAGAGCATAATCGTTTGGGAGGACTTGGTGATAGCATTGCCCAGGTGCTGGTGAAGAACACACCGCTGCCAATGGAATATGTAGCCGTAAATGACTCCTTTGGTGAGTCCGGAACTCCGGAAGAACTGATGGAGAAGTACGGATTGTCAGAGAACGATATTGTGGATGCCGCGCAGCGTGCCATCAGCAGAAAGCAAGCGTAAGCATAATCAGAAACAAATTTTTAAAGAGGCTGTGCTGATGTAGTACAGCCTCTTTATCTTTAGAGGGTGTTTTAAAAATATTGGTTAGGCAATCAAGAAGTTTTTCTGAACTCTGGCGTTTGACATTTTATGGTTTGATACCACAGCACCACAAAATGTCCCTTATTAAAAGGCATGCGCATTTTTTGCCTCTAACAGCAGCTTTAATATGCTCTTAATCGATCTTACATCTGCCTACTGCTCCGTGATTTTGTAAAGTGGAAGACAAAGAGCTACTAGAAAAATTCGCTAACCCCGAGAGCCGCAACATGGCTTTTAACCAGCTTGTCCGGAAGTACCAGCAGAAAGTATACTGGCACATCCGCAAGATGGTGATCGACCATGACGATACCGATGACCTTACGCAGGAGGTTTTTGTCAAGATATGGAAGAACCTGGAGAACTTCCGCAAAGACGCCCAACTCTACACGTGGATTTACCGCATTGCCACCAACGAGTGCCTCTCGTTCCTGTCCAGCAAAAAAAGGAAGTTTTTCCTGCCTATAAATGACGTCACTGCTGAGCTGATGGAGAAGATAGAATCATCCCCCGATATTGCCGGTGACGAGGTACAGTTAAAGCTGCAGAAAGCGATACTAAAGCTGCCCGATAAACAGCGCCTCGTGTTCAATATGAAGTATTTTGATGATATGAAATACGAGGAAATGTCCGAGATACTGGGAACATCCGTAGGTGCCTTAAAGGCATCGTACCACATTGCCGTTAAAAAAATTGAAGAATATCTGAAACAGGATTAAACTATAACCCGCGTTTTCTATCTAACCAAAAGAAGACGAGGAACATGAGGAAGGATATGAAATTAAATGACATTCCGAAGCGAAATGTGCACCAGGTACCGGAAGGATATTTCGACCGCCTGCCCATGCAAATTATGGAACGCACCGCTAGACGTGAGCAGGTGACTGCTACTGCATGGTATGCATCATTGTGGCGCCCTGTACGGCACGCTATGGCTCCGCTTATCCTGCTGCTTATGTTTGTGGGCATTTACTTTTTTAACATACAGCAAAACCAGCAGCAGGAAATGGTTACTACAGTTGCCTCGCTGTCTGATGAAGAAATTATGGTTTACCTGGACACCTATGCGCAGGTAGAAACCGCAGACTTTGAAGAACATTCTCTTGCAGACCAGGATCTTGCGGTAGAATTTTTAAATGTGAGCTCCACTACAGCTGAAGAAGAGCTGGAATACTATAAGATCAACGACCTAGACTACTAATCCATCCATGAAGCATTATACCGTACTAGTACTTTTGTTTTGTGCTTTTACCCTTAGCGGCACAACTGCCTTTGCGCAGGACAAAAGCCGGCACGAACGAAGAGAAAACGTAGAGGCTGCAAAAATCGCTTTCCTGACTGACAAGATGGGACTTTCGGCGGAGCAGTCGCAGAAATTCTGGCCTATTTACAATGAGCATGAAAAAAAGCGACGCGAACTGGTAAAAGGTTACCGCATCGATTTCAGGCAGGATGTTGACGTACTCCCTGACCAGGAGGTGCAGGCCCGGATAAATAAGATTTTCGACCTGAAAGAGAAAGAGCTGGCGCTGGACAAGGAGTATGCAGGTAAATACCAGAAGGTGATTTCTGCAAAGCAGCTTGTAAAGCTATATCGTGGTGAACGGGAGTTCACCAAGCTTCTCCTCAAACGCCTGGACCATAAACATCAGAATCAGTAAAAAAGCTCTTTATCAAAAAAAGAAGGCGCGACTATCAAGTTGCGCCTTCTTTTTTGCCTTTCATGTTTGCTTCAGGTACTCTTCTGTTCCGCAATCCACTCCTCTATTTTTTTCTCCAGCACCGCCAGTGGCATTACACCACCTTTAAGAATTTCGTCGTGAAAGGCTCTGATGCTGAATTTATCTCCTAGCTCCTGCTCTGCCCGCTGGCGCAATTCCTTCATTTTCAACTCTCCAATTTTGTAGCTCAACGCCTGTCCCGGTATAGCCATGTAACGCTCTATTTCGGCTACGGCTGCTTCCCGGCTCGTCAGTTCATTGTCCAGCGAGTACTGTATGGCCTGCTCACGCGTCCAGCCTTTGGCGTGCATGCCCACATCCACCACCAGGCGAATAGCCCGGTGCATTTCATCACTCAGGCGGCCAAAATACTGGTATGGGTCCGTATACAGGCCGAGCTCTCTGCCAAGGCTCTCGGAGTATAAGGCCCAGCCTTCGCCAAATGCACCGTACCAGGCGTATTGCCTGAACCGGGGTAGCCCCTCCTGCTCCTGCTGTATTGAAATCTGGTAGTGGTGCCCCGGAATAGCTTCATGCAGGAACAAAGACTCCATCCCTACTACATTATAAGTGCTTGCATCCAGAATTGGCACATAAAAAATGCCTGGGCGGGAGCCATCCGGTGCCGGCGGGTTATACTCCGCACTCGCAGATGCCGCTCTGAATGCCTCCGTCTGCCGCACCTCAAACTCAGACTCGGGAGTCATACCGAATAGCTTATCCAGCTGTGGCTGCATGCGCTGCTCCACCTGGCGGTAAGCCCCGAGCACCTCCTCAGGTGTATTAAACGGGGTGAACTTAGGGTCATCGTTTACGTACCTGAAAAACTCATTCAGGCTACCTTCAAAGCCTACCTGCTCCTTTACCTTCTCCATTTCGCTTCGGATACGCGCCACCTCCTGCTGCCCGATATCAAATATCTGATCAGGCGTCATTTCAGTGGTAGTCCAGTAGCGCACCAGGTACTTATATAAGTCTTCGCCTCCCGTTATGCCACTAATGCCAGTGCTTGTACGGCTCGCCGGTAAATACTCCTGCTGTATAAAGTCGTACAGTCTTTTATAAGTTGGAATTACCTCTTCACTTATAGCCCTGGTATAGGCTTGCCTGATGCTATCTTTCTGTGCAGCGGTAAACGTATCGGGTAAGTTTTCTACAGGTGCCCAGAAAATAGTTTTTGTCGGGTCGTCCACCACCATGGCCTGCAGCTGTGGCAGTACCTTTTGTGTCAGTGCCCGCGGCAAAACAATGCCCGCACGCATCCCTCTGCGCATGTTGGCAATAGCCGTATCTCCCCAAACAGTAAACCCTCTGATGCGGCCCAGGAAATCCTCGTAATCTTCAGGCGTATTAAAAGGTTGGTTACTGGAGCCGGAACCAAGCTGCGCTATAGTAATCGGAAGTCCCCAGAATTGGTTTACCGGCAGCAGCAATTCTGCCGGCTGCTCCAGCCCCTCCAACGACATCTGCATCTCATACTTAAAGATATCATAGCTGACCTGCTCCTGTGCATCCAGTTTGCTGCGGTCTATCTGGTTAATTTTATCAAGGTAGCCTTGATATAACTGGCGCACCTGCGCTACATACTCCTGGCTTAGGTCGTTGGGAAGTTGGTCGTTGTAGCGGTTATCGGCGATGGCAGTAGCCTCCAGCGGGAACAGCTTCAACCGTTCCTCATAGTAATTTTCAAACAGCTGGCCCAGGTTTTGGTCAGCCTGCACAGCTTCCGTACGCTGCTCCTGCTCCGTGGTGCGGGTACAGCCTACAGTGCCTAGCGTCGCCACGGCCAAAGCCGCACATAAAGTGAGTTTGTGTTTCATCATCAGTCAGCGTTTTGAGTTTATATTTCAAGATAAAGCTTTGCCTTTGAATTATGAATTTTGACTGCTGAATTATAAGTCTGCTGCAGGTAAGCAGATCTTCTTAGCGCCATTTATACTTTATCCTAAAGTAAAAAAGGTGAAGCTTTTTGCCTCACCTCCTCTGATAGTATTTAGATAGACTGCTTCTGCCTTGTATATACCAGAAGCAGAAACCGAAGTATAGCTTCTGATTCATAATTGAAGCTAATAAGCTTCCAGCAGAAACTGAATATCATCACCAGGCCCGAACTCCATTGGTTTCTCGCCCTGCAAAAACACACGTGCTGAAAGAAGACCCTTTAAAGCGATTTTATCTCCGGTGATGCGCAGCATGCTTCCTTCGCGCAGGCCTACTACAGGCTGGCGGTTATGCTGGTGGAATTCAGCAATACGTGTTTCACGCGTTTCGCCCATATGCTGCGAACCCTCCACCGGGTCCTGGTAATGCGGGTTGATGTTGAAAGGCACCAGTTGCAGCGCATCAAATGTCTTTACATGCACAATCGGCATATCGTTGGTAGTCCCGATGGATTTACCGGCTACGTTTGTGCCCGCACTGGTACCCATGTATGGCATACCTTTTTGTACCCGCTCCTGCAGGGGCTTCACTAACTGGTTCGCATACAGGTTACGAAGCAACACAAAGGTGTTACCGCCGCCGATAAAGACAGCCTCTGCCTCATTTACCGCCTTTACCGCATCGTCATATTCATGCACGCCTGTTACGCTGATGCCCCATTTCTCAAAAGCCTCCCGCGCCTTGGCTGTGTAGTCTTTATGAGATATGCCGCCCGGGCGGGCGTAAGGGATGAAAAGCAAGCTTGATTTGCCGGCTAAAAGGGCTTTCACTTCTTCTTCGGCATGCTCCAGATAGCCGGTGCCATAGGTGGTAGAAGTGCTTATTAAAAGTAGGTTTTTAGAAACTTGATTTTTGCTCATGCCCAAAGTTAGAAAAAAAAATAAATGAGTGGATGAGCGAATAATTCTATCCTGTTTTACCCGATAGCTTCATTCAGAATTTATAGATCAAGAATTTTATTTCTTCTATAAGTTACTCTTTCTTAATAAGAGACAGCTTGAGCTTAATAGTTTCCAGGTAAGGCTCGAGATGGGTATAGCTGGTGAGCGCCCGGACAAGGCCAATGCTCTTCAGGTCATAGAGAAACCAAATCTCCACATAATAATCGTGCAGCCAATAGAGATCTATTTTGCACCAGCCCTGTATGCGGTGGTGCAGGTAGTGGCCCTGGTCCAGCACGAGCTCAGCTTGCAGGTGTGGCGGGAGTTCGTTGAATTCTTCAGCACTTATCATTCTTCATTCTACTCTTTTGCTACAAAATATAGTAAAAAAGGCTGCGCACGGCAGCCTTATAGAGTTAACGATAAATTTCTGGGTTTGGTCTAATTCAGGTGAAGGGTATACATCTCAAAGCGACCGGAGGCAAAGCTCCAATGCGACGGCGAAGGGTGAATTTCTATGCCATCCTCATCCATAATCGTGACAGCAAACCCTTCGCCCTGGTTCAGGGGCTCCGTAAAATGCTTCACAGGATACACCTTTCCTTCCTCTATCCACTCTTCCGGTTCAAAGGCAGGCATGGACGCGTCTACGCATTTTGCATAAACAGCCATATAGCTTGGGGGTACAAATAAATTAACCATAGTAGAATAACTTTCTATTAAGATAAAAAATTCCTGTTAACCAGGAAACCGAGCGTAATTAAAAATTTTCAAGGCTATTGGTATAGAGGCAAAAGACATGCCTTGTTTAAATAAAAACAAAAAACATGAGTTATGCTAAACATTAACTAAAAAAAGACAGGCAAAGTGACAGTGTTATTCCATTAATGACAGCTTATTTCCCTTATGCTTCGTACGTTATAGCCAATACTATATTTCGACCTTAAATTATCATTGCGTATGGAGGCATCTAAGAGCAGTTATTTTTCTGGAAACAGGCAAACTTTCGCGGTAGCGCCCCAGGTGTGGGGCCTCAAAACTATCTTCGTTAATTTATTTTTTATCGCTGAACCGGATGGCACCTGGGTGCTGGTGGATGCTGGTGTGCCAGGCTGTACCCACAAAATAAAAAAAGCGGCAGAAGAATTATTTGGCGAGGGTGCCAGACCAAAGGCTATCGTGCTCACCCACGGTCATTTTGACCACATAGGCGGCGTGAAAGAGCTGGCAGACGAATGGGATGTGCCAGTATACGCCCATCCGCTGGAGTTGCCTTACCTGACCGGGCGGTCCAGCTATCCACCACCAGATTCCAGCGTGGGCGGCGGCGGCATGGCATACATGGCCTTTGCCTATCCAAAAAAACCCATCAACATCACAAATCATGTAGAGCTCCTTTCTCCGGATGGCGCTGTGCCCGGCCTCACGGGCTGGCACTGGATTCACACCCCTGGTCACACCCCGGGTCATGTGTCCTTGTTTCGGGAAGAAGACCGTGTTTTGATTGTAGGAGATGCTTTTACGACGCGTGATGCTGAATCGGCGATAGCGGTGATGACGGAGAAGCGGGAAGTGCATGGCCCTCCGGCTTATTTCACCCCTGACTGGGCCGCTGCCCATCGCTCTGTGGATGCACTGGCCAGCCTTAATCCAGAAATAGCTGCATCAGGCCACGGTATGCCTATGAGGGGCGAGGAACTAAGCAGAGGATTAGAAAACCTGGTGAAGAACTTTTGGGTAATAGCGGTGCCAACCAAAGGGCGCTATGTACATGAGCCCGCTGTAGCCGATGAGCGCGGCGTGATATCAGTGCCGCCACAGGTGGGCAGCTCAGTGCCAAAATTAATGGCGATAGCAGGTGCTCTCACCCTGGCGGGGTTTGCCTACTCCGCCATTAACAGGCGCAGCAAGCAAAACAGCCATCTAAAGCAGGACAGGCCTTTACCCCATAACCGCGTAGCGTCAGGGCTTCCTCCTACCGTGGACCCAGACTATGACGACCCGACCGCGCACACTAATAATTATCCATAAAAAGCAGAACGGCCAGAAGTAATCTCTTCTGGCCGTTTCTTTGTACTCTAATCTGGTAAACTACTTGCTCTTGCTGTTCTTTCTTCCGGAGCCGCTTTTATTACCGCCGCCATCTTGCTTGTTTACGGTGGCCCAGGCTCTCTTTTCAGCTTCTTCGTGGCTGACGCCTCTCTCCTCGTAACTTTCTTCTATATGTTGTGCTTTCCGCTTTTGCTTATCTGTATAAGCAGACTTATCTCCTTGTGCCATCTTGTCCTCCTTCTGTTTATTGAAACATATCATTCCGGAACTATAGGTTCCTGCTCTTTTTACGAGAGAACCTAACAGGATGGTAAAAGCAGGCTAAATCCTGCACAAGAAGGTTTATAATATACTGCAGCCCTGGCTCGCTTTTTAGGACTATAAAATCGTATGCAAATTTCAAACAACTTAAGGCTGTAAAGGACTACGCCACCCGCTGTTGCGTCCCGGCAGCTGCTTATCATAAGAGGCAACAAGGGCGGTTTTGTGTAAATTTGTATTTTTATACCGGCCTTACATATAGGAAAGGTTATTGTTCATCAAACAAAATAGTCAATTGATACCAAGCATATTTAACTGGAGTGGCGGCAAAGATTCGTCACTGTGCCTGCACCATGAGCTGCAAGGCAAAAAGTATAAAGTAGAAAAACTGCTTACCACCCTGAGTGGCCCTACCCAGCGCGTGAGCATGCACGGGGTGCGGCAGGAGTTACTGCAGCAACAGGCGCATAGCATAGGCCTGCCATTGCAGCAGATTTTTCTGCCGGAGCATGCCAGCATGAGCGCTTACGATGATATAATGGAAAGCAGCATGCGGGAGCAACAGCAGCAAGGCATCTCGCATGCTATTTTCGGGGACATAAACTTAGAAGACCTGCGAGCTTACAGAGAGAAGCAACTGGAAAAGGTGAATCTTCAGGCTGTCTTCCCGCTATGGAACAGACCCACGAAAGAACTGGTACAGGAGTTTCTACAGTTGGGTTTTAAAGCCGTAGTGGTTTGTGTGAACGAGCGCCTGCTCGATGCTTCCTTTGCAGGCAGGCTTCTGGATGATACCTTTCTGCAGGATTTACCGGCCAATGTAGACCCTGCCGGCGAGAACGGCGAATTTCACACCTTTGTTTTTGACGGGCCAATCTTCCATCAACCTATTCCCTACATACTAGGTGAAACTGTGCGCAAAACCTACGCTCCAGCTGCTGCCCCCGACGACGAGTGTTTTAAGCAGGAAGAAAATCCCGTTTTTGACAACGCCTTCTGGTTCCGGGATCTGCTCCCGGCATAGCTAGCCTGTATACTGTCAGTCTCTCCCAGATTTGACAGCCCGTGCACCCAAACTGATGCATACAAATTGATTGAAATGTAGTATACACCTAAATCAAAGCATAAGTCCATGGAACAGGTAAAGTATGATTTCAGCGGTAAAACCGTACTGATTACGGGTGGCTCCTCCGGCATTGGTCTAGCGACAGCACAGCTTTTTGCAGAAGCAAATGCGAAAGTGATCATCACAGGCAGAGATGCTGCAAAAGGCGAGGCCGCCATTTCATCTTTAGGGGCTTTCGTTAAGGAGCCGCGCTTCATTCAAACCGACAACAGCGAACCAGAATCAATCCTGGCTCTTTTCCAGAAAATAAAGGCCGAATATGGCAGGTTAGATATGGCTGTAAACAATGCGGCAAACGAAACAGGAGTAGGCAAGCTGCTGCATGAATTTGAACCCGACGAGTTTTCAATGGCGATGAGTGCCAACCTGCAGGGGGTATGGCTTTGCATGCAGCAGGAAATCAGGATAATGCTGGCGCAGCAGCCATCGGGCGGCGCCATTGTCAATGTGTCCAGCATCAACGGCCTGGGAGGCGCGCCAGGCGGAGCGCTATATTCTGCTGCAAAAGCGGGCGTTATCGCTTTGACTAAATCTGCGGCACAAGAGTTAGCCATGGCTAACATCCGGGTAAATGTGCTGGCACCGGGAGCGCACCAGACGCCTATGCTGCAAGGGGTAATGGAAGGCCAGGCCGGAAACGACCCGCAGAAACTGGAGCAGATAAAGCAAATGTACCTTTCTTTTATACCCCAAAAACGCATTGCAGCACCTTCTGAAGCCGCTGCCGCCATTGCCTGGCTTTGCTCCGAAAGTTCCAGTTATGTTACCGGCCATACCTTAATTGTAGATGGAGGTATGAGTGCAATGGTACGGTAATACCTTTTATTTAAGGTGTTTCTTCTGCTTCCTCTAGTCTCTTCCTGTAGACAAGCGTCTATAATTTCAGGACCTGAATCAATGTACTATTCTCTGTTTTAGTTGATAAGCCATTTATCAAAATTAGATTCGACTAAAGACCAAATACAAATTTTGCCCCACATCATAACTATTTCAAAAATTTATTTCACTTAAAGCTGTTAAATTAAATATAGGAATCAATATATTTGTTTAAATATATTTCTAGTGAGAACGGTTTACTAAACTCTCAAACTAAATTCCTATATGAAAAAGCTCTTGTGTTCCCTCCTGTTCTGTTTCGCTATAGCTGTCACAAGTCAGGCACAATCCTCAACTGACGTTGTAGACATCATTGAAGAAGGCATTCGTTTGTATGAAAAAGGCAATTACGAAGCAGCCATAGCGCAGTATAAAGAGGCGCTGAAATTAGATGCAAAAAACCCGGAGGCAAACTATGAACTGGCGCTTACTTATTTTGCTTTAAAGGACATGCCCAATGCCATCGCTTACAGCAACGCGGTTATAAAACACCGAGTAGCAGAACCTGAATTAAGAGCGCAGGCCCACGTGAACAAAGGCAGTGCACTTGATGTGTCAGGTAAGCAGGATAAAGCTATAAAAGAATACAACAGAGCCATTAAACTTGCTCCCAGGCATCACCTGGCTTATTACAACCTTGGCCTCACGCATTACAACCAGAAGAATTACAAGGAGGCGGAGCAAAGCCTGACGAGGGCCCTCCGACTGAACCAGGGGCACGGCAGCAGCCATTTGTTGCTGGCTTACATTAAACAGGCGCAGAAGCAGCGGGTACAAAGCCTGCTGGCACTTTACAACTTCCTGCTGCTGGAACCAACCTCAGAAAGAGCCCCGGCTGCATATGAGCTTCTGCAGCAAATGCAACAGGAGGGTGTTTCGACGGGCAATGGGAATGCCATCAACATTACCGTTAGCGCAGATAAACTGGACGACAACCCGTTTTCAGCAGCCGAACTGATGGTCTCGATGTCGCAGGCCTCTAACTCCATAGAAGCGCGGGAAGGTAAAACGCCCGGGGAACTGTTTTATGAAAACACAGCGTCTTTCTTTAAGGTACTGGGGGAGCTAAGGGAAGAGAAGGACGACTTCTGGTGGAGCTACTATGTGGAGTTCTTCCATGAGATGGCACTGGATAAAAATGTAGAGGCATTCAGCTACTACATCAGCCAAAGCAAAAGCACGGCGTCCCTAAGCTGGCTTCAGGAGCACCCGGAGAAAGTAGAGCAACTGACTTCCTGGTACAGGAACTACAAGCGGTAAGCGCGAGCAAACAACGTCTGGCATGGCCGGGAGAAACAGAAGCAAAACAGGTTTCTGTCTCTTTCGGCCATTATTATTACCTTTGCTGTATGATTTCACAGAGGCAATTGTTTCTACAGCACGTAGCACAGACTTCGGATTTCCCGTTGATGATTGAGATAGAGAAGGCAGAGGGAGTGTACATGTACGGCCAGGAAGGCCAGCGTTACCTCGACCTGATTTCTGGTATCGGCGTGAGCAACGTGGGGCACCGCCACCCGCGTGTGCTGCAGGCCATACACGACCAACTGGACAAATACATGCACCTGATGGTGTACGGTGAGTTTGTGCAGGCACCGCAGGCACAGCTGGCACACGCCCTCCACACCACACTGCCGAAGCAACTCAACAACACTTATTTCCTTAACTCCGGAACAGAGGCAGTAGAAGGAGCCCTTAAACTGGCGAAACGCTATACCGGCCGCACCGAACTCATATCCTGCTACAACGCCTACCACGGCTCCACGCAGGGAGCACTTTCCATGAATGGCAGTGAAAGCTTCAAGAATGCCTTCCGGCCCCTGCTACCCGATGTACGCCATATCCGCTATAACGCCATCGAAGACCTGGAGCAAATTACAGAACGCACGGCCGCAGTGCTCATCGAAACGGTGCAGGGCGAAGCCGGTGTGCGCGTGCCCGAGAACGATTACCTGCAGCGCCTGCGGGAGCGCTGTAACCAAACCGGCACCTTACTGATACTGGATGAGATACAGTGTGGCTTTGGCCGCACCGGCACTTTCTGGGGCTTCGAACAATTCGGCATTGAGCCGGATATTTTGGTTTGCGCCAAAGGAATGGGCGGCGGCATGCCAATTGGTGCTTTCATAGCACCTCAGGAAATCATGGCTGCCTTTAAAACGGATCCTATTCTGGGCCACTGCACTACCTTTGGGGGCCACCCGGTCAGCTGCGCAGCATCGCTGGCCACGCTGCAGGTGATACAGGAAGAAAAACTAACAACAGACGTGCAGCAAAAGGCAGAGCTGTTCCGGCAATTGCTGGTGCACCCCCGCATCAAAGAAATCCGTAATTGCGGTTTATTGATGGCGGCAGAGTTCGAGTCTTTCGAAGTGTTAAAGGCAGTGATTGACCGTGCTATCCTCAATGGTGTGCTCACCGACTGGTTCCTTTTCTGCGACAACTCCATGCGCATTGCACCTCCCCTCGTTATCTCCGAGGAGCAGATAAGAGAAGCATGTGAGGTAATCCTGCGTTCAATTGATGAGGCTGTAGGAGCTTAGTGGTCAAGCCAGCCGTCTTGATGCGAGAACTGGCTTCACAGCATTTTGAGTAGCAAAGGTGATAAGCGGCACAGCGCTTCCCTACCTGCTATATAGTCCACTGACAGTATGATAGCTGTCAATCGTCAAATTTTCAGCCCAAATCACCACCTCCGGTAGCACTTGCACGTAAAAGCCGAAGCCACACCTTAAGCCAAAGGTTTGCTCAATCAGGATTTTATGGAAATAGCCCTTGTGCTAACACTACTGGCCATTGCAGTAGTGCTCTTTGCTACTGAAAAACTCTCCATTGAGATCGTGACGCTGATCATGCTCATCATTCTGGCGAGTGCCCGCATCATTACCCCGGAAGAGGCGTTTGCAGGCTTAAGCAGCGACTTCATCATCATCATTGCCTCTATCTTTATACTCAGTGCCGCCTTACAGGAGACAGGTATTCTTGACTTTGCCGTGGTGAGGCTCGTACGCCTCGCCCACAAAAGCACTAACCTGATGCTGCTGATTGTGATGGTGGTAACCGGTGTCGTTTCCGCCTTCATGAACAATACCACTGTTACAGCCATGTTTGTAACACCTCTTGTAGGCATGTCGAGGCGCATTAACCTGAGCACGTCCAAGTTACTGATGCCCCTGGCATTTGCCGCCATCCTGGGAGGCACCTGCACACTCATTGGCACCTCTACCAATGTGGCCGTGAGCGGCTACATTGCGAAGACCGGGCTCCCTCCCATCGGGCTTTTTGAAATATCCGGGATCGGCTTTGCTATTTTTATAGTGGGTATGATCTACATGATGACAATCGGGCAACGCATGCTGCCCGACAGGGGCGATCAGGAACTAACGGAGGAGTACAAGCTCCAGAAGTACCTGTCTGAAATTGTGGTGCTGCCCGATTCGCCCTTAGTTGGCCAGTTGGTGTTTGCCTCCGACCTCACCTCCCTGAACTTCCGGATTCTGAACATCATCCGGGGCAAAGATAACTTTCTCCCTGACTTCCGCACACGCATACAGGAAAGCGATATACTATTAGTAGAAGGAGATCTCGATAACCTGATAAAGGTGAAGGAAACCAAAGGGATCAAAATTATGGCGGATGTTATTCTGGCGGAAGACCTGCAGACAGAAGCCATCCGGCTGGCGGAGCTGCTGGTGGTCCGCCAGTCGAACCTCATCGGGAATACCGTAAAAGAAGTTAATTTCCTGCAGCGCTATGGCCTGGTAGTGATAGCTGTCTCACGCCACGGCGAAACGCTGCGCACCAAGATCGGCAGTATTCAGCTGCAGCTCGGCGACCTGTTGCTGGTACAAGGCTCCTCCGAACGACTGAAGCAACTGCGCACCTCCAACAATGTGGCCTTGCTCGGTGAGTTCGAGGCTGTTCTGTTCAGGAAACGAAAAGGCATTATCGCTATTTCCTGCTTCGCCGTAGCTATACTACTGGGCACTCTTCAGATCCTTCCGCTTTCTATCGCCTTTCTGCTGGCAGCCATCTGCAGCATTCTCTTCCGCTGTATCAGTACAGAAAAAGCCTACGCCGCCATTGACTTTCGCTTGCTTATCCTGATTGGCGGTATGACAGCCTTTGGTACAGCCATGGAGAATTCGGGCGCAGCCGATTTCCTGGCAGAGGGCATCGTAGGGTTGTTGGGGCCGCTGGGCAAAATGGCCGTGCTGTCAGGGTTCGTCCTACTGACCGTGCTGCTCACGCAACCCATGTCGAATGCGGCGGCGGCGCTGGTGGTTGTGCCGGTTGCCTTGCGGGCTGCTGTAGAGATGGGAGCAGATCCCAGGGCCTTTGCCATCGCCATTATGCTGGCAGCTTCCGTGTCGCTGGTTACGCCTTTCGAACCGGCCTGTATCTTAGTCTACAGCCCCGGTAAATACCGGTTCTGGGACTTTATTCGCATTGGTTCGCCGCTTACGCTGCTGCTGGTGGTCGTTATCCTTTTGCTGGTCCCGGTTTTCTGGCCAATGTAACAGCATTGGGCCTGCAACAGTAAGCATACATACATGTGATTAACATTGGACTATGAAAAAGACGCTGTACCTATTGGCTTTATCGCTGGCTGCTCTTGCCTGCTCACCAGAAAATGAAGAAGTGCAGGAAGAGCATGTGAAGGTAGCTCCCATTCCGGAGGCGCTCGACACTATCACCAGCACAAGAAAAGACGCTGTGCAAACAGACGAAAACGAAACGGACCCTACTTTGCCCATGCCCCAGCCCGTGATGCAGCTACTCACAGAACAGTATGAAGGTTGGGAGAAGCCTACCCTGGCAGAAGAAGCTTCTGCACAGGCAGAGAATTATACGCAGGGCCCGATGATTGTGCGCGGCGACTTTAATGGCGATACTTACCAGGACTTAGCCTTACAGCTAAGGCAGGGGAACAATGTTGTGATTGTAGCGGCCATACAGGAAGATGAAGAGAATTATGAACTTTACGAACTGAAACGGGATATCTTATTTAATGATCGGGGCACATTCAAGAGCCTCTACTACCTGTATAATATTGACCAGGGCGAAGAACTGCATAACGATGCAACAAACGAAGACATAGAAGCTCCCTACGACGCTATAGCGGTAGGCGTTACAGGAGACACTAGCGTTTACCTGTTTCAGGATGGAGAATTTGAGGAATATACAATCGAAGAGTAACTGCAGCCTGTACCGTCCTTATAATAAAGAGAGGCTGAGTATATACTCAGCCTCTCTTTATTATGGCGGAATTATGGCGGAACGCGCCTGATGCCGGAAAGCAGCGGGCACTTTAATTAGACCTGCACCTAACAGGCAAATTTCAAATAAGCATGTTTAGTAGTTGAGAAAAGACTGTGCATCACGTTTGATGTTATCACGCCCCAGGCCATCCTTCACTCCCATTGATATCTTACGTACCAGCACCCCCACAATCGTTTTCTTGAACCCCAGTCTGCCAGCCATGTTAATGCAGAAGTCCATTTCACTTTCATCCACAATGCCGTCAGCCAGCATCATCTCCACCAGGTCGTAAATCTGGTCGAAACGTTCAGAGTCATTTTCAGGGAACTGTGCCTCCACACTGGCAGCGTTCGAAACAAGGTTGCGTACCTCTTCGGCTTTCATACCATGCTTTTTACCGATAGAAACGATAAAGTTCATTTCTGTCGGATCCAGGTGCCCATCAATCTTAGCCAACGCACTCAGGTTAGTGATATGGCTCTTTACTCTCTTTGTTTCTTCGCTCTCAAAAAAACCGAACATATACTGCCTTTAAATTAATAATTATTTAATTGCTTTGTTATTGTGCTAAAACTTTACTTTCTGCTAAATTTGCAGTCTTACGCGCACCGTGTAAGGATGTCATGCAGAAAACACCTCAGGTTTCAGGACCAGGTATTTCGATAATGCATACGATTTTCTATATTTTTAGTCGTGCTTTTGTGCCTTTTTTTAAAATACAGGCGAAAACAGCTAACGACACGAAAATTGCCTCCCCTCACTTAGCGTAATTTAGACATTACTCACTTGATAATCAAGGATAAATATTTAAACTAAACACATCACTCTTCCATGAAAAAAATTGGCGTATTTACTTCAGGCGGTGATGCTCCTGGCATGAATGCCTGCATTAGAGCAATCGTAAGAACTGCTGTATATCATGGTATAGAAGTATACGGAATTCGTCGCGGATATAATGGCATGATCAAGGGCGAGATCTCTAAATTAGAGTCTTACTCTGTGAGTAATATTATTCAAAAGGGAGGCACGATCCTACGATCTGCCCGCAGTAAGGATTTCATGACCAAAGAAGGTCGTAAAACAGCATATGAGCAGCTCCAGAAATTAGGCATCGAAGGGCTCGTAGCAATTGGCGGAGACGGTACCTTTACGGGAGCCAACATCTTTTTTGAGGAATACGGCTTGCCAACCATAGGTGCCCCCGGCACCATAGACAACGACCTGTACGGCACAGACTATACCATAGGCTACGATACCGCTGTGAACACAGCCTTAGATGCCATTGACAAAATCAGGGATACCGCTGACAGCCACGACCGCGTGTTCTTTATAGAAGTGATGGGCCGCGACTCAGGCTACATTGCCATACCATGTGCCATAGGTGGCGGTGCCGAGATTGTGATGATCCCGGAGACAGACACCAGCATAGATTATGTGGTGGACACCCTGCGTACCGGCTGGAGCCGCTCTAAAACATCCTTCATTGTAATAGTAGCCGAGGGAGACGCAGAAGGCAGCGCCACTGAAGTGGCCAACAAGGTACAGGAGGCACTGCCGCATATGGATGCCCGCGTAACTATATTGGGCCACGTGCAGCGTGGGGGATCCCCTACCGCCGCCGACCGCATGCTGGCTAGCCAGCTGGGCATTGCCTGTGTGGAAGGCCTGATATCCGGACGCCAGAACGAGATGGCCGGCATCATTGACGGCAAGCTGACTTATACCCCATTCATCGACACCATTACAAAAGATAAGCCCATCAATCCGGAGTTTATCAACATGGTGAACATCCTTTCTGTATAGCTTTTCCCAAAGCTCACTGCATCTTACTGTTTTATACTTCTGTGGCCAGCGCGCCCAGGAGTATAAAATAATTCCCCTCCTTTTGTGAGTTCTGAATAATAACATAAATCCTTGTTCATAAAGGATTTATTTTCAAATACTCCTTTAAATCTATCCATATTGATATAATTCCGTAAAAGCAGAGCACTAACCAACATGACACTGCTATCGCTTCTGCCAAACATATCGGACGTATCATCCTGAAGATCATACTCTGGCCTCTCGCCTTTGTTGTAGGACTTCTCATTCTTATTGTTATTGCGCTGCAGTTTCCGCAGGTACAGAACTGGGTTGCTGACAAAGGTGCCAACTATCTCGCTGACACCCTCGACACCCGCGTGGAAATTGGTGGCTTCACCACCGACTGGCGTAATACGCTGGTGCTGACGGAGGTGTATGTAGAGGACCAGCAACAGGACACACTGTGGTACAGCGAAAGGCTGGGCGTGGACATGCGTATTTTCTCGCTGCTATCAGGCGAGCTGAATATCGGCGAGGTGAACCTACAGAATGCCACAGCTAAAATACATATCCGCGAAGACAGCACTACCAATTTCGATTTTATCACGGAGGCTTTCGCCACCGATACTACTGCAGCGCAGGCAGCAGCACAACCTGAAGACACCACTGCGGCTGCCATGCAGATTGATCTCGGCACCGTTATCCTCGACAATGTGTACCTGGTGTTCAGAGACGAGGCAGGCGGTAATTTTATTCAGGGCCGCATCGGGGAATTGGAAACAACGATGGAAGAACTCGACCTCGATGCCGAAAGATATCTGGTGGATGAAGTGGAGCTGCGAAACACCGCCTTTACCTACGAACAGACAAAAATACCCGAAGACACCACAGAAACAGGTCCACTGGAAATGGACTTTGGCCTGAACAGGGTCGAGCTGGAGAATATCGCCTTAACATACCTGAGCAGGGTGGCCGAACAACGCATTGAACTCAGGCTGGGAGAGTCGGAGGTAGTGTCAGATAACATTAACCTGAAAGACGCCCGGGTTGAACTGGAGAGCTTTATGCTGCATAATACCTCGGTGGTGTATGCCCAGGAAAAGTATAAGTCTACCGACTCGCTGGCAGTGAACCCGGCCAGGACGGCGCGGGAACTGGACAGATCGGTGGATGAGGCAAATGCAGAGCCTATGAGCTGGGTTATGACGCTGGGTGAACTCGACATTGAAGACCTTAATGTTAAGTTCGACAATTTTAACGCGCCCGAGCAGCCACGCGGCATGGACTACGACCACCTCCACTTTACAGATATAAAAATAGATGCGGAGGATGTCATGTACAGCCTGAACCGCACCCGTTTAGATTTAAACCAACTGACACTCCAGGAGCAAAGTGGCTTTAGGGTAGAGAATTTCCAGGCTGACATTGTCTTCGATTCTACCACCACCAGCTTACAGAACCTCGACCTGCGCACAGGTAACAGCCATCTGCAAAATGGCATGGCCATGACCTACCCCTCACTGGATGCTATCACGGAAAACCCGGAGCAGGTAGCGCTGGACCTCGACATCAACAACAGTTACATTGGCATGCAGGATGTGCAGTACTTTGCACCAGACCTGACAGCAGACCCTTCATTCAGAAGCATAGCCAACTCCACTATCCAGGTAACGGCACAGGCCGAAGGCCAGATGGACAACCTACAGATACAGGAGCTGCAACTGGTTGGCCTGCAGGGGACCAATGTGGATATTAGTGGCACGGTACGCAACGCCATGGATCCGGATAACCTGTACATGGACCTGAACATAAACCGCTTTGCCACCACCCGCACCGACATACAGGCACTGTCACCGCCTGGCACCTTACCCCCTGACTTCCGGATTCCGGCACAGGTTAGCATGACGGGGAATTACACAGGCACGCTGACTGCTTTTGATGCCAATGCTGATGTCCAGACCTCATACGGCAACGTGACTGCCGTCGTAGACATGGATGCCAATGAGAACTTTACCGCCACTGTCCGCTCCGGGGGCTTCGACCTGGGCCAGCTGATGACTGACAGCCTGGGGCTGGGGCAGGTAGCGCTGGAGGCCAGGGCCAGTGGCAACGGACTTGATCCGGAAACAATGCAAGCCACAGTAGAGGCCGATGTACAGCGCTTTGATTACAATGGCTATACCTATAACGATGTTGATATTAATGCCAACATCAACCGCAATGTATATGAAGTACAGGCAGCGGCAACGGATGAGAACCTGGATTTTAACCTGGCCGGCAACTTTAACCTGCGCGACACAGCAAACGCGGTTTATGCCTTTAACCTTGACTTGCGTGAAGCAGACCTGCAGGCCCTGAACCTATACGAAGAGCCACTGGCTGTACAAGGCCAGCTGCAAGGCGAGTTTACAGGAGCTGACATTAACACCATTAGCGGTACTTTAGAGGGAGAAGAACTACTGGTGCAGTACGATGGGACTGATTACCCTATAGACACCCTGCAACTCAGGCTGGAGCAGACCGGAGAAATTGAGGAGCTGGAGCTAAAATCAGACATAGCAGACGCAGAATTACACTTCGAGAATTCACTGGCAACCTTGCCTACGGCACTGCAGAAGTACTTTTCGAACTACTTCGATTTGCAGCCAGACCCTCCTTACCCTGCAGACACCAATCTAGAGGACTTCAGGTTCACACTGGACATCAAACGGACAAACCTTATCACCGCCTTTGTTCCAGGGCTAACGCAGCTGCAAATAGACACCGTGATTACAGGGGCTTATGATGCCCAGGCGCAGGAACTGGCAGTGGATGGGCATATAAATTCTATCGTGTACACCGACTATACCTTACGTGACCTGGACCTGCAAATGCGCGGAGACCAGGATGCGCTAAGTTATAACCTCGAGTTGCAGCGTTTAATATCACCTTCGCTACAAATGGAAAACATAACACTGGAAGGTGCCGCTCAGGATGATGCGCTGACTGTACGGCTGGCTATAGCCGGTGACACAACAGAGCAGGAACGCTTCGTTATCGGAGGCGCGCTCGACAGCGAGGGGCAAGGCTACCGATTCGCTTTTAACCCGGACCAACTGGTCATTAATGGTGATGACTGGGATGTACCACAGGATAATTACCTGCAGTTTGGCACTGACCTGCTTTATGCCAATAACATAGTACTGCAGCATAACAACCAGGCTATCGCCCTTAACAGCACAGGCCCTGTCGGCCCTGGAGCACCGCTTAATGTAGGCTTTGAGAATGTTGACATCGGCTATATTATGGGCACCTTTCAGGACCCGCAGGACAGCCTGATTGCCGGAACTATTAACGGCGAAGCCACCTTGGAAGATATCATGTCTGGCACACTGAGCTTTACATCAGACCTGACTGTAACAGACCTGATGTTTGAGGGCACTTCTGTGGGCGACATAGCCCTGGATGCCAGCAGCACAGGCGACGACCGCTTTAATATTAACGCGCAGCTAACAGACAACGGGAACCAGGTGATAGTAGACGGCTTTGTAGAAACCCAGCCAAACGCCACGCTGCTCAACCTGGATGCCAACATCGCCAGCCTAAATATGGCCTCATTGGAGGGCTTTACGGCGGGTATGGTGGAAAACATGGGTGGCCGGGCGAACGGTAACCTGAGTATATCCGGCACCCTGGATGATCCTGATATCATTGGCCAGCTTAATTTTGACCAGGCGCAGTTTACTATCACCATGCTGGGCTCGCTTTACCAACTGCAGGACGAACGGCTGGTATTTAACGAGCAAGGCATCAACTTCCCTGACTTTACACTCACAGATTCCCTGGGCAACGACTTAACGGTGAACGGCAATGTGCTGACGCAGGATTATGCGGATTACCAGTTCGACCTTACCGCCAACACAGACCGCTTTCTGGCACTGAACTCTACTGCAGCAGACAACGACCTCTTCTATGGCACCGTCTGGATTGCAGCGGATGCGACAGTTGGCGGCGACCTGGCTGAGCCGGTGCTAAGGGTGGATGTAAACGTGCTGGACGAATCAGACTTCACAGCCGTAGTGCCCGCTGATGAAGCCGGCGCAGCGGAAAGAGAAGGCATAGTAGAGTTTGTCAGTTTAAATGAATCCCTGACCGCCATTGTAGGAGAAGAAGGGGCCGAGGAAGATACGGCAGCGGTCACAGGCTTTGTCGGGGCGGATATTGAAACTCAGATAAGCGTGACAGATGCATCTACTATCACGATTGTGATAGACCCTACAACAGGTGATAACCTGACAGTGAGAGGCACCGCAGACCCCTTGTATGTGGCTATCGCACCAAGCGGGCAAATAAACATGACAGGGCGCTATACCATCACCGATGGCCAGTACAGCATGGACTTTTACGACCTGGCCTCTAGGGAGCTGGATATAGCAGAAGGCAGTTACATCGCCTGGACAGGAGACCCTATGCAGGCCAACATGCAGATAACCGCTATTTACAATGTCCGCACAGCGCCACGGGAACTGGTAGCCTCACAGACAGTAGCCGATGATCCTGCCCTGCGCAACCAGCTTCCTTTCCAGGTCTTTGTAAATGTGGAGGGAGAGATTATGACGCCAGAATTAAGTTTTGACATTCAGCTACCGGAAGACCAGCGGGGCCGGGCAGGTACAGAAGTAGTAAGCAGCCTGGAGAGCCTGCGTCAGGACGAGTCAGAGCTGAACAAGCAGGTTTTCGCGCTGCTGGTTTTAGGTAGATTCCTGGCCCCGGACCCATTAGAAAGCTCAGGAGGAGGCCTGGCGGCATCTGCCAGAGGCAGCTTAAGCGGTGTGATGACAGACCAGCTAAACCAGCTAACAGACCAGTATGCCGGTGGCCTGGGGCTTGAACTTGGTGTAAACTCCTACGAAGACTACTCCTCCGGCTCAGCCCAGGGCCGTACAGACCTGAATGTAGCGCTGCGCCAGCAGTTCCTCGATGACCGCCTCACAGTCCGTGTAGGCAGTGATATTGGTCTGGAGGGCCAGAGACAGGACAACCAAACCATGAGCGGTTTTGGCGGGGATATTTCTGTAGAGTATTCTATTACTGAAGATGGCCGTTTACGCGTCCGGGGCTTTCAGCGCAACCAGTACGAGGGCGTGTTGGAAGGTGGCGACATTCGGGCAACCGGTGTTTCCCTTATCTACCAACGTGACTATAACAACTTTTCTGACCTTTTCCGAAGCTTTGAGCAGGAACGGGCACGGGAAGCGCAGCGCCGCCAGGAAGATGAAGCAGAACGCATAAAGCAGGAAGAAGACCGCATCAGAGAAGAAGAAGAAGCCGAACAGAATTCAACTAAATAGAAAGTAAATTTTTATGATATCAACCACCTCACCCGGTAACCGCCGGTTACCCTGCTACCTCTTGCCGCTCATGTTCATTGCGCTGGTAATGTCAGGCTGTAACATGACGAAAACAGTACCGGAGGGCGATGCTTTGTTTGCAGGATACAATGTACGAGTAAAGGGAGAAAAGGACAGCAGCAACCGGCAGGCAGACATGGAAACAGAACTGGCTGCCACTGTACGCCCGGAGCCGAACTTCTCCATACTTGGCTGGCGCCCGGGGCTTGGCATATACAATGCCTTTTATACCGAGAAAGAGAGCGGCGTAAAGCACTGGATTATGGATAAGTTCGGAGACCCACCGGTTCTGCTATCGGAAGTAGACACCGGAGCCGTTAGTACCGTTATGAGCAACCGCCTGCACAACCGGGGTTACTTTAATAATACTGTTGGAAGTGAAACCACTATTGAGGAAAAAAAAGCTACGATAGAATGGACCGCTTCTGTAGGGGAACCCTACCGCATACGCAAAATTGAATATACCTTAAACGACTCTTTACCTGTACATCAGGCCATTGCACAAACAAAGACGAATTCCCGGTTACAGCCAGGAGAGCCATACGACCTGGGACGGATGACGCAGGAACGTGTCCGCATCGACAGCCTGCTCCGGAACAGAGGCTATTATTTCTTCAGCCCCGAGCTACTCATTTTCAGCGTGGACACAACCGTAGGCGACAGGCAGGTAGATGTGCTGCTCCGGATAAAAAGAGCGGCAGAGTCACGGGCACTGCGCCCTTATACCATCGATGATGTGTTCATCATGGCTAACTATAGTGTAGGCGACAGCCTGTCTACCAATGATACTTTGAGCTTTAGAGGCTACCATTATATACCCAATGAAGATTATGTGAAGGCACGCCACCTGCTGAAAGGAGTTTTCCTGGAGCAGGACAGCCTCTATACCCGGCAGAATCAGTTACTGACTGTCAGGCGCATGAGTGGCTTGCCAGCCTATAAGTTTGCAAACCTGGAGTATGAGCGGGACACAGCCCAAAGCGACAAATTGGATGCATTCCTCTACCTCACCCCTGCCCTCAAAAAATCGTTGCGTGCAGAGGCCCGAATGGTGAATAAGTCCAATAACTTCGCAGGGCCGGGCGTTACCGTCTCGTTCCGTAACCGGAATGCCTTCAAAGGCTCTGAGCTGTTTACTCTGGAGGTGACCGGTAGTTTTGAATCGCGCACTGGCGGCACAGGTACGGGTGAAGCACCCGAAGGTGTGGAGCAGGTAGGAAACGACAACCTTACCTCCTATGAGCTGAGTGCACAGGCCTCTCTGAGTATCCCGCGTATTGTGTCGCCATTTAATTTGCGAAACCTTCGCACAGAGTTTGTACCCCAAACACGCATCGGTCTTGGCTTCAATTTCCTGAACAGGGTAGAGTTCTTTCAGATGAACTCCTATAATGCCACCTACGGCTACAATTGGCGTCCGAACCAGTTCTGGACATTTGATGCCACCCCCATTAACCTGCAGTATGTACGCGTGAACAGCAGTGAGTATTTCGACAGTCTGTTACAGGCAAGACCTTTTTTACAACGCAGCTTTGAGAACCAGTTTATTATAGGCTCTATCTACCAGGCTACTTATAGTAATCAAATGCTGGAGCGTACGCACCAGTTCTTCGACAACATCACGTTAGATTTGTCCGGTAATTCCCTGAATGCTGTCCAGTCTCTGACAGGGTCTCCGCCGCCAACTGATGAGGAGCCACGTTCCATTGCAGGAAGCCGGTTTTCGCAGTACGTTTTACTCGACAATGATTTCCGGTACTATTTAAATATAGGCGCTGAAAGCCAGTTAGTGACCCGCCTCGTGACAGGGGCTGGTTACTCTTACGGCAACTCTACCACCCTGCCTTATGTGAAACAGTTTTCAATTGGTGGTCCTAACAGCGTAAGAGCATTCAGGGCGCGCAGTGTTGGTCCGGGTACTTACGAAATACCTGATACTGCCGCTTTCGCTTTCTTCGACCAGACAGGAGACATCAGGCTGCAGGCTAACCTGGAGTACCGGTTCCCGATTGCCGGCTTCTTTAAAGGAGCTGTATTTGTGGACGCAGGTAATATCTGGTTGCTTCGTGAAGACCCCGACCGCCTGGGCGGCAAGTTCGAGGCAAACGATATTATCAATGAATTGGCAGTCGGTACTGGATTCGGCTTACGTGTGGATGTAGAGTTCTTTGTTATCCGCCTCGACTTAGGTATACCCGTACGTGTTCCGTACCGTGATTCGGGAGAACGCTTCGTGCTCAACGAATTTAACGGCAGTTTCAGCGGCGAAAACAGCATGGTGCTGAACATCGCCATCGGATATCCTTTCTAAATTAATTTTGAAAGACTGAATAACTGAATTCTGAATAAATTGGGAGAATGACTTTTTATGGAAAGAGAAACTTCTTCGTTGCTATTCTTCAGAAACTCAGTTATTCAGTACTCAAAATTACTTATCCATTTCACTATCAATGTAAGCGACAATCTCCTGCCATTGCTGCGGCTCAAACCAGGCATACTCCTCCGGATGCTTCGTAAACCAGGTGAGCTGGCGCTTGGCATAGCGGCGGCTGTTGCGCTTTAGCAGGCGCACCGCTTCCTCCCAATCATACTTATCCTCCAGGAAATCAAATATCTCTTTATAGCCTACGGTTTGCAGGGCGTTGTGCGCCCGGTAAGGGTATAAGGCTTTTGCCTCTTCCTGCAAACCCTGCTGCAGCATCAGGTCCATGCGCTGGTTTATGCGTTGATACAGTTCGCTGCGGTCCCGGTTTAAGCCTATTTTGATGCTGTTAAAAGGGCGCTCCTGCCTCTCACTTCTACGGAAGGAGGAATAAGGGAAACCGCTGGTCAGGCATACTTCTACCGCCCGGATTACCCGCTGCGGATTGGCCTTGTCAACCTGGGCAAAGTAAATAGGATCCAGTTCCTGCAGTTTGTCAAGCAGCGGCTGCAGCCCCTCCTCCTCATATTGTCTAGTTAGCGCCTCGCGCACGGCTGAGTCAGCATCCGGCATATCATCCATACCTTCCAGTACCGCCCGCACGTAAAGGCCTGAGCCGCCGGTCATGATAACGACATCGTGCTGTTGGAAAAGTTTCTCCAGCAGCGCCAGCACATCCTGCTCAAAGGCTCCGGCATTATACTCTTCGGCTATACTGTGCGAATTCACGAAGTGGTGCGGCACCCCTTGTTGCTCCTCTCCTGTTGGTTTGGCAGTACCGATGCGCATCTCCCGAAAAAACTGGCGGGAATCAGCCGATATAATCTCAGTCTGGTAATGCTTTGCCAGCTGTACGCAAAGGTCAGTTTTACCTACAGCCGTTGGCCCCACCACCACTACCAAATTTTTCTGCTTGTTCATGATTGCCATTTTCCTCTTGAGATGCAAAAGCCTTTATTTCTCCTGCTGCCACTTCTACGCAGTTCTGCTTACGTATTATTGCACTATACTTCCACTGCATGCGCTCGTCATCAATTGGGTTGGTGGTACATTAAAGTGTACTTCTTTATCGAGACAAATGCCTTAAATTTGGATACAGACGGCATATAAAGCTTCCGTGTAATGTTTATATGCTCCAACAATAGCCTTAGAAGCAAATTTTTGCTAATTTATCGCTTATTTCATAAATAGTACAAATAAGCGGTTGCCGGTGCAACAATCATATTACGTATTTTATCTTTAGTTTAAGACAGCATGCCCTTCTTACCCAACCCGAAAACAGGCGCCACCCTTACTCAAAACGCAAATGCCTTGCTTCAGGTATTGGAGCAGCTGACCGAGCCCTCTCACGGCTTGGCCATAGCACAGCCCGATGGCTGCATGTTGGCGGTTAATGCGCAGGCCAAAAACTTCACATCTAACAACTTAAACGGAAATGGCAGTACTGCTTATAACCTGCAGGAGCTGTTACACCTGACGCAGGAAGAATGCAGTATGATGCTGGAAAGCCTGATGCAGCAACGCGTTTTGTCAGGAAAGACACTAAATATACCTACCCAAACATACCCTGCCTTTACCTATAATGCACGCCTGATGCATTACCAGGAGGAAGCATTTGTATGTGTGGAACTGGCCTTGATAACGCAACCTGCTGAATTTGTTTCGGATGATAGTTACCACCATGTATTTGATGGCAGCACCGAGCCCCTTTTCCTCCTCGACAGCGCGGGTTGCTTTATCGACATCAACCAAAATGCACTGAACCTTTTACAGCTGGAAAAAGAGGCCCTGATTGGCAAGTCCGTATCCAATAGTTTTCAATTAAACCTGTTTGAACGCGTAGCCCTGAAGAAACAGTTACAACTGGCCCTGCAGGGAACAAAACAAAAGTTTGAATGGTGGCTTCATGAAACCGACAATAACCTGCTTCCTGTAGAGATAACACTTCAGAAAGGTGTGTTTCAAAACCAGGAGGTACTATATGGTGCGGTAAAAAATCTGAACGAGGTGATTCACTCGGAACAGGATATCCGTTTCCGGAACCATCAGCTGGAATTTGTGAACCAGTTGATCACAAACCTTTCTTCCTCCGATAGCCAGTATGAAGTGCTTCACAATACGCTGAATGAGCTTTTAGAGAAAAGTGATGCGTCCGGCGGCTGTGTATTTACCTGCGTGCCTGATGCAGGCAAATTTATACTCTCGTATTCTGCCGGAGAACCGGGCAGCCATCCCTTACCCGATGAACTGCCAGTAGAGCAAACGCTCATGAGCCAGTTGCTGACTAAAGACAAACCTAAAGCACTGGCAAGCCTGCAGGAGCACCTGGTAGCAACGATGCACCGCCAGGTTACCCTTGTTCCTATCACAACAGAAAAGGAAGTACTGTCGCTTATACTGGTATGGACAGGCGATGATCACCGCATGACACCGTCTTTCGTGGCCCTGCTCGATTTTATAGGTACTGCCATCGGGCAATACATTGCCCGCCACCAGTTAGAGGAGCAACTTACGTTTAGTGAAGATAAGTACAGGCTCTTATTTGAATCCTCTTACGATGCCATTCTGCTGTTTAAAAACGGGGTAGTGGTGGAATGCAACGAAAAGGCTATTGAGTTTTTCCGCTGTACCCGCGAAGATTTAATCGGGCACGGTCCCTCCGCTTTCTCGCCGGAACTGCAGCCGGATGGCACCAACTCTACTCAGAAAGCAGAAAGACTGATGCAGGAGGTACTGTCGACTGGCAGACCTATGACATTTGAGTGGAAAAACCGTCGCAAAGATGGCACCCTGCTGGATGCGGAAATAAGTGTCAGCAGACTTCTTTTAAACGGAGAATATTATCTTCAGGCCTTCAAGCGTGACATCACGCAGCGCAAACAAACGCAGCTGGCCAAGCGGCGGGAAGAGGTGCTGCGGGAATCGATGGACCAGTTCCGTAATTTCCTTGATAAAGTTAACCTCATCTACTACAGCCTCGATAAGAACGGCAACATTGCCTTTACCAATAACTATTTCCTGAAGTATGTAGAGTACTCACACGAGGAGCTTATAGGCAAAAACTTTTTCGATATTCTGGTACCGGAGCATGAAAGAGCACAACGGCTACAGGACCACTTCAACAGGCTCGAAACAAAGCAACTGAACTCTTACTACGAACGCGACATCATTACTAAATCCGGGCAGCTGAAGACGTTGCGCTGGAACAGCATGTTCGAGTACAACCAGGAGGGCAAAGTAACGGGCGTGACCAGTGTCGGGAAGGACATGACGGATAAGCGCATTGCAATGGAGGCCCTGAAGGACAATAAAATCCGGTTGCAGGACCTGTTTGACAATGCGCATGACCTTATCCAGAATATCTCTGTTGACAACAAGTTCATCTTTGTAAACAAAGCCTGGAAAGACCGCCTCGGCTATACCGATGAAGATATTGAGTCGCTCACGCTAAACGACATTGTACACCCTTACTACAAGGCCAAGCTCATTTACCAGCTGCGCAACCTGTACAAAGGCGAGAATGTCAATAAAATTGAAACCGTGTTTCTGACGAAGGCCGGAAAGCCCGTTCACCTCATCGGCAGTATTACCTGCAGCTGGCAGGACGGGCGGCCCGTGGCTACGCGCGCCATCCTGCACGATATTACCGACCGTATTAAAGCGGAGCGGCTGCAGAAGGTGTACTACAGTATTGCCAACCTCGCCATCAGCAGCAAAGACCTGAACTCGCTTTACTCGGCCATTCACCGGGAACTGAGTAAGATCATAGAAACACGCAACATCAGCATCGCGCTGGTAGAACACGAGCAGAAGTACCTCAACTTTGTGTACCTCGTAGACCAGTACATTGATAAAGCTGCAAGGCCACACCTGGGGCGGCCTTTCTCCACCGGCTTATCAGAATACATCATCCAGACAGGCAAACCGCTTTACATGCAGAAGCAGGCGCTGCTGGATCTGGAAGTGCGGGAAAACCTGACGCTGTTCGGTGCTACCCCTGAAGTAATTCTCTGCTCGCCGCTGGCCATCGGCGACCGCATTATCGGGGTAATTATGCTCCAGGATTACCAGAATGCGGATGCGTATGTGCCGACAGATATAGAGATTCTGCACTTCATATCGAACCAGGTGGCCCTGGCAATCGAACGTAAACGAAACGAGGAGCAGATTAACAACCAGAATGCCAGGTTAAACGCCATCTTCGAAAGCGGCACGCACCACATGTGGTCGATGAACCGCCATTATGAGCTGACATCCTTTAACCGCAACTTCGCGGATAGCTTCGAAAGCCGCAGTGGCCAGGTACTGCAGCCTTACACGCGCATAGACGATAACTCTATTGTAGCTGTGCATGAGAGCACCTATGAATTCTGGGAAGAAAAGTATAAGCAGGTCTTCAATGGGCATCCCCAGCACTTCGAAGTATACATACAGCAAACCGGCATCTGGCGCGAAGTATTCCTGAGCCCGATCTACCTCTCGGATGGCACCTTTGAGGAGATCTCCGGCATGGCCCTCGACATGACAGACAAGAAAATGGCGCAGCTGGCCCTTGCCAACAACGAGAAGAAGTTCCGCCGTATTTTCGAGTCGTTCCAGGACGTTTATTACCGTAGCTCTTTGGAAGGTGTCATCGAGCTGGTGAGCCCTTCCATTGCACAATTACTCGGGTATACCGAAGAAGAGGTATTGCAAAAGAAGACAATTAACTTCTTTGCCAATCTAAAGGACCTGGCACGTTTGCGCCGCCGTGTGCTGGAGGAGCAGAGTTTCCGTGATATGGAAGTAGAGCTGATTTGCAAGGATGGAGAACATAAAACCGTGCTTATCGACTCCCGCCTTACCTATGATGAACACGGAAAACCAGCAGCACTCGAAGGGGTAGCCCGCGACGTGTCAGAACTCAAGCGCACGCAGAAGGCCTTGTTAAAGGCAAAAGAAGAAGCGGAAAACCTGCTAAAGGTGAAGACCCAGTTCCTTGCCAACATGAGCCATGAACTGCGTACGCCTATGAATGGTATTATCGGTATGATTGACCTGCTCAACCAGGTGAATACCGATCCGGAGCAAAGTGAGTATATCGACACCCTGCGCAAGTCATCAGACGCCCTGCTGGCCATTCTGAACGACATTCTGGACCTGAGTAAAATACAGGCGGGCAAACTCGTAACACACGATAGCGGCGTAGACCTGCACGAGACGCTGGGCAAAATCCATTCACTTTTTGTGAACAGGGCGCAGCAAAAGGACCTGAGCTTCGATTACACCATCAGCCCGAATACGCCAAGGTATGTTTATACAGATGAAACCCGTCTGACGCAGATTCTTTCCAACCTTACATCCAACGCCATCAAGTTCACAAATGCCGGCAATGTAAGTATCAGTGTGGATGCCGAGCAACTCGATCAAACATATTACAGGCTGCATGTGCGTGTGAAAGACTCCGGTATTGGCATTTCCCCGGAAGACCAGCAGCTGCTGTTCAATGACTTTATGCAGCTCGACAATACTTCCACCAAAACCTTTGGCGGCACAGGCCTGGGCTTAGCCATTTCAAAACAACTGACGCACCTACTCGGCGGCGACATTGGAGTGGAGTCTGAAGGCCGGGCTGGCAGTGTGTTCTGGTTTGACATTAAAGTGCGCCAGGCCAATGCAGCGGAGGTAAAAGAACAGCAGCAGCGCCAGCAGCTGCATGAAAGCACTGAACCTAAAACCCTGAGTAATCCTCCCTTTGTGTTGCTGGTGGATGATAACCAGATAAACCAGCGCGTGGCACAAAAGCTCCTGGAGCGATTGGGCTGCATTATAAATACTGCTTCTAACGGTTACGAAGCCATTGAACTGGCTACCAGCAACCAATACAATATCATCTTCATGGACATACAGATGCCCGAGATGGATGGTGTTACAGCTACCAGGATCATAAAGGAAAAATTAGGAAAAGCCTGCCCTCCTATCGTAGCCATGACCGCATACTCTATGAAAGACGACGCTGAGAAGTTCATGGGCCAGGGAATGGATGATTATGTTTCGAAACCGGTGAAGGGTGCCGACCTACATGCTATTATTGTGAAATGGGAGCAACATGGCCGGTATGATCAGCATAACACAGGAGCACAGCATGATATTGCACCAGAGGAAGTACCTGCGGTTGAGTCTATTATCGATTTAGAGGTGGTAGATCAGCTAAAACAGATCGGTGGGCCGGATTTTGTGCATCAACTGTACGCTGAATTTGAAGAAGAGGCTGCCTTACTTCTTGAAGAGGTCAAAAAAGACCTGGAGTCACAACATTACAATGGTATTTTAAGTACATTGCATCAACTGAAGGGCACTGGCTTCACACTGGGTATTGTTTTGCTCGCTGAACTTGCCAAGCAACTGGAGCATGACATTAAACAAAACCATTTGGAGCATATAGATGAAAATTTCTCCAAATTGCAGTCTCATTACGAAAACTATAGAAAATCATATAAAGAAATTATACTCTGTTAGCACATGGCTGAAAGCAAAACTATTTTGATCGCTGAGGATAGCTCCGTCATCCTCAACCTGACAAAAAAGATATTGGAACTCCAGAAGTACAAAATCCTGACTGCCAAGAATGGCGGTGAGGTGATCAAACAAGTGGAGAACAACAAGATCGATGCAATTCTGATGGACCTGAACATCCCCGTGAAAAGCGGTATGGATTGTACCCGCGAAATCCGTGCGCATGAGAACAAGGAGATTGCCAATATTCCGATTATAGCGGTTACGGGTAATGCCAACAACTACAGCATGGAAGACTTTAAAGAGGCCGGCATCAACGATTACCTGCCGAAGCCGCTGGACTTTGATGCGTTGGTATTAACAGTAAAAAAACATACGGCACAGTAAATGGAGCTAAAGTACACGCGGCCATTCTTAAACAAGCTGGAGGATATTTTTGCAGAGTCTGACTTTGTGCTGCGCTACGAAAAAGGGAATTTTAAAGCAGGATACTGTTTATTAAAGGATATGAAAGTGGCCGTAGTAAACAAATACTATAGCCTTGAAGGCAAAGTCAATTGCCTTTATGATATCCTGCGTACTATTTCAGTAGATGAAAGCAGGCTGAGTGATAAGAACAAGCAGCTTTATCTCCAAATACGCAATCAGGAAAGCAACCTTTGAAAGTTACATTATTAGGCACAGGCACCTCGCAGGGCGTCCCCGTTATCGGGTGCACCTGCAAGGTCTGCCGTTCTGTAGACTACCGCGATAAGCGACTGCGCGTATCGGTGCACCTGCAGGTGGGTGATAAAAGTATCATCATCGACTCAGGCCCTGATTTCAGGGAGCAGGTACTGCGCGAGCGAATCAAATCTTTGGATGCGCTCGTCTTTACGCACGAACATAAAGACCACACCGCCGGTCTTGATGATATTCGTGCCTATAACTTTATGCAGCAGAAAGACATGCCGCTGTATGCCGAAGAGCGCGTGCTGAACCAGCTGAAGCAGGAGTTTTCTTATATTTTCTCCGGCTTTAAGTATCCCGGTATTCCACAGGTACAGTTACACCCTGTTACCAACGAGCCATTTGAGGTAGAAGGAGTCCCTTTTATGCCCATACAGGTCATGCATTACAAACTTCCTGTGTTCGGCTACCGCATCGGCGACTTTTCCTACATCACAGACGCCAACTACATCTCTGAAGAGGAAAAGGAGAAGGTTAAAGGCTCCAGGGTGATTGTTTTGGATGCGCTGCGAATTGAAAAGCATATATCCCATTTCTCCTTGCAGGAGGCCGTGGAGTTACTGGAGGAACTGCAGCCGGAGCGGGCTTACCTGACGCACATCAGTCACCTGATGGGTCTCCACCGCGAGGTAGAGCAGCAACTGCCTGAGTTTATCCGCTTGGGTTACGACGGTTTGCAGATAAAGCTATAAGTGCATCAGAACTACTACTTCTTAAGACAACTGACACAGGCGCTGCGCCCGAAACTCACGGGCCTGCAGGCAGCCACGGCATTCAGCCAGAATAAGGATGAACTTGTGCTTGGTTTCGCACAGCCAAACAAGGAGTTCTACATTCGTGCTTTACTCACGTCTCATTTTGCCTCCCTCTCCTTCCCTTCGGACTTTAGAAGAGCCCGCGCTAACACAGTAGAGCTCATGCAGCCGTTGCAGGGGCATACCGTAGAGGCCGTGGTGCAACACCTGAACGAGCGCAGCTTTTACCTGAAGCTTTCCGGAGGCCTGCTGTTGCTTTTTAAGCTGTTCGGAAACCGGTCTAACATTATACTGTATCAGGATTCTGTGCCTCTGAAGCTACTGCACAACAAGTTTAGCAGCGACGCAGAACTGGACCCACTGCAAATGGACCGCCCCCTGGCCCAGAACTACGAGGCCTTTGTTGCTGCCCAGGGAAACATCAGGAAAGTATACCCTACCTTCGGTGAAATACCTGCTGCCTATCTTGAGGAGCGTAACTACAGCCAACTTTCTCTGGAGGCAAAGTGGGAGCTGGTGCAGGACATGCTGGAGATGCTGGAAGCGCCCGGGGAATACTATATTATCCGGTTGGCTGGCAAGCTCCGCCTCTCTTTACTGGCTATCGGAGAAATACTACATACATACGCAGATCCGTTAGAGGCACTGAATAATTACACTCGCTTCTACTTATCCGAAACAGGATTTGAGCGGCAGTATGAGCAGGCGAAACAGCAGCTGGAGCGAAAACGGCACGTAACACAAGCCGTGCTGGAGAAATCGGAGCAAAAGCTGCAGGAGCTGCGCCACGACCGGTCCTATTCTCAGACGGCAGACGTGCTGATGGCCAACCTCAGCAATATACCGCCCCGTGCAACCGAGGTGGAGTTATATGACTTTTACACAGACCAGCAGCGTCTGTATCAGCTAAAGCAAAACGAGACACCGCAGAAGCAGGCGGAGCGCTTGTATCGCAAAGCCAAAAACCAGCATGTGGAGGTAAAACAGCTGGAGCAGAAAACAGAGCGTAAATTAGAGGAGCTGATTGTACTGGAAGATGCCTTGCAGGCACTGGCGGAAGTGCAGGATAACAAGCAGCTCAAAAACTTCCTGCGTGACTATAGCCATCTGCTCTCCACAAAGCAGCAGGAGCAACAGGAGATTCCTTTCCGGGTGTTTGAGACGGAAGGATACAAAATCCTGGTGGGCAAAAGCGCCAAAAACAATGATGTGCTCACGCAGCGCCACACGTACAAAGAAGATATCTGGATGCATGCCAAGGACGTTTCCGGCTCGCATGTGGTTGTAAAGCACCAGGCTGGTAAAACCATTCCCACCACAGTTCTGGAAAAAGCCGCGCAGCTGGCCGCCTACTACAGCAAGCGTAAAAACGACTCCCTCTGCCCCGTCATGTATACCCCTAAGAAGTGGGTGCGCAAGCCTAAAGGCTCAGCTCCCGGCGCCGTGGTAGTAGAGCGTGAGAAAGTGCTGCTGGTGAAGCCGGAGAATCCGTTTGCCAGCCTGCCGGGATAGGATTGTCTTATTGAGTTCAAGAGAAAATAGAAAGACCTATAAACACAAAAAGCAGCTTCCGCTGCTTTTTGTGTTTAACTGATAGAGGGTATCAGTTTTAGAAAGTGCGCGCGGGGAGATTCGAACTCCCACACCCGAAGGCACCACCCCCTCAAGATGGCGTGTCTACCAGTTTCACCACGTGCGCAGGTAAAATGTGGTTGCAAAAGTAGCGAGGGTTGCGGACATTTGCAAAGCTGAATCCTCAAAAACGAATTAATTCTTTATAATTCGTCTTAAATTGCATTATAACAGAACTTTAACGTAGTATATGTGTTTAATTTCTTACAGGCACTCTGATGAAGAAGACATAGCTATGGAGTCAGAGTAAGCTGGTCGGGTATTGCTTTTGTTAGTTTAGGACTATAAAGTGTTTATACCGAACTTAATACTGGTGCGGCATGTTGTGGCGCATTAATTTTGTGGTTTATTCGTACGGGAAAGCATATGAGCATCGAGATAAGTGGGTTAACGAAAGCGTTCGGAAAAAAGCATGTTTTAAAAGAGCTTGATTTAAAGATAGAAAAAGGCCAGTGTTATTGCCTGCTCGGTAAAAACGGGGTTGGCAAGAGCACCTTACTAAATTGCATCCTGGACCTGATAAAACCTGATGCAGGCACCATTTCTTTATTTGACAAAGATTACAAACACCACCCACTCGAGCTAAAGCAGAACCTTGGAGCACTCTGCGAAGACAATCCTTTGATTGAAGAATTCACAGGATTAGAGTATCTCAATTTTGTGGCAAAGCTCTACCGCCTCTCCCCTAAAGAGGCAGTAGAACGCATCTCCAGCCTCACAAACTACTTTTTCACTGACAAGGAATCACTGTACAAGAACATTGCCGGCTACTCCACAGGCATGAAGAAAAAGGTAGGAATTGCTGCCGCCATTCTGCACAAGCCGCAGGTGCTCATCCTGGACGAACCTTTTACGGGTCTTGACCCTATCGCAGCACAATTGCTGGTAAACCTGATTCGCAGCTACCGCAACACGAACCGCGTTATCCTGATTTCGTCACACGACCTGAACTATGTCGAGAGAGTGGCCTCCCATATCGGCGTTCTCAACGATGGCCTGCTCATGTACAATGGATCAGTGGAGGAATTTACCATGAACGGTGCCAACCTGATAGACCAGGCGCTGTTCCAGTTACTGCTGCCACACCACAACGCTGACACGAACATGGACTGGATGCTTAACTGAGACGATGCCGATGGATTTGATACTTTTCTCATGCCGCGCAAGAATAGATAGTTTTTTCAGGCAGAAGCCGAAGCAGCGGGGGCTTTTGCTTGGGTTAGGCATTTTGTTAGCTGGCTTTTACAGTTTAATGTTCTCTTATTTGCTGCAGCTGGCTGAGGAAAGCGGCCGTATACGCCAAAGTGCAGAACAAGTGCTGGAGTATGCTAACCTGTTCCTGCTGGTCATTATTATACTGCGGGGCTTCTTCCCGGCGTATGTGCCCAAGTCTGGTATCATACAGCGCATATACCCTATTCCCCCGCTACAGAAATTCTGGACAGAACTGGCGGTCGAACTGGTTTCACCTTTTTACTTCATCGCGCTTAATTTCCTGATATTCCTGTTCCTGATGGCACCGGCCTATGACTTTGTGCATCTCCTGCAGAGCCTGCTGGTGGTACTGACAGCACACGTCACCCTCCGCTCGCTGCAGGTGTTTGTGGAGCGCAAGATCCGCTGGACCCACAGCTACCTTTTTATGGCTGCCGTAATGGCGGCTGCTTTTGTGGCGCTGCAGGTGCGGGTACCCATGTTCAGGCCCACTTCAGACTGGCTGATGCTGGTGGTGCATGTCGCAGCACTTGGCTTTTTTATCACGGCTAGTTATTTCTTAGAGCATGCCGCGGCCGATGCCCGTCATAAAGTAGTAAACTACAGCAGCAATGCCCGCCGTAGCCTCGGATGGCGCCTTTTCAAAAACCACAAGATGGCCAGGCAGATGCTTATTTTTGGCATGGTGTTCAAAGTCCTGATTTTAGCAGTTGATGCGGTATCTTATCTAAAAAAGGGAAACCACATCTTTGACGAAATACTGTCGCTGTGGATTTTCGTGGGCCCCCTGGTGATATTCTCCTATGTGTTCAACAACGTTTGGGGCTTTTACCGCAACCTGTGGTTAACGATTGAGCGTAGCAGCGGAAGTTATAAAGATTTCATCAAGGCAAGCCTGCTGCCGCTGCGTGTGCCCCTGCTAATGGATGCAGTACTGACGTTTATGTATGTCACCTTTTTTAACCACGAGAGTGCGCTGTTCATCGTGCTGATGTACATTGCCTCTATTCTGGTGCTGACACCCCTCGGCATTATCGCCTCTATTGTGCGCCCAATAGCAGTGAAAGGGGGCATGTTCAGTTTCAGTACTAAAACATCTTACCTGTACAATTTCATCGCAATTTTCCTGTTCAGCATGCTGTTGCTGCCCCGCATACACCCGCTGCTGTACCTGCTTTATCCTTTAATTATAGGCGGTGTAATATTTGCCCTGGTTGCCGTATTAAAGGAATACCCTGCCTACAAGCATAAACTCTTCGAGACCTTGTATAAAACCGAAGCTTAGCCGTTTAAAGAGTTTCTTTTAAGTTGATTTACTAACAGCTATACGCGTTTTCGCTATAAACAAAAAGCCCCGGCTTCTGAGGCCGGGGCTTTTATAATTTAACTTTATCAGTTTTAATTTTTGATAATTCGCATGGTCTGGGTCCCGAATTCGCTTTTCACTTTCAGGTAATTGAGCCCTTTGCTCAGGCGCACATTTCGGATATCGATGTTCAGGCTACCGTTACGGATACTATGGCTGTTTTTATACACCTCATTCCCATTTATATCATAGAGCATTACCTCTACTTCACAGTCTGCTATCTTATCTGAAACGATGTTCAGGTAATCCGCAACCGGGTTCGGGTATACGAGCAGCGAGAAGAGTTCCTTTAGGTTAACCGCTCCGGGTGTAATCGGGCTGCCATCGCAGGAAGTTGCAGTGCCGTCGCCTAAAACAGCGCCCAAGGCCAGGTGCGCCGGAACCGCATTCTCTGACACACACAGCGTATGGCCTTTTCCTTCATTACCAGATGGGTTATAATATACCTGCACTTTCGGATTGTCTGTGTTGCCGCAGCTTACATTTACCACGCATACCTGCACTTCATCACTAACAGAAACACCTCTTGCATCTGTCACTGTCAGGGTATAGGTGGTTGATTCCTGCGGGCAAACCTCTATTGTCTGACCAGTTTGGCCGTTGCTCCAGGAATAGGTATAACCTGCCACACCGCCCGTGGCTGCACTGGCTGATAGCGTGGTGCAGGCTTCAGGAGCATAACCGTAATACACTAGTTTATCAGGACCTGCATCTACCATGAGCGGTTCCGTGAGTTCAAACCGTGTGAAGACCGGCAAGTGGTCCGACGTAGTGTTGGCGTAATTTTCAATCCAGTTGAAAGGAATCACTAATGAAGCAGAGCCTGCCAGGTAATCATCATACAACTCGTTACTGATGGTAATGTGGTCGATTACGTTGTCGCGTGTAATGAAAGAGCGAAGGCCGGCTTCACTTAATGTCGACGTAACCACTCTAAAATCTTCCGCCTGCACAAAGTTGCTGTAAGTAGAAGGCCCTCCTCCAATCGACTCATCCACATCATCGTTGTAGTCACCTAACAGAATGATGTTAGCATCAGGGTAATACTGATCCAGGGTGTCTTTCAGTGCCTGCGTATCAAAACTTCTTCTGATGAGATCGGAGCTATTAGCGCCTGACTTCGCATGAATGTTAATCAATTGCACCCGCTCCGTCACCCCTTCAATAGTAGCATCCACAGTGATCATGTACGGAAGCCTTCCGCTCGACCAGAAAGAAGACGGAGAGGTAGGGTAAGTATCCAGTGGGGTGCTGTCACCTGAACGGGCAGCGTCATAGAGTTCCTCAAAAATAACACGCTCGTTTACAAGCGTAATCACCTCCGGATTGTAGAGGAAACAGAGTCTCTGCTCGGGGAACGTTGGGTCCGGGCCATTGAAGGAGTAAGAAAAGCGATCAGAGCATACCCGCACGTACCCCAGCATGTCTGCCAGCTGCTGCAGCAGATTCTCATCAGAAATTTCCTGCACGGCAATAACATCTGCATTTAAGCTGTCAATTAGCCTGGCGGCATTTTGCAGCTGCAGTTGCACATCTGTAGGTCCGAAAGTAGGAATGGTAGAACCAAAGAACTCCATGTTCCAGGTCATCACATCCAGTGTTGTAGAAAGTGGAATTTCAGAGCCCGCAGCCACGTAAGGTGTGGTGCCTGGCAAATCTTCGATAGCGCGCGGCAACAGCTGCAGCGTACCTCTGAAGCTTCCGACAACACCCGTAATGTTCACGGCGTTATCCGGAATCTCACGGCCCACCAGGCTTTCCACGTCTCCGTCGATTCTAAGATCTATGGTAGCAGTGCCATCTGTGATGGTGTAGTTGCTCTCCGGGAAAAGCAGGCCTCTGGTGTCTGTAAAAGATGCATTAGGTATTGTCACCAGCTGGCCTTCCAGCGAGCTGTTCAGTTCCGCGATAGATACCTGTACAGGCGCTATAGGTTGCGTGGCAGGTCCAAAGCTCTCTAGATTGGTTACGTCTATTAACTGCACCTGCTGGTTAAAGGCCCCGATAGAAGCTGTTACCTGTATAGAGTCGCCAATGCTGAAGGCGTCTTCGGCGTGTACCTGGTAATCGAAAAGAGCGATACCACCTGTACTGTCCTGGATAAAGGCAGGGCCACCAAGCTGATCTGTTGCGGTCAGGGTGCCGTTTACGATAACAGGTGTTCCCAAAGGCAAACTGCGTGCTTCAGCAATGGTTACTTCCTGTGGCTCAACGGGCTCCGGGTCTGATGTTCCGCCACCAAAGTCCTGGCCTACGTTTGCAGCACCAAAGGTACTGTTGATGGGTCCGCTCCATGTAAAATCTTCATAAGTAAAACCAGCTCCGGTAAGCTGTAAAGAGTAGCCGATAGTAGTTGTACCAGGTTCTTCTACTCCTATATTCGTACTTTCAAGGCCGTCGGCAGGGCCACCGACAGCGGTAAAGGCGCCTTCGTAACTTAAGAACTGCACAACCTCGCCATCGGCGTTTACCAGGGCTACACCGTCAGGAGCTCCATTTTGTATGCCATTAGCGGGATAAGTAACACTTATAAAGCCGAAGCCATTGTTTTGGTTAGGAATAGTGCCTGTAAGACCGGTTGTATTATAAGGAGCACCGTTGTTGCCATTATACAATACCAGGCTCCAACCAGAAAGGTCTGTTCCTGCACGTCCAGCTACTTCAATAGCCTCACCTGTATCTGCCCCATCGTTATCATAATGTATTTCGTTGATGAAGACGATGTCCTGCAAAGGCAAGAACACCTGACCGTTGTTTACTGCACTATACGTGGCAGTATTTTCGGCAGCCCAGGTAAAATCCTCATAAGCTGAACCTGTACCTGTCAGCTGAAGCGAGAAACCAATTGGTGTATTACTACCCTCTTCCACGCCCACATCGGTGCTGGTTAATCCAGCAGCAGGACCATCGGTAGCTGCAAAAGTTCCTTCATAACTCAGGAACTGTATGATATTTCCAGCGGCATCAACAAGGGCAATGCCATCCGGGGCTCCGTTCTGCAAGCCACTAATAGGGAAGAAAACGGTTCCGAAACCAGACTGCTGGTTTGGAATAGTACCAGATAAGGTAAGGGTGCTATAGGCACCACCGTTGTTGCCATTGTAAGGCACCAGTTGCCAGCCTGTCAGGTCGGTGCCAGCCAAGCCAGCTACTTCTACACCCTCTCCTTCGTCAGCACCTGAATTATCGTAATGGATTTCGTTGATGAAAACAATGGCTGTTGCCGGCTTTGGCTCCGGCTCCGGTTCTGGGTCAGGGTCCGGGTTAGGGTCAGTACCGCCGCCGCCTTCTCCAAAACTTTGGCCCGTATTCACAGAACCAAAAGTACTCAAGGCCTCTGCAGCCCAGGTAAAGTCAGTGTAGGTGCGGCCAGTTCCTACCAATTGCAGCGAAAAATTCTCAGGTGTAGTGCCTTCCTCGCTTACACCAATGTCGGTGCTGTTCATGCCATCTGCTGGGCCACCTACTGCTGTCATCTCGCCTTCGTAACTCAGGAACTGAACTGTAGTTCCTGCAGCATTCACGAGGGCAACGCCATCCGGCGAACCATTCTGTATGCCTGCTATAGGGAAATAGAGTGTGCCAAACCCATTGTTCTGGTCCGGGATAACACCAGCAAGCGCCTCGGTGTCATATGCTACACCGTTGTTGCCGTTATAGAGCACAAGGGTCCATCCTGTGAGGTCTGTACCGGCAGGTCCGGCAACTTCAATGGCTTCATTAACGTCTGCGCTTGCATTGTCATAATGAATTTCATTGATGAATACATCCTGACCCAACGCCTCACTTGTCATTCCCAGACAAGCGAGTATGCCAAAGCCATACATACTTTGTAAAAGTTTTCTCATTTTGCAAGATTTGGTAACACATAAAACAAGTACAAAAATAGCTACTATAGCTAATAACTTAGAATAGAAAGTATTATCTAATCTTTATTTATGGCGGTTCAGCAATAAAGCGTGACCAAAGCCTTAAATAAGCATGTGAAAGAACATTAATTCCTTGTCAGGAGACAGATCGCATATTTTCAGCATCTTTGCATAAAAATATTTGCACAATAATAACGTCAATTTTATATTAAAATAATTATATTTATTTCTCAATATCCTTCTGTTCTCTTATCTGCTGGTTCTGAAAGACAACACAGCTTCAGTAGTGCTCCTCCAATTTAGTTGCTAGAGAGAATCTCCCCTTGAGGGCAGGGCTGTTTCATTCTCCAAGACTATCCCCTTGAGGGGATTATAGGGGTGTAAATTTCGGAGCTATATTGCCTGATTTACCCTATTTGCGTTCTTTCCACAGGTGTAAACACCCCTCCCGCTCCCCTCAAGGGGAGAATATGCTAGAATGAAACGGCCCTACCCTCAAGGGGACAGTTTCGCAGTTATTACATGTGTAATATATATAATAATTTAATTGGAGGAGCAGTAGGTTCGCTATAAAGCTGCAGGTATACTAACCGCTCATCGAGTTAACTCTCTACCTGCTCTGCTAAGCCTCAGAAGACTTGGCTTCATTAAAGAAATTTCACCAGCTGTTCTGGACTTCAACCTGTTCTGGACGGTGCAGCTAACGTAGCGCTAAAAGCTTTAGATGCATAAAGCCCGGCTAATCGGGGTGATTAGCCGGGCTTATATATGTGTTAGCCCGTTCGGACTAAATTTGCTAGTGAAAAGCATGAGCATCTACTTTGGTGGCATGAGGCTAATTAAATCAAGAATCTCAAGTTTTAAATCCGCCAACAGTTCAAACGTAAGAGACACCTGTTTAGGCTGAGGCGTAACATGCTGTACACGAACCTCCTGAACAGCTCCCATTAGCTTATTGCCTTTCAAATCCAATCCTGTTTCCAGCATGCCGTTGGCTTTTAGCAGCTCTGCTGATACGATCTCACTCAGATTAACTCTTGCCTTTTTTATAATTTGGCTATAAGCTACTTTATTTACCAGCACCTCTAAAGCTGTATTGTAGAAACCGCTGGAGGTCTTGGCATCCAGCGTAAACTTCCGGACATACAGCTGCTGCGCTGCGTTGTCGTAACCGAGTGTTGCCAGAACATATAAATCAACCTGGTCGCGCTTCAGAACTGTTCGGAGAATTTTCAGTTTGATCCGGAGGATAACATCATAGTCACCTGTGCTGCTTCCTGCAAGTCCAACATCCAGTATCTGGGCGTAAGGAGGAGTAGTCTCTCCTCCTACCTGCCTGGGAATATAGTCACCCACCATTTTCTTCTGCATTAGCCCTTCCAAAGCCGGATATGAAACTGACACCGGCAAATGAATTTTAATAGCGTTCTCCATAGATATACCTACCCGTGTAGTCGTTTATGAGGGAAAGAAAAGATTTCCTGCTAGATGCTGTTCAAGTTCTATAGCAATATACTAATATTGCCAAAAGTAGAAAAAAAAAGCCTCAAACGTAGGTTTGAGGCTTAAGAAGTGATCCCGCTGGGATTCGAACCCAGGACCCATACATTAAAAGTGTATTGCTCTACCAGCTGAGCTACAGAATCAGTACTAGTTCCCGTTATTTGGGAGTGCAAAGGTAGTTAATAATTTTTATTAGCCAAAAGTTATTTTCCGTTTCAGCTATAAATTCATCTTGCTGCTGCTCAGCAAGAGTAGAAAGAAAAAGCCTTTTCATTCAGAAAAGGCTTTTTCTTTCTTTTGTGATCCCGCTGGGATTCGAACCCAGGACCCATACATTAAAAGTGTATTGCTCTACCAGCTGAGCTACAGAATCTTTTTATTAACTTGCATTTCTCAGGGCGTTTCCCTGAATTGCGATGCAAAACTAACAGCTAAGTTTTTAAATGCAAAACCTTTGGTTCAAAATATCTGCATTTTTAGTCATTTTTTTGGCCTTTCTGGCAAAACCAGCTTATGCTCAGGCAGATAAAACAACATTGGCAACAGCAGATTCTTTATTTCAAAAACAGCATTATACAGAAGCCTTCACTTTATACGAGCAAATCCTACAAGAGCAGCTGTATTCGCCCCAGATGCTTCTGAAAATGGCTTACATTAAAGAAGGCCTGCACGACTATACCGGTGCTATGTATTACCTGCATCTTTTTTATACGAAAGAACCAAGCCGTTCGGTACTGCGAAAAATGGAAGAACTGGCGCAGGCGCACCGCCTCCAGGGTTACGAGTACAACGACCTGCAGTTCTTTAAAACGCAGTTCAGCAAGCACTATATGCGTATTCTGGAGCTTATGCTGCTTGCTGCCGTTGTCACAGCCACTGTCATGTTCTTCAGATGGCGCAAGGGCCACCGGTTCAGCAAAACCTTCCAAGTCAGTTATACGCTGTACCTGCTGTTTATACTCTACTACATCAACTTCCTGAATTTAGGAGATGCGGGTATCATCACGAAAAATCATGTCGCCATTATGTCAGCTCCCTCTGCCGGAGGTTCCTGGCTGGCCACGGCCACCGAAGGACATAAAGTACCCATAAGAGGAGAGCAGGACATCTGGTACGAGATTGAGTGGAAAGGCGAGAAAGCTTTTATCCGGAAAAGCAACCTGCTGGAGTTACCCTAGCTTCGTTATTCGTTGCTCGTTATTGGTTAATCGAATAACAAATAACTATTTCTTGAGCGGCGAATCTTTCTCCTTCGCCATTACATTGAACACCAGCTTATCGGTGAGGCCGGGTAGCCACTTGTTCAGGAACACCGTCAGCTTCCCCTGAAAGGTCATCACCAGGTCGCGTTTGCGTTGCTTTGTGGCCTTCAGAATGCGTTCTGCCACTTCTTCTGCTGTCATCATGGCTCCCTCCTCCCGTGGCGACTCCCCTTGCTGAAGTCCGTCGGCTGCCAGCGCGGTGTTTCGTATGTTGGAGGCCGTAAAACCCGGACAGGCCACCATTACATGCACCCCCTGGTGCAGCATTTCGGTTCGCAGCGTCTCCAGGAAACCATGCATGGCAAACTTGGAGGCGGAGTAACCTGTGCGGGCAGGGAGACCCCGGTAACCGGCTATAGAGGAAATCCCAATAATAGAGCCTTTGCCCGCCTTTATGTAAGGCAGCGCATACTTGGTGCTGTACACGGTGCCCCAGAAGTTAATGTCCATCACCTTCCGGATAACATCCAGGTGCAGGTCCTCAAAAAGGGCGCGCATCGAGATACCTGCGTTGTTTATCAGCACATCCAGGCGGCCGTACATGTTCATTGTTTTCTGCACCATTTGCTCACACTGCTCCTCCACGCTCACATCGGCCTGCACAGGCAGGTTATCGATGCCTGCAGCTGCCAATTCCTGCGATGTCTGCTCCAGGTTCTGCAGATTACGCCCTGTAAAGACCACCTTCGCTCCTGCCCTGCCAAAAGCAAAGGCACAGGCCTTCCCGATACCGGACGTGCCGCCTGTAATTAAAACTACTTTATCTTTCATGCTGATGAAGTTCCTTATTTAGAGCTGCAAAGATAAAGGTTATTGTTAATTGCTTTTTGTTGATTGTTTGAGGAAGGGACTACTGTATCTGAATTGCTCTTCCAGTTCAACCTGTGTCCTTTTATTCACATAAAGGTTAATCACAATCGGGATGATACTAAATTATTTTGTACTGGCTTCAAGTCCCAGCGGGACGTTCTGTTGATAGCTTGAAAGGTAAAGAAGCATATTCAGCTCCGTAGGAGCGGCCTGTTCAACATCCCTAACAGGCCGCTCCTACGGAGTTGGAAAATCCATAGCATTTGAATTCTATCAACAGGTCGTCCCGCTGGGACTTTTCTTAAAAATTTTGTTCAGTTAAGCCCATCCTACATTATCCCATAACCACTCTCTTCATCATCATATCACCTCTCCCTCCCTTTTCTCCTCTATTTTGATTAATTTTGCAGCATTGTGAGAAAACAGAAGAAAAATAAATTCGAAATACTCGAAAATATTAAAATCGAGGAGATGGTGGCGGAGGGAAAATGCCTGGCGCGCCATAACAATATGGTGATTTTTGTGAGTGGTGTGGCTCCCGGCGACGTGGTAGACTTACGTGTTACCCGCAAAAAGAAAAGCTTTTTAGAGGCCGTGCCTGTTGCTTTCCGGGAGCACTCAGAGCTGCGCGTGGAGCCTTTCTGTGAGCACTTCGGGGTATGCGGCGGCTGTAAGTGGCAGCACATTGGCTACGACACACAGCTGTATTACAAACAGAAGCAGGTGAAGGACAACCTGGAGCGCATCGGCAAAGTGGCGTTGCCGGAGTTTGACCCCATCCTGGGCTCTGCCAAAACAAGGTACTACCGTAACAAATTGGAGTTTACCTTCTCGCCCAATGGCTGGCTCACCAACGAGCAGATAAAGTCTGTGGAGGAATTCGACCGCAATGCACTGGGTTTCCATATCCCTGGCCGCTTCGATAAGATCCTGGACATCCAGCACTGCTACCTGCAGCCGGACCCGTCGAATGCTATTCGCCTGGAAGTGCGTCAGTATGGGCGGGAGCATGGGCTGGAATTCTTTGATGTGGTGAAGCAGGCAGGCTTCCTGCGCAACCTCATCATCCGGACAGCCAACACCGGGGAACTGATGGTGATTCTGCAGGTATTCCGGGATGACCGGGAGGCGATTCTGGGAATTATGGAGCACCTGAAGGTGACATTCCCTGAAATCACTTCACTGCAGTATGTGGTGAACCCGAAAGGCAATGAGACTTACCATGACCTGGAGGTTGTGTGCTACCATGGCTTGCCTTATATACACGAAGAGATGGAGGGCATTCAATTCCGCGTGGGGCCAAAGTCATTTTACCAGACCAACGCGGACCAGGCGTACGAACTCTACAAACTGACAAGGGAATTTGCAGGCTTGACAGGAGACGAACTGGTGTATGACCTGTATACTGGCGCCGGAACGATTGCAAACTTTGTGGCCCGGCAGTGCCGCGAGGTGATTGGTATTGAGTATGTGCCGAGTGCCATTGAAGATGCCAAAATCAACTCCCAGATCAACAACATCACCAATACCACGTTTTATGCAGGAGACATGAAAGACATTCTTTCGGATGAACTGGTGGAGCGCCATGGTCGGCCTGATGTAGTGATTACGGACCCACCACGCGCCGGCATGCACGAGGATGTAATAGCAAAACTGTTGCAGGTGCACCCGGAGCGTATTGTGTACGTAAGCTGTAACCCAGCCACACAGGCACGCGACCTGGAGTTGCTTTCCGCTAAGTATAACGTGGCCCGCGTGCAACCCGTGGACATGTTCCCGCAGACGCACCACGTAGAAAACATTGTATTGTTAACAGCGAAATAGACACACGTATCACGAAGCACGTATCAGGACATCACTGAGATGACGGTGTTCTGCGTGATTATGGCCTGTTATAAGTCGGCAAAGCTCACGGAGAAGTAAAATTTAGAAAGCCTTTTGTCGTGATACGTGCTACCTGATACGCAAAAAGAAATATGGAAAACGATCCGGAATTAAACGGTAAATACCTTGGCACCATCTCCAAAGATTTTGTGGTGGTGGCCGAGACGCTGAAAGAAGCATCGTACCAGGTGCGCAAACGCAAAATATCAGAATACCCGATTTTTGTATTCAGCCGCACACAGGTGCCGGTGGGTTCTGTCTTTCTCGCAAAAGAGGAAGCGGCGCTGGAGTGGCACATCAACGCTTCCTACTTAGAAGACTTCGTGCAGCGGCAACTGGTGATGCCTGATAAAGTAGACGATTTTAAAGCCGCCTACAAAGACCCTGATGAGTACTGCTGCCTCTTCGTGGTAGACGAAGACTTCCAGAACTTTGTGTTCATTCCTTTTCCGGAGGATTGATGTTTCGTAGCTCGTAACACGTATTTCATATCACGTAAAACGGCTGCTGAAAGAAAAACAGAAGAGGCTGCTCCGACACATTCGGGCAACCTCTTCTGTTTTTAGGATTCTAGATACACTCTAAATCGTGATACGAAATACGTGATACGCCACTAAAAATGGCTCCAGCCCTGCGCCTTTAGCGGGAATGCCTGTCCGTGCTTATTGGCGATGTTCACGCCCTCGCTTGCTTCGGTTATCTTGCCGATGATGGTGATGTCCGGGTGATTTTTTACTTTGTCATGGTCAGATAGTGGAATGGTAAACAGCAATTCGTAATCTTCGCCGCCATTCATGATACAGGTAATTGGGTCGAGGTTAAACTCCACGGCCGTCTCCAGCATTTGCCCGTCGGCAGGCAGGTTGTCTTTGTAAACCGTAGCGCCTACTCCCGACTGGCTACAGATGTGCATCAGCTCAGAGGCTAAGCCATCTGAAATATCTATCATCGAAGTAGGTTTGATACCCAGCTCCTTCAGTTCATACACCACATCCATACGGGCCTCTGGCCGCAACTGGCGGCCCACAATGTATTGCTTGTTCTCCAACTCAGGCTGCATGTCGGGGTTGGCCATAAATGCCTGCTTCTCCCGCTCCAGCACCTGCAGGCCCAGGTAAGCAGCGCCTAAATCGCCTGTCACACAAACAAGGTCGTTCACCTGGGCACCGCTGCGCAACACGGCTTCTCCTTTAGCCACCTCTCCTATCGCTGTCACGCTAATCACCAGGCCCGCTCTGGACGAGGTGGTATCGCCACCAATCAGGTCTACGTTATAGTTCTCACAGGCCAGGCGAATGCCTTCGTATAGTTCTTCCACGGCTTCCACTGTAAAGCGTGCGCCCAAACCGATGTTTACTGTAATTTGGGTTGGCTTTGCATTCATGGCCGCAATATCCGACACATTCACAGCCACAGCCTTGTAACCCAGGTGCTTCAGCGGGCAGAAGGTTAAATCGAAGTGCACACTTTCCAGCAGCATATCGCTTGTCACCACCAGTTGCTTCTCCTGCGGCTCCAGCACGGCGGCATCGTCACCGATACCTTTCACCGAAGATGCATTTCGCAACTCAAATTTCTCTTTTATTCGCTTAATCAAGCCAAACTCACCAAGTTCGCTCAGCGGGGTATAGTCACTCATAATGTTTTAACTTTTGGATGTGCAAAGATACGGAAATTGAGGGAAGAAGTCTTTCATTCATATAACGGGGGCTGTTGCTGAAAACCGCGGCACCGGGTCCAACCACCCCTGCCCCTCCTTGTCTAAGGAGGGGAGTTTTACCTACTGAAGCTACTGCTGATTTCCTGTAGTACGGCCTCCAGGTTTTGGAATATCTCTTTGTTTTCAAAACGTAGCACATTTATACCTAAGCTCTCCAGTGCCTGGTCCCGCTTCTCATCAAAATACTCAGAGTTGGAGTTTTGGTGGATTTGTCCATCCAGTTCTATGGCTAATCTTTCTGAAGGACAGTAGAAGTCAAGAATATAGTTAGCAACACTATGCTGCCTCCTAAACTTTCGCCCCTCCATCTGACCTTCCTTTAGATATTTCCAAAGTTCTGCCTCAGCGGGTGTTAAACTACCTCTAAGCTCTCTTCTGTTCTCCTTCAGATACTTCCTATTATGCAGCGCCATTATATTATTGTCTGTTTTATTAATTTAATATACAGAAAATGAAAGTAAAGGTATAGTAAACCTAGGCAAGCAGAAGTAGTAATAGCAGGCTCCCCTCCTTGGACAAGGAGGGGCAGGGGTGGTTGGACCCGGTACATCAGAAATAGTAAAGGCAGGCATTACCGCAAACGCACCACCAGAGCCCCGGAATCAGCCACATCATAATAAGCAATGCCAAGGGTGTCGAGTTGCTGGTGAAGCCGCTGGCGGTACCAGGGGCTGTTAGAGGCGTCCAATACTACTTTACCGGGAGCATAGCTTTGTAAATCCTGCGGCTTAAGGCGGACGTTATTGCGTAGCAGTAAGTAATCAAGGGTCAATGGCTGTTTTGATAGTAGCTGCGGGGGATGCGATAGCAGCAGCATGCGCTGCCCCTGCCACACCAGCAAGCTGTTACTGTCAGGCAGCATGGTGAAAGTGGCTGCCATTGCAGCGCCTCCTCCCAGAGAAGCGAACTGTGGCTGTTCTACTCCAATATGCCAGAGGTGCGGCTGAATGTTAAAGGTGTAATCACTTTCATTGAGCAGCAGTAAGGAATCAGCCAGTACAGTAGCTTGCTGCCCTTGCACCAACGCCACACCCGTGGCCCCACGCACATTGTAAATAGTAAACAGCTCCTGCTCTTTCTGCTGCACTGTTTCCCACACCTCCTGTGCAGCCAGCACTGCCACTATCACAGTAGCCATGGCAAAGTACCGAAGCTTTTTGAGTGCCATGAAAAGTATCAGGGTGATAAAAAGCCCATACAGCAGCCAGGTCTGCAATGCTGTAATATCGATGCCGTTGAGGAGGGCGTAAGGCAAGTTCTGAACAAGTCCGTTAAACCAGTTCATCAACCAGACAATTCCGGCGTGTAGCGCAAACAACAGCCCGCTCAACACGGGTACCCAACTAAGGGCCAAAGCAGTGATACCGGTATACAAGGCAAACATAGCAGCAGGCACCACCACCAGGTTGGCAAACCAGAAGTATACCGGGAACTGGTGGAAGTAATACAGCCCCAGCGGCAGCGTAGCCACTTGTGCCGCTACTGCCACTGTGAAATACATCCATACCTTATCCAGCAGCCAGTTGTTTACCTCCAGCAATTGATACAATTTCGGTTGCAGGTACACGATACCCAGCACGGCCAAGAACGATAGCTGAAAGCCGACCTCCTTTAGGTTGTAAGGGTTCAGCAGGAGCAGCACAGCGGCGGCTATGGCAATGGTGTTATAGATGTTTGTCTGCCGCTTGATGGCTGTGCCCACCGTAACGAAACTGAACATAACCACTGCCCGCAACACGGAGGGTGACAAGCCCGTCAGGAAAGCGTAGGTCCACAGAAAAGAAAGTATCAGCGCTGCCTGTAGTACCCGCTGCCGCACAGTGGGAGCCATGAAACTGAACAGCCATACCAGCACTAAGTAAATCAGACCGACATGCAGCCCCGACACCGCCAGCACATGCATGGTACCCGTGCTGGCGTAGGCGCTCCGGATAGAATTATCCAGCTCATCCTTTACACCCAGGATCAAGGCAGAGGAAATAGCATACTCCCGCCTTGCCTCCACCCTCTCCCGCAGCAACTGATCGAGGTTGCGGCGCAAGTGCATACTGGCTGCTAGCAGGGGGTTAGGTGGCGACGCAGCAACTTTCTGCGCCTGGAACGCCTGCAGGTAATGGCGATGGTAAATGCCCTTGTTGGCGAGGTACTGCCGGTAATCGAACTGATTGGGGTTGCCAGGCGGCGCCACTTCCTGTGGAGCACCTTTTACCAGGAGCATATCGCCATAATTGAGTTCATACACTTTCTCCGAATCGTGGGGGATGGAAAGCTGCACGTTGCCAGCTGCTGGCTGCCACTGTCCGTTTACCTGCACCTGCTGCACCTGCAGGACGGTGCTTTGGTAGCCGGGCTTCTGAAGCACATAATCATCCACCACCCCTACATAATAGGCTGGTTGCCCGGACAGGTGCAACAGGTGCTGCGGGTTATTTTTTGCCGTATTCAGGTGCGTTGCCCAGAAACCAAGGGCCATGAAACAAAGCAGCCCCACAATACCGGCCGTGTTTGTTGCTACTCCAGCTTTAACCTTTAAGCTGTATACAGCTGCTATGATGAAAGCAGCTACAAAAAAGGCGAAGACCTCCGCGCTGTAACGGAGGTCTTCGCCTAAAATCAAGTACAGCAGGATACCTGCTATCAAACTCAGCGTGATACGGATAAAAGGGTATGGTGCCCACCGCAGCATCAGCCTTTGAAAATCATCTTGTAGTGCTGAATATCACACTCGCTGAACATATCACCCTCTGTTGCAAAGCCGTGGCGCTTGTAGAAGTTTACAGCTGGCAACTGGGCATGCAGGTAGATTTCTTTAGCTGCATGTTCTTTTCGCACATCCTGCAGCACAGCTTCCAGCAGCTTTGCTCCCACGTTTTTATTGCGGTATTCTGCCAACACCGCAAAGCGCTCCAACTTGATGCCTTTGTCTGTCACTCGCCAGCGGGCTGCGCCGCAAGGTACTCCCTCGCAGGTTGCCAGATAATGTTTAGCAGTGCCTTCATACTGGTCATACTCCGCATCGGCAGGCACCTGCTGCTCTATTACAAAAACCTTCTCGCGGATGCTGTAAGCTGCCTTCAGATCCTGCTCCTGGTCTATTCGCTTTAGCTCAATCATATAAAAATAGATAGAGGCGCAACAAGTTGCGCCTCTACAAGCTATGTTAGTTTAATATTCGCTGTTGAACTTTCTTCGCCGATCATAAGAGGGCTCTTTCCTGTCATCTTCAGCTGACTTTGCCTCGACTCTGGAAGCACGGCGCTCTTCTTCAAGCTTAGTGTAAGCGTTCACAATATCGCGTACCAGTCTGTGGCGCACAATGTCTTCCGCGCTCATTTCAACGAAACCGATGCCCTTTACACCGCGCAATATGTTCAGCACTTCCATTAAACCGGAACGCTGGTTACGCGGAAGGTCTACCTGCGACCAGTCACCGTTCACCATTACTTTGGCATTCGGCCCCATACGCGTCAGGAACATTTTCATCTGCGCCGGGGTGGTATTCTGCGCCTCATCCAACAGCACAAAAGCATTGTTCAGCGTACGGCCACGCATGTAAGCGAGGGGTGCAATTTCAATGATTTTGTTTTCCTGGTAATATTTAAGCTTTTCTACCGGAATCATGTCTTCCAGGGCATCATAGATAGGGCGCAGGTAAGGGTCTACCTTCTCCTTCATGTCGCCGGGCAAAAAGCCCAGGCTTTCGCCTGCCTCTACCACTGGCCTGGAAATAATGATTTTCTTTACTTCTTTGTTTTTAAGCGCACGCACCGCTAGCGCCACAGAAACATAGGTTTTACCTGTACCGGCAGGCCCGAGGGCAAACACCAGGTCGTTTTTCTCTACAGCATCCACCAGCTTTTGCTGGTTGGCTGTTCTGGCTTTTATAATACCGCCCTTACTGCCATACACAATCACGTCCGGGGAAGTAATAATTACTTCCTCATCTGTAAAAGAGTCAGAAGAAAGGTATCTATTTACACTGCTGTGCGTAATCTTTCCAAACTTATGATAGTGATCAATAAGAGAACCCAGTATTTCATGGATCTTCGTTATCTCGGGCGTCTGGCCCTGTATTTTAATCTCATTGCCTCTCGAGATGATTTTACTGCTCGGGAAGGCTGCAGCCAACTGCTTTATATTTTGATTCTCTGTCCCCAGAAAGTCAATTAGAGAAATATTCTCTAAGGTTATGATTTTCTCTACCAAATTATTGCTCCTCTATATAGTCTGTGAGTAATGTTTTCTTTAAATTAAGTAAATTTGGTTTATATTAGTACAAATTCACAAAGATTATAGTTCGTGTTATGGCTGTAATTACGTTTACATCAGATTTTGGGTATAACGATCACTACGTGGCCGCTGTAAAAGCCAAAATTCTTTCTCAGGAAGCGCAGGCAACCATCGTGGATGTGTCGCATGCCATCGAACCCTATAACATTGCCCATGCCGAATTCGTGCTTGGCTCTGTTTACCGGGAGTTCCCGGAGGGTACGGTGCATTTAGCCGCGATTGACACCCACGGGAATAGACACGGCAAATTTCATGCAGCAAAGTACAAAGGGCACTACTTTCTTTTAGCAGACAATGGCCTGTTATCGCTCCTGACAGACGGGCAACCTGAGATAGTGGTAGAACTGAAGGCTGATCGGCAACTGATGCCTTTCCCGGCGAAAGACCTGCTGGCAAATGCCGCCGTTTTCTTGGCTAAAGGGGGTGACATTGAGGTACTGGGTGAGCACACCAGCCACTACAGGCAGCTGCTGAACCGCCAGTTGCGCCTGAGCGACCACTCTATTTCGGGGCACGTGATTCATGTGGACCGCTACGGCAACCTGATAACAGACATCACTGCCGACAGCATTGATACCATCGCCCACGGCCGCACTTTCACCATTCACTTCGGACGCGAAACCGTAGGCCGCATCTATCCTACGTACAACCAGGTAGACGACGGCGACTGCTGCTGTATCTATAACAGCCAGGGCCAGCTCTGCATCGGCATCAACAAAGGCCACGCCGCAGAGTTACTGGGCCTCGGCTTCGACTCGCAGGTGGATGTGCGGTTTTATCCGGGAAGTTAAATTTCGTTATTCGTTGTTGGTTGTTCGTTATTAGTTTGTGGTACTTTGGGACTGCTTGTGCCTAAGCGCATACCGAAGAGCAGTGGCTATGTAAAATATTTAGATAGCTTTTTTCTGTTCTGGTAGCACCTGAGTCCAACAGCAGCTACTATTTAAACGAGCAACGAATAACGAACAACAAGTAACTAACAACCATGATAGTTCGCATCGTCAGGATGACGTTTAAACCGGAGAACACGGAGGAGTTTCTGGAAATATTCCGGAGCTCAAAAGAGAAAATACGCGCCTTTGAGGGATGTAAGCATGTAGAGTTGCTGCAGGATGTAAACACACCGAACGTGTACAGCACCTACAGCCTCTGGGAGTCAGAAGCGCACCTGAACGAGTACCGCAACTCAGAACTCTTTGGGCAGGTGTGGCCAATTACTAAAAAGCTTTTCGCCGATAAACCGCAGGCCTGGTCCTATACTTCAGTAGAGATTTAACTTGTCAGGTATCATTTAATATTTGTCAATTATCAGGAACACCAAAATAGCTTTATAGGACACGCTTGAACAATCCTGCCCCATTTGCTGTACCTTTGATAAGGAAAGAGAGCTTCAAGCGCATTTCTGATACATGTAAAATGATAATTGATAAATGAGCAACTACTTCGAAATTTACGATATACCGGAAAGCTTTCTGCTGGACGAGAAGGCGCTGAAAAATACGTACTATAAACTGAGCCGCGAGTACCATCCCGACTTTTACGCCAACGAGCCGCAGGAGAAACAGCAGGAGATTCTGCAGCTTTCCACCCGGAACACGAACGCCTACCGCACCCTCTCAGACCCGGACCTGCGCATGCAGTACATCCTGAAGGCGCACGGCATACTGGAGGAAGGCAAAAACGAGATTCCCTCTGACTTCCTGATGGAGATGATGGACATAAACGAGGAACTGATGGAGCTGGAGTTCGACTTCGACGCCGATAAGTTTCATGAAATTGGCGAGAAAACGAACGGTGTGGTGGCGCAGCTGGACAATGATATTCTGCCGGTTTTGCAACGATACCCTGAGCTTCATGGAGTTACCAAAGACGAGGCCCTGCAGCAGGTAAAAACCTATTATCTGAAGAAAAAATATCTGTTGCGAATTCAGGAAACATTATCTAAGTTTGCAGCACGTTCCTGAAAGGGAAACACGCCCGGATGGCGGAATTGGTAGACGCGTTGGTCTCAAACACCAATGAGGTTACACTCGTGCCGGTTCGACTCCGGCTCCGGGTACTTTTAATAGATAAAAAGCCCTGTAAATCAAATATTTACAGGGCTTTTTTGTTTTTGGGGGACGGTGTAGGGGACGGATTAAAGTATTTTTGGTCTATAGGTTTAAAAAACTGTTATACATATATACAGCTATCATTTTTATTGAGTTTCTAACATTATCCCTCTTGAACGACAATGAAGTTTCTCAAAATTATCTGACCATAAATCAAAAGTCTTCAGTTCATTAACAATCTGCTGATATACATCATTGTGATGCAGTACTGTGGAACAAGTTGCTGCGTAAATCGATTCTGGTTGGCAAAGCTTTAGTAGTTCTTCTACTATCGTTAATAATTTGTTCTTCCTCTGTGTTATTCTATTTGCTTTGTAAGCCTCTAATCTTTCAAAAGCGAGGTCAACACTATTTTGTAATTCTTCACCTATTTCAAATCTTTTTAATACAGCTCTGGCCGAATTATTTAAATTCACAACATCAATTGTTGTTTTGCCTATTTCGGTTTTCCCTTTGAATCTGTATAAGTGCAATTTTAAATGTTCCTTAGGATCTTCTTTAAATGGGTTTATTATTGGTTCATAATTCACATTGTGAGCACCCTTACTTCCATTACATCTTTTACAAGATGGAAGCAGATTATCCCAGTCTAGAACTTTGTCAGGATGATTTGATTTATCTTCAAAATGTTCTACCTCAAGATACTTACTTTCTTCTGTTACATTGCATTCGCAATAGGCACATTTATTAAAACTTAACTCAAGAAGCACTTTCTTTACTTCTTCGATATTCCAAACGCTCTCCCCTGTAACTTTAAATGTTCTTGTTTGGCTGGAAACAAAGTCAGGAGTTAGAACTATAGGGCTATGTGTTCTTTTTAATCCTATCATATTACTCTCCTTTGATTCCTGCTAATTGAAAGCTTAAAAGTTTTCTTAAATGATTATGTGGATGTAACATAAGGTTAAGCTCATCAAAAGAGAGTCTTGCATTTAAGTAATCATTAGAATCAATAGAATTTTCAAATCTTACTATCAAATTGTTAAACTCTTCTGTTCTGGTATTACCCATGCCCATTACATCTGAAAGAACTTCCTCAACAGTCCATCCTTTGAATCCATATTCAGTTTGCGGCAACTCTCTTTGAATAACATGATTATCCTTGAAACCTAATGCTATAATTTCATTTGGGTCCGCAGCTTGTATGACGTGAGGGCTATGAGTGGTTGTAATAAATTGAGCCAAAGGAAAAGCTTTCTTTAAAATTGAAATTATTTTTCCTTGCCATTCTGGATGGAGGTGCAGTTCTAATTCATCTATCAGAATAATTCCGTTAAAATCTTTAGCTTGTAATTTAGGCTCAGTAAAGCGATATTCTATTTCTTTTATTATACCAAATAATATAGATAGAATGGACTTGAAGCCTGAGGATAAATACTCATAATAAATTTCTCCACTTGGAGTGTTGACCATGATTTCATTTGAAGAGGCATCTACTCTGCTAAAAGCAAAGTCTTTATTCAAGAATGAGAAACAAGTTTTGGCAAACACAAAATTATTCATTTGTTCTGTAGTCAAAGCACCAGGATGAGCTGAATATAAGTATCTATTTACAAACCAATTCTTAACGTCTGTGAAACTTATTCCTGATTTAGCATCATTAAATAATTGGCTCTGTTCCTTTTTGCTGTCCTTAGTAATTGACTGCAAAGGCTGATACCCAAACAACCTAGTAGTTTTCAAGGATATTAGCTTGTTAGAGAATTGATGCAAGCCTTGTATAGTAGTTCTTTTTTCTGGAGTGAAGGCACTAAATGAAGCTGAATGGTTTTGCAAAGAGCCAGTATCGTTCTGTATATAGATTTTAATCAAGCTATTTTCAGCTTTTACATTTCTTTTTAAGATTGAAGTTTCCCCATATGAAAATAAATGAGCAATGGATTCAAGAGCTGTTGTTTTCCCAATTCCATTTGGCCCACAAATAATATTCATTTGGTTGTGGAAGTTCAAATCTAAATTTTGAATTCCTCCAACTCCTACTATTTGAATCTGTTGTATTTTCATTAGCAAAGGTTTATCGAGTTTCGCATAAATATAACAATTGCTAAATTTATCTATGTTATAATATCGTCATACCAGGTCTATATAAGCCTGAGATTATATTAAATCAGAAAGAACGGTATTTCCCGGTCTTTCTGCTAAAACTCTTCCGTCATAAATAAAGCAGAGTGCTGCTCACAGCTCAGATAGTAGAGGAAGTAGTCTATAGATGCTAACATTCCACTTTCTTCCCAGTGTCGCTGCTCCTCTTTTGGCAGTTCTTCGAAGCTGAACTCATCTCTCACCCCTCAGCATTTTCTGCAAGGATTTGTTTGCAACCTAAACAGTTCATGGATGCACATAGTACGAGCATCTTTTCATCCTCAACAAATAATCTTGCCTGGTTAAATGTCAACCGAAAACCTGTATAAAACTTGCTTAATTTTTTTTCGAATTTTATATTACATTACTAATAATTATTTATATTTACCCATCACTCTCATAGCATGTCGTGAGAGGAATCTGCGAATAAGCTATTCCTAGGGATTACCCCTACCTTTTCATAACCTCCTGTAAGAGAAGACTTTTACTTCTAAAACTCTTCTCTCTGTCCTTTTGACTCTTCTTCATCAGTCACTTCAAAAAAAACACTTATGCTCACAACAGAACCGTCAACCGAAAAAGCTACTGCTACAAAATCAACTCATGTAAAAAGCTATGCTGCCCAGGATGCTACTTCCGGACTTGCTCCCTGGGATCTTGAAAGAAGAGCGCCAGGACCACATGATGTTCAAATGGAAATTCTCTACTGTGGGGTATGTCATACAGACTTACACTTTGCGCGAAACGACTGGGGTATATCGATGTATCCGCTTGTGCCCGGGCATGAGATAGTGGGCGTCGTTACCAGTGTTGGCGAGCATGTAAAAAAATTTAAAACTGGTGACATCGTTGGTGTAGGCTGTATGGTTGACTCCTGCAGGACCTGCGATAATTGCAAGAATGAGCTGGAGCAATACTGCTCAAACGGCAATGTGCTAACCTACAGTTGGTATGAGAAAGACGGTAAAACCATCACTTATGGTGGTTACGCTAAGCAGATAGTTGTGAATGAAGATTTTGTGGTGCGTATACCTGATACGCTTCCCTTAGAGAAAGTGGCACCACTACTTTGTGCTGGCATTACGACCTACTCTCCTTTCAAAAAGTGGAATATCGGGAAAGGGCATAAAGTAGGTGTTGTGGGTCTGGGCGGCCTTGGGCATATGGCAGTAAAATTTGGTGCCGCCTTTGGGGCTGAAGTAACTGTGCTGAGCACGTCTCCTTCAAAAAAAGAAGACGCTATAAGCTTGGGAGCACATAAATTTGTATTCACGAAAGACGAGGAGCAAGTCCAGAAACTAGCTGGATACTTTGATTATATTATCGACACTGTTTCTTCGCCTCATGATTACAATCTTTATCTGAACATGCTAAAATCGGATGCGACCATCATTTGCCTGGGTGTGCCCCCAGAGCAAATCCAGGCTTCTCCATTCCCCTTACTGTTCCAGCGCAGGAATATAGCGGGTTCCATTATTGGCAGCATAGCCGAAACACAGGAAATGCTGAATTTCTGTGCCGACCACAAAATTACTTCTGATGTGGAGGTGATAGATATGAAAGATATCAATCACGCTTTTGAGAGAATGGAAAAAAGTGATGTCAAGTACCGGTTTGTAATTGACATTGCCACACTTTAAATAAGGTATAAGAGTAAAGAGAGAGCTCAGCCGCCCGTCCCTGCTTTGCAGATCGGCCGGCTGAGCTCTCTCTTTGTTTTACCAAGTCTTTATTTCACAAGGATAGTGAACTAGTTGCTTCTTGAAGTCCGAGCTGTATTATCAGCAACCTTCTCTTAGCTCTCCGGCAAAATATTCTGCCGGTAATTACGGATGTTAACAGGTGGCAGCGTTGAGCCGAATTCAGCGTTGATGGCCTCGATGAATTCATTCGCGATCAGGGCCTGCCCCATTGGATTAGGGTGAATCCCGTCTACTGAAATATAGCCTCCCGGGGCAATGCTGTTCCGGCTATTGTCCAGCCCTTCATACAGTTGGTAAATATCCGCCACAGCCAAGCGACCTGCATAGTTTCCAGCATTTGCAGCTGCCCTGATGGCTGTATTGAAAGCTTCTATTCGAGCTTTCACCATGTTTCCCTCCGTTTCATCCAGCACATACCTGCTATCTATCGGCTTCGTTATCCCCCAGCCTGCCCGTTGCCCTGGATTACAGGCGCTGATTGAACCTGCCAGCAGCGAATCCTGCGGCGTAGTCAGCACCAGAAAGTCCCTGCCGGGGTCCATGTGCCGTAGGCCTGTGGCTGTGGTGATGACAGGATAATTTACCTTGCCGGCCCTGAAGTTAACGGCAGCCGCGGCGGGTCCCAGTTGCGCGTACCCTGCATTAAGTGCAGCAGCCTGCTCCTCTGATAAGGCAAAAGGTAAAGGCGAGTTGGCTCCGCCTGTTGTCAGGGCATCGTTGATAACCCTGAAGAAAGGTGCTTTTGTAAGGTCAGGGACAGTAGCCACAACCCCTTTGGTGTTCACCCCGCTTAATAAGGCGTTCAGCGAAGCACTTAGCGCTGCTTCAAACACGGCGGGGTCCGTCATATCGTTTGCTGTGTAAGTAGCAGGGTTCGTACCGGGGTTCGCGTTACCCGAGCCGCCCGATATGGCGTAAAAGAGCACATCGCTGAGGCCCAGCCAGTAGGAGAAGAATGTTGGCTGGGCCGCAAGAGCATCACCCAGCACACTGGCCGCAGGAGCCGACGCAAAGCGCCAATAAAAAGGATTGCCCTGCTGCGGACTGGCACCATAGCCGTTTACAAGCACATGAAAGCTCCTGGTGCCTGGGGCACTGAAATTGTTCAGCGCGGCCCTGTCCGCGTCATAAGGTGCCAGGTTGTCTCCGGGTACTATCGGAGCCGGTGTTAAACCGAGGGTGTTGGTTGCCAGGGGATTTGATGCACAAGTAGGCAGAACAAACCGGAAGCGCCCCACCGGCGTGGTAGTGCCCGGCACAAACCCACTGAAACCTGCTCCTGTAGGAGAAGCAAATACGGGCATATTGAAAGCCGCGCCGCCATTTACCAGCTTCATGCGTTCTGCCAGTATTACGGGATAAGCATTTTGCTGCCCCTCCTCATAAAGCGCATTATCCATGAATCCAGCTGTAATAGAATTACCGACAGCTACATATTTGCTGAAATCTGCTGTTCCGGCTACAGGTGCTGTACGGGGGTTGGTTGGGTCATCGGCCGGCTCAGGCGGCGTATAGGAGCAGGAGAACAAGAAGCTCACCAAAAACAGCGACAGACAGGATATTTTTAAGTTTTTCATGCTCGTATGGGTTTTGAATTGAACATATCTGTACAAAGGCGGAGTAATCAGTTCAGCAGTTCGTCAAACGTGATCGACACATAATAAAGCCCCCCGATATAAGGCCCGCCATACACCTGCCGGATGCGGTTGTTTGTTACATTAGAGCCCCCGATTCTGAAGATGGACTTAATGGCCGGCACCTTGTAGCTTACCTGGGCATCCAGGGTATAGTAAGAGGGTATAAGGGCATCGTTTATACCTGCAATAAAGGACGACTGCCAGATATAGGAATCAGACCAGCGGAAGGCGGCACTAAAGCCCAGGTTGCGGTACACATTACGGTTGCCTACCGTCAGGTTAAATTTCCATTCTGGTGTATTGAAACCGGCTATCTGGTCCGGGTTAACGTCCTCTCCCAGGTCCAGTTTGTTCCAGTTCGTGTTTCCCCCAAACGTGTAGCCACCCAGGATATAGGTTACCCCAAGTGCTGCCCCCTGCGCCGCCACCTGCTGGTCGGCATTCGTATAAAGCTGGTAGGGCTGGAAACGGCTCAAGGCAATATCAAAAGCAGCAGCCTGGGGGTTTGTCTGGATGTCGCTTTCCGTCTGGACCACTGTTGTGCCCAAAATGAAATCCCTGTAAGAGCTGTAATAATAATTGATATCGAACATAAGCGATTTGTCGAGCAGCAGCCCCTTATACCCTACCTCGTACGCACGCACCTGCTCGGGCTTCACATAGTCTACTTCTGCTGCCTGCAGTATACCCGCATTCTGGATAACAGCCCGGGAGCTGTTTACCCCTTCAATTACATCCAGCTGCACTTCATTTCCGAAAGCCTGCACGGAGGACAGGGTGATGGTGTTGGAGCCGGGGCCATACAAGTTAAGCCCGCGGCTGGTGGCTGGAACTCCGCCTACCAGTATGGCCTGGCCTACATTCAGGAATATAAACTGGTCCTGGGTCGTGGGATTGCGGAAACCGGTCTGGAAAGAAGCCCTGAAATTATGGTTTTCAGCTACAGTGAATACAGCAGAAGCCCTTGGTGTAAACCGGCCCTGGAAGTTCTCGTTTTTATCGTAGCGCAGGGAGGCGGTGATTTTCAATCTGTCTGATAGAAGCCGTTTAATGGCCTGCGCATAGGCGCCATACTCGTAGATGGTGATATCATTGCCCACAGTGTCGCTGAAGATAGTCCCGTTGGAGTTCAAATCATAGAGTCTGTAATTTCCGCCAATTTGCACATCTACTACTTTGCCCGTCCAGCGGCTCAGGTCATATTGGCCTTCGGTATGGTACATCTTCGTTTGATCGTCGAACTTGGCTCCCCTCCTGAAGTCTGTCAGGCCCTGTAACCGCTCTTTTTCCCGGTCGAATTCAGGTGTGCCAGGCTCCAGACGGCCCCTGTCAGCGAAACTACGGGCAACGTCATGATTGCCCGGCGTCAGGGTTTGCACAATACCCAGGTAGGCGGCGGCATATTCCTGAAACCACTGCTGGTCACTTTTCCAGGTGCGGTTCAGGTTCAGGGCCAGGAATCGGGAATCATAAGAATCGCCCGAATCCTCGAAAGTAGAATAGGTGCGGGCAAAGAAATTGCTGCCTCTCAGCTCCAGTTTGTGCTGCTGCAGGGTGAAGTTTTTGATGGCGTAGCGGTTTGCCGCCTGGTAAACAGAGGTACCGGCACCATATTTATAATGGTAGATCACTTCCAGCCGCTCCGTTACCCGGTAATGCAGGGCGGCATCGCCCTTCAGGCTATAGGTATCGTAATCTACCAGGTCTTCTTCCAGGTACCCTGTTCGGGCCACCCGCACCGGCAGGCCAAAAGGACCAATCGGCAAACTGGTTACTGCTTCATCCCCATAAACGTTCAAGGCATTGTAAGCCGGGTTGTCGGGGTCGTTGCCCTGCGTGGCGTAGGATAAAGGGTCTACGTTTTCGGTACTGTTGGCGTGCCAGTCGTGTGCCGTCATGTACGCCAGGTTCACTTTAAAGGCAAAACGGTTGTTGATGGCCTTCGCATATCGGATCATGCCTTCGTACATCGGGCTGGGAGATGCATCACGGCCATCTATGTGGTTCACACCCAGCTTTACCATCGCACTGAAGCCCTGGTAGTCGAACGGGTTCTTGCTGGTCATGTTAATTACACCGTTAAAGGCGTTTGGTCCGTAAAGGGCGGAAGCAGCTCCGGGAATAATCTCCACGCTCTCGGCATCCAGATCAGAAATGCCGACCATATTTCCGACCGGAATGTTGAGCCCCGGTGCTTGGTTATCCATCCCATCGATAAACTGCACAAAGCGGTTGTTAGACGTACTCATAAAGCCACGGGTGTTGATTATTTTAAAGCCCAGGCTGGAAGTAATAATATCCACGGTCTTCAGGTTCTGTAAGCCTTCGTAAAAGCTGGCGGCCGGTGTTTCACGTATCGCCCGCGCGTCCATCTTCTCCACACTCACAGGTGAGCGCATGATGTTTTCCTCTACCCGGGAAGCCGTGACCACCACTTCAGAACCTAACACCTGCCCTTCCGAAAGGGCAACATCCAAATCTGACCGGCTCTCTGTAATGCTGATTTCCTGTGGTGTGAATCCTACCATTGAAAACACGAGGGTGAAGGGTGTAGGCGTGTTGGTAGTTAAACGGTATTGGCCCCTGCTGTCGGTGCTGGTACCAACCATCCTGTCCCGTACATAGACGTTAACACCCACTAGGGGCTCTCTTGTGCTGGCATCCGTCACCTGTCCAGACACCGTAACTGCTGTCTGCGAAAATGCCTCCACTCCCGGGATGAATAATGTCAGCAACAGCAGTAAGATTGAATTTTGTAGAATCTTGCGCATATCGTGCGATTTAAAAATGAAGGAAACCTGCTAGAAAGAACTGATAAACTGAAAGCGGCTAAAGCAAAAGAAGGGTCACTGGTCGGATCCTGAGCTACACCTCATACTGTAGTGCAGCTTTGAGTAGCAGCCTGAGAGCTTTGATAAAGATTTAAAGAGGAAAAATAGAAATATATAAAAAACGTATTCCTTAATAGGTTAAGGCCGCGGCTCCATTGTAGATGCTTTGATTTGAGCCTGGATTCTCAGTCTCAAAAACAGTCTGAAGAGAAGAAGCATCTGGTTCAATTGTGCATAAAATTTAACTTTAAATTGGAATAATTCCAATTTTATTTTCGAATTTGTTAGAAACATAAGTTAGTTACAGTTCAGGCACCTATCTCTCAGGAAGCTTTATCCTGTCATAAGCACAGCCCCTCCTCTATTATGGCCCGGCATATTAATATGCCTTTCCACCAGGAAGTAATGGATGGTTTAGCAACAGCAGGTTGAGTAGTGCAACCTGGGTTGAAACTTATTATACCTCCCATACAGTGGTGCTTCAACAACATCACACTTAATAAAATAGCTGTTTACTAACCTAATCGGTACATTCATATAATTTCTCATCTGTCTATTACCCGGACAATGTATATTTAATCGCAAAATTATACCATCAGGTATTCTGCAGATAATTACCTGTTTTCAACTTACTTGATAGCTGGTGGATTGCCAATGTTGATAGTAAAAACTATAGGGAGACTTTGCTGCAGTATTAAGAGCAGATAAGGGTGCAAAAATATTTTATGATGTGTCAGGATTATTGGCACTAAGTTTAAGTAACCAGGTATAAACGGTGGAAGCTTTGTGAAAACTACTCTCAGAAAAGCGCCTGCAAAAAACAGCTGTGGTCATGCCATAGGTTGCTTTCTCAAAACACGAGCAGAAGAAATATACAGCAAATCAAAGCCTGATTTCAATGGCAACATAAAGGTGGGAACATTTTCGACCCGGTAGCACACAGGAATGGCTATGGCAGAAAAAGGGAATATCATGAAGCCCCGCGTGGCCTTTGAAGTAGAGGGTTCTTATTGAATAGAAGGTGATTAATGGGAAACATTATTAGTAAAGAATACAGATGTATTTAACAAAGTATTATCAGTTTATTTACCAGGCAATTGCGCCTGTAAATCAGTTTTTACATGTGCCAGGGTTAAAGTCAGGTAAAAAGGGACTAAAACAACCTAAAACAGTTCTGTTGGTAGATGATGATAACCTCTCCATCTTTTTATCTAAAAGAGTGCTGAAGATGTCGGGTATAGAGGCCGAAATTCTGACTGCGCAGCACGGCCAGGAGGCTTTGGCCATAATCAGAGAATTGTATTGTAGCGGCCGTTACCCGGAATTGGTCCTGTTAGACATTAATATGCCAGTTATGGGCGGCTTTACGCTTTTGGAGGAGCTGCAAAAGTCCGTTGACTGGAAGTCTTCCTCCATGAGGATTGTCATCCTCAGTTCTTCGCTGCACGATCTGGAATTAGCAAGGGCAAAGGAGCTCCCTGTGGTTGGTTACATTGAGAAACCTCTTTCAAAAGAAAAGCTGTCCTGTTTCTTGTAGCACCGTATTTCCCTTTTTGCTTCAATGGTGCGTTCCCGTGGAGATGCCTTTATTCAACAGAAATAGGGCTTATGGTAGCCTTGGAAGGCAGCACTAAAACTCGCATGTTAGGCTCAGTACCTCTCCTTTGATGCAAAAAAGGAACCTGTGGTAAACACGCCCTGCCATACGTGCAATCGTGCCTGAAAAATAGCCAATAGTGAATATTTTAAACACATATATACAATCATATATTTCTATAGTTAAACAATATTCACACAATTTAACTATACTAAGATTAGTTAATTCCGAAAGAAGAAGAAACAATAATTGCCTTTGGTTTGCAGCCGGGCGAAAAAGAAAGGAATATCAGGGAAGAAAAGCCAACAAAGCAATAAACCAAAAGCAGCTGGCAAGAGGCTGAATATGCTGCCTGTCTGTATCAGGAGACATACGGCACGAACTAAAACTGAAGAAACTCTCCTGCCTTTTCAGGCTATGAAAACAAACTTAACCTATACATGCTTTTCCTGTGCCCTGTAAATAAGAACTACTTACAGGATGCTACCAAGAAATGGTAGCCCGCAGGAGGCGGGGAAACTTCAGTTAAAAGATGGAAAAAGCCGCTTACGATTACTTGAAGATCACTCTGGGCAAGCGGGAGGCGCTAAACCTGTACTACCCCGGCTCACCGCGTACATCAGGGAGCATGACGCCACCAGCTTTAGCAGTTTCATGGCGTTCAGAGACAGCACGGTGGAGGACTATGTGCTCATGGCTTTTGTACTGCACATCATGCTGACCCGGCACCAGGAAATGTTGGCGCAACTAATGCCGATGGCAGCAAAGGAAGCAAGCGTATGATGCCATATATGCAGGACTAAGGTCTGTTCCAACATATACTATACTCCCTTCTATTTATATGCACTTATTACTTGTCCGCTACCTCTAAGGCAAGTTCCTTTCACACTCATCTTCATGCAGTTACAGCACTTTGCACTGAACGATATCTGACAGGCCGCGTAGGTTTTAGCAAGCGCCTGAAAATTAAATTAGCTAACAAACCTAAAGGAGATTGATGAAAAAAGGAGAACGAAACTCCCTGAGGATGATAAGAAGTATTCTAAGTTTATTTTTTATGGCCGGAGTGGCAGCCTGCAATGGAGAAACAGAGGTAGTAGAGCAAGAGGTTGTTACAGATGATGTGGCTGTGGCTGAAACCTGGGATGAGGAAGAATACTATACAACCTTCGGCACCACAACGTACTATGAAGACTGGGACATAGACGAAGATAGTTTACTGAACGAGGAGGAATTTACCGCCAGCTTCTATCAAATCTGGGACTTGAACAACGATGGAAGGATCTCCCAGGGCGAGTGGACCACGGTGGTGTCAGATTATGGTAATGGTATAGATGCGGCAGATTGGCAACCATGGGACACTGATGGCGATGGCTTTATAGAAAGGGTAGAGTTCGACGGAGACTTTGCTGAACTGGGCTGGTACAACACCTGGGATACAGACGGTGACGGACAGCTAACGGAGCGGGAGTACATAACCGGTACTTTCACATTATGGGATACAAATGGTGATAATGTACTGGATACCGCGGAGTACAGACGCCATCAAACTTACTACAGCAATTAAGTGTTTGCAGCCCAGAAAGTGAGTCTGTAGCATCATGATAGCGAAGCATGAAGAAGGGGATGAACTTCCCCTATTTCTAACTCAGGCCGTCCTGCTTATAAGAAATAGGTTCCTACAGTAGAGACAATAAGAGAGATAATATACAGAATAAAGAACCATTTAAAGAGCTTTTTCCTGTTGATGGAGTTCTTTAAAAATGGGTAAAATAAGAAGTAGACCAAACCAACAACAGCAAACAAGATACTTATTACTTTTAGCATAGTTCTGGTTTTTATGGCTGCCAATTAAAGGTTTGTACTTTAAAAATGTCCGTTTCATAAATGAACGGCTCACTCGGATTGGGCAAGAAAAATCCGCATAAACCGTTCATCATTCAAATTCATGAACCGGCGGAAAATTACTTAATCGACTATTACACCGTCTTTCATGACCAGCGTGCGATCGGCCATACCAGCTAGCTGCTCGTTGTGCGTCACAATTACGAACGTCTGGTTAAACTCATCCCGCAGGCGGAAAAATATCTCATGCAGTTCCTGCGCATTCTGCGAATCGAGGTTACCACTCGGTTCATCCGCGAAGATAATGCGGGGAGAGTTGATAAGCGCCCGGGCCACGGCAGTACGCTGCTGCTCCCCACCTGACATTTCGGAGGGCTTATGTTCCAGGCGGTGCGACAGGCCAAGCATCTGCAGGAGCTGCTCTGCCTGCTCCCGCACTTCCTTTTCAGGCCTTCCGGCCAGAAAGCCAGGCAAGCAAGCATTCTCTAAAGCCGTGAACTCTGGCAACAGGTTATGGAACTGAAAGATAAAGCCAACGTGCTTGTTCCGGAAACGCGCCATTTCAGAGGCATTCATCTTTGCTATGTTTTTGCCATCAAAAAGCACCTCGCCTTTGTCTGTTGTGTCGAGGGTGCCTAGTATGTGTAGCAAAGTGCTTTTTCCGGCTCCTGAAGCCCCTACAATAGAGACTACCTCACCAGCGGAAATTGTCAAATCGATGCCCTTGAGCACCTCCAGCGAACCGTATTTCTTATATATGTTTGTTACCTGCAGCACTATAGAAGGGTATTGTGTATGCGTATGATGAATACAAAGAGTCTGCCAAAGCTACAAAACAACGGTTATACTTTAGCAACGCCCTATCGTTTTTGTGGCAGCACGGCGAATTGTAAATTAAGCTATCTCTTTGCAGTCGCCCGGGCGCTTTCCGGCACATCTGATGCGCTGGCATCCTCAGGCTTAGCTTCCAACACATCCTTTACATAAAGTTCCTGTATAAACACCAACAATACAGCCAGTATTGGCGCTGCCATTAAAAGCCCCAGGCCTCCCTGCACCAAACCCAGTAATACCTGAAAGAAAAGCAGCAAGGCTGGCGGCAGTGCCACTGTTTTCTGAAAGATAATAGGTGTGATTATCCAGCTTTCCACTATTTGAATACCGCCATATACCAATAGTACAGTCAAAGCCATGTCAGGTCCTTCCAACAACCCAATCAGCACGGCAGGTATACCCGCAATCCAGGGGCCGATGTTGGGAACAAAAGCAAACAGGAAGGCAATCAAGGCCAGGGCAAATGCCATCGGTAAACCGATGATACTGTATCCGATTGCTGTGCTTATCCCGATAATAGCCATCGCTGCCAGCATACCAATCAACCACATTCTCAGGTCATGGTAGCACCTGGTAAGCACTTCCATCAGACGGGGGCGCGTCCGGACAGGGAAGAGTTTGGCTAAACCACGGGTATACAGCGCCGGATCAGACGCAAAAAACAAGGCTGTGATGATGACAATGAACAAATCTGCCAGGAAACCGAGTGTAGTGGAAAAGGCCCCTCCCGCCTGCGACAGGATTTGCTCTTGCTCGGGAAGCATGCTGCTGGGGTCCTCAGGTATCTGACTCAACAACTGCTCTCCCCATCTTTGCTCGCTGAGCCAGTCCTGTACCCGGTCTAGTGACTCAGGTATGGTCTGTCTCATTTGCTGAAACTGCTCCCCCACGGTGGGGGCCACAAACCAGAAAGCCGCAAACAACAACCCGAAAAAGAACAACACTGAGATCGCCAAAGCAATTGCCCGCTTCATATGCACCTTCCTTACTATCCAGTCCGTCATGCCGCAGAAGAGCACCGCTAGCAGAATACCGGCAAACACCAGCAGAAAGAAATAGCCGTACTGGCTCAGCATGTAAAAGCCAGCGACTATCAGAAGTACAATAAGAGCAGCAATAGCTACTCGTTTAGCGTAAGTATAAATATCAAGCATAAGTGTCTGCTATATTCAGGTTGATTCATCTAATTACTCCCTTACTTACTCCTTCAGGACCTTCCACGTTGCAATGGCGCTATTAATAAGAGCAGCGACACACACAGCAGGCGCAGTATCTGCGGCCAGCGTGCTTATATTTAAAAAAAGCTTTTCTTGAATCTCAGGGAATAAAAACTTAATTTCGTGGCGTCCATTAAAACTGAAAGCATGAACATACACGAATATCAGGCTAAAGAGATTTTAAAAGGCTATGGCGTACGCATCCAGGAAGGAATCGTGGCTGACACGCCAGAGCAAGCTGTAGAGGCTGCAAAGAAACTGACAGAAGAGACTGGCAGCAGCTGGCACGTTATCAAGGCGCAGATCCATGCGGGTGGCCGTGGTAAAGGTGGCGGTGTAAAGCTGGCCAAGAACCTGGACCAGGTGAGAGAAATTTCTGAGCAGATTATCGGCATGCAGCTGGTAACGCACCAAACCGGACCTGAAGGCAAGAAAGTAAACAAGGTGCTGATAGCACAGGACGTTTACTACCCGGGCGAGTCTGAGCCAAAAGAGTATTACCTGAGCATCCTGCTGGACCGTGCGAAAGGCATGAACGTGATCATGGCCTCTACCGAAGGTGGTATGGACATTGAGGAGGTAGCAGAGAAAACTCCTGAGAAAATCATCAAAGAGTGGATTGACCCGGCAGTAGGGCTGCAGGGCTTCCAGGCCCGCAAAGTTGCCTTTGCCTTTGGTTTGGAAGGAGCTGCTTTTAAAGAGATGGTGAAGTTTGTGACCAACCTCTACAAGGCTTATGTTGATACGGACTCTTCTATGTTCGAAATCAACCCGGTACTGAAAACATCAGACAATAAAATATTAGCTGTTGACGCAAAGGTTGACCTTGACGATAACGCCCTGTTCCGCCACAAAGACCTGGCGAACCTGCGTGACATCACTGAGGAAGATCCATTGGAAGTTGAAGCTGGTGAGCACAACCTGAACTATGTAAAGCTGGACGGTAACGTTGGCTGTATGGTAAACGGAGCAGGTCTGGCGATGGCAACGATGGACATCATCAAACTTTCCGGCGGTGAGCCTGCTAACTTCCTGGACGTAGGGGGTGGGGCAAACGCACAGACGGTTGAAGCTGGTTTCCGCATCATCCTGAAAGACCCGAATGTAAAGGCTATCCTGATCAACATCTTTGGCGGTATCGTACGTTGCGACCGTGTTGCCAACGGTGTAGTGGAAGCATACAAGAACATCGGCGACATCCGTGTTCCAATCATCGTTCGTCTGCAAGGTACCAATGCGGAAGAAGGCGCCCGCATCATCGATGAGTCCGGCCTGAAAGTTTACTCAGCTGTTGTATTAAAAGAAGCTGCTGAAAAAGTAGAGCAAGTATTAGCAGAAGCGTAGTTTCCTGCAAGCATATAAAACAGAAAAGGCTGCCATAATTGGCAGCCTTTTCTGTTTTATATGCTTGCAGGAAAAGTTAGAAAGTTTGGGATTTAGAGAGTTAGAGAGTTTCTGAAATTCACGTTTGCTATAAATTGTCCCTGCCCTACCTTCATCTCTACCCCACCGGATACAACAAACTGATTGCAGCAGTCTCCCCTCTTCAACTTCCTAACTCAAAATAACTTTCTAACTCTTTAACCCTCTAACTCTCTAACTTAAAGAAACTTACACGACTTGCAGGTCCACTTCTATATTGCCGCGTGTGCCGACAGAGTAAGGGCAGATTTGATGTGCTTCGTCCACCATCTTTTTAGCTTTGTCTTTGTCAACGCCCTTCAGGTCTACCGCCAGCTTTACTCCCAGGGCATACCCTCCATCGTCCTTCTTTAATAAATCAACATGTGCCGTCACGGTTGAGCTGGGGTCCAGTTGTTCCTGATGCTTCGCAGACACCACCATCAAAGCACTCTGAAAACAGGCTGCGTAGCCTGCAGCAAAGAGCTGCTCCGGATTTGTCTTACCTCCACTGCTCATTCCTACCGGCACAGTCAAGGCCATGTCAATTACGCCGTCTGTTGATTTTACATGACCTTTGCGGCCGCCTGTGGCAGTTACCTCTGCCGTATATATTTTCTCCATAGTGTTTTTATACGTTTAATTGTGTTCTGTATTATCTATTTAACTATAGAGCAAAGCGGAATGTTTTAGAAAACAAGCAAAGGGCTGTAAGTGAGCAGCCTATGACAGGAAAGGAAAAGCAGGTAGAAATTTTGCAGCCGAATGTTTTCTTTTATCAGCTTAGTTCCTATTTTTGCACACGCACTGCACCCGTAGTTCAACTGGATAGAATATCGGATTTCGGCTCCGAGGGTTAGGGGTTCGAATCCTCTCGGGTGCACAAATGGAAGAAAACGCCTTGTAAAATGACTTTGCAAGGCGTTTTTTATTGTATTAGGCGGTGTTTTAACTAATGTCACTTCGCCAGTAAGGCCGATGCCATGGAGTGGCTAATGGCAAGTTAAGTCGCTGTAGCCGCCAATTTTCAGTTCAAGGATACCCTAAAGCCCGTATGCATTGAAAAATTCGGAGAAAGTGCTAACTTAATAGCTTGTTCTACCGCCCTTTTTAAGCTATTAAACAACGTAATGATAATCTACAGCGGCATAGTCACCCTTGATTATAACCCTGAAACTGGGATTTTAACAACCACAATGCCGAACGTGCATGAGTTTGGCACGGAAGACGTGAGCTTTTGCTTGGGCCTTATCATTGAAAGCATCATAAACTACGACATAAAAAAGCTTCTGCTTGATTCCAGCGAATCTGTTATGGAGGTTGAAGATGAAGCCTACAAAGCCATTACACTGAAGTTCGGCATAGACATGAGAGAAACCTGCCTGAAGAAAATAGCACGCATCAGCACCACAGATACTGAACGTGAGAAACAGGCGGACAAGCTTTCCGCAGAGCTTAGGCTAGAACTGAACCTGCCATTGGAGTTTAAGAGTTTCGCCAACAGGGATGAAGCAATGGTTTGGCTGTTGTCATAGTAGCCATTTAAGAAGATTAATAGAATGCTTGACTGACCGTTACAGGATATCAGTTATAGTTGCATCATATAAACCCTAACCAACGCAAAAACAGCCACTAATAAAAAGATGGCGTTAAGCACCCAACTCGCGTGTGCTTTCTTTGAAACTGCGTATAGAATCATGAAGAAGCAGCCAACGATATTCATCCCCAGATACTCCACAGATTGACTGCTGACAGCACCCAGGCTGTTCAGGCTAAAAGCCAAAAGCGAAAAGAGGGCTCCTACCCAACCTATCCCTTCCCATACATGTTTTCGTTGTGACACCATGGCGTTGCATATTAATAGTTATGGCAAAGTAAGTGTATGCGGATGAGCATAAAAATGCTAATATTGGCTTGACTAATGCGAAAATCAGATTAGTGTAAATGGAGATTCAGCAGATAAAATACTTTCTGGCACTGTCACAGGAACTGCACTTCTGGAATACTGCCGAACGCATGTACATCACGCAGTCTGCGCTCAGCAGGCAAATCAAAGCATTGGAGGATGAACTTGGGGTGCGGCTTTTTGAAAGAAATAAGCGGAGCGTGAAACTGACCGAGGCTGGTGCATTCCTCAGAGACCAATGGCTGCCTCTGCTCGATGAGATAAACCGCATCCACCTGCAGGCGAGAAAGATACATGAGGGGGCGTTCGGCACGGTGAGAATCGGTTACCCCGGTTCTATCACGTATGGCTTCATGCCAGATCTAATCGCCAGTATATCCCGCACCTTACCGGAGTTGAAGGTGGAGTTGGTGGAGCCGACCGACATCAGCTTTGAGCAGTTGCTGTTAAGTTACCAGATGGACATGGCGTTCAGGCGTGACCCCGCTGGAAACCCGTCGTTGCAGTCAATCTGCCTGTACTCAGAGCCGTTCGCCCTTGTCGTGCCCTCGAACCATCACTTAAACGAGCAAAACTTTACGGGGCTTCACGATTTAGAGAATGAGAAGTTTATCCTGTCAAACCTGGCGCAGACAACATTTTACACCTCAAGCCTTCGGCAGATTCTCGAAGACCACAGCTTCACGCCTGATGTGCGCATCGAAACGGACTTCGGGGGAATGGTTCTCGGGCTGGTCTCCAAGGGGCTTGGCGTGTCCATCCTGCCGTACTCTTACTCTTTCAGTGCATTGCCCAATGTGCGCTTTATCACCCTACCCTACAAAATGAACCTCTACGTGACATGGCGCAAGAACGACAACAGCCCTGTGCTGAAGAACATTCTGCAACAGGTGTCGGAAGCAGCCGGTAAGTATGTCGCAGATGGTAACTGACAGCTGAATAAAAGAGGCAGCACAGTGCAGATTATATACATAACTCAAGTTGCGATTTTCACATTTCACTACCGTTGATTACCCACCCCTACCCCTCCCAAGAGGGGAATTTTGGCCTAGAAAGAAGATTCCCCTCCTCGGAGGGGTTAGGGGTGGGTTCATTTCAGATACAAAAAAAATCCCAACTTGAGTTACATATTAGGTATGTCCATACTATAATGCTTATTCGCTTCAGAAATGTGTTATTAGATATCCACCTCCCTACTTCTAAATGGAGTATAGTTTGAGAAAGGATTAAATTACTTGGAATTTGGGCTCATGAAAGGTTACTGAAGAAGTGCTGCCTCAAAGCCAACAAACATATTCTGAGCATCCCAGGATTTTTATTTATATAAATATTAGCTTACACTACTTTTTGCGCTCTAGCTAAACTGACACCACATGAAGTTCTACTACCTGAAGAACCTCTTACCCTTCGTTTGCCTGGCTTTGCTCGGGGCTTGTGCGCCTGCAAAGCAGCAGGAGGCACCTGTACCACCCATGGATGTACTGGCAGAACAGTATGTAAAAACGCTGCTGCGGATTGGCCAATACGACAGCGACTTTGTGGATGCCTATTATGGTCCGGAAGAATGGAAGCCGACCTCCGCTCCTGCTGATACTTTTCCGGGAGAAACGCTGCTGCAGGAGTTACAACTGGTACAACAAGGACTTATGGCGCAGGACACCATCGGGCTAACGGCGCTGGAGAAAAGAAGAATAGCGATGCTGCAGAAACAGGTGCTGGCCAGCATCACGAAGGTGGAGATGATGCAGGGCAGAAAGCTTTCTTTTGATGAAGAGGCAAAACTGCTTTATGATGCCGTACCACCGCACTACGAATTCACTTACTTCGATTCGCTGCTGCAGACGCTGGATACGGCGCTTCCTGGTGAAGGCAGCATTGCAGACCGTTGGGCTGCTTACCGCTTCCGATTCGTTATTCCAAAGGAAAAACTCGACACCGTATTTCAGGCTGCCATCACAGAGGCGCGCAGAAGAACCAAAGCCCATTATGATTTGCCTGAAAATGAAAACTTCAAGGTAGAGTATGTCACAGACAAACCGTGGTCAGGATACAACTACTTTAAAGGCAACAGTTATAGCCTGATTCAGATTAACACAGATTTTCCGATCAACATTGAGCGCGCCATAGACCTGGCCGGACACGAGGGGTACCCGGGGCACCATGTGTACAACGTGCTGCTGGAGGAAGAACTGGTAAACAACCGTGGCTGGAAAGAGTATTCCGTGTACCCGCTGTTCAGCCCACAGTCGCTGATTGCGGAAGGCAGCGCCAACTACGGCGTGGAGGTTGCCTTTCCTGCCGCCGAACGTATTCAGTTTGAGAAGGAAGTACTGTTCCCGCTGGCAGGCCTGAACCCGAAAGAGGCAGAAGGCTATTATGCTATTCTTAATAAAATTGCCCAGCTAGACTTTGCAGGAACCGAAGCAGCACGCCTGTACCTAGACGGCCAGATCAGCCGGGAAGAAGCCGCCGACCTGCTGGTAAAATATAACTTCTACGACAAAGACAAAGCACTGCAACGCACCCGCTTTTTTGACCGCTACAGGAGTTATGTGATCAACTACAACCTAGGGCAGGAACTGGTGCGCCAGCATGTGGAGGCACAGGGTGGTACGGCAGCAAACCCGGAAAAGCGCTGGGAGGTATTCCGCGAACTCCTCTCCAACCCCTACAGTGCCTCTATGCTGCAGCAGTAGATTCGCTTCATTTCATGAACTGTTTTACCCTTCTGTTTAATTCTGTGGAGTGGCATGTGCGATGGAACGTTTACTTTTGAAAGTGTGTGAACTGCCCGCACCATGCCATTGTCTTTGAAACTATAGAGAGAATCAGTACTTTTGTAGGGTGAAAGTCTTAACAATCATATGCGCACTGTTAGTAGTTACGCTCTCGGTAATGCCTTGCTGCCTCACCGACAACTGCGCCAGTGAAGAGATGATGACAGAACAAGCCGACAGCCACGAGAAGGATGCTGACGCTTGCTCCCCTTTCTACAGTTGCTCCTCCTGCATCGGCTTTACGGTGTCCGGATTCGCAGTAGCGCCTGTAACACCCCTGCTTTCTCATAACGGTCATCTCTTTGCAACCTACAGGCAAAGCTTCTTTGCCCCATTCCACCATGCCATCTGGCAGCCCCCAAAACTAAGCTAATGTTATAGCGTGACACGCTGTCACCAGGAAGGAATGCGGTACACGCCTGTATCGCTTGTAAATTTTATAGCATTAGTTTTCAAAGAAATGAACAAATACATATTTGTATTGCTCCTCTTGCTGGGCAATACCATGGCCTATAGCCAAAATACACTTCAGGCTATCATCAGAGATAGCGAAACAAAAGCGCCCTTGATTGGTGCTACAGCATCCGTCATGGGAACAGGTATCGGCGCAAGTGCCGGTGCGGACGGTGCGCTTCAATTGTCAGGAATTCCCGATGGCAGGCAGGTCATCCGGTACAGCTATGTCGGGTACGAAGACAGGCTGGATACGCTTACGTTCCCGCTTGCCCAGTCAGCACCCATTGTGGTGCAGTTAGCGCCAGGTGGTGAGGAACTGGAGGAGGTGGTTATCTCCACCACCCGCAGCAGCCGTACCATAGAAGATATTCCGACACGACTCGAGGCCATTACGCTGGAAGAACTTGGTGAGAAAGCGAACATGAAACCAGGAGACATCAGGATGCTGCTGAGTGAAAGCACCGGTATCCAGACGCAGCAGACTTCGGCTACCAGCGCAAGCGCCACCATTCGCATTCAGGGGCTGGACGGGCGTTATACGCAGATACTGCAGGACGGCTTCCCGCTTTACTCCGGCTTTTCCAGTGGCCTTAGCATCATGCAGATTCCACCGCTTAACTTATACCAGGTGGAGGTAATTAAAGGAAGTTCTTCCACGCTTTACGGAGGCGGTGCCATAGCAGGACTGGTGAACCTGATTACCAAGAGACCAACAGAAGAAGGTGAACTCTCCTTTATGGCCAATGCCACCAGTGCGGGAGGGCTTGACCTGAGCAGCTTCTATGGAAAAAGGTTTGGCAAGCTCGGCGTAACCGTCTTTGCATCCAGAAACACGAACAACGCCTATGACCCGGCTGACATCGGTTTCTCTGCCATCCCGGAGTTTGAGAGGTATACACTGAATCCCCGTGTCTATTACTATCCAAGCGAGCGCACGCAGCTTTACCTGGGGCTGAACGCAACACAGGAAGAGCGCCTGGGCGGTGATTTACGCTACATCGATGGAGCTGAAGGCAACCTTTACTTTGAGCAGAACAACACGAAACGATACTCCACGCAGTTCAACCTCGAACACAGGCTCTCAGACCAATCCATGCTTTCTGTGAAGAATAGCCTTAGCTTTTTCAACAGGGATATTTTTGTTCCCGGCTACGACTTTTCAGGAGAGCAACTTTCCAGTTTCAGTGAGGTGGCGTATAGCCTGAACAGCGACAGGTCTGATTGGGTAATGGGTGCAAACCTTTGGACCGATAAATTCTCGGAGCAGAATGCGGATGCGGTTGGAGCCAGAGACTACAACAACACCATTATCGGCGCATTTGCACAAAACACTTTCACGCCCGTAGACTGGTTTGTGCTGGAAACAGGCCTCAGGACCGACTATGTAATGCCTGCGCCAGCAAAAAAGATTGAGGGATTGTTTGTACTGCCACGTGTCTCGGCACTGTTTAGAATAAGCGACCGCCTGACCTCCCGCATCGGTGGAGGCATGGGCTACAAGACACCGACTATCTTCACGCAGGAAGCAGAGAATATCACCTTCCAGAATATTTTACCGCTCGCCGCACGGGTAACAGAGGTGGAAACATCCATCGGTGGAAACGCTGACATCAACTTCAACACCATCATCGGAGACAAAGTGACCTTCAGCATTAACCATATGTTTTTCTACACCTATCTAAACGACCCGCTTATCCTTTCACAGCGAGCTGACAACCTCTATGAGTTTCGGAACGCAAGCGGATACGTGGACACCAAAGGCGTTGAAACAAACATGAAATTTGGATACGAATGGGTGAAGCTGTTTTTAGGCTATACCTATACTGACGCCAGGCAGCATTACAATGGCACCGTAACTGATATGCCGCTTACCCCAAAGCACAGAGTAAACAACGTGCTGATGCTGGAGAAGGAGGATAATTTCAGAATAGGCCTGGAAGCCTACTACTTCAGTTCGCAGCGGCTTACGGATGGCAGCAGAGGGCGTGACTATTGGATTAATGGGATAATGATAGAGAAAATGTTTTCAAAGTTCTCCCTGTTCCTCAACTTCGAGAATATTTTCGACACCAGGCAAAGCAGGTTCGGCAGTATCTATAGTGGCAGCATAACGACTCCTGTTTTTGATGAGATATATGCGCCGGTTGATGGCAGGGTAATCAATGGTGGCATTAAACTAAATCTGCTGTAAAATTGACACGGTCCTGCTACATGCATGGCACTGATTAGGCTTACAAAGGCATTACGCATACATTATGCGTAATGTCAGAATTGCCTCCTTTAAAGGCAGGGCTGTTCATTCTGTTTTAGCCAAAACAAACGGTGCCCTTCCCCCTTCTGAAAATGAGGCAAAATGCGGGGGGACCTGCATGAAGTATCTTTAAGATTTCACTCTTCTGGTTGCTGTCTTTTACTTTCGTAGGCAATTATCAATTTCGTTAACAGCTTCAATTCTTCCGCTTCTTCCGAGCCCGCATCACCATCTTTTAACTGTTCTATGCGGGCAGCTACTTTGTCGTACTCATCCTGGGTTGTGATAGGCTTATGTTCCATAGGCATAAAGGCATTAAACTTATATGTACGAAGTTGGCAAGAATGATTTATACTGAGATAAGCTAGTACTAATTACGGCATCTACGTACTTTACCCGCTTTTACCAGTTGGCTCCTCCCCTTCTCCGGAAAAAAACATAGAAAGCTGATGGATACTAATCTCCGAGATGTTCACTCGAAGAATGACACTAAATGCCAGTTGGTTATCGCAAAACAATAGCAAACAAAATATAGTTGTACACCTTCACCTCATTTACCGTATTCCTTGGTAACAGGCACCCAGCATCTTAATGTTTAGGCTCGAAAAAAGCATAGTTCAGAAAAGACTTTTGGGAGCATATTCCAGGAACATTCTCTTCCCCTTTATGCTTTTCCAGAGTTTCAGTTTTAAACGTAAACTTTAAAAAACATGAACCTTACTTTTAGCAATCTCTTCTTTGTAAAAAAGGATATGTTTCCAGATGAGAAACTAAAAAAACATGAAGAACATCATAAAAAAGTAAGCTGGGTTTATTACTGCATTATTACATTGGGCTTTTGGCTCATAGCCAACCCTCCCACCTTTGGCTACAAGGTGCCAGAGATGGTTTGGAATGATATTCTGGCAGGTATTATCCTGATTGTGCTGAGCTATTTTGCTTTAAAACCTTATAAGCTATGGGCACAATGGGGAATTGTCTTTTTAGGCGTCTGGCTTTTTGTTGCTCCCATGATTTTTTGGGCCGAGGTAGGTGCAGGCTTTCTGAATAATTACCTTATTGGAACCCTTGTTGTTGTCTTCGGCATCGTTATTCCCAGGCAGCCGGGAATCAAATTATTCGCACAGCCGGGGCCAAATGTCCCAGCTGGCTGGAGTTATAACCCCTCTTCCTGGAACCAGCGCGTACCTGTGATCTTTTTTGCCTGGGTCGGTTTTTTTGTTGCACGCTACATGGGCGCCTTTCAGCTAGAATATATCAATACCGTGTGGGATCCTTTTTTTGGGGATGGTACCCGCAAGGTATTGACGTCTGATGTTTCTGAGTCTTTTCCAGTGTCTGATGCCACCTTGGGAGCATTCTCCTATGTCATTGATGTGTTATTTGGACTAGCAGGAGGCACACATCGCTGGCGTACGATGCCCTGGGTCGTGATCATATTCGGTATCCTGATCGTCCCGCTCGGAGTGGTCAGTATTACGCTCGTCATCCTTCAGCCGGTGTCGGTGGGGCACTGGTGCACCCTGTGCCTTACAAGCGCGATGATCTCCCTGCTAATGATTCCGTTTACAATTGACGAAGTGCTGGCTACCATACAGCTGATGCGGCATGAAAAAAAAGAGAGAGGTACCTCTTACTGGAAATCCCTTTGGTTTGGTGGTACCATGAAAGGCGGTGATATGGAAGAAAAGAAGAACCCGGAAACGTTGCTGGAGCTTACTTTCAGCGAAGCCTATAACGACCTGTTGCTTAGACCCTGGAATTTGTTCCTCATCATGCTGATAGGTATGTGGGTAATGGCTGCTCCCGGTGTTTTGGGGTACAGTGGCACCATAGCCGATAGTAATCATCTGGCAGGTGCCATTATTGTGACATTTGCCGTAATTGCCATGTCTGAAGTAGCCCGCCCCCTGCGCTACCTCCATGTCCTGTTCGGCCTTTGGCTCATAGCTGCTCCCTGGGTTTTAGGAACAGACAATGACACTGCCATGTGGAATGGCGTGGTTTCAGGAATTGTTATCATTGCATTGTCCTTCCCTAAAGGAAAGGTAGAAGACAAAAGAGGAAGCTTTGATAAGTATATCAAATAAGTTTTAGTACTTGATTGCGCTTATTGGGTACTGCTTTAGCTATCTCTCTTAAAGAGTCTGCAAAAGCATTCCGCTTCCTTTAATTAACTACTTAACTACAAGTCTAAATAGAAACTCCCGGTACCTACTTACAATTTATAAGGGGTACCGGGAGTTTCCATTTGATTTTAATATGCTCCCTTTATTTAGCCCTGCCGCATGTTAAATAGGATAGTCGCCCCTATTATATAAAAGATGACAACAAGAATTGAGTCGAAACCCAGCCTGAAAAACGTTTTCTTGTATTTGATGGTAAGACCTATCTGGTAAAGGCTTGTCAGCAGTATACCCAGAACAGCCCCGGCAGCGGCAAAGCTTCCTACCTCATCCAGGGCCGGCCCCTCTAAATAAATCAAATCAGCGAGTAAGACTAGGCCAACATTTAAAAGGTTAGTACCAAATATGTTGCTAAAGGCCATACGATACCTTTTTAGCTTTGCGGCGCTTATGGTTGTGCTTAGTTCAGGAAGTGAAGTAGTAAGGCCCACAAAGAAGTATCCCATAAAGTTGGAGCCTATACCCGTTCTTTCAGCAATTATGTCAGCAGAATTTGCTACAAAATAGCCACCAACTAATATACCAAGCGCAGACAGCAAAAAGAACAAGCCAAGTTTCGACATTACAACCTCGGATAATTTTTTCTCTTCTTCCTCATCTTCTTCATCTTTATCACCTTCATCAGCCTCCTCTTCTTCCTCTTCCTCTATTTCTTCCATTCTTTTAGATACTATGGCTTTTACTTTGCCAATACTTTCCCGCTCTTCCGGTTCTGTTAGCCACCACTTCATTCTTTTGAAGTAATTAATGATGTAGAAAAGTGCCAGGTAAAGACAAAAAAGAACAATTGACCAAAGGCCTACATGGAAAATAGCAACGTCTTCATATAGAATGGCAATGGCAGCCGCCGAAAGTAGAAAAGAAAGGCAAATTGCCTGAAACCGGGACACAGGATTTTCAAGCGAACCACTTAGTGAAGTTTCCTTAATAAAAGCATCTGCAACAGCCAGGACCGTAACTTGTAAGGCAATACTTCCAAACAAATTATTGATGGCCATGCTCACATTATTGACCAGAGTAGCTGAAACGGTAGTGGCCACCTCTGGCAGCGAGGTGATGACAGCAAGCCCTAATGTGCCGATGAAGACCTCTGAAACACCCGTCTTGTCAATGATTTTGTCGGCGTATTTAGAAAGCCTTACACCGGCTCCCCAAACTAATGCACCTGCTAAAACAAAAATAACAATGTTCCATACCAATGAAAGGTCCTGTAGAAAACTTTCCAAATCCTAATGGTTTAAATGGTTTTACAATCCCTGAAAGCAGCAGAACCAGCAACAGTAGCATGGCTCAATACCTGCTAATAGACTGTTATACTAAAAGATACATTTCTTGTTTGCTTCAATCGCGTGAAGTTTCAGATACTTTACAGCACATTTCTACGGCTTTCATTAGCCTGCTCTTGTTTAAGTTCAAAACATATTACAGGTTTATTTATGCCCCTCTTTCCTGGTTGTCTGCAGTATTCCAGCGCACGCTTCCCTAATTTTATTTCAAAACACACCTGCTTGTCTCCGTTATTGAGGATATTTGCATTCGCTCAAATTGTGTCGTATGGATTTAAAAGCCAGGCAGCGGGTTTCCCTCAGTGCATTTTTCTTTCTCTCCGGGTTTTGCTTTTCTAGTTGGGCAGCCAGAATCCCCACCATTAAAAACGCCTTTGGCTTTAACGAAGCAGAGTTGGGCACCATCCTGCTCGCCATGCCCATCAGCTCCCTGATTGGCCTCCCCTTCTCCGGCTGGCTCGTCACCAAATACGACAGCAGGATACCTCTGACGGCAGGTTTTGTGGTACATGCGCTGTGCCTCTCACTCATCAGCTTTGCCACTACTACGCTTACACTGGTGATGGCGATTTTCCTGTTTGCCTTTAGCATGCGGATACTGAATATCGCCATGAACACACAGGCCATCACCCTTCAGAAGCAGTTTGACCGCAAAATCAACGGCTCCTTTCACGGACTCTGGAGCACAGGCGGTATCGTGGGCGTTGGTTTTACAACGCTGCTGGTGGCGATGGATGTTTCCATCACACCCCATCTGATGTCTGTAACGGCCGCCGTTATTCTGGCAACGCTGTTCACCTACCGATTTCTGTTGCGAAACGACCGTTCTACTGCCGGGAATAAACTGACTTTCGGTAAACCGGACCCTTACATCCTGTACCTTGGACTGATGGTTTTTTTTGCGGCCATCTGCGAAGGCGGTATGTTTGACTGGAGTGGCATTTACTTTCAGGAGGTAGTGCAGGTAGATATATTTACCGCCGGTTACCTGATCTTTATGACTTGCATGGCGCTCTCGCGGTTCCTTTCAGATCGTATTATTGATAGAATAGGTATGCCAGCCACTTATATATTCAGTGCCGTATTCATCTTTTCAGGTATTGGCCTGGCTATTCTTTTCCCAAGCTTCTGGCCTGCTATGATTGGGTTTTCATTGGTAGGATTCGGCACAGCGGCTATTATCCCGATGACATTCACTTTAGCGGGTGCCTCAAAAAAATACTCACCGGGTATGGCCATCTCTATCATTGCCACTTACGGTATGGTCGGCATGCTGATTGGCCCGCCTATGATCGGCTACCTGGCACATGCCTTCAACCTGAGGGTGTCGTTCATTGCCTTTGCCTGCGCCGGATTTATGCTTATCCCTATTTCACAATTGTTTTTCAGGAAAGAAGCCCGGGTAGCAACGGCAAACTGATATTGCTTTTGATTTCCAACCAGATAGAAGAAACCGGTTCTATGGCCCAGGTTTCTGCCTGCTGCTAGCGAATCGCATGGATAGTCTGACACAGATTTTTATCCCGGCCTCCACTCTTAAAAGGCTTGCTTTTGTTGTGCCAGCCTTTTATTTTGCCGACAAATTCGGGGTGTAGCGTAGCCTGGTATCGCGCCAGCATGGGGTGCTGGAGGTCGTGGGTTCGAATCCCGCCACTCCGACTTTTCCGAAGGCCTTATACAATTCATATATAAGGCCTTTTTTATGTTCGCTCAGAACCTTTTGTTGTTTTTAACATACAAGTATTTAGAGCCAGCACAGCATACAAAAAACTTCCTCAGCACCCATAGCAGGCCCAAAAAGTGTACTGCCGGAAAAGTGAAAGGACTTGTCGTGAGTATGCCTGAAGAGCTGCCATACAGATAAAACTTAAACACAAAAGCGATGACAAACACCGTATTAACCTACCTGCACGAATTTTATGGGGACGGGAAGTTTCATGACCTGACACCACTCATAAAAAGAGACCCATCCGCAATTTCAGAAGCCTTTATCTATAACCTGCACCTGGATGGATTTATTGAAATCAAGGAACCAACTGCTTTCGACACCTCTAAAGATAAAGACGAAGTTCATCCTATCGCTGGCAGACTCACCGAAAAAGGTATATACTACCTGGAGGGGAACAGGAAAATAGGCACCATCATCAAAGCCATAGAAGACCAGCTGATTCTGGATGTACTGTACAGGGATGAGGATGGCCATGAAGAACAGGTAGCGCTGTCGCCCTATGTGTTTGGAAAAGACACAGAAGAAAGGGCCTGGGTATGGGGCGCTGTTTCAAGTGAGAACAAAGACCATGAGCGGTTTTTGCTGGATCAGTTAACGATTGAAGAAACGCCGGTGGGTAGCTTCAGGGTAGACAGAGAAATGAAACTGAGCCAGCCAAGAGACATAGAGGTTGTGGCCCAGGTGCAGTACTGATTACAGCCGCAGTCCTATCCGCGCATCCAGGAAATCCGCCACGTGGCGGTGTGCCTTCAGGTTAATGCCAAAGAAGGCTTTGTTGCCGGTATGATACTCCAACCCGTAACGCTGGTACACAGCATCGCGGGCTGCATTAGGGGCATACACATAAACTCCTAACTGCTGACTGAACCGGAACCTGCCAATGCGGAACTCATGCCCTGCCAGCAAGGCGCCACGCTGGAAATCAGTGTCCTCACCATTCTGCTCCAGTTGTTTCCGGATAGTAAAATCGGCAACCCACTCGGCACCGGCGGTAAGTGCACTGAGCCTGCCTATAGGTTGGCTCACATAAGCTGTAAGCCCCAGAAGGGGGAGTTGCCTGGTAGGGTCGTCTGACCGATCCTGGTAAGACGCGAGCAGCGCCAGCAGATAATTCCGTTTATGGTCCTGTACCCTACTTTCTGTCGGTTGCCTTTCCGAGAAAGAGGCTGGCCGAATGGCATAATGCACACCCACTGTGGCCGTCGGAAAGTTGATGCCTTTGTTTGGCTGTCGTAAACCGGCGTTTGAAATATGTTTGTAGGTGCCGCCGGCCCGCAGCATGAAGTGCCTGTTCAGCCTGTAGTTAGCCATTACGTTTGCCTCCAGCGGAAAACTGATGGCCGTGCTGTAAAACAGGTTCTCCGGGTTCGTTTCCGGATCATACACGTTATCCATATAAGCTAAGCCGCCACCGAGGCGAAAAGAGAAGCTGAAATCTTTATGCGCAGACAAGAAAGGCTCCGCATATACAAGCAGCGTATAGGCATTGCCCAGCACCTCCGGGTTGTCGAAATTGTAATACGCCAGGGAAACGCCCAACCGGGGATAAGCCTGCAGGTATTGCCAGGATTTGGCATCTGTAAAATGAAACCCGATATCTACTTCAGTCCCCCAGGGATTAGCATCCGCCACATCCCTGATTTCCCTTGAATGCGGGATGATGAAACCGTAGTGCCCCAGTAAGCCTATGGTAACAGCAACGCGTGCGGTATCATCGTCTTGGGTAATTCCGGAAGCATGTGTAGCCGGTATGGCCGTGAACTGTAGTACGAGGAGGAGTATTATCGAAAATAGCTGTACTAAGAATTGTCTGAACATAACAAGATTTACCTTTCTTCACCTGATGCAACATGTACTTTCAATTCGGATGCTGTTTATAATTAACAGGGTATCAGAACCCATGGTTACAAATTTCACCCATTCCTGTACGTTCTACACACTTTTGCACCTGCACTAACACCTTTGGAATGTTCTTCTATAGCAGGAGGCTTACATTAGAATCCAAGACATTGTCTTTTAAGCTGCTCCTTCTCTCTTTGACTTTCGCTTACCGCTGCTTACCTTCGGGAATAGAATATTTGTTAAAAAAGCAAAGCGCCTGCTGTTCCATGAACAAAGCGTCAAGAAACTGCTTTAAAGCTTAACATCTTCTATTCTATTATTAGAGTATGTTCGGATTTTATTTTTGAAAGCACACACTTTCCAGCTCAAAAAATATATTTTAAACATACTCCTAAATAAATTAGCCTGTTAACCGGCCTGCACCGCTCTCTAAGCTGCAGCAGGCAACGTGAACTATATGAATTCAGAAAAACTGAAACAACTTTCCGGGCAGTTGGAAGGGGAGTTTTATTTCGATAACACCATGCGTACGTTGTACGCCACAGATGCATCAGCCTACCGTGAAATGCCACAGGCCGTCGCTTTTCCGAAATCTGTTGCGGACATAAAAAAGCTGATTGCTTTTGCACGTCAGGAAGGCACTTCCCTTATACCACGCACAGCCGGCACCTCGCTGGCTGGCCAGGTGGTAGGGAATGGCATTATAGTGGACGTATCCCGCACCTTTACACAAATTCTGGAGGTGAACCCGGAAGAAAATTGGGTACGGGTGCAGCCAGGCGTTATCCGGGATGAGCTGAATCTTTTCCTCAGGCAACACGGCCTTTACTTCGGACCGGAAACATCCACTGCAAACAGGGCCATGATTGGCGGAATGGTAGGCAATAACTCCTGTGGCTCCAATTCGGTGGTATATGGCAGCACACGCGAACATACTATATCGGTTAAAGCCATCTTAAGTGATGGCACAGAAACAGAATTTGGCGTCCTGAGCCAGGAGGAGTTTGAGGCAAAATGCAGGGGTGAAAATACTTCCGGAGAGTTAGAAACCCGGATTTACCAGGCTACGAAGGCAATGCTGTCGCATGTGCCATCACAGGAGAACATCCGGAGGGAGTTCCCGAAGCCCAGCATCCAGCGCCGCAACACCGGCTACGCCATCGACCTGCTGCTGGAGTCAGAGCCTTTCACCGCCGGTACTGAGCCCTTCAACTTCTGTAAACTGATGGCAGGCTCAGAGGGCACACTGGCTTTCCTGACAGAAATAAAGCTGCATGTAAATCCGCTCCCTCCAAAGGAAACAGGGCTGCTGTGCATCCACTGCAACACCATTGATGAGTCGTTGCGGGCGAACCTGGTGGCGCTGCGCTACAATCCCAGCGCCAGCGAACTGATGGACCATTACATACTCGAGTGTACCAAAACAAATATCGAGCACAGCCAGAACCGTTTCTTTGTAAAAGGTGACCCGGGAGCCATTTTGGTGGTAGAACTTGGAGCCGACACTCTGGAAGAAGTGCAGGAACGGGCACAGGCACTCGTGGTCGACCTGGAGAAAAATAAGCTGGGCTACCATTACCCGCTGGTGACAGGCCCTGACACAAAGAAAGTATGGAACCTGCGCAAAGCGGGTCTCGGCCTGCTCTCCAATGTGCCGGGCGATGCCAAACCGGTTGCCGTTATCGAGGACACAGCGGTGGACGTAGCGGACCTTCCGGAATTTATCCGGGAGTTTAACCTGACGCTGGAGCAGTATAATCTATACTGCGTGCACTATGCCCACGCAGGCAGCGGTGAACTGCACCTGCGCCCCATCATCAACCTGAAAACAGAAGAAGGCAACAAGCTCTTCCGCGACATCGCCACCGAAATTGCGCACCTGGTAAAGAAGTACCGGGGCTCCCTGAGTGGCGAGCACGGCGACGGCCGCCTGCGCGGTGAGTTTATACCCTTCATGATCGGGGAAGACAACTACAGGTTAGTAGAGGAAGTGAAACGTGTGTGGGACCCGGGCAACATTTTCAACCCTGGTAAAATTGTGAACACTCCCTCCATGAACACCTTCCTGCGCTATGACCCGGGGCAGGAGACACCGGAGTTCGACACCGTTTTCCGCTTCAGCCAGCAGGGAGGCGTACTGCGGGCAGCAGAGCTTTGCAACGGCTCCGGCGACTGCCGCAAAACGCACCTGACAGGCGGCACCATGTGCCCAAGCTATATGGTGACCCGCAACGAAAAAGACACTACCCGCGGCAGGGCCAATATGATGCGCGAGTTCCTGACCCGCTCTGACAAAGACAACCGTTTCGACCATGAGGAAATCATGGATACCATGCATACCTGCCTTGCCTGCAAAGGCTGTAAGTCGGAATGCCCCTCCAACGTTGACGTGGCCAAGCTGAAGTCGGAGTTCCTGCAGCACTACTACGATGCCAACGGCGTTCCTTTCCGCACCCGTATGGTCGGTAACTTTACCAAGGCAAACCAACTGGCTGCCATGGCTCCTGGTGTCTACAACTTCCTGTTCAAGAACACGACAACTGCCGCCATTGCCAAGAAAATGATGGGCTTTGCCCCGAAGCGCACCCTCCCGCTACTGCAGGAAATTACCCTGCGCAGCTGGTTTAAAAAGCATAAGCAGCAAGCACGCAGTAGCAACGGACAGCAGAAGACAAAGAAGAAAGTGTACCTTTTCTGCGACGAGTTCACTAACTACAACGACACCCACATCGGCAAAACAGCGGTGCTGCTGCTGGAGCGCCTGGGTTATGAGGTAGAGATTCCGAAGCACGAGGAAAGCGGCCGCACCTACATGTCCAAAGGCCTGCTGCGGGAGGCAAAGAAGCTGGCGCAGAAAAATGTGGCCATGCTGAAAGATTTAATCTCCAGCGACACGCCACTGGTGGGCATAGAACCGTCCTGCATCCTTTCCTTCCGCGACGAGTACCTTGATTTAGTAGACGCGGACCAGGAGGAGGATGCTAAATCTTTGTCTATTCACTGCCTGCAGTTCGACGAGTTTATAGCGCGCGAAATACTCAGCGGCAACATTGATAGGAATTTATTTAAAGACGAGGCGCGGCTGATAAAGCTACACGGGCATTGCCACCAGAAAGCACTTTCTTCTGTGCTTTACACCCAGCAGATGCTTACCCTGCCTCCCAACTACAAGGTGGAAAACATTCCATCCGGATGCTGCGGCATGGCCGGCTCTTTTGGCTACGAGGCCGAGCACTATGATATCTCCATGCAGGTGGGCGAGTTGGTGCTGTTCCCAACCGTACGGCAACAACCGGAAGAGGTCATCATCGCCGCCCCCGGCACCAGCTGCCGCCATCAAATACACGATGGCACAGGCCGAAAAGCCCTGCATCCGATTGAGGTGCTGTATGAAGCGTTGCGTTGAGTTTTATGGATAGTGGTTAAGTTTATTCTTAGCGAATTACATTAACCCTACAAAGCTACGAAGCAGAAAAGTTTGCCATGTGCACAAAATGACAATTCGATGTTTGAGCGTTCAGCGAGTTTCGAATTGTCTTGATTCTTTTGCTTACTTTTCTCATCAAGGAGAAAAGTGAGGCCCCGCCGGCGAGGCGAAAAGCTTCGAAAGGTATATAACTTAAATATATCAAAGGCACTTTCTACAAAGCTATGACACAATGCAAAAGCAACAAAACTAACACCCATGCAATCAAACATCCTCCTGATCAACTGCCCGGACGAAAGCGGTCTTGTTTTCAAGGTTACCAGTATCTTGTATAACAAGTATGATTTGAACATTATCCGCAATGGCGAGTTCGTGGAAAGAAATTTCAACCACTTCTTTATGCGCACAGAGTTTTCAGGAGCGTTTGACCGGGAGGAGCTGCTGAAAGATTTGTATGAGGTATTACCTGAAGGCGTGGAGCTAAAGCTCACGGACAAAAGGAAGAAAAGCATCGTCTTACTGGCGACGAAAGAACACCACTGCCTGAGCGACCTGCTCATCCGGCATGCTTTCAACGAGCTGAATGCAAACATCCTTTGCGTCATCAGCAACTATAATGTACTGGAAGAGCTGACCATAAAATTCGATGTGCCTTTTCATCATATCAGCCACGAAGGGGTCAGCAGGGAAGCACATGAGGCAGCCGTGCTGCAGACAGTGCAACAGTATGACCCGGAGTTTGTGGTGCTGGCCAAGTACATGCGCATCTTATCCGGTGATTTTGTGTCTCATTTCGCCAACCGCATTGTGAACATTCACCACTCGTTTCTGCCTGCCTTCGTAGGTGCTAACCCCTATGCGCAGGCCTATGAGCGTGGCGTTAAAATTATCGGGGCTACCGCACACTTTGTAAACAACGACCTGGACCAGGGGCCCATCATTGCCCAAAGTGTTATCCCTGTGGACCACACGCACAGTGCCAGGGAAATGACGCAGGCCGGACGCGATGTGGAGAAGAATGTACTGGCGAAGTCTTTGAAGCTGGTATTGAATGAGCAGGTGTTTGTGTACCGGAACAGGACCATCATTTTTGAATAAGAACGGTTAGAACGAAATCCCCTGCCGGTTACCTCACTGGCAGGGACTTTTGCTTTTATGATGCAGCTAAACTGTAGCTTCGCCTGAAACAGAATACCATGACACAGGCACAGCACTACTTCAGGAAATACCTACAGTTAAAGTCTGCATCTCTACCGGCATAAAATCTTCTTTCGGAGCCTCACAGGTTGGGCAGCTATAGTTTGCAATAACTGCGAAGGGAGTACCTGCGGCTATTTGATTTAACTCATCGCCGAATGCTTCGTCATACACGGTGAAGCAGTTCTTGCATTGGTACACCTGTTGCGTTGCCTGCTCCTCTGGTTCGCCTGGCACTTCTTCTTCTAAGTATACAGCACCTGCCATTAACTCCGGCTCACTCTGCAACTCATAGAAAAGGTTGCAGAGCTCTATCAGGCAAGCACTGAGCTCCTGCCTTGTTACGTCTTTCCGGAAGCTGATAAACTCCTTAGAGTTAGGGTTGAACTCCCGGGTGTGCAAGACCTCGAAACGTTCGGTGGCGGGGTCTATGCCCTGCAAGTCCTGCTGCTGTGTACGGATGATGATAGAGCCAAACAACCCTGTTTTGGGCTGTGTTTTGATGGCAAAGCACAACCTATATGTCCGCACGTCTTCTTCATTGAATATCCTGACAAGGTAATTCTTCAGGTCCAGGCCGTAATCGCAAAGATCCTCTACCTGCCAGTTCAGTTCGTTGGAGGCATGCCGTACATTTATCCGGTGCTTGCACAGCACCACATCCCACAGGTCGCGGTCTGTTAATTCAATGCCTTTCACAATGATGGACTTCCATGGTGTGGTGTACAGCTGCCCAACCCTTGTTTTGAGGCATATTTTGCAAACATCCTTTAAAAAAGCCACTGAAAAGAGTTCATCGCGGCGGTAAATCCCCAGCCATAGTTTGTTGCCATACCTGTTGAACCCCTCGTAATAAGGAAGCTTGAAATCCGGAAGTTTTAAAGCTTTCGTAACGGGCTGCACGACAAAGTTGCCACTAGCATTCACAAGCCCATGCAGTACATTTCCCTCAATAGCAGGCTGGTCGTAGAACTGCTCTTTGTTTGCGAAAATGGTGCTCTCGATGGCACTGCTCAGACTTGGAATATCCTCTGAGTAAACCAGCGAGGGCCAGGCGTAAATGATATTTGTTTTAGGAAAGCGGATGTACAGATACCAATAATTACTGGTGTCAGAGGCTATGAAGTTGAGGTTACCGGTAAAGAATGGAAAAAAGGTCTGGTTATTATCCACCAGGTTTATCTTTAGCTGGGGCCTGTAATCGAATAAGTCCAGAATATCTTTGTACACACCCTCCCGCAGCCAGTCTGCATGGTAAAAAACGTCCTCAATGGCATAAGAGCTGATGATGTTCGGATGAATATCTGCATCCAGCTCAAACATAATATCAGCCGCTATTAAATCCTGTTTCAGAACTTCTAACTTCTCCTCCGCCACATAAAAGATGACCTGCTGCCTGTTTCCAAACCGTACATTTTCTACACCTGCTTTCTCTGCAGCGTCCAGAATGCGGTACAAGTCTCCGGCAGACACCATGCCTCCTGGCAGGTTTATCTTTACTAAGTTCTTCTTCAATATCATCTGCTTTTTAGTTTAGCTTACCGCCTCCGGCACATGCAGCACCTCTAATTTCAGCGCATCATCTAAAATCTGTTTTACCTCCGGCCTGCAGGAACCACAACCCGTACCGGCACCTGTCTGGGCACACAGCTGTTTTAAATCGCTGCACCCTTCTGCTATTTTCTGCCGGATATTTTCGCTGCCTACGTTGTTGCAGCTACATACCAGTTTGCCCAGCACCGGTTCTGCTTTTTGGCCGCTTCGTAAAAGCTGCAGGCGCTTGTCACTCAACTCAATTCTGTTGGAGATTAACTCCCTGTACTCCTGGAACTCTGTTTTATCGCCAATTAGAATTGTGCCTACCAGCCTGTCCTGGTGAATGATGCACTTCTTGTAATAGCGTTTTGCCTTGTCTATGAAAACAATCTCCTCATAGCGCTCCTCATCCGGGCTCTCCGCCAAGCCAATGCTGCACAAATCAAAGCCATGGATTTTGATGATGTTCATGAACGTGCTGCCTTCGTAGTAGCTGGCAATGTTCCCATTCAGGTGCTGCGCCACCACATCTGCCTGCTGCTCGGCGGCAGCGGTGATGCCGTACAGCACCCCGTTGAACTCAGCTATCTCACCAATGGCATAAATATCAGGGTCACTTGTTTCCAGCCGCTCATTTACCAGCACGCCGCGCTTGCACTCCAGGCCGCAGGCCCTGGCCAGCTCCAGGTTCGGCACGGTGCCGATGGCAATTATCATGGCATCGCAGTCTATGCGGTGGCCACTCTTCAAGCCCACGCCTGTTAGTTTCGACCGCCCATAGTATAGCTGCACCTCATCGTTATAATAAATATCACAGCCCTGGTCAATCATTTCCTCGTGCAGCAGCTGGCTACCCAATGGGTCAAGCTGCCTGTCAAGGAAGCGCGACACCCGCTGAATGATGGTGATTTTCACCCCCATCTCACGCAGCGAAGCCGCCATTTCCAGCCCTAATAAGCCACCGCCCACTATTACCACATGCGCGTTTTCCGGCACATGGTTTCGGAAGTTGTCGGCATCGGTGCGGCTGCGCATGGTGAAGATGCCTGGCAACGACGGCACATGTTTCGGTACCGCTGCCCGGCTGCCTGTTGCCATCAGCAGCACATCATATTCTGTTTGAATGCCCCTTGAATCTATTACAAACTTATTTTCCCGGTCTATATGCTCTACACTCACGCCTCTGAGCAGCTGAATATTATAAGCCGGTTCTTCGGAGTCTTTCATCTTCACAAGCTGTTGCCAGCTCTGCATTCCGCTGATATAGTCCGGCAGCATCACCCGGTTGTAGAACGGGAAGTCTTCTTTGCTGAAGATGGTAATCTCGTCGTTCTCGTTGATTTCACGGTAAGACTTCACAAAACCGTAGGCACCCGCTCCGGCTCCTATCACGACAATGCGCTGGAATGGCTTCTGGTACTTCTGCACTTCTACAGCGCAGAATTTAAAGTCTGGCTCTTTCGAAATAGGGTCAAGTAAATCGCTGGTCACGTTGTTGGCACGGTTCAGGTCGCTGCCCAATATCTTGCCCCAGTGCATCGGCAGGAATACCACGCCCTGCTTTATACCGGGAGATAGTGTCGCTTTCACGCGCACCTCTCCCCTTCTCGACTTTACCTCCACCACATCACCATCTGCTATCTTCAGACGCTCCGCATCGGCAGGGTTTATCTCCAGGAAAGCCTGCGAGATATGCTTCTTCAGCTTGTTTACCTTGCCGGTCTTGCTCATGGTGTGCCACTGGTCACGGATACGGCCGGTGGTGAGTATCAGCGGAAAGTCGGCATCAGGTTGCTCACTGCTGACTTCATCAGAAGGCGAATGAATGATAGCTTTGGTGGAAGGGGTATAAAATACTTTATCAGTGAAAAGCCTTGCGGTGCCATCTCCAACTTCGCCGGATTTATAAGGCCACTGAACTGTTCTATTCGCTTTCAGCAACTCGTAACTCAGTCCGCTCACATCGATGTTAGTGCCGGCGGTTAACTGCGTATGCTCTTTATATATGTCGGCAAAGCCGGGATAGTCGAAACCACGGTAGCCCATTTTTTGGGCGAAACGGCAAATGATTTCAGCATCCGGCAGCGCTTCTCCCGGCGGGTCTATTACCTTGTGCAGGTAGCTGACACGCCGTTCTGAATTTGTCATGGTGCCTTCTTTCTCTGCCCAGGTAGCGGCAGGAAGTACCACATCGGCATATTGCAGCGTCTCCGGCTTATTGCTTATTTCCTGCACTACCACAAACTTCGCTTTTTTCAGGCCTTCCTCGGCCATGCGCACGTTTGGCAGGCTGGTGAGCGGGTTGGTGCACAGAATCCAGATAGCCTTCAAGCGCCCGTCGTTCAGGGCCTCGAACATTTCGGTGGCCGTAAGCCCTGGCTTTTCTGAGATAACCGTACCGCCCCAGAACTTCTGCACCTCTTCGCGGTGTGCCGGGTCATTCAGGTTGCGGTGCGCTGCCAGCAGGTTAGACAAGCCGCCTACTTCTCTGCCGCCCATAGCATTTGGCTGGCCAGTTAAGGAAAAGGGGCCAGAACCGGGTTTGCCGATGTGCCCCGTAATCAGGCTCAGGTTCAGCAGGCTCAGGTTCTTGTTTGTGCCATTGGAACTCTGGTTGAGGCCCATGGTCCACATCGAAATAAACCCATTGGCGTTGCCGATGTAAGAAGCTGCCAGGCGAATCTCCTCTTCTGTCAAGCCACATATCTGGGCAGACTTCGCCAGGGTTTTCTGAAACACCACTTCGCGGTATTGCTCGAAGCCCTGGGCATGGTTCCGCACAAAGTCCAGGTCAATGTCGCCGTTCTCAATCAGTACCCTGCCGATGGCATGGTTCAGCGTTACATCGGTACCTGGGTTGAGTTGCAGGTGCAGGTCGGCAATGGCGCAGGTATCGGTTACCCGCGGGTCCACCACAATGATTTTTACATCCGGGTTCTCTGCTTTGTGCGCCTCTACCCTTCTCCAAAGAATTGGATGGCACCAAGCCGGGTTAGCACCTGTTACATAGAAACAGTCCGCCAGTTCAATGTCATCATAGCAAATCGGCACACTGTCTTCGCCGAGCGCCATTTTATAACCGGCCACCGCACTGCTCATGCACAGCCGTGAGTTTGTATCAATGTTGTTGCTTCCGATAAAGCCTTTTATCAGTTTATTGATAACATAGTACTCCTCTGTCAGGCACTGCCCCGAGGCATAAAAAGCCACAGACTCTGGGCCATACTTCTTAATGAAAGTGCTGAAGACAGCAGCCGTACGCTCCAGCGCGGTATCCCAGGATACGCGCTGCCGGGGCATGTTCTTGTTATAGCGCATCTCCGGGTAAAGCAGCCGGTCGCTTTTGTCGTTCACCGTGTACTGCAGGTTCATGCCTTTGCTGCACAACATCCCTTTGTTTACAGGGTGCGCTTTGTCTCCTTCCACGGTAACAGTGCCGTTCTTCTCCCTGTTCACCACTACACCGCATCCCACACCACAATAGCAACACGTGCTGGTAAAGGAATTCTTCTGTTGAGTATCTACTGGCATTGTTTCCTCTTTTTACTGTTTTTGCGCAGGTGTTTTCTTAGTCCCCCTTTGAAGGGGGTGGGGGGATGATTACACCTGCAAATAATCATTCGCTGCTCTTTTACTGGCGCAAATCTCCAGATTCGCGACGGAGGGTAAATGTTGAGTCTCTGACTCAAAGGGCCAGAGGCCCAGGAATAGTAGACACGAGGGAGGACCCTCGCGCCATAGATTAAACTTTGTGTATCTGAATGAATAAATCATCCCCCTACCCCCTTCAAAGGGGGACCCTTCACACTACTTCTATTTATAGCGCTTATCTTTCCGGATAGCACGATTACCTTCTGGCTTCTTCCACCTGGAAAGCAGGCTCCGCGATTCTTTCGTCTGCCTTCTTTTCCGCTAACAGCGAATCCATTTCCTCCTGTGCTTCACGCTCCATCTCTGGTGAGAATCTTACTAATAGCGTCAGGGCGGATGTGCCGGCCACTACCAGACCAATGATGAACAAAGCGTCCGGATACGACAGGTTTTCGACCTTGAACAGGAAGCCTGCCGCCACGGCACCCGCGTTACCACCGGCACCCACGATGCCTGCCACAGCACCCATTCCTTTTTTATTGATGAAAGGCACAACTGAAAAAGTAGCTCCTTCAGACATCTGTACAAAAAGGCTGAAGACAACCATCGCGATAATAGACAGCGGCAGTACAGTCATTCGGGAGAATAATAGCAGCGCGAGTCCTTCTACCAGTATCACAGCACCCAAAAACCATACTCTGCCGGAAAGGCCCCAGCGTATGCCGGCTTTATCCCCGAAGAATCCGCCGAGGGTACGGGCAAATATGTTCATCAGACCAAACAAACCAGCAATCAGACCAGCCGTTGCCAGGTCAAGTGAGAAATAGTCGTGGTAGTAGATGGCGGCAATGTTGTTAATAGTCAACTCAATGCCAAAGCATGCTCCATAGAGTACAAACAACGCCCACACCCGGCGGTCGGCTGCTGCTTTCCAGAAGGACACTGTGTCTTTTTTCTTCGCCGCTGCCGCTGCTTCTGATAAGTCAGACACATTGCCCGTAGGCGTGTCTTTGGTATAAAAGTAGTAGGCAATACCGCATATAATCATGGCGATGCCCGGCACGACCATGGCATAGCGCCAAGCCATTCCTTGTGCATAGCCTGCCCCTACAAAAGTTGCAAATATCAGCGGCATCACCATTTGCGTAACGCCACCACCCAGGTTACCCCAACCGGCTGTGGTGGCATTGGCCGTACCCACCACATTAGGTGCAAACATCACTGTGGTATGGTACTGCGTAATCACAAAAGAAGCCCCGATGACACCTATCGCCAGCCTGAAAAGCAGGAATGACTCATAGCTGTTGCTGAACCCGATGAACATGACCGGGAACGCACCTAAAATCAGCAAGCCAGTGTAGGAAATACGCGGCCCGATTTTATCGCAAAGCCAGCCGATGGCAAGGCGGGCAATCACTGTGATAGCCACCGATGAGATGATGATATTGCCAATCTGGTCTTTTGTAAGATTAAGCTCTTCGCGCACCACCGCCATCAGTGGCGCAATGCCAAACCAGCCAAAGAAGCAGAGAAAGAAGGCGAGCCACGAAAGGTGAAACGTTCGCATCGGAATCGACTTCAGACTAAACAGATTAATGGAGGTTGCTTTTCCTTTAGATGCTTTCATGATAAATAAAAAGTAATAAGTGAGATGTATGGATGAAAGTAGGCTCGGGTGAAACAGGGAGTGCTTACTGCTTAAATAAGACAGGCTTGAAAGTCAGCATAACCCAGGCCCACTGATTAAAGGTATCTCCGGTTCTGCCTTTCAGGGCCTCCATCGATTCTGTGGCGTATAGTTGCGAGTAACCAACTTTGAGATTAAAATCAGGACTCACATTCAGGCTATACATGAGGTCTATCTCCTCACCAAGCCGCGAGGACAGTGTACCAGATCCCTCAACCGGAGCGTAAACTGTTGCCGGAGATTCGAAATGATGCAGGTGCGCCAGGAGCGAGCTTTTCTCTCCTAGTTTAAAATTGGTTTTAAGATAAATATCTGCCAGGCCTGCCGTACGACCTGCCTGGCCGTGGTTGTTTCCTACATAGAAGTAGTCCATGAAGCCGTAGAAGGCGTGGTTGGTGCCATACAAGGGTGTAAAAGCTCTGTTGCGGGTATCGTTGGCATCGGACCCGGATAGGTAGTCTACCCCTAATGTTACCGGGGTAAGTTTGGTGGATAGCGTAGCATTCAGCGCAGCCAGGTAAGCACGTACTGTTCTGCCTGCCGGGTCTTTCCCGCCTTGATAATAGAACTCTCCTCCCAGTTTGATGGCTCCCAGACTTTGTTCACCTAGAACGCCGTAAGTCTGGCGAAAGAAAACAGTTGAGTCTGATGTGCGCTGCCGCCCATCGTTAAAGAACAGACCTGAGAATTTAGCTCCTCCGGCTTCTTTGTGGAGCCAGAGATACTGCATGGTCTTGTAGTTATCCACTCCGCCATAAAAAGTGCCTTCTAACTTCCCGGGCTCAAAAGGCACCTGCTGGTTAAAAGCTGCTCCTGCATGCACGGCAAAGCCTGAAGTGTCAGCATACATCAGCCTGACAGCATCGTGGCTGCGGCCCTGCTGCGCCCAATCCAGGTTACCTAAAAAGCGGGCGTTGTCGTAGTTCAGCTCCTGCCGGCCCACCCTCACAGCTATCCGTGGTGTGAATTGATATTCGCCGTAGGCTTCGTACACATTGAACAGGCTCGGGTCTGATTTATACACCTGACTGGTATTTCCCCACACCCGCACATCCTGCAACGACAGCCGCAGCCGCAGTTTATCCGACTGGTAGTTCGCGTTAAGCCGGGACCGCTGCTCAATAAAGAAAGCCGGGGTCTCTCCTTCTGCCAGCACTGTTTTAAAGCCATCGCGGAATTCCGCCCTCGGCCTCACCTCCGCTGATAAAGAGAACTGCGCAAAGGAAGCTTCTGCACTGATAAGCAGCAGACTTGTTGCAAGTAAAATAAGACGGGTAAAGCTTCTTGTCATGTATGCTGATTAAGTGTTGATTAAATTTTGGTGCTTCTTGTCTGCTGAGATGCATCATGCTTCCTTTGCTTCAGACACTCGCAGGAGCCTGCGCACGCTGCGAGGTCTTTAAGGTTGTTGCACTGTATCTCAGTAGCCGCGCTTCTTCATCTTTTCAGGAAGTGAAGAAGCGCTGACAAGTAATTTTCTTGCTATCAAGTGCCGTCATACTTTCAGAACCGCTATGAACTTCATCAGAATTAAAAGCTTTCTGATGTCATCGGTTTTGTGAGTATTCGGGATATAAGGGGTGGTATGGGATGAGGATGCTTGTTACAAGGCCGGGCTTATGGTGTACCAGCTGTGCCCTTACTCAATACCCACGTACACCTTGTCTCCCTCCACTTTTACAGGATAAGTTTTTAGTTGATATTCTTCGCCTGTGAGGCATTCGCCGGAAAGAAGAGAAAATGTTTTCTTGTGGAAAGGACAGGCTACTTTTGGTTCACAGGTGTCGCCGGTGCTGCCAATCATACCTCTTGAGAGTACCATCTGCTGCTTGTGCGGGCACAGGTTCTGCGTGGCATACCACTCTCCGCGGCGGCTGAAGTTGTAAAGGGCAATCTGCTCATCCCCCACTTTCACGCATCCGCCTCCATTCTGAGGTATATCGTCTGTTTTACAAACAAATACCCATTCAACTGCTACGTCTATTACTGCTTCCATATGCTTGTGTATTTTCGGTTAATGTTTGATTTAAGGCTTGTTATTCAAGTATTACCACTCCTTTGCCTTCACCTGCTCACGCATGGTATCGAAAGCAACATGCGGGTCTTTCTCTTTCGGGGCATTCACGAAGTGTGCGAACTGCTTGCGCAGGTCCGGATTCTCCACCGCCTCTTTCCACTCGCAGTGGTAACTATCTACCAGGCCTTGCATCTCCGCTTCCAGTTGCGCGTTGATGCCGAGGCTGTCGTTTACCACCACGTTTTTCAGATAGCTCAGGCCACCCTCCATTTTGTTCAGCCAGGTGGCGGTGCGGGTAAGGGAATCAGCGGTATTAATATAGAACATCAGGAACCTGTCGAGGTATTTGATACAGGTTTCCTTGTCAATGTCAGTAGCCAATAGTTGGCCATGCTGCGGTTTAGAACCGCCGTTTCCGGCCACGTACAGGTTCCATCCTTTTTCTGTGGCGATAACGCCGAAGTCTTTCGACTGCGCCTCGGCACACTCGCGCACGCAGCCACTCACGCCCCCTTTTATCTTGTGCGGCGCCCGGATGCCACGGTAGCGTTCTTCTATCTCAATGGCAAACGACACACTGTCGTGGAGACCGAAGCGGCACCAGGTGCTGCCTACGCAGCTCTTTACCGTGCGAAGTGCCTTTCCGTAGGCATGACCGCTTTCAAATCCGGCATCTATCAGCTCTGACCATATATCCGGCAGGTCGCTGAGGTGCGCGCCAAACAAGTCAATGCGCTGCCCTCCGGTAATTTTGGTGTACAGGTTATACTTCTTCGCCACCTGCCCAATCACAATCAATTTATCAGGTGTTATCTCGCCGCCGGGTATGCGCGGTACAACAGAGTAAGTGCCGCCTTTTTGTATGTTGGCCAGGTAGCGGTCGTTGCTGTCCTGGATGGTATGCTGCTTCACAATTACGTCGTTCCACAAGCTGGCCAGTATGCTGGCAACGGTCGGCTTGCACAACTCACAGCCATCCCCTTTACCGAAATGATCTAAGGCAGCGTCGTACGTTTTAATCTTATTCAGCTTCATCAGGTCGAACAACTCTTGTCTGGAGTAGTCGAAGTGTTCGCAAACGATGTTCTTGATGTAAGTACCGTTTGCTTTGAGTGTCTCATGAATCAAGTCTTTTACAAGCGGAACGCAACCACCACAGCCTGTACCGGCTTTGTTGCACTTCTTCATTCCCTCTACCGTCGTCACGTTCAGGTCAGTCACGGCACCGCAAATATCCCCTTTTGATACTGCCTCGCAGGAACAAATAAGGGCTTCATCAGGCAGCGTTACGACACCCGCTCCCGCACTGGCTTCGCCTCCCCTAGATCCTAAAATCAGATCTTCCGGGTTTGGCGGCAGCAGGATGTTGTTGTTCACCGTTTGCAGCAGGATGTTATAAGCGTCTGCATCCCCAATCAGCACGCCACCCAGCAGGTATTTACCATCGTTGCTGATATTGATGCGCTTGTAAACACCTTTGTGAGAGTCCTCAAAAACGATGGATCTGCTGTCGGGCTCGGTTACGAAGGGGTCGCCGAAGCTAGCCACATCCACACCTATCAACTTGAGCTTGGTGCTCATGTCGTAGCCGTTGAAAGTGCGCTCACCGGCGCATAAGTGTGCGGCAACTACTTCGGCCATCTCATAACCCGGTGCCACCAGGCCATAAATCATTCCATCGTAGAGGGCGCACTCACCAATGGCAAAAATGCTGTCATCGCTGGTCTGCATTTTCTGGTTCACCACAATACCACCTCGGGTTCCTGTTTCCAGCCCCGCCAGTTTTGCCAGCTCGTCGCGCGGGCGTATGCCTGCCGAAATCACCAGCATATCCACTTCCAGTGAGGTGTCGTCGGCAAACTGAAGGCCTTTGATGTTGCCTTCTCCCAGGATGCTGCTGGTGCTCTTGTTCATGTGCACCTTCAGATCCAGTGTCTCCAGTTTAGCCTGCAGCATGGCGCTACCAGCGGAGTCTATCTGCCGGGGCATCAGGCGTGGGGCAAACTCTATTACATGTGTTTCTTCCAGGCCCAGGTCTATGAGCGCTTTTGCCGCCTCGAGTCCTAACAGACCACCACCCAGTACAGCTCCTTTTCTGGCTGCCCTGGCATAGTTCTGAATCATGTCAAGATCTTCGATGGTGCGGTACACAAACACGCCGTCTTTTTCCACCCCGGGTATATCCGGCACAAAGGCAGATGAACCTGTGGCCAGCACGAGGTAATCGTATGGCTGCAAAACTCCTTTCAGGGAATGAATTACTTTTTCAGAACGGTTGATTTCTGTAATGGTATCACCGAGGTGCAGGGCAATGTTATTTTCGCTGTACCACCCCAAGTGCGACATAGACAAGTCATCTGCAGACTTCCCGTTAAAGTATTCGCTCAGGTGCACGCGGTCGTAAGCGTGGCGCGGTTCTTCTCCAAAAACAACAATGTTGAAAGCTGAAGTTTTAGCGAGCAGTTTCTCGCAAAACTTGTAGCCCACCATACCATTTCCTACCACCACTACTGTTTTGAGATCTTGCTGAGACGTATTCATATCTAAAAATTATATTTGAGGTTAAGTCCGGAGCCGGTAAGGATTTATCCTTCACATACTATCAAGAAGTTAACAACCTACCACTCTATCAGGCCTATTTTAACAACCTTTCAACCAAACTTAGTTAACAATTACTAATTTTTCACAAAAACAGATTCGTATTAACAAATATGCAATAAGGTGACACTTTGTTTAAATTTTAATATTATCAACAAAAACAGCCTGTTTAGCCGCCATTAATTGTATTAATTCTACAAAATAAATTTTTATAAATTTTTAATTTATTTTTAATACCCTTACCAAATCACAGGTATATTCATGAATATACTCTTAAATCTATTAACATACCCCTTTATACTAAACGGTATTATTAAAAAAAATACATTATTCACTAACGACCCCCTTCTACACACTATGCATCTCTAAACTTTAACCTAGTTGATAAAAATAGTATATTGCTAACAAACAAAACCCAAAAGCATGAGTGAGCAACTAATCACCAGGTAAACAAAACGGGGGGACAGAAGCAGGTATTTATCCGGTGTTATAACTCGAAAGCAGAGGTAGCACAGTGAGTAGTGCTGCATAAGCAAAAGAGGAAGGAGTTGTAGTTATACAGGAGGATAGGTTTGGGAGAAGCTAAAGAAATGGCTAAACTTTTAACATCCCTACTATAACTGAGAAGTGAACCATTACATTTGCCAGATTAGTATACTCTAATAATAGCATAACCCACTTATGTGGAGAATGAAGCAATATGCCACATCAAAAGAAAATCCCTGAACTGTATGTAATGGGCGCTGGCCCCGGCGACCCGGAACTGATAACTGTAAAAGCCTTCAAAGTTTTGCAGAAAGCAGATGTAGTGCTGTATGACAACCTCGCTAACATAGAACTGCTGGACATTACAAAAGAAGACTGCGAAAAGATATATGTCGGGAAAAGGCCTTATGGCGATTATACACCACAGGAAAGAATTCATGAACTGATATTAGAGAAAGCCCACAGCAAGGGAATCGTGGTACGGCTAAAAGGCGGCGACCCCTATATTTTCGGGAGAGGATTTGAAGAGGTGCTCTTTGCCAGGGAGCACGGCATTAAAACACATTACATACCCGGCATCACCAGCATGCAGGCAAGCGGCTTTGAAGACATACCGCTTACACACCGGGCCGTAAGCGAAGGAGTATGGGCTATAACCGGCACCAAAAAAGACGGCTCCCTTTCTAAAGACCTGAGGCTATCGATGCAGAGCAATGCAACCGTTATCGTTTATATGGGCATGAAGAAAGCCCCGGAGATTGCCGCTGTGTATGTGCAGGAAGGCAAAGGCGACATGCCGGTTGCGATAATACAACATGCCTCTCTACCACACCAGAAGTCTGCAGTGGGCAGGGTGAAAGATTTACCTGAACTTATAAACACGCATAAACTCACCTACCCTGCCATCATTGTGATAGGTTGGGTGATAGATGTGCAGGCAGGAGGCACGAACCAGCGTTCCACCTTATGATAAATATTATTAGTTGGATAGGTTTTTCAACTAATAATATGTTTACTGCGGTAGTTCCTGGAACATTTCCTCCACACCCTCTACGATCTGTTCCTGGAGTTTTGCCTGCTTGCGCTGCAGTATGGCTTCTGCTCTGCCACGCCATACCAGTTCGTTACGTTCGTTATCCACGAAGTGCACCGATACGGTTCCTTCTCTGTACCTGCCAACCTCTACTTCTCTGCTCCTCCAGGTATAGCGGCGCTGCCCGATGTAGTTTGGTGGGTCCGATCGGATATCCGTCTCCCGCGTCTGTACTTCTTCAGTTACCACAATTCCCAGGTTAATGAGCAGGTCTGGATCTGAAGTAGTTTGTGTTAAACCCCGTGCCTCCAGTTGGTCTGAGATTGCTTGCTGCAGATACTGCACCTGCGTCCGGTAGGCTGGTGTCAGTCCTTCTCCGGAGGCATCCACCTCATAGAAAGCAAACGTGTTATAGTTGCTTAGCTGAAAACCAGGAGCAGGCTCCGTGTTCACTTGTATCGATGGCGAGCATCCCACCAGAAAAAGTAACGCTGGTACTATGTACTGGAGGTAAAATGTTTTCATATTTCTATTCTGACTATTCATAGTTCCTGTATACGTATCTTTTGCTGTGAGCAATTATTTAAATTTCCGCCACACAGGCCTTATTACGCTCTACAAGGCCTGTATGGCGTTGCCCGGCCGGGCCGATAACAGTTCACCAGGTGTAAAGAACAAATTTTGATAGTATGTAGCACATAATGTCTACCTTTAACCGCACATCCCGGCGCCAGCGTATCGGGCATACATTAAGAACTCTCAGGCTATCACAAAAACGTTTGACACAAGCATGAACAAAACGGCTCAGATAATACAGAAAAAGAAAAAAACCATTCTCGAAAACTGGATGAGTAACCAACTCTCCGACCAGGCACTCCGTGATGATCTGATATCAAATGAGGACCTTCACAAACAATCAGAGGAGTTACTGAACGGGTTGGCCCGTGCCATGGCAACTGGCAACGTAGACAATATTTATGCCGCAGAGTATGAGCCTGTAACGGAAATAATTAGCGACATCTCCGTCACCCGTGCCCGGCAGGGCTTCAGTCCTCGGGAAACAGGATTGTATGTGCTCAGCCTGAAGCAAGCCATTGCCGACACGCTGGAGCAGGAACTTGCTGGCCAGCATGAGCAGCTTTATAAGGAAGTTACACTAGTGAGCAGGCTGCTTGACAGCCTCAGCGTGATAACCTTTGAGACCTTCATTAAAGGCCGCGAGGAAGTAATCTTACGGCAATCCGATGAAATCAGTGAAATATCCACTCCTGTAATCAAAGTATGGGATGGCATTCTGGCTCTGCCGATTATTGGCACCCTGGACAGTGCCCGCACGCAAGTTGTGATGGAAAACCTGCTGCAGGAGATTGTAAACACAGGCAGCAACATCGCCATTCTGGATATATCCGGCGTGCCAGCCGTTGACTCACTGGTTGCCCAGCACCTTATGAAAACTGTGAGTGCCACCCGCCTGATGGGTGCCGAGTGTATCATCAGCGGCATACGGGCTGAAATAGCGCAAACAATTGTACACCTGGGCATCGATCTCTCCAATATTAAAACAAAAGCATCGCTGGCCAGTGCGCTGCAGCTGGCCTTCAGCATGAATAAGATAGAAGTAAAATCGAACGCCAGAAACGCCAACTTCGGATTGAGACGCTAAACATGGAAATGGAAAGAATCCCGATATTAAAAATGGGCCCCTTTCTGCTGGTCACCATACAGGTAGACCTTTACGACAGGCTGGCTCTGAATTTAGAGAATGACCTTATTACCATGGTTAGCAAAACAGGCGCGCGGGGTGTGCTTATTGATATATCAGCTGTAAGTATTGTGGACTCCTTTATGGGCCGCATATTAGGCAACATCGCCTCTATGTCGCGCATAATGGATGCAGAAACAGTGGTGGTGGGCATGCAACCCGCCGTTGCCATTACACTGGTAGAACTTGGCCTTACGCTGCAGGGAGTGCACACGGCACTTGATGTGGAAAAAGGCATGGACTTACTTCATGACAAAATCGGGCCCGACCAGTTGCAGGAGCAGGACGAAGAGGAAGGACCGGATGATCGTACTGAATAAAGACACGATGCAGATCGTGCGGGAACAGGACGTTGTCCTTTTTCGCAACCGAGTGCGCGAGTACAGTACTAAAATAGGAATGAACCTTGTAAACCAGACAAAACTAATTACAGCAGCCAGCGAACTTGTCCGAAACATGCTCAAGTATGCTGACGGCGGGCAGGTTATCATTGAAATTATCAGTAACAATGCCCGCAACGGCGTCAAACTAACTTTTATTGACCAGGGCCCCGGCATAGCGGATGTGCCGCAGGCCATGCAGGATGGCTTCTCGACCGGGAAGAGCCTTGGTCTCGGCCTGCCCGGCGCCAAGCGACTTGTAAATGAGTTTGAAATACAGAGCAAACCGGGAGAAGGCACCCGCGTGAGCGTTACCCACTGGAAACATGGACGTTAACCAACACCAACAATTCCTGATTCCTGACAAGAGCTATTCCAATATAGCAAAGCGAGACATTACCAGGTTAGTAGAGAGCTATGGCTTCTCGCCCGGTGATGTGGGCAGGGTGAACATCGTTATCTCCGAACTTGTAACCAATTTAGTGAAGTTTGCCACTGAAGGCGGTGAGCTGCTGGTAAAGCCTCTCGGCAGCCCTGTTACCGGCATTGAGATTCTTTGCCTCGACAACGGCCCTGGCATGTCTGACCCTGCCCGCATGCAGGAAGATGGCGTCTCCACGTATGGCTCGGCAGGTGAAGGCCTGGGAGCAATTAAAAGGCAGTCAGATGAATTTGATCTTTATTCACAACCAGGCATAGGCACTATAGTGCTCTCCAGAATATATAAAACCGGCAAAAAGAAAGATTTGGCGGCAGACATCATCCGCTACGAGGTGGGGCATGTGATGGTGTCGAAGCCAGGTGAAACTTTTTGCGGAGACAATTTTGCGCTGGCCCTGCGCGGCCCGGACTTGCACCTGCTGGCCTTAGACGGCCTGGGGCACGGCGCAAACGCACACGAAGCATCCCGGCAGGCAGCCCAACTCTTTATGGCCTCACCGGCAACAGCACCTGCCGATGCGCTGCGCTACATACACGCTAACATCAAGCGCACGCGCGGCGCAGTAGGGCTTGTGGCCAGCATCAGCGGCAGCACATACCGCATCGGCTACTGTGGCGTTGGCAACATTGCTGGAAAACTGTTTACACAGGATAGCAGCATGCCCGGAGCAGCCTACAAGAATATTATCTCTTATAACGGTATTTTGGGGCATAATATACCCAACACCCTCAGCAATCAGCAACTTGAATGGGGGCGCAGTAACATATTGGTCCTGCACTCCGACGGGCTAAAATCACGATGGGATATGTCAAAGTTCCCCTCTCTGAACCGCCACCACGCTACCACCATTGCTGCTGTGCTTTATAAAACCAACAGCCGCAAGACCGACGACACACTTGTAGTTGTATGTAAAGGCAAAATATAGAATGGAATGTCACGTAGTATAATCAAAATAAATATCACGAACGAACTGGACGTGGTACTGGCTTATAAAAGGGCCATGCAACTGTCGGAGCGGCTGGGCATGGCGCAGGCGAACCAAACGAAGTTTGCCACTGCCGTCTCCGAAATCTGCCGCAATGTGATAGAGCATGTCGGCAACGGCGGCATCCACTTCAGCCTGGCAGAAGAAGGTGGCGTTCATTATTTAGAGGCCTCTATCACAGATAGGGGCCGCGGCATTGGCAACCTCGAGCATATTCTTTCCGGAAGAGGCTCCTCTCCTGCCGGGCGTGGGTCCGGCATCATCAACTCCAGAAAGCTTACCGACTTCTTTGACATTGAAAGTGCTTTTGAGAAAGGCACCAGGGTAACGCTCCGCAAAAAGCTTCCGGTCCAGGCGCCTAACCTGACAAAGCAACTGCTGGAGAACTGGACGATGGAGTTTGATCAGGAGACCAGCATCTCGCCTTATGCCGAAATCAAGAAACAGAATATGCAGTTACTGGATCTGCTGGAGCAACTGCGCCTCCGCAACATAGAGGCAGAGCAACAACTACAGGAGATTCGGAGGCTAAACATCAGGCTGCAGCAGTCAAATTCAGAAATTGGTATGCTATTGGAGGAGCGCGACAAGAAAAACAGCCAACTGCAGCGCGTTAACGAAAGCCTGGATGCCTTTGCCCACACGGTGTCGCATGACCTGCGGGCGCCACTGCAAAACATCAACGGAATAGCCACTGCGCTGGAGGCCTGCCTGGAAGATGATCTGTTGGAGGAGGCGACCCTGATGTTCCCGATGCTACGCCAGCAAACAAATAAAATGGACCGGCTCATTACGGGAATACTCGCTTATTCGCTAGCTGGCCACCGAAACATCCAGAAAAACGCCGTAAACCTGTACACGCTGCTGCACCAGGTGGTGGCATCGCTAAACGTGCCTGCTGGTTATGAGATTTGTATACCAGAAGACCTACCAGTGCTTTATACCGAGGAGATATTCCTATACCAGGTTTTTAGCAACATCATCGGCAACAGCATCCAACACCACGACCAACCCGACAAGGCTTTGTTACAAATTGCCTGTGAGGTAAACCCGGAGTTCCTTTCTTTTTCCATTCAGGACAATGGCCCCGGCATACCTAAAAACAAACAACATCAGGTGCTGAGCATCCACGAGCTAGACACCAGTGTGAGACGTTCGCTCTCCTCCGGACTTGGCTTGTCTATTGTTAGCAAGATCATTGGCCGAAAAGGCTGTAAGCTTTGGATAGAATCGGAAGGACGCGGCAGCCGCTTTGTATTCACTTGGCCTGCCACCGAATTGATAGCTGAGGACCCTTCCTAAGCACAGGAAAACATTCCCTATAACACAGGAGGCGCTGCAAGTTATTGCAGCGCCTCCTGTGTTATAGGGAATGTTTTCGGCACCTACTTTCTCACCTTGAAAAACTCATCCATGATATCCCGCACATCGTGTTTGGTAAGGGCTTTTGAAAAATGCTTCCGCACCTTTTTAAAGTTCTTCAGGCGCTCCAGGTCATAAAAGCTGGCCGAAGAAGTCAGCATCAGAATAATCATGTGGTCCTTCATATCAAAGCCACGCTTTTCATACTCTTCCAAGAAGGTAAACCCGTCCATTACCGGCATCTTGATGTCCAGGAAAATCAGGTCTGGGCATTTAAATGCGGCATCAGGCTCATCAGCACAGGATCTGGCCAGGTACTCTAATGCTTCTTTCCCGTTTTTCAACACCAATATTTCATTGGCTATCTGCATTTCACTGAGCAGGCGCTTGTTCAGGTAGTTTGTTGTTTCATCATCGTCTACCAATAGCACCAGTTCCAGAGGAGTGTTATAAGAAATCATTGGGTAAGTCGCTGCCTTCATTAACGCTAGTATCATTAAGCGAGTGTTGCAAGGCCTCTGCTAAACAGCAGGGTAAAGCACATCATTCGCTTCCGCTAATATCGGGTACTTTCTTCAAATATCAAATTGGGCTCAATTGCATGAAGAAAATTCTATTCTTCTTTTGAAGTCCCGTTTAATTAATAGCTTCAACAGCAGGTATCTTCCTCAGCTGAAAAGAGCATCCGGAGATGCGCTTTTCTATATTTACGTGCTGTTATTGGCGTATAAAAGGTTAAAGTAGTGCCGCTGCAAATACATCTTTTTTTCCTGAGAAGAGTATTAAGATAAAGAAATGCCTGTGGAAGGCTCGTGTAGAATGAATAAATCTGAAACCTATGGATCATTACCCTCTGAAACCTGAACATATGCGCGCACCTGCGAATCTCACCCGCGAAGAGATACAGAAAAGTCTTGATGAGTTAGACAGTAAAATAAAGGTGCTGAAAGGAAGGGCACATGCCACTGCCGCTGACTCGAACCATACCTACCACGAACACATTGCAGGCCTCGAGAAGAAGCGGGAACTCATTGCCTCTAAACTTGCTGATGCAGAAGACAAGCAGAGTACCTGGCAGGATCTGCAAAGCGGGCTTGAAAACCTGAAAGATGACCTGAACAAGTTGTTCAAATAAAACACAGAAGCCCCTGCAACTCAATTGCAGGGGCTTCTGTGTTTTATTGAACCTCCTCATCAACCGGCTTCGGTAAAGTACCCAGCTAAAGCCCCTGATCACAAATTCTGAATTCTGAAGAAAGTAACCCCTTTTGATTACCTGCCCGGTACAAGTAAACGCAACAAGCGGGCATCTTCTCTGAGAGGTTTAAGAAGGCAGGCATACCCACCAAATTAACATCTACTATCAATTCTAATTCACTAAGGCATGCTCTGCCTGTAGTAGATCGAGGCATGTCGAAAAAATTAATATCTATAGCTATTTGGTTATATAATGGAACATATATACTTTCGCTCCGTATTAAAAATCAAATTTTAATTATACATTTACTTATAGCAACATATTATGATGTTTATACTATCCTTAACAGGAAATTTGGGTTTCCTGTACTGAATCAGGAAAAGGTTTGTGAAAAAATAAAAGAAACTAAAAGCATACTTGGTTTCATTCTATACTTTTTTCACGCTTCCATTACCCGTTTAGTAAAAGATAAATAATATTTCACGCACCAATACCAAAGCTCATTTGATTACATGCTTACTCTTTTAATAGCGCTGAAACGCATCTTATGGAGCGTAGCTGTAGCCTTTGTGTTTATCCCCCTGCTGTATGCACAACGCCCGGGCAACGTCGGCAGCGGTACAGTTCCGCACACCGTGGTCTATAAACTAAAGCCTCAGTTCGGCCAGATGGCGCGTAGCAGCCAAAGCGCCGGCAGCATCCTTCAGTCAGCCATGCAGGAGGTAGGTGCGCAGCAGGTACAGCAGAAGTTCCCGAAAGCAGCAGCACAGGCTGCCAATGTGCGTAGAGCCGCCCCCGCTGTCGACCTGTCGCTGATTTATGAGTTGAAGTATGATGAGAGCTATACCCTTGACCAGGTACAAAAATCCCTGATGAGCACTGGTTTGGTGGTGTATGTAGAGCCGCTCTACGTGCGGGAACCGCTTTCTCAACCCAATGACCCTGCTGCTGACTCAACCAAGTCCACACAGTATTACCTGAAGCTGCTGCAGGCCTATGAAGGCTGGGCTGTGGAAAAAGGCGACACGAATGTGGTAGTTGCCATTCTGGACACTGGTTTCCGGCTTACGCACGAAGAGCTGAAATCAAAAGTGAAGCACAACTACAATGATCCGGTTGACGGCATAGACAACGACGGCGACGGCTATATCGACAACTTCTCTGGCTGGGACTTTGCTGATAAAGATAATAATGTAGATGACGATACGCCCTGGAAAGGCCATGGCACCAGTGTAGCCGCTGTGTCAGCTGGTGCTACGAACAATGGCAGCGGTATAGCCAGCCTGGGTTACAACACAAAGTTTCTACCCCTGAAGGTTTTTTCGTCTGTTACCAACGGCTCCTTTGGCGGTTATGAAGCCATTGTGTACGCCGCTAATAAAGGATGTAAGGTCATTAACCTCTCGTGGGGCGGTGAGGGGCAGTCGCAGTATGAGCAGGATATTATTAATTATGCTGCGCTGGATAAAGACGTATTGATTGTAGCATCCGGAGGAAACACGAACAAACTGCTGGACATCTACCCGGCTTCTTATGAAAATGTACTTTCAGTGGGAGGAACCAACGCCAAAGATGTCAAGTACAAAGACCACACCTATAGCTACCGTATAGACCTGACAGCGCCCAGCGACAATATTTACACCGCCACCATCAACAACGACCGTACCTACGGTGGCGCCTGGGGCACCTCTTTCTCCTCTCCTATTGTAGCCGGAGGCGCGGCCCTGGTGAGAGCGAAATACCCGGAACTCAACGCCCGGCAGGCTGCAGAGCGAATCCGGGTTAGTACAGACGATATTTACGAGCTTGCAGGCAACCAGCCATACCTTGAGAAATTAGGGAAGGGCCGTTTTAACCTGAAGAAGGCGCTGAAGCAGCAGAACCTCAAATCGGTGCGTTGTACCTCGTACGGGCTGGCTCTAACGACACAAATTGCTTATGCAGGCAGCACAGTGGCCTTGGAAACCAGCTTCCTGAACTACCTTTCTCCCACCACAGCACTACAGGTAACGCTCACCTCTGCCTCCACCTATGTCAGCATGGAGCGGGGCACCTTGAACCTGGGCAGTGTCGCCACCATGGCCACAGCCACTTCTGGCCTGCGCCCTTTCATCCTGAACATCGCTGAGGATGCGCCTACCAACCACACGGTGCACCTGCGCCTTGGCTTCAGTGACGGCGACTATGAGGATTTTCAGTACATCACACTGGTCATCAACCCAAGCTTTGTAACCCTGACCGCAAACGACCTCCACGTGTCGCTGAACAATGTGGGTAACATTGGCTATAACGGCCTTAATTTTAAGCAGGGCATTGGCGTAAAATACAAAGGCGGCCCTTCTTTGTTGTTTGAGGGAGGTCTGGTAGTGGCGACAGACGCCGGCAAGGTATCGGACAACCTTCATAATGAGAAATGGCTTAACGATGCAAACTTTATCTCATCAGGCCCCGTTCGGCTGCGCTACGACACGCCGCTAGCTACACAGGAGGCGCGTACGCTGATGGAGGCTACCGGAAGTAAGCAGGCGGGCGTAAGGGTAAAACAGGTGGCCTCTGCCTGGATGGAAGCCCCTGACCGCGACTACATCATTTTCGAATACCAGATAACCAACGTAACCCCTGATACGATTGCAAAGGTGCACGCCGGCCTCTTTGCCGACTGGGACATTGGCAACTATATGCAGAATGCCGCCGCCTGGGACGATTCCCTAAAGCTCGGCTATGTTTACAACAAGCGGTCTGCTTTGCCTTATGCAGGCATTAAACTTCTGACAAAAGACCAACCGGTTTATCATGCCATAGACAATATGGGCGGGAACGACTCTACTGTGACTGTAGATGACGGTTTCACGGATGCAGAAAAGTACAAGATAATTTCTAACGGAGTGAGCAGGGTGAAGGCTGGCGGCAGAGCAGGTAACAACGTGTCGCATATAGTGGGTGCCACACTCACCGATCTTGCCCCAGGCGAGATACGAACAGTAGCTGTGGCGCTACTGGCTGCTGATAACCTGACAAAGCTGAAAGTGCATGCAGCGGCAGCGCAGGAGAAGTACATCAGTATCAAATCCGGGCCTATGCCCACACCAACACAGCATGGTATCTGCGCGGGCTCCCCCGTTATGGTTACCCCGGACAATGGCAGCGTGTTTAACTTTTATGCGGATGAAGCCAAGTCGCAACTCATTGGCACAGCAGATGCGCTTCCTGTTGGGTCAGTGAATGAGAACAGGACCATCTATGTCACCAATGCCGATTCTTTATTTGAAAGTACACCCGTACCCTACAGCTATATTATACCTGACGAACCTGTTGCTGATTTTAATTTTTCTAAGGAGTTCGGCAACATTGGCCTGGCGACACAACTAACGAACAAAAGCAAACATACGGCTTTAGTAGAATGGAACTTTGGAGACGGCACCACCTCCACAGATATTCACCCAAGCCACACTTATAAAGAGATTGGCATGTATGAGGTGACGCTCACAGCATCTGACAGCCTTGGTTGCGTACAAAGCGTTATCACCAAGCAACTGCAGGTTTACTCCGATCAGGTAACTGTTTTCCCAAATCCGACAGACCAGTTTCTCATCATTACGCTTACAAGACCAATCGATTGGAATGACAGTGCCTCCAGTCCGCGCCTGACACTGACAGACATGGCAGGCAAGAGCGTTTCTCCACCCTCGCATGTTTCTGATTCTGATTTATATTACGATGTAAGTACACTAGCGGCAGGCGTTTACATTGCCCACATCATGTATAATAACACCAGTTCTGTAAAGCGGATATTAGTGAGGCATTAGAATCAGTAAGCATACGCTATACCATGTAAAAAGAGAAGGCCTCACTTTCCAGTGAGGCCTTCTCTTTTTTATATAACGTACAGAAATTAAACCTAAGCGCCTTTTTCTTTCAGTCGGATAAGGTTAAGCGCAGAACCAGCTTTAAACCATCCAATCTGTCCCTGGTTATAGGTATGGTTTACCATAAAGCTATCCTGGCTGCCATCGCTGTGGTGCAGCACCACTTTCAGTGGCTGTCCTTCTCTAAAGTCTTCCAGACCAATAATGTCGAAGGTATCGGTTTCCTCAATCAGGTCGTAATCTGCTTTATTGGCGAAAGTAAGTGCCAGCATCCCCTGCTTCTTCAGGTTAGTTTCGTGGATACGCGCGAATGACTTCACGATTACGGCACGAACACCTAAGTGGCGTGGCTCCATGGCAGCATGCTCACGGGATGATCCCTCACCATAGTTCTCGTCGCCTACTACTACTGTACCGATTCCGGCAGCTTTGTAGGTACGTGCTGTGGCAGGCACGGTATCGTAACCACGGGTCATATCGTTGTATACGCTGTTTGCCTCGCTGTTGAAAGCGTTCATGGCGCCGATCAACATGTTGTTAGAGATGTTGTCGAGGTGGCCACGGTACTTCAACCACGGGCCGGCCATAGAGATATGGTCCGTCGTACACTTGCCTTGCGCTTTAATCAGTAGTTTCAGGCCTTTCAGGTCTGTACCTTCCCATGGCTTAAAGCCTTCGAGTAGCTGCAGACGGTCAGATGCCGGGTCAACTACCACCTCTATCTGGCTGCCATCCTCTGCCGGGGCTGTATAACCAGCGTCTTCCACGGCAAAGCCTTGTGTTGGCAACTCAATGCCTCTTGGCTCATCCAGTCTTACCTGCTCGCCATCCTCATTTGTCAGCGTATCAATCAGCGGGTTAAAGGTCAGGTCACCGGCAATAGCGAAGGCCGTCACAATTTCCGGTGAGGCTACAAACGCATGTGTGTTCGGGTTACCGTCGTTACGCTTGGCGAAGTTACGGTTAAACGAAGTAATAATGGAGTTCTTGCGCTTCGGGTCGTCTGTATGACGGGCCCACTGGCCGATGCACGGTCCGCAGGCATTTGCCAGCACCACACCGCCCATCTCTGCGAAAGTATCCAGCAAGCCGTCACGGGCTGTGGTATAGCGTACCATTTCAGAACCAGGTGTGATGGTGAATTCCGCCTGCGCCACTAAACGCTTCTCAACCGCCTGTGCCGCCACAGAGGCAGAACGGGTTAAGTCTTCGTAAGAGGAGTTGGTGCACGAACCAATCAGACCTACTTCCAGTTTAGCTGGCCAGCCGTGCTCACGCACTACGGAAGCAAACTGAGATATTGGCCATGCTGCATCCGGCGTGAACGGTCCGTTTACGTGTGGTTCCAATGTAGAAAGGTCAATTTCAATCAGCTGGTCGTAAATAGCCGCCGGGTTAGCATACACCTCGTCGTCAGCACGCAGGTGCTCTGCCACGCCATCAGCCATGTCAGCAATTTCCTGGCGCTCTGTTGCCATCAGGTAATCACGCATTTTAGCATCGTAAGAGAAAACAGAGGTCGTTGCACCAATCTCAGCGCCCATGTTACAGATTGTACCTTTACCCGTACAAGACATCGACTCGGCACCATCACCAAAGTACTCCACAATAGCACCCGTACCACCTTTTACAGTCAGGATACCGGCTACTTTCAGGATAACGTCTTTTGGAGATGTCCAGCCGCTCAGTCTACCAGTCAGCTTTACACCAATCACTTTCGGGAATTTCAGTTCCCAGGGCATGCCGGCCATTACGTCCACAGCATCGGCACCACCCACACCAATGGCTACCATACCCAAACCACCTGCGTTCGGTGTGTGTGAGTCAGTACCAATCATCATACCGCCCGGGAAAGCGTAATTCTCCAGCACTACCTGGTGAATAATACCCGCACCCGGCTTCCAGAAGCCAAGGCCATATTTGTTAGAGACAGAAGCAAGGAAATCATATACTTCTTTGTTCTCGTTATAAGCGTCCTGTAAGTCAGAGTCTGCGCCAACGCGTGCCTGAATCAAGTGGTCGCAGTGCACAGTAGAAGGCACAGCCACCTGTGGCTTTCCAGCCTGCATGAACTGAAGCAGCGCCATCTGAGCCGTGGCATCCTGCATGGCGACCCTGTCCGGCGCAAAATCCACGTAAGACTGCCCCCGCTCATGTGCGCCTCTAGCCGGACCTTCGTAAAGGTGCGAATACAAGATTTTCTCTGTTAGGGTCAGCGGTCGGCCTACTGCCTTGCGGGCAGCAGCAATGCGCTCTCCCATGCCGGCATATACTGCCTTGATCATTCCTAAATCAAATGCCATAGTTTTGCTATTGTTAGTTATTTAAATGCTTTATTAAGAAGTTCACAAAGGTACGAAATCTATATATCTCTAAAAACATTAACATACATGAATATAGACGAAACAATAATTTTTAAGCACAGCAGGTAGCATGCGGTTTTTTTAAAACGCATGCTTTATTTTTGTAGCTACAAATTTTCGAAATTTTTCCTCATGAAACATCACTTTCTTAATACCCCTTCCAGCCTTATTTTGTTTTTAGCAATAGCAGTAACCCAAATTTTAAGCTCCTGCACTTCGGTGGATGCTGCAGAAGAAAGCTCCACATCTATACAAACAGGCACCTGGCGCGTGGCTTTGCAGGCGCAGGGCCAGGAAATCCCGTTTATCATGGAAGCCGAAGAAACAGAAGGCAGCACCGTATTGTACCTTATAAACGGGGAAGAACGCATTCTGCTGGACGACATACAGCAACAGGGTGATTCTTTGAAAATAGCCTTGCACACTTTTGATGCGGATTTTATTACCCGCGTAAACGGAGATAAGATGAAAGGCCGTTTTGTGAAGCACGATGCTGAAACGCCCTACGCTGTTCCTTTTGTGGCAGCACATGGCCAGCAAAACCGCTTTGCAGCAAATCCTGCTCCTGCCACCTATAACTTCGATGGAAAATGGGAGGTCCTTTTTACTGATAAGGAAGGAGCCAGCTACAAAGCCATCGGTGTGTTTAAGCAGGATGACAACTATGTAACCGGCACCTTTCTGACGGAGACAGGCGATTACCGCTACTTAGAAGGGCAGGTGGAAGGGGCGCAACTGAAGCTGTCGACTTTTGATGGCAACCATGCTTACCTCTTCACAGCCCAACCGAGCGGCGACAGCACCCTGCAAGGTGACTTTTACTCCGGCATGAGCGATTACGAAAGCTGGACAGCCAGGCGCAATGAGCAGGCACAGCTTGCCGGCGCCGACACCCTCACTTACCTGAAACCCGGCTACGAGGAACTAGTCTTTACTTTCCCGAACCTGGAAGGTGAGCAGGTCGCCTTATCAGATCCGAAGTACAACGATAAAGTGGTACTTGTGCAGCTGCTGGGCTCGTGGTGCCCGAACTGCATGGACGAGACTAAATTCCTGTCGCCCTACTATGACGAGAACAAAGACCGCGGCCTTGAAATTATAGGCCTTGGCTTTGAACGCAGCCCTGAGTTTGACAAAGCCGCTGCGCGCCTTCAGAAAATGAAAGACCGCTTCGACATTGACTATGACTTACTGGTTGCGGGTGTATCTGATAAAGAAGCAGCGGCCAAAGCTCTTCCTGCCCTCAACCACGTGATGTCGTTCCCGACCACCATCTTTATAGGCAGAGACGGGAAAGTACGCAAGATACACACCGGCTTCTCCGGACCCGGCACCGGCGAATACTACCAAGCCTGGGTAGCTGATTTCAACAAGACAATGGAGGAACTGCTAGCGGAAAAGTGATATAGTGGTTGTTCGGCAGGTATGGCAAATTTACCAGAGAAGCTAGAGCGGAAGAAAGATAAAAGGGCATCCACTTGTATAGCTATAGTGGGTACCCTTTTTAGTGCGAATAGAGCAGTATGTTTTTTAGCTGTCTCATAAGCCCGTTTATAATAGGCAAGAGCAACGGGCTCGGCTTTAAGAAGGCGCTGCTCAGGTACAGGCTTTTAGAATATGATGATAAGAGCTTTTAAACTTACTTATTGGTGACAGCGCTTGCTTAGAGTGTGTTGGCTATTGACACTATTTCTTACTATACTTTTCAGTGACAGTAATTAATTCATCTGCTTCTATGTCCTCAAAGTCCCAATTGTATTCTCTTTCAGTTAAGGTTATTTCTAAGGTCAAAGAAGCATTTGAAAGCTTTGTGACTTCATACTGCAAGGGCTGAAGTGATAAGTTTTCATTAGGAGTTAGCTCAAGATTTCTCTCATTCAGGGACCATGTTCCTGTTATATAGTTATTCTTATATATATTATCCTTTTTCAGAAGTAGCCAAGTTGTCTTACTAATGTCTTTCTGTAGCTTTCCATTTACATAAATTTCCTCTGATTGCCAATCACCGGTCAGATCAACTGGTCTTACAGAGTCGTCTTTACATGAGGTAAAGAATAGTGTAATGCTCATCAAAATTGTCAATCGGATAGTCTTCATAATTTTTTATGTTTTAATTTATAGCCAATAAGCTAAGCCATGGGGTGGCGTAGCTACCGTGAAGCTATTGTTGAGTAGCGTTGTTCTTTTTCGGCAATTCTTCATTAGGATCATATTCAGCGCTTAGCTGTTTAGCGTTTTCCTCAACTGTTGTCGTGAAACCTACTTCTTTTCTGCGCTTGTTCACGTACTCAACGTCTTCAATGGGCCAGATAACTTGTCCGCCATCTGCACGCACCCAACTCGCTGCCTGAGTGCCGTAAATCTGCTTCTTTCCCTGAAACATCAGTAGCCTGTCGCGCATCTTTGCCGCATCAGTAGCACTTGCTTCGCCTTTCTTCGCCAGCGTTTCCATCTGAGGAAGGTACTTTTCTATTGTTTCTGTGTTAGAATGTTGTACCACATAAAATATGGAATTGGCAGCCTTTTCTCCAACCTTGCTTTTCGGCAGCCAGCCATATTGTTCAATTATAGGAATTACCCTTTTCTGGTTGGCCGAATCAACAGACATCACTTTCATTGAATAAGCTATACTTGCTTCAGGGCTACTTATAGTATCCCAGTCAATGTTGCGGATACTTTGGTCTATATCGTACACTTCCTCCAGTTCTCTTTGTAGCGCTGCATAGTCTGGTTGCTGCTCGTTGATTGATGCATCGGAAGCGCTATCAACTGAAGACTGGCATCCAGCTAGTAGAAATAGGATGATGATAGTTTGTTTTAAATTCATTGTTATCAATATGATTCAACGTCTGGGCTATGGTGCGTATATGCACTATAGTTGTTGTTGCCGACTGTAATTTTTCTACTCCTCTTTGTAGGAGATAACATAGAATCTCTCATTCAGGTTGATATTTATAGGGTGGGTAAGCTTCCATTGTCGGTAGGACTCAAAGTCAAGTTTAACGTTTTCTGGGACTATCATAATCATATCATATTGTTCCATGATAAACTCTTTTAGGTACCCGCTTTCAATGATCTCATTCAATTCAGAAAGATACTCCGTAGTTCTTTGTGTCCGCGCCCATTTTTTTCTCACGTCATGTTTGACTTGCTCCTGAAGGGCAAACTCCTTTAGCGACTCTACATGTAGCTCTAAGTACAAACCTGGAAAGCCTGCGGATCTCTCCAATGAGTCGACATTCTCTAGGGCCCATTGAACCTTTTTGAACGCACCACCCATTGCTGAAACCAGCATTAGAGAATCTGCAAAAGCGGCAGGGGCAAAATAAATAGAAGCTTTAGAATCAAAAGGGTTTTGCTTTACTAGCTCGGTCGGTGTAAACTGATCCAAGACTTCTCCTTCCAGATTGCTTATACCAGTTGAGTCTAATACCTCAGATGTGATTCTAAGCTTAAAAAACCACTTTCCGCACTCAAATACTGATAGATGAGACTTGGAGCTTTTTTTGACGTCCGTAACTTCTGCCCTTATGCCATTAACCTTATATCCATCCTTTTTATGATATGTAATGCTTTGATTAGCAGTTATTCCCTTTCGGGTACTAGTCGCGATTTCCTGCAGGGCCGATAAATACCCATTCTTCAGGCGATTTTCACTCCCTTCACCTGCTGGGTACAGGTAAACTGAAACAATAGTCTCTCCTTTTTGGCTTTTGTAAGTGGCTCCTATATTAGATTTTTTTCTATCAAAGGAATAAACTCCTCTTCGTTCATATCCAATTAAGTTTTTTGGAAACTCAATTTTAGTCTGGGTATGCGTGTAGGTTCCTTTGACAGGTAATACTCTTGGACTTCTTATACTTTGAGCAAAAACTACTTGTGAAGTAAGAAGAAGGATTGCAGCAAAGAGGGTAAGTGTTAGTTTCTTAATCACTTTTATTTTCTTATTATCAGCAACGGGTTAGTACAGGCTGCGAACGAGGCGTAGCCGAGTATGGAGAATGTGCAGGGTTAGGCTTTGTTATTCTCTTGGCTTTAGAATATGCTTTTACCTAACTGTGGCAGCTTATTTACTGTCTCAATTTAGCAAGCTTATCCATAGTCTCAGGATTTTCCTTTATGGTAATTGCCTTTTCATAAAAATATATAGCCTTTACTTTGTCTCCCAGCTTTTCGTAATACTGGCCCAAGCTTTTGTACACGTTATAACTGTTAGAGTAGCTCTCCATGTTCAGCTTTAGAAAACCATATTCTTTTTCGGGCATCTTGCGGTAAAAGCAAGCTAGGGCAAAGCTAAATATCATGTCTTCAGGAGGCAGCATCCTGTATCCTACTTTATCTGAGATGCGTGTGTAGTGCTGCCTTACAAAGTCTGCATGAAATGCATGCGATTCTACCCCTTCTTCAGGTATTGGTAATGGTTCATATTCTAGCAATCTACGCAGTGCATCATTTTCTGCCACCAAGGGTACTGTAAAATGATTCTCTCCCTTATAATACTTCCAGGTCAGAGAAGTGCTTTCCTGACCTTCAAGCATCTTTGCAAAGGCAATGTTAGCCCTGCTGTGCGTCACATTATCTGAAGCCAGTACTGTGTCCGCTACCGCCAAGAAGAGCTTCCTGTCACCAATCCTGTCTTTTTGAATCGCTGTGGCAGCTTTCTTCAGTACAACTTTTTCGTCCCACCAAAGGCTCGGGTCAATAGCTACGTAAGCGTTAAATAAGCTTGGCTGTTCCACGAGCGTGTTTACTACCAATAACCCACCGAAAGAGTGTCCTACAAGCATGCGGTACTGCTCAGTTGGGTATTTAGAATCAATGTAAGGGACTAGCTCCTTCTCAAGAAAAGAAGTGAATTCCTTGCCACCTCCAGATTCTCTCAGGTACCTTTGCTCGTTTCCATTCCAGTCTTTTGTTGAGTTTGTAGGAGTAAAGTCACGCGTCCTGTTCGTATTCACAACTGCCACCACAATCATCTCGGGGACTATGCCAGCACCGTTCTCAGAGCTTAAGAAATGTAGCAGTCCTGTCACTGACTGAAAGTGCCAGCTCCGTCAAGCAGATAAAGCACAGGGTATCGCTTGGGAGCGAAGATTTCATGACCTTCTTGTTGAGCGGGGATATGAACCCACACCTGCCTGTTTTCACCTAGTATAGTGGAATAAAGGTTATCAACGACTCCTATTTCAATTTTGCCTTTCTGAGAGTACACAGGCAAAGCAGCGAAAAGAAAGGCTGCCAACAAAAGTTGTTTCATGTTAAAAATAGAGAATTGGTTGTTCAAAATTGCTCAGCTATTTAAGCATGTTTAGAAAATGGTTTATTTATATTCCTTTCTACAACATTATAAATTTTATACAGCCCAACTAAAGTATAAACGGAGTTATTCCGTTTAGCCGCCCAACAGGTGTCGTATAAACGGAACCGGACTAGCGAATATACTATATATCCCGATTAATATAAAGCAGTTCAGCTGGCGATTCCTTCTCTTCGCGAAAGTAACAAAACCGCCCCCTCCAGGAGGTTGGAAACGGAGTTTCTCCTAATAACTACTCTCCTGTTAAATAGAGAAACCTTTTAATAAAATTTCTATTCTATAGTAGAATCAGCGGTAGAATACCCGAAGGCTTGTCCAGGCCTACTCCGGCTTTCGCAGCCGCACAATTCTGAAAGCTCCACCTAAGGCTGCCGGTTTATTCAGTTCCTGCTGTAGTGAGGTATGGCGGATGATGTTACCGATGCTGCGGTTAATGTCAGAGAAGAGGGTGCTGGCAAACTGGTTGAGCAGCCGGCGTAGCGGCGAGGGCTTTTGACCGTCAGGCAGGAACTTATCGAACACCATCACAGTACCGCCGGGTTTTAGCACCCGCTCCACTTCTTTTATACAGGCCACCGGATCAGGGATAACGGCCAGTATCAGGTGCAGTAGCACAGCATCGAAGGTGGCATCAGCAAATTGCAGTTCCTGCCCGTTCATGACCTGTGCCCGCACCGGTAGGTTAAGTTGCTGCGCCCGCTCCCTGAGTTTGGCAACCATGCCCGGTGTAATATCGATGGCTGTCAGGTTCGCGTAGCCCTGCAGGCAGGGCAAATCGAGACCGGTGCCGGCACCCAGCAGCAGTATGGCATCCGTGAGTTTTGCATGAAGTAAATCAATGGATTGTTGACGGTATTTCCGGAAAATGCGGTCGGCAATAAAGTCGTACACAGGGAGGTACAGGGTGTACCGTATACGGTTCCAGGTGTTGGTGTTCAGGCTCATTTCATAGGTTATTTTTCGAGTCCTAAACTAATCAAAATATGCTATTCTGATTTACTACAGGGTAATACCCTTCATAATACAAGCTGCGTTCCTGGCTTTTACTGTATATCCTGAAACCAGTATGTATTACTCACTCTTCACATACCGCTGCACCATAGGGGGCAGTAACGTACACTCCATCGATTCTGTCACGGTGCCATCATCAAAGACCAGCACATGCTGAATTGCGTCTTCAAACTTACTCACACTTTGCCCGCTTTTCGGACATCCGAAGTTCACATCATATACCACAGGTAGCAGATAGGGCTTGCTTTCCACGGCTACGCCATTCACCTCTCTTGGAGACCAATGGCCGTTCGTTGCCAGCACCGTCTGCTTTAAAGATTTTGCAATAACGGCAGGCGTGTCCTGGGTGCAGGCAACATTCTTTACATTTCCGTCTGCACCAACCACAAACCGCACAAACGTTACAGAGCTGACACACAATTTAGAAAGTTCATGCACTTCAGGCAACAAGCCTTCGGCAATAAGCTGTGTCGGCTGCTTGTACTTTTCATGTTTAAACTGCGGTTCGTGGTCTTGCGCTACCACCAGAGACGGCAGCATAAGTACCAATGTGATAACACAGAGTAGCACCTTCATAAGAACAAGTATAAGTAGTTGTAACTGAGAGCATCCATGCACCAATGTAGGTACAATAAGGCAAAGTTAACGAACTATTAATATCAAAAAAATTAAATTTATCCCGCTATATAGCACACTTATTTTTCCCGCTCAATGGTATAAGCAATAAGCTGCTCCAGAGAGGCACGTGATGGGGATGGGGGGAAGGTATTCAGAATTGCCAGCGCCTCTGCATGGTACTGGTTCATTAACTTTATGGTATATTCAATACCACCGGATAATTTTACAAAATCAATCACCTGCTGCACACGCTTGCTGTTGCCATTGTTGTTCTTCACATTATAGATTACGCGGCGCTTGGTCAGCCAATCGGCACTGCGGAGGGCGTGAATCAGCGGCAGGGTCATTTTTTTCTCTTTTATGTCGATGCCCACCGGCTTTCCGATTTCAGCAGTACCGTAATCAAACAGGTCGTCTTTTATCTGAAAGGCAATACCCACTTTCTCGCCGAACAGCCGCGCCTTCTCCACCTCTTCTCTGGAGGCACCTGCGGAGGCAGCTCCAACTGCGCAGCAGGAGGCAATCAGGGAAGCTGTTTTCTGGCGGATAATATCGAAGTATACATCCTCTGTGATATCGAGACGGCGGGCTTTCTCAATCTGAAGCAACTCTCCTTCGCTCATCTCTTTCACTGCATTCGATACAATTTTGAGCAGCTCATAATCATCGTTTTGCAGCGAGAGCAACAGGCCTTTGGAGAGCAGGTAATCGCCCACCAACACGGCTATCTTGTTTTTCCAGAGGGCGTTAACGGAGAAGAAACTGCGGCGGTAATTGGCATCGTCCACCACATCGTCGTGCACAAGGGTAGCGGTATGCAACAACTCTATGAGCGCTGCCCCACGGTAGGTAGCATCGCTGATGTCAGGGCGGAAAAGTTTGGCCGTGAAGAACACAAACATCGGACGCATCTGCTTGCCTTTACGCTTCACGATGTAGCTCATGATCCGATCCAAAAGCAGCACCTTCGATTTCATCGAGGTCCTGAACTTCTTCTCGAACAGCTCCATTTCCGGCGCAATAGGCGCTTGTATTTCCTTTAGGCTGATGCTCATATGTTAAGTCCGCAATATTACTACCTGCTGCAGTGGTTTCCAAACGTGAGTTAGCAAAACGGGGTTTAATTGCGGCTTAATTGTTAGATTGCTGCTTTCTCCATTGTTAAATGGTTGAATGGTTAAATTGTTTGATAAAAGAGAGGTTTCTGAAAAATGCTATTTGTTCAGGCTGGCATTTTCATTCTGCAATAAATGAGCGCGCTCACTTTTGCTTTAACAGCTGTTACAATGCAGTGTTAAAAACGGGAGGCCATTCAATAAAATGGTGAAATTGAAACTTTAAGGATGTCGATAACTTATAAAAGCCAGACAAGTGTGCTGGAGTAATGTTCGCCTGATTTAGTGATTTACTAAATCAACAGTTTAACAATGAAGCCATTTAACAATTAAACAGATGAAAGTAGATTTTGTAGTATACCCTGAACACGGACGCCCTTTTACCGCCGATGCCACCTATATGCCCGACGGCCAGCCAAAGCCCGTTGTCATTTTCACGCACGGCTTCAAAGGCTTTAAGGATTGGGGGCATTTTAACCTGCTGGCACGTCACTTTGCTGAAAAGGGGTTTGCGTTTATAAAGTTCAACTTCGCCTACAACGGTACAACTGTAGAGGATCCTAGCGATATGCACGACCTCGAGGCCTTTGGCAATAATAACTTTAGCCTGGAACTGGATGACCTGCAGGCATTAATTGATTTGCTGTATGATGCATCCGGACCCATCACGCAAAGTGAACTTGATCTGAACAGGATTTACCTGATTGGCCACAGCCGCGGAGGCGGAGCTGTTATACTAAAAGCCGCCGAAGACACCCGTGTGAAAGCCGTTGCCACCTGGGCGGCTGTGAGTGACTATGATCAACGCTGGACAAAAGAACAGATGCACCAATGGAAACTGGACGGCGTGCAATGGATTATAAATAGCCGGACAGGGCAGCAGATGCCTCTTTATTACCAGATGGTAGAAGACTACTATCAGAACCAGCATCGCCTCGACATTCCGGAAGTTATCAAAAAGATGCAGCAGCCCTTGCTTATTCTGCATGGTGGCCAGGACGAGACAGTACCCGTGCAAATGGCCCATGCGCTGAGAAACTGGAAAGCAGATGCAGAACTGCACCTCCTGCCAGAGGCAAACCATTCCTTTGGCGGTTCGCACCCTTACGAGCACGGCGAACTACCGGAAGCAGCCCGCACCGCCGCTGATATGTCTATCGATTTTTTCCAAAAGCATGCCTGAGTTATACCTGCTCCTGGGCGGCAACCTTGGCGAACGCAGCGCTTACTTAGCGGATGCCCGTAAAAGTATCGCCGCAGCAGTTGGGCCCATCACCCAATGTTCAAAGCTATATGAAACAGCCGCCTGGGGAAACACAGATCAACCTGCCTTCCTGAACCAGGTGTTAGCAGTGCAAACCGAACTGGCGCCCGAACAGGTGTTACAAAAGGTAAACGCAATTGAACAGGAACTGGGCAGGGTGCGCCTTGCGCATTGGGGCGCCCGCGTCATTGACATCGACATTTTATTCTACGACCAGCTCGTGCTCCAAAGCCAGCGCCTCACTATCCCCCACCCGCAACTCCACCTGCGTCGTTTTACCTTGCTGCCCCTGGCAGAAATAGCTCCACAGCTGGTGCACCCGGTGCTGGGAAAAACGGTGGAAGACTTGCTGGAGAATTGCCCCGACACCTTGGAGGTTCGGGCATATCAGGCATAGGATACGCTGGCATGCGCAGCATCTAGCAGCTTCAGCACGTCTTTTCTGTTTTCTGAGTTCATGCGATACTATATGTAATGCTTCACACATAAAGGTTACTGACGCCTTTATCCTTCGAAGCAATTTTCATCATCTCACAATCTCTACCCAGCCTTTGTAGGTGGCGCGGGCCTGGCTGGGGTCCAGGGTGTGGAACTCCACCTCGGCCTCGTAGTAGTAGGTGCCGTCGGTGAGGCGGTTGCCGTCGTTGTCCACCCCCGCCCAGTTGATGTAGAGGTCGTCGCCCCCGCTCTGCGCGCGCCGCTCGTACACCTGCACCCCCCAGCGGTTGAACACCCTGAAGTGCATGCTCCGGATGAAGGCCGTCCTGCGGTCGGGACGGAACACGTCGTTCATCCCGTCCCCGTTCGGGGTGATGATGTTGGGCAGCAGGAACGAGATGCAGTTGTCCTTGCACACCTCGTTGCTCAGGGGGCTCTCCCGGCCCGCCGTGTCGGTGGCCGTCACCACGTAGCAGCCCGCAAACGACTCCAGCCCCCCGTGCGTGTAGGTGGTCTCCTCGGTGGTGCCCAGCGCCACGTACTCCACCTCCAGCGAGGGCCGGAAGTAGACCGTGTAGAAGGCTATCTGGTCGGTGCAGTCGCCCGTGACCTGCGGCACCCACGTGAGCACGTTCTCATACGGCGGCTCCTGCGGGTTGCGCGCGAAGGCCTCGCAGTCGAGCTGGTCCACGCTCAGCTCCGGGGCGCACACCACCCGCTCCAGCAGCGCGCACGCCTCCTGGCTCCGGTTGCGCAAAGGCTCCGGAAGGCCCGCTATGCCGTAGCCCCCCGCCGTCTCCACCACGTAGCAGTAGGTGCGCCCCCGCTCCAGCCCCAGGCCCCCGAAGGCGCCCGTGTCGCGGTAGCTGCCACCCGAGCCCGTGGCCTGCACGCTGTCGATGAGCACCAGCTCCGCACCCTCCTGCCGGTAGATGCGGTGCAGGAAGGCCCCGTTGTCCCAGGGCACCTCGTACGTCCAGCTCACCTCCAGGGCCGCCTCGTCGCCGGCAGCGGCCGCCACCTCCAGCCGCACGCTCGAGGCCTCCACGCTCTCGCGCAGCTCCGTGGGCTCGCCCCCGGCCTCAGACTGGTAGAACTCCAGGCGGTAGCGGTAGGCCAGCTCCTGCGTGTTGAGCCCCGTGTCCACGAAGACCGTGTCAGCCATCTCGCGGCTGCGGAACACCTCCACAAAGCCCTCCCCGGCGCCCATGCCCTCCTTGCGGTAGAGGCGGTACTCCAGCGGCGGGGTCAGCATGCTCACCTCGGGCTGCGTCCAGCGCACCGTCACCTGCCCCTGCTCAATGTCCGTCTCGTCCACCGTCACGTTGGTCAGGTAGGGGATGTCCTGGTTGATGGCCACGCAGGCCTCGTTGGAGGCCAGGCTCTCGCCCCGCGCCGGCGCCGGGAACTCGGCGTAGATGATGTAGCAGTACTCCACCCCGGCCTGCAGCCCCTCCCCGCCGTTGTCGTCGAAGAAGGTGGCCACCCCGGCCTCCACCTCCCCTACCAGCACGTAGCCCGTGGAGGCGGGCACGCCCGTCTCGCACTCGTCGGGCACGAAGCCCGAGGGGCCCTCCCGCCGGTAGATGCGGATGGCAGAGGCGTTCTGGCAGGCGTAGGGGTCCCAGTTGAGCGTCACGCTCCGGTCACCCCCCTGCGCGGCCAGGTTCTCCGGCGCCGGGCCCACCACCCGGATGTTCCAGGCCTGCAGGTCGGCCAGCCGCGTCTCGCCCGGCGGCCGCACGTCCTCGGCCCGGAAGACCACCTGGTAGGGACGCTCCCGCACGTCGCCGCAGTCGGTGAGCCAGTTCAAAAGCCCCCGCGCCTCGCCCGGCTGGCGCACCGTCTGCTCGAAGGTGGCCGGCGGCACGATGCCAGAGCCCGCCACCGTCAGGTTTATCAGGTCCCCGTCCGGATCAGTGGCCACCACCACCCCGCGAAGCTCCGTGCCGGCCACAATACACGTGTCCTTCGGCTCCAGGACAGGAGGACAATTAAGTGCTTCTTCTACCAGTATCTGCATGTCGCGCACCACCTCGCCCAGCTTCACGGCACCGCCGTTGGGCGAGATGCGCCACTCCTCCACCACGAAGGCCACGTTGTACTCCCCCTGCCGGCAGGGCGCGTCCCAGGTCATCTGACCCGTCAATGGATCCAGCGAAAGGGTGGCAGGGCCGGAACCACCGCCGGTATCACAGGCATCGCCTGTCTCACAGATGAATGTCAGGTGGGGCAGGCTGTAGGCTGGAACGGGCGAGATATTGCCGTTCACATCGCGGTGGCGCGGCACAATCAGTTTAAAGGAGAGGCTGTCGCCGTCAGCGTCGTAAGCGCCGGGGTTGTGCACGAACCGACGCCCGACTAACGCCACATCTATGGGAGCCACCGTAAGGGCAGGCGTACTGTTGAAGCCCCGCAGCGCGTTGATGTTAATGACGGTCTCGATGTAAAAGGAGTGCTGCTGTGAGGGAGCCGCCATATTCAGGATGAAGTTGTTGCGGTTAATGCCGTTCCACGAAATGACAAAAGTACCGTCAGAGCCGTAGGTATGCTCCCAGGTATAGACCCACTGCTCAGTTTCATTCCCTATATCCGTAACAGAAGCAACATCAACTTCTAACATGCCTTCTCCTGTATCGATATCTACCGTCAGATTCCTTTCAGTTGACCCGGTATCCCGGTAAATAGTCATGGTGAAGAAGAAGCGGCGCGGGTTAGGGTTAGGAGTGGTGTCGCGCTTTGCCGTAATATCTCCTGCCCGGATATGCGTAGCCTGCGCCTCTGTGAAAGTGCCTAGCAAAAGCACCAGTAGCCATAGCAGACCAATTTGCCACAGATACTTCTTGTCAAGAAAAAATGGCATCGTTATATATCAAGGGATGTGCAATTAACTTGAATAAGATAAATATACTTATTTTATATTATTAAGATACAATCTATTCATGTTATTACATCAAACCTAAGCGAAACTTTTTCTATTGCGTTTTGAATCGGCTACACACCTACTAAAAACAAAAGCCCTCCCCCGCACAAGCAAGGAAGGACTCTGAACTGATGGTGGTATAGAGAATATTACTCTGCAGAACTTACTTCTGCTGTACGGTCTATCTTCTTTACAAGGCCCTGCAACACTTTGCCCGGGCCACATTCTACAAAATGCGTCGCGCCATCGGCAACCATCTGCTGTACAGACTGTGTCCAGAGCACTGGTGCCGTTAATTGCTTAATCAGGTTCTGCCGGATCTCCTGTGGATCGGTGTGCGGTCTGGCATCTACATTTTGGTAGACAGGGCAAATACCGTCACTAAAAGTTGTGTCTTTAATGGCTTGCGCAAGTTCTACTTCTGCGGGTTTCATCAGGGGGGAGTGAAATGCACCACCTACCGGTAAGGGAAGCGCCCGTTTGGCACCTGCTGCTTTCATTTTCTCACAGGCAATTTCTATTCCTCTGTTGGAGCCTGAAATCACTAACTGGCCCGGGCAGTTGAAATTTGCTGCTACCACTATTTCATCCTCAATGGAGGCGCAGATTTCCACTACTTTGTCATCTTCCAAGCCGAGGATAGCCGCCATCGTAGAAGGGTTTGCCTCACATGCCATCTGCATGGCCAGCGCACGCTTGTATACTAACTTCAGGCCATCTTCAAAACTCAGCACCTTACTGGCAACCAAAGCCGAAAATTCCCCGAGCGAATGCCCTGCCACCATGTCCGGATTGAAATCTTTGGCTACTGCTGCCTGCGCGACAGAATGCAGGAAAATAGCAGGTTGTGTTACTCTTGTTCGCTTCAGCTCCTCTTCGGTGCCAGTGAACATGATGTCTGTAATATTGAAACCCAGAATGTCGTTCGCCTTGTCGAACAGCCTCTTTGCCTCGGTGTGCTGCTCATACAAGTCTTTCCCCATACCTGTAAACTGAGAACCCTGCCCCGGGAAAACATATGCCTTCATTTCGTTGATTGTTTATTGTTGTTCGTTTATCGTTTCCTTCCTGGATAGCTAAATTGCTGAATGGTTAAATCGTTATATGGCTGCTCAAAACACATGAGCCCTAACAACTCATCAATTCAACCATTTAAGCTACAAACCTCGCCCGTTCTTCCGGGCTCGGCAGCATGCATGCTTCTGTTTGTCCGGCAATTTTATAGCGATGCCTGGCTATAAAGCGGTACAAGAAGTTGCGGAAAGATAAAGGAATAAACCGGAAATAGTAAAGCACCGGGAATGGAAAGTTAAGGTGACGTGCAATCCGAAGCACCGCATCGGACTCTGTAAAAAGCCTGCCCTGCTCATAAAACACAACTGAATCCGGCAGTGGGTCAGGGCGTTGCGAAAGCGGAACCAAGTTCTCTAACACGCCGGATTGCAGGGCCGCAAAATTCAGATTGCGGCCCTTGTTATGTTTCAGTACCAGCTGTACGCTCGCCTGGCAAAAGCCGCAGGTGCCATCGTAAAAAACGATTGGCTTCCCCTGCAGCTGTTCTGTTTTGTTATTCATAATCATCTGACGATCTCAACCCATCCTTTGTAGGTGGCGCGGGCCTGGCTGGGGTCCAGGGTGTGGAACTCCACCTCGGCCTCGTAGTAGTAGGTGCCGTCGGTGAGGCGGTTGCCGTCGTTGTCCACCCCCGCCCAGTTGATGTAGAGGTCGTCGCCCCCGCTCTGCGCGCGCCGCTCGTACACCTGCACCCCCCAGCGGTTGAACACCCTGAAGTGCATGCTCCGGATGAAGGCCGTCCTGCGGTCGGGACGGAACACGTCGTTCATCCCGTCCCCGTTCGGGGTGATGATGTTGGGCAGCAGGAACGAGATGCAGTTGTCCTTGCACACCTCGTTGCTCAGGGGGCTCTCCCGGCCCGCCGTGTCGGTGGCCGTCACCACGTAGCAGCCCGCAAACGACTCCAGCCCCCCGTGCGTGTAGGTGGTCTCCTCGGTGGTGCCCAGCGCCACGTACTCCACCTCCAGCGAGGGCCGGAAGTAGACCGTGTAGAAGGCTATCTGGTCGGTGCAGTCGCCCGTGACCTGCGGCACCCACGTGAGCACGTTCTCATACGGCGGCTCCTGCGGGTTGCGCGCGAAGGCCTCGCAGTCGAGCTGGTCCACGCTCAGCTCCGGGGCGCACACCACCCGCTCCAGCAGCGCGCACGCCTCCTGGCTCCGGTTGCGCAAAGGCTCCGGAAGGCCCGCTATGCCGTAGCCCCCCGCCGTCTCCACCACGTAGCAGTAGGTGCGCCCCCGCTCCAGCCCCAGGCCCCCGAAGGCGCCCGTGTCGCGGTAGCTGCCACCCGAGCCCGTGGCCTGCACGCTGTCGATGAGCACCAGCTCCGCACCCTCCTGCCGGTAGATGCGGTGCAGGAAGGCCCCGTTGTCCCAGGGCACCTCGTACGTCCAGCTCACCTCCAGGGCCGCCTCGTCGCCGGCAGCGGCCGCCACCTCCAGCCGCACGCTCGAGGCCTCCACGCTCTCGCGCAGCTCCGTGGGCTCGCCCCCGGCCTCAGACTGGTAGAACTCCAGGCGGTAGCGGTAGGCCAGCTCCTGCGTGTTGAGCCCCGTGTCCACGAAGACCGTGTCAGCCATCTCGCGGCTGCGGAACACCTCCACAAAGCCCTCCCCGGCGCCCATGCCCTCCTTGCGGTAGAGGCGGTACTCCAGCGGCGGGGTCAGCATGCTCACCTCGGGCTGCGTCCAGCGCACCGTCACCTGCCCCTGCTCAATGTCCGTCTCGTCCACCGTCACGTTGGTCAGGTAGGGGATGTCCTGGTTGATGGCCACGCAGGCCTCGTTGGAGGCCAGGCTCTCGCCCCGCGCCGGCGCCGGGAACTCGGCGTAGATGATGTAGCAGTACTCCACCCCGGCCTGCAGCCCCTCCCCGCCGTTGTCGTCGAAGAAGGTGGCCACCCCGGCCTCCACCTCCCCTACCAGCACGTAGCCCGTGGAGGCGGGCACGCCCGTCTCGCACTCGTCGGGCACGAAGCCCGAGGGGCCCTCCCGCCGGTAGATGCGGATGGCAGAGGCGTTCTGGCAGGCGTAGGGGTCCCAGTTGAGCGTCACGCTCCGGTCACCCCCCTGCGCGGCCAGGTTCTCCGGCGCCGGGCCCACCACCCGGATGTTCCAGGCCTGCAGGTCGGCCAGCCGCGTCTCGCCCGGCGGCCGCACGTCCTCGGCCCGGAAGACCACCTGGTAGGGACGCTCCCGCACGTCGCCGCAGTCGGTGAGCCAGTTCAAAAGCCCCCGCGCCTCGCCCGGCTGGCGCACCGTCTGCTCGAAGGTGGCCGGCGGCACGATGCCAGAGCCCGCCACCGTCAGGTTTATCAAATCCCCGTCAGGGTCAGTGGCCACCACCACCCCGCGAAGCTCTGTGCCGGCAACGATGCATGTGTCTTTCGGCTCCAGGACAGGAGGACGGTTAGGCGTCTCGCGCACCAGTATCTGCATGTCGCGCACCACCTCGCCCAGCTTCACGGCACCGCCGTTGGGCGAGATGCGCCACTCCTCCACCACGAAGGCCACGTTGTACTCCCCCTGCCGGCAGGGTGCGTCCCAAGTCATCTGACCCGTCAATGGGTCCAGTGAGAAGGTTGCAGGGCCCGAAGCGTCGGAGGTCGTACAGTTGAAGATGAGGTGGGGCAGGTTGTAGCCCGGGACGGGCGAGATGTTGCCGTTCACGTCCTCGTAGCGGGGCACAATCAGCTTAAAGGAGAGGCTGTCGCCATCGGCATCGTAGGCGCCGGGGTTGTGGACGTATCTTCGTCCCACTGCAGCAATATCTATTGGATCCACTGTCAGGATAGGTGTGCTGTTGAAGCCCCGCAGTGCGTTGATGTTGATGACGGTCTCAATAAAGAAGGAGCGTTGATCTGAGGGCGGCGCCATGTTCAGGATGCCGAGGTTACGGTTTACCCCCACCCAGGATACCCTGAAAGTACCGTCAGAAGGAAAGGTGTACTCCCACATGTATACTTCTCTGTCGGTCTCGTTTCCGATATCGACCACTGAGTCGCGGGGAACCTCTAATATTACTCCTCCGCCCATGTTCATAAACACGATCGGATCTTCAGCGGAAGAAGCCTGATCGGTGAAAATGTTCATTCTGAAAAAGAATCTCCGCGGATTAGGGTTTGGAGTGGTATCGCGAACTGCTGTTATGTCTCCTGCCCGGATATGTGTAGCCTGTGCCTCCGTGAAACTTCCCCACAATGCTATCAGCACTAACAACAGACTGCCGCGCAGCAAATACTTCATGCGTAAACTGTTTGGCATACGATTATATATTTGGCGGTAAATATAGGTAGTAAATATAGGTATTTATCTAAACTCAATTTTTTAGATTTTATTGTCAACAAATTGTCAACAAAAGGATTGCAGGGAGGTTATAAACCTGTAACCTTTTGTGGTACGCGTAACAATTTAGATTGATTCAAAATATGAAGCTAAAATTGGTTTATATAAGGTCCGCTATTACCTTTGGTAATTAAAAACCCTTATTTATTTAACCTATAACAAACACAAATGAGTTGGTTTACTAAAACGTTTTCCAGTACAATGGGGCGCAAAATCATCATGTCGATTACGGGCCTTTTCCTGTGTTCTTTCCTGGTAGTACACCTTATTGGTAACCTGCAGCTTTTTTATGATGACGGAGGGGCCGCCTTCAACCTCTACTCCTATTTTATGGCCAACAACATTGTTATCCGTATCATGGAAATAGTACTACTGCTTGGCTTTCTTTTCCATATTTATGATGCTATCGTGCTGACGCGTAAGAACAAGGCAGCCCGCCCGATTGAATACGCAGAGGTTCGCCCGCAGGAAAACAGCACATGGTCTTCCCGCAACATGGGTTTGTTAGGCACTGTTATTCTTGTTTTCCTCATCATTCATCTTTGGAACTTCTTCGTTCCTGCCCGCTTCGGTGGCCTGGAAGGCGTTGTGATAGAGGGGGCAGAGTATGAAAACCTTTACGTAAGAGTTGTTGAGTCTTTCCAGATCTGGTGGTATGTACTTATTTACGTGCTCGCGATGGTGGCGCTGGCTTACCACCTGATTCACGGTTTCCAGAGCGGCTTCCAGACCCTTGGCTTAGACCATAAAAAATATACGCCATTTATTCAGATGTTTGGTTACGCGTTTTCAGTTATTGTGTGTCTTGGCTTTGCCATTATCCCACTTTACTTCTTCTTTTTATACTAACCTGTCTTTTATTTCGCTATGATATTAGATTCTAAAATCCCGGAAGGCCCAGTAGCTGAAAAGTGGGATAAGCATAAATTTAATGTAAAGCTGGTAAACCCGGCTAACAAAAGAAAATACGATATAATTGTAGTTGGTACCGGTTTAGCTGGTGCTTCTGCCGCTGCTACCCTGGGAGAACTTGGCTACAACGTAAAAGCGTTCTGTTTCCAGGACTCTCCGCGCCGCGCGCACTCTATTGCCGCACAAGGTGGTATCAACGCCGCAAAAAATTACCAGAACGACGGTGATTCTGTTTTCCGTCTTTTCTACGACACTGTAAAGGGAGGTGACTACCGTTCGCGCGAAGCAAACGTTTACCGCCTGGCCCAGGTGTCGGTTAACATCATCGACCAGTGTGTGGCGCAGGGTGTGCCTTTCGCCCGCGACTACGGCGGGTTGCTTGCCAACCGTTCATTTGGTGGTGCGCAGGTATCGCGTACGTTCTACGCCCGCGGCCAGACCGGTCAGCAGCTGTTACTGGGTGCGTACTCTGCCCTGAACCGCCAGGTGGCTTACGGTAAGGTAAAGGTGTTCCCACGCACAGAAATGCTGGACCTGGTGATGGTAGACGGCAAAGCACGTGGCATTGTGGTTCGTAACCTGATTACAGGTAAAATTGAATCGCATAGTGCACACGCCGTGATACTGGCAACAGGTGGTTACGGCAACGTGTTCTTCCTTTCTACTAACGCCATGGGTTCTAACGCTACGGCAGCCTGGAGAGCCTATAAGAAAGGAGCCTTGTTTGCGAACCCTTGCTTTACGCAGATTCACCCAACCTGTATCCCGGTATCTGGTGAGTACCAGTCCAAGCTGACGCTGATGTCTGAATCGCTTCGTAACGACGGACGTGTGTGGGTGCCTAAGACGGTGGAGATGGCGCAGCGATTAAGAAAAGGTGAAATCACTGTAAATGATATCGCAGAAGCAGATCGTGATTACTACCTGGAGCGCAAGTACCCTGCTTTCGGTAACCTGGTGCCGCGCGACGTGGCTTCCCGTAACGCAAAACTTGTTTGTGACGAAGGACGCGGTGTTGGTTCATCGGGCCTTGCAGTATACCTTGACTTTGCAGATGCCATCAAGCGTGAAGGACAGGCAGCTATTGCAGCGAAGTATGGTAACCTGTTCGAGATGTATGCCAAGATTACGGATGAGAACCCATACGAAAAACCAATGCGCATTTATCCGGCCGTTCACTATACCATGGGTGGCCTTTGGGTAGATTACAACCTAATGACAACTGTTCCGGGCTTGTATGCCGCTGGTGAGTGCAACTTCTCTGACCATGGTGCGAACCGGCTTGGTGCCTCAGCATTGATGCAAGGATTGGCTGATGGTTACTTTGTGATTCCTTATACCATTGGTGATTACCTGGCTAAGATGCCTTACGATAAAGTACCAACGGATCACCCTGCCTTCAGAGAAGCAGAGCAGGCCGTAATTGATAAAAACAACCAGTTACTCGCTATCCAGGGCACCCGCACCGTAGATTCTTTCCACAAGGAGCTAGGGTTGATTATGTGGGAACACTGTGGTATGGCTCGTAACGAAGAAGGCTTGAGATTTGCCAAACAGGAAATCCGCAGAGTACGCGAAGCGTTCTGGCGTGATGTGAAAGTGACCGGCGTAGGCGAAGAGCTGAATCAGACCCTGGAGCGTGCCAACCGTGTGGCTGACTTTATTGAGTTGGCTGAACTAATGGTAGATGATGCCCAGAGCAGAAAAGAATCGTGTGGTGGTCACTTCCGCGAGGAGTCTCAGACACCGGAAAACGAAGCCCTGCGTGATGATGAGAATTATGCTTATGTGGCAGCCTGGGAGTTTACGGGTGTTGGTAACGAGCCAAGGCTACACAGAGAGGATCTCGAGTTCGAGAACGTGAAACTCACGCAGCGTAGCTATAAATAAATAATGATAATTAAAGATTAGAAATTCAAAATCAGAATGAACAGCCTGAGAAAATTGTTATACAAGGGCATCAATTCTGATAATTTCTAATTCATAATTTATAATTTCTAATTTAAAAGAAATGGCTGGAAGTAATCCAAATGCTAAACCAATGTCCTTGACTCTAAAGGTTTGGCGCCAAAAAAATAGAGATACAGCAGGTCAAATGGTAACATACCCTGTAAAGAACGTTTCTCCTGACATGTCGTTTTTGGAGATGCTGGATGTGTTGAACGATGACCTGGAAGTACGTAACGAAGAGCCCATCGCCTTCGACCATGACTGCCGCGAAGGTATCTGCGGAGCGTGTAGCCTGTTCATCAACGGCCGTGCACACGGGCCGGAGCGGGGCACCACTACCTGTCAGTTGCACATGCGCCACTTTAAAGATGGCGACACCATTACCATCGAGCCCTGGAGAGCAGCTGCCTTCCCGGTTCATAAGGACTTAGTGGTGGACCGTTCTGCTTTTGATCGTATCCAGCAGGCTGGTGGTTACATCTCTGTGAACACAGGTGGTGTGCCGGACGCCAACGAGATTCCAATCCCAAAGACAGTAGCAGACAAAGCGTTCGACGCAGCTACCTGCATCCAATGTGGTGCCTGTGTGGCCGCCTGTAAAAATGCCTCTGCTATGCTATTTGTAAGTGCAAAGGTGTCGCAGCTCGCCCTGCTTCCGCAAGGTAAGACTGAGCGCAAGACGCGTGTGGAGAACATGGTTGCCCAGATGGACATTGAAGGCTTCGGAGCTTGTACTAACACAGGTGCCTGCGCTGCAGAGTGTCCGGTTGGTATCTCTTTGGAGAACATCAATAAGCTCAGAAGAGAGTTTATTGTTGCAAAAGCAACCTCTGAGAACATAGCTTAATAAACCTTAACCATAAGTAAAGGCGGGGCAGCTACTGTTCCCGCCTTTTTTATTTTTACCCGGTGCATTACCTCTATGCTTCATGCACCGGAAGTGAACATAAGTAAAACGTCCTCCTTTATAACCTATGTTGATATAAACTGTTAAAGGAGATATAAGAAAACATTATATGATCACAATCATATCAGGCACGAACAGACCCGCCTCCAGATCCAGAGCCATTGCTGACTTATACGCCTCTATGCTGGACGCACGGCAGGAGACCTATCATATTATAGATTTAGCTGACTTACCTGCTGATTTCATTGTTTCAGCGATGTACAAGAATACAGGCAAGAATGAGGAATTCAATAAGCTTATTCAAGTTATCGAGGATTCGGAGAAATTTGTCTTCGTGGTTCCGGAATATAATTCTTCCTTCCCTGGCGTATTAAAGGCTTTTATTGATGCGCTCAGCTACCCCTGCCCGTTTAAGGATAAGAAAGGGGCTTTGATTGGCTTATCGTCGGGTATGCAAGGCAGCGGCCTTGCCCTTAGCCACCTCACGGATATACTGCATTACCTGGGCATGCACATCATGGCCATGAAGCTGAAGTTTGCCCACATCGAAAAAAACTTTGACGGCAAAATCATCACCAGCGACCTCTACAATGAACTGATGGAAGAACATATTGATCAGCTTATTCGATTTTAGAGGCTTCTCTCTTTCCGTTTCAGGTAGGCGTATAAACAGAAAGCCCCTGCATGCGCGCATGCAGGGGCTTTCTGTTTAGGATTGATTGCTATCCGTTTAGTCCACGTTGTCGTGCAGGAAACGGTTGTCGCCTAAAATCTCATTGTCGTCGTTGAGGTTAAAGCGGGAGATGTTACGCTCAGAAGAGTGTGATACTCTGTCTAACGCCACATTGCGGCGCAGGTAAGCAGGTACATCCAGCTTCTCTTTAATAGCCTCAGAAGTGATTTCTGAACTCAGCATGCGCAAACGCTCACGACGCTCTTCCGCACGACGCTGCATCAACTCACGCTCTTCTGCTAAACGGCTTGCCGCCTCGCGCTCACGTGCCGCACGGCCATCGTCTTCGCGGGGGGCATTGTACGTAGAACCGGTTGGGTTCTGTACATCGCCATCCAGTTCAAAAATAATTGGCTGCGGCCTTACTGGCTGCGGCTCCGGGCGGTGCACCGGCTGCTGCTCATATGTTGGCGGCGCGGCTGGCGGCGGTGTTTGCTGTACAGGAGGTTGCTGTGGCGTAACCACAGGAGCAGGCGCTACAGGGCGCGACACAAAGGCAGCTACCTCTTGTGCAGGCTCTGGTCTTACAGGCTCAGTTATCTCTATTTTTTTTTGGCTTTCTAAATCAAAAAAAGTTTTTTTTGGCTCTATGATGCTTTCCGCGTCACTGGCGAAGCCAGTGGCAATCACCGTCACACGGATGCTCTGACCAAGAGAAGAATCAATACCGTGGCCGAAGATAACTTCAGCTTCCTGACCGGCTTTATCCTGGATATACTCAGTGATTTCAGTCAGTTCATCCATTTCCAGTTCCGCCTGCTCGCCAGACATAATTGAAAGCAGGATCTTCTGTGCACCGTGGATGTCGGTGTTATTGAGCAAAGGAGATGAAAGTGCTTCTTCAGCAGCACGCAGGGCACGGCCCTCGCCCTCTGTTGTGGCAGAACCCATCACTGCAGCACCAGAGTCTTTCATAACTGTTTTAACGTCTTCAAAGTCAACGTTTACTTCAGCAGTAACCGTGATGATTTCAGCTATGGATTTAGCAGCTGTTGTCAGCACGTTGTCTGCCTTGGCGAAAGCCTCACGTATGGTCAGGTTTCCGAACATCTCGCGCAGCTTGTCGTTGAGGATCACCAGGATGGTATCACAATTTTCGCTCAGCTCCTTTATACCGTTCTCTGCCGCTACTTTCTTCTTCTTACCTTCAAACACGAAAGGAGCAGTAACGATACCCACTGTCAGGATGCCCAGTTCTTTGGCTACTTTCGCAATAACCGGGGCAGCACCTGTACCGGTACCACCGCCCATACCAGCCGTGATAAACACCATTTTAGTGTCATTGCTTAGCATCTCCCGTATTTCTTCCTTGCTTTCAAGTGCGGCGTGTTTACCTTTTTCGGGGTTAGCACCTGCACCCAAGCCTTCTGTCAGGTTCTGACCGATAGCAAGTTTGTTTGGAACGCTGCTGCTCTTTAAAGCCTGCGAATCCGTGTTACAGATGATAAACTCTACATCTTTGATGCCCTGGCTATACATGTGGTTTACAGCATTGCTGCCACCGCCCCCGACGCCAATTACTTTTATGATAGACTTACCACTGGCCGGCAAGTCAAATGAATACATTGAAGTCATGCTATTTTCTCCTGCTCTAAAATGGGTTAATAACTTTGTTTGTTGTCGATGTCGTCTGATAAGAAGCCCTTCAGCTTTTGCAAAAGGCCACCTCCACTGTTACTGCTGCCAGGTGTGCTTTTCGGCTCTGGCTGTTTCTGATACACAGGCTCATTAACAGCTGTGTAATGGTCCACGCGCTGATCTAGTGGCTGATAGCCGGCAAGCACCAACCCGACACTGGTCGCATACATCGGGCTTTTCACAGCGTCTACCTTAGACCTGCCCAGATGCTCGTTCGGATAACCGATACGCGTATCCATGCCCGTAATGTACTCTACCAACTGCACCAGGTTCTGTAACTGGGAGCCCCCTCCTGTTACTACAATGCCTCCCGCCAGGCTATTGCCATAACCTGAGCGCACTATTTCAGCATATACTAATTCTACAATCTCCTCCATCCTTGCCTCAATGATATACGCAAGGTTCTTCAGCGAGATCTCCTTCGGTGTACGGTCACGCAAACCAGGTATGGAGACAATCTCGTTCTCGGAGGCTTCGTCGGCGATAGCTCGGCCAAACTTCACCTTCAGCTGTTCTGCCTGGTTTTGCATCACCATGCAGCCCTGCTTTATATCAGAGGTAATGATATTTCCCCCAAAAGGTAAAACTGCCGTATGGCGGATAATATTGTCTTTAAAGATGGCTACATCTGTCGTGCCGCCGCCTACATCTACCAGCGCCACGCCTGCTTCCTTCTCCTCCTCACTCAGCACAGACATGCTGGATGCCAGAGGCTCCAGGATCAGCTGGTCAACCTCCAGGCCTGCGCGCGATACGCACTTGTTGATGTTGTTGATGGCGTTGGACTGCGCTGTGATGATATGGAAGTTCCCCTCCAGGCGCACACCAGACATACCCACCGGATCAACAATACCTTCTTCATAATCTACCTTATACTCCTGCGGCATCACGTGAATGATCTCGCTTCCGGGAGGTGTCACCAACCGGTACATGTCGTTCGTAAGGCGATTTACATCCTCTACCGTAATCTCATGGTCGGTTACCTGGCGTGTGATGCTGCCGTTGTGGAGCAGGCTTTTAATATGCTGCCCTGCAATGCCTACGTTCACTACACCAATGTTGATACCCGACTGTTCCTCGGCCTGACGAATCGCTTTGCGGATGGCTTCCACTGTTTTGTCGATATTGCTTACTATGCCGCGTACCACCCCCTCAGAGGTAGCTTTTCCCATCCCTAATATCTCCAGCTTGCCAAACTCATTTTTACGACCTACAAGTGCGCAAACTTTGGTTGTGCCAATATCCAAGCCTACTACTATTTTGTCGTTCTGCATATCTTTTTTCTGTTATTCACAAATTATCTGGTCTTCATATTCAATGTTCACTCTTTTATACTTTTCCCAACCCATCACAGGCAGTACCTCTTTATAAAAGATCATTAGCTTCTTAAACTTTTGGTCTACCCGTACAGGCTTGCCAAACTCGATGGTGTGCTCGCCTACCTGCGGCAGAAAAGACACCTCCCCTCTGCCGTCTATGTGCATCTGGGCAATTTGGGCTTTCCAAAACTGGTCGTTCTCGATGAACTGCAGCAGGGAAAGGTAAGACTGGCCTATAGAATCCTGAAAGAATCCTTTGTCAGATGACTTGATAAGTGCTGACTTGGTAATGGGTATTACACGAGCGGTGTATCTGTCGGACAGAGGAAGGATGTTACCCTCTGCATCAATGTAGACGTCTTGTTGATCGGTTCGTATAATTCTAGCAATAGGCCTTGTTTGTTTTACTTTTACATGCACGTTTCCATCTAAGCCCCGGTACACCTCCGCATCCTTCACAAACTTGTTTGCTTCAATGCGCTTTTCGAGGTTCTTCAGGTCGATGTCCTGGTTATAAAGACCCTCCAGTTTCCGCTCACCTTCACGTGTTAGCAGGTCCCGAACTTCCTTATCCCCAATAAAGTAATTATTGTACTCATTATCAATAATTATTGATACTTTCTCACAGATTTTTTCATTTTGCCGTGAGGAAGCAAATCCAGCCAAAGCACCAATGGACATAATGCTACAACCTGCAAAAATTAAAGATTTTATTTTACTATTCAAGCCCATCTCAGTTATTTTCTAAAAAATTTCTCAATGGCCTTACCAGCGTATCTATATCACCGGCTCCAATAGTGGCTAAAACGTCAAAATTACCGTTTTTGGACAGTTTTTCGACTACTTCTTCTTTTGAAACCAAGCTTTTAATTGGACACTTTACCTGCTCCAAAATGATATCGGAAGTTACCCCTTCTATCGGTTTCTCACGTGCCGGATAGATATCTAGCAGAATCAGTTCATCAGCCTTGCTCAGACTCTCTGCAAACTCGTCTGCAAAGTCTCGTGTGCGCGAAAAAAGGTGCGGCTGAAATATCACTAAAATTTGCTTGTTTGGATACAGCGCCCGCAGCGAAGTCATAAATGCATCTATCTCTTTCGGGTGGTGGGCGTAGTCGTCGATGTATACTTTGCCCTTGCCTTCGTACACAAATTCAAAACGCCGTTTCACTCCCGTGTACGCCGCTACGCCGCGCTTAATTTCCTCCTCTGGAACCTCTAATACCTGCGCCGCCAGCGTAGCCGCCAAGGTGTTTTCCACGTTGTGGAAACCCGGTACGCCAAGGCGTAAACCGCTGATGTTACCAAACGGGCTCACCATGTTATATTCAAACCAACGCCCGTTGATCTGAATGTTTTCTGCGTAAGCCTCTCCACTGTTCAAACTGTACCTGATTACCTGCACGCCTTCCTGCACTTTTTCCGTCAGCCGCGGGTCCGTGTTTTCGTGTAAAAACAGGTATCCGCCCGGCTTTATTTGGCTAATGAACTTCTGAAAAGTACGTATCAGTTCCTCGTTATCACCATAAATATCCAAATGGTCTGGGTCTGCGGAAGTTACAATTGCAATTTCCGGAAACAGCGTCAGGAACGAACGGTCATACTCATCGGCTTCCACTACCACCACCTCTTTTTCAACAGCTCCTTTCCCTATCAGCAGGTTCGAATTCAGGTTGGTAGCGATACCACCTAAAAAGGCGGAACAGTCTACACCAGCATGATGCAGCAGCTGCGTCACGATGGAAGAAGTGGTCGTTTTGCCATGAGTTCCGGCCACTGCAACCGTATAAGCCGATGCCGTGATGATACCCAACACTTCCGAACGCTTTTTGATGGTGTAGTCCTGCTCCTTCAGGTAAGCCCACTCGGTGTGCTCTGCCGGAATAGCGGGTGTTAATACCACCAATGTTTCCTCTTTATGCTGCAAGACTTCCTGCGGCAGCAGGTTTACATCATCCTCATAGTGCACCACAATACCCTCCTGCTCCAGCGCCTCGGTTAAGGTGGTGCGGGTTTTATCATAGCCCCACACCGGGTAACCTTTGGCTTTGAACCAGCGGGCAATGGCGCTCATTCCGATGCCGCCGATGCCTAAGAAGTAGATGTATGTATAGTCTTCCAGTTTCACTTGATCAGTCCGATTAGCTCGTTCACAATATCGGCCGCCGCATTCGGGCGGGCCATTTTCAGAATGTTCGTGCGCAGGCGCCTTTGCTCCTGCTCATCCTGCGCCAGTTGTAAAGCAGCAGGTACTAACTTCTCAGCTGCCTCCGCATCACGCACCAGTATGGCAGCATTTTGCTGCACGAGCGCCATGGCATTCTTCGTCTGATGGTCTTCAGCCACATTCGGCGAAGGCACCAGCACGGAGGGTTTCCCCGCAAGACAAAGCTCTGAAATAGACAAAGCGCCTGCCCTGGAAATCACGATGTCGGCCGCGGCATAGGCTAAGTCCATGCGCTTTATAAAGTCAAAGGCGCGTACATCCTGCGCTTTATGCTTTTCTTCCAGCGCCTGTGCCTCCGGATGATAGAGCCTTCCTGTTTGCCAAATCAGCTGATAACCTGCCTGAATGATTTTCTCCAGGCCGGCAGCGATGCTATGGTTTATGGTTCTGGCACCAAGGCTACCGCCGATGACCAGTATCGTTTTCTTTTCTCCAATCAGGCCAAAGTGCTGCAGCGCCTCCTGCCGTTTACTTTGGCTGTTCATGATGTCGCTGCGCACCGGGTTTCCTGTCAGCACCAGCTTCTCAGCCGGGAAAAACTGCTGCATGTTCGGATACGCCACGCATACTTTGTCCACCCGCTTGGCCAACAGTTTGTTGGTGATGCCGGCGTAAGAATTCTGCTCCTGAATAAGCGCCGGCACTCTACGGGCCGTAGCCGCATACAACAAAGGCCCACTAGCGTAGCCACCAACTCCTACTACGGCATCCGGTTTAAAATCCCGGATTATCTTATGGGCTGCACGCACACTGGAAAACACCTTGAACGGGAACGACAAGTTGTCCAGCGTCAGGCGCCGTTGTAAGCCGCTAATCCACAGTCCTACAATTTTATACCCGGCTTCCGGCACACGCGTCATCTCCATCCGGCCTTTCGCCCCCACAAACAGGATCTCCGCCTCCGGGTTCACCTCCTTCAGTTGGTTCGCAATGGCCACAGCCGGGTATATATGCCCGCCGGTGCCGCCACCACTGATGATAACACGATATGGTCTGTTAGACTCAGGCATTCACAGGTGTGTTAACAGGTGCATTTACAGTGGCAGTCGCCATGGCTGTACGTTCTAATTCGCTTTCGTTACGGCTTACACTCAAAATAATTCCGATGGAAATACCGGTAAAAATCAGGGAGGTACCTCCCATACTCAGCAGTGGCAGCGGCAAACCCGTAATTGGGCCCAGACCTACGGCTACCGCCATGTTGACCATTCCCTGCAATACAAGGCTAAAACTCAAGCCAGCAGATAACAGTCCTCCAAAAGCCCCATTGCTCTTACTCACCGTGACGAGCCCCCGGTAAAGGAGCGCCAGGTATAAGAACAGCACTGTCACGCCTCCTATCAAACCGTATTCTTCCAGGATGATAGAGTAAATAAAGTCAGAGTAAGGGTGCGGCAGAATATCGCGCTGATCGCTGTTACCGGGCCCTTTGCCTACCACACCACCTGTGGCAATGGCAATGTAAGACTGCTCCAGCTGAAAAGGCACCTCGTTCGGGTCCATGAAATCCTGCACACGGCTGATGGCCGTATCCATCCGCTGCCCCACCGCCAAACCTATACCTCCTACTACTATTCCCACTGCAATTACGCCTGCCAAGTACTTAACCGGCACCCTGCCAATGAACATGAGCAGCATGCAGGTGCCGAAAAGCAATACAGCAGTAGAAGTGTTTGTCATGGCAATGAGCGCACATATAACTACTGTCCAGCCGAAAATAGGTAATAAGGTCCCCTTCAGGTCATGCAGCACCTGCTGTCTTTTCGACAGCATGCTGGCCAGGTAAGATATCAGGGCTAGTTTTGCTAAATCCGAAGGCTGGAATGTTTGGTTAATAACCGGAATGGTAATCCAGCGGGAAGCTTCGTTGATGTTGGAACCGTAGAAATAGGTTACGATAAGCAGCGGTGCTGACAGCAGCAGCGCCATCAGCGAAAGCTTGGAGTAATAGCGGTAGTTTATTTTATGGGCGGCCCACATAAAGGCCAGGCCAACAATGATCAGGAAAGAATGCTTGAACAGGAAATACTCCGTGTTGCCTTCCATCTTTTTGTAAGCAAGCGTACCCGTTGCAGAATACACCACGGCCACACTGATCAGTGAGAACACGATCACGATTCCCCATAGCACGGGATCTCCATTCAGGTTTTTCTGTAACCACTGCTTTTTCATAAACCTTTGGCTTTGGTTATGCTTTTTTTACCTCTATTTCTTCAGCACTATCTTCTCTACAGCTTCCTTAAATCGCTGCCCACGGTGTTCGTAATTCTTAAACAAGTCGAAGCTTGCACAGGCCGGCGACAGCAGCACCACATCTCCGGCTGTGGCCAGTGAGCGGCTCAGGCGCACGGCATACTCAATAGAGGTAGTTTCCGCGATAATCGGCACTACTCTTTTGAAAGTTTCCTGCAGCTTTTTGTTGTCTTTGCCCAGGCACACCAGCACTTTCACTTTCTCTCGTGCCAGTTCTACCAGGGTGCTGTAGTCATTGCCTTTGTCCACGCCACCTGCTATCCAGATGATGGGCTGCTTAATGCCTTCCAGCGCATACCACACGGCTTCTACATTGGTGGCTTTGGAATCGTTGATGTACGTAACTTCTTTGGCCACTCCTACCGGCTGCAGGCGGTGGTCTGCATTCTGAAAGGTCTCCAGGGCCTGCGCTATTGCTTCGTCTGAAACCTGCATCAGTTTGGCCACTGCTACGGCTGCCATGGTGTTGTATTGGTTGTGCTTGCCTATGAGAGTGGATTTAGAAGTGTCTATTTCCCCCTTATAAAACTCAACCACTACTTTTATATTTTCACCTTCTTGGAATACTTTGCCACTGCCTGCTCCTTTTAGTGTGAAAGGCACTGCAGTCCCTGCGAACGTCTCTTTACGGAAGGCCTTGGCAATATTTTCGTCATCGGCATTGTACACAAAGAAATCAGCGCCTGTCATATTTTGCGCCACCCTTAACTTGGAGGCAGCATACTTGTCCATGCTGTACTCATAGCGATCCAGGTGATCCGGCGTGATATTCGTGAGCACCGCAATATGCGCCTTGAACTGGTACATATTGTCGAGCTGAAAACTGCTCAGCTCCACTACGTAGTAGTCGTACTTGTTCCCAATTACTTTCTCTGCCAGGCTTTCTCCTATGTTACCTGCCAGACCCACATTCAGTCCTGCGTTTTTTAGCAGGTGGTATGTCAGCAGCGTCGTTGTCGTTTTGCCGTTTGTTCCGGTGATGCAGATGAATTTGGCATCTGTATACCTTCCGGCAAATTCGATTTCCGAGATTACCGGTATCTCTCTCTTGGTTGCTTCTTGTACAATTGCAGCTTTATCAGGAATGCCAGGACTTTTAATGATTTCATCAGCGTTCAATATTTGGTCAAAAGAATGTGTTCCTTCCTCGAATGGGATAGCAGCATCCGCCAGCTTACCCTTGTAGCTTTCCTTTATCTGCCCCATATCCGACACAAACACCTCCAGCCCCTTTGCCTTTGCCAGCAAAGCAGCCCCTACACCACTCTCTCCTGCTCCAAGTATTGCTACTTTCATATTTCGTTTTAGTTATCCGTTTTTAGTTGTTGGTTATTAGGATTAACTAAAGTCCTTTATAATATTTAATGAAACCGTTTAGCAGCTTTTTACAGCTAGTAATCTCACTCAAAACATTTCTCAGTTGCTCCATTGTAATGTATTCTAAATCGGCAGCTACATAAAGCTGTGTTTCTGTCTCGTAGAGTGAACCTCTCGAAATATGAAAGAAATGTACAGCCTCCTTAGCATACTGCCTGCCACAGCCTTCTGCAATGTTAGAAGGGACAGAGACTACTGCACTTCTCACTTGTGACGTTAGTCCAAAAATTTCTTCCTTCGGAAAAGCCTTCGTCAACATATATACATGCTTTACTAAAGCTCTACTTTTATTCCATACCTCCAGAGTGGTATAACTTCTACCCTCGTCTGAACTTTCCATACTACTCATGACGCACCACCCACTAATAACCAATAACTACTAACCATACTAGCGTAGTTTCAATGTTGCCAGTGTTAAGATGGCCAGCATGATTCCCACAATCCAGAAGCGGCCTACGATTTTTGATTCGTGATAGCCTGATTTCTGGTAATGGTGGTGGAGCGGCGACATCTTAAAGATACGGCGTCCCTCACCGTACTTCTTTCGCGTGTATTTAAAGTAGCTCACCTGCAGCATCACCGATAGGTTCTCTACCAGGAATATTCCGCATAGTATAGGAATCAATAGTTCTTTCCGTACAATCAGCGCCAGCACCGCGATAATACCACCAATGGCTAAGCTTCCTGTATCACCCATGAATACTTGCGCCGGGTAGGTGTTGTACCACAAGAACCCCACGCAGGCTCCCACAAAGGCCAGACAGAAAATAGCCAGTTCACCGGAATTCGGTATGTACATAATATCCAGGTAATCAGCGAAAACGGTGCTACCAGACACATAAGTGAATATCGCCAGCGTCATGCCGATAATAGCCGAAGTACCAGCCGCCAATCCGTCGATACCATCTGTGATGTTCGCTCCGTTTGACACTGCTGTGATAATCAGGATCACGAACGGGATGTACAGGTAGCAGGACCAATCCTGAAACAGCGGCCCGGCAAAAGCGAACAGGTTGCAATAATCCAGCTCATTGTTCTTCCGGAACGGAATGGTCGTAATCATCTTATGCACGTCCGAGTACCTTTCAGTTGCGTTCACCGCCGAAACAGTACCATCGTTGAACAGGTACTGCCTCACCACCACATCATCGTTAAAAAATAGTGTCAGTCCCACGATCAGCCCGAGGCCAACCTGCCCCAAAATTTTAAAGCGTCCGGCCAGTCCTTCCTTGTTCTTTCTGAAAATCTTGATATAGTCGTCCAAAAAGCCAATAAGACCCAGCCACACGGTAGATACCAGCATCAGGAGGATATAAATATTATCGAGCCTTGCGAAAAGCAGCGTAGGCACCAGGATGGCAAGCAGTATAATTAAACCGCCCATTGTTGGCGTTCCCTTCTTCTCCATCTGCCCCTCCAGGCCAAGGTCGCGGATACTCTCCCCCACCTGCTTGCGCTGGAGTACTTTTATCAGTTTACCGCCAAATATCATCGCGATCAGCAACGAAACAAGCGTAGCCATACCTGCCCTGAATGTGATGTACTGGAATACACCTGCCCCGATAAAATCGAATTCGCGGTCTAGATATGTAAAGAGGTAGTATAACATTTAATCGTAATCGTTTTCCCTTGGCTTTATTCTTTGTATTCGGTTGTTCCGACTTATTTACCTAATTGCTGAAACATCTCGTGCAGCACCTGCTTATCATCAAAATCGTACTTCACGCCTTTTATCTCCTGATATGTCTCGTGACCCTTGCCTGCCACTAGAATGATATCATTTTCATCGGCCAGCATAACGGCTGTCTTTATGGCTTCTCTCCTGTCCAGCACCGATAATGTTTTCTTATAATCAAGCGGCTTTACCCCTTTCTGCATATCCTCCAGAATAGCCTGCGGCTCTTCAAAGCGTGGGTTATCGGAAGTCAGAATCACTTTGTCGCTGAAGCGGCAGGCAATGTCTGCCATTACGGGCCGCTTGGCAGCATCGCGGTTCCCGCCGCAACCCACCAGCGTAATCACTTTCTGGTTCGGGTTCCGGATCTGCTGAATTGTGTTCAGCACATTTTCCAGCGCGTCCGGCGTATGGGCATAGTCCACGATACCTGTTATCTGCGCATCCGACACTACATAGTCGAAGCGGCCGGCAGCGGAGCTTAAGCTCGACAGCACAGTAAGCGTCTCCATCTTATCTTCTTCCATGAGCACAGCCACGCCATAAGCACCCAATAGGTTATAGGCGTTAAAAGCACCTATTAGCTTGCACCAGATCTCATGGCCATCTACCTCGAGGTGCAGCCCCTGAATGGTGTTATCGATGATGCGGGCCTTAAAATCTACCGCTTTGCGCAGCGCGAAGTAATGCACATTGGCCTGCGTGTTCTGCACCATCACCGGTCCCCGCTTGTCGTCGGCGTTGATTAGCGCAAAGGCTCCTTTTGGCAGCATGTCAAAGAAAGACTTCTTTGCTTTGATATACTCGTCGAATGTGCCGTGATAGTCGAGGTGGTCGTGGGTGATGTTCGTAAAAACACCGCCTGCGAACGTTAGCCCTGCCACGCGTTGCTGCACCATGGCATGCGAACTCACCTCCATAAAGCAATGCGTGCATCCTGCCTTCACCATCTGCGCCAGCAGCTCATTCAGCTTCACAGCATCCGGTGTGGTGTGCGTGGCTGGAATCACTTCCTCATCTATCTGGTTCTGTACCGTAGAAAGCAGGCCTACATGGTAGCCCAGTTCACGGAACAGTTTGTGCAGCAGGGTAACAGAGGTTGTTTTTCCGTTTGTACCCGTTACGCCAACCAGGTTTAATTTTTTAGATGGATAATCGTAGAAAGCTGAAGCCATCTGCCCCAGCGCCTCCTTTGAGTCCTTCACCACCACATAAGTCATACCTTGCTGAAGCTGCGCTGGCAGCGCTTCACAAACAATGGCCGCTGCACTCGCCTCTTCTGCCTTTGAAATAAAGTCATGGCCATCTGTCTGCACACCGCGCACTGCCACAAACACTACATTCTCCCGCACCTGGCGCGAATCGAACGTAATACCTGCCACTGACACATCCAGCGAGCCTTTTGTGTCCAGCACTTTTACATCTTTCAGTATGGTTTGCAGTAACTGCATCAGCTAAGCGTAATCGTTATGGTTTTATCTTTATCTATTTCAGTGCCTGGTGCCATGGACTGTCTGTGCACCCGCTTTCCTGATCCTTCCACCCTCACCTCCAGGTGTTGGTTTCCGAGTATAAACAGCGCATCGCGCAGGGTCATGCCTGTTACATCAGGCACCTGCCCCTGCAGCACCGGGTTTGCCTTGAAGTTAAGCGAGCGCCGCTGTGGCTCCACTTTCACCCACTCCTCATCCACTCCGGCGGTAGCATGATTGCTGATTCCCATCTTGTTCAGGATAACAGACAGATCATCAAAGCTACCGGCAGGCACCAGCGGAAGGCTTTCTTTGTCCGGCACCACGCGGGCATGCATCGGTTTGTGCATGGCCAGGTCGCGGGCATAGGCTTTGTCTGCCAGTTCTTTAAATACAGGCGCTGCTACATCGCCCCCGTACACATTCACTCCTTTCGGGCTGTCGATGATCACGATGCAGGAGTATTTCGGATTGTCGGCCGGGAAATAGCCTGCAAAGGAGGTAGAATACTCGCGCACGTAGCGCCCGTTCTTCACTTTGCGCGCCGTACCTGTCTTACCCGCTACTTTATAGTCTGCGCTGCGGATGTTTTTGGCCGTGCCATTTTCCACAACCCCCTCCAGCATCATCTTCAGTTTCTTCAGCGTCTCGTCTGAACATATCTTCTCATTCAGTATCCGTGTGTTGAATGACTGAATCACGTCGTCTGCCTTACGAATCTCCTTTACAATGATCGGCTGTATCTTTACGCCGTTATTTGCCACCGCATTATAAAAAGCAAGCGTCTGTAGCGGCGACAGCTTCAGCTCATACCCAATGCCCATGGAGGTTAGCGAAGTGCCATACCAGTTCTTGTCCTGCGGGTTCTTCATGTAGGGGCGTGCCTCGCCGTCCATCTGAAAGCCAAGCGTACTGCTCAGCCCGAATTTATGAAGATAGTCTACATATGCCCGTTGGTTCTGGCTGAAGTTTGCCTCCATCAGCTTTGCCACTCCAATGTTAGAAGACTTCTCAAACACCTGCTGCACAGTTATTTTGCCAAAGCCCCCATGGTGTGAATCACTCATGATGGTGTTCTTAATGCGATAGCGGCCATCACCTGTGTCAATTGTATCCGTCAGGTTTATCTGTGGAGCATATTCAAAAAGAGCCATCATAGAAGCCAGTTTAAACGTTGACCCCGGCTCTGTACGTCCCTGGTTACCAACTGCATAGTTATAGTCTTCGGTGTAGCCGCCGGTGGTTTTACCAAGATTGGCTATCGCCTTTATCTCCCCTGTTTTCACCTCCATCATTATCACGCAGCCATACTCTGCCTTCGTTCGCTCCAGGGCTTTGTAAAGGGCGTTTTCAGCTACGTCCTGCAGGTTGATATCAATAGTGGTTTTGATATCGTACCCATGCTGCGGCTTTACATCGGTGCCGTCGTAGATTGGTTTGCTTCCTCCGGCGATACGCTCGAAGAGTGCCTCCCCATCTGTACCTGTCAGGTTACTATTGAAGCTATATTCCAAACCTGCCCCGTATTTATCTTCGTTGATAAAGCCGATGGTTCTGTCGGCCAGTAAGCCGAAAGGCTTGAAACGCTTTTCTACTTTCTCGAAGATCACGCCGCCTCTGCCTTTTCCTTCCCGGAAGATTGGCCAGCGTGTCATCATTTTCTTGTCCTGATAATTTATCTGTCTGCTGTTCAGGCGGATGTAGCGTCGGTCTGAGTGACGCGCGTTCTTTATTTTCCGGCGGTAATGATCCGCAGACTTATCACCGTAAAACCTGGAGAGCAGCAAAGCCAGCGAATCCACCCCGCTGTTAAACGTCTCTGCCTTCGCCACTGTCGGGTCGAAGGCCACACGGTAAAAAGGCAGTGAAGTTGCCAGGATGCTGCCATTGTCGGAGAAGATGTTTCCGCGCGTGGCCGCCACCGGCTTGTAGTAGATGCGGCGCTCTTTGGAGATGCTCTTCCACTTCTGGCCATCCATAAACTGAATCTGCACGATTTTGTAAACAATCGCACACGCGAAAAGGCAGATAACCAGAAAGGCTACCCGCACCCTAACGAGTATGGATTTCTTAATATTCATCCGCAGGTACAATTACTTGAAAAGGTGGAGAAGAACTTTCTACCAGGCCGAGGGGCGCCACGTTACGTGCCACCTCCGATTGCTTGCTAGCCTCCATATATTCAGACTTGAGCGTGGTGAAGTCTGCACGAAGGTCTTCTGTCTCTATTTTGACTTTATCAATCTTGCGGATTGTTTTCTCGGCGAAGTGGGTGTTGCCGATATAGAAAAGGGTAATGCCCGTCAGGAACAGGACGTGCGGCATAAATTTAAGCGGCACACCATGCTCAAACAAGGCATCTACGTTGGCATATTTATCAAGCAGCGCAAATAAGCTGAAGCCTCTGGCCTTTTTTGGCTTCGGAGCTTCAGGCTCTGGCTTCACACGCACCAGGTTTCCCTTAGATGCGCCTGCTTTCTTTGTTAGTACATTTGAAGCCATAATAATTTGTTTCCTTTAGCTAATACTCTGCATTTATCTGTCAGCTCTCTGCTCTCTTCTCTGCCACCCTTAGCTTGGCGCTCCTGGAGCGGCTGTTCTCCAGCAACTCCTGCTCCGTTGGTGTAACCGGCTTGCGGTACACCGCATCCAGTGGCTTTATCTCATTCCCGAACAGATCTTTCTCCACTTCTCCAAAGAACTTGCCTTTGGCAATATAATTCTTCACCAGCCTGTCTTCGAGCGAGTGATACGAAATCACCACCAGCCGCCCTCCCGGCTTCAGCAGCTCTGTTGCCTGCTCCAGCATTTCCTCCAGCGCCTTCATCTCGTCGTTCACTTCGATGCGAAGCGCCTGGAACACCTGCGCCAGGTATTTATTCTCTTTCCCTTTTGGGGTACAGGACCTGATGGCTTCTTTAAAATCATTTATCGTCTGCAGCGGCACCCGATTCCGTTTTTCCACCACAGTGCGGGCCAGCGTCTTCGCATTTTTCACCTCTCCGTATATCCCGAAGATGCGATGCAGTTGCTCTTCCGAGTAAGTCTCCAGCACCTCCTGCGCTGTTGTGCCCGCCTCTGCATTCATCCGCATATCCAGCGGACCATCGAAACGGGTAGAGAAGCCGCGCTCCGGCACATTAAACTGATGCGACGAAACACCTAAATCAGCCAGCACACCGTCTACTTCCTTTACCCGGTAAAGCCGCAGGTACTTTTTTAAATCGCGGAAGTTGGCGCGCACAAACTGAAACGTAGCACTATCCAGCTTCTCCGACTGCTCCTGCGCGTCCCTGTCCTGGTCAAACCCATAGAGCTTACCGGCTGTAAGCTTGCTTGCGATAAGGGAAGAATGCCCACCTCCTCCAAAGGTCACGTCTACATAGATACCTTCCGGTTTAATAGCCAGGGCCTCTACAGACTCCTCTAACATGACTGGGCGATGGTACTCCATTAATTAAATCAGCGGCTCTTCAGCCGGTTTATCACCCAAAAACTTCTGGGCGAGCTGTGAGAAATTCTGTTGGTCCTTTATCAGGAAGTCCTCATACTGGTCCGGGTTCCATATCTCTACACGGTTCCCAAGCCCTACCACGATGGCCTCCTTCTCCAGCGCCGCAAACCGCGCCATCGTCTTCGGCACGATAAAACGGCCTGTGCCATCAAGCTCAATCTCGGTGTTACCCCGGAAGAAGTTCCGCTGAAAGTGACGGTACTCTTCGTTGAACTCGTTAAGCCCAGCCACTTTATCGTAAATCACCTTCCACTCCGCCTTTGGGTACAGCACCAGGCATGGCTCAAATCCTCTCATAAGCACAACATGGTTGCCTGACTCCTCTGGCAGATTAGCTTTTATCTTTGCAGGTAAAACTAATCGTCCCTTGGGGTCAATCTTGCACTCATATTCGCCGGAGAGAAAGTTCATAGGCAACGAGGTTCTGACTGTATAGACTTTGGACTATACAAATGTAGCGAATCAGCAAAACTCCACAACCACAATCTACCACTTTTTACCACTTTGTGGATAAATTATGGTTATCCACCCCACTTATCCACATTATCCACATTTCCACGTCTATATTTTGGGTATAAGTTTATTTGCACCAGTTGCGGCGTTTGCTTATACTACGAGGCACTAAATCATAACTCATTGAAAAACAATGTTATAAATAAAATATAGAAAACAACTAATTTTAGTATATCTGGTTCTTCAACAAAAGTGGGAGAAAATGGCAAATGTGGGACAAAGTGGGGGAAATGTGTATATTTGCAATGTGAAAACCACCCTGCGCCATACCGTTCCGCTACTGCTTGCCCTCTGCGTTCTGCTGGGGTCTGTGGGCATTGCGCTAAGTGAGCAACTGTGCCTGATGACAGGGCTCAGACAGGTGGAAGCACTGGCTCATGCCGACGGCTGCTGCGAGGGTGAGAAGGCTGCCAATGAGGAAGATAGCTGCTGCACAGAAGAGGTGACTTTTGCCAAACTGGAGACAGTCTCCTCGCAGAAAGCATTGGCAATTGCGCTGCCTGTTTTCTTTCATAAAGAGGTAAAACCGGTGTTCGAAGGTGTATTGAACAGCCTGCCAACAGACCAGCGCCTCCTTACCTATGCCGATTCCTCGCCCCCACTTTACGGGCGCAGGCTCCTGCACCTCCTCCAGGTACTGATAATTTGATATTCGGGTGAAAACCGCTGAAGTGGGAGCATTTCCCACGTTAGCCGTGATTTTTACGTCTGAAATTCAAATTATCAAAAAGCATGTTACTGAATAATCTGAGCAATCCGCTTCATTATATAGCAGCTATAGCTGCCCTTTTTATCTTCACCTTGTCAGCCAGCGCCCAGGAACTGAAGGGCAAAGTGGTAGACAGTGCCAATACTTCTGATCCCATCATAGGGGCTAATGTAGTCTGGAAAGGCACCAGCATTGGCACGGCCACCGATGCCACCGGCAGTTTTGTTCTTCAGAAACAGGATGCCATAAGCCCTGAGATCATCGTCACCTATATTGGCTATACCCCTGATACTATTCAGGTAGCTGGGAAAGACTTCGTTTCCATTCCGCTGGCAGCATCCGGTTCTCTAAAGGAAGTGGTAGTGGAAGGACAGCAAACCCGCTACTCCTCCCTCACACCCACCAACTCCCAGATTATCACCTCCCGCGATTTGGAGAAGTCGGCCTGCTGCAACCTGGCAGAGAGCTTTGAGACCAATGCCTCTGTAGAAGTGTCCACCACGGACGCCGTATCCGGAGCAAAGCAGATTCAAATGCTGGGCCTGGATGGCTCTTATACGCTGCTGACGACGGACAACATTCCTGCCCTGCGTGGGCTGGCCACGCCTTACCGCCTGAACTACCTCTCCGGCACCTATATTCAGTCCATCGACATCATCAAAGGCACAGGCTCTGTGCTGAACGGCTATGAGTCCATTTCCGGGCAGGTGAACGTGATGCTGAAAGACCCGGCAAAAGCGGAGCGGCTTTTTGTAAATGTGTATGGTAACAGCCTGGCCCGCTTTGATGCCAACGTGAATGTGGCCACGGAAGTAGGCGATAAGTGGAGCACTATCCTGATGCTGCACACCGACCACCTTGGCAACCGCGTAGATCGCAACAAGGACGGCTTTATGGACCTTTCGCTGGGCACACAGTACAACATGTTCAATAAGTGGAAGTATGAGCACAAAGCCGTTGTATCAGAGTTTGGCGTGGGTGCTTTGCGTGAGACCAGAATAGGTGGCCAGCTGGAGTATGATGAAAATACCCCACAGGAGCAGCAGCCTCATTATGGTACCGAATCTGAAACCGACAGGCTTACCGCCTACAACAAAACCTCCTATACATTTCCAGGCAAGCCTTACCAGAGCATTGGCGCCATTACTTCTCTCACACATCATAAATTTGACGCCCAATACGGCTTGCGCAATTATGACGGAGAACAGAACAGCGGTTCTGCCCGGTTAATTTTCCAGTCCATCATCGGCCACACCGGCCACACCTATAAGGCAGGCCTCAGCTACAACTACGACAGCTATACAGAGACTTTAACTGATAGCACTTTTGGCCGGACAGAGCGTGTGCCGGGGGCGTTTCTGGAGTATGTGTACAACAACTCCAACAACCTGACGATAGTGGCTGGCTCCCGCGTAGACTTCCACAACCTGTTTGGAACCATCTTTACCCCAAGACTGAACGTAAAATTTGATGCGACCAAAAACACTATTTTCCGACTGGCGGCTGGCAAAGGGTTTAGAGTAGCCAATCCTGTTGCAGAAAACACGGCAGCCCTTGTCAGTTCCCGCGCAATTGAGTTCAGGGAGGAGTTGCAGCCAGAGGAAGCCTGGAATTTGGGTGGCTCCTTTACCCATTACTTTGCGCTAGGCGGAAGACCAGGCACCTTTATCACAGACTACTACTATACAACTTTCACAAACCAGGTGGTGGCCGATATGTACACGGATCCAAAACGGGTTATGTTCTACAACCTGAGCGGCCGCTCGTTCTCTAAGAGCTTCCAGGCAGAACTGCAATACGAGGTACTGAAAGGTTTTGATGTAAAGGCTGCTTATAAATACTTCGATGTAAAGACAACCTACAGCGGACAACTGGTGCAAAAACCGATGATTCCAGAGCACCGGTTTTTCGTGAACTTGGGCTTTGCCACGCCATTCGATAAATGGCGCGCAGACCTTACCACACAATATTTCGGCCTGATGCCGCTCGCTTCTATAGAAGACAGTGGCGCAGCCATGAACATGCGCGAATCGGACAGGTTTTTTACTACGAACGCGCAGGTAACAAGGGCCTTTAAACGTTGGGAGGTTTATGTAGGTGGAGAAAATCTCCTGAATTACCGGCAACCCAATCCGATTGTTGGTGCAAGCGACCCCTTTGGCTCAAATTTTGATGCCAGCATGGTGTGGGGACCTATCACAGGACGCGTGATTTACGCTGGCTTGCGCTTTAAGATTGACTAAATTCTTAAATTCATATCTAATTAAACACAGATTATCATGACAAAGGAAAAAATGCTGCTCTTATCCATGTTGATAGCACTTATGAGCATGAGTGCGAACGCACAAACACAGCCCAAGAACCAGGAGACAGTTAGCATCAAGACTTCAGCGGTGTGCGACATGTGCAAGAAGACTATGGAGAAGGCCATGGCCTATGAGAAAGGCGTAAAGTCATCGTCTTTAGACGTAAAGTCGAAAGTATTAACGGTGGTATTCGATAGCCGTAAAACAAATGCTGACAATGTACGCAAGGCTGTAACAGAGACAGGCTATGACGCTGATGACAAGCCAGCCCAGGAGCGTGCCTACAACAGGCTGGATGATTGCTGCAAGAAAGAAGCCGGCGATCATTAAGCAGCTTATATAAAACAGAAAAGGGACCAGTGATGGTCCCTTTTCTGTTTTATATAAGCTGTACTTTTTAGAAAGTGAATCCCATATGTAAACCAACGGCAAGTACAGGCGAACCTTTAGTATAGTAAAGGTACTCTATCCTACCTCCCGCCACGCCATTGCGGAAAACACCGAAGTCATTCTCTATAAACCCTGTAACCCCGACATCAGCCGTTCTGATATGCACGACAGAGCCATCTACTGTCCCTATATCTTCCGGATCAGTGTTTATCTCGGAACGATGCCGTCCTGTCATTCCGCCTCCTATGCGAAAAACAAGCGTCTCGTTCTGCAGCAAATCATAGTTTAACTCAAAACCACCCATATAGTAGGTGCTTTTTATGGTATAAATCTCACTGGTTTTATCGTACCGCGATCCTGATAGCATGCCTACGTTTACACCTATGCCAAAGCGCTCTCCGAGGTAGTGATGCAGCCGGTTGCTAAACATAAGTCCCTGGCTATCGAAATCAGAAAGATACACATAACTCACACTTGCCCTTAAAGAACCGGGATCCTTGTTGGCAAAGACTCCCTGCGCGGAAGCAGACAGCGAAGTAAGCTGAAAAAGAATAAATGCCAGGAGGAAGGCTGCTCTTGTAAAGGTTTTTATCATGGCCGAAAAAGAAATATAGGTTTAGGTGAAGCCGAAAGCAGTAGAGTCAAATCCCTATCCTTACGTCACTTTAACACAAGCTGTTTCAATCTCCGCTATATTATATTTTACCGCCTAAAAATTGGGCAAATTTCAGCTTTTTGCTTTGTATAACTGCCACCAGGGCAGGTAAGGCTTGTCGTGGTGCTCGTAGTGGTAGCCAAAGAAATAGCAGCTCATAAAGGCCCAGGCATGATTTTTAGCCTGTGTTCCGGACTTATGTGGATTATCTGAGGAATGCTCCCCACGGTGGGGCAGGTAAGTACCAAAGTAAAAGAGCTGGAAAGTAGCCATGATAGCCGGCAACATCCAGAAGAGGACAACATTCTCCAGCGGGAAAAATAGCTTGAGTACATTAAATGTGATAGCCATCAGCAGAATCTGCCACCAGGTGATATATTGCTTAAGAAAACTAAAGTACCAGGGCCAGAAAGAGCCAGCATGATAATCCGGGTCATGTTCCGTGGCCACGTGGCGGTGGTGCTGGTGGTGCCGGGGCAAAAGTCGCGGATACCAGTTATAGGCAAACAGAAGCGCCGTAACGGTACCAATCGCTCTGTTCAGCTTAGGCCGACCCGGCGCCACCACACCATGCATGGCATCGTGCGCGGTAATAAAAAGGCCGGTGTAAAGGTGCGTCTGCAACAGGATGAAGAGATAAGTAAGTGGAGAGGAGAAGTCGACGGGCCATTGCAGCAGGTACACCAGCAGCCCAGTCCAAAGGACCACCACTACTGCCGCTATCACTACACCACGCAAGTCATTCCGCCTTTTTATCGCCATATTATAATTACCTATCAATCAGATACCCGTAGGCACAGCATTCGCTTCGCTCGAAGTTATGCTTTATAATTTAAAACTCTCCAAAGCGTCCCGCACTGTTTCCATCAGCCACATGGGCGTGGAAGTAGCACCACAAATGCCGACCGTATCGCCAGGCTGGAACCACTCCGGCTTCAGTTCTTCTACTTTTGAGATAAAATGAGTATTCGGATTGGTGTCTTTGCAGACTTGGTATAGCACCTTTCCGTTTGAGGATTTGGTACCGGACACAAAGAGTATCTTATCAAATTTGGCTGCAAATACACGCAGGTCCTTGTCGCGGTTGGACACCTGGCGGCAAATAGTATCGTTGGCGTTTACCTCGTAACCACGCTCTTCCAGTTCTCCTTTTATCTTGTAAAAGCTGTCGGTGCTTTTGGTGGTCTGGCTGTAGAGCGTGATGTTTGACGGCAACTCATGCTGTAGCAACTCCTCCATATTCTCAAAAACAACAGCCTCGTTGCTTGTCTGGCCCAACAGCCCCATTACCTCCGCATGGCCGTGTTTGCCGTAGATAAAAATCTTGTCTTTTTTGTCGAAAGAGGTCTTGATGCGGTTCTGCAGCTTTAGCACCACAGGGCACGAGGCATCAACCAGCGTGAGGTTGTTCTGCAGCGCGAGTTGGTATGTTTCCGGCGGCTCTCCATGTGCCCTGATCAGAACCGCCTCGTTGTGCAGTTCCGCCATCTGGGCATGGTCGATAATGCGCAGACCCCGCTTCTGCAGGCGCTCTACCTCTTCATCGTTATGCACGATATCGCCTAAGCAGAAAAGGTATCCCTGCTCATCCAGAATATCTTCTGCCATCTGAATGGCATACACCACCCCAAAGCAGAATCCGGAGTTTGAATCGATGGTTACACTTAGGCTTTGCATATACTATCTTATACAGCTAAAGACGCATATTGTTTAACTGTTTTTCGCTGCCGCAAACCTTCATACACAGAGATAGTTAGCAGCAGCATGAGCATAGAGTACATGCTATCTTCTACAGGTATGGAAACAATCCGCAAACCAAGGTTATAATCATCGTTATACCATACGATGGGCAGATAGGTAAGGACGCCGTTTACCAGCAGGAAAGGCACCAGGTGCACGAGGTAAGCCAGGTAAAACCGCCCCAGGTAGCGTGTGCCAAAGTAGCGCAGGTGCACAAGGTGCAGCAAAGCAAGCGCTGTAAAGGTAATAGAAGTATAAAGCTGTGCCATATGAAAGACTGCGATGAGCGGCAGCACCAGCATCAGTACAAGCGCTATGGGTTTGGCGTAAGGCTGCAGCAGGTCTTTGGGGATATAGGCATTCAGCACATCATATATAAACACGCAGGCATACGGCACTGTGATAAAGAAAAGTACCTCCTCCAGTGGCAGGTTAAACAGGTAAATCCCCGTCAGATACGCCTCATTGAACCCCCATACGCCCAAATCTGTAAACCAGGCATCCCAAGCCATAAACACGAGGGCATTTACAAGTATGGCCGGAAACAATGCCGGCCAGTTCTTATAAAAAGCTACTTTCTTATCAAAAGAAAGCAGCAGCGGGAAAAGTATGGTGAAAATATTGAGGTATAGGTAGATGTACATTTAGATGCTGATGTTGCGCAATATTTTCTTCTCGGCTTCTGTGCAATGGTCCTTTGTGAGCATAAAATCGCGTATGGTGCGTGCCAGCGGCTTCGACATACCGGAGTTCGGGTAGTCCTGAAGGCTCCTGATAATTAAATTTTTGTCCTCCTCCACTTGTCCGCTCAGATTCAGGTAGCGCGGCACATAGTGCTGTAAGGTAAACCGAAGAAAACGTATCTCTGCGTTGTCGTTGTCTAGTGCTACAGCGTCCTCAAAAATGGCGTTAGCGGTTTTTACCTGCTTCAGTTTGCTGTAAGGGTTCCACACATATTTGGCCATTACCGCCTCTGATGCCGCTTTATAGGCCAGCAACAGCGGGTCATCATCATTGTAGGCGCTCATTTTCTTATGAAACTGCTTGGCCACTGCTTCCTCTTTGCTTGCCTGCAGGTACTGCAAGCGCAACTTCGAAACATTGTAGCGGGTGTCATCGGCCCACGCGCTGCTGTATAGGAGGACCAGCAGAAACAGGAAAAGAACTTTTTTTGACATGAATTAGAATACGTTTAATCTGTACTTGAGATACGAGCCGAGCAGAAGTGCCAGCTTTGTATTATCAGGTACTCTTACGCGCTCTTTCAATATATGGGTTGCCGGAAGCTTCTGTATCTTCCGGAAGAGTTTGAGGTAGTAGACGTAGGCCAGGTAAACGCCCATGCGCGCAGAGCGCGGCAAAGCCATAATCCCGGCGTAGGCATCCTCAAAGTCTCTCAGGATATCTTCCTCAATCTCAACCTTACAGTCGTTACTAAAGTTCACATACTCTACTTTCGGGAAGTAAACCCGGCCGCGGTCGTTATAGTCGCTTTTCATGTCGCGAAGGAAGTTTACCTTCTGAAAGGCAGACCCTAAGCTGGCAGCAGGCTTTTTCAACCGCTCGAACATTTCTGCGTCTCCCTCACAAAACACCTTCAGGCACATCAGCCCTACTACTTCAGCTGAACCATAGATGTATTCCTTGTAAAGAGAACGGTCATACACATGATCATCCAGGTCCATCTCCATACTCCTCAAAAAGCCTTCAATATATTCCTTGTCGATGTTGTATTCTTTTACCACACCCTGAAAGGCGTGCAGTATTGGGTTTAAACTGATGCCACTGTCAATTGCCTCAAACGTCTGTTTCCTGAAATCTGACAGCAGCTTTCTTTTATCAAAGTCATGGAAGGTGTCTACAATTTCATCGGCAGTGCGCACAAAGCCATAGATAGCGTAGATGGGCATATGAAACTTTTTGTGCAACGTTTTTATACCCAATGTAAACGAGGTACTGTACGCCTCTGTGATGATTTTGCTGCACTTTAAGCAACATTCCTTAAATAGCTCCATGCACTTGGTTGGTTTAGGTACACTATACTTTTACGGCTACGGGCGCGGCATATTCCTTCGCTACTTCCTTCGCCACCACCTGCCCTGATATGAGGGAGGGCGGCACACCTGGGCCGGGAACAGTTAACTGCCCGGTATAAAAAAGGTTTTTTACTTTCCTGCTCTTCAGGCTAGGCTTTAGCAGTGCTGTCTGCATCAGGGTATTGGCCAGTCCGTAGGCATTGCCTTTAAAAGCATTGTAATCGTTTATAAAATCTTTATGGGCGTAGCTGCGCTTGTATACTACATGACTACGTATTTCCTGCTTTGTAAGCCGCTCCAGCCTATCCATCACCATGTGGTAGTACTTTTCCCGCACCTCCTCCGTGTCATGCAGGTCTGGCGCCACAGGTATCAGCACAAACAGGTTCTCACAGCCTTCTGGCGCTACAGATGGGTCTGTAACGGAAGGAGCAGAAACATAGAACAGTGGTTTATTCGGCCATTTGGGGTCTGTATATATCTCATGGGCATGCGGCCCGAAGTCTTCATCAAAAAACAGGTTATGGTGCTGCAGGTTCTGCAGGCGCTTGTTCACACCCAGGTAAAACAGCAGGGAAGAAGGCGCCATCACACGTTTATCCCAGTAATCGTCAGAGTAGCTCTGGGAAGCTTTCGGCAGCAGTTCTTTCTCTACATGATGATAGTCGGCACTTGCCACCACCACATCTGCCTCAAAAATATCTGTGGCTGTCAGCACCTGCTTTGCCACCCCGTCCTGCACGTCTATGCGCTGTACATCCTGGTCATATAAAAATGTCACACCTTTCTCCTCAGCCAGATTCACCATACCCTCCACTATTTTATGCATGCCGCCCATCGGGTACCAGGTGCCCAGGCTGATGTCGGCATAGTTCATTAAGCTGTAAAGGGCTGGCGTATTCTGGGGCAGTGCACCCAGGAAAAGAATCGGAAACTCCATCAGCTTGAGAATCTTATCGTGGCTGAAGAAGCGGCGGATGTGCTTGTGTATGGACTGGAAAACATCCATGCGCAGCACATCCAGTAAAAGGCGCAGGTTCATAAATTCAGTGACGGACCTGCCGGGCTTGTAAACAAGCTGGTTAATTCCGACCTCATACTTATAAGCAGCCTGCTCCAGAAACTTATCTAAAGCGTTGGCACTGCCTTTCTCCAGACTCTCAAAGAGTTCGCGCATCTTATACATAGAGGCGGGAATTTCCATGAAATCGTCTTCACCGAAGATGACGGTATAGGATGGGTCCAGCCGCAGGAGGTCATAATAGTCGGAGGTGGTTTTGCCGAAGCGGCGGAAGTAGGACTCAAACACATCGGGCATCCAGTACCAGCTGGGGCCCATGTCGTAAGTAAAACCCTCTGCTGAGAAGCTTCTGGCCCGGCCCCCGGGGCTGCTGTTCTTTTCCAGTACCGTCACGTCATAACCTTGATCGGCAAGGCAGGTTGCCGCCGAAAGACCTGAGAAACCAGATCCGATTACAATTATCTTTTTTTGCGCCATGCAGAGAGGTACAGGTTTTAATATGTCTGACTAAATATCCCGGTTATACACTTTGAGCGCGTGCTTCAGCTCTTTGCGGGCAATGTGGATGCGGTTTTTTACGGTACCAATCGGAATATCAAGTTTCTCTGCTATTTCAAGATACTTATAACCTATGTAATACATCATAAAAGGCGTCCTGTGCTCCTCGCTCAGGTTGGCAATCGCTTTGTTTATATCATTCATGACGAAAGTTGCCGTGCCTTTGTTCTGCGTGATATAGCTTTCATCGGTGTTCAGGTACTGCAGGTACTCTGAGCTGTCGATGTTGCTACTGCGCTTTGTTATTTTATTGTAGTTGTTGATAAACGTGTTGCGCATGATGGTGTACAACCATGCCTTCAGGTTTGTCCCTGACTTAAATTTATCGCGGTTAGTGAGCGCCTTCAGCATTGTTTCCTGCACAAGATCCTTCGCATCATCCGCATCCCGTGTCAGATTCATCGCTACCGGACGAAGAGACAGCACCACATTTTGTACAAGATTATTAAATTCTATTGCAGTCATTTGTTTATACTTTTAAGGTTAAAGCATAAACAAATATACGCAATCAATAGATTTTTAACCAATACTGTTTAACTTATTTTCAATTAATGTTAAACAATAACGACAAACGACTTATAAAAACCTGTGTATGTACCTATATATAAGATGAACAGCAAAAAAAAACTCCTGCCCCTGTCGGATATATGACAGGGGCAGGAGCACAGTTAGCGGGATATTTTTTACTTTAGTTTATCTACCAGGTCTTGCATACGACCAAGGCGCACCACGTTTTCAGGGAAAACAAGAAAATCATGCTGTACCTGGAAGCCACACACATAAATGGTGCTTTGCGGGAAACGCTGGGAAAGTCTGTTCAGATACAGCTGTACCTGATCCCTCTCAGGCAAAGCAGTCATTACGGTGCAGATGTATTCTGCCTGAAACTGCTCATGCGTCATTTCCAGATCCTTAAAAGGAAGGTTTTGCCCCAGGTACACCACATGCTGCCCGCTAGCTCTAAGAATATAGTTCATGTAGAGCAGCACCAGTTCATGCAATTCTCCTTCTGGCAAATACAACAGATAAGTGGGGGAATTCTCTTTTCGGCGCAGTACCTGCCCATCTATAGCAACAATCAATTTCTGCCGGATCAGGTTACTTACAAAGTGCTCGTGTGCGGGAGTAATATTGTTTGTCTGCCATAGGATGCCGATTTTGTGCAGGAAAGGGTACACAACCTGCTCCATTGCCTGATGCAAGCCCAGTTGCAGGGTGGCTGTGGAAAGCTGCTTTTCGAACTTCACCTCATCCATGTCTACCATCGCGGAAACAAGGATATTTATATGGTGGGAGCACTCACAGGGAACATCGCAGAGCTGTGTCACCTTGTTCAGTATCTGATCAGGCTCCATCTGGGCTATCTTAGAAATTTTGTAGCCCCGCTCGTTCAGCAGCGAAATGTTCAGCAGTGATTTAAGGTCTGCATCGTCGTAGTAACGGATATTGGTATCGGTGCGCTTGGGGTTAAGAATATTATAGCGCTGCTCCCAGATACGGATGGTATGCGCCTTAATTCCAGAAAGATGTTCAAGTTCTTTGATTGTGTATTGCGCCACGCTTTTCCTTATTTTTAACTATTTCGTATGCTGTCTTATAATACCGTGGTGCCACCCAAAGCATTCCGAAGGATTCTGAGTCGTACTTTCCATTCTTTTTGTGATGCACCTTGTGCGCCATGTTTAACGCTTTCAGGTAAACGTTAGACGTATTCCCAAAAATTTTAATGCGCCGGTGTATAAATACATCATGAATAAGAAAGTAGGCTACGCCATAAAGTGTTACTCCCGCCCCAATCCAGAACCTGTAATCAATAGGGTCGCTGCCAAAAATAAAGAACAGCATCGCCAGGGTGCCATAGTAGGCAAAAAACAGGTCATTGAGCTCAAAAGCATGATTATGACGCGTGTGATGTGACTTGTGCAGGAACCATAAAAACCCGTGCAGCACATACTTGTGCATGACCCAGGCCACGCCTTCCATTGCCACAAAAGTCACCAGCATGATCCAGATACCAGTCAGCATACCCAAAGAACAGCAAGTTTAACAAATAGTTTAAAAAATTAAACAAAGGGCTACCAATTAATCGGCTCTTTTTTCAGAAAAGCAGCAATACCGCGTTGGCAATCTGCACTACTACGGGCCACTGCATTCATTTCAGAAGCATACTGCAGGCCTTCTTCCAGGCCCATCGACTGCACGCGGGCTATCATCTCTTTGGTAACTTCCATCGACTGACGGGAATTCTCATTACAAAGTTTTTGAGCAAAGGCAAAAACATGCTCTTCCAGTTCTGCTGCCGGCACCACATAGTGTACCAGTCCGTACCGTTCTGCCTCTTCTGCAGAAATCAGGTCGCCGGTAAGCAGCAGTTGCTTGGCTCTTGATTCGCCGATTTTACGCAGCAGGAAAACCTTTACAATGGCAGGGATAAAGCCGATCTTTACCTCCGTATAGCCAAACTTTGCCTCGGGTACGGTAAAGCCAAAATCACAGATAGCTGCAAGTCCACAGCCTCCGGCTATAGCATGCCCGTGTATTTGGGCAATTACAACCTTCTTCAGGGTATAAATCATGCGAAACAACTCCATCAGATGAGTGGAGTCTAACAGGTTGTCTTGGTAATCGTTTTCCTGCAGGCGCTGGATGTACTCCAAATCAGCTCCGGCACAGAACACCTTCCCTTCCGCACGCAGCACAATCACTTTGCAGGCCTCATCATCTTCAGCTCTGGCAAAGGCACGCTTCAGTTCCAGTACCACCTCAAAGTTAAGGGCATTGCGTTTCTCTGCACGGGCAAGGGTAATGTACCCTACACGCTCTTTCACTTCGTAATGCACAAACTCCATCGTCTGCTTCTCTATTGTATTTGTCAGGTCAGTCATAATTTCATTCTCCGTATCTATAACAGGTATAGCTTAAAAAAGATAGACAAGGTTACACAAATACGCAAGCCTATTCAAAAAGCTTTAGAAAATAAGCAGAGGCCCCGGCAAAAACGCACCTTGTATCTTACTCAACAGAGCAAAAAACACTCCACCTTTTCACAGCTGCTGTACATCATAAGTACCTGCCAACACCCATATTGCCAGTATGTGCGCCTGGGAAAGGGTTAACAAAAAACAAATTTGCTAACGGTTGTTAGGCTCGCTATCTTTGGTAAGAACAAACAGAAATAATATTGAGCAGAAAAAAACAAATAGAGCAGACGGCCACAGCGCTTTTCAAGTCGAAGGGTTTTTCTGCTACATCCATGCGTGACCTGGCAAATGCCCTGGGCATAGAGGCTGCCAGTATTTACTCTCATATCAAATCGAAGGAAGAGATTCTGCAGCGGGTTTGTTTCCGGATGGCAGATGAGTTCTTCGAGGCCATAGATGCCGCAGAGGCAACAGGGGGCACGGCTACGGAGCGATTGCAGCATGCTATTGCTGCCCACGTACAGGTACTCACCAATAACACAGAGGCTTCTGCTGTATTTCTGCACGAGTGGCGCCACCTGAGCGAACCTTTTCACAGCCAGTTTTTATCTCTGCGCGATACGTATGAGGCGCGCTTCCGCAGAATAATAAGGACTGGCATAGAGAACGGAGAGTTTACAGTACCAGATGAGAAATTTGCAGCTTTAACCATACTTTCAGGTCTGAACTGGATTCATACCTGGTACAAGCCGGAAGGCAAGATGACGCCAGCAGAAATCGCCGGCAATTTATCTCTAATGCTGCTAATGGGCTTAAAAACTAAAACAGACACAACATTACCTAAATCTCACCTTACAACACCGTAAAAGAACAAACTTTACCTGCCGGGCCAGGGATGGAGCGGCAGCATTAACAGAGGCCCCGGCTATACATATGCCGGGGCCTCTGCTCTTTACACCCTACTGGCGACCTGCCTCCCCAAGGTATTTCCCACAGCCCACAAAGCGCTCTCCCTTCGCTATAACCTGAACGGTATAAGGGAACATGTTGCCAGACATGGTGTCCGTGCACGGCGTCTCTGTCAGCTCCACCACCAGCTCGCCATCATCTGTCTGGGCACGATACCTTGTCGTGTTTCCTTCTGTGGCAGGCGCTGGTAAAGGAGCGCTTAATGAAATTGTCTCCGAAGGAAGCGTTTTAAAATACATCCCTTCTTCCAGGTCAATCTCCAGCAACCAGCCTGGTTCATTCCCTGTCGCTACAAAGTCAACCCCCACTCTGCCAGTCCATAGCTGCGTGTCTGATTCTGCCACCTCAGGATCTCTCCTCAACCGGTACATGTCCGTCATCGGTGTCTCAAGGGGATTGCCGCTTTCGTCCAGCATGTTCAGTTCACCCGCCGTAGACAGGCCAAACCGTGTCGGTTCAGCATCCCTGTTGTTTAACTCCAGCACACCCTCATCCGTTATTCGCCAGGTACCAGTCCGGATAGTTTCTCCCATATCTCTGTTCTGATAAACCCGCGTCTCTTCAAAAGTATTATCTTCATTCAGTTGAAGGTCATAAGTAATGCCGGGGCAGTCGATACAAGGGATTACCCCGTGCCAGGTGCCTACCACGTAAGGCATGCTGTTCGGCAACATACCTCCCCCCACACCCACATCTACAGGCCCGGAGGGTATAGTTGTTGTTGCTGTATTGTTGGTTGGATCAGTCGTACAGGCGGCTGTTATCCATAGCAGCAACCCTATATAAATACTCGTATAGATTGTTTTCATACTGCTTTGTACGACCTTTGCTCCTGTGCTGTTCATATTGAGCAGTTTCATACACGCCAATCTTATCTAAAAACAAAAAGCCCCGCATGTAATTGCGGGGCTTCTCATATAGCTTTACGGAAGAGGGCTAGATCTTTTCCATCTCAGCCTGTACAAAATCTGCCAGGCTCTTGATATAGTCTGTGCTGAAATCGAATTTAATACCGGCAGCCTCATACACTTCCCCAATGGAGACGGTATAGCCCAGGCTCAAGGCACGTTTATAAGCGGCCAGCCCTTCAGCAGGATTTTCTTTGTAGTTCTTCCAGACGGCAATAGCGCCTAGCTGCGCCATGGCATATTCTATATAATAGAACGGCACCTCGTAGATATGCAGCTGTTTCTGCCAGGTAAAAGGCTTGAACTGTTCCAGTCCGTCCCAACTCACCAGCTTGTGGTTGAATTTCTCAAAAATGTTAATCCACTCCTGATGGCGCTGCTCCGGGGTCTGCTCCGGGTGCTCATAAATCCAGTGCTGGAACTTGTCCACCGTCGCCACCCAGGGGAATGTCTCCAGCACACTCTCCAGATGCGTGCGCTTAGCACGACGCAGTTCATCTTCGTCCTCGAAAAAGGTGTCCCAGTAATCCATCGAGATTAGCTCCATTGACATGGAGGCCAGTTCAGCTACTTCAGAAGGCGGATGCTTGAAGGCATTCAGGCTCATTTCCCTTGTCAGGAAGGAATGTACGGCGTGGCCGCCTTCGTGCAGCATCGTAATGACGTCGCGGAGGCTGGAGGTAGCATTCATGAAAATGAAGGGAACCCCTATTTCATCCAGCGGATAGTTATACCCGCCCGGCGCCTTCCCTTTTCTTGACTCCAGGTCCAGGTGCCCCATCTCCCGCATGGTAGCAAGGCAGTCGCCCAGGAAAGTGTCCAGGTTATAAAATACCTGCACTGTTTTCTCCAGCAGTTCTTCGCCTTTACGGAACGGTTCCAGTGGTTTTCTGCCGCTTGGGTCCACGTCTAAATCCCAGGGCCGCAGTTGCTCTAATTCCAACTTGGACTTGCGCTCCTCATCTATCTTCGTGAGCAATGGCACAATGGTCTCTTGTATGGATTGATGAAAATCAAAACAGTCCTGTGGGGTATAGTCGAAGCGGCCAAGGGCGGCAAACATATAGTCACGGAAGTTGGGGAAGTCCGCATTCAGGGCAACCTGGTTCCGGAGGTGCAATAGCTCATCAAAGAGGCTATCCAGCTTCTCGCGGTCCTGGAAACGGCGCTGTTGTATAGCCTTCCATGCCTCCTCGCGCACGGCACGATCTGTCCTCTTCAGTCGGTCGGCGGCACGCTGCAGCGTCATCTCCTCACCGTCCAGTGTCACAGTCATGGCTCCCGTTATGGCCGCGTACTGCTGCTGCTTCGTGCTTATCTCGGTTTGCAGCGGAATGTTCTCTTCCCGGAAAATTTCCAATGCGCGCTCTACTCCACGCAGATAGATTTTATACTTTTCCTTGTCGAGGCCATTCCCGTAAGGTGAATGCATCAGCTTCAGATTAAGCTCATGATCGTAGGGTGCAATCTGAGGCTCAATCTCTGAAACAAAATACTGGAACGCCTTTGTGGTTTCCTCGTTTTGTGTGTCGCAGGTCATTCGGATGTAGCGCCAGCCAAGGTCCTCAGACAGCACACTTTCCAGCTCGCTTCGGTCTTGCATCCACTTCTCCAGTTCCTCCACTGAATTTATTTCGCGCGCTTTCAGCTCATCAAAGTATGGCTGCAAAGTCTGCCAGGATTCTATTTTAAAATCCTCTGATAGGTATACCCTTGGCTTCCGTTTCGGAATTGCCAGCTCGGTTGTTTGCATTGTTGTTATGGCAATAAATATTTTGAAAACACAATATATTGACTTCTTACGAAAGTACAAAAAAAAGGCAGCGCCACAAATAATATTTAAGTTGCGCTGCCTTTGTATACGTTATAAATCGCTTACCCGATTTCTATTATCACATTACTTGTTACAGGATGCCCCACACAATTCAGCACATAGCCTTCTTCTATCTCAGCGTCAGATAAACCATCACTCTCCTCCAGGTGCACTCTACCACTCAGGCATTTGCCCCGGCAGGCAGTACACAAGCCTGCCTGGCAGGAGTATGGCAGGTCAATATCCTGATCCAGGGCCGCCTCCAGTATCGTCTGGTCAGGCTCCACTTTTACAGTATATTCTGCGCCTTCGTATATAATGGTCACGTTTTGTGTCGTAATATCTCCGTCGTCCAGGAGGGTTACCTCGCCATGAGAAGTTTGCTCGTCCTCCTGCTGCCCTGCCTGCTTGCTGCTCACAAAACTCTCCCGGAAAATGCGTTCTGCCGGCACATGCAATACCTCCAGCGCATGCCGCACCTCCTGCATCATTCCTTCCGGACCACACATATAATAAACAGCCTCCTGAACCCTGGTTAACTGCAGGCGCTCCAGAATCTTCAGGATGAGGCTCTGGTTCATGCGGCCACGGTGCTCACAGTCATGCTTCGGCTGGCTGAAAATATACTCCACGTGCAGGCGGTTGGGGTTAGCAGCTTTTAGCTGCTGTAACTGCTCTCTGAAAATGACAGTGTTTTCGTCGCGGATGCCATACAGTAACGTCACTTTGCTGCTTGGCTCTTCTGCCAGTACTGCCTTTAATATAGACATGAGCGGCGTAATGCCGCTGCCGGCACCAAACAGAATAACCTGGCGCTGGTTTGTAGGGGCGCAGGTAAGGTAGAAGTTACCGATTGGTTCCATCACTTTTACCTCCTGCCCAACCTGCAGGTGCTCTATTAAATAATTTGACACAAGGCCTCCATCCACACGTTTAACCGTTACGGCAAGGCGGGGGGCTTCATGTGGCGTGCTGCTCAGGGAATAAGAACGGCGTACTTCCTTGCCATCAATGGGCAAAATCAGCGTCAGGAACTGACCGGGTTTATAGGTGATGCTTTTCTTTTCAGGATGCTCAAGATGTATGGTAATGGCATCTGGTGTTTCTCTTGTGATAGCTACAACCTTCAGGTTGAGGTAAGGACTACTCATGTTTGTACTATGTTATCGCTAAATTATCTTGCTTAAGAACTACATATAAAGCTGAAAGTTACAAGAATCCGGACTGTTCTGAGAAATATGCGTATAGAAATTGGCTATACAGGAAGTATTTCATAAAAAGAATAACATTTTTTATGAATATTAGTTGTAATAGATATAAAAAAAGCTGCAACTTTACAGCACGCTGCGTCAGTAGTACGGCGAATTGCCAACTGCCTATGCCTCTTACCTGGTCCTTGTATTAATGAAAACAACATGCTGTACAAATTAACCCTCAAAAACTGTGAAAAAACGGTAGTCGTAGACGACAGAACCTACGAGTACATACAGAAAAACGTGTACCTGCAACAGATAGAGTTTCTGAAGCATTTGCGCATCCACTCCAACGGCTATGCCTTCTTTCAGAAGAACTGGCCTCTCAAAAACGGCAAGTACCGCAACGAGACGATTTACCTGCATAAAATGATTGGGGAGCAGCTGCTCAAGAAGCCTGAAAGCGACCTGAAGCTCTACGTACACTTCAAGAACGGAAACAAACTGGACTGCCGACTCGAAAACCTGGAGTGGGCACCGCTTTGTAAAATTGTTCGCAACACCTCCAAAACAGGAAACAAACTGGGTGTGCGCGGAGTGCACAAGGAAGCGCAAAAGTACCGTGCCATCATTCATTTCAACAAGCAGCGCATCAACCTGGGCACCTTCGAGACATTGCAGGAAGCAGCCTCTGCCTACAGTAAGAAATCCGAAGAGCTTTTCGGCAAGACAAAAAGCCTTAAAACTCTCTCCAAACATGTAGAGGAAGAAGTTGTAAGTAAAGAGTTAGTCTGAATATTATCCTTGAAAGCAAATGTGTGCTTTTAAGTCCTGACAAAGCTCGCTTTCAGGAAAATAAAATTCAAACAAGCTCCTATTTCTGCTTATACTTGCAGGAGGTTCTTTTCATCCTCCTCCTATTCATGCAACAATCAAATAAACTTAGCGAAACACTAAGCAGGCACAGCTATGCCTTTGCCCCTGTACTGGCTGCCGACCTGAATGCTGACAACGTCTGCACCTTAGATTTCACAGCAGCCAACACCCTGCTGCAACAAACAGACCTACAGGATACAGCAGCTTTTAACGCGGCAGTGCAGAAGATGCTGCAGGCAAAGGGAGCCACCGTAGGTGTGGGCGGTTATTTAGAAGATCGGTTCATATACCGCCGCAGTCAGCATTTTGATGTAGCCTCCGAAAGCCGCAACCTGCACCTGGGTGTAGATGTGTGGCTGGAGGCAGGAACCGCTGTCTTCACTCCTTTAGATGCCGTGGTGCATTCTTTCGCGGATAACGATAACTTCGGCGACTACGGCCCCACCATTATTCTGCAGCATGAACTAGAGGGCATCACCTTTTATACCCTTTACGGCCACCTGACCCGCACTTCGCTGCAGGGGCTGCAAATAGGCCAGCACTTTGCAAAAGGCGTCAAGATTGCCGAAGTCGGCCCGTACCCGGAAAACGGCCATTGGCCTCCGCACCTGCACTTCCAGGTGATGGCTTCTATGGAAGGCAAACAGGGTGACTACCCGGGCGTGGCCACATCGGCAGAAAAAGATAAGTACAGGCAACTTTGCCCCAATCCGAACCTTATACTGCAGTGCCGCCACCTGGCATAAGCTTGCAAATTCCTCTAATTTTAAGTAAAATTGCCACCTTTTGGCGCTGCTTTAGCGGGCAGCGCCTTTTATTTTTAAGCTTACATACGTAATCAAAATATGGTGCTGGACATCGATTCCATCCGCGATATGGTGTTAAACATTGTCATGCTTTATGGCTTCAGGCTTGTCGTGGCAGTAGTAATTTTAATAATTGGCACCTGGGTTGTCAAACGCTTAAACAGGCTGTTACAGAACCTCATGCTGCGCAAAGGAGTGGATGAGTCGCTGCGGCCATTTTTGGGCAGTATCATCAATGTAGCCCTGTGGGTACTGCTGATTGTGCTGGTGGTGGCACAATTAGGTTTGGAAATGACTTCCTTTATCGCTGTGCTGGGTTCTGCCGGCCTTGCGATTGGCCTGGCGCTTCAGGGCAGCCTTTCTAACTTTGCCGGGGGCGTACTCATTCTTACCATCAAGCCGTTCAGAGTAGGCGACTTTATTGAGGCACAGGGGCAGGCGGGCACGGTGCACCTGATTAACATCTTCAACACGGTTATTAAAACGGGTAATAATCAGGTTATTTACATGCCAAACGGCCCGCTGGCTTCCAGCGTGGTTGTCAACTATTCTGTAGAGCCGATACGCCGCATGGAACTTAACCTTGTTATAAGCCCGGAAAACGATTTGGTAGCTGTAAAGCACTTACTCCAGGGGCTTATTGAAACAGAACCGCGTATCCTGCCTGAGCCGGCCCCCGTGATTGCTGTCACCGCTTTCACTGAATACTCCCTCACCATCAGCATGCGTCTCTGGGCAAAGAAGGAAGAGTTCTGGCCGCTGAATTGGGAGATGAACGAACGCGTGAAAATAACTTTTGAACAAAACGGTGTGAAAGCACCAGCTCCGGTGCAGAAACGGGAGATGGTTACCGTACAGCAGAACAGCAGAACATAAGTTTTGATTTTGAAATTCTCTTCCCATAAAGCAAAAGCCCCGCTGTTACGCGGGGCTTTTGCTTTATGGGAAGAAGAGACTCTAATGTCTCCACAATTAACTATCCAGCAACTTTCCTAATCGAATTTAATCGCCTTCACCGGCCTGATGCGAGAAACCATGGCAGCAGGTATAAGGATAGCCAGCATGGTGAGCAGGAGGGTAATAACATTAAGTCCAATGATGATACCAGCGTTCCAACTAATAGGCACTGTGTCCATGTAGTAATTCTCCGGGTCGAGCGGAATGATTTTGAAGTAGTACTGGATGGCGCAGAAACCAAGGCCAATTATATTCCCCCAAATCAGTCCTTTGATAGTAAGTTTCAGACCGCGAAAGTAAAAGACCTCCCGAATCTGCGCATCGGTAGCGCCCACAGCTTTCAGCACTCCTATCATATTTATCCGCTCAATAATCATGATAAATACCGTGGAAACCATGTTAAATGAAGCTACAAAAATGATGAGCACCAGAAAAATGACCACGTTTTTGCGCAGCAGCTTTAGCCAGTCGAATAGCTGTGCGTGCCGATCTGTTATTTTCTCCAGTTGTAAATCGTAGTTCATTTGCTCAAACACCTGATCTGCCGCCTGGTCTATCTGCTCAAAGTCTTTAAGCACAATCTCGATACCTCCCACCAGTGTATCGGGCCAGTTGTTCAGCTCGCGTATCAGCTGAATATCACCGATCACAAAGACCTCATCAAACTCTTCTAAACCTGTATTGAAAATGCCTTTTACCTGTAACTTCCGGGCACGTGGCGGATTTTGTATAAAATAAAAAATGGCCTCGTCGCCTACTTCCAGACTCAGCTTACTTGCCACGCTCTGGCTGATGAGCACTTCTTTGGACGATGCCGTATCTGTATACGAAATCAGCTCACCAGACCTTAGGTTCTGCTGCATGGAGTTCATGTCATAGTCTTCTCCCACTCCTTTCAGCACTACCCCGAGTACTTCATCGTCCGTTTTTATGATGGCTGTTTTGCGGGCAAAAGCTTGAATCCGCTCAATACCTGCCACGGAATCTGCCACCCCGATGTTCCGGCTGATGGGTGCCCCTTCCAGTGAATTATTGGTGTCGTATTTGCTCACCTGCAGGTGTGCCCCGAAGGAAAAAATCTTCTGTCTAATCTCGTACTGGAAGCCTTCCAGAATAGCAAAAGACACGATCATGATCGCAATGCCTGCAGCTATGCTGATTATTGCTATTTTTGTAACCGACGACGTAAATGAGCCGGTTTGTACTTCTGATATTTTATCAGATATATATTTGGAGATATTCACTCGCCTTATTTCTTAACAGCTTTAAAGATAGGTATGAATTTTGACTTCTACCTTATGACTATGACACAGCCCATGCTAATACTATATACTTCATTCCTGCTGGCCCTGGGCAATTGTGCCCCTATACAAGCGCCTGCCACAGTACCACAACCTCAGCCTACAGAGCAAACTATGACTGCTGAACCTGAGCAAGCCCCACAGGTCAGACCTTTGCAGACAGGCGCAGAACAACTGGAACTGTACCTGCCCCAGTTGAAGGGCAAGCGTGTGGGCCTCGTGGTAAACCAAACATCGGTCGTTGGCCAAACGCATTTAGTCGACACCTTATTGAGCAGGGGCGTGGATGTGGTTACAATTTTCGCACCAGAACATGGCTTCCGGGGCGAAGCCGATGCCGGTGCATATGTCAAAGACGCAAAAGATATCCGCACCGGTCTGCTCATCATATCACTCTATGGCAAGAACAAGAAGCCATCAACGGAACAGGTAAACAATCTGGATGTGCTGGTTTTTGACATTCAGGATGTAGGCGCCCGCTTCTATACCTACATCAGCACCATGCACTATGTAATGGAGGCCGCCGCAGAAAACAACAAGCCTGTGCTGGTGCTGGACCGCCCGAACCCAAATGGCCATTACGTAGACGGACCAGTGCTGGAGAAGGAGCAACAGTCGTTTGTGGGCATGCACCCTATCCCGATTGTACACGGCCTGACGGTGGGAGAATTGGCCGAAATGATAAACGGTGAGAAATGGCTGGAGGGGCAGCGACAAGCGGACCTGACGGTGGTTCCGGTGGCAAACTACACACACAACACAGCTTATATACTGCCTGTCAAACCGTCTCCGAACTTGCCGAACGCACAGGCTATTACGTTATACCCGTCGCTATGCCTCTTCGAGGGTACAAACGTGAGTGTTGGCCGCGGTACTCCTTCGCCGTTTCAGGTTATTGGCAGCCCCTACTATACTGTTAAAACGTTTAAGTTTACACCGGAGAGCACTGCAGGAGCCACAAACCCACCTCACAAAGGGCAAACCTGCTACGGAATGGATTTAACAGATCCAGCCAAAGCACAGCCGTTCACGCTGGCTTACCTGCAGGAGATGTACCAGCACTCGACACAAAAGGACAAGTTCTTCAATAATTTTTTTGAAAAACTGGCAGGCACCAGCCAACTGCGGGAGCAGATAAAAGCCGGTAAAACGGAGGCGGAAATACGCGCCAGTTGGGAGCCAGCACTATCTAATTATAAGAGCCTCCGTGAGCAGTACCTGCTTTACCCTGAAAATAACTAACGATGACAAGAGATTTACGAATTGTGTTTATGGGTACTCCGGATTTTGCCGTGCCTACCCTGCAAACACTTGTGGAGCATAGGTATAACGTAGTAGCCGTTATCACAGCGCCGGATAAGCCTGCAGGCCGGGGGCAGAAGCTTCACCAGTCACCGGTGAAAGAGTATGCCGTGAGTCAAAATATTCCGGTGCTGCAACCGACAAATCTGAAAGCAGAGTCTTTCCTTGACGAACTACGAAGTTATAAGGCGAACCTGCAGATCATCGTGGCGTTCCGGATGCTGCCCGAAGTAGTGTGGGCAATGCCGGAACTGGGTTCTTTCAATATACACGGTTCGCTGCTGCCGCAATACAGAGGGGCTGCTCCAATCAATTGGGCCATTATTAACGGTGAGAAAGAAACAGGTGTCACTTCCTTTTTCCTGAAACACGAGATTGACACCGGTGACCTTATTTTCCAGGAGCGCGTGCCCATTTTAGAGGAAGATGACTTTGGCTCGGTGTACGAGAAACTGAAGTATGAAGGAGCCAGACTTGCCCTGCGCACCGTTCAGGCCATTGAACGTGACGAGGTGCAACCGCAGCCACAGGTTACCTCTGCTGAAACGAAGCATGCCCCCAAAATTTACAAAGAGACCTGCGAGATTAACTGGAATCAGCCTGCCCAACAGGTGCGAAACTTTATCCGGGGCCTTAGTCCCTACCCTGCCGCCTGGACCCGCTTTAATGACAAAATCTTTAAGATTTTCAGAACTGAGGCCTTAGAAAACATGGATTATGGCTTAGCACCAGGACAGCTGAAAACTGACAACAAAACGTTCCTGCATGTCCAGACTGCTGCTGGTGCCATTTCGGTGCTTGACCTGCAAATGGAAGGCAAGAAACGCATGCCGGTGCAGGATTTATTGAGAGGTTACACCTTTAATGTATAGATAAATGATTGCAATAGTTGTAGCCGCCGCCGAAAATAACGTCATCGGGAAAGACAATGGCTTAATCTGGCACCTCCCTGCCGACCTGCGCCACTTCAAGCAAATCACGATGGGCCATCCTATTCTGATGGGCCGCAAAACCTATGAGTCGATTGGAAAGCCCTTACCCGGCCGTACCTCTATTATTATTACTACGCAAAAGGATTATGCAGCAGAAGGGTGTATCGTAGTACATTCCGTGCAGGAGGCGATTGAACAGGCAAAGCAACTGGACGAAGAGATTTGCATCATTGGCGGCGCAGAAATCTACAAGCAGGCACTCCCCCTGACAGATACGATTTACCTTACCCGCATCCACCACACCTTTGAAGGAGATGCATATCTACCGGAACTGAAGGTGGAGGATTGGGAAACAGTAGAGCAGGAGCACCATGAACCAGACGAGAAAAACAAGTACAGTTACAGCTTCTTAACATTGAAGCGGAAATAAAGACAGCAAGAAGCCTCTCCTCCCGAATAGAAAGGAGCCGACTTGTAAAAAGCACGAGGGCAGCTAAACTAGCTGCCCTCGTGCTTTTTTGCTTAATAGTTTGGTTTACCTCAGAATGTACAGCTTCCCATACCCATTCTTGAAAGCCTTGTCACCGAAGGTGTTGCGGTGCTTCATTTCCTCATCAATTCTGCTCATTACCACCCGGTACAGGTACACGCCGTTTGCCAGCTTGTCACCGTACATATCGGTACCATCCCAGGCATATTCTGTCTTGTTATTGCCAATGCGCAGCGGCCCCAGCTCTTCTTTCATGATTTCCTTTACCACTTTACCTGTCACTGTGAGTATCTGGATTTTCATGTGCTCCGGTATCGTGCTGCCGGTAAGCGTGAAGATAAAGTTGGTTTTAGAGGAGAACGGGTTCGGGAACGGATAGAAGTTTGTTACTCCAGCCTCACTCACTACCTCAAAGCCTATTCTGTAGGGTGATATACCAGAAGCCTTACCGACTGCATCCTTGGCTCTCACTTCCATGCTGTACTTCCCATCGTCCAGCTTCAAGGGCTTATACTCTAGTCTGAAGTCATTCTGCTCTGTGGCGGCAACATAGGTAACCTCCTGTGGGTTATTTACAAGCGACACCTCTTTTTCCTCTTTTACGCCATTTTCCAGGCTTGTAATTAAGATAATGGACATGGCTGATGGGTCCTGCAGGAACGCATGGCGGTTCTCATCTTTTAGCGTAACACTTATCACCGGGCTTGGCGAAACAAGGTCGCCATCCAGGATATGAACGCCATCAAAGGCTACATCCATGATAGGGTGCAGCTTTGGCTTTACACTGAAGTTCACTTCGTAAATATTGTTGAAGTAATGCTGCTCTAGTTGCAGACGCGGGTTCACATACATGCTCAGCTTGTAATCCCCTTCCAGTTCCTGCGTTAATGTAGTGTAATTGAAGGTAACAGTTTCCCCGGCAGCTACAGGTTTAATTTTAAACCGAGAGACAGTTGGTTGAAGCCCATCACCAGATAGTGTTACCTCCACCACGACAGAGTCACGGAAAGCGGTATGCGAAATATTTTCAAAGGCCATGGGTGCCGTAATGCGTCCTCCGCTTGCCTGCTCAGACAAAAGTGCAGAACTCACCTTTACCAGGTCTGGCCTAACGACACCCTCCGGAACGCCCTCGTAAAGCACAAACCACTGCTTTAGCTGCGGTGCAGTTCGGGCTGTAGAATCAGACAGGAAAGCAGTAAGCTTCAGATTAGGGTACAGTTTAGCATCAATAGAGGAAATATCTATCACTTTCTCCTGCACTTTTTCCACCAGCACGGCTTCCTTACCCGTCGTATCAACACCAATCACACTTAAGGTATACTTGTCATCACCACCTTTGAAGCGTTCTATGTTGTGGTGCAATGTCTCCCACTGCAAGGCAGGCCCAACTGCAACAGAAGTGATGGTTCCGGCTGCTCTTGCTGACCTTAAGGTAGCACTAAGCGCTATAGCCTGAGAGGTAGCAGGTGTTGCATCATCTGCCGACGCCGTCATTTCCTGTGCTGTACCTGTCGCAGCTCCTTTCTGGCCTACAATCGCAAAGGGTACATTGGCAGGGAGTGTATTAATCAGGCTTGAGCCTATACTGTTGAAAGCTGCTTTTACCTCGGCAGAGAATGTATGGAAAGGTACCTTATTGATGCTGATAGCTGCCACGTAGTAACCTGCTGGCACAGCGTCAAGGAAAGCTTTTATCTTAGCCACATTGGCGGCCTGTGACAGGTTTCCCGTGTCAAACAGATAAGGCACAGCATTACAAAAAGTTTGACCAGGCAGCGAAGTAACATTTTCTAAAGTGACATTATTAATAACAATGAAATACATTCTGGCAAATGAAGAACCCTCAGGATTGCCACATGAACCACTCAGCTCTTGCGCTCCATTCATAAATACACCATGATGCGAGAAGGAAAATCTAGTATCGCCTCCCACAGTTTTGACTTCTATGAACTTTTGAACATTCCTATACTGCCATGTCCTGTCGCTCTCTGACAGTGAATCAAAGCCTGCAGTCTCTGCATCCTGAAACTGCCCGAAGTGGCTTTGCGACCAACCGCCTTTGGCACCGGTAATATGCCTGAAAGAGCTATTAGCCCAGACAGTGTCCTCTCCTGCCTCGTAGTTAGTAAAGCGGGCGCGCCAGTAATACACCGCACTGTCGCTGCTGGCAGCAGGCAGCGATACCTCCCATACAGGCACTTCAGCATTGGCCACGGTCTGTGACTGGCGCAGCGGACTAGTGAATGATGTGGTGGTATCCATTTCAAAATAGAATCCCTGATTTTCGCTTAGAGTCGTTGCCTGCACTGCTAGTTTCACTTTATCTGTTCCGACGATGCTGTACTTAGAAGGGTAAACAGTTACGATACCACTGATGGGGAAAAAGTGCTGAAACACGGCTGTGTTATTTTCTTCGTTCAACTCCTCTACAGCATTGGGGCTATCCAGTGTTATCTCAAAGGTATTCACCCCCACTGCCAACACATCCTTATTAGGCAGTTTAAGTGTCACCCTTCTTCCCTGGATAATCGGGTCAATCAGGATATCTTCCTGGTGGACAACACTGTTATCAGACAAGGTTCTTTTAATAGAAACATAGATGGGTTCGGTTATGGCTTTTCCCAAATTATCCACATCAAAGGCCACCATAAATGAATCAGCGGCGGCGGTTACTGCTCCTACATCAAAGCCAGTCACCTTAAAATTGTTCTCTTTTATTACATAATCGGGTTTACTCGGGTTGTATGGCTTAAGGGCCGGATCACCTTGCAACGTCATCTCTAACACCATGGCGATGGCCCAGGGGCTTGCTGATTGGCGCATAACTCGCTTTATAGTCTCCTGCTGGACAGCACCCAAGGTGGCCCCGTAGAACGCAGGATCCTGAAAAGCTACCTTATAAAAGTTAGTGGAATACATGTTCAGATAGGTGTCGCCTCCTGTATCTATGTGTGCAATCAAAGCAACAGCGCCCTTATCAGCTGTACGCAACCAGTCTTCTCCAAATGAAACATAATCAGGAACGAAGCTATTCCCCAGGTTACACCCATTCATTAAAATAATAGGATATTTGCCTTTGTTTTGATAATTGTTAACAGCGCTTGATACATAGCCTATGTCCAGGTCATTAGTACTTGTAGAACTATGTCCAAAAAATGTCAGCATGGATAGACCTTTGTTTACCTGTTCAGAAACATTGATGAACTCAGTTACCTCACTCACATTCTTCCTATACCTTTCTGTAACAACAGCTCCTAATAAAGGTCCCTCTGCTATAGCTGCGTAACTCTTAAGATAGCTGGTAATGTCCCTGATTTCATCTCTTGATTTGCCACCGCCAAGCTGTAGGATATTCTTTCGCCATGGCTCTCCCTCTTTAGCGGCATCATACTCTTTTACCTTATTAAGGTAAGCGATGATAGCCTCTGGTGTGGTGACAGAGAGCCTGCCGACAGGAACTTCAGGAGTATAAGAACTGTATTTATAATCTGCAGAGAATACTAAATCAGATGAAGGAGAGATACCTGTAGGCACCAAATCCATTTCATAGACCTTAGGGTGACGTGCGCCCACCTGATAATAACTGAATTTTCCTGTATAGTATTTATCTCTATATTCATCATTTGCGTATGTTACTCCTTTACCAATAATAAACAAATGCGTAGGCTTTGGGGAAGTACCCATGAATCGCACCATCCGGCGGATGGCATTAGAGGAGTAGTCACCATAATGAAATTGATTAACCACCTGCTCCATCTGAACAAGCAATGTATCATATCCTCCTCCGGCAGTTGAAGATCGATATGCAGCATATTCCTTGGGAGCAGGAAGTTTGCTGTTGCCAGCCACTTTCATCAGGCGCTTATTGGTTAAGATGATGTAGTTGTGAGCGCTTGGAGTTATAGCACGGAACGTAATTCCGTTCCTGCTCACCTTTACAGGCTTTAGCGATTTAGAAGCATCCGCAACAAGTAGTTTATGTGTTCTGGCATTATCAGTTTCTATTACAAAACCCTTCGTTGTACCGCTTGAATGTCCTTCTATTCTTACTATATTTTGTAGATCAGTAATATCATAAGCAACAGTTGTAGCAGGAATATTTGAAAAATTAAAGAAGGGGTTTATGTTTCTTGTTGAATCAGTATACAGGTACATAGCGGTTCCTGTAAATATTGGTTTCTGAGGATATGTAAGTCTGCCATATGCAAAGCTAATGGCGTTTCCTTTCGTTGGAGTGGGTATAGGCGCTATCTGAATAACAAATTTACCCTGCTCATTAATATCACTAAACTCAACGCGTTGTCGATCCTTTGCAGAAGCAAAAAAATCATACTCAAAGTAGTTAAGCTTTCTGCTACCTGTGGTAGTAATCACATTCACATTAAACTTATGATATTCCTGATATGCACCAACAGTTGCATACTCAACATAAGGTTTTGGACCACTAGGCTCTACATTGGTGATATTATTTATTTCATAGCTAGTAGGTGCGATATAGTAGTGTGAAAAATACCCTTCCCCTTCATCCATCCAAGGCATTCTTACATGGCGAGTAGAGACATCGTAGAACTTTCCATAGTTAAAGCGGTCGGTCCTTACTGTTAGCGCCTTCTGCAAATGGTACGGCTCCGGCGTGCGGCCGGCAATGGCAGGATTTGACTCCCGCATGCGCTTGCCTCCTGCCGCATTCACTGTGAGAAAATAGGCCGCTGTATCGGTATATAAGCTGTAGAACTGGTGTACCTGGTGGGCTGGATTCTTATACAGTTCACTGTCCAAAGCTCCGTCGTTGCGCTCGCCGTAGAATTCTACATAATCCTGCGTGTCCAATCTGCCATCAGACTCACCCGCAACATAAATGGAGACTTCTTTGCCTCTTCGGAAGAGCTGCAGGTGCTGCGGGTTTACACTACTCAAGCCCAGGCTGTCTAAGAAACCGTAGCTGAGGCGGTGCAGGCCAGTATTGACAACGCTAATTTTATAGTAAGTCTGGGAGTAATCAATCCACTCGTTTCCGTATACTTCCTGCGCTTTTGCGGAACCTCCCGCAATGACAGTCAGGAGAAGTAGGAGTGCGGGTAGTAGTCGCTTCATTATGTATTGCTTATCTGTTTTCTGCCTGGTATAGCAAATATTTTATTTATCGAAAGAGTAACCGAGGGAAACGATGACTGACGACGTGTTGGTACCGCCTATGGCATTGCTCTCGCTGTTGTTGACACGGGAAAGGGCAAGGTCCAGGAGAAGGCCTCCGGTTTTAACGCCTATCCCAAAGTTAGGCTGCAGGCGTTTAGTAGTGCCTCCGTCAAAATTCATGGTTTCCTGATAGTTGTTGATTCCCCCTCTTACAAAGACAGCGTTAGCATAGGCTAGTTCAAGGCCTATATGCGGGTCCAATGACACAACATCAGACTTCAGGAGCACATTTCGCTTCCCGTCGAAGGTGAAGTCAAAATCTGCTGCGATGAGAGCCGAGAATTTATCGTTGAACTGAAATGAGCGCCCGACGCCCAGCACTACTCTTGGAAGGGTTAGCTCGGCAGTGCTTTCGGGCAAGTCGTTGCCGGTTTGCTGGTATGCCTCCTCCAGTTCCTCTATGTTGTGCGTCCAGGCGGTGAAGGTGGTGGTGATGTCTTTTGCCATCAGGCCAAACTGCCAGTTATCGCGCTGCAACTGCGCGCCCACATCCACTCCAAAACCATAGGCATTGGCAAACTGGCCTACATTCCGGTAAATAATTTTTGCGTTGGCACCCAGCATCAGCCCTTCTACCAGGTTACTCCGGCGGGCATAGGATAGGAGCATGGCGTAATCGGCGACTGAGAAGAACCGGATACTGTCATACTGGATATAGCCGTACTCGTTTTGCAGCCGGCGCGTGTCCGCAATATCGTCCACAGCCAGTCGGATAACAGAGACAGCGAGGGCGCTGTTGGTGTCGAGGGGCATGGCAAAGCTGGCGAAGTCGTTTTTGGCAATGCCCGCGAAAAGCTCCGAGTGCATCAGGCTTACATTGTACCTGTTCTGGAGACGCAGCAAGCCGGCAGGGTTCCAGTAGCCAGCATTGGCATCGTTGGCGATAGCTGCCTGCACATTGCCCATGCCGAGCGCACGCCCTCCTACTCCGATGTTCAGAAACTCATTGCTGTATTTCGGAGCGGACACTTGTGCTGCAGCAGCTGACCATACTATAATAAACAGAGCGGCCATGAAACAGCGAAGGGTGAATCTGATCATGTATGGAGGTATATATTATATCAATAGCAAAATTTTACTGCACTCTTTTAACAATCTTGAAGCGGATCTCCTGACTCATAAATTCCCTAAGCAACACAGGCTAAGGCTTTTTAGTTGTTTTTGGTGCACTTTAATTTTAATCAAAAATACTGAATATTCAAGATAAACCGAGAACTGGATAACTAATAAAAAAAACTTCCGTAATTATTTTTATACAGTACCTTGCGTTACATAGTACCTTTCATTATCTTTACTTCAACATTATAACGGAATCATCATGAAAGTAGAAAACACACAAGTGCAGATGAGGAAGGGAATTCTGGAGTTCTGCATCCTGGAGATTATCTCTCGTGGTGAAGTATATGCGTCCGACATGTTGGAAGAGCTAACAGCGGCCAGAATGATCGTTGTGGAGGGCACACTCTACCCTTTGCTCACCCGCCTCAAGAACGCGTCGCTTCTCGACTACAACTGGGTAGAGTCAACTTCAGGGCCGCCCCGCAAATATTACACCCTTACCGAGACCGGGCGCGAGTTTTTAGAACAACTCCGGCTAACCTGGTCAGACTTAGTTGCCTCCACTGATTACATTATCCAAAACAAGAAAGCGCAGCAATCATGAAAAAGAATATAAGCATCAACTTGCAAGGCATCATCTTTCATATAGAGGAGGATGGTTATGAGCAACTCAGCAGATACCTTGCCTCCATCAGAACATACTTCTCCAATTATGAAGGCCATGAGGAAATTGTTGCCGACATCGAGGCACGCATTGCCGAGATTTTCTCCGCGCGGCTTTCTCCGGGCAAGCAGGTCATCTCTCAGGAGGATGTGGAATACCTGATAGGGCGCATGGGCAGTGTGACAGATTTTGAGGTGCTGGACCCAATAGAAGAAGGGATTCCAAACCCGCAGCCAGCCCCAACTGCCTACGAAGGAGCATATGAAGAAACATATGATGGAGCCTACGGAACACATGAAACCTCCGGCGCCTATACAGCAGGCCCTAAAAAACTCTTCAGGGACGTTAACCGCAAAGTTATTGCCGGCGTCGCCTCTGGTTTAGCCAATTACCTGAATGCAGACCCGCTCTGGGTAAGGCTGTTCTTTGTGCTGTTGGTTTTATTAGGCATTGCGTCTGCGGGCATATCAGCTGCAACAGGCATTATCCTCTATGTTGTACTCTGGATTGCCATGCCGGAAAATGACCAACTGCCGGAGACAACAGCCAGAAAGCTGTTCCGCGACCCTGAAGACAAGAAACTGGCGGGGGTAGCCAGCGGTATTGCCAAATACTTTGGTGTAGATACAGCTGTGATCCGCGTCCTGTTTATCGCCCTAATCTTCGCTGGCGGGTTTGGTATTATTGCATACATCGTGCTTTGGGTGGCCATGCCCGAAGCCGTTACCCTATCCGAGCGCCTGCAGATGCAGGGTGACCCCGTAACGCTGGCTGGTATAGAGAAAACGCTGAAAGACAACCTGAACATGAAGGACAGCAACGGCGAGGAAAGTCAACTGGCTAAAGTCATCCTGCTGCCTTTCCGCCTTATCTCCCAGCTTTTTAACTGGCTCGGGAAGGCCCTCGGCCCTATCTTCGCCTTCCTGATCACGCTTATCCGTATTGGAGCCGGTGTTATACTGCTGGTTGTATCCATTGGCCTGACCATCGCCCTCTTCTCCACGTTTTTTGTTTCCCTTGGCTTAGTAGACGACCCCCAATTTATCTTTCCTGGTGATTTTCCGGCCTCCGTGTATCTCGGGGGCTTTCCCAGGCTCGGACTGGTGGCAGGCTTTTTTGTAGGTTTAATTCCGCTTCTGTTACTGATTATACTGAGCGTGAGCCTTCTGGTAAAACGCACTTTTCTGCGCCCCTTTGTTGGCTGGTCTTTGTTTGCGGTGTGGCTCGTGAGCCTTTTCACTATGATTGCAACTATCGCGATGCATAGCACCAACTTCCGTCGCTCTGGCGAGGTAGTTACCTCTAAAACCATTCCTGTGGCTAACTATGGCACTCTTACGCTGGACGCATACGACACAAACACAAACTATGATAACGTCTACATCGATGTACGCGCCCACAACAGCGATAATATCGAGATTATACAACGAGCAGAGGCTAAAGGCAGAACAGAAGAGGAGGCGAAGCAAAATGCCAGCATGATCACATACCGCGTGGTTCAGCAGGACTCAACGCTCCGCTTCGATAACAGCTATGAGTTTAGAGAAAATGCTGCTTACCGCGATCAGGAACTAAGTATTACGCTCATGCTCCCGCAAGACAAGCCCTTGCGCCTGACCCGCGCGTTTACGTACCTGTTGCCAAGCGCCTCTTTCGCCCAGAGTTACAGTGTAGACAAGATTGTGCGCAACACCTGGCAGGCAAGCGGCGACCAACTGGAGTGTCTTACCTGTGCCGCAGATACGCTGGATACGGAAGAGGCAGACTCCGAAAACTTGTCCATGGACCTTGAGGGAATAAGCGGCAGCGTGCTGCTCGACGAGGAAGCGTATAGCAGCAACGCCAGGACCTTTGATTTTGACGATTTCAGTGAGGTAACTGTGAGCGGACCATACCATGTACAAATCAAGCAAGGCAGCAACTACAGCATACGGGTGCGAGGCGAAGACAAAGAACTCAGACTTTTGTCAATTGAAAAAAGTGGCCAGGAGCTGCGCGTCCGCTATGCTGAGGAGAACTTTAACCTTTTCGATGATCGAAACCCAGTGCTGATACAAATTGTAGCACCGGATTACAGAAGCATCGACCTAAGCGGAGCCATCAAAGCAGATATTGGCCGAATCAGTTCGGACGACCTCCAGATGAACTTTGCAGGTGCCATCAGGTCTACTGCTGATGTGAATGTACGCAACCTGAAAGTAGATATTGCCGGAGCCTCTATCAGCAAGTTTACCGGCCGCACCGAAAGTTTTGAACTGGATGCTACGGGAGCCGGTGTTGTGGATGCGGACGGACTTCAGGCAGCTTCAGTAGATGCTGACGTAACGGGTGCCAGTGCCGCACAAGTATACGCCACCAACAAGCTTCGTGCCCAGGCATCCGGCGCCAGCCGCATCACCTACAGAGGCAACCCCTCCGACACCACCATCGACAGCAACGGCCCCAGCAGCGTGAAACGCCGCTAGGAAAGCAAGCCGTGCCTAAACTATGAAAATAGCGGGTTGAGTTTTGAGACACCTCAACCCGCTCTATTTACCTGCCACTAGTACAATCTAAAACTATTTTGAAAAATAAGCCTTTCCTATTCCTAACTGCCGCTACTGTGGTGTTAAGCATGTCTCCTGAAGCCGTGGCACAGCATCAAAACACCACAGCCTGCGACGGAAAATTACTCTCTTACCTAAACTGGAAAGAAACTCCGGCAATGCAGCGCCTAACTACCAGATCAAGTAAATCTGCAACTGAAAGACTATTTGAAGCTGGACATAAAGTACGCTTTCAAAGATATAGGCCAGAAGTATAAGGTAACACTATATAATAACGCCTGATATTTGCGTTATTATAAAAGTAAATTAGTTTAGTTGTTGTTTGATGAGTGCCCCTGGCGAAGCCCCCTCTCCTTCCCTTTTTCTAACAGGAAGGCGAAGGCTTCGTCAAACTCATTTCTGACCTTGCCTTCCAGAATCGCCTCCGTTAGCACCTCTTTCAGTTCTCCTACCGTTTTAGATGGCTTCAACCCAAAAGTTTCCATTATTACTTCACCCGTAATTACTGGCTGGAAGTTGCGCAGTTTATCGCTTTCCTCTACCTCTACCAGCCGCTTCTCCACCTTATCGAAATTCTGCAGGTAACGCTTTACCTTCGTATCGTTTTTAGACGTGATATCGGCGCGGCACAAAGCCATGAGTGCCTCCACATCGTCACCCGCTTCAAAAAGCAGGCGACGTATGGCGGAATCTGTTACGGTTTCTTTTACCAGAGCTATCGGACGCAGGTGCAGTTTTACCAACTTCTGCACAAACTTCATGTGCTCGTTCAGGGGCAGCTTTAAATCTTTGAAAAGCTTGGGCACCATGCGGGCGCCACGGTCTTCGTGGCCGTGAAAGGTCCAGCCCACTTTGGGCGAGTAGCGCTTGGTGTCGGGTTTGGCGATGTCATGCATGATGGCTGCCCAGCGCAGCCACAGGTCATCCGACATCTCCGCCACGTTGTCGAGCACCTGAAGCGTATGATAGAAGTTGTCTTTGTGCGAATTGCCGTTGATCGTTTCCACACCTTGCAACTCTGTCATCTTCGGGAAGATGATTTCCAGCAGCCCGGACACAAACAGAAGTTTAAACCCATAAGAGGGTGTGGGCGAGAGAATAATCTTGTTCAGTTCGTCTGTAATACGCTCCTGCGATACAATCTTGATTCGCTCTTTGTTATCGGTGATGGCATCAAAGGTATCAGGATCAATATCAAAGCTAAGTTGGGAAGCAAAACGGATGGCACGCATCATACGCAGCGGATCGTCCGAAAAAGTAATACCCGGCTCCAGTGGCGTCCGGATAATCTTGCGCTTCATATCCTTTATACCGTCGAATTCATCTATCAGCTCGCCGTAGTTCTGTTTATTCAGGCTAATACCCAATGCGTTGATGGTAAAGTCGCGCCGCTTCAGGTCATCATCCAGCGTACCCTGCTCCACCTCCGGCTTGCGGGAATGCGCTCTGTAAGACTCCTTGCGGGCCCCTACAAACTCTACCTCCCACTCATCCGCCCGCAGCATGGCCGTTCCGAAGTTTTTAAAGATGGATACTTTGGGTTTATGCGGCAGTTTCTGAGCCACCATGGCAGCCAGGGCAATCCCATCACCTACACACACAATGTCTATATCCTTGGACGGTCGTTTTAGTATAAGGTCGCGCACAAAGCCTCCGATTACGTAGGCATCGGTGCTTAACTCAGCGGCCGCCTCGGCTACAACATTAAAAATCGGGTGTTTCGGTAGTTCTGCTTTATCCATCTCTAAAAATCAAAAACCTCAGGCAACGGTGGCGCGGCCTGAGGTGCAAAATTAAGGATTACCTTATCAAATACGAATTGCGTGCTCCGAATTGCCAATGCCATCGTTTTATCTGGAGAGGTATGCGTGCTTAATCCCGCAGTACTTTCTGGCTACCGTCCGGATTGATTTTTATAATGCGTGATGGCTTTGACTCCATTGCATCCTCCTGCCGCCAGTTAACTATAAAATCCACGCGTTTCTTTATCTCTTCGGAAACATCTGCAAAAGTTTTGGGCGCAGGCTCACCGCTAATGTTGGCAGATGTAGAAACCAAAGGCCGCCCAATCTGCCTTAACAAGCGATGGCAGAACTCGTCTTTCACTATCCTGATGGCTACAGTGTTGTCATCAGCCAACACTTCTTTGGGTAAATTCTGGGGATTCGAAAAAACGTAGGTGGTAGGCCGCTCCTGCTCTTCAACGAATTGCTGAAAATCAGCAGGTAATGATTCTATATAGCGCAGCAGCATTTGCTGGTCTGCCACCAGCAGAATCATCGCTTTGGAGGCATCGCGCTCTTTTATTTCAACGATTTTCTTCACGGCAGCTCCATTCTCTGCATCACAACCAATTCCCCACACAGTATCCGTGGGGTAAAGTATTACGTTCCCCACCAGCAGTTCGTCTTCTGCTGCCTGTACCGCTTTTATCAGCTGGCTCATTTATTTAATTGTTAATTGTTTGTTGTTGATTGTTGATTCGCTAAACTGAAGTTGCCGTGGCTTGCTTCCCAAACAGGCAATTTATCAATCAACAGTTCAGCAGTTTATTTTATCTCCTGCGTCAGTTCTATCAGTACACCGTTGGCGCTTTTGGGGTGCACAAAACACACCAGTTTGTTATCGGCTCCTTTTTTTGGCGTTTCGTTTAGCAATGTAAACCCCTCCTGCTTCAGGCGCTCCATTTCATTTAGTATATCGTCTACCTCGAAGGCGATATGATGGATACCTTCTCCACGCTTTTGAATAAATTTGGTTATGGCGCTGTCCTCTGTCGTTCCTTCCAATAGTTCAATCTTCGTATCGCCTACTTTGAAGAAGGAAGTATTCACATTTTCAGACGAAACAAATTCGGTCTTGTAGGGTTCTACTCCCAGAAGTTTGAAGTACAAAGCATTTGCCTCGCTAAAATCCTTCACAGCTATCCCTATGTGTTCTACGTTGCGCATTTTGAATTTGTAATTAGTCTAAGTAAGCTTTTTTTAGTAATTTTGCGTGAAATCAAAACTAATAATTTCTTTCAACTGTTTATAAAACAGACAATAAATAGAAAAAAACAGTGCTATGCTAACACTTCCTATATACCTGGATAACAATGCCACTACGCCGTTAGACCCGCGTGTACTGGAGGCGATGTTGCCTTACATGACAAACATGTTCGGAAACGCTGCTTCCCGTAACCATGCGTTTGGCTGGCAGGCGGAAGAGGCCGTTGACTATGCCCGCGATCAAATCGCATCGCTTATCAACTGTTCTCCAAAAGAAATAATCTTTACCTCTGGTGCTACAGAGTCTGATAACCTAGCCATCAAAGGAGTTTACGAAATGTACGCTTCTAAAGGCAATCACGTTATCACGGTTACTACAGAACACAAAGCCGTACTGGACACTTGCAAACACATTGAGAAAATTGGCGGTAAAGTAACGTACCTGCAGGTAAACTCAGAAGGTCTTATCGACCTGAAAGAACTGGAGGAGGCCATTACTGACAAAACTATCCTTATCTCTATCATGTATGCCAACAACGAAGTTGGTGTTATACAGCCAATCCGTGAAATTTCTGCTATTGCCAAAAAGCACGGTATCCTGTTCTTTACAGATGCTACACAGGCAGTAGGTAAAATTCCGGTGGACGTAGAAGCTGACGGTATTGACCTGATGGCTTTCTCGGCTCATAAAATGTACGGCCCGAAAGGTGTTGGTGCTTTGTACGTGCGTCGTAAGAACCCACGTGTAAAAGTAACAGCCCAGATGGACGGTGGCGGCCACGAGCGCGGCATGCGTTCCGGTACGCTGAACGTGCCTGGTATTGTTGGCCTTGGTAAAGCTGCCGAAATAGCTAAGCAGGATATGGAGTCAGATACGGCCCGTATCTCTGCCATGCGCGACCGCTTAGAAAAAGAACTGACCACCATTGAAGAGTCTTATGTAAACGGTTCCCGCGAGCACCGTCTGCCGCACGTATCCAACATCTCTTTCAAATATGTGGAAGGTGAAGGTTTGATGATGGGTGTGAAAGACCTGGCTGTATCTTCCGGATCTGCCTGTACTTCAGCCTCATTGGAGCCTTCTTACGTATTAAAATCATTGGGTCTTAGTGATGACCTGGCACATTCTTCCCTGCGTTTCGGCCTAAGCCGCTTCACGAAGGACGAGGAAATTGACTATGCCATTGGTCACGTGAAAGAAGCCGTTTCCAAACTTCGTGAACTATCCCCGCTTTGGGAGATGTTTAAAGAAGGTATAGACCTTGACTCAATTGAGTGGGCAGAACACTAGGAAATAAATGACGAATTAGAAATTATGAATTATGAATGGTTCTAAGAGTAGAATTTCATAATTTGTAATTTCTGGTTCAATTCATAATTAATAATTCATCATTTGTAATTAAATATAGCTATGGCTTATTCAGATAAAGTAATTGATCATTATAGCAACCCACGTAACGTAGGTACGCTTGACAAATCTAAGGCAACTGTGGGTACCGGCCTTGTAGGTGCCCCTGAGTGCGGTGACGTAATGCGCCTTCAAATTGAAGTAGATGAAAACCAGATTATCACAGACGCGAAGTTCAAAACTTTCGGTTGTGGTTCTGCTATCGCTTCTTCTTCTCTGGCCACAGAGTGGCTGAAAGGTAAATCAGTAGACGAGGCATTGTCGATTGACAACATGGCAATTGTGGAAGAACTGGCATTACCGCCGGTAAAAATTCACTGCTCTGTATTGGCTGAGGATGCCATCAAATCTGCTATTAACGACTACAGAGTAAAGAATGGCTTGCCAGCACTGGAGTTAGCCAAGTCGCACCACTAAGACACGGACTCAATGGAGTCAAAAAACACAGATGTGCATGTTGAAAGTGCACGCATTCAAAAGCAGATTGAAAACCACTTAGGCATAAGCGGCAACAGTCTGCTTTTTGAATTCAGGCACATCGACAACAAAGAGCGCCTCGACCTGATTACAGTAAACCCGCGCCACCACCAATCGTTCCTGTTTCACTCTGAAGTGGGGTATGACCGGGTGGACGTGCTGCGAAAGATGCTGGCATACGTACAGAACTACCGCGACGAGGAAGGTTCCTATACGGTGCAGTGGATATCCCGCGACAATAAAGAGTTGAACACTTCTTATTTCCGGGCACGTAATATGTATGAGGCACTCGATAAATTATACTATGGCCGAGACATGAACACCATCACCGTTTTTAGCGTGGTGCTGAATCCTGTCTCTTAAAAATAATAATGTTATGATCACAGTTTCAGATAAAGCAAAAGAGAAGGTAGGAAAGCTGAAGCAGGATGCTCAGTTGGACGATACGTACCGCTTGCGCGCTTCTGTTGCAGGTGGTGGTTGCTCCGGCCTATCCTATAACCTTGACTTCGACGATGAAGTGAAGCCGATGGACCAGGAGTTTGAAGACAAAGGCGTGAAGGTAGTAGTAGATATGAAGAGCTTTCTATACCTGGCAGGCACGGAACTTGATTTCTCCGATGGCCTGAACGGTAAAGGCTTTTACTTCAACAACCCGAATGCTACCCGCACCTGCGGCTGCGGCGACAGCTTCTCTGTATAAGTTTTTTACAGTTCTATAATGAAGAAGGCCTTGCTATTGATGGCAAGGCCTTCTTCATTATAAGGGGAGAAATTTTTAGTTTTTTATAAAGCGGGTTGTCTGGCGTTGCCCCTGTTCATCCAGCAGTACCAGCACATAACTGCCACCTCTTAAATTGCTCACATCTATGGTATGATGGAGGGCAGTATTGTCGAGCGCTTCCAGAAGCCACTGCTTTCCCAGCATGTCCAATACCAACACCTGATGCATAACACCCGTTTGTTCAACACTAACCTGCAGCTTATCAGTTGTAATTGTAGGATAAACTTTAGCTACTTTTAAGCCCGCAGCGCGTGTCACGGCTACAACAGCGGAGTAAGCGTGGCTACCATCTTCATCCACCTGCTTTAATCTATAGTATGAAATCCCAGCCAAAGGATGGTTATCAGCAAACTTATAAGCAGCGCCTATAGCGGTAGTTCCGTGACCAGCCACTCTGCCAATACTTTCGAAAGCCTGACCATCTGAGCTTCTCTCCACGGAGAAATAATCATTCTGCATTTCTGAAGCAGTTAACCATTGCAGATCTACCACAGGGCCACTAACCTTGGCAGTGAAGCGCGCTAACTCGACTGGCAGCACCACAATTGGTTCATCCGGCTTCACACTCCAGGTAATGCTGAAGTCATCTATTGCCAAACCGTGATCAACCTCATACTCATTATCATCTTTCCAGCGCAGCATCAGGTAGTGCCCATCCGGTATGTCTACCGTCAACACGGCCTCCATCAGTCTTCTGTTCGCTGCATTGTTTCCGTTTAATGCTCTTCCTCTTGTATAAAAGTGCGGACCATTGAAATTAAGCGCAGGATAAGGTATCCAGTTTTTATCAGATCTAGGTGATAATTGAAAGGCTTCTTTGTCACTGCTGACAGCATAGTAAAAATCTATTTTGTGCTCTCCGGCATCTATGTTGGAAATGCGCCACTGCTCACCATAAAAGCTGACATCAACAGTGTGAATTGTATCTCCTGTATTGTTCTGCAACAGTACACCCCAGGCAAACTCTCCCGCATTATATGAACTCTGTGCACCCAAAGCGCGATCTATAGAGTTGTCTGAACCAAAACTATAGAGGTTGCCGGCAATGTTATTCCCTGGGCTTGCTACAATGGTGTTCGTCTCCTTCGTACGCTGCACAAACCAGCTGTCCATGTAACTGGTGCCATTTTCCCAGATTCCATCATTCACAGCAGGTAGCGAATTAAAATCTTGCGTATAGTTTGTAAGCTCTCTTCCCATGCTGATTTGTGCATTTGTAGATTCAGGTAAAAGAACTGCTGCTATGCATATGAAAGCCACACATAACTGCCGGAGGGAAGTACAATTATTATTCATTCTTTATAAAGAGGTTTACTACTTTATGATCAGGCAATGAAAATATTTAACTATTCCCCGATACAACAGCAACCCAACCTGATAGCTCTTTATAAAGTTCAACTATACATTAAAAATATTCTTCATGCATCATAATAAAAAAAGAAAAGGCTGCCCTGATAATCCAGAGCAGCCTTTTGAGCTGTACCTTATTGCACAGCTAAGTCAAAAATTATAACAGCATTAGTAAGCTCGCGCTAACTTGTTCTCCATAAAGTTCATGAAGGCTCTGTTTACTACGCCTGTTCCACCCGGAGTCGGGTAGTTACCAGTGAAGTACCAGTCGCCTTTATGGTTCGGGCAAGCGAGGTGCAAATCTTCGATGCGCTGGTAAATAACCTGCACTTCGGCATTTACATCCGGTGCTTTCACAATCTCAGAAACTTTAGCGGATATTTCATCTGCTGTAAACATATCATACAGCTCCTGCACATAGTTTGCTTCCCTAAATGCCGGTGTACCTGCAAGGGCTGTACATTTCTCGTATATTTCCTCCGCCTTGAAGTACAACCCGCGGTCTTTCAGCAGAGCCAGCAGCGCTCTGAAAGCCACAAACTCTTTCATGCGCGACATATCAATGCCATAGCAGTCAGGGTAGCGGATTTGAGGAGCGCAGGAAACAATGATAATCTTCTTAGGCTCCAGTTTATCCAGCATCTTGATAATGCTTTTCTCCAATGTGGTACCGCGCACAATCGAATCATCCAGCACCACAAGGGTGTCTATCCCCTTCTTCACCACCTCATAGGTTGTATCGTATACGTGCGTCACCAGGTCGTCGCGGCTATCGTTGTCTGTGATAAATGTACGAAGCTTCACATCCTTTATCACCAGTTTCTCGGCACGTGGCTTAAACTGCAGAATTTCATCCAGCTGATCTTCTGTCAGTTCCTGGTTCAGGATAGCTCTTTTGCGGTACTCCCGCAAGTGGTTCTCAATCCCCTTCATCATTCCCAGCCACGAAGACTCAGCTGTGTTCGGGATATAAGAGAACACCGTGTTCTTGAGGTCGTAGTTGATGGCTTCCAGAATCTGCGGGCACAGCAGTTTGCCCATGTTCTTGCGCTCGTTATAAATCTCAGGGTCGTTGCCTCTGGAGAAGTAGATGCGCTCGAAGCTGCAGGAAAGTTTCTCACGAGGCTCCACCACTTCAACATGCTTCGGGTTGCCTGCTTTGTCTACAATCAGTGCGTGCCCCGGCTTTATTTCCTGTATATCGCTGTACTCGATATCGAAAGCAGTCTTGATTGCTGGTTTTTCAGATGCCACCACAATTACCTCATCATCAGCGTAGAAATAAGCCGGACGGATACCATTGGGGTCACGCAATACAAAAGAGGCACCGTAGCCGGTAAGCCCCGCCATGGCATAGCCACCATCAAAATCGCGGCTTGCACGGCGCAATACACGCTGCAGGTCCAGGTTCTCCTCAATCAACTGTGTGATTTCTTTATTGGTATAGTCGCCTTTTTTGAAGTGCGTAAATTTATCCTGGTTTTCCTCATCCAGGAAATGGCCGATTTTCTCCAGTACCGTAATGGTGTCAGACTTCTGCTTCGGATGCTGCCCCAACTCCAGTAGCTTTTCAAACTGCTCATCCACGTTCGTCATGTTGAAGTTACCGGCAACAGCAAGGCTGCGGCTGCGCCAGTTGTTCTCGCGCACCATCGGGTGGCAGTTGTCCACACTATTTATACCGTGCGTGCCGTAGCGCAGGTGGCCCAGGTACACATCTCCCAGGAAAGGCGTGTTCTCCCAGATCCATGCAGTATCATCGGCTCGGTCAGGATACTCCTCCTTCAGGTTTTTGTACTCCTTGCCAATCTTCCCGAAAATGCTGTCGATGGCACGTGTCTTAACAGAACGGAAGCGGCTGATGTATTCTATTCCGGGCAGCGCATTGATTTTGATGCTGGCTACGCCGGCACCGTCCTGCCCCCGGTTGTGCTGCTTCTGCATCAGCAGGTACAGCTTGTTAATACCGTACATAGGAGTACCGTACTTCTCCACATAATAATCGATGGGCTTTCTAAGCCTGATTAAGGCAATACCACATTCATGCTTTATAGCGTCGCTCATGGGTGCTATTAAATTTTAAAGTGTCTGGGCCAGCAGTTGTTCCATCCAGTTTAGCAGCAGGTCAGGTTTAAAAAACAGGACCAGCAGCGGCAGGGCAAACAGCGCAAGCAGCAGTTTATCTGACAGTGAAGTAACTAAATTTTCTTCCCGAAAATTCCTTTTAAAGAAAAGGTAGTATGGTATCTTGATATAATAGAATAGCGCCACCCCTGTCAGTAAAATTCCGACGATTAATAAGGTTAGCAAGAGGGTATTTTCGCCCAATGTATAAGCCTCCCAAACGTTACTGAAGATGAGCAGCTTCCCCATAAATCCTGCCAGAGGAGGCAAACCAGTCAGTGACAGCAGGTACAGCAACGCCATAATTCCTATAAATGGATGGGCGCGGCCAAGACCGGCAAAGTCCTCCAGCTTCTGAACCTTGAAAATATCTTCTGACAATTGCAGAAACAGGAAAATACCGAAATTCATAAACAGCAGCACCGTGAGGTAAAACAGCACACTCAATGTATAATCTGTGTTAAAAGCCAGCAGTCCCGTCAGCAGAAAACCGGCGTGTGATACAGAAGAATACGCGAGCAGCCTGCGGGGTGTATCTTGCCAAAGCGCTGTAAAGTTACCAATAACAAGTGTGGCAATGGCTGCAATGCCTAAAAACAACTGCACATCAGCATAAGCCAACGGATTTTCGAATGGCCTTACAAAACGAAGTATCACGATAATACCCGCCATCTTAGGCCCTGTGGAGAACAGCGCCACAACAGGGAGCGGTGCCCCCTGGTACACATCCGGCACCCAGAAATGAAACGGTGCCGCTGATATCTTAAAGAAGAACCCGGCGAAAACAAGTACCGCCGCCACCGTTACCAGCAAGGTGTTCGCCTGCAACAGCCCAATTCTGAATACTTCGGAGGAATAATTGAGTGTGCCTGTCAGACCGTAGAAAAAAGACATGCCGTACAACATCACTCCTGCCGAAAGCGCACCATATAGTATATATTTTAAGCCCGCCTCCACCGCGCGCTTTTCGTGTTTTAGTGTAAGGGTGAGGATATAGGAGGCAATAGAAACGGTTTCTATGGCCAGGAAAACCATAAGCAGGTTTACCGATTTGCCCATCAGGTTCAGCCCCAGCACCAGCATCAGGATTAAGGCATAGTACTCTCCTTTGCCTTGTTGCAAATGCTCCAGCGGCCTGTTCTGTAAGGAGAGCAGAATAGTAAAAATGCCTGCCGCACTAAAGAGTATACCGGCATACCGAGCCAGCCCGTCAGAAAGCAGCAGGTTGAGAAAGAGCTCATCACCGGCAGTATAGCCCCCTAGAATTTGCAGCAGCAACGAAGCGAACAATCCGGTGAGGGCTAGCCACGGCAGCAGTCGCTTTATAGTTGGAGACTTAAACAGATCCAGGGTAACGAGCAGCAGGAAGAAGACCGCCAGCAGCAGTTCGGGCACCAGGGATCCGGCACCCGCTACAATGGCATCAATAGTTTCTGATAGATAGACTGCCTGCTCGTTCACTTAGCGTACCATGGAAGATAAAACGATATTCAGTTGCTCCTGCCCGTTCTGCAACACTAATTCTGAAAACCCATTTACGGCAACACCTATTTTATCCAGGAGAAGGTGTGGAAAGATGCCGAAGAGCAGGGCCAGCAGGGTTAGAGGCACGAGCATCAGGTACTCACGGAAGTTCAAGTCTGTGATAACGGCGCTTTCGCGCAATTCAGGGTATACCCAGAACTTGCCGAAGAACATGCGCTGCAGGGCCCACAGATAATAAGCAGCCGCTAACAGTAAGCCAAACACAGCGACAATGGTGAGCCAGCGGGGCAACATACCTGTGGCCTCAGGTGCACTGAAGCCTCCTACCAGCACCAGCAGCTCGGCTATAAACCCGGAAAAGCCAGGCAAGCCCAAAGAGGCAAAGAAAGCAATCACTACAAACGTAGTATAGGCAGGCATCACGTTCGCTAAGCCTCTGAAGTTTTGTATCATACGGTCATGTGCCCGGTCATATATCACCCCTACCACCAGGAAGAGCATCGCAGAGATAATACCATGACTGAACATCATGTAAACAGCGCCATTCACCCCCTCTGTGGTGAGAGAGGCCAGCCCCAGCAGCACAAAGCCCATATGCGACACCGAAGAATAGGCAATTAGCTTTTTCAGGTCGTTCATGGCCAGGGCGTTGAGGGCACCATAAATTATAGACAGCACCCCTAAACTGCCCACCAATACCGAGAAATAAGCTGCTGCATCCGGAAAAACCGGATACACAATGCGAATAAGGCCGTAGCCACCTACTTTTAGTAGTATAGCAGCCAGCAGTACAGAGATAGGCGTTGGCGCCTCTACGTGAGCATCGGGTAGCCATGTATGCACCGGCACCACCGGCACCTTGATGGCAAAGCCAGCCAACAGCAGCAGGAAAGCAACAAACCGTATCGGCAGGTCCCAAAGTGTTACCCGCGACACCACATGCAACAGGCTATCAGGCAGAAAGTTAGCCGCTTCCATCATGGCCGGAATGCTGAAGGTATGCACCATGCCTTGGGTGCTGATAGCGCCTTGCTGCAGCATTTGCTGCACCTGCCGTATCACATCCGGAGAGGCAGCCATATCACGCTCCAGCAGCCCCAACTGCCTTGCTGTCGCCACCGGGTCGATTACAGAAGTATACAGCCCAATCATCACTATCAAGATAAAAAGCGAGCCAACCAGGGTATATATAAAAAATTTGATGGCTGCGTACTCCCTCCTCGGGCCGCCCCAGATACCGATTAGGAAGTACATCGGCAACAGCATGAATTCGAAGAAGAGGTAAAAGAGGAAGAAATCCAGCGCTAAAAAGCAGCCCATCACGCTGGTGAGCAATAGCAGGTAGAGCAGAAAATACCCCTTTACATTCCTGGTGATGGTCCAGGAGGAGATAATTCCGATCACGCCAATAATACCTGTGAGCAGCACCATGCTTATGCTGATACCATCCACACCCACAAAGTACTCAATCTGGAACAGCCCCAGGTTGCCGAGCGAAAAGCCAATCCAGTTGAGCTTCTCCACAAACTGGTAGCCCTGCTGCCCATTCGCAAAGGCGCCGCCATCGAAATTTACGTATGAAAAGACAGCCAGCCCCATCTGCACCAGTGTTCCCAAAAGCGCCACTGCCTTTATCGGCCTGTGCAGGTGCGCAGGCATAACCAGTACAACAAGCGCCGCCAGCAAAGGTGTAAAAATGAGACTACTGAGTATAAAGTTCATCAATATTTATAGACACAAGTATTGAGACGAAGGACATAAGACGGTATAACCTGTATCCATGAGCGTCTTAGAAATTTTCTTATCCCCACATCTTCGTATTCTGCACGCGAAATTAATCATCAAAACACGAGGATGTATAGTATAATCAAAATAAATCCGAAGAGAGAGTAAGCGTAGTAAGATTGCACCTGGCCATTCTGCAAGCCACGCCCAACGCGGCCTAGCAATTTGGAGGCGGCAGCCACCAGCCATACCAGTCCATCCACCACAAAACGATCGAACCCTCCGATTACCTTTGCCAACACGACCAGCCACTTACTGCCATAATTCAGGGTATAATCTATCACACGCTTATCCATCCGGTACAGGCCGCGGGCCAGTAGCAGGCTGGGCCTTACAAAGGCTTTTGCGTAAAACTGGTCGAGGTAAAAGTGGTTATAAGAGAACCTGGCAAAGGTGCTCTGTGGGTGTTCCTGCAGTAAGGCTTCACCTGACTTGTTTCTGTATTTGCCAATAGCTAAGCCTACACCTGCCACACCCAACAGCGCTGAGAGTACACCAATTACCAGGTGGGCGGTATGATTTGCCTCGTCCTGCGCCACGACCGCCTGCAGCAGGTTGTCTGCCAGCAGAGCGCCACCTGTTGTAAGTTTTTCGAGGCCGATGCCTTGCATTACCCAACTGTTGCTGAAGTCGAGCGGGTTCAGGGAAAAGAAAATGCCTATGGAAAGTATGGCCAGCAACACCACCGGTAGCGCCATCACGCGCTCCAGCTCCTGCCCTGCCGATACCCGCAGTTCCCGCACATCAAACGGCAGTCTAAAGGAACCGAAGAACATAAACCACATGTGCCTTCCCATGTAATAAGCCGTCAGCAGCACCACCGTAAAACCGATAACCGGAACAATATAGTAGAAACTGTTGCCGTTAGCGCTCATGCTTTGTGCCCAGGCCCAACTGCCGGACAGAATTGCATCTTTGGAAAGGAAACCAGAGAACAAAGGCAAACCCACAAGGGCTGCGGCAGCCAGTAAATAGGAATAGAATGTGAGCGGCATCGCCTTCCGCAGGCCACCCATATTCCGGATATCCTGCGGATCTATGCCGTGTGGCTGATGCGTGTGGTGCAGGCCGCGGTGCATGGCATGTATGATGATACCGGCGTTCAGGAAGAGCGCAGCCTTGAAGAAAGCGTGTGTGGTGAGATGGAAGAGCGAGGCATCGTGTGCGCCAGTACCCATGCCCATCACCATGTATCCCAACTGTGAAATAGTAGAGAAAGCCAGTACTGCTTTTATATCGTATTGCGTAAGTGCAGCAACAGCACCTAATAAAGCTGTGATAGCGCCGACGATGGCTATAACGGTGAGTGCATCTGTGGTAAAAAAGGCATAGCAGCGGGCAAGTAAGTATACCCCAGCCGCTACCATGGTGGCGGCATGGATGAGGGCAGAAACAGGAGTAGGACCTTGCATGGCATCCGGCAGCCACACCTGCAGCGGAAACTGCGCTGATTTACCCACACAACCCATGAACAAACCTAAACCAGCCAGTGTCAGCAACACCGGTCCCATCTCAACCCGCCACTGCTGCCCGTTCAGTATATATGAAACCGCAAAGCCTTCGTCTGTCCAGTTGCCTGCCCCTATAAGTGCTCGCAGAACCTCTAAGTCAAATGTGCGAAAATAGGTATAAAAGGCGAAGAGGCCCAGCAACAAGCCGATATCCCCTACCCTGTTCACCAGAAAGGCTTTCTTGTTTGCCGCAATGGCTGCAGGTCGCGTAAACCAAAATCCAATCAGCAGGTAAGACGACAGGCCCACCAACTCCCAGAACATGAAAAGCAGCAGCAGGTTGTCCACAAGCACAATGCCCAGCATGCTGAACGTGAACAGCCCCAGGTAAGCGAAGTATCGGCTATAGCCCCTGTCGCCGTGCATGTAGCCTATTGAAAAGAGCTGCACCAGTGTGGAGGTAAAAGTGACAATAACCAGCATCAGCACTGTCAGGTTATCTAGCAGAATGCCTGCTGTAAAATCAGCCAACGTACCGCCTATGGATGCCATACTAAACCACACTGTGCGGCTGTGGAAGGTGGTGGTGTTCCAGGTCTGGGTGAAGAGCCACACCGACAGAGCAAAGGAAAGCGCAGAAAGACCTACCGCCAGCCAATCACCGCGGCGGGGCAGGCGTCTGCCAAAAAAGAACAGAATCAAAAAAGCCAACAGGGGCAGCAGGAGCACTATTAACGCGAGTGTGGTTTGCGCTGTGCCCGGCAGTGGCTCTAAAAGTGAAGATAGCTCCAACGTGTCCCTTTATTTGCTTAGGTGATTGATTTGATTCAGGTTGGCCGTTTTAAAGAGCTGGTACACGCGCAGCACTATGGCAAGGGCCACAGCAGCCTCGGCGGCAGCCACCAACATCACGAACAGCGAAAACAACTGCCCCTGCAGGAGCAGCGGATCAAAGCGGCTGAAAGCGACTAGGTTCAGGTTAGCGGCGTTGAAGATAAGTTCTATCCCCATCAGCACCACCACGGCATGCCGCTTCGTAATGACGGCCAGTATGCCCAGGCTGAAAAGCAAAGCGCTCAAAATCAGGATATGTTCTAAAGGGACTCCCTCCATTTCTATACTTTTTGTTTGTCAGTGGCAATATAAGCGGCTCCCATCAGGGCAATCAGCAAGAGCAGCGAGGCTACTTCAAAAGGCACTATAAAATCCGTCATCAGCTTTATGCCAATAATATGTACCGTGCTTTTCTCCAGCCCCAACACATCCATATCAGCTGTTTCCAGCCAGGGGAGCATGTGGAGGTTTGCATGCAAAATGGTATAGCACAGGCCAACCAGTATCAGGAAAGTAATCACCGTACCCCACACCTTATTCACGCTCTCCGACATGACTGACTGGTCGTGTACCCGGCTGCTCAGCATGATACCGAACAGAATCAACACCAGCACGCCTCCCACATATACCATCAGTTGCGTGACCGCCACAAAATCAGCGAACAGCAGCACGTATATGCCAGCCACGCTCAGCAAGGTGACCAGCAGCGAAAAGCCTGCATACAACAGGTTGCGCGTCAGCACCATGTAAGTCCCCGAAAGTACCGCCAGTAAGGCGAATAAGTAGAAAAGCATCCTTTTCAGTTATCAGTTGACATTGACCAAGTATCAATGTAAGGTTTCAATACAAATTGCTCAAAAGACCTCGTTCCTGCGAGCGTCTGGTGCCAAAATCCTTTGCCACGTAGCAAGCAAGACCTCGCAGGAGCTGCGCACACTGCGAGGTCTATGCAATTATCCCTGCTGCTTCCTAGCCGCCAATGCAGCAGCTTTTGCGGCGGCCATTTCTTCCTGCTGTTTCTCAAAGAGTCGCTGCTTCTCCTGTGCCTGCTCCGGGGATAAGTCAGTGAAATGGTAAATCATGTTCTTGATATTCACTTCGCTGAAATCGTATACCGGCGTCATGGTGAGGCAGTCGGTTGGGCAAACAGTGGTGCAGAGGCCGCAGTAGCAGCACTTGGCCATGTCGATGTCGAACACCGGCGCATACAGGCGCTTTTTTGTCCCGTCTGATGTTACGCCGATGTCTTCTGTCGCCTTCACCGACTCAATAGTGATACAGTTCACCGGGCATACCTTTGCGCAAAGGTCACATACAATGCAATCCTCTATCTCGTTGTGCAGGCGGTACCGCCCGTTGTCAGGTATAGGCAGCGCTTCGTACGGGTACGTGAGCGTAGCCAGGCCATCCGGCTGCTTAAAATAGCTATCGTCCGACACATATACCGGTTTGCGACGCTTGTTTGCATTTGCGAAGTGGCGCAGCGTCAGGCGCGCGCCGCTCACCAGCGACTTCACCACATGCCAGAACCCACTTTTATGTTTATATGCTTCTTTCTTTATTGTTTCCATATATTTCAACCACAAGACTTCATCTTGAGGAAAAATAAGTAAGATTTCAAATGTGAACGCTTACTTCATACTACAGCAACGCAAGTCCAAAACCTGCATCATTAAAAACCACAAAATAAAACCCTGCGGCAGAAAAGAGCTTAAAAAGACAGTATCCAACTATTTCAACTTTCTAACTCATTAACCTTCTAACTCTCTAACTCTTCCTATATCATCAATAATCGCCATACGCCTGCTAACAGCACAACCACCAGGGCTACCGGTGTCAGTACTTTCCAGCACAGGTACATGAGCTGGTCTACGCGAAGGCGCGGGTACGTCCAGCGGGCCCACAGTTGCACGAATAGCAGCACAAAAGTTTTGGAGATTAACCAGAAAGCCGCCCACAGGTTCCCGGAAATTTCACCTATCGTACCGGTAGTCCAGTTGGCAAGGGCTACGGAGCCAATATTTGGCAAAGGAGTATTCCAACTGCCCAGGAACAGGATAACTGCCACCAGGCTCACCAACACCATCATGCTGTATTCTGCCAGGAACAGTACCGCGAAGCGGAAGCCGGAGTATTCCACGTGGAAACCTGCCACCAGTTCCGACTCTGCCTCCGGTATGTCGAACGGAGCCCGGTTACTCTCTGCCAGCGATGCGATAAAGTATATCACAAAAGCCACCAGTAGCATGGGAGCCCGGAAAATGTTCCAGGTAGTAATGCCTCCGATATTCGTAGTGTCTATGCCCAATGCCTGAATTCCAAACAACCAGTTTGTCTCATAGCCCATTCCCGGGAAAGCATTCATGAGCACACCCTGCTGGTAACTAATTTCCTGGAAATCGAGCGACTGACTCACCATGACAGCAGAGAGAATAGCCAATCCGGCCGGAATTTCATAAGACACAATTTGCGCCACCGATCGCATCGCTCCCAACATCGCATACTTGTTATTCGAACCCCAGCCTGCCATCAGCAGCCCAATCACATCCAGCGAAATGATAGCCAGGAGGTAAAATACACCGATGCCAATACCTGCAGGTACCAGCGTAGGTGAGATAGGAATTACTGCAAAGCCAGCAAAAACAGCGGCAAAAATCAGAATGGGTGCCAGTTTAAAGAGGCCTTTATCAGCCAGGGCAGGCACAATATCTTCTTTCTGCAGCAGCTTAAGCACATCTAGCACCGCCTGCAACGAGCCATAAGGGCCTGCCTCGGTTGGCCCCAGACGGTCCTGCATGAAGGCCGCCACCTTCCGCTCTGCGTACGCCAGCACAATTACCACTCCGAGCAAGAGCATAAGTGTCAGCAGGAAAGCGAGCATAGGCGTTCTGGTTGTTTTAAGAAAGCAAAGTTAGGAGTTAATATGCGAATGTGCTAATAAGCAGGTATGGTAATTGAGATTTTGAGAATACGGCAAGATGCAAAGCCGCATCTAAAACAGAATGCATGCACTGTTGCGCAGCTATATTGGGCCATATTTCAGACCAAAACAAACCAGAGCAGCATCGTCACCAGGATAGCGACAATGCCTTGCATCAAAGTAGCCATGGTATGCGCTTTGTAAGCATCGGTTACTTTAAGGCCGCTGAATTGTGTTACGACCCAAAAGTAGCTGTCGTTGACGTGGCTTACGGCCATGGCGCCTGCCCCGATAGCCATGACCACTAAGGCCAATGGTACCGCACCTGTAATACCTGCCTCTGCCAGCATGGGTGCTACAAGTGCTGAGGTAATGACCAGCGCTGCTGTAGAAGACCCTTGTGCCGTTTTTAAGGCAGCGGCCACAAAGAAAGGTATGAGTAAAATGAAAGCGCCGTGCAGCGATTCGCCTGCTGCAAAATCCTGTATCAAACCCGCTACAGGCGTTGCTTTAATAACTGAACCGAAAGCTCCTCCTGCACCTGTCAGCAACAGGATGATGGCTGCATCTTTCAGGCCTTCGCCTATCCAGCCGGTTAAGGTTTCCTCGTTCCATGCTGGCAATAGGGGGAAAGCAGCAAAGACTCCTATAAGCAAGGCCACGACGGGTGTGCCCAGAAAAAGAAGAAACTCCGCTATACCTCCTGTATATTGCAGGTAGCTTATTACTGAACCTATTCCTATCAGTATGATGGGCAGGAAAATAGGTGTGAATGCTTTAGCGGCAGAAGGCAGTTGCCCAAATTCCCTCACCACCTCCTCATAGGAGTACACCACTTCGTCTTCTCCTTTAATTTTAATGGTAGACGCTACTTTAATTGCCCACAGATACCCAACTGCCATCACGGGCACGGACACCACTAAACCTATCAATATAATAGTGCCGAGATAGCCACTGGCTCCGATATTGCCAGCAGCAGCGATAGGTCCCGGCGTTGGTGGAACAAGCGTATGCGTGGCGTATAAACCCGTTGCAAGGGCGATAGACATAGAGGCCAGCGGAACCCCTGCCCGGTGCGCCAGCGATTTTTTCAGGCTGGCCATAATAACGTAGGCAGAGTCACAGAACACAGGTATACTTACAATGGCCCCGATGAGCGACATAGCCAGTTGCGGTCGTTTCTCTCCAACTATCCGCAACACCACTTCTGCCATACGGAGAGCCGCCCCAGACTTCTCCAGAATTTTCCCGATAACCGTACCTGCCACGATTACTATTCCTATATAAGCCATCAGGCCTCCAAAGCCTTCGTTTATCGCTTTTACCACTTCACTCAAAGGCAGGCCAGCGGCTATGCCGACGCCAAAGGCAGCAATCAGCAGACTCAGAAACGGGTGAAGCTTGAATTTAGCAGTTGCCAGTACAATGAACCCAACGCCCAGCAGCAGAATCAGAAAAAGCAAGGGGCCTTGTACCATGGAGAAGTTAACAGCGGGCTATTTAGATTGAGATGCTCTGTTGATTAAACGGGCTATGTTTCGTGCGCAGGAAAACAGAAGAGGCTGCGCATGTGCGATGGCTTTCTCCAGGGGCATCGGGGCATTGACAATGGAATGGCAGCTCACAAAATGCTCCAGCAGTTGCTCATGCCCTTTTCCCAATCCTCCCGAAATCAGAATGGTGCCAACACCATATTTCTCCGCCAGGCCTGCCACATAAAAGGGTGCTTTGCCATAGAGTGTCTGATAATCACTCTGCCCCTCTCCTGTTATGACCCAATCCGCTTCTTTAATATGATTTTCCAGTCCGGCTGCCTCAGCTACTACCTGAGAACCCGATAAGATTTCGGCTCCCAGAGCCAGGAACCCAAACCCCAGGCCTCCTGCGGCGCCTGCACCAGGTATGTTTTGTAATTTTGTTTTGAGATGTTCCTCTACCAGGTTGGCATAATTGCTCATACCTTCATCCAGAACCCGTATCTGTTCTTCTGTTGCTCCTTTCTGCGGACCAAAAACGTAAGAGGCGCCGTTTTCTCCGCATAGCGGATTCTCCACATCGCTGGCAATCCTGAACGTGCATTCCTTCAGCTTCGGGTGAAGATTTGTAAAATCAACAGCAATAATCTGCTGCAGTGACTCGCCTATTGGCTTTACATTAATTCCATTCCGATCCAAGAAAGCCGCTCCTAAGGCTTGTAGCATACCCAGCCCTCCATCGTTTGTGGCACTTCCTCCTAAACCGACAATGAATTTTCGCAACCCTTTGTCTATAGCTTGATTTATTAATTCGCCCAGTCCGAAGGTAGTGGTCAGCGTGGGATTTCGCATATCCTCCGGCACCATCGGCAGCCCCGCCACCAAGGCCATTTCAATCACTGCCGTTTCTCCGTCACCTAAAATGCCGTAGCAGGTATGGATTTGCTCTCCTAAGGGGCCGGTTGCCACAGTATTCACTCTTTCCCCGTTCGTAGAGAAAAGCAGGGAGTCCAAAGTACCTTCCCCTCCATCGGCCATGGGTATGACGACCACTTCTGCTCCGGGCATTTCAAGCATAAAGGCTTCTCTGATAGTGTTGCCGGCTTCCTTAGCGGACAGACTGCCTTTATATGAATCCGGGGCAATGACTATCTTCATCACCTACCCCTCCACCAGGTGTGGCACGAACTGCGACAGGTTGGTGATAATGCCCTTCTCGCGGCGGAAACCGATGGCACAGCCCTCTCCTGCCCAGAAAACGCCTGCCTGATACTGGTAGTTGTTTGTGTCTTCCGGCAGGTCGCACCAGCGCTGGTACACTTGTTTCTGGGCATCGTATTCTCCTTCCATTTTCGTGACACGCACTCTGTCCACCACTTCCACACTCTGCCCCTCGCGCCCAAAATATGGTTTGCGGATATACTTGCCACTTATAGGCTCTAAGTCTGCTTCTAAGAGTAACGGATGGTAGGGGTAAGCTTTCCAGAGCCACGCCAGCATTCCTTTGCTCTGGAAAAGTAAGGTATAAGCGGGGTTGGCGATGACTACATTGCGGGTACGGGAAAGCAGCGTCAGGCTCTCGAGTAGCTCCGGCTCTTCCCAGGCAATCTGCTCCCAGGGCAGCAGCTTAAAAAGGAACGGAAACTGCTGCCACTGCTCCGCTTCTACTTGTGCCCATATGCCTTTCTCAGCGCCTTCCGTGGAAACAGTCACTTCTTCAATGGGGCAAAGGTGGGCATCAAAGCCTGCCTCGCGGGCAGCCTGGGCTAGCACAGCGCAGTTTGTCTCATCTTCATCACTGCCTCCAATATAAGTTAGCAACAAAGCGGGTGGGAGATCATCATTGAGCATGCGCCAGGTTTTGAACTGCTCTACCAGTGCTTCGTACAAGCCGGAATACTGATTGGCGTCATTCTTACCGGCAGCGGCCAGGCTCGCCCACTGCACCACAGCAGTTTCAGGTATAGAGGTCGCCGTATCAGCATTGAACTCTATCAGTTTTGGTCCTTCCGGGGTTTGTGCCAAATCGAAACGGCCATACAGGTGCCAGTGCCGCTCGTCGTTCCAGGACTGCCGCACCAGGGGCCAAAGTTTTTCGGGTATACCTAGTACATGCAGAAATGCGTCGGGAAGGTCATCCGGTACCGCCTGCACCATCATGTCGTACAGTGTATCGGCGGCATCTAATAAGGCATCCGCCTCTTTCTCGGCTACTACCACAGCCTCACCAGGCACGTAGTTCGCACAACCGTCTTCTACGCACCATTCCCAACCCAGGCCGCGCACAGCAGTTTCCACGTCGCCTGTATGCTTGGTCAGGCGTACGGTCTTATTTCCCATAGTCAATCGTGTGTTTTTCTGAGCGTACAAATTTAGGACCCGGCCCCGCCGCTGCGGCCTCTGAAGAAGCCACTCCGGCCAGAGGCTGGCGCTGTGGTGCGTTGCCTGTAGCTCTGTACATTCTGGCGCCAGCTATCTGTGCGGTTGATCAGGTTCGGGTTGGCATAGTAAGCAGGGCGGGGTGACATCATACGGCCGGCCATAAAGCCCATTCCGCTCCACCAAAGCACACTGCCCAAACCAAAGCCACCCTGCTGGTAAGTTTGCTGGTTTTCTGCGAGTGCCTTCATCTGATTCTCCAGTTCCAGCCCCTGCAGCGTGTCTACACGACCATCGTTGTGCTTCAGTATGGCCATACTCTGGCCGGGAGCTGTGGTGCGTTCATCTGTTATTTTCCATTGGTCCGGGGCCTCCTCCGTCAGTTCAGTTACAATGCCATCCGGCACAGCTACTTCGCTATCTGCATTCCATTCGTCCTGGCTGCCACTGTTTCCACAGCTGGTCAGGCCCATGCAAGCGGCGGCGGCCACTATAAAGGCATTCCGCTTGAAGTCGCCAATAGAGAGGTATCTTTTTTTCATCTGTTATACTCGGGTGTGGTTTAAGGTATTCTTTTCTACGGAAACGATGGCGTAGTTGTAAAGCTTGAGAGGAAATATTACTGATTTTCACCAGTTCTCCCCAATTTTAATCAGGTTTCAGACGCTATCAACCGGATAACCCTCACTCCCACAGCGGATAATGCTCCAGGTGTACCTGGCGCTTAAAGAAAATGCGGGTGCTTTCCTCAAAAGAACGGGTAAAGTCGGACACGTAGAACTTATGGTCTCCCACCAGTTTATCCGAGGCCATGCCATGCTGCTCCAGGTAAGCCTTCACATGCTGCGCCACAATCTGGCTGGCGTCCAGCACATCTACCTCTCCTTCATAGAAGTTTTCAATCTGCTTCTTGATGAGCGGGTAATGCGTGCACCCAAGTATGAGCGCCTCGATGCCCTGCAGGTCCGGATCAGACAAGTAGGTATGGATGACACTCTCCGATATAGAATCATTGAAAAAACCCTCCTCTATCATAGCTGCCAGTAAAGGCGTCGCATGCGACTTCAGATTGATAGCCGAATCCAATTCATCCACCTTTTTACGGTACACATTAGAGTTTACCGTTTGTTTGGTGCCAATCAGGCCAATTGTTTTGTTGGGGTATGTATGCCCTATGTGCTGCACAATAGGGTCGATAACATTCAGCACCTTTGCTTTGCTCCCAACATACTCCTTCACCAGTTCATAGGCTGCTGCCGAGGCCGAGTTACAGGCAATCAGAATGAGCTTGCAGTGCTGTTTTATGAGCAAATCACAGATTTTAACGGCATACGACTGTATAGCGGCTGTAGACTTGTCACCATAAGGCAAATGGGCGGTGTCGCCGAAGTATATCAGGCGCTCGTTCGGTAATACGTTGATGATGGCCTGCGCAACTGTCAGTCCGCCAATGCCGCTATCAAAAATGCCGATGGGCCTCTCTTTTTTATCCTGAACCATAGAGAGCGAATTTAAATAAAAAGCCAGCAAAAGCCACTTAGCTTATCAAAATAGGTTAGTTTCCTACTTTCCGCCCTTTACTGGAAATCCATTCCTCATCAGAAAAATTAAACTATAAAAACCATAGGTACCACACCACCAGCAGCGAAATTAATTATGTTTAAATATTTGTTGCTTTAAAACAATAACTCTAATTTAGAATTGAATAACCTCAACAACAGACTTGTTCAAAGGAATTGGTTCAGAGGGATATCATTTGATGAAGAAATAAAGAGTAGAAAGCAAGGCAGCCTGACGAAGAAAACACAAACATTGTTATGCAGAGAACTTTTACGCTACCAGCACCTACAGTAAAAAAAGCTGCTTTATATGGCAACTTAACTGCACGCCTCATAGCTTTTCTGGTGGATACCACACTCCTTGTATTTTCTTACTCTTTTGTGCTCTATGGCATTAGTGACGCTCCACAACAGGCATATACCTGGCAGGATATCTTTCAGAATGGGGTAAGCCTGGAGGAGTTGTTTGATTTAAGTAAGCTCCTGTTCCTTAACCCGTACTTCCTGGTCATGCACTGGCTTTATTTTACGGTATTGCATTCTTCGCTTAAACAGGCCACCATCGGCAAATATACCCTGGGGCTGCGGGTAACCGACTTACGGGGGAAGCGCATCAGTTTTGCAAGGGCAAACCTTCGCTATTTCTCTAAATTTCTCTCTATTATACCGCTGTGCCTGGGTTTCCTGCTGTTGCTTTCTACGCGCCGCAAGCAAACACTGCACGATTACCTTTCGCGCACAGTAGTTGTGACAGACTAACCATCCATTCACCAAAAAAATTGCATTCTTTTGTCTCCCTTTTTTCAGTTAATCGTATAAACGTGTATTGTAACAAACTGAAAGGAGGATTATTATGAGATTTATTCCAACCCGTTTTCACGGGATATTAGACTATATTTACGGACCATTACTAATTATATCACCATGGTTATTCGGCTTCAGCGATGTTAGCTACGCTACATGGACGGCTGTGGTAATAGGTATAGCACTTACAGCGCTAACTGTAATGACCGATTACGAGGTAGGTATCATAAAGAAGATACCAATGCAAACCCACCTGATGCTTGACTTCGGTGCTGGTGTTATATTAGCGCTAACACCATGGATGTTTGGGTTTGCTGATGCAGTATACACGCCGCATTTGATTTTCGGTATATTCGCTATTCTGGCTTCACTTACCACACACCGTATACCGAGCGAATCATATAGAAGAGAGCATGCGCAGGAAGAAAGAGCACGTTAATTAGCAAAAAACTCTATTATAGAAGCAGGCTGGCCAAATGGCTGGCCTGTTTTATTTTGCCTGCACCTGTGCAGATAAATAGCTAAATTTGCAGTATGAATTACCTATCAGCAGACAATATATCCAAAAGCTTCAGCGAACGCTGGCTTTTCAAGAACCTGAACTTCGGCATCAGCCAGGGCCAGCGCATCGTTTTAGTGGGTGTGAATGGCTCCGGCAAAACTACTTTATTGAACGTACTGGCTGGTCATCTGCCTCCTGATGAAGGAAGTGTGAGCGTGCGAAAAGAGGTCACTATCGGCTACTTAGGACAGAATCCTGCGTTCGATGAGGAACTGACGGTACACCAGAATATTTTTTCCGGCCAGAACGAGACGCTGGACCTTATTCGGGACTATGAAGCCGCTATGGCAAACCCAGACACCACCGGCGAAAAGATGCAGGAGTTGATGGAGCGCATGGATGAGTTGCAGGCCTGGGACTTTGAAGTAAAGGTAAAGCAGGTACTTTCGAAGCTGGGCATCAACAACCTGGATGCGGTCATCAAAAACCTATCGGGGGGGCAACGCAAGCGTGTGGCCATGGCCCGTGTACTGATAGAGGAACCCGATCTGCTAATTATGGACGAGCCAACCAACCACCTGGACCTCGATACCATTGAGTGGCTCGAAGGAATGCTGTCGACACAGAACACCACACTGCTGATGGTGACCCACGACCGCTATTTCCTGGATAAAGTAGCCAATGAAATTGCGGAACTCGACAACGGCGAAATTTATACCTACAAAGGCAATTACAGCTATTTTATTGAAAAGAAGGCGGAACGCGAGGAGGCTGCCGTAGCCGAGACAGAGAAGGCCCGCAACCTGATGCGCAAAGAACTGGAGTGGATCCGGCGCATGCCGAAGGCACGTGGCACCAAAGCGAAATACAGAGTGGACGCCTTCGAGGAACTAAAGGAAAAGGCAGCAAAGAAAACATCTGGTCCGCAACTGGAGCTATCTGTTAAAACCACGCGGCAGGGCGGCAAAATCATCGAGGTAGAGCACATTTCTAAGTCTTTCGGTGAAAAGAAGATTGTGGACGACTTTACCTATGTATTCAAGAAGAAAGACAGAATAGGCGTTGTTGGCCCGAACGGAGCCGGCAAATCGACATTCCTGAATATGTTGACAGGTAAGCTACAGCCGGATTCCGGATACATAGACCCTGGTCAAACCACTGTTTTCGGTTATTATACGCAGGATGAACTCACGTTCAGGGAAGATCAGCGTGTGATTGATATTGTAAAAGACATTGCTGAGGTTGTGGAAATGGCCAATGGCGAGGTGATTACAGCCAGCCAGTTTCTGCAACACTTCCAGTTTCCTCCGGCACAGCAGTATACCTTTGTAAGCAAACTGAGCGGAGGCGAGAAACGCCGTTTGCAGTTGTTACGCGTACTCATCAAGAACCCGAACTTCCTCATTCTCGATGAGCCGACCAACGACCTGGATATCATCACGCTGAATATTCTGGAAGATTTCCTCCTCAATTTCGGGGGCTGCCTGCTTATTGTGAGCCACGACCGCTACTTTATGGACCGGCTGGTGGAGCACCTCTTTGTTTTTGAAGGCGAAGGCGAGATCCGCAACTTCCCGGGCAACTACACCGACTACCGTGAATGGCAGAAAGAGCAGGAACGGGAAGAGGCCAAACAAGCCGCTGCCGCGCCTGCAGTGGCAACACCGGCAGCAAAAAAAGAAGAGACAGCCAACAACAACAAACGCAAAGCCTCTTATGCAGAGCAAAAGGAGTATGAGCAGCTGGAAAAGGATATTGCGAAGCTGGAGAGCCGAAAAGCTGAACTAACAGAGACCATGACCGCTGGCACCACTACCGACCATGAGCAGCTTACCGCCTGGGCCACCGAGCTGGAGAGTATTAACGATACCTTGGAGGAGAAAGAATTCCGCTGGCTGGAGCTGTCTGAACTGATGTAGTTTAGCAGGCTACATTATTCAGTACTGCATCTAAGAAGGGATAAACACTCTCTGCCCATGCCATTTCATGTACGGATTTAGCAAATAGAGCAGCTGCCACAGCTTTGTCAGAACGAAGGCAACAGTTTGTCTGTTGTCTATAAGAAAGCGCCTGGGCTAAATAGCCCAGGCGCTTTCTTATAGCTGCTTTGCTTAATGCGTCAGCTCGTGACTGATTTGGAAACCGAGCTTGCGTGGCTTCGTCAGCTGCGAGTTTTCAAGTTTCTGCTTCAGCGTGGTGCGTTCAATATCGCTTACGTCCTGCCCCATCAGGTCATTGTTTACGGCTGCAATCATCGCGCTTTCCACTATAGTACGCAGTGCCTTATCGCTGATCCTGTTTTCTTCCATATTCAAAATCTTTTCTTTCGGCAGGTCCAGTTGTCTCACTCCCTCTATACAGAAGTGCTTGTCTATATTAATGAGCATGCGCCCAACAAGGTAACCAGGATCATCTAACCGGTTATACTTGATGGTATCAGCCATAAAATTATAAGCCATAATATGCCCGAAGAACCTGCGACGGAAGTCTTCCTCCACATAGTTACTCCGCATAATTTCATAATCATCCGGGAACGTGATAATGTTGGAATGCATCACGAATACAAGCAGATCACCGGAGAATTTTACTTGAAACTCATGTTCTCCTACATTTTTATATTCAATAAGCACATCGCCATCTAATCTGGTAATCCGCTCTGTCAGCTCCGCAACCAGTTCCTGCGAAATCTCCTTCATGCGGTTGAACGTCTCTTTGGTATTGCGGTAAATAGCCTGCTTTGTCTTGGACTTCTGATGCAGGCCATTTATAATGTCATCTAATTTATCTTCCATAATCCATTATACGGTATTCAATAACGTGTTGATCGCTATAATTTACACCTGAAACAGGTACTTTGTTTAAGTACTCCCCAGAACAGTTGGCAACCAGTAAGTAACACAAGTAAAATAATACCCCTCTCCTTGAAGCCTGCCAACTTCTTACGTTTTCCCTCCGTAACCTGGCGGTGGCGTGATTTCTCTTCGGTCCTGGCCTGCCATTTGAAAGGCCACCTGCCGTATTCCCGGCTTCACCTCCGGATGATGCAACAGCATGTGCTGTGCCTGTGGTAACTCAAATACTTCGGGAATGGTGTTTACAGCGCCTGCCGGCACGTGTTGCTGATGAAGCTTTTGGAGCAAGGGCTCCCGCTCCTGCTCCAATATCAGACTACGCAGCAGTTCGTTTATTTCGTTACGATGCTGCACCCGATTGTAGTTGGTGCTGTACTTCGGGTTATCGGCAATTTCCGGTGCGTCAAGCACCGCACACAGCTTTCTGAACTGCCGGTCGTCGCCGATAGCCAGCACCAGTTGTCTTCCTTCTTTGGTGGTATAGGCACTGCCGTAAGGCACAATGCTGGGGTGCTCTGAGCCCAGGCGCTGCGGGTTGTGCCCAGCTACCAGAAAGCCTGTGGCCTGATTTGCCAGCGCCGACACCGCCGCCTCCAGCAACGACACCTGCACCAACTGCCCCTTTCCGCTTCGCTCACGTTGCAGCAGCGCCACCAGCAGTCCCTCCTTCAGCTGGTGCGCCGTGAGGATGTCCATCAGCGCAACCGGCATTTTAGTGGGTGCTCCGTCAGGTTCCCCATTCAGGTACATGAAGCCACTCTCGGCCTGTACCACGGCATCGTAGCCTGCCCGTTCATCGTCCGGTCCATAACCCGTGATATGGCCGTAGATCACGCGCGGGTTTATGCTGCTAAGTACGCTATAATCTACCTTCAGCTTTTCGGCGTCCCCGGGTTTGTAGCTGGCAATCACAACATCAGCCTGCTCTACAAGCTTATAAAGTTGCCTTAGGTCATCCTGGCACGTCAGGTCCAGTGGCAATGACTGCTTCCCCCAATTGACTGCACAGAAGTAAGCAGGTGTATCTGTGTCGGCAGGTTCACTACTGACTTTCCAGCGGCGTGTTACATCCCCCTGCGTGGCAGCATTCTCTATTTTAATAACTTTGGCCCCCAGCTCCGCAAAGAACTGCCCCACACTTGGCCCTGCCAGCACGCTTGCCAGCTCCAGCACCAGCATATCTTTGAAAATTGGGTTCTGCATGTTTACACTGCTAATGTCTCAGGCATTCGCCCAATGGTATATATTTGTCACTATTCACAAACCTAACAATTTATCTGTTATGTTCCAGACAGACAGGGTGGCCCAATCTAAGGGGCGTTGTTGATAGTGCCAATCTGTGGCTAAGCCGCTTTGATGTTAACTGACAGGGCTCTAAAACTAAAAAGACGGAAACACATAGGTCTCCGTCTTATCATAAATATCATGTCAACAACCTACTCCAGTTCGGCCAGCACCTCATCGCTAAGTTCGAGGTTGTGGTACACTTTCTGCACGTCGTCATCGTCTTCGAGGGCATCCAGTAACTTCAGTATCTGGCGCACCGCCTCGGGGTCGTCTACGGTTACGGTTGTCTGTGGTATTCGCTGCAGTTCGGCACTTTCCAGGTCCAGGTTCAGCTCCTCTATTTTCTTCTGCATCGCCCCAAAATCTTCCATGGCACAGTATACGGTAATATAATCTTCCTCAAACTCTACTTCCTCGGCACCGCCATCTGCCAGTTCCAGCATCAGTTCCTCCTCCTGCACAGGTTGCTCTGGATTTTGTTTTGCTGCAAAAACACCTTTCCTGTCAAACAGAAACTCAACAGAGCCATTTACACCCAGGCTGCCATTCCCTTTGTTAAAGATAGTGCGCAGGTTTTGTACCGTACGGTTAATGTTATCTGTCAGGCATTCTATGAATACAGCCACGCCATTTACAGCATACCCTTCATACGTCACCTCACTGTAATCGCCGTCTGTGCCTTCCCCTTTTGAGATGGCGCGCTCTATATTGTCTTTCGGCATATTGGCAGCCTTGCTCTGCTGTATAGCCAGGCGCAGGCGCGGATTAGCATCAGGGTCAGGACCTCCTTCTTTCACCGATACCGTTATCTCTTTGATCAGTTTCGTGAATATCTTGGAGCGTTTAGCATCCAGAGCGCCTTTCTTGCGCTTTATCTGCGACCATTTATTATGTCCTGCCATGTACTGAGGTATATTTTAGATAAGTGAAACTTACTATTCTCCTTTTCAGGCAACAAGCCTAAGTAAAGCATATTTTCCTTCGGATGCATAAAAAAGAGCAGTCCTGCGCTGTGGCAAGGCTGCTCTTTCAGTGGAGTATAGTAGTATATGTTTATGTATAGGCGCTGCTTATAACATAAACATAAAGATGGCATTGATGATGTTCACGCCTAACAGCAAAAAGAAGTTAGGGGAATCTTGTATAACCTTTTTCATGAATATATAAATTAAGATATATTAAATTAGATGGTATTGCTTTCAAAATACATGAAGTTTTACGCCTGCTCCGAAACAAGGTTGCAGCATCTATAACTTTTTAAATAAATATTATAATATATAAGTATTAATATTATTTAATATTACATAATCCCATCCTGATATAGCAGGCACAGGAGCAGCACTAAAGTTTTAAATATTTTGAAAACTATATATAAATGTTATAGTTTATACAAATATAATACTATGTAACAAATTAAAATATTTTAGATAAAAATTGTTTACGATGTTACTTTAGAGCAACAATTCTTTATTTATGTTATCTTTACCATGCAGACACTCTACATAATACTTGTGTAAGAGTTATTAGATGAAACATAACACACCCATATTTTGAATTTCAGTTCATTTAACCTACACGACGACGTACTAACGGGCATTAATTCTATGGGCTATAATAGCCCCACCCCCGTGCAGGAACAGGCTATTCCACTTATACTTGACCGCAAAGACATGATTGCCTGCGCCCAGACGGGCACCGGCAAGACAGCGGCTTACCTGCTCCCCCTTATCGATCGCATCTCCCATGAGAGCTACGACCATACCAGCACCCTGATTCTGGTGCCAACGCGTGAGCTGGCTAAACAGATAGATGAGCAGGTGGAAGGTTTCGGCTATTTTGCCTCAGTAAGCTCCATTGCCATCTACGGAGGCAACAAAGGAGATGACTGGGATCAGCAGAAGCGTGCCCTCACCACTGGTGCCGATATCATTATTGCCACGCCTGGCCGTTTGCTCTCGCACCTTGCCATGGGCTACGTAAAGCTGGACCAGTTGAACCACCTTGTATTGGATGAGGCAGACAAGATGCTGGACATGGGCTTTATGGACGACCTCCTGAAGATAATTGGCCAGCTGCCAAAGCAGCGCCAGACGCTTCTTTTCTCGGCCACCATGCCCCGTAAAATCCGGGATTTGGCACAGCAGATTCTGAAAGACCCCGCTGAGATAAACCTGGCAGTCGCCAAACCGGCCGAGGGCATCGATCAGCGTATCTACCTGACTTACGATAACCAGAAGCTGCCCCTGCTAGAGCACCTGCTGCGTGAGTTGGAGGTCCAGAGCATGATCATCTTCACCTCCCGAAAGTCAAATGTAAACCAGATTGTGCGCTCGCTGCAGAAGATGGGCTTTACCGCCGAGGGCATCTCGTCAGATATGACGCAGGACGAGCGTGAGAAGGCACTGCAGGGTTTCAAAAACAAGCAGTACCAGATTGTGGTAGCCACTGACATCCTTTCCAGGGGCATCGACATAGACAGCCTGAGCCACGTGGTAAATTTTGACATGCCGCAGGACGCTGAGGATTATGTGCACCGTGTGGGGCGCACAGCCCGCGCCTCCTCTACCGGCATGGCCATTACCTTTGTAAACGAGAAAGACATGTACCGCGTGCAGAAAGTGGAGCGCCTGATTGAGCGGGAAGTGCCCAAGCTGCCACTGCCGGAAGATTTCGGCCCCGGCCCGGCCTATGACCCCGGCAAACGCTATGATGCCGGTAGCCCCCGCCAAAGAGGCGGAAACCGCCCTGGTTCAGGAGGCAGTGATAAAAACCACCGCAGCAAGCACCACAGGGGAGGCAGTAAGCCAGCAGGTCCGCGACAAGACGAAGGCAATAACAGGCCGATAAAGGCTGCGAACCATACGCCTCGCCCTCGCCCCGAAGGAGGAGACAAGGCAGCTGTATCAGGCGAAGGAAGCGGTGACAAGAGGCGAAAAAGCAACAACCGAAACCGGAACCGTAAGGGTGGTGCATCAGGTCAGGGGCCGAAAGAGGAAAACCAGCCTGCATCATAAATAAACAAGTCATAAACAGCCAGAGCCGCTTTGTAAGCGGCTCTGGCTGTTTTGGAGCGATACCGATGGTAATTTTTCTGTAATCAGAACAAACTATCTCCCTTAGCACTGACACAGGTAAAACAACAGCAGAAAATACATGAAGGCCCTTTTATTAATCGATATACAAAATGACTTCTTACCGGGTGGCGCATTGGCTGTGCCCGAAGGCGACGCCATTATCCCTATTGTAAACAAGTTGCAGGAGCAGTTCGACCTGGTAGTGGCGACACAGGACTGGCACCCGGAAAACCACAAAAGCTTTGCCTCTAACCACACCGGCAAAAGTGCTTTTGAGGTGATTGAACTGCAGGGACTGGAACAGGTACTTTGGCCGGACCACTGCCTGCAGGGTACAAACGGCGCCGCATTTTCAGAAGCGGTAGACATGCGCAAAGTGGAAGTGATCTTCCGGAAGGGCATGAGCCCAGAAATTGACTCGTACAGCGGCTTCTATGACAACGGTCATCTCAAGAGTACTGGCCTGACAGACTACCTGCGGAGCAAGGAGGTAACAGAAGTATACCTGGCTGGCCTGGCCGCTGACTATTGTGTGTATTTTACCGCTAAGGACGCTCTACAGGAAGGATTTAAAGCTTTTGTCATAGAAGATGCCACACGTGCCATAAGCCCGGAAGGTTTTGACAAAGCGAAGGCAGATATAGAAAGCAAAGGAGGCAAACTGGTACAGAGCCACACCATCATAAAGTAAAAGTATTTTACAAGCATAAAAGCCGCTCCATATCGAGCGGCTTTTCTTTTCATGCTGCCTTTGAGACGACTTTAATACTTGTACTTCCCCAAGATTTCCTCAGAAGTATTGGTAAGCACTGCCTTCGATAAAAAAAATTTGTTGTTTAAACAAAAAAAGCCCTTAACTATAGTTATAGTTTGAAAAATATTCCTACCTTGTACAGGTAAAGCATTAGCAATGATGACTTTACTTTCCATCAAAGAGCTTTTGGGATAGAGCCAGGCAAGGCTGCCTGATGTGTAAAAGGAAATTTGTGAGGACCTGGAAGTGAGTGTACAGGCATTGCCTGTCCTCAGCTGGATGTTTAGCATGCTCCACTAATTTACCTATACACACATGAAACAAACTCTGCTGCTGGCTTTGTGCCTGCTATTCAGCTCTATTACCTGGGCCCAGAGCCCCGCAACCGGCACCATCAAAGGTGTGGTGGTTGATTCTGCCAATCAGAAACCGCTCAGCTATGTAACCATTATGGTTAGTAAGCCAGACAAAGACGAACCGGTCAAAACTACCTTTACTCAGGATAATGGCCAGTTTGAGATAACAGGCCTGCCGCTGGCTAAGTACAAGCTCATCGTGACCTATGTTGGTTATAAGCCGTTCCTGCTAGAACTTCCTGTATTGGAACCTGGCAGTTCTGTGGCAGACCTGGGTCAAATCATTATTGCCAGCTCCGCCAGGCAATTGCAGGAAGTAGAGGTAACAGCCGAGAAAATGCTCATTACCCAGGACATCGACAAGATCAGTTACAATGTAGAGTTTGACCCGGAGAGCAAGACGCTTACAGCCCTCGATATGCTGCGAAAAGTACCGATGTTGAGCGTCGACTCCGAAGAGAACATTCAGCTTAACGGCAGCGGCAGCTTTAAGGTGCTTGTGAACGGCAAGGCCTCTACCCTCTTTGCCCGCAGCCCCAAAGACGTATTCCGCAGCATGCCGGCCAGCACCATCAAACGCATAGAAGTCATCACAGACCCGCCTGCCAAATATGACGCCGATGGCATTGGAGGCATTATCAATGTCATTACCATCGGCAAGCCCAGTAACGGCTACAATGGCAGCATCTACCTATCGCAGAGCACACCAGACAGCAGAAGCGGCTCCGCCAACGTAACCGCTAAAATGGGCAAGTTCGGCCTTTCTGCGTACGGTGGCACAAATAAATTCACCAGCCCGGGCTATACCTCCTCTTTTGAACGCATCAACCAAAACACCGGTGCAAAGACGGTGCAGTTGGGTTCGGGCCTGAGCGAAAGTTACTATAGCTATGTGTCCGGTGAGCTGAGCTATGAGATTGACACGCTGAACCTGCTTTCCGCAAAGTTCAGCCTTAATGGGAATGACTATGAATCGCAGGGGCTGCAGACAGTGGAGGAACTGAACCGGGCGGGCAACCGGACGCAAGCCTACGAGCGCATTAACCCTTCTTCTGGCCATTGGTACAACTACGAAATAGGCCTCGACTACCAGTACACCTTTAAGCGCAATAAAAACCAGCTCCTTACACTCTCTTACAAGCTTGGGGACAGTCAGGACGGAAGCGAGGCTGACCTGCTGTTTAACCCTATCCTGAACTATTCCGGACCTTCAGAAACCCGCACACTCAATGACGGTCAATCACTAGAACAAACCTACCAGGCCGACTATGTGCACCCGTTTAAGAAGCACACCCTGGAGGTTGGCGCCAAAACCATTTTGCGCGACAACGGCAGCGACTACTATTACCGCAACTATAACGCGGAAACCGATACTTTCGAGGAAGTGCCGGGGCTAAGCAACGAATTCGATTACAGCCAGGATATCTACGCCGCCTACACCTCCGCCAGCCTGCGCTTCGACAAGTGGGGGCTGCGCCTGGGTACGCGCCTGGAGCAGACGGTGGTAGATGCGAATTTTAAATCATCCGGCTCGGTGGCCGAGCAAGATTACCTGAACCTGATCCCGAACATCACCCTTACCCGCACATTGAAGAGCATGGCTACCCTAAAAGCCTCGTATACGCAGCGAATCGAGCGGCCGGGCCTGTACTACCTGAACCCATACGTTAACAGGCTGACTGAAAAGAGCGTCTCCTTTGGTAACCCTAACCTGGAGGCGGCGACAAGCCACGTGCTCAGCCTGTCACACAGCTTTTTTAAGGGGAGCAACTCCATCAACAGCACCCTTACCCACGCCTTTACTAACAATGCCATCCAGAGCTATACCAGCTATAACCCGGCAGATTCAGTAAGTAGCACCACCTTTGGCAACATCGGCAAGAACGGCACCACCACCCTCTCGCTAAGCGGTAATGCCACCCTGTTCCAGAAGCTTAGCATGAACCTGAACGGATCCCTCTCCTACAGCGATCTCAGCGGCAACATAAACGGCATCGATCTTCAGAACAGTGGCATAAGCGGCTATATGTTCAGCAACTTCAGCTATAGGTTTGAGAAGAACTGGCGTGCCAGTGTAAACATGGGCTACTATGCGCCGCGTGTTTTGCTGCAGGGCAGGTCCTCCGGGCAGTTTTGGAACGGTGCTTCTGTGAGCAAAAGCTTCCTGAAGAATGAGAAAGCCAGCATCAACCTCTCGGTGCAGAGTCCGCTTGACAAATACTTCACCTACTACAGCGAGTTAAGCGGACCGGACTTCTTTCAGCGCAACGAGTCCCGCAACGTGCGCCGCCGCATTAGCATCGGTTTCAGCTACAAATTCGGGAAGCTGAAAGAGGATATCAAACGCACCAGACGCGGCATAAGAAACGACGACATGAAGAGCGGTGGTGGAGATAGCACCAGTGGCGGCGGGAATGGAAACTGATATGGAGAAGCTTTAAAAAACTTGCATGCCTCAGTTACTCATATGAGTGGCTGGGGCAACCCTAGGGTAACGTGCCAGTTGCTAAAGAGCAGATGTCACTACTGCTAAACAACTTTGTATCAACTCTTGAGAATATTCAGCATCGGATAAATAATTAAAATTTATACCTGCGTTTACACTTTTATCCTCAAAAAGAACTAAATTCATAAACGTTTGATCTAAAACAGGTTCACTTAATCAGTCTAAATTGTGTAGCTATGAAAAGAACAGGATGGTGCATTGTCATATTTATATTTTTAAGCGGCGGCAGTTTTGTACAGGCCCAGCAGACTGCCACAACTTTCCGGGTTAAAACCGGAGAAAGTCCTGTTAAAGTGATTCCTGTTGAGCTTCAGTACCGCTACCCTTCATTTCAAAAGGGGAAGGTAGTTTACATGAACGGTAACTTCACGTCGGCTACATTCAATTATAATAACTTGCTGGGAGAAGTGCAGTTTATCACTCCCAAAGGAGATACCATGGCCTTGGCTGGTGAACCTTCGCTTGTATCAGTTTTAGTAGGAGAAAGTACCTATCTGCATAACCAGGAAGAGGAATTTCTGGAAGTTGTGGCAGAGTTCAATGCCGTAAAACTGGGAAAGAGACAAAAGCTTGAATTTGCCGGAGCCGACAAGGTAGGAGCTTATGGTCAGGCGTCCGGAGCCTCCTCTATCAGAAATACAAGCACGGTAATAGGCAGCAACAGCCAAAGTTATTCGCTGGAGCAAAAAGGTGATGTGGTTTTTTCAGAGAAGGTAGCCTATTTTCTGATAGACGAAAGAAACCAGTTTCATAGAGTGAACAAACCGAGTATCCTGAAGCTATTCCCTAAACACAGAAAGCAAATAAACGCTTATTTAAAGGAGCATTCTCCTGATCTGAGTGACGAGCAGGATTTGAAGAAATTGCTGCAGTTTTGCAGTACATTGGCTAGTTGAGCCCAAACTCGCCCCCAAATTGTTATACCTTTCCAAGCAGTAAGCATGATAATGTATGATTCATACTTCATACATTATCATGCTTTTCTTAGCCTGAACTAATACTGGCGGACTTTTAAAACTATATCAACTACACCACCTGACCTATCCCAAACAGCAACACGAACAGCAGCGTTGTCAGGGCCATTTGCTTCAGGTAAGGGTCCAGTTCCTGAGAGGTCTGCTTGCGCCAAACATTTATACCGTTCACCAGCACCAGCGACAGGGCAAGCGCGAACAGGAACTGCCAGGGGCTTTCGTAATTCAATAATACGTAAGCAAAAGCACTTGCCACGCCACCCAATAGCAGCATCACGTGATAAATACGGGCTTTCTTTGGCCCTAGCCGCACGGGTATAGAGTTCTTGCCAGCCAGGGTGTCAGACTTAATGTCGCGGATGTTGTTGACGTTGAGCACGGCTGTGGAGAAAAAACCGCAGACCAATGCCGGAAGTATCACCATCGCCTCCAGTTCCTGCGCCTGCAGAAAGTAAGTTCCCAGCACACCCACCAGGCCAAAGAAGATGAATACAAAAATATCGCCCAGGCCGGCGTAGCCATAGGGTTTGTCGCCGGCGGTATAGTTGATGGCAGCCCAGATAGAAGCCAGCCCCAGTACCAGGAACACCAGAAACAGCAGTATGCCCTCTGTTCCGAAAGCCACCCACAGCAAAAGCAGTCCTGATACCAGAGAGAGCAGGCTGAAGACCAACATCCCCTTCTTCATCTGCTCCGCTTTGATATACCCGGCCTGCACCGCCCGCTTCGGCCCCTCACGGTGCACGCTGTCGGCTCCATGTTTAGTGTCGCCGTAGTCGTTGGCGAGGTTCGAGAGTATTTGCAGAAAAAGGGTGGTTAGCACACAGAGGCTGACGATAGTGCCGTTAAACTGATTGTGAGCGGCTGCCATAAATCCTCCCATGCCGATACAGGAAAGCGCCAGCGGAAGGGTACGTGGCCTAAAAGCCGAAATCCAGGCCTTTGCCAGACCTGGATTTGGGGAAGTAGTTTGTTGAGATGTATTGTTCAACTTTTATTAGCAGATAAGTGAGGGCAATTTGATGCCTCGACACATAACGTAATTATTGCTTGATAGCAGTTAGCAGTTGCTCATCCATCGGCTTCACTTTGGATGGGTAAAAGGCTACCACATTACCGTTTTCATCAACCAGGTACTTGCTGAAGTTCCAGGCTGGCTCCTCGTTGTTTGGAGCGTTTTGCTGCAACCAGGTGAAGAGTGGGTGCTTGTCCTCGCCTACCACGGATACTTTCTCGAACATTGGAAAGGTAACGCCATAGTTTTTCTGGCAGAATGACGCAATCTCCTCGTTGCTGCCTGGCTCCTGGCCTCCAAAGTTATTTGCCGGAAAGCCAAGTACCACTACCTCGTTACCATGTGCTTCGTGCAACTGCTGCAGCTCGGCATATTGCGGCGTATAGCCGCATTCAGAGGCAGTGTTCACCAGCAGCACTTTTTTGCCTTTGTAATCAGAGAAATCCACGTTTTTGCCATCCAGTGTCTTCATCTGGAAGCCATAAAAGTCGCTGGTTTGTGCATTCGGGTTTGAGGTTGTTTCTGTTGCCATAGTTTCTGAATCTGAGGTTAAGTTCTGGCTTGCGCTGTTCTGGCAAGCTACTAAAGTACTGAGCAGGCCCATCAGCGCTGCTACCTGTAATATCAAAGTAAAAGTTTTGGTCATGGTATACGACTAAATTATATAAAGTACCTCTTAAGCTGCTCCTTTAACAGAAAAGTCTGCCGCATGTTTCGCAAAACATGCGGCAAATTCAACCCCTAAAACTGGCAGAAACATTTTACATTCTCTCCGGCACTTCAATACCTAACAGGCTCATGCTGTGCCGGATAAAGCGGGCTACCATGGCAGACAGGGCTATACGGAAGTTTCGCGCCTGCTCGTCTGTTTCGTTGAAGATAGACACCTCCTGATAAAAGCGGTTGTATGCCTTTGCCAACTCATATCCATAGTTCGCAATTACGGATGGCGCAAACAGGTTGCCTGCTTCTTTCACCACAGCCGGGTAGTTCACCAATTGCACAATCACCTCCTGCTCCGTCTCGTGCAGATTTTCCACTTTATCAAAAGCAGAAACATCCACGGTTATACCCATTTCGCCTGCCTTGCGAAGTATAGCGGAAATTCGTGCGTGCGAGTACTGAATAAAAGGCCCTGTATTACCACGGAAGTCAATAGATTCCTGCGGGTTGAACAGCATGCGTTTCTTCGGATCTACCTTTAGCAGGAAGTACTTCAGGGCGCCCATCGCCAGGGTATGGTAAAGCTCCTTCGCCTGCTCTTCTGTAAAGCCTTCAATTTTCCCCAGTTCTTCCGTCTGCTGCCGTGCCGTGTCAATCATCTCCTGCACCAGCTCATCCGCATCCACTACCGTACCCTCCCTGGATTTCATTTTGCCGGAAGGAAGGTCTACCATGCCGTAAGACAAGTGGTAAATACCTTCCGCATAAGGCTTGCCGAGTTTCTTCAGCGTAGCCTGCAGCACCTGGAAATGGTAGTTCTGCTCATCGGCCACTACGTACACTGACTGGTCATAGGGGAAATCATTATACTTCAGCTCTGCCGTGCCCAGGTCTTGGGTAATGTATACGGAGGTGCCGTCAGCGCGCAGCAGCAGTTTCTCGTCCAGCCCTTCGCCTGTCAGGTCTACCCACACAGAACCGTCCGGCTTTTTAAAGAAAACCTCTTTCTGCAAGCCTTCCTCTACCCTTTCTTTACCTAGGGTATAGGTCTGGGACTCGTAGTAGAATTTATCGAAATCAACGCCGATGTTGCGGTAAGTCTGGTCGAAGCCAGCGTACACCCAGCTGTTCATCTGCTTCCAGAGGTCAACCACGGCTTCATCGTCCTGCTCCCACTTCAGCAGCATGTCCTGTGCCTCCAGCATGAGCGGGGCCTTTTTCTTGGCTTCCTCTTTGTCCATGCCCTGCGCCACCAGTTCCTCTACCTGCTCTTTATAAGCCTTGTCGAACAGCACATAGTATTTGCCCACCAGGTGGTCGCCTTTTATGCCGCTGCTTTCCGGTGTTTCGCCATTACCAAACTTCTCATAAGCCAGCATCGATTTGCAGATATGGATACCACGGTCGTTTACCAGGTTCACCTTCATCACTTCGTGGCCGTTCGCTTTCAGAATTTCTGCTGTAGCGTAGCCTAGGAAGTTGTTGCGCAGGTGGCCCAGGTGTAAAGGCTTATTTGTGTTGGGTGAGGAATACTCCACCATCACGTTCCGGCCGCTCGGCTCCCCCTGTCCGTAGTTCTCGTCCTGCATCAATCCTCTAAACAGGCGCAGCCACTCCTTCTCTTCTATCTCCAGGTTCAGGAAACCTTTCACTACGTTGAAGTTTTTTACCTCTGTCGTGTTTTCCTTCAGGTACTCTCCCAGCGCCTGGCCTATTTGCTCCGGGCCTTTCCCTACTTGTTTGGTGTATGGGAAGGTAACGAAGGTAAAGGTTCCTGCAAACTCCTTTCGGGTAGGCTGCAGGGCAATTTGTGAGGCATCAACAGAAATAGAAAACAAAGCTTGCAGCGCCTGACTGATGCTTTGGCTAAGGACGTTTTGAAGTTGCATTAATGTATCGTTGTACTTTTTAACTCTCGGTGTAAAATAGCAGTAGTGGCCGTCTCCAGAATTTCGAAGGCATTCTCGGCCATGGTGTTCTCTGTATCCAATGTTGGGTTTATCTCCGTCATTTCATAACACACCACGCGGGAGTCCTGCAGCAGGCTGAAGTTCAGTTCCTGTGCTTCCTCTACCGTTAGGCCAACCTCTACCGGAGTACCGGTGCCTTTAGAGAACTTGGAGTCGAGGCTGTCAACGTCGAACGACACGTAAAGAATGTCGCAGTCGCGCAGGCGCTCAAGCGTTTCTTCGGCCACCTTTTGAGCTCCTTTCTGAGCAAACTCTTTATATGTAAAGTTCTTGATGCCATGCTTCTCCATCAGGTAGTCCTCCGGCTCCTCCGTGTCGCGCACTACAATGTAGACCAGGTGCTCGGGCTTTAGTTTTGGTCCCTCATAGCCTAGTTTCTTAAGCGAGTTCCAGAAGAAAACTGTCTCCGGTGCAGGGTCGTTTATCTGGCGATCCAGGTTATCGATGTTCAGGGCCATGGCCAGCGGCATACCGTGCACGTTGCCAGATGGAGAGGTGTACGGCGAATGGATGTCAGCGTGTGCATCAATCCAGATAACGCCCAGCGTTTTATCCGGGTAAGCGGCCTTTACGCCGGCTATCGTGCCGTGTGCATTGGAGTGGTCTCCGGCCAGCACCAGCGGGAACATGCCCATGCCGATGGTTTGCTCTACGGCATTCACGATGTTCTTCTGCACCGTCAGGATACTGTCGATACGGTGCGCATTAGGGAAAACATCCTTGTCAAAAAGGGTGTAGTTGAGGTCGGGTACGCTGACAGAGTTGAAACGCTTGAAATAATCAGACCCCTTGTCCAGGCACGCCACCTTCAAGGCCTCAATGCCCATACTCGCCCCCCTTGTTCCGGCACCCAGCTCCGATCTTACTTCTATCAGTTTAATTTTCTTCATATTTTTACGTTAGCTCTTCTCTGGCACCTGTTTTGCGAATAGCTGTCGTTGCTAAATGCAAAACGCCGGTGAATTTATTTTATGAGCTTTTTTGTTTGAATCACAGTATATCAGACTGCGCCTTACATTATCTGAACAAACTTTTTGCAAAGATGGTAAATAACAGTCAATATTGCATTTTTTCTTATATCACGACCACTATAAATGGATAAATACACAGACCTCATACATCAGACATTTGATTTTCCTACAGATGAGTTCCAGGTAGTAGATGATGAATTGCAGTTCAACGGTATTCCACTGATGGACCTCATCAAAGAATATGGCACTCCTCTTAAATTAACATACTTACCCAAAATCGGTTCCCAGATTCAGAAGGCAAAGCGCTTGTTCGCGGAGAACATAGAAAAGCTTGATTATAAGGGCACATATACCTATTGCTACTGTACAAAAGCTTCTCACTTTTCTTTTGTAATGGAGGAGGCTTTGAAAAACGGTGTCCATATCGAGACATCTTCCGGCTACGACATGCAGATTGTGCGTGCGCTGCACAGGAAGGGCAAGATAGACAAGAACACCTATATTATATGTAACGGTTTTAAGCGCGAGCGCTACCGCCAGTGGATCTCAGAACTGCTGAATGAAGGCTTCGTAAACTGCATGCCTATACTCGACCACCTGGGCGAAATTGAGTATTACAAGGAGAACGTGAACGTGAAGACGAAGGTAGGCATCCGACTGGCCTCTGACGAAGAGCCAAAGTTCGAGTTTTATACCTCCCGCCTCGGTGTGCGCTACGATGACGTAATCGACCTGTATGAGCAGCAGATTAAGCCTAACCCTAAGTTTGAGCTGAAAATGCTTCACTACTTTATTAACACAGGCATCAAGGATACCTCTTACTACTGGTCTGAGCTGAGCAGGTTTTTACGCAAATACTGCGAACTGAAGAAAGTTTGCCCGGAGCTGGACACAGTGGACATTGGTGGAGGCTTCCCTATCAAAACCTCTATTCAGGTAGATTACGACTATAACTACATGATACAGGAGATCCTGCGTACCATCAAGCGTATCTGTGCCGAAGAGGGGGTGCCGGAGCCAAACATCTTTACAGAGTTCGGAATTTTCACAGTAGGCGAAAGCGCCGCTAACATTTACTCTGTGCTTGATGCTAAACTTCAGAACGACAAGGAACTATGGTACATGATTGATGGTTCTTTTATCACGAACCTGCCGGATGCCTGGGCGCTTAACCAGCGCTGGCCTTTGCTGTCAGTTAACCATTGGGACAAAGAGTACCGTAGAATACAGTTAGGCGGCATGACCTGCGACAGCCAGGACTACTATAACTCGGAGATGCACTCTTTCCAGGTATTCCTGCCGAAGATTCCAAAGAACGAGCCGCTTTACATTGGTTTCTTCCATACAGGGGCTTACCAGGAGCAGTTAAGTGGTTACGGCGGCATTAAACACTGCCTGATTCCGTCGCCGCAGCACATTCTGGTGGACCGCGATGAGAACGGTGAGCTAAAGCACTGGCAGTTTGCTCCGGAACAAACACCTGAGTCTATGCTGAAGATACTAGGCTACGAAGTGGAAGCATAATATAGAAAACTGAATATTATAGGAAAATAGTTTGCCTTTTAAACTAATTGAATTATTTTTGATTTGAAATCCTCTGAAAAGTATACGATCATGAAGAAAGTTATTTTATTGGGCTCCCTGTGCTTAGCCTTGGGCGTGTCCTCTTGCAAGACTTATTGCCCGGCTTACAACTATGCAACTGTTGAAACACCGGCACAGGAAGAAGCACCGGCTACCACCCCTGCTAACGAAGCAACTGAGGTAGCCAAAGGCTAAACTGAACCTCATTCCTATCCATATAAAAAGCCGGCCCTACGCCGGCTTTTTTGTTTCCTGAAGTATTATTTGTGCGGCCTCCCAAAGGTCCCGCGCCTGCCATGGGTGTGTCTGCGCAAGGTGCTGCTCTCCTACCAGAACAGAGGCCACGCCCACTTTGGCGGCAGCCTGCAGGTCGCGCAGGGAATCTCCCACCATCCACGACGCTTCCGGATCTATGTTATATTTAGCAATAGCCTTTTCAAACATCAGGCTGTCCGGCTTACGCGACAGTGACTCAGAGTACGCTGGATGGTTTGGTGCATAGTATATAGCATCAATCAGTGTATTACATGACTCCTGCAGTTTCTGGTGGCAACCCAGTACATCTGCCCGCTGGTACAGACCTTTGGCAACGCCAGCCTGGTTTGTAATCACTATCAGCAGGTAGTTATTTTCTTTCAGCAGCGCCAGGGCTTCCGGTACGCGGGGCAACACCTCAAAATCCTCCAGCCTATAAGTATAGTCTCCCCGTTCGCGGTTGAGCACACCGTCGCGATCCAGGAAGACACATTTATTCTTTTGCATGAGTGAACAGGTAATGTTTGAGGCGCTAAATTAAAGATTTATTTACCAGCGGCCTACCCTAACACCAGGTGTTAGAAGTAAGCAGGCAAAATCAGACGTTATTTTTGAAATAGCTTTTCTTATGCTATAAGAGCATGTTTGTACATACCAAAAGGCATATCGCTAATTCCTAATAAGGCTATGAAACAATATTTTTAACGGTGGTAGAAGGAGTTTATAGTGACAGCACAGAGAGCAGACTTTTAAAAAATAAACATCAGGATGGATAGCATGCATACTTTTAAGAAAAGCAGACGTTCTACGTATAAATACACAGAAGAGGAACAGGCCTGAAGCAGCAGCAAGGCACTGTTGCTGTAGATGAAAACATCTCTTTCGGCACTGGCCGACTGTACATCAGGGACTTAAATTATCTTGGATGAGAGTAGCAATAATTGGAGCAGGCATATCGGGGTTAGCACTGGCATACTACCTACAGAAGCTGGGCATTCCGTATGATTTGTTTGAGGCTACCACACACGTGGGCGGCAACATTCGGACGGTAAAAGTGCATGAGTACCTGCTGGAGATGGGTCCTAACTCGCTGCAAAGCACGCCTGAGCTGAAGGATTTGGTGCGGGAACTGAAACTGGAGCGGGAAGTGATGCATGCCGCCCCCGAGCACGATCACCGCTATGTGCTGCGCGCCGGCAGTTACACAAGGTTGCCATCTTCCCCTTTTTCGCTTTTGTCCAGTGATTTTTTCTCCTGGAAATCAAAGTACCGCATCCTGAAAGAGAAAGACGTACCACCTGCCGACATAGATTATGAAACAGTAGCGCAATTCTTTGAGCGGCGCTTTGGCGGTAAGATGGCAGCGTATACTGTCAGCCCTTTTATGCCCGGAATTTATGCGGGAGATCCGGAGAAGCTGCTTATAAAGAAGGCGCTTCCCAGGCTTAAAGAACTGGAGATGCGGTATGGCTCCGTGCTGAAGGGGCTGGTGCAGCAGAAAAACAGCTATGTCCGGCAGAAGACGTTTTCGTTTGCCAAAGGCATGCGCACTTTGCCCAAGGCCATTGCCGGAAAGCTCATCTCGCTGCATACTGAGCACCGTGTGGAGATGATTACGCGCAGCCAGGGTAAGTATATCATTTCCTGCGCCTCCCCCGGCGACTACGATACCGAAGAGTACAACCTGCTGGTGCTCGCACTTCCCGCTTACCAGGCAGCAGAGCTCCTGCAGTACACCTTTCCCGGTCTTTCAGCAGCGATGCAGAATATCCACTACCCTCCACTGGCAGTGGTGCACACGGTGTACAACCGCAAAGACGTCACACACTCCCCCAAGGGTTTTGGAGCGTTGCACCCGCAGCTAGAGTCTGCTTTTGCCACAGGCTCTGTCTGGAGCAGTTCTGTTTTTGACGGGCGCTGCCGCCCCCATGAGGTGCTGTTTACAACCTTTGTAGGCGGAAGCCAGTCGCCGGAGAAGGCGCTGATGGAGCGGCCAAAGCTGCTGCAGGGAGTGCACGAAGAGCTATCGGCACTCCATGGTATCTCCGCTGACAAGCCCAACTTTCAGCACGCCTACCTCTGGAAGCATTCTATTCCGCAATACGACATGCATATAGAGGACGCCCATACGATGGCCAAAGACCTGGAGCAGGAAGGCCTTTTTATCGCTGCTAACTGGCAATCGGGGGTGTCTGTGGCAAATTGTATTCACTATGCAAAGGAGCTCGCTCACAAAATTAATTTAAAGCGCCCTCATGTCCTCAATAGCTGATTGCCTATATTTGAGGCATGAAAGACTCGTTGGTGATCATCCCAACTTATAATGAACGGGAGAATATTGAGGCAATGATCCGGAAGGTAATGCTGTTGGCGCACCCGTTCGACCTGTTGATTGTTGACGATGGCTCACCGGACGGCACAGCTGACATTGTCCGGGACATGCAATTTGTGTACCCCGGGCGCCTGCACCTCGAAACCCGCAAAGGGAAGTTAGGCCTGGGCACTGCCTACATCCACGGCTTTAAGTATGCCCTGCACCGGGGCTATGAGTATATTTTTGAGATGGACGCCGACTTCTCACACAACCCCGACGACCTGATACGCCTGTACCATGCCTGCGCCATCGACGGCTACGACGTAGCCATCGGCAGCCGCTACATACAGGGTGTAAACGTGGTGAACTGGCCTATGAGCCGCGTGCTGATGTCTTACTTTGCAAGCTCCTACGTGCGCATGGTCACCGGCATGCCGATTGCCGACACAACGGCCGGCTTCAAGTGCTACCGCCGCAAAGTGCTCGAAACTATACAACTGAACAATATCCGCTTTGTAGGCTATGCCTTTCAGATAGAGATGAAGTTCCTGACCTACAAGTACGGCTTCAAGATAAAGGAAGTGCCTATCATCTTTACAGACCGCACAAAAGGAGTATCTAAAATGTCGTCCGGTATCTTTAAGGAGGCCGTACTAGGGGTGCTGCAAATGAAAATAAACAGCTACTTCCGCCACTTCGACAGGTATTAGCTAACAACCAACGTCCTTCCTTTGCCCTGATTTCATTATGCCGATGAATGGCAGGCTATCACGTTTTCCTGCTGTGCTTTTGTTAGTTCGTCAGCAGTGCCTCCGGGATACCCTGCTTCATTATTGAGCAGTAGCAGGTTACGGACAGGCCTCTTTCCCGGCTCCTTTTCAGGTCAAATTATAATTCTTCCTCTTTCTTTAGAACTGTAGCCTTTTCCACTAAATTTACGGGTTACAATTACAACAGTACCTCTGATTTTTAGAAGTAACACCCGTTTACCTCGCTATTATGAACAATATCCTTTTCTGGATTTTATTTAACGCTTTCGTGCTCCTGCTGCTTGGGCTGGACCTGTTTGTGTTTCACCGCAAAGAGCATGAAGTAAAGATAAAAGAGGCACTGCTCTGGAGCCTTTTCTGGATTATGCTCTCCCTGGGCTTTAATGCAGTCATCTATTACTGGCAGGGCCCCGGCCCGGCCCTCGAGTTCCTGACAGGCTATCTGATAGAGAAATCCCTGAGTGTCGACAACCTCTTCGTGTTTATCATGATCTTCAGCTACTTTAAAGTACCGCTCAAGTTTCAGCACAAGATCCTTTTCTGGGGTATTATCGGGGCGCTGGTGCTACGGGGAATATTCATCCTGGTAGGTGTAGCACTTATTGCTAAGTTTCACTTTATCATCTACATCCTGGGAGCTTTCCTGATTTTTACAGGAGTAAAGATGCTTTTCTCGCACGGCGCTGAAGAGTTGCACCCGGAAGACAACCCCCTGGTGCGTTGGGTAAGCAAGCACATGCGCATTTCGAAAACACCTGATGGAGGAAAGTTCTTCACGAAGCAGAATGGCAAGCTTTACGCCACACCACTTTTCCTGGTGCTTATTATGGTGGAAAGCACGGATGTGGTGTTTGCCGCCGATTCTATTCCGGCTATTCTGGCTATCTCGAAAGACCCTTTTATTGTGTACACCTCTAACGTGTTTGCCTTGTTAGGGCTGCGGGCGCTGTACTTTGCCTTAGCAGGCATTATGCAGCTGTTCCACTACCTGCACTACGGCTTGTCGGCTATCTTAGTGTTTATAGGCGCCAAACTGTTGCTAAGCGACATTGTAGAAATAGATATGCGCTATGCTTTGCTGGTGGTAGGTGCTATACTGGCTATCTCAGTTATTGCCTCACTTATGTATCCTAAGCCGGAGGAGGAATTGCCAGAGCCTCCGATTAAAGAGTAGCAAATAGTAATTTAGCAATCATCATTAAAATTTGTTGAAAAAAAATCAACAAATTTTAATTTAACTTGTATACATAAGAAATATTTATTTACTTTGATTCAAAATAAGAAATATATGAACAGGCTTGTCGCGCAAATTCTCTCCAATCCGTTTAAGGTTCCCCATGCGGGGCTCCAATGGTAGTGCGTTGCACAAAGTTTTCGGACTAACACCACCTAGGAAGCCCCGCAAGTTGCAGGGCTTTTTTTATTCAAACCATTTATCAATTCATTACAAAACAAGCCTCAGAAAGTAAAATTCTTAACATGCCTAACCATGAAAGCAAGTAGAACCACCATCAGTTTAGCACCAGAAAGCAGCTTTCGGAACGCAGACGGTAAATTAGTGCTGATTGCTGGCCCATGCAGTGCCGAAAGCGAGGAACAGATGCTAAAGACAGCCCAGCAGTTAAAGAACATCCAGGGCATGTCAGTCTTCAGAGCGGGTATCTGGAAATCGCGCACGCGCCCTGATTCCTTTAAGGGGGTGGGCACGGTGGGGCTACAGTGGCTGGCTATGGTAAAGAAAGAGACAGGCCTGCAAACTGCCTGTGAAGTAGCCAACGCGCAGCACGCGGAAGAGGCCCTGAAGCATGGAGTTGATATATTGACCATCAGCGGCAGGGCTACTGTAAACCCGTTTGCCATAGAAGAAATAGCCGCTGTACTGAGAGGCACTAATACCCCTGTGCTGGTAAACAACCCGGTATACCCAAACTTGGAACTTTGGATTGGGGCGCTGGAGCGTCTGCAATACGCTGGCCTTACTGATTTTGGGGTGATTAACAGGGGCTTCTCCACAGATGAGCAGTCGCCGTACCGCAACCACCCGCGCTGGGACCACATGCTTAAGCTGAAGGAGCTATACCCACAACTTCCTGTGCTGTGTGATGCGGCCCATATTGCTGGTCGCCGCAGCCTGCTTTACCCGGTAAGCCAGAAGGCGGTGGATTTGGGAACAGATGGGTTACTCTTTGAATCGCATATGAACCCGGCGGCAGCGCTAAGCAGCCCGCAGCAGCAGCTGTTGCCGCAGGAACTTGATTTGCTCGTGAATGCCGTGGTCTCCAACGCCAAACTGGGAGGCACTACGGAACTGGTAGAACAACTCGACGAGCTGAGCCAGCAGATAGGCAGCCTCGACGACGCGCTGCTGGAACTGCTGTTGCGCCGGACTGAGGTTTCCAAGAAGATAAGCCAGCGCCGGATGGGCGACCTGCAGCCAAACCTGCAGATAACGCAGAAATGGCAGAAGCAAATAAACGATTGGCTGCAGCAGGCTGACCCGAATGCAGTGGACAAAGGCTTTGTGTTATCGGTGTTAAGCGCAATACAACAGCAAAACTCCCAAAGCGGTGGCCTTGGAGCATCGGCTGTGGCTTAAAAGCAAAAGCACCTTCCTCAAACATATAAGAGGAAGGTGCTTTTGCTTTTAAGGGAGTATTCTTTTACATCTGTTTTAAGCAGTTTCACTGCTTTTCCCGAATTTATCAGAAAATTATTCCCTCCAATTTTGATTTTGTAAATTTACATGCGTAAGTTTAGCACAGAAATTAAAACAAGACATGATTCAGCACATTACATTTTACTTTAGCTACTACTTTTTTGGTACTCCGCCGGGGCTCCAGAGATATGCTATTGCGTAAGTGCATCAAAGTATAGAACTCAGAGAGCCCCGCCTAAAGCGGGGCTTTTTCTTTATATGACACAGAAACTAAAAGTAGCGATTCAGGGAGGCCCGGCCTCTTTCCACGAGGTGGCAGCCCAGCAGTACTTTCCGCAGCATGAAGTAGCGAGTGTGCCTTGCCAGTCGTTCCGGCAGCTATGCGAGGTGCTGGAGCAGAGGAAAGCCGACCAGGCCGTGATGGCCGTGGAAAATACCCTGGCGGGCAGCATTCTCCCTAACTACAACCTGCTGCACCAGTTCAACCTGTTTGTGACCGGTGAGTTGTGGCTGCCGATTGAGCAGAACCTGATGGCGCTGCCGGGGCAGCAACTGCAGGACCTGATAAAAGTGGTGACACACCCGATGGCCCTGAACCAGTGCATGGAGTTTCTGACACAGCAGCCACAGCTGCAGTTGCAGGAAAGCCACGATACAGCTGATAGCGCAAAAGAGATAAGAGAAAAAGGCCTGGAAGGCGTAGCAGCCATTGCAAGCAAGCAGGCCGCCGCTCTATACGGCCTGGAGATGCTGGCAGAGAACATTGAAGACCGGCGCGATAACTTCACCCGTTTCCTGGTGGTGAACAGGGAGCAGCCACAGGAAAGAGAGACTTATATAAACAAAGCTACACTCCTCCTGCAGGTATCGCACGAAGGTTCTTTGGCAGATGTTTTCTCGCAGCTGCATACGCACGACATTCATGTAGCGCTGATACAGACGCTACCGGCTACTGCACGCAGCCACGCACATTATATGGTCATCGAACTGGAGGGAACATCGAGCGAAAATCTGAAGGAGACAATTGACACGCTGAAGCCATTAGTAGAATACCAGCGATTATTGGGGCTTTATCAGAAAACAAAGTATCCGGAGCATCCGAACCCTAAGAAAAAGGTAAACAGCTTACTACAGCATTAAAACCATGATTATACCGAAAGCAGACCGCCTCCAGCACGTGCAGGAGTACTACTTCGCCAGGAAACTGGCCGAAGTGCGGGCGCTTGCCGCCAAAGGAAAGCAGATTATCAACCTGGGCATCGGCAACCCCGACCAACTGCCTTCCGCAGCTACAGTGGCAGCACTCACTAATAGTGCAGCCGCACCACAAAGCCACGGTTACCAGTCCTACAACGGGATTGTTTCGTTGCGGGAGGCTATTGCCACCTGGTATGGGCAGGCCTACAGTGTAGCCCTCACAGAGGCCGAAGTGCTGCCGCTGATGGGTTCGAAAGAAGGTATCGCCCATATTTCCATGGCTTTCCTGAACCCCGGCGATAAAGTACTGGTGCCAAACCCCGGATATCCTGCCTATGCCGCTGCGGCCCGTCTGGCTGGTGCTGAGCCTGTTTCCTATACCCTGGATGAGGAAAATGGCTGGCTGCCACAAGAGGAGGAATTGCTGCAATTAATTAAAGCAGGCAATGTAAAGGTGATGTGGATAAATTACCCGCACATGCCTACCGGCACAGAAGCCACAGCAGAACTTTTTGAACGGCTAATAGCATTTGCCAAACAGCACCAGGTTTTGCTGATTAATGATAACCCATACAGCCTTGTGCTGCCAAACCAGTCGCCGCTCAGCCTGCTCAGTATGGAAGGCGCGAAGGAATGCTGCCTGGAACTCAACTCCCTGAGTAAGTCGCATAACATGGCGGGCTGGCGTGTAGGCATGGTGCTGGGCCACCCCGAATACCTCTCTACCATCCTGGCGGTGAAGAGCAACATGGACTCGGGCATGTTTTTACCGGTACAGCAGGCGGCCATAGAGGCGCTGCAAAATGACAATGAGTGGCACGCAGCCCGCAACGAAGAGTATGCCAAGCGTAAAGTACTCGTGCACCAGTTATTAGATACGCTGGAATGCCAGTATCAGAAGCACACGGTGGGCATGTTTGTGTGGGCGCGCGTGCCGGACCATATAGCCGATGTGGAGGCTTACCTCGACGAAATCCTATACGGACCAGGTGTTTTTATCACGCCAGGAAAAGTTTTCGGCACCCAGGGGGAACGATATCTGCGCGTATCGCTTTGTGTATCAGCGGGCCAATTAGAAGAAGCAATTAAAAGAATTAAACAACATACTATACTTACAGTTAGCCATGAGCTCAAATAATTCAAACCTAAACATTACTACCGATTCCAAAATATTAAAGAGTAGTACAATACCTACGCTCATCAGTGGCCCTTGCAGCGCCGAGAGTGAAGAACAGATGCTCCAGACAGCCCGCGGGTTGATAAACGACCACCGCGTGCATATTTTCAGAGCAGGTATCTGGAAGCCACGCACCCGTCCAGGTCTGTTCGAGGGTGTGGGTAGAGTTGGATTAGAGTGGCTGCGCACTGTAAAGCAGGAAACCGGCCTGCCAACGGCTGTAGAAGTAGCCAACGCGCAGCACGTGGAAGAGGCACTGGAGTATGGCGTAGACATCCTATGGGTGGGCGCACGCACCACGGTTAACCCATTCTCGGTGCAGGAAGTGGCAGATGCCCTACAGGGTGTTGACATTCCGGTACTGGTGAAAAACCCGGTGAACCCTGATATACAACTTTGGTTAGGTGCCCTGGAGCGTCTGAATCGTGCCGGGATCACGGACCTTGGCCTGATACACAGGGGCTTCTCTACACCAAACAACAAACCGTACCGCAACCACCCGAAATGGGAAACCATTCAGCAAATCCGCAGCCTGGCGCCGGGTATTCCTTTGTTCTGCGACCCAAGCCATATTGCAGGCCGCCGCGATTTATTAGAGACTGTGAGCCAGCAGGCGCTGCACCTGGGCGTTGATGGCTTGATGATTGAGTCGCACATTAACCCGGATGTGGCCCTGAGCGATGCATCGCAGCAGGTAACGCCGGAGGGGCTCACCAAATTACTGAATGCCTTAGACCTTGACCACGAGCATGTAGCAAGCCCGGAACAACTCCAGGACCTGCGCAGCCTGATCGACCGTTTAGACCATGACCTTATTAACCTGTTGTTCCTTCGCTCTGACGTGTCTAAAAGAATTGGAGAGTACAAACGCGCAAACGCACTGGATATTTTTCAGGCAGGCCGCTGGAAGGAGCTTGTGGAGGACAGAGTAAGACTGGCAAACGAGGTAGGTGTGGACGAAGGTTTTATCAGAGCTATCTTAGATGCTATCCATCAACACTCTATTGGTGTGCAGAACGAAGTGATAAATGCTGCTGCTACTTCGCCTAAAAAAGAGGCGATAAAGTAAAAAGCCAAGCTCTGAAAAGCAGATAATGTCTCTTTTTGTTGTGGCAGGCAGGGCACGTTTTTTACCTTTGCGCTGTTGCATAGCAGCATCAACAAAGAAAAGTTTATCTCATGAAAACTCCTATTTCCCGCCTCCGGACTGTGGGCATTTACGAAGGTATTTCTTACCTGCTCCTTTTAGGCATCGGTATGCCGCTAAAACACATGTTTGGCATACCTGAAGTCGTGAAGTATGTAGGTTGGGCGCATGGTGTGCTGTTTATACTTTACATGGTGGCCTTGCTACAGGTAACGCTGGTGCACCGCTGGTCTATCATGAAAGTGGCAGCTGGTGTCATCGCTTCTTTGCTGCCGTTTGGCCCGTTTATACTGGACAAGAAACTGCTGCATACGGAAGAAGAAAAGGCGCTGCTCCAGAAGAAAGTAGCCTAAGGGTATCATTATTTATATAAAAAAGCCTGCCAGCATTCATTTGCTGGCAGGCTTTTTTATGATGGTTCCTGAAGCAGATGGCTTGCTCCTCCTACTCCCCCTGCACCTCCAGCCCGGCTTTACGGGCAGTAGCCTGTGCTATAATGCTGGCTGCTAAAAGCTGCAGCGCATGGTATATCATGATCGGAAGCAGGATGATTCCGACCATGTTGGCATTCGGGAAAAGCACCTTCGACATAACCGTACCATGCACAAGTGATTTCTTGGAGCCGCAAAAGATAGCTGTAATCCTGTCCTCGCGGTTAAAGCCCAGGAGGCGGCTGATGCCGTTCGTGATGCCGTACACCAGGAAGAACAGGCCTATCATGGCTGTGCTAAGTAAAAGCAGGTCTGTTAAGCTATAGCCACTGAACATTCTGCGGGCAAAGGACTCGCAAAAGGAGGTGTATACGATAAGCAAAATAATGATCTGGTCGAAAACACGGAGCTTCTTTTTGTTACGCTCCGCAAAGCTGCCCCAGTAGCGGTGCAGCACAATACCCAGCACCACCGGCAGCAGCACCTGCAGAATCAACTTCCCCATCACACTCCAGATATCAAAGCCCTCCGTGCTGGCGGTCAGGAAGAGGCCCATCCAGAGGGGCGTGATAAAAATACCCAGCAGACTGGAGATGCTGGCGTTGAAAATGGCTGCCGGAATATTTCCTCCTGCTATCGACACCATCACCACGGAAGAGGAAACCGTGGATGGCAGGGCTGCCAGGTAAAATGTGCCCAGCCAAAGCATTTCTTTGTCACCGCCCTCAAAGAAAGTATGCAGCGGCAAAATCAGCAGCGGAAACAACACAAAAGTGCTGAGCTGCACCACCACATGCAGCCGCCAGCTACTCAGGCCGGCTTTCAGCTTCTCCGGGCTCAAGCGCAATCCATAGAATAGGAAAATCACCGACACGCCATAGTTTGCCACGTCGCCTAAGGACAATGGCTCACGGTCTATCCCCCCCTGCGGAAACAGGTATGCCAGCACAATCATGCCAACCAGGGCCAGCAGAAACCAATCCAGACCCGCGCGGGCAGCCAGAGCGCCAACCCTCGGAATAAGGCCTACAGCATCTTCTGCTACCTTTTGCTCTTTTTTCATACAGCAAGTATAAAACTAAATCCTTTGCCACGCTAAATGAATAACGGCCCCGCAGTTTTAATGCGGGGCCGTTAGGTATAGGTTGCCAGTTAAGCTTAGAAATCCAGCAGGTCTATTGTTTCCAGTTCATACTGTGTGGTGTCTTCCTCCACAACAGACGTATCCTGGGCTGTTACAATCAAATCGCGGGCGCGGCCATAGAGGCGCACGTTCGGGTACAGGTTTTCATACTCTTCCTGCGTAATGAGGCCACGGCGGCGCATGTGTCCGCCAATCAGCCTGTAATAGCCGTGCTTATGGCTTCGGAGGTTGCCGTAGCTGTCGAAGGAGGCGCGGAACCGTTTCGGGCTTGGAATAATGCTTGTCAGGAAGATGGCTTCTGCCACGTTCAGTTCTGACGGTTGCTTTCCGAAGTAGAACCTAGACGCATCCTTGGCTCCGTACACATCCGGCCCCCACTCAATGATGTTGAGGTATACTTCGAACATGCGGTGCTTCGAGACAAGGTCCTGATTTTCGATCAACCATACAATAATAGCCTCCTCTACCTTTCTGGCCACCGTCTTTTTACGCGACAGGAATACATTCTTCACCAGCTGCATGGAGATGGTGCTGCCTCCGCGGGCAAACTCCCCTTCCTCCAGGTTTTCTGCAATCGCTTGCCTGAACGCTTCTTCATGAAAGCCGTTGTGGCTGTAAAACCCGGCATCTTCAGCAGAAAGAATGGCATTGCGCAAGTGCGGTGATATCTGGTTGATGGGGCTATAAAAGGGGTTGGAAGGACCTACCGGAAAGGTGCGAACCGGTTTGCCGTATTCGTACACCGTGTGCATGAACGTACCGTTTATCTTCTCAATGTTGGTGTTACCCCATTCTAATATTTTAAAGTCTTCTGAGGCATCCAGATCAGAATCAAAGGCTACCTGCTTCAGGCTATCCATGTTCACGTGGAACTTCATGTCATACTGCAGCTGGCCCTGTGCCTTTATACCCTCCAGGTTCTCAAACAAACCCGTCGGCAGAGACTGGAAGAAATCATTGGCAGGAATCTGCTCTGTCTTCACCATTAGGTCAATAACCTTGGAGTCTTCATTCTGATAGGAGGCATAAATGTTAGCCTTAGCCTTGTTTACACGCACTTCTGTCAGGCTGTCTATCACGTACAGGTTCGGCCCCAGTGTAACCACATAGTCCACTGCGCTTTCTTCCACATGTATATCATCTTCGCCTGCCAGCTTTTCGTGGTTCAGGATCAAGTCATTCACCATGGCACTTCCACGCATCGTCAGCCTCTCGTTTCTGAACTCTTTGCTATCGAGGCTAAAATGTGCCGTATCGAAGGCCACCTCCGCATCGAACTTATTTTTTACATAAGGCAGCCGAATTCCTCTGTTGTCAAAGCCATACAAACTACCTGCAATCCGATAAGCGCGAGGGTCGATGGTGCCGTGCACGCGCATATTGTTTACCAGTGAATCCGTGCGGACAGACACCTGGGAGTCTATTTCACCGTCGTCCATGCGCAGATACGGCATCTTTACGTCGATGGTGCGGTTCGTAGAAACGTACGATGCATTCAGATTTCTGAAATCCACCTGGTCCGGCACATTCTCGAAAGCCGTTTCAATCACGCGGTTCAGCAATTCGCCATAGTTGCGGCCCTCCCCAGTTGTATCCACAGGCTCTTGCGTTTCTTCTTTCTTGAACAGAAAGCCAAAGTTGGTTTTGTCTCCGCTTTTAACAGCTGTCAGATAACTGTTAGCCACCTCCAGGCGCTTAAATACAACCCGTCCGGCGAAAATAGAGCGGAAGGAGACAGTGGCATTTACGCTATCAGTTGTAAAGAGCGTATCGAGGCCATGCGGCACAAAAGAAATATCTGTCAGCACCACAGAGGTCCAATCTGTAAACTCAGCACTGCCTATATTGAAATCAGCAGGGTATTTATTTTCCACCCTTGTAACAACGCGGTCGATGGTATAGTCTAACACTCTACCTCTAAAGACAAAAAGAAGTACGATGAGTAGCAGGAAGAAGGCAATGATACCTCCAAACACAGCTATAAGTCTGTTTCTTAATCGATGGTCCAAAATGTTCTGATGCGAATTAAAATTATGTTTTGTATCTACAATGCATGCTGCCCTAATGAACACATACAGCGCTACAATAATACAACAACCTCCTCTATTACGGGTGTATGTAGCTTAAGATATATGTTATAAGCCCTTTATACAAGCATAGTGCCAAAGCTGCACAATTACTATTTATTTAACTAGATAGCTAACAATCTCTTAGCGCATCTAATTCCTTAAAAAAGTATCTTAAGCGTTAAATCAGCTGGCAGGCCTTTGGCTTCCTGTGGCAAAGCTATGTATCTTTGAACAAAGAATTATCTACAGTATGAACCTGACATCACTTACTGCTATTTCGCCGGTGGATGGCCGCTATCGCCGCCATACTACTGAACTTGCCGCTTATTTCTCAGAATTTGGGCTTATCCGCTACCGGGTGCTGGTAGAGGTGGAGTATTTTGTTGCGCTTTGTGAGCTGCCCCTGCCGCAGCTGCAGCAGGTAGACAGCAGCCTCTTTCCAAAGCTGCGCGCTATTTATGAGAACTTCTCAGAGGAAGACGCCCTCACTATAAAAGAAACGGAAAAGGTAACGAACCACGACGTAAAGGCTGTAGAGTACTTCATTAAAGATAAATTTGATGCCCTGGGTCTGAGCGACTATAAAGAGTTCATCCACTTTGGTTTGACTTCGCAGGACGTAAACAACACCGCTATTCCACTCTCTTTGCGTGAAGCCAATGAGCAGGTGCTGCAACCGGCATACCAGAACCTGCAGCAGACGCTGGCATCGCTGGCACAGGCCTGGAAGGACATCCCGATGCTGGCGCATACGCACGGCCAGCCTGCTTCCCCTACCCGCCTGGGCAAAGAGTTTATGGTATTTGCCGAGCGCCTGGAGGTGCAGCTAAACCAACTGCGCCAGGTGCCCTTTTCAGCTAAGTTTGGGGGTGCCACAGGTAACTTCAACGCCCATTACGTGGCTTACCCGGGCATTAACTGGCCTGAGTTCGGTAACCGCTTTGTGCAGGAGGCCCTTGGTCTGCACCGCAGCCAGTATACCACCCAAATTGAGCATTACGATAACCTGGCCGCTTATTTTGATGGCCTGAAACGCCTGAATACTATTCTGACAGACTTTTCCCGCGATATATGGCAGTACATCTCCATGGGTTACTTCAAGCAGAAAATCAAAGCAGGTGAAGTAGGCTCATCGGCGATGCCACATAAAGTAAACCCGATTGATTTTGAAAATGCTGAAGGGAACCTGGGCATTGCCAATGCTGTGCTGGAGCACCTGTCCGCTAAATTGCCTATCTCCCGCCTGCAGCGCGACCTGACAGACTCTACCGTTCTCCGCAATGTGGGGGTGCCATTGGCGCATATCATCGTTGCCCTTAAATCATTGGAGCGTGGTATCGGAAAGCTAGAACTGAACGAGGCCGCTTTAAACAGGCACCTGGAGGATAACTGGGCTGTTGTGGCAGAGGGAATTCAGACAGTGCTTCGCCGTGAAGGCTATCCGCAGCCGTACGAGGCTTTGAAAGAACTGACCCGAAAAAATGAGAAGATAACAGAACAGCGCATCCATGATTTCATCGAAACACTGCAGGTAACTGATGAGATTAAAGTAGAACTGAAGCAGATATCGCCCTTCAACTATACAGGTGTAGCACTGCTGTAGACTTGAATTTATTTATACAGGAAGCCTCTGTGGAATACCCACAGAGGCTTCCTCGTTTTCAGGCTTATAACTCACAAGCTTCCTGAGCTATAATTTAATGCACCTCTGCTACGTTATAAAAGTATTGTCATATATCTGGAATGCCTGACCAGAGGTATCTTTCATTCTTCTGCCTTTCTGAAAGACATACCTTTTATACACAAATGCTTAAAATTACGTATATAAATATAAATGTAATTAGTATGATATTACATTTATACAGGAAACATTAAAAATGGCTATCACTGAAAAGCTGGAAGTAGAAAGACTGAGGGCGCTGAAAGCATTTAACATACTTGACACCCCCGCCGAAAAAGAATTTGATGACATCACTGCGCTTGCCGCACATATTTGCGATACTCCCATTTCACTTATAACACTGGTTACGGAAGAAAGACAGTGGTTTAAGTCCAAAGTAGGTACAGAGGTGTGTGAACTGCCCCGTTCTGTCTCGTTTTGCCAGCACACAATCCTTCAAAACAATATTCTGGAGATTGAGGATACCCTGGAAGATGAACGCTTCCGGCAAAATATACTTGTGACCAGCCCTCCCTACATCAGGTTTTATGCTGGCGCACAACTTTTAACCGATAATGGCTATAACCTCGGCAGCCTCTGCGTACTTGATACTGTTCCGAGGCAGCTCACGGAGGTGCAGCGGAATGCCTTAAATACACTGGCGCGACAGGTAGTTGCGAATTTTGAGCTACGCCTGAAACAAGAGCAACTGGAAAAAGAGAAGCTACAGCTAAAGGTGGCAAACGAAAAGCTTGAACAGTTTGTGCGCATGGTATCACATGATCTGAAGGAGCCTATCATGAACATCAGCACCATTATAGAATGGCTGCAGGATGATTTAGCTGCGAAGGACTTCGCCAACATGGCCAGTAACCTGCTGCTGATAAAAGACAGCGCCGCTGCCATGGAAGAACTGGTCATAGGGCTCCTGCAGTATTCCATGACACAAGTAAAAGACTTGCCTAAAGAGGAAGTTGATGTATACGGCATGGTACAGGGCCTGATAGCGGAGCATTCCGGAGGCCGTGAAATGAAGACGCATGTTTCACCTGACTTACCGGTTCTTACTACCGAGAAAGTGCTGTTACAGCAGGTTTTTGCCAATCTTATCTCCAACGCCTTTAAATACCACCACACAGGCAAAGGAAACCTATGGGTTAGCATAGACGAAGAGTCAGAGAAATATTACACTTTCTGTGTGAAGGATGATGGCCCGGGTATTCCGCTGCAACACCAGGAAAAAGTTTTTGCTATGTTTGAGCGCCTGCTCCGGGATGCCAGCAAAAAGCATGGATCTGGTATTGGCCTCGCCACTGTAAAGAAAATAGTGGAAGACAAAGGCGGTAAGGTCTGGATAGAATCAGATGCTGGCCAGGGCACCACCTTTTACTTTACATGGCCAAAGTAAAGCTCACAGCATCAGTTTTGACTCGGGCTCTACAATCAGTCACTATTTACTTAGTGACTGATATTCCAGAACAGTCTCTAAAGTGGCTGCTGCCTTACCTCAAACGTAAATGCTTTGCTACCTGTCAGGCCACTCTTCGTCATTCCCTGCACTACAATCATATACTTCCCAGCCTCGTCTGAGGTAAAAAAGCTAAGTGCTGTCTTACCATCTGCTTTGGTCACTACATCAGGTGACCAGTGAAGCAGGTTCCGGAAATCAGGCAGGCGGTTTTGCCTTTGCTGTTCGTTGTCGTATGAAGGGGCGTAGAATTCCCGCTGTAGTTGCAGGCCTTCGTACTCCATCAACAGCGAGCGCGGGTCCAGTTGAAAGCCTGCCAAATCGCCTTGGTAAGTAGTATAGCTGACAAGGCCGGTGTATACATGTGGCCCGTGGAAGTACTTACTGGTAAACACCTCTAACTTCCGGACCTTTCGGGGGTCGAACGCCATAATTTTGTCAATGTCAAAAACAGGAACACCATCCAGCAGCACCAGCGGGTTTGTATGGAAAAGGGAGGAATTCGGGGAGTCTAATACATTGAAGTGAAAACTGCCCCTTCGCAGGCGCACCTGCACACCCGGCACATACTCGCGCATCACCTCCTCCATTACCTTAAAGCGAACATAATCATCCAGCAGGTAAGTGGCATCTGCTTTGCCATAAAAGGCTGTGCTATCAATGCCCGGCGCCCGGTATATATTCAGGTGTTTTTCGTGATAGGAATAGGGCACCTGCACCCCGATATGCCGCTGTGTCAGCTCCTGCTGCAGGTGCTCTGCTATATCTAAACCCGGCCGTGGTTTGGCAGCATACTTATCTGAAAAGGGGCTAAAGACCTCAAAATGATAGGTGCTGTCTTTCAGAAAGTTGGATTGTACCACAATTTCCTTTGGCCCGTAAAAGTCCTTCGCTTGAAACTGCACCAAACCATCTTTATTACTAGTGGCGCTGTAGAGGCGCACATGCTTGCCGGGGGCAGTTAAGTAGGTGGTAATATTGGGGGCAATAGCACCCGTTTCAGCGTCTGTAATCTTGCCCCTGATAAAATGGCCATCATACTCCGGCAGGAATTTATAGTTGGTGTTTTGCTCCGGCAGCACATCCTCCCAACGGAAGCGACTCCAGCCGTGTGTGAGCATCAGGTTATCTATGGCTTCATCAACTTCCGGGCCTGACGTTGTAAAGTAGTACCCCGGCTGTTCCACCGTTCCCTTCAAGTCAGAAGTTAGCCACAGATAGGAATAGATATCGGTGGCACTCTCTCCCTGTAAAGAATCCAGTTTGTAAACAGACACCGACAGGTTAGCAGGTACTGCCTGCCCTTCCTGTGCCTGCGTCAGGAGGTTGGCAGTTACCTTTTCTCTTGTTGTGTATAGGTCTTTGTCTGTTTTAGCATCCACCTGCAGCTTTTGTGTCGGGCGCTTAAAGTATAAGCGTTCACAAACCGGCTGCTTTTGGCTGTTGAAAACGGTGAAATGATTAACACCCTCTGCCAGTTTACTTTTATCCACCACAAAAGTAGCGATACCTTGCTGCAGTCTTGCACTTTCAGCCACCCCTATTATTTGCCGGGCATGCCCCAGCAGGTGTACCGCCTCTGGTTGCTGACCGGTGGCTGCAACAGTTAGCTGTAGCTGGTCTGCATTATACTCCTCCAGGTGCAGGCTGTACCCCTGTTCGTACACCTGGGGCAGTCTCTGCCGGAGCACTTTCCTGTTTGGGAGTTCTATAAGGGCCGTATACGTGGCAGCGGCAACCGGTATAAAAGTAAACTGCCCGATGCCGAACTTGTGGGAGCGAAACTGCGCCACCTCCACACCATTGTCGTCAACTACTTTTCCGGTGAAATCTATGCCCTTGCCTGTCTTTCTGTTCACTCCCTGGAAAGCTACTTTGCCGGATATACCCTGCACCAGGCTTCCACCTTCCGGGAAGAATTGTATGGCGTAAGTGGCCGAATCCTGCACAGGAGGCAGGCCAAGGCTGGTAAAAGAGTTGACGACCGTGACAGGCGTTTCAAAATAAAAATCGGGCTCGAAGTTCTTCATCCAGCTGGTGTAGGCACGCACTTTATAGTTGCCAGAGGTCAGCGAGACAGGCAGCGTAAAAGAACCATTGCCTGTGCCGTCCTTCAAAGCAATTTTGCCCTGCAGCACCGGTTTCAGGCTCTCATCCAGCACCTCTACATAAGCTACCTTACTCAGGTCGAGCGGCTTGTGCAAGGTCCCGTCTGTGTTGTAGACCTTAAACCACATGGTTTCCCCGCAAGCGTAGAATGGCCTGTCGAGGTGCAGGTACAACTTCTCCTGCAGAGCCTTGCTGCGGTAGGCGTCAAAGCCCTGTACAATACTTTTTAATGTCTCGGTCTGGGCAAGCGTAGGGCCTGTTGCAGCCAGTACAAGCACAGCACTTAGCAAAAGGTATAAGCCTCTCCTGGCAGCAGTATGTGCTGTACTGTGTAGCGCTTTCATGTGGTTTGTTCTCATGTATCGGTGTTGATTTACTCCCAAAAATCAGGTTTCACGTTGGTGCCACGTGTCCGGCAGTCAACACACCTTTTTGTAGCTCCCATATAGCCGATGGGAGCAATCCCTCCTTGGGGAGGATAAATCTCGGTGACAGGCATGTAATTTCCGCCTTTAAAACGAACTGCTAAATCGGCTAAAGTCTCCCCTTCTGCTGGCAGCAGCGAGTCCATCTGACAGGTAGGATAAAAATACCGCCACTCCTTCGGCAGTTCGTCCCGGCTTACAAAAATCCGCTTCTCCTGCACTGATGAGGCCCCGACATAACCAATCACCGGCTCATCAGGGTTTGCCAGGCTATGCACATTTCCCGTCAGTTGGGCAGGCAGCGGGTCGAACAGCGTCCCAATGCCCTCGGTGTTTTTCCGGAGCGCCTCCCAGTACTGGTATGCCTCCTGCGTGAGCGCATACTGCTTTACCAGGATGCTGTACTTTATGCGCAGCTCCTCCGAGAGAGCACGCAGCGTCAGGATTGGGTATTCATGGATAACATCTTGACTGAGCTTGGCAGAGGTGCCCAGTTTAATGTCTTTTGAGCTGTCTGATCTCCAACAGTTATAAATATTTTCATCGCCACGGCCACGCGCAACAATTGTCCCGGTGGCTTCATCGTACTTAATGTTTGAATATAAAGCCGCCGTATAGGCCCAGGTATCTTCGTACTCCCAGCGATAGTACTGCGTATTATTCTGCGGATCACGGCTGCTGACATAAATCTGCAGACTGTTGTCCAGCGCCTCCCAGCTAACCTTTTCAATGGGCGGCGTTTGCTTTACGTCAACAAAATCAGAGACATACTCCCTGCCGGTAGACAACCTGATGTAGAGCCTGTACTTTTTGGTATGGTCCAGGTTAAGGCTGTTGCTGACATACATAGCAGGATCAGTCTCATACAGCGGATACTGTGCCCCCTGCTCCTCTTCCAGCAGTAGTGTAGCGCCCATCTCTGCCATAGGCATACTCTCTTCTGAGATGTTCTGCGTGCGCGACAGCTTTACAGTTGTAATACCGTTTCCGTTTATTAAACCATCCACCACCAGGTAGTGATTCGGCCCCTCAATTACCTCCGGTGCATAGGGCTCCACACAACCAACAAGCAGCAGTAAGCAGCAGCAAATTATACTTTTAAGACGTCGGGTATACATCTGCATTAAAATCTAAAGTTATAGGTGATGGTGGGGATAGGCTGGCCGAAGATGGACATCTTATACCCGTTTATTCTGCCTTCCTCTGCTTTGAAGTAAATGGAATAAGGGTTTCGCCGCCCGGTCAGGTTATAGACTGCCAACGTCCAGGAGCTGTGCGCCAGTTTTTTTATTTTATGGTTACCCTCTATGTTTAGTGCCAGGTCCAGGCGGTAATAGTCGGGCACCCTGTAGGCGTTTCTGTCAGAGTAATAAATGCGCTGGCTGTTGCCCAGGGTATACTTGGCAAGCGGCAGGGTTATAGGCCGGCCGGTGCTGTAGGTAAAGTTAACCGAGGTGCTGAAACGCTGGCTGAAACGGTAGTTGCTGATAAGGGTAAAATCGTGCGGCTTGTCAAAATTGCTGGGGTAGTATTCACCGTTGTTTATCTTTTCGCCGGTCTCCGCGTCATCCAGGCGCACCAGCGTGCGGGAATACGTATAGCTCACCCAACCATTCATTTTGCCGGTTGCTTTCCGCAGCATCACTTCCACGCCATAGGCCTTGCCTTCTGCGCCTGCCACATCCGTTTCTATGTGGTGGTTCATGACCAGGGTAGCACTGCTCTTGTAGTCCAGGAAATCCTGCATCTTTTTATAATATCCCTCCACGGAGAACTCAATCGTGTTGGCCCTGAAATTTCTGTAATAACCCAATGCCAATTGGTCGCCTACCTGTGGTCTGATGTTCGCATCACTCAGCTTCCACACATCTGTGGGCGAAATGGAAGTAGTATTGGAAAGCATGTGAATGTACTGCCGCATGCGGTTGAAACTTAACTTCACGGAGGAATTATCGGTTAGCCCAAGCCTAGCCGACAGCCTGTACTCCGGCCCATGGTATGTCGCAAACACATCGCCTGATTTATAAACAGCCGTATCCTGTATCGTGCCCTCCGTTTTAGGAGCTCCGGGGGCGTAATTGTTAACGGACCGTGGCCCCATGGCATTGAAGAACGAGTAGCGCAGTCCCACAGAAACTGAGAAACGGCGGGTTATATCAAAACGGTCAGAAGCATAGATGGCACTTTCAATGGCCCGCTCTGCCTGTAGCCTGTTCGGCGCAATCAGCGATTCAGGACTATTGGGCGTTAGGGTGCCCGGGTTTACATTGTAGAGAATAGAGCTTGCGCCAAAATCCACTGTATGCTTGGAAGTAGGGAAATAACTAAAGTCGGCCTGCAGGTTCGATTGGTTTATACCGAAGGTAAGCCTGGAGGCATTCACTGGGTTTTTCTTGCTGGTTACATCGTAATCATAGTGGCTGTAAACACCCGTGAGTACGCCGTACAATTTGTTCTGGAAGATATGCTTCCACTTCAGGCTTGCCGCCTGATTGCTGAACCGGTATAAGGTGTCGGCACCCAACTGAAACCTGTCTTTACTCAGGTAGCCGTTCAGGTATAACGTGTTCTTCTCGTTTATCTCATGGCTGATGTGCCCGTTGATATCGTAGAAGCCGGCAGAGCTTTCGTTAAATGATTTATTCGGGAGTTTTTTCAACAGCCAGTCAGAATAGGTACTGCGGCCCCCGATGAGGAAGGATGTTTTGTCTTTCCTGATGGGTCCTTCCAGGGTAAGCCTGCTCGTGAGCAAACCGATACCACCAGAACCAGCAAACTCTTTTTTGTTACCGTCGCGGCTTGTTACCTCCAGCACCGACGACAGGCGACCGCCATACTTAGCCGGAATGCCGCTTTTATAAAGCTCTACCGTTTTCAGAATGTCGGGGTTGAAGGCTGAAAAGAAGCCAAAAAGGTGCGACGGGTTGTAAATGGTGGCATCATCAAACAGAATCAGGTTTTGGTCGGTGCTGCCTCCGCGCACGTTCATGCCTGTGCTACCCTCTCCCACCGACTTTACACCCGGCAGCGTAAGCACCACACGTAAGATATCTGTTTCGCCGAAAGCCGTGGGCACCTGTTTGATGGTGCGGATGTCCAGCTTTTCCATACCCATCTGCAGCCCCGACACATTTTTGTCTTTTTCCGCCTCTACCAGCACCTCTTTCAGCGTCCGCACATCTTCGGCTATGTCAATGTTCAGCTTTCCTTCGGAGTACAGCATGATGTGGCGCCTCGTGTTTTGCAGTCCGATGGCTTTTACTTTCAGCTCGTGGCGGCCCACAGGCAGGGTAAGGGAGTAGTAGCCGTACTGGTCGGAAGTGGTGCCTATCAGCGGGGACTCGATGTATACTGCCGCACCAATAATCGGTTCGCCGGTTTTAGAATCGCGCAGGTGCCCGGCCAGGTTCGCTTTACCTGTTGCGCCCTCTCTTTTTACACCTATCTCGTAAAGCTTTAGCTCTGAGCCCGCTTTTTTAATTTCTTTTTCCTCGCCCTGTAATCGGGTAGCTGCTACCTGTGGTGCGCTTTCCGCTGTGCTTTCCATAGGCTCGAAGAAATTCTTTGGCAGGCTTACACTGAGCTGCGTGCCCCTCGTGATAAATACTCGCTGCGTGGCGTCTATGGCAAACTGGAAGTCTGTATTCTGAAAAACCTGGCGTAGTACGTCTGAAAGCGGCTGTTCCTTTACCTGCAGTGTAACAGAAAGGCTGTCGACAGCAGTAGCGTCAAAGTAAAAGTGGTAATTGGTCTGCGCCTCCACCTCACGGGCAAACTCCTCAAAAGTAGCGGACGTAAAGTTACCGCTAATAAAGGCTGTTCTCGTTTGCTGCGCCTGCCCCTGCGCCACAAAACACAAAACCACAAGAAGAGATAAAATGGAGCGGTACAGGTGGGTCATAAGTTTGTTCGTTACAGTTGGCACTTCAGGCGGGTTGATTTAAGCATGGAAGTATAGGACGTAGATTATTTTAGTTATCACTGCGCTGTGCCTCTTCAGCAGACAAGTTATCGTAATATCTGGTTAAGGCAAGTATGGCTTCTTCCCGCTGCTTCCGGAATTTAAAGCGCTGTGCAGATGCATATTTTTTCAATTGCCTCTTTTTATCTTTGAACACTTTGTAAACAGACCGCTTGCTGTGTACCCGGTGGAATTGCCCGTCTTTCCGGATGTAGAGCTTATCTACCATCCTGAACTCGCCCTCCATGCCATTCTGCGTCGCTCTGTCCTGCATCTCCTTTTTTCTCTTTACCAGGAACTGGGTGTCCTGGCTATACATTAAATCGTAGAATCCGGGCTGTAGTATGGTTTGGCCGGTACTATCTGCTTTGTGGTGCACAAAAGTGTGTCCGTGTAGTTGAAAGGTGTCAATCTTCCCGTTGATAAGCTTCATCATCAAGCCGCTGCTGTTATGAGGCAGTATCACTTCATCGGTTACTACATCATACAGCAGAGGTACTTGCGTATACCAGGCGCCATCGTAAAAAATGTTTCCCCGTATTACCGCCTTTGAAGTGAAAAACTGATCGCCTTCGAGATGAGGCTTTTTATAGTCGACATACTCTGTGCCGTTATATAAATGCGTTCGAACTCCTACTGCCTCCTCGTAAGTTGCCAGAGCGTGCTGTACTGAGCTTTGCAGGAACGCAGTATCTGCCAGTGCCGGATCATTTTGTGCATGGGTTATACCTGTGGATAAAAAGGAAAGCTGTAGCGCTAGGCCTATCAGAACCAGGTACTTTAGTTTTACCGGCTGCATTTGCTATATTGTATAATTTGAATGAATTCTTCAGTAAGTTAAGTTCATTATAAAATATAGACAAGTGTTATAACAAATATTCTGTTTTTAAAATTGAAGAGGATATTTTTGGGGCTACAAAACAGCCAAAGAGAGAATGGAAGGCACATTCAGCGGTGAAGCATCACTTGCATCCTTATAAAATTTTATAGAAGCGAGAGTGAATAAATCGGGCTACAGCTTAGCTGCCATTTCCCCGATAGCCTGCACAAAGTGGGACCAGCTAAAGCGTTTTTTGTAGCCTTTTATGTTCTGAGAGAATGTCTCTCCTTGTTCCGAAGTATAAAAACGAAGGATAGCCTGCGCTATCGCCTGAGGTTGCGGCTCCACTACATGTCCCACCTCCCCGTCCGGCACCAATTCTGGAAGCCCTCCTACATTCGTCACCACCATAGGTTTGTTGAAGTGATAGGCGACCTGCGTTACGCCGCTTTGCGTGGCATGCTTATAAGGCTGCACCACCAGGTCAGCGGCACAGAAATAATGGCGCACAGCGGCGTTAGGTATAAAATCAGTGTGCAGCACCAGGCGGTCCTGCAGGTTCAGTTTTTGAATGAGGGCGTGGTATTGGGCGGCATCTTCATAAAACTCACCTGCCACAATGAGCTTTATATCCGGGCGCTGTAGTATGGGTTCTGCCAGGGCCTGCAACAGCAGGTCCAAGCCTTTATAGGCCCGGATAAACCCGAAGAACAGGAGGTAGTTGTATTGCGGATCGAGACCCAGAGCAGCACAGGCGGCTGCTTTGGTTTCGGCTTCGCCAAAATTATCGTATAGCGGGTGTGGCAGGTATGTTGCTGGCTTCTTTGGCTCAAAACGCTTTAAATCCTGTAGCACCGAACGCGAGAGCGTGATAAAGCCCTGGCAGGCACTGAGAAAGTACTTTGTGAAAGGCACATCGCCCGGGCGCTTTTCATGTGGCACCACGTTGTCTGTGATAGCCAGTATGCGGCTGTGCCTGTTTCTCTGGATGATGCGTGCTATCGTGCCAAGGGATGGCCCCATAAAAGGCAGCCAATAGCGAAAGATAACCAGATCAGGCTTCTGCTTCCGGATATAATTGCCGGCGCGCCACCAGCTGACAGGATTTACAGAGTTGATCAGTACTTTGATTTGAAGGGCTTCCGGGGCAGGCTCATCCGTGTATTGGCTTTTGCCCGGAAACAGGAACGAAGGGTACTGCAGACTGAAGGTGACGATCTCCACCTCATCGCCTGCCTCCTGAAAGGCGTAGGCCAGGCGCTCGTTGAAAGTGGCCATGCCGCCGCCGCGCAACGGGTGTGCCGGCCCTACAATAATTACCCGCTTTCCCATTGTTGCCCCTCTTATTTCCTTAACGACCCGACCCTATCCCGGATAAGGTACTCGTTGCTTTTGCTGGAGGCCATGGAGATCATTTCGGCCAGGAAACCTGCCAGAAACAATTGCACTCCCAGTACTACGGCCACCAATGCCAGGAAGAAAAGTGGCTGGTCTACGATGTCGCGAACACGGCCTTCGAAGTAAACCCCGAACATCTTCTGAGCTATCAGCCAAACAGTGATGCCGAGGCCTACCACAAACATGAGCGTACCCATGGTGCCGAAGAAGTGCATCGGGCGCTTCTTAAAGCGGCTGACAAACGTGATAGAAAGCAGGTCGAGGAAACCGTAAACAAAGCGCTCCAGGCCAAATTTGGTGGTGCCATACTTGCGCTCCTGGTGCTGTACGGGCTTCTCTCCTATTCTGGTAAAACCGTTCCACTTCGCAATAACAGGTATATAACGGTGCATTTCGCCGTGCACCTCAATACTTTTTACCACCAGCTGGCGGTACGCTTTCAGGCCGCAGTTAAAGTCGTGCAGTTTAATGCCTGATAACTTGCGGGTAGCGGCGTTAAAAAACTTTGTAGGGATTGTTTTGCTCAGCGGATCGTAGCGCTTCTTTTTCCAGCCGCTCACTAGGTCATAGCGCTGGTTTTTGATCATATCGTACAGGGCCGGGATCTCCTCCGGGCTGTCCTGCAGGTCGGCATCCATGGTAATCACCACTTCGCCGGAACAGCGCTTAAAGCCTTCGTTCAGCGCTGCCGATTTACCGTAGTTACGGTTAAAGCTGATGCCCTTCAACGTGTTGTCTTCGGCACTCAGGCTGCACACCACGTCCCAGGAGCGGTCGGTGCTGCCGTCATCAACTAAAATCACTTCATAAGAAAACTCGTGCGCGTGCATCACGCGTTTAATCCAGCGCACAAGTTCAGGCAACGATTCCTCCTCATTAAAGAGGGGAACCACGACCGAAATATCATAAGGATACTGCATGTTTTATTCAAACTCCGGACGGCTGTTCTTCATTATCGCTGAGATGATCAAAGATAAGATAAAGCCAAAAATTAAAGTCATGACTGTTCCGCCGATAATCATTGTTAACGGGCCCTGGAAGTTCTCTGCCATCGCCATACCTGCATCCACCTGTTCATCTGTCATTCCCTGCTCCAGCATCTGCACACGCTGCTTCTCCATCATGCGTGCCATATATTCGGTATCTATAAACTCCGTGTATACCCAAGTGAACAAGCCCGTCATAAAGCCAAAAACGGCTCCTAACAAAGTGCCAATCCCCAGCCCCTGCCCATACGACATGTAGCCGAAGTTCTGCTCTTTGTAGTTTTTCATGGCCATCACGATACCGGCAATCAGGATGATATAGGCCAGGCTGCTGAGCCAGCGGTTATCTCCTAAATCGGTTACCATAATGATAACCTGGAAGACGACACCTATCAGACCAAAGAGTAAACCATACTTAAGGGCTACAGAGGCTACAGAGGGTTGTTTTTCAATGGTGGTCATGTTGTTAGTGTTTATAGGTTTACGTTTTACTTACGAAAGAAAACGGCCGCTATCAATGAAAATATCCCTCCCACAAACATCCGCCGCACAAAATCATCCGCTGCCAGCATACTCGGTGTTAAAGAATCCAGTGCTTTATACCCTTCTTCGTAGAGGCTTTCCCCCAACATTCTCACCTGCTCTTCCCTCGTCTCCTCCAGTAAAGCCCTCATCTCTGCCACATGGGCCTGTATCACCTCTGGCCCTACCAGGTAAATGAAAAGGAAAATAAGCATGGCGGTCGCCATGGCCGTATAAAATGCCACCGACAGCCCCACTCTAAAGCCTTTTCCGAAGCTCATGTTGCCCTCGTTGAACAACTTAAAGTAGCGGATGGCAAGAAATATAAATACAGGTATGGGCAGGTACGTCAGGCGACCTGCGTTACCAAACGGGTTATACCCCATAAAGTAAAGGACTACCACCAGTAAGAAACAAGCCAGACTACACAACACGCCGTAGCGTATCCCAACCCTGATAATTGTCTGATTCAGCATTTTGCTAATTCGCCCCTGTTGGGCTTTTGCCAACACAAGCTCAATATAAGTATAAATATATTAAAAAGACTGATTGAGCACCGCCTGCCCTTTGTGTATCGTCCCGATTACCCTCCCCTTTAGCTCCTGGCCAAAGAAAGGACTGTTTTTTGACTTAGACTTCGTGGCTGCTTCAGATGGGGTCCAGGGGGCATTCGGGTTGAAGAGCGTCAGGTTTGCGGCCTCTCCTTCCGCTATTTGCGGTTCAGGCAGGCGCAGAACCCCGCGCGGGCCGGAGGTAAACTTTACTACCAACTGCTCCGTCGATAACACGCCCGAAAGGGTGCTGTTTGCCACAGCAAAGGACGTCTCTAAATTGATGATCCCGAAATCGGCCAGGTCAAATTCCAGACGCTTCGCTTCTGTATCGTGTGGCATATGTGCCGATACAAGGGCATCGATTGTTCCGTCCTGCAGCCCTTGCTTTATGGCCGCCACATCGGCTTCACTTCTGAAAGGCGGGGCTACTTTATAATTGGTATCAAAAGGTGAGACGGTCTCGTCTGTGAAAGCTGCCTGGTAACTGGCCACATCGCAGGTTACGTGCAGGCCTTCCGCTTTCGCTTCCCGGACTGCCTCGATGGCTGCCGCCGTAGAGAGCAGTGAAAAATGCATCCTGCCTCCAGTGTAGGCGAGCAACTGCAAATCGCGCGTGACCATTACTTCTTCCGCCAGCGCAGGAATGCCCTTCATCCCTAAGCGGGTGCTTACCTCGCCCTCGTGCATTTGCCCGTGATCTGTCAGGCGCGTATGCTCGGCTTTGTTCATCAGCAATCCGTCAAACAGCTGCACATACTGCAGTGCCTTCAGCAGTACATCCGCCCCCTGCAGCGGCTTGGTGCCATCTGTAAAAGCAACGGCTCCTGCCTGGTGCAGGTCAATCATTTCTGTCAGGTCTTTGCCATGGGTATCTACTGTAATAGCTGCTGCCGGCAAAAGGCTCACAGGCAATTGCTGCGCGATGCTTTTTACATAATTTACAGTTCCTTTCGTCTGCACAACCGGCTCTGTGTTTGGCAGGCACACCACTTCCGTGAAGCCACCAGCCGCCGCTGCAGCAGCTATGGAATGCAAATCTTCCTTGTACTCCAGCCCCGGCTCTCCCACAAAGGCAAACATGTCTATCCATCCTGCAGAAACACAAAGTCCTTCGGTTGCGATAGTTTCATCCGCTTCCTGCGTTTCGGAGCCTATGTAAGTGATGATGCCATCCTGGATCAGGATGTTCTTTTTTTGTAGATGATGTTCAGATTGTGGGTGATAGATAGTTGCTGCTTGGAGAAGTATTTTCATTTTAGAGGAATCTAATAAGTGCTATTTCGGCCATCAGGAAAAACAGACACAATATTAGGCAATATTTCCAAAGCTTTACGCCAAAATAACTTTTTTCGAACTCGCCCTTCACTGAAAAAGCATCTCCGCTTTCGTAGACATGCACATTCTGGCGGCTTGCCCCTACCAAGGCTTTCAGTTCATCCGGCGTATACTGTGCCAGGTAAGACTCATCTTTGCCATAGTTAAAGGCCAAAGTCGTGATAGTGGAATCCTGAAGCTGCAACGTATAAAAACCAGCCTCATCCATATCGGCTGGTGTATTGAAGTATAGCCGCCCGCCCCGCACCTGCTGTTCTGGTATAAAGGCAAGGCTGTCCTTTTGCAGTGCGTATACCCCTTCCTGCTGCCTTCTGTTGATGGCCGGCACTTGTATGGTGTTGGCAGACAAGGTATAGGCCAGCGCTTGTTGCTGCTTATAGCTACTGATGGCCAGTTTATACATGATGGGCACAAACAGGGCATGGTTTGCCAGCGCATTGTAATCTTCCTGAAGCGGCGCCGCCATCAGGTATACATGGCCGCTGCCCCTATCGAACCTTGACATAAAAGATGCGCCTCCCCTGTATTTCAGAATGTCTTCTGATGCTCTGTTCCAGGCAATACTGCGCACTGCAGCAGGCATCTGCATCTTAGGGTCATAATCAGAAAAAATACTCCGGAAAAAAGGATTATTCGGGTCTGGCGCTGCCAGGCTTGTTTTACTGCTTGCCGCTGTTGCTCCTGTAAAGCTGGCAGGTATGTTCAGGTTCTGAAACAAGGTAGTATAGCCCGCCACTTCGCCTCCTGCCGGAGGAATAACAGCCACCGTACCTCCTGCCTCCACAAAGTTGGTAACAGTAGCGGCTAAGGCAGCCGAAAGGTCAGACACACCGTTCAGTATAATAATATCGGAAGTACCCGCCTGCGCATAATTGATATTGCCCGCACTATAGGAAGTAAACTGGAAGAAAGGTTCGTTCTGGTACAGGCGCTGAAGCGAATTAGCAGGACTTTCCGCCACTTCAGTAACATTCACTTCTGTGGAGGGTGACAAAACAAAATAGTATGTATTGTCGAACTCCACAGGGTAATCCTCTACCAGCACATAGGCCTTTTTGGCACCTGCTCCGTTTACTCTAAAGTTCATGACCGCTTCTGTCGCCTGTTGTGGCGGCAAGTCCACGCTAAGCGCCGCTACCTGCTGGTCCTCTATCATCAGTTTTACCGGAACCCCTTCTACAGCCTCTTCTCCGGCATTAAACAAGCTCACATGAAGGATATTTTCTGCTGACGGCCTGATAAACTCATCTTCCAGATAAACAGAGTCGATGCCAACATTCCCAGTGGCTGCTGCTGCAATAGGTACCAGATGGACCTGTGTGGTGCTGTCATACCTCGCAAGTTCCGAAGGCTGAAACGTACTTCTTTGAAAGTCGGAAAGAATAAAGGTATGTGCCGGTTGACTAATAGCAGAGGGTACAACAGCCGAATATTGTTTAGCTGAAAAGTCCAGTTCCTCCAGGTAACCTGTAGCTTCCGCAGCCTGTACAGCGGCACCATGCTTTGCCCTGTTGCTGGATGCTACTTTAAAAGCAGTAGATGCAGGAAACATACCTACAATATCCTTCGCTCTGTCTGAGGCAACGTTGAGGAGAGACAAATCCTGCTGCTCGTGCACATTCTGCATACTGTAAGTATTATCCACTATAATCGCCACCTGGGACGCATCCGCAGGAGCAACAGCGTTAGAAGCAGGCAAAAAAGGCTGCGCAAAAGCCAGCACCAGGAAAACAATGAACAGAATACGGCACAGCAGTATCAGCAGCTCTTTTAAATTACGCTGGCTGGCCGTCAGGTCTTTAGAAGCCTGAATAAACCGAACATTACTGAATATAACCCGCTTCGCCCGCCTCAGTTGCACTAAATGTAGCACAACAGGCACAGCGATAGCAGCAAGCGCAAACAGAAAAGACGGGTATAAAAAAGCCATAAGACAAGTTAAAGAGGAAAGCCCTGAAAAACAACAGCCAGCTTACTGCTATACTCATAAACTGAATCAGCAGTTATCTGATGTTTCTTTCATTGTGTTGCCTCTCCTGAAGTGTATAATGATGTTATAACGAAAGTGTAGCCTGAAAATTAGGTGGGGCAGCGTATTTTATACCCCATTTCTGTGACGTTTCCACTTTTATTACTACCTTTTTAAAGTTGGATAGCTTCATATTCCTTAGACGAATCCCCTTCACGAAATGCCAGAAATGTGTAAAAGGTTAGCTTCTGGGAATACATTGACTCCTGTAGGGTTGTTTTTCTTATGCATCAGGAGAACTCTGCCGTTCATATTATTATTTCAGGTAATAGCTTTCGGCTCGCTGGCCCAGACAAGAGAAGAAGCCCTGATTGCAGATAGTTTAATAGAACATGGGCAAGTCACTATTCCTTTTAAAGACGAAGCAGAGGCTTTAACCTTTGAGCCGGTATCATCAACTTGGGTGAAACAGATAAAGTGGAATAAAGCGGCCCAGCAAGTTAAAACCGCAACAGGAAAAACAGCACAAGTCACCGTGTTTTCTACTTTAGCAGAAACACCCTCTCAGTGGCTGGGGAAGGAGCAGTTTCTGGTGATACTTTCTCCTAAGACTTCTTTTACAATAGAGGTAAACGGGTACAAGTCAAAACTGGCATCGCCAGGTGTAGATACTCAAATAAGAATCTCGCCTTTTTTGAAAGCTAAAGGAGGAGCTACAACTATAAAGATAACAAGCGAACAGGATGCAGGCGATATAGATAGTTTAGCCTACAGATTCTTTCTTATAGCTACCCCTGATATTCGTTTTGTAGCTTCCCGTGTAAGAGTATTCCACACCTATCCAGAAAATTACAGGGGCCTGAACTGGTCCTACCGCTTCAGAATGAAAAATCATGCCCAAAGCCCCCGGTATGCCTCCTTCATCAGAAGGGAGGAAAAAGTCAGGGACTTCAGCGGTAAAGTAGTGACCCATATTATAGCTGACAGTACAAAGCAGGGCAATCAAGAGCCTATAAAAGGTCATCATCATTTCTTTTATGTTAACCGTGAAGTTTACTCCTACAAATGGACCGCTGAAACACCTAACCTTTTTCTTGTCACCTCTGGTGCTTACTCCTCCCGTTATAATGCATCTGAAGTCATAAGCGAAAAAGTAGGATTAAGAATAGCTGAGCTAAAAAAGGGCGAGCTAAGAATAAATAATATTCCTGTACGGCTCAAAGCAGTTGCCTATATACACCCTCCATTAAGAGCTCCGGCGCCCACAACAGAAGAGTTAAGAACCTACGTGATAAAATTGAAGCAACATCATTTTAACACCATACGTGTATATGGTTTACCTGCCAATAATGACTTGTATGATTTAGCCGATGAGTATGGCTTATATCTTATTCAGTACTTAGATGTAGATCAGGAGCCAATCAGCGAGGGTGACATTGATGGCAATATTTGGCTCAAGCAGCGTTTGTCTATGCTATACCAACTCAGAAACAGGCCCTCACTGATAGCGTGGGCTACAGAAAACAATATTTTTGATGCTCCAAAACCCTGGGTTTCTGCTTTACAGGATAGCCTTAAAGTCCTGGATCCAGAAAGGCCGGTGTTAAATAACATCAAAAATAAGGCTATTGCTAATCTCCCTCCCTCTGCTCCACAATTAGAGCAATTTTCCGCGGAGAGTTTGCAGGAATTTAAAAAAGAGTATCAGCCGGTAAGCATAAAGCTCAGCAAAGACAACAGTATTAATGTGGTTAATCTTCAGGATTTTGCTGTGCTGGACAAAGTACTGTTACAATGGAAAATACTTGATGGGGAAAAAGTAGTTCAGCAGGGAGAGATAAATGATTTGAGCATCAAACCAGGAAATTCTCAAGTTATAAAGCTCCCTTTCAGTTTCGATTCGTTCGAAAAAGATTCATATCGCTTAAGATTCGAACTATTATTACAGGAAAATCTTCCATGGGCCGATAAAGGGTTTGTTTCAACCTGGGAAGAATTTCTGACCCATAACCTGCATCAACTGCGCGAGTAATACTACATTTCAAAATCTCTCTGAGATCAAAGAAAGGTACACCGGAAAGTTTAGATACGCTGCCGCTGGATTAGTTACGCCTCGCCTACTAGATTAGGATAGCCTCTAAATCAAGAACGCCCCCTGCTATCTCTAACAGGGGGCGTCTTGTTGTTGTGTTGGCGGCCACCTACTCTCCCGGGTGTGACCCCAGTACCATCGGCGCGTCCGGGCTTAACTTCTCTGTTCGGGATGGGAAGAGGTGCTCACCGGAGCCATAGCCACCATTGCCTTTCTTGCGAT